>NZ_CP130749.1:0-1200000 GCF_030563405.1 Vibrio sp. SNU_ST1
GCTTCGTGCCTTAATTAACAATTTCTCTTCTGGTTTCATTTTTGATCCGTATCACACTAACCGTAATTTCACTATAGTTCCTGAATGATAAAGAAAGAATGATCATAAATAAAGAGAATTTATTGGCTTTTAAATAACTGATCTTTTTGATTAATATGATCTTAAATGATTAAGTGATCTAATGATCTGGCTGTTACTTTGGTTTTAAGTTGCTGAATCTAAAGGTTTAAAATAAACCCCCTTGGAAAGCATGATCATAAAAACTCCGAAACTATGATCATTAAATCAAAGAAAGCATGATCACAGAACATCAGAAGTATGATCATTAAGTCATTGTAAGCATGATCATTATTGGCTCGAAAACATGATCATTATACTTATACAGCTTATCCACAGTTCGGAAGTCAACATCATCTTCTAAGTCACTTCATACACATTAATGTGGATATTTATGATGGTCAATCTATCGGAACAATGATCAAGTGATGGTACTTTTTTAACGTTCCCACCCTATAGAGGATAAAATTTGGTCGGTATCTGCTGAAAATGGATAGCTTTGGTGTATTTAGCGCTGGTGGGAGTTAACTAGGAAGCATGATCATGAAATTGTCATGTTTGCGTATTCTCGGTCAGTGTAGATTGAACTTTCAATCATTGAGCCCTTATAGACGTTGAATCCCCATTGCAAAAGCATTTGTCCGTAACTTAGCTCTTAAATTACATGCTTCCGGAACGATGTTTACTTGATCATTTTTCCGGAATTTGATCATTTGTAATGCGCAGTTACTCGGATCAATATTGCTAAGTTTGCGCCTTGATCATGCTTCATAATTTGGTGTTACTAATTCTCTTACATTAGATGTGTTCCATGATCATTCTTCCGCTCAGGTTAGAATCCTTTGTTGTTTTTTTGCACCTCCTCTTCTCTTCAGTTTTGAATTTTTTGTTCATTGAGCGCTTTTTAATTTTTATTGAATTGAAAATCTATGAATTCGAATGCAAATCACACCAACCGTAATCTATGGTTGTGTTTCAATCGTTCCGAAGCTTTTTATCGATAATTACATTTACATTGTAAATAAGTGATGCTGTAACATTTTAAATGTGAGCTAGAAATAACATGGTTATGTATGATGAAAATGATGACTTTTAGTATTATTCTGAGGTGATTTTTCATAAAATTGTAAAAACACTGTCTATTTTATGTGAGTTTACTCATAAATGTATGTTCATGTTTTTGTTGTGTTTGTTGTTAATCGCTGTACAATTTGAGCTTGGTTAATCATTACGGAAACTGGCAATGAAAAGAGAACAAACGATTGATAAGCTCTATCAGCTAGCCGAACAAACTCAACAAGTTCAGGCTGACCGAATTGAGATTATTTTGGAAGAGCGAAGTGATGAACATTTCCCTCCAATGTCTAAAGCTATGATGGAGACTCGTTCTGGTTTAACGCGTCGTAAACTCGATGAAGCGATCACTAAGCTTGAAGCTGATGGCCATCAGTTTACAAAGAACAATGCCAATCACTACTCGATTTCATTGACGGAAGCTCACATGTTGATGGACGCGGCAGAAGTGCCAAAGTTCCATCAACGTAAGCAGCATGCTGACAACAAACCATGGATTATCAACGTACAAAACCAAAAGGGTGGTACGGGTAAATCAATGACGGCAGTTCACTTAGCTGCTTGCTTATCTCTAAATTTAGATAAACGCTACCGTATCTGTCTGATTGACTTGGATCCACAAGGCTCTTTGCGTCTGTTCTTAAACCCACAAATTAGTGGTGCAGAGCACGACAGCATTTATTCTGCAGTTGATATCATGTTGGATAATGTGCCAGAAGAGCAGGATGTTGACCTAGAATTCTTGCGTAAGAACGTGCTGTTGCCAACTCAGTATCCAAACTTGAAGACTATTTCTGCATTCCCAGAAGATGCTATGTTTAACGCTGAAGCATGGCAAAGCCTGTCCAGAGATCAGTCACTTGATATTGTTCGTCTTTTGAAAGAAAAGCTTATCGACAAAATCGCCGATGATTTTGATGTGATCATGATTGATACTGGGCCACACGTGGACCCGTTAGTGTGGAATGCAATGTACGCGTCAAACGCCCTTTTGATTCCATGTGCAGCCAAGCGTTTGGACTGGGCTTCAACTGTTAACTTCTTTCAGCACTTGCCAACGGTTTATGAAATGTTCCCGGACGATTGGAAAGGGCTTGAGTTCGTTCGTCTAATGCCAACCATGTTTGAAGACGACAACAAAAAACAGGTATCAGTTCTGACTGAGATGAACTACCTGTTGAATGACCAAGTAATGATGGCCACGATTCCAAGAAGTCGTGCCTTTGAAACTTGTGCTGACACTTACAGCACGGTTTTCGATCTGACGGTAAGCGACTTCGAGGGCGGTAAGAAAACCCTGGCTGTCGCTCAAGACGCAGTACAAAAAAGTGCTCTAGAACTAGAGCGTGTATTACATAGCAACTGGCCTTCACTTAATCAGGGATAACAAGAATGGCAATTAAAACATCTGACTTAAATGCAAAGCTATTTGGTAAAGCAAACAAACGTCGCGTAGCTACGCCACAAGAAGCTCAAACAGCGGTAAAAGAGCAAGCTCAAGTGATCGAGCTTTCTGTTGCGGGTGAAGATTTAGTTTCATTTGAATTGGTTCGAATTCCAGCCGCTGATGTAGCAACACGAACGGTTGTTTTTGAAGATAATGCTCGTGAGCAATCTTTCTTAAATGAGCACGCGCTTTCTGACGTACTAACTACGCTTAAAGAGCGCGGCCAGCAATACCCAGCGGTTGGTCGTAAGAACAAAGACGGCAAGATAGAAGTTCTTGATGGTAGCCGTCGTCGTATGTCATGTATTTTGGCTGACAAAGAGTTCTTAATCTATGTCGCTGAAAACATTAACGGCGAACATGCTAAGTTTTTATCAGATGTAGCTAACGCTCATAAACCACTTTCTCTCTATGAGAAGGGGAAGGAGATGCAAGCGAAGCTTGATAAAGGCGAAGCTGAAGACCAGAAAGCACTCGCTAAAATGTTCCAGTGTAGTGAAGCTTTGGTGAGTGGCGCGTTGAAAGCGGCCGCTTTACCACTTGAATTATTACAAGCTTACCCAAATGTGAGCGATCTTGGCCGTCCGACTATTGTTAAGTTACACAAACAATTTAGTGGTCTTACTAGTGAGCAGCAACAAACATTACTGACCAAGTGTGATGCTTCTGAAGGTTATGTGTGGCAGCGCAGCGAAGCTCAAGGCGTAACTCGTTTAACAAAAGACGTTACAGAGACTTTAGAAGGTTGGGTGCTCGAACTAGCACCAGCACCCGCGAAGAAAGCTTCTCCAAAAGTTGAACTTATTAAAGGTCGAGCGTCATATAGTCGTAAGGGTTCAAACTTGGCGTTGAATCTTAAGAAAGTTGATGATGCAACAATGGAAGAAATCCTAGCATTCGTACAATCTAAGTTAGACTAAGTCGACGACTTTTCATTACTCCTCGAAAGCCGCTTTATGCGGCTTTTTATTTGGCTGTGATAAACTGTGTTTAGATGAATCTGGACGCTAACTATGACAAACCCAACCAATACTTTTCTGCATACACTTTCTAATATCGCCCAACACAATGGTCACCGTTACGGTGTGGTCTTTGATGGCGACTTTGATTGGCAAAATTCTGCTGTTTTTACCTTCCTTCAAAATTCGTACACTCCGAGCATCTTCCAGATTGGCGGTACTCCGTTTGAAGGTGTGATTCATGCTCCAGTCAAAAAAGGCCAACAATTGCTTGGTCGTGAGTGCCAAGTTCTTGTTTGTGATTTTAGAGAGCAGTTTGATGCGAATGGTTTTAGCGCTGCACTAGGTTCGTTAATAGGTGGTGGGCTGTTGTTGGTGTTACCGCCAAAAGTTGATTACTCTGAAGGTAATCAGAGCTTTGGCCAACGTTGGTTAAAAGGGCATTTCGATAAGCTCATTTCGGTTTCACAACACAACGAAACAGACGATGTTGTTCAAGCGACTAACGCTCTTCCTCTGAAGCAAGACTTTGAAAATGGTTTGGATAAATTTGAACAGCAAAATCTGGCTGTGGAGTTGGTTAAAAAAGTGGTGTCTGGGCATCGTAAACGTCCTTTAGTTCTCACTGCAGATCGAGGGCGTGGTAAAAGCTCTACATTGGGTATTGCCGCTGCTCAGCTTTTGGTTGAGCGTCATGGGTTAAATATCATCGTGACAGCGCCTTCTGTGAAAGCAATCGAGCCTGTATTTTCCCACGCGAGTCAAAGCCTAGAAGGCTGTGAAGTGGTCAATGCTACTTACATTTTCTATCAAGGCGGAAGTTTAAGATTCGTAGCACCAGATGAATTACTTAAGTCTAAGCCCGATTGTGATTTGCTATTAGTCGATGAAGCGGCTGCAATTCCAATCCCGATGCTTAAATCTATGGTTGGCATTTATCATCGTATGGTTTTTTCAACCACCGTTCACGGATACGAGGGGAGTGGGAGAGGGTTTGGACTTAAGTTCGAGCATTGGCTTTCAGAGCATCGCCCGGGGTGGAAAGGTTTTAAGCTCGACCAACCCATTCGTTGGAATCGCAATGATCCGCTAGAGCGTTGGTTGTTTGATTGCTTCCTTCTAGGTAATGATGTGTCGCTCAATGATTCGACATTTCATGAGTTAGATAGCTTTTCTGATCTGGCAATCAACCAACTGAGCTTGGTCGAGTTATCAAAAGCAGACTGCTTGGCGAATCCGGAGCCGTTACAGCAATGTTTTTCTCTTCTTGTTGACGCTCATTATCAAACGTCACCAAACGATCTGATGCAGTTTCTCAACAATCCAGCAATCCGTTTGTACGCTGCTTGGCAGCAAAATGAATGTTTAGGTTGTATGCTGGTAACTGAAGAAGGTGGGTTGGATAGCGATCTGATTGCTCAGATTCAACTTGGAAAACGAAGGCCTCAAGGTCACCTAGCTCCTGTATTACTCGCAAACCAACTGGGTTGTACACAAGCGGCGAGCAGTCACTGCCTTCGAGTTATGCGTATTGCCGTTTCAACACGTTATCAAGGTTCGGGGATTGGTCGCTGGATGTTGGGGCAGTTGTCAAAGAAAGCTAATCAGGCGGATTACTTAGCAACGAGCTTTGGCGCGACCAGTGAATTGATATCTTTTTGGTGTGATAGCAAATTTGGAGCTGTGCATATTGGCCACCAGCGCGATCAAGCAAGCGGTTGTCACTCGGTACTGATGGTTAAGCCGCTTAAAGAAAACGCACAGAATTGGATTTACAATCTGATAAGTCACTTTGAACGTAGTTTCTGTTTTCTCGCTTCGGGTTCTTTGGCTTCTCTCGAAACGGATATGGTGCGTTCATTGCTACCAAAACATTCGGAATCTGTCAGTGAATTTGAAATCCAGTTAATCAGTAATTATGTCGATGGCGGTAATAGTTACGACGCTATTGGATTTAGCGTATTGAAGTTAATACTGCTCAGTCATACTCGACATGTCGAAAGTGTTCAATCTCTGTCTCAAGCTTGTGCAGCTCTAGGAACTGACATTTCTGACTTGCTTATTGCAAAGGTCGTACAGCAAAAAGAGTGGGGGATTTGTGTTGAGCAATTTGGTCTTGTTGGACGAAAACAAGCAGAGCTACAGTTTAGAACAGATATCGGTGCTCTACTATCAAATTTACACTGTAAATAGGCTAGTTAACTATTGTAATTAAATTTAAAACTATAAATCAGATTTACAGTGTAAATTAGAATTTTGAATTTACACTGTAAACTGAACCGCTTTAGCTGTAGTTACCTATGTCGCTATTTACGTAAACAGCTATGCAGACTTTCCCCTTATTAGTCACGTCCATCATGACATCTCACTTTCCAATTCTTAAATACTATTCTAATCATCTCGGTTGTTTAGATGGTATTACTTCACGCTCTTTAATTCATCCAAGCCGAGACATTTGATAATGAATTTCTATCGTAGCATCACAATCTTGATATTCTCGTTCAACACATATCTATCGAACAGTAAATCTTGAAAGAGTTTCCCTTTGCGTTTGTAAAGGCGAAGAAGATCATAATATAAGTCGGTCTTATTAATGAGTCACCTTTGCAATATCGAAAGTAAGTGATGTGACGCTGATTATTTTACTGTAGTGATTCTAAGCATTGAGCGAATTATATAGACTGAATAGCAATAGAGTTATTAAGAGTACACAATTCGAATGTGGGATAGCATCGTTACATTGTCGGAAGATAAGAAGCAAGTGATGGCATGTCTGCCGTCTGGGGTTGTGGTCAACACAAGCTTTGACAATAAGACACTGCCAACAACCTTAGAAGCTTTGAACGCATCAAACTATTTTGTTTTCGAAGAAGAGATACTGCGTTTTGTCACTCTTGCTAAAGAAGGTAAGGGGGAGGCTTATCAAGGAATATTGATTGCTGAAGTTCGTAATTCCAGTGTTACGGTTGAACTGTCTGATGATGAGATGCTCGCAAGTCTTGTTGTGACCGGGGCATATAATGGGCGGGCATTACGTGGCAGTGATATCATTCATTGCTTGGCCCAGGCTCACATAACGAAAGGAATTAATAAGCTAGCGCTCAGAAAAGTCTTGATGATGAGTAGCAAGTTAAAGCCGGGTGAAAAATTTACTCAGCCCGTTGCCAAAGGCTCTCCAGCTGTGAAGGGTAAAGATGCTAAATTTTCAGCATTGGTTGAAGACATTACTCATCAAGTATTAAAGCCTCGCAGTAAAGACGCCGGTAAGATCGATATGCGAGATCTCGGCGAAACCATTACCGTTGGTCAGAATGACCCGCTAATGAAACGTACTCCTGCCACCAAAGGTATTGCGGGCTTTACCGTCCAAGGTCGAATTATCCCACCCCTTCCGGGCCAAGACAGTTTGATTAAGCCTGGAAAAGGCACCCACATTTCCCCTGACGACCCTAATTTATTACTTTCTTCATCCTCTGGTCTGCCCATTATTAAAGAGCGAAGTATCGAAGTGGATGACGCCTTATGTGTTAGCAATGTCGACGTATCTACTGGGCACGTTAAATTCAAAGGTAATGTGTTTGTCTCTGGGAATATAGAACCTGGAATGATAGTGAAGGCGACCGGAAGCATTACTGTTGGTGGCTTTATTGAATCTGCAGAAGTTCAGGCTCAGGGGGATATAAAAGTCGCGAAAGGAATTATTGGTCACACGACCAAAGAGGACGAGCCAAAAAGTTGTAAGGTACTTAGCAAAGGCTCTATCACAGCAAGCTACGCACAGAATACTGAACTGCAAACCGCCAACGACATTCTACTTAATCTACATAGCATGAGTAACGACATTCGTTGTGGCAACAACCTCATTGTGATGGATACCTTTAAGAAGCATGGCACACTTAGTGGCGGTGAAGCTAAAGTCGGCGGTAAAGTGGAATGTGTTTTCTTAGGCGTTGAAGGGGATACAGCAACTAAGGTTCATGGTTTTGCTCGCTACGAGGGATATCAAAAAAAGATAGCTCAATTGAAGGAAATTTATAAGCACGCTCAAGAACAAACCATGGACGTCATCCGCCAAGAACTCGAATTTAAGAAGCGACCAAAAGCGGAAAGAAGCGAAGAGCAAGCGTTGGAGATTGAGCAGCAACGAGAAAAAAACAATCAAGCGATAGAGAAGACTAAATCACAGTTGGATACACTCGAAGCTGAATTTGAGACAAACCTTGCTGAGTGCACAGTAGAGGCGCACGAGAAAGTGTACACCCGTGTATCGGTTTTGTTTGGTGATGAGATGGTGACAACGAAGAGAACGCATGGCGGCAGTGTTTTCTCTTTCAATCAATATGAGATTCAATGTTCTTTCAAAATGGAGAAAGAAGATATCTCATTGTAATTGAGCGACTCTGAAATTGGCCAAGACTGAATAGAGCGCTTCGAGCCGTTTTCTACTCATTAGAACAAATAAGAAAGGGGGAGCTGATGCTCCCCCTTTGCTTTTTCTGATATTGATTTAGTTAGATTTTTTAAGTCACATGAGCGCTTTAACTTGCCGCTTTTACCTTACCTTGCTTCAAGTCTGACAGAACTTGTGATTTTGGTCCGTCGGCAATAATGCTGCCTTTCTCCATCACAATCACTCTATCCACGATATCCAACATCGACGTTTTGTGGGTGATAAGAATTAAAGTCTCACTAGGTAAAAGCTGGCTCAGCTGATGCTTAATGTGCATCTCTGAACGGTTATCCATAGCGCTGGTAGGTTCGTCCATCAATAATACAGGAGGGCGCCCTAGGAAGGCTCTAGCTATCGCTATCGACTGACGTTGACCTCCTGAGAGTAAACCACCACCTTCACCTACTTGGCGTTCTAAGCCTGCGGGATCTTGCTGAGTAAAAGCGGTAACACCTGCACGGTTGGCAGCATCCATGACATCACGATCGTCAACCAACGGGCGTCCCAAGGTAATGTTATCTCTTACCGTGCCATAGAATAGGTTACTGTCTTGCGGCACACAGCCTATATTGCGTCGTACGTCGACATGGTGAAGTTGTTCCATATCGGTATCATCAATGCGTACATGACCTTCTGTGGGCTTGTACAGGCCCATAATCAGGCGTTCAAGTGTGCTTTTACCTGAACCAATTCGCCCAATAATCGCGACCTTTTCACCTGGACTAATATTAAGAGTCAGGTCTCTTATAGAAGCGATTGGCGAATCAGGGTAATGGAATGTTACTTTATCAAGCGCGATATGCCCTTGAATAATAGGGCGGTGGATGTATCGCTTACCTTCCTCTTGCTCACTGGGCATCGACATTACTTGTTCAATTAAGGTCATTGATGACTTCGCTTGGTTATAACGCGTAGAAAGCAATGATAGCTGGACAAGAGGACCAATTGCTCTACCACTCAACATAGTAGCGGCAATCAAGCCACCCATTGTAAGAGTGCCTTCTGCCATTAGGTATACACCAAAAATGATCATCCCCACATTGGTACTTTGTTGAACAAAGCCAGCAGTATTCTGGATGCTATCGGTAATACGACGACTCTTGATATTCCAGTTCGCCATGTGCGCGACAGCTTCTTCCCAGCGGAATTGAAACTGACTTTGCGCGCTGAATAGCTTAACGGTTTCTAGCCCCGCTAAACTCTCAATTAAGTTTGCGTACTTCTGAGAAGCAAGGCGAGAGCCTTCTTCAATGGTACGACGCAGCGGGCCTTGTATTAACAACGCATAGATGATCAGTATCACCACGCCAACGACAGGAACAAACACAAGGTTGCCAGCCATCAACCAAATTAACGCTAAGAACATAAGAGCGAATGGCAAATCGATCAATGAGCCTATTGTTGCCGAAGTAAAGAACTCACGGATTGACTCAAATTCTTGCAGGTTTTTAGCAAAAGCACCGACAGAAGCAGGCTTCGCTTCCATACGAATCCCGAGCACCTTACTGAACAGCTTAGATGAAATCAAGATATCGGATTTCTTACCCGCAACGTCAATAAAGTAGCTTCGCATTAACTTTAAAAGCAAGTCAAAGAGGAAGACGACAAAAATACCACTCGCGAGTACCCATAGCGTCTCAAACGCAAGGTTTGGTACTACTTTGTCGTACACCAAACGCGTAAACATTGGAGCTGCAATCGCGAAAAGGTTGATTAGAATTGATGCGATCAGCACATCACGATAGATTTTTTTAGATTGCCAAATCGTGCTCCAAAACCAGTGACCTTCGCGCGTTTTTAAAATTTCTGGCGAGCGTTCATCATAGCGAAATTGCTTTTTTACTAAGAAATAACGGCCGATGAATTGCTCTTTCAACTCTTCGATAGGGATGACGATTGGCATCATCCCACTTTCCGTTGTGATGATTTCGGCTTCTTGCTTCTCAATATCGATACTATTAAGAACGCAAGCCTCACCTTGCTTGAGTAATAATACGGCTGGCAGAATTAAGTGAGGGATGTTTTCTAGACCGGAACGGTTTTCTTTGGCCACTAACCCCGCACGCTCTGCAGAGCGAGGGAATAGGAAAGGGGTTAGCTTTCCATCAGAGAGTGGTAGCCCATTGATCAACGCTTCGGGCGAGTTAGCTAACCCGTAATACCGACTAACGTAGATCAGTGAGTTTAATAGTGGATCTTGCATGCGATATAACCTTACAACTATTTATCAACAATGAAGCCTTGGAACACTTCTACGTAGTTATCAGACAAAATATCTAACTGAGTCTGAGTTTCAATTCGTGACGCAATAGTCGTCACACCAAGGTTATGAGCCGTTCTTGAGATAGACGTTAACGTAAATTTCTGTTTTTCGTCATCAAGGTTATGAGTAAATAGGTAATCCAGCTTCACATAGCTAGGGCGGTACTCGTTGATGTAATCGAGCGATTGGAAGTTGCGTCCATAATTATCGACACCAAACACCGCATCAGCGTTGCGAATGGTGTTACACAATAGTGCCGTGTAGTGCGGAACATTGACGAAACAGTTTTCGGGAATTTCAAAATGCAACAGATGAGCGATTGACGCATTTTTCTCAAGAGACTTTCCGATCCAACGGATGAAGCTTGGCTGAGAAATACTGCTTGGCGAGATATTGATAGCAACGGGGCTAGTAAGCTCTTTTGCATTCAGTTTATCAATCATCTTCTCGATAACGTATTGATCGAGGATGTGGCTCATTTCAAGCTGTTCTAATGCGTATAAGTATTGGTTGGCACCGTAACGAACGCCCTCTTTCTCAATCGCAGAGAACACTTCTTGGTGATAGGTTTTGCCAAAACTATTATTTGCAGCTTGGAAGCGGAAAGTTACTAGGTCATTGATGATTGCTTCTTCGACCAACATACGCCATTGCTGTTTACCCATTACAGCGCCATGGTCGTCAGCAGTTACGTAACCGTAAGCGAGCTCACGGTTCGCTTTCGCGCTAGACAGTGCGTTATCGACCAAAGACATGATTTCAGTACTGGTTTTACGTTTCTTGCTGTATGTCACTCCGAGAGCTATATGTGGATTCGCCATACCTGTTGGATCTGAACCTAGATTTTGAATACAGTTTACGATGCTGCTCGCGACGAGTTTCAGTTCACTTTCATCAATGTTCGGCATAATGAAGCCAAACTCATCACTAGAAATACGAGCGATAGTAATATCTGGAGATGAAATAGAAGCCTGTAGCTGTTCAGCTAATTGGTGAACTAAGGCATCGCCTTCTTGATAGCCTTTGTCATCATATTCTTCACTAATAAATTCGGCTTTTAGCACCGCCAGACCACCTAAACTAGACTCTTCTAACCACTGAGTTAATTGAGACATGTAGTAAGCACGGTTACCTAGCTGAGAAACAGGGTCGATATACGCGCGTTCACGAAGTCGTTGCGCTTCTTGTGCTTGGCTCTTAAATGCAAGTTCAACTTGAGTCGACATGTGGTTAATACCGTCGACGACTAAGATGAGGTCTTTTGTTTTAGGGCGAACCAGAGGCTCACCGAACTGATTTTTGGCGATTTGGTCCATTTTTTTTATGATTAATGACAGCGGACGTAGTGCTCGTTGGAGTATCCATGAAATCGAGATCAAACCCAGTAAGAAAATCGCTCCAAAGAAGGTCACTAGCCGTGTAAATGCCTCCCAAAGCTGAGTATAGGCTGGGCCTGGGTGGCTCACTATCTCAACTTCAGCAAGTTGCATCCAACCACTAGTAATCACGCGGCGATCATGAATCGGTTTAAACAAATTCAGGTTGGTAAACCATTGTGGGACACCACTTGGTTTCACAGGGTATGAACGAAGAATATCATCTCCTGTGTCTAAAAAAATCAATCGTACGACAGAGTAAGAACTACCATCAAACAGTGCGTTGATAACAGACTCTACAGCCACTTGATCCTTTTCTTCGAGGTAAGGGGCGAGCGCCAGTCCAACAGTATTAATGGTATTATTTACTTCAGAGCGTTGCTGCTCTTCTAAGTAGTCACGGGTGGTATTGAATTCGATCATAAAAACTGAGGTCATCAGTAATATGAAAACCGCAACCATTCCGACCACAAGCTGTTTATATAAAGTCATTGTACCTACTCATCGTAATTGATAATGGGTTTGTTTAATTTTAGAGAGCGCTCACGCGAACGTAAGTCGTTCCATAAGCTCAATCTTGAAGATTTTCCTGATAACTTACCGCTGCCAGCCGCCGACTTGATCAACCATAGGTTTTTACCATTGAAGCTGTATATCGGTCGTAGATCTCTGCGCTTGGAGCCACGTTTTATTTCAGGGTTTAAGTTATCTAAAATTAACGGTTCTGCACTGGGTGTAGAGTAGTAAGCCAACACCATATGGAATTGGTTTAACTCAAGTGCTTTTACGTACACTAATCGTAATTTCTTATCTGGGACGCCTAGCTCAAGTAAAGAGAAGTATTTTGCGATAGTGAAATCTTCACAGTCACCCGCGTTACTACCCAAAAACTCCAGAGGTGTCGCCCAGTAGTCATTCTTTCCCCA
Source organism: Vibrio sp. SNU_ST1 (assembly GCF_030563405.1). NCBI lineage: Bacteria > Pseudomonadati > Pseudomonadota > Gammaproteobacteria > Vibrionales > Vibrionaceae > Vibrio > Vibrio sp. SNU_ST1. The sequence goes on from NZ_CP130749.1 coordinate 12,553, forward strand.
AAGTATACTGTCATCGACAAAGTACATTTGGTTGAAGAACCGGTTTACCGAATCGAGTTTCTCTTTTTCACTTAACCCTGCGTACGACGTCATATTCGAGCGCCATGTCGACACTCGCTTCCCTGCCCTTTCTCCGTAGGTTACAGAGACTGCGTCTATCCACCTTTGGTCACTCTTGTTCAGTGCCCCGGAAGTAAAAGAGGTAAGGAACAGCAGCAATAACGAAAACCGAGATTTCATTGCCGCTGCTCTTGTTTTTTCACTGCATGTAGGAAGACGTTCTCAAGCATTAACCGTCCTTACTCTTTTAGTGCGTTGTTTTGAGCACTCAAAATTGGCTTCAACATATATTCAAGCACGGTTCTTTTGCCGGTGATGATATCGACAGAAGCGGTCATACCTGGAATGATAGGCAGCTCTTCATTTGTCCCAAAGCTGTACTTCTCGGTACGAACACGCACGATGTAAAAACTATTTCCTTCTTCATCTTGAGTGGTATCGGCACTGATGTGTTCTAACACACCCACTAAACCACCGTATTTAGTAAAGTCATAGGCACTGAACTTAACAACAGCGCTCAATTCTGGACGCAAGAATGCGATATCTTGTGGGGCGATTTTCGCCTCAACTAATAGGGAGTCTTCAGTTGGTACAATTTCAACAATGTCCATACCCGGCTGGATAACACCGCCTACGGTATTAATACCAAGCGTTTTGACGGTTCCTGTTACTGGAGAAACGACTACAGTACGATTAACTCTGTCTTCAAGGCCAACCGCTGATTCCGTCATTGCAGAAAGCTTATCTTGTGCTTGGTTTAGTTTCTCTTGTTGCTCTGATCGGAAGTTCAGTGCAGCATCGATACGACTGAGCATCGCTTCTTTGATTGCTGAACGTAGAAGAGGGATTTTGAGTTCGCTCGAGGTCATTTCTCGGCGAGTGTCGTTAACTTGTCTTTGCAGCTTGAGCAGTTCAATTTTTGGCACCACCCCTTCATCAGCAAGAGGCTTGGTAATATCCAGCTCTTGTCGGGCAAAGTTGTAACTCTGTCTTAAATTCTGAACACGCGCTTTTATTTCAACTAGGTCTTGTTGTTTTTGTCCAACCTGTTGATCAAAAACGGAAAGTTGGTTCTTCAGGTTATTCAGATCTTGACGATATTCTGCTTTTTGGCGATTAACCAATTTTGGGTGAAGGTCGTAGAATAGTGGTGGGAAGGCGAGTTTACCATAATCGAGTAAGACACTTTTTTTCCACTCTTTTACTGAGAATTCTTCATTGATAACAACACTGGTCAGTGAAGCGGACAGCATGAGTACATTAGCCGTTAAGTTCGCAACTTGTTGCTCACGTTCACGAAAGTCAGAGCGGAATCGAGTGTCATCGATTAATAGTAATTGTTGCCCTTTTTGAACTCGTTGCCCTTCTTTGACTAAAATTTCTTTAACCAAACCACCTTCAAGGTTTTGCACTACCTGAATCTGAGAGGAAGGGATCACCTTGCCTTGGCCAACAGTCACTTTGTCGATTTCAGCCCAAGCAGACCAACCAATAGCAGCGACGAAAAACAGAACGATAATCCACAACATAATACGCGCACTGGTGGGCGTATTGAGGAGCAGTGCCGCTGTTTTGTCATCGACATACTCAAGTTCGGTCTCGTTCAATTTGCTGAAATTTTTCTGACTCATAACAGTCCTTGTTCGCTAAATAAAAGTGCAAGCTTTGTGAGTGTATTCTTACTTTTGATAAATGTTAAGGCTTTGCTCCTTTAAATCTTTGAATTTATATATTTTTTAACTCTTATTGTTTTTTGAAATCTGTTTTATCAAGTTGGTGCTTTCTCAGCTTGTCATAAAGCGTTTTTCGCGATACTTGCAGCTCTTGCTGTACCTCTTTTAAGCGCCCTTGATGACGATGTAGTGCCTCTATCAAGATGATTTGCTCAAAGCTATCGGTTCGTTGGCTTAATGACAGTTGTTGCTCTTCAGTCTTTAGAACGATGTGGTCTTTATCGCTTTGCTCTTGATTATGATTAGGCTCTGATTCAAGCGATGCCAACTTGGGTTTAGTCAACACTCTGAGCTCTGCATGTTGGCGAAGCTGTCGAATATTTTCACTCCAGTGAGTGGCGATCAATCGTTGAACCTCTTTTTCTGTAATCACCGGAGGGGGTAACTGATATCGACTGGCCGCACCACGAGCAAAATGTTTAAACAAAGAACCAATATCTTCTGTTCTTTGCGCTAGCGGTAGCAAATCAAATCGACGGAACTCACTTACCATTGTAGTAGGAAGTATTGTGGTTGCTAAAATGATACAAGTTGCATGTGTCTTGCATGAGTTTTCACGAAGTAGAGTGGGTTTCAGGTTCACTAACCAGCACCATTGCTCCTGAGTTAATGCTTCTGTTTCGTGTATATAGAGCGTTCCACCTTGATGCTTCGAGAACAGTTGTAAAACAAATTGATGAAATGTCGTTTCATCATTGCGCGGTAAATTAAACGCGGCAACAGGGCAAAGCTCTGCGGCTGGATGGCTGTGAAGATCGTGCGTGTACTGCGCTGTGACCCTTTTACCCGTTCCTAAATCACCGACGAACAGTAGAAGTGGGTTAGTTTTGGTATCTAGAGAGATCAGTTCTCGGCGTAATGCCTGCATTGATGGCGATTGACCAATCAGTTTTGGCCCCACCTGATTCTGTACCGCCAACTCTTTACGTAATAGATTATTCTCTTCAACTAAAGCGAGCTTATCCGATGCTTTTTTTACTGCGGTCAGCAGGGCATCGACCACAAACGGTTTTTCCCAAAAATCATAAGCGCCAGCTTTCATTGCAGATACGGCTGTTTGCACGTCCCCATGGCCAGTCAGTACGATGATCTGAAAATGAGGGTTTTGATTCAGTAACTTTTGCGTCAATTGAATGCCATCCATCACTGGCATGTGAATATCGGTAATGACAATCCCAGCTTGCGTCACATCTATTCTCTTTAGTGCCTCAACGGCATTAGGGAAGCAGGCAATATCGATGCCTTCAATGAGCATGGCTTGTTCTACGGAGTCTCGAATGGCGGGTTCATCATCGACAAAATAGAGTTTAGGCATAGAGTGCAAAAGTCGAGTCCTTAGCAATATGTGAGGTTAGCTATATGTGAAATTAGCAGTATGCAAAATTCGTTTTCTAATCAACGATAACAACGGCACGTTAGCCCTTATCGTTATATAACGGGATGTTTAGCGAGAATACCATGCCTGAAGGCTCTAATCGGTTGGCGCTGATCGTGCCGTGATAAGCTTCAATAATCCGTTTCGATATTGAAAGCCCTAGCCCTAAGCCTTCCGGTTTAGTGGTAAAAAACGGGTTGAACAACTGTTCTAGCTTATCGTCCAGCATGCCAATTCCGTTATCCCAAATGATCAGCTGACAAGAGTTATGATGCAGTTGCCATTCGATGCCTATCTGTGGGCTGGCCGGTTGGTCAACGTTTTCCAGGTTTTGTTGCTCCTGCAAGATTTTCTGTTCGAGAACTTGTTGTTGAAGCGCTTGGGTCGCGTTGTGAATCAGATTTACCAGTACTTGCTCGAGTTCGGTTGGATGAATTGCAATATTAATGTGATTGGGCACCGTGCTTAGCCTTAGTGTAATGCCTTGCTTGATCATCAGCCCACTGAGAATACTGGTGGCGTTGTTGACCGCTTGGTGCAGGTTCGCGACATGATGTTCTTGTTTAGTGACCTTGCGAGTAAAGACTTTGAGTCGCGCTATGATGTCGGTAATGGTGTTGTTGAGACCTATCATTTTCTCAAGATTGCTTTTCACCAAATCGGTTCGCTCCATTTCTAGCAGTTTTAAGCTGTTTTCACTGTAGGTTCGAAGCGCTGCAAGCGGTTGGTTGATTTCGTGGTTAATGCTGGCTGACAGTTCTCCGAGTACCGCTAATTTTGCGGTTTGGGTCAGCTCTTGTTCTGTCTGTTTCAGCTTTAACTGCGATGCTTGGTATTGAAAAATGGTTTGCTGAAGTTGTTGATTGGATTTCTTCAAATAGTGAGTACGTTTATCAACGGTTTGTTCTAGGTTTTGGTTGAGCCGGGTCAGCGCTACTTTAGCGAGGTAAGTCTGGCGCCACGACCACGCGATGAGCATCACCAAGCTGTAAATCACCACGAAGATGACATCGATCTGTAGCACTTTAATAAGCTCTGCTTCGGCCTTTTTTAATGCGACAACTTGGTACTGATTGTTGCTGAAGGTTGCGGGGTAAAGATTGAACGGCCCAAGTTTAAACAATTGGTTTGCCGTGAGTTCTTTTTGTACTCGAGTTGGTTGAACGTTGTTGGGCTGATTGGCGTCGTTAACTTGTGGTTGATAGTTGGAAGAGCGAAAAGCTTCTATGATCGAAATTTCGCTTTGGCCGTATTGGCGTTGTAGGGCGATATCGGTTTGTTGCTTCTGACTTAATGGCAACAACGAGTGATAAAGCCACTGAGTTTGGCTCGAGAGAAAAACCACTTGGTTAGAGTCGAGTACCACAATCTCAAAATCATCGCTGGTTAGGATGTTTTCAAGGTTCTCTAGACTTACTTTAACGGTGATAACCCCAACAATATCATTCTCTATATACAGGGGCGAAGACAAAAAGTAACCGCGTACGTTGGAGCGAGCTCCCAGTGCGACATAGTGTGTGTTGCTACCTTGAATCGCGGACGCAAAATAAGGACGAAACGAGAAGTTCTCACCCACGAAAGTACCGAGTTTCTGGTAATTACTGGAAGCGACCACAGTACCGCTCGGGTCGTGAATATAGATGGTGTCAGCTTGGCTTTGATTAGACCATTCAAATAGCAATTGATTGAGCTGCGCAGCGGAAATCTTGTCTGTTTGTGGTGATGAGTCAAAATAAGAGAGCAGACGCGGGTCATGGCTCAATAAATCCGGGATCTGTTTGAACTTATCCAGTTCAGAATCGATTTGTAGGTTGGCTTTATTGGCTGCTTCGTTGAGCTTTTGAGTGACCACTTTCTCTTGAAATTGTACTGCCAAAAAATGGGTTGCGCTCAGCCCAATAGTCCCCAATAACAATGAGGATAAAACGAAGGGAGTCATTAGGTTAAGCAGTATCTTAGTCACTAGGATCTCAGCATGTCATCGGTTTGTATAAAGATTATCAATATGATGGATAGAGTACCGAGATCTTGTTAACACAGAGCACCTTCTGTGAGACAAAACCATGGCTTAGACTTGTGTTTCAAAGGATTACAGCGCAAAATCAAAAAAAATTGAAAGGAGCAACCAAATGGAACTGACCGATATTCGTCGCGAATACGCTAAGGGTGGATTGAGACGTAAAGACTTAGCCGCAGACCCAATTGAGCAATTCAATCTATGGCTAGAGCAAGCTATTGAAGCTAAGTTGACGGACCCTACTGCCATGACAGTTGCTACGGTTGATGAAAATGGTCAGCCATTCCAGCGCATTGTTCTGCTGAAGAATGTTGATAAAGACGGCTTCGTTTTTTACACCAACTTAGGTAGCCGCAAAGCACACCAGTTAGAGCACAATAGCAAAATCAGTTTGCATTTCCCTTGGCACCCGCTTGAGCGACAAGTTCATATTACGGGCACGGCTGAAAAACTGACAGCGATGGAAAATATGAAGTACTTCTCGTCACGACCAAAAGAGAGCCAATTGGCCGCAATTGCAAGTAAGCAAAGTAGCCGTATCTCTGCTCGTGGGATTTTAGAAGGCAAATATCTAGAGCTTAAACAGAAGTTCGCGAAAGGAGAGATTCCTGTGCCTTCTTTCTGGGGTGGCTTCCGTGTGCGTGTAGATAGCATTGAGTTTTGGCAAGGTGGCGAACACCGCTTGCATGACCGCTTCTTGTTCTCACGCCAAGATAGCCGTTGGGATATCGACCGCCTAGCGCCTTAGGCGCTTGATCGTTTAATTGCTTAACTGATCCAAAAATACCGTTGATTAGACTTATCAACGGTATTTTTTTGTCTGCATCTCATCAAACCGATAACTAATCACTGTGCAGGACAACGGAGATCTGCTTTTTAAGCAAGGTTTCTGGGATCACAGAGCCTAACCCTGAATCTAACGCATACTCAATCAACTGGCTTTTACTGCGCGCATCAAATTTCTGTTTCAACCTGGCGACATGCCCTTCGACCGTTTTGATTGAAATGTTCAACGTAGACGCGATGTACTGTGGTTTCTTGCCGAATAGCAGCAAGAACAGCACTTCTGATTCTCGCGAAGTCAGTCGCTTTTGGAGCTTTGATATGCGTGGCTTTGACCCTGCAATTGACACTTGATTGTCTTTTTCGCAAGTCGCCTGACATACCCAGTGGCCGACTTCTAAAATGGCGGTGTCGGTGAGTTCTTGACCATAAAAAATGGTGCCTTGAACTTCGTCATTCGCATCAAGCCAAGGGGTTTTAGTAAAGATATGGGCGTGCCAGCGTCCGTCTGGATAAGGGTGAATATCGAGGATTTTAAGAGTACTGCGTGTATCCATTACATGCTTGTCTTGAGCCCTGAAATCCTGCGCACATTCGGTTGTTTGACTAGGCATATCGAAATCGGTTAAGCCCGTACAAGTTTCGTTGGGTTTTAAGCCAATTAATTGGTTGTAAGCAAGGTTGGCATACACGAAGACAGAGTCAGTATCTTTGCAACCCCAGCAGCCTGGAAGTTGTTCAAATAAAGAACGATGTATGGAGTCGAGGGGGTCCGGCAAGGCTTTATCTCGTAAGAGGAAGTATTGCAATGATATCAGTTTCTTATAGAGCTGCAATGACAATTAGAAGTCGAGTTATGCATCAAAAATGAAGTGCGATCAATAGTTGAACACCATGCTGTTTAAGTACGCTTTTATTGAGCGATGTCTGAACAAGAAGGATGAGAAAGAAGCTAAAAAAAAGCCAGCCTGAAGAAGGGCTGGCCAAAGACAAGATATACCTTGTCGACACGTAGAAGATTTCCAGTTTAATTTACGAGGGTCATGTAAATTAAGCTGAGGTATCAGTTAGATACCCAGAGTGACTTACTACTCTATCGACGAATTTACTCCTAGGCGAGATCGAATATAAGGAGGGAATTCCCCTATAAACACTGACTCAACCTGATAATAGGAGAATCTAAGGTAAATATTTGAGGGCTTTTAGTAATACCAAGAGCTTATAGCTCTCGTAATACTCGGAATCCTAAATAGTTAGCGGCAGTAGAAGGCGAAACGTACAGTTCAGCAAACACTTTTGCCTCTTCAGGAGAGAAGCTCCACGCGCCCCCCTTAGCGATGCCTTTCTGGGTTGCAGTCCATTCCCAAACGTTACCTACTATGTCGTAGAAACCCGTTGGCGTTGGCAAGAATGATTTAACAGGGGAAGTACTGACGTTTGACCACTGTGTACCAGACCAACCAGTATTAGCTCTACCTGAACGGAATTTGTTGCCCCACCAGAAGCTGGTATCTTGACCCGCTCTTGCCGCCGCTTCCCACTCTTGTTGTGTTGGTAGACGGTAAGTAAAGCCAGTTTTTTTAGATAACCAACGTGTGTACGCTTTCGCATCGCTTTGGCTGACGCATACAACGGGTGAGTTATCGACTTGCTTGAAACCAGGAGCTTTCCAGTCATTGTCTGACACAGTCGTGATTTCTGCATTGACGAAGGTATCACAAGTGTTCATCAGCTCTGCGTCTGTCTGGTACCCTGTATTTTTCACAAATGCTTTAAAATCTTGAACACGAGTTGGGGTTGCCGCTAATGCAAATGGCTGTTTGATCGTGACTTGCTCAGCATTGTTTTCACCGAGTAGGTAAGTCCCGGATCCAACCACAATCATTTCTGGACTTTGAGTACCATTGCCCATTGGGTCGGCAAATTTGGTACCCACATTCAATGAATTCTGCTTCGCTTGTAATACTGCTCTTAGGTTGTGATCTCGGGCTATTTTTAGTTCTTGGTGGAAAGAAAGGTAACCTTCTTTCTCAATCGTAACCATGTGCTGCCCTGTAGGTAGCATCACTTCAACGGGTGTGCTGCCATAGTTCACACCATTGATAGAAACGTTATCATTATATTGATTTGAGCGAACCACCAAGTTAACCCAAGCAACTTCTTTCTGCTGATCATCGGCTTGCAGATCGCTCTGATCGAAACAGTTTGAGGATTTAATACCAAGTAGGCGGCAAGGGGTGTTCTTATCTGGACGAGTTTCTAAATTAGCGGCAATCACGGCTCGGTAACGGTTATCTTCGGAGAAGCCAGATGATTTCACGCTGTGTTGCAGAACGTGAATATTCAAAGATGCAGACGCTAGGTGTTCTTTTACTATTTTTGATTCTGTCGCGTTGTCTACAAGGCTATTTTGAAATTGTTTTACTGCTTTTTGAAGTGTCAAAGCCACTGTTTGGTCTGAACATTGAGCTAACGTCATGTCGCTGCTACAGCGGTTGGTAAAGCTAACGGTATGTTCTTGTGTTTGAGTCACCTCGCTTCTTAATCTCTCAGCTCTTGCTCTTAGTTTGTCTTGATTCAAATGGGCGATAGACATTTCTACAGCCGATTTTTCGGCTTTGATGGCCTCTAGTTCCATCACTAAGCTTTGAAGCTTTTGTTCTGAATCCGAAATCGTAAGCTTGTGCTCTTTTACCGATTTCCAGGCATCTTGAAAGCGGTTTTGAGCTGGTGAGATATCGAAATCTGGCTCATCAATCATGCGAGTGTAATCTTGCTCTAGGCTAGTTTTCGCCGTTGCGAGTTTTTGCTCTGATTGAGCTAATAACTTGGCTTGACGTGCCATTTGCTCTGCTTGGTTGTCGACTTGATTTTGTTTGTCCGCCATCTTCTTCTCGATAGCCGTTAAGCTGGCATGTTCTTCGAAAAGAGAGCTTTCAATGTCGATGACTGATGACGTGATTGCTAGAGATGTCGCTTCAGCGAAAACAGCAGGCGTCATTAAGCATGGAGCAAGTGCAAATAATAGAGTAGGAAAACCTTGGCGCATGTTGGGCTACTTCAGTCGTAATTTAGGTTAATTGAATATTCTAACGAAAACGCCATTTCGTTTGAAGCTACTTTCTATAACTACAACAAGATGGCGAGTATTCATTCAGCTTTGTGAAATAGGCACGGCTATTTATATCAGGCTTAGCTTTATATATTTAGATTTCATTTTCCTTACTAGGAAGGAGTTTCACCCAAATAGTATCGCTGCCGTTGATAGTCACTGTGCGGTTGTATGACTCGTAACCTTCTTTTGAGATGGTTACTTGATGACGACCGCTCGGTAGCGAAACCTCTAAGGGTGTGCTGCCGTATTTAATGCCGTTGATAGTGACTGAGTCATTATATTGATCAGAACGTACCATCACGTTTGCCCACTGCTTGTCGCTCTTCTTTGCAACCTTAACGTCGCTGTCCGTTAAACAGTAGCGAGTTGAAACGTTCAATAAGTTACATGCTGCAATCGCTTCCGGTTTTGCTTGAAGTTGAGCTTGCATCTGCACAAAGTAAGAGTTGTTTCCAGAGAAACCGCTCTTGATTGCTTGGCTGTCTTGAACATGAATGTTCAATTGAACACCTTGTAAGTTTTGCTTCGCAAGAGTGCTTTCTGTGAGCTGTTCAAGTAATTTGCTCTTGAAGTTTTGTACTGCTTTCTGCTTCGTCAGGTGTTTACCTTGAGCAATACACTCACCCAGTGTCATTGTTGATGAACATGTGGTGGTGTAGCTAGTTTCAAGAACCGCACTTTCACGAAGTTCTGTTGCAATACGTTTAACGCGAGCTTCAACTTTTGATTCTTTCAAGTTAGCCAGCTCATTATTCAAACGAGCTTGCTTTTGCTTAATTTGAGAAAGGTAAATTTCGTTCTCATTCATCGCTTGCTGATTATCTAGCTGAGACGATTGATTCTCTTTAACCGCAGCCCAAGCATCTTGGTATCCTTTCTGAAAAGAAACCAGATCCGTTTCTGGATCGTCAAGTAAGCGACTGTACTGTTTGTCGAGTACAGATTTTGCTCGGTTACGTTTTGCCTTTAACTCTTCACCTTCACGTAACAACTTACTGTTCTGGTTTTGAAGTTGTTTTAAGGTCTCAGTTGCCGATACTTTGGTCGCTGAAATACGCTCAATATCTGAGTTTTTCTCTGTTAGCTTTGCATCGATAGCTGAAACGGGATCGACTTGATTCAGTTCTTCAGCTGATAACGATGCAGATACCCAAAGTGGGGATAGCGCAAGTAAAAGCGCTGAAATTCGAAAGTTAGTCATAGGTCCCTGCAACTTGTATATTTAAAATTGGCTCGTTAATAAAGTGTCTACTTCCTAGTTGTCAGTCACTAGTTATTAGCAATTAACACAGTACCCGTCTTTATACCGTTTTATTGCCCTCCAATCTACTCAAAAGCTAAGTTTCGGTACTTCGGATACACTTTTTACATATTTACACCGAAATAATTGAGCTATATAAGAAAATATTGTCGTTATGGTGTAGTCATTTGGTTTCCATTTGTGACTTGCTTTGACTTTTGGTATTCAGATTTATTGCTACTGGAACAAGGAAGAGTGGCCTAAAGATTGGAAGGTTGATTTTACAAAGCCCGTAGTTTGGGAGCGCTTGATCATACTTCCGGAGGCATGATCACGTGGTTATCAATAATGATCTTTCTTTGAAGAAGAGAAAACAACTCTCATGATCATTTACAAATTCATCTTCTGCAGATTTCAGAGTATTATTCTTATCATGTCGACCTAAGTACTTTGCTGTCATGCCAAAACCTTTACCCTTTCCAAACCTAGACTTGTCTCCGCTAGGGCTTACAGGCCCCCGACCAGCGGAAATCATAACTTTGCCTTCGCATATGGATTGTCACGATCATCATTATTCGCAGGTTGTGATTGGTTTAAAAGGTCAGGCTGAATTTGAAGTGAGCGGTAAAGGCAATCTTGTCGGCCCTGGTCAAGGTTGTGTGGTAACGGCGAGTTCTGATCATGCTTTCGGTGGTGTGGTTGGCCAGTCGGACATCCTAGTACTCAATATGCCCCTGCCAACGGATGATGACCCTCTGATGCTAGAGAAGATCAATCAGTTAGAATCATCGAATGTCTACTTCCAATTAGACGCGCAAATTCAAAAGCTTATCCATATGTTGGTGCAAGAAATGCAGGCCAGTCCTGATGATCTGCTACTAAGCCGAGCCTGTAATGACACGGTGATCGCGCTGATGCAAAGACACATCTCGGCATTCGAAACTCCGATTAAAGACTCGCGTTTTGATCTTGATGCGTTGGATCGCTACATAGAACAGCATTTAGCAAATAAGATCTCTGTCGCGCAGCTTGCAGGCAGTGTGTTTCTGGGTGAAAGCCAGTTCCACATGCTATTCAAAGATCAAATGGGCATTACCCCGCATCAGTACGTGTTAGGTAAGCGTATCGACCGATCTCGTCGTTTAATCGAACAAGGTAACCTCAGCCTTGGTCAGGTCGCTGAACTGGCTGGTTTCTCAGGTCAATCTTCCTTTACTCACACCTTTTCACGCCTTCAAGGCATGTCACCATCTCAATACAAAAAGAAAATTTCTGTTAAATAGTGAAACAAAACGGCATATTATTTTAAAGTTTCATATGTGACCTTGTGTTTGTTTTGTTAATAAAGCGAGTTTTTAGCAAAAAACTCGGAGTTTTTGACAAGTAATCCTTATATACTCTAAATACACTGCAGCCATTGTAGAGATCCCGGGCTAATTCCGGGTGTGAGATTAAGGAAAACGCATGTTTACAGCTACTGATGTGTTAAAGCCAGAATTCAACGAGCAGTCGCTTGCTGATCTATGGTCGCTTATCTCACCATTATATATGGTGGATGAAACCCAATGGCTAGAGCAACTTCTGCCGCTAGCTACCCCTTCTGAGTCAGAAAAGCAGCAGATCACAGACAAAACGACGTCGTTGATTGAGTCTATCCGTGCGGATAAAACATCTATTCAAATGATCGACGCTTTGTTGCTTGAATACAGTTTAGATACTCAAGAAGGCATCTTGCTAATGTGTCTGGCGGAAGCCTTGATGCGTATTCCTGATTCGGCAACCGCTGATGCACTGATTCGCGACAAACTTAGCGTTGCGGATTGGAAATCTCACCTAAAGAATTCTGACTCAGTGTTTGTTAACGCATCCACTTGGGGCCTAATGCTAACAGGCAAGGTGGTTGGGCTTTCATCTAAAGAGCAGAGTGCGGGTCAAGCCGTGAATCGCTTAGTGAACAAGCTTTCTGAGCCGGTGATTCGTAAAGCGATGCACCAAGCAATGAAGGTGATGGGTCACCAATTCGTTCTTGGCCGCAGCATTGCTGAAGCGCAAAAGAACGGTAAGTCTATGCGTGACAAAGGTTTTACCTATTCATACGACATGCTAGGTGAAGCGGCACTGACTACAGCTGACGCAAACAAATACTTCAAAGATTACCTAATGGCGATTGAAGCCGTAGGTCGAGACACGTATGTCTCTTCAAAATCGAGCCCTGCTCCATCGGTATCTATCAAGCTTTCTGCGCTTCACCCACGTTATGAAGTGGCGAACGAAGACCGCGTATTGACGGAACTTTGCGACACGCTAGAGCAGCTATTGCGCCGCGCAGTAGAGCTAGATGTTGCGATTACGATTGATGCGGAAGAAGCGGATCGCTTAGAGCTTTCTCTTAAATTATTCGAAAAACTGTACCGTACCGATCTTGTAAAAGGTTGGGGTAAATTTGGTCTGGTTATTCAAGCTTACTCAAAGCGTGCACTACCGGTTCTAGTATGGCTAAACCGCTTAGCGAAAGAACAGGGTGATTTGATCCCGCTTCGCTTAGTTAAAGGTGCTTACTGGGATAGCGAAATTAAATGGTCGCAACAAGCTGGCTTTACTGATTACCCAGTTTACACACGCAAAGAAGCGACAGACGTAGCTTACCTTGCATGTGCGCGTTACCTGTTGAGCCCAAGTGTTCGTGGCAATATCTTCCCGCAGTTTGCGAGTCACAATGCTCATACGGTTTCTGCTATTGCAGTGATGACTGAGCACAAAGACTTTGAATTCCAACGCTTACACGGCATGGGTGATTCTCTTTACAACCATGCGATGGAAGCTTACCAACAGTCAGTACGTATCTACGCACCAGTTGGCAGCCATAAAGACCTTCTGCCATACCTAGTACGTCGCTTGCTAGAAAACGGTGCAAACAGCTCGTTTGTCCACCGTCTAGTTGATGCGCGTTGCCCTGTGGCTGAGCTGACTCAACACCCTGTCGATATGCTTCTGGCGTTCGATACGCTGCACAACACTAAGATTCCATTGCCACCAGAGGTATTCCCAGAGCGTAAAAACTCGTACGGTGTGAACATCGATATCGAAAGTGAAGCGCATCAGTTTGAAGAGCAGGTTAAAGCTTTCCTTAATAATCAATGGACTGCAGGCCCTGCGATCAACGGTGAATCTCTTGCCGAAAGCATGATCAAGGCTGATCAGAACGTTGAGCAAGTGACGGCACCTTATGATCGTCGTATTAATGTGGGTCAGGTGGCTTTCGCTAACCTTGATCATGTTTCCGCAGCGATCACTGGCGCAGACGCAGCATTCGCTGATTGGAACGCAACTTCGGTTGAAACCAAAGCGGCTGCACTTGATAAGCTGGCTGACCTGATGGAAGACAACCTCGCTGAGCTGGTGGCGATTTGTCATCAAGAAGCGGGTAAGACAATTCACGATAGTGTTGATGAAGTACGTGAAGCGGTCGACTTCTGCCGTTACTACGCAAAACAAGCTGACAACCTACAAGGTTTCGAACTAAAAGGTTTTGATGGCCAAACACGAATCGCTTCACGACAAGGTCGTGGTGTGTTCGTTTGTATCAGCCCTTGGAACTTCCCTCTAGCGATCTTCCTTGGCCAAATTACTGCAGCACTAGTGGCGGGTAATACGGTTGTGGCTAAGCCTGCCGAGCAAACAAGCTTGATTGCTGCTCGTGCGGTTGAACTGATGAATGAAGCGGGCTTCCCTGCTGGCACGATTCAGCTACTACCGGGTCGCGGTGCTGAGATCGGCAGTGCGCTCACCAGTCATGATGCGATTGCGGGCGTTGCCTTTACTGGTTCTACGCCAACGGCACAGCGTATCAATGTGTCATTAGCCACTCGTAATGCTAAGCCAGTTCCGTTTATTGCGGAGACAGGCGGCCAGAATGCGATGATCGTCGACAGTACCGCACTGCCTGAACAGGTGGTTCGTGATGTGATTCGTTCTGCGTTTGCTTCTGCAGGCCAGCGTTGTTCTGCACTGCGTGTGCTTTACATCCAAGAAGACATTGCAGACCGCGTGGTTGGATTAATTCACGGAGCAATGGACGAGTTGAGTGTGGGTATTCCACACCTTCATAAAACCGATGTTGGCCCTGTTATCGACCAAAACGCGAAACAGAAGCTAATGGCGCACTTAGAAAACATGACCAATACCCAGAAGAAGGTGGCTCAACTTTCTCTAGGTACGGATTGTGAACATGGCGATTTTGTTCCACCAAGTGCGTTTGAAATTGATGACATCAGCTGCTTGAAAGAAGAACAGTTTGGCCCAGTGCTACACATTGTTCGCTTCAAAGCGAGTGAGTTAGCGCAAGTGGTAGACCAAATCAACCAAACGGGATTTGGCTTAACCATGGGGATCCACAGCCGTAATGAGACAACTTACCGTTGGATCGAAAAACACGTTCGTGTGGGTAACTGCTACATCAACCGTGACCAAGTGGGCGCCGTTGTTGGTGTTCAACCATTTGGTGGTCAAGGCTTGTCAGGTACTGGCCCTAAAGCGGGTGGTCCTCACTACCTATACCGCTTTACTGATGTTCATTTCTCTCAATCACAAGACAAGGCATAAGGAGCATTATCATGGTTCATCAAGTGACAGGTTTTTCTGATGCTTTGCTAGCGTGGGAACAATGGAACCTTACAGACTTTGATTACAAGAGTGCTCAGGTTCTTGCGCTGAAATCAGAGATCGAAAGTCAGTCTTCGCCTTTGGCGACGGTGGCGACTTATCATCTAGAGCAAGCGTCTGCGCTGCTTTCTGAACATCACCTAATGGCAGGTCCTACGGGCGAAACCAATGAGTTGTATGCCGCTGGCCGCGGTGTGGCTTTGGTTATTGTTGATGATTGCGAAGAGAAAGTGCCAGCATTGCAAACTGCAATGGCTTTGATTACTGCTGCGCTATTGGCAGGTAATAGCGTCCAATTGTGCAGTGATGATGTGCAGTTCAATACTTTAGTTGCAGACGCAGCTAAGTCGGCGAACTTGCCAACTAACTTGGTGCAAGTTGCCTCGTATGACGCTGCTCAACAGTTGTTGTCTTGCGATGTACGTAGCGTGGGGTACGTGGGTAACTCGCAAACGGCACAAGCTATCAATTTACAGCTTGCTAAGCGTGACGGTGCAATCGTCGGTTTAGTAGCTGAAACGGATCTGGCGACAATGAATGTTGCTAATGATCCACACCTATCGCTGCGCTTCATTACCGAGCGTACGCGAACTATAAATATAACAGCTGTGGGCGGTAACGCGACCTTGCTCGAACTTGGAAGCGAAGCTCACTAACCTTCAGTAAAATTGGCTCTAAGTACTTTTGGTTTTCTCCATTTTTGGTTTTTCCCATTTTTGGTTTTCTCCCCTAGCGCCTTGGAGCCTGAATACCTAACTCAATGCACTCGCTTGCCTTTACGGTGAGTGTCTTGCATTGAATTAGGCATGGAAGGCTTTCTACAAAATGAGGACTATCAAATGATAGAAAACAGTTTTGCAATAACGACGACGTTCATTGCGTATCTAATTATGATGCTAGCGATCGGTGTTATTGCTTACAAACGTACATCTAACTCAACAGACTACTTCCTAGGTGGTCGTTCGTTAGGCCCATGGCCTGCTGCACTTTCTGCTGGTGCATCAGACATGAGTGGTTGGTTGCTACTTGGCCTGCCTGGTTACGCTTACGCTGCTGGCTTTGAAGCATTCTGGCTTGCTGGTGGCCTACTTGTTGGTACTTGGGCAAACTGGTTAATCAGTGCAAAACGTCTACGTACTTACAGCATTACAACTGAATCACTGACGCTGCCGGAGTTCCTATCTCGTCGTTTCAATGATAATTCTAAGCTGATCCAAACAATTTCTGCTTTCTTTATCCTTTTATTCTTCCTTTTCTACACAAGTTCAGGCTTGGTAGCAGGTGGTAAATTGTTTGAAACGGTATTCGGTCTTGATTACACAACAGCGGTAATTATCGGTACTGTCTGTGTAGTTTCGTACACTCTGTTTGGTGGTTTCCTTGCGGTATCTTGGACTGACTTGGTTCAAGGTCTACTCATGTCTGCAGCGCTATTGATTGTACCAATCGCGGCAATGAACGGTGGCCTAGGTCAGCTTTCTAGCGACCTACACAACATCAACCCAGAGCTTCTAACGCTATGGAATGATGCGAAGGGTGAGCCACTGTCTGCTATTGCGATCATCTCATTAGCGGCATGGGGTTTGGGTTACTTCGGTCAACCACACATCCTTGCGCGTTTCAAAGCAACACGTAGTAATAAAGACCTAACAACAGCGCGCCGCATTGCAGTTATCTGGACTGCACTGTCTATGATCGGTGCAATGCTTGTGGGTCTTGTTGGTCTAATCTATGTGACGAACTCTGGCGCACCTAAGCTAGACGATGGCGAGAAGATCTTCATGCTTCTTGTGAACGCGATGTTCCACCCAGTAATCGCCGGTATCCTACTTGCTGCAATTCTAGCGGCAATCATGAGTACTGCGGATTCACAACTTCTTGTTTCTTCATCTGCAATGGCAGAAGATCTGTATAAGCAAGTTTTGAAGAAAGACGCAACGTCAGAAGAGATTGTTCGTGTCGGCCGTTTCGCGGTTATTCTAATTTCTCTTGTTGCTCTTGTTCTGGCGATGACACCAGACAGCTCAGTACTTGGCCTTGTATCTTACGCATGGGCTGGTTTTGGTGCTGCATTCGGTCCGGCAATCGTATTAAGCCTGTACTGGTCTCGTATGAACCGTAACGGCGCTCTAGCGGGTATCGTGGTTGGTGGTGTTACGATTGTTCTTTGGAAGCAGTTCACGGGCGGTTGGTTCGATGTTTACGAAATCGTACCGGGAATCATCCTATCGACGCTTTCTATCGTTATTGTGAGCATAATGACTGGCGAGCCAGAAGACGAAGTGAAAAAGCAACACGCAGAGTTCAAGAAGAACCTAGTTGAGCTAGACTAATTTACATTGTAAAACATATGTGAATTAGCAAAAAAACATTAGCTAAAAAAGCAATTGTAAAAAGTAATTGAAAAATAAAGTAATAGAGTCACTTCGGTGGCTCTATTTTTTTATGTAGGCACTACCTTTGTCTTATAAAAAACCAGTAGGATACAGGAGAAGCACGGCTGTTATGAGGTTTACAATGTAAATCGAAACCAAATGATAGAAGAAAAATAAATAGAAGAAGAAGGCTTTTCATAACGCTTGATGTCAAAAAATAACCGATAAAATGGCTATTTTTTGAACTTGGCGCTCACTTTTGTTATTAGCTCGGTGAATTATTACACTGAATTGGACATCATGTGTCAATTATCAGTAACCACTAAAGACCTATAGGACAAAGGTATGCCTGATCTCTATTGCAAAGGATGTAAAAAAACAACACTACATAAGTCTATAATGAAACGTTGTGAATCTGAGCCTGAGACAACCTCTGGCCGTATGATGCAATGGACGTCAAAGCTATTTAGTGGAAACCTGTACTACGACATGGAAACTCAGCACTTCTGTCGAACGTGCAACTGTCGTTGTGAAACAGGAACTACAGTTCCCCAAGTTGGTCTGGCTTAGATTGTAGTAAGTGCTTACTAACTTCGATTTAAAAACCTCCCTGATGGAGGTTTTTTTCGTTTTTATGCCGCTTTTAGTGAAGGTTCTGCCTCGACGACATTGCCATCAATCTTAACTTCCCAGCCATAGTTTGAGTATTCACTTGCGAGTGCTTGGGCAACATCTTTTGATACCGTTACGTGTGTCCATGAACCGATTCCGTAAGGTTTATATGCGAGTTCTTGCGTTTTCATAATAGAGTTATCCTTTCTCTTTGAGAATTCTATTATTCACTTTGGCCTATATCCTTTCTTTCGTTTCTGGCTCAACTTATTTGTTAATCGGGTCATTTCTATAATAATTTGTTAATAACTAGAGTCTGATTTATAAGGGTTGTTATCGATCTGTGTGGTTTTATGTTTAACGTGAATAGGAATGGTCTGTTTAGTTTTCTAAATGTGTGAGCGAGGTTTTCTTCGATTGCTCTTAGTATGGAATATACTGAGCGCAATCTAGAATGTTTAAGGAATGTTATGTCTCAGCATCAACTCGATCGTATCGATAAAGAGATTCTAAGAATTCTGCATATGAAAGGCCGATTGCCCGTTGTTGAACTAGCGAAACAGGTCAACCTAACGACTTCACCTTGCTCTGATAGGTTGAAGCGATTGGAAAAAGTGGGCTACATCACTGGCTATCATGCTGAGCTTTGTTCAGAAAAATTGGGGCTCGATGTCCAAGTGTTTATCCATATTCGTCTCGATCAAACCAGCTTTTCCATTTTTGATAAATTTGCCCAAGCGGTTGAAACGATGCCTGAAGTCGAAGAGTGCTATTCGCTGTCGGGGGACTTTGACACCATGATCAAGGTTCGAGTAAAAGACATGAAGGCGTACCAAGCATTTATGGCAACTAAGTTGGGTACTCTGCCAGGTGTGATTCAGACACGCAGCGAAGTGGTGATTGAAGAACACAAGAAGGGCTTTGGTGTTAACCCTGAGTTGTTGGCCACCATAAAATAGTGACCTGCTTTCGCCTTACCAAGGTTATTTAAATATAAAAAATGGAAGCCAATAAGCTTCCATTTTTTTGAACGTCAGATAAAGAGCAATAGGATAAACTTGTCCGGATTACAGCGTAATTGCCGCAGAGATTAAGCCAATCACACCGCCAAATACCCCCCCCCAAACGACCAACCAACCAAGGTGTTTTTTGATCATGGTCTGAACCATCTCTTTAACCAGTTTTGGTGTCAATTCATTTAAGCGCTGATCGATGATCGCTTCAATGTTCTCTTTGATTTCATCCATCATCGCAGGCGATTCAAGTTCATCCTTGATGGCATTTTTTACCGAATCACTCTTGCTGATTTCAATCACAGACTCTTGCATCTTCTCAACAAATGGCGCCTTCATTGGCTGTAGTGCTTCTGTGCCACCAACCATTGCCAACATACCACCAAACTGTGAGTTTTCGATAACATGTACCAGAGATTCGAATGCAGGATTAAAGTCGATCTTCTTAATCACAGGCTCTAGGTTGAGTGACTTTCCTGTCATCTCACTACTAAGAAAACGGTCGATGTTACTTTCAGTAAAGAACTGTTCCATCATCAGTTGCTTGATGGCTGCCTTGAACTCTTCAAAGCGCGCTGGAATAACGCCAGAACCATATAGGCCGGGTACTTTCTCGAACAACATGTGAATCGCAAGCCAGTTGGTGATAGCACCAGAAAATGCGAATAAACCTGCGTAAAGCAAGTATTGGTTTGCTGTCGCATAGCCGCCAGCAAGCAGTGCTAACGCAATAACGTTAGTTAAGACACTTTTGTTCATGGTTGATCTCTAAAAAGAATACTGCGCGCATTTTAAGAAAAAAACGCCAAGAAAAAAACAAAAGGATCGACGAAGTTTATAGAACCAATGAAAACAGACGAGAAAGGGGCGAAGAATAACAGACATAAAAAAGGCTAGCCTCCCCCCGAAGTCTAGCCTTATTCCAGAACGCGCAAGCGAAGCGTCATTGCTGTTAATGTCATTATATGATTACGACATAACATTCTGCCATGTGTAATTTACCGCCAGTTAACATTTTGGTGTGAATTACGCCGCACTTTTAAAATGGAATATAAATTAAGCGCTCATTGTCTGTTCAAGATCATCACCAATAAAGCCACCAGTCTGGTGATTCCACAATTGAGCATAGATGCCATTTTGCGTAATCAGCTCTTGGTGCGTGCCTTCTTCGACGATATTACCTTGGTCGAGTACGATCAAACGGTCCATTGCGGCAATGGTCGATAGACGGTGTGCAATCGCTATAACCGTTTTGCCTTCCATTAGTTCAATCAAGCTCTCTTGTATCGCGGCTTCAACCTCTGAATCGAGAGCTGATGTTGCTTCATCTAGAACCAACAGCGGAGCATTCTTCAGAAGTACACGTGAGATAGCGACACGTTGACGCTGCCCACCAGAAAGCTTAACGCCACGTTCACCGACTTGAGCATCGTAGCCAACGTTACCAAACGGGTCAGTTAGCGTTTCGATAAACTCATGAGCGTGTGCCTGTTTGGTTGCAGCATACACTTCTTCATCTGATGCATCAGGACGACCGTAAAGAATGTTTTCT
This sequence comes from Vibrio sp. SNU_ST1, assembly GCF_030563405.1. NCBI lineage: Bacteria > Pseudomonadati > Pseudomonadota > Gammaproteobacteria > Vibrionales > Vibrionaceae > Vibrio > Vibrio sp. SNU_ST1. The sequence goes on from NZ_CP130749.1 coordinate 33,090, forward strand.
TTGATCGAACGGTGCAGCAGTGAGGTATCTTGAGTCACCATGCCGATATTGCTGCGTAGCGAGTCTTGTGTCACCGATGAGATCTCTTGGCCATCAATCAAAATTCGACCATCTTCTACATCGTGGAAGCGCAGTAGCAAGTTAACTAATGTCGATTTACCTGCCCCTGAACGACCAACCAAGCCGACTTTTTCGCCCGGCTTGATATTGAGGTTAAGGTTGTTAATCACGCCCTTATTCTCACCGTAGTTGAAGCTCACGTTGTCGAAGTTGATGCCGCCTTGTGGCACTTTTAGTGGTTTAGCGTCTTTCTTGTCTTCGATAGCGATTGGCTTAGACAGCGTTTTAATGCCATCAATTACAGTACCTAGGTTTTCAAACAGACCACCTATTTCCCACATGATCCATTTCGACATGCCGTTAATACGCAGAGCCAAGCTGACCGCAATGGCAATTGCACCCACGGTGATCGCGTTGTCTAGCCATAGGTAGATAGAAATACCCGCAATGCTGAATACCAATAGGTAGTTAGCGAATTCAACGCAGATGTTGAAACCAGTCACTAAGCGCATTTGGCGGTGGACAGTATCAAGGAAGCCTTCCATGCCTTCTTCAGCGTACTCGGTTTCTCTTTTACTGTGTGAGAACAGTTTGACCGTTGCGATGTTGGTGTAGCTATCAACAATACGCCCTGTCATCAGTGAGCGCGCATCCGCTTGTTCTGAAGACACGTCTTTCAGCTTTGGTACGAAGTGCAGTTGAATGCCAACGTAAATGAACAACCAAATCAACATTGGAGCCATTAAGCGCCAATCTGATTCTGCAAGCATGAACAGCATCGCCGTGAAGTAAACCGTCACATAGACGAATACATCGACCATTTTGGTCACGGTTTCGCGCACTGCGAGCGAGGTTTGCATCACTTTGGTCGCGACACGCCCGGCAAAGTCATCTTGATAGAATGACAAGCTTTGCTTCAAAAGATAGCGGTGTGCTAACCAACGAATCGACATTGGGTAGTTGCCCAGCAAAGTTTGGTGAAGCAGTAGTGAGTAAACACTGATCAAGATTGGCATCACGATCAACAACAGGATACCAAGCCCCATTAATGTGGATTGGTTGTCTGCTAAGAAAGTGTCTGGGTTGCTTGTTGATAGCCAGTCAACCAGTTGTCCCATATAACCGAACAGCGCGACTTCGATGATCGCGATGGTCATGCTCATTAAGCCGAGCAAGATCAACGGCTTTTCAAAACCTCGTGTGTAATGGCGGCAGAATGCCAGTATTCCAGTAGGAGGTTGTATCGGTTCTCCCTTTGGAAAGGCTTCAGTAAAGCCTTCAAATTTCTTGTACATAGTTTTCCCTTTATAAGCTACTGCATCTTTGAGCTAGAGCATCGTGATGTGCAGCTTTGTTTTTATAGTCTTGATTTGAATTTTTCAGTTTTAGTTTGAAATTATATAAGTGCCAACGCGTTCTTATAAGTATTAAGCCATTCGATGGATTTTTTTTAGTTCTTATGTAAGTACTTGGTTTTAGCGATACAGAACACTTCCAAAGAGTGTCTTTCATGAAGCTAATTTTAGATTGAATTAGGCAGGAAAAGTTAAGCTTATTTCAAACGTAATTGATGGTTATGCAACGGTGATAATCCTAACGTTAAATGGATTAAATTGTAATCAAAACTCGTGTGGAGCTGAAAAATGAAATAAGAATATTTATCCAGAAAATTCTTTAACGAATATGCATACAGTTGGTTCTTTCTGATGTGCTGTTATCTTGCAGTAAAAATTACCGATTAATCTAAAATCTGCAGCAATTACTTGGGATAAATATTCAAATCATTGTGATTTTCAGTGAATTTTGTCGTAACAAGTTGTTTACAATTCTGAGGTAAATAAAAGATAGGGACGGTTGAAATGTTAAACCTACACAAAAAATCACTGCATATTACTAATGTTCAAAACGCAAATTGCGTTGTTATGGTACCGCCAAAAGAATTTAAATTTAACGAAGAAACAGCCCGTGATAACGAGTTTCAGCACAGAGTCGATCTGACTGAAGCTGAGGTAAAGTTAGAAACGATGGCCGAGTTTAAGGCTATGGTGGCTTCGCTACGTAAAGAAGGTGTGCAAGTTGTAGAGTTTGATTATCCGGAACTGGGTGTTGAAACCCCTGACGCAGTGTTCCCAAACAACTGGTTCAGTACTTGTATTGATGGAAGCCTATTCACTTTCCCAATGGCGTGTGAAAACCGTCAAAATGAAGTTAAGCCGAATGCGCTTATTGAAGCGCTAGAAGCGTCTGGTCGTATTGTTAACCACAGTGAGTCTCTAGAGTCTTATATTGCGCAAGGTTCTTACTTAGAGAGCACGGGTGTGATGGTTATCGACCATATCAACAAGACCATCTATGCTGCGCTTTCTCAGCGTTGTGACCGCGAAGTATTAGAAGATTACGCGAAGCGCATTGGTTATTCTCGCGTGGTTTCATTCCAAACAGCACTGCCGTCTGGTCAGCCGATTTACCACACCAATGTGATGATGGCGATTGGTGATAATTTCTGTGTGATCTGTGATGAAGTGATCCCAGAGTTTGAGCGCCGCTTTGTTGTGAAATCTCTTGCCAAAGACAAGCAAGTTATCTCTATCTCAATCGATCAGATGAACCGATTCTGCGGCAACATCTTACAACTGGAGACAGTGAATGGTGATAAGGTGATTGCGATGTCTCAATCGGCTTACGATGCGTTTTCTCCAGCTCAGTTAGCTCAGCTTTCGACACACGGTAAGCTACTACCATTTAACGTGAAAACGATCGAAGACATTGGTGGTGGTTCGGTGCGATGCATGTTGGGTGAGGTGTTCTTACCTACGCGAGTGAATCGTCTTTAACAAGTATAGAAAGTATAGCAAGCACTCATTTCCAGTAATGGATCTTCGAATACCACTCTTATCGCAGAGTGGTATTTTTGTTTTTATCTATCTTTGTATCGGTCTACCAGAAGTAAGAAGACAGCAATAAGAGAGCCAGAGCTAGATACAGGAGCTAACGTACAAAAGTTAACGGAAAACAGCTAACGAAAAAGCTATGAAGCGTTCTTGAAAGCTCTGTGCTCAATGAACTGAGCAGAGCGCGCAACGACTTCTTTGGAGTACACAAGCGCAGTGTGATTGAGCTTTAGGGCGCAGGTATCTGTCGCGCCTCGCAGGTTGGCATCTTCGAGTGTGACCGTACCATCCCCTGGGCTTCGGCCTAATACAATACGTCCAACACCGGCATCGTAGGTGCCTGTAATCACGCCAATCGGCACATCAATATCGTAGTCACCCAAGCCATCACTTAAGACCATTTTGCTCGAACCAAATATAAAGCCAAGACCATGATTAGACAGTGTTTTGGCGATGGTTGCCCCATTGTGCGGCGTGCCTGCTGTAATAATGCAGGTGTCTGCAAAGTTGGGTTGGTAGAACTTAAAGTAATGGCGAATGAGCAAGCCACCCAGTGAGTGACCGAAAAAATAGACCTCATCATACTCATTAAAACGAGCATTCACGAAACGATTGAGACGTTTGGCTGCAGAAGGGAAACGCAGCGAGTTGTAGGCAAACTTGTGCGTTGTAAAGCCGCGTTTTTTGAAGTTTCTATCCAGATATTGCATGATCAACGCAGGCATATATAGACCATGAATTAAAACTATATGTTTGTTTTTGTTATTCATTTTTGCCCTCCGTTTGATATTGTCCCCAGTATATTTAGTCGCAAATCTAAACTCAATAAAACTTACGGCTAATGGGACGCAGCTGACGGAGGTATTTTCAATAGGAACGACCATTTTGGCGAGAACAAAAAAGGACTCATAATGCGAGCCCCTCTGGTGGGAATATGATAAGTAGCTAGTTCAAGCTAGCGACACAAAGCGAAGATGTCTTGGTTCTCTCGGTATTCTTTGGTTTGCACGTCCATTAAGCCAAGCAAGGAGTCGAACAGGTTATCCTGAGAAAAGCTCTGCTCTTTCCCCGCCTTTCTTAAGCAGGTCTCGCTTATCCCTTTCTGCTCGGCAAAACCATCAGACATCCACATGATCATAGGTACGTGAGTCTGCTCTTTTGGTGCTAGGGAATAAGGCATACCATGAAGATACACGCCGTTTTCCCCTAAAGATTCACCATGATCCGAAATATACATCAGCGCGACATTGTACTTGCTGGTCAGTTTCTCCAGTTTCTGAATCGCCTGTGAGAGAAAGAAATCTGTGTACAAAATCGTGTTGTCGTAGGTGTTGAGCACTTGTTCTTTGGTGCAGTTTTCAATATCAGCGCGAGCGCAATCTGGCGTAAACTTCTTATGTTCGTCTGGGTAACGTTCAAAGTAAGTAGGCCCGTGAGACCCCGAAATATGATAGAAAATGATGCTATCTTGCTTGAGTTCTTGAGTATCTTGTTCGAAGTTCTCTAGCATCGCTGTGTCGTAGCATACGTCGTTATTACATAATGGATCGCTGTCTTTGGCGACGAGCGTCATCTCTTTGATTCGGTGTGCGACCGCCTTGTCTCCACCATCATGCTCTCGCCAGATAGAGTGAATGCCCGCGCGGTTCATGATGTCGACCACGTTATCTTGATTGTAGGCTTTGTCGCGATCGTAGTTGCTGCGATTCATGCTCGAGAACATGCACGGTACTGAAACCGCGGTGGCTGTTCCGCACGATTGAACATCAGAGAAAAATATCGGGTTGTAAGGCTTGGTATGAGCGTTGGTTTCTCTCTCATAGCCATGGTATTGGTAGTTATACACTCGAGCGGTTTCGCCAAGCACAAACACCAATAAGGTCGGTTTGGTTGCCGTTTTTGCTTGTGGTTTGAGTTGAGCATCTAGACCCAATTCTTGATAGGGGATAGGCTCTTTGATGTAGGTGTTATTGATGTATTTGACCGTTGATGCCACGTATTCGGTTGGGATGATCATCTTTTTGATATGAGAGTTATTGCGACCAATCGAAACGTAATCTTTGTAAAACAGCCCTGCAATAATGGCGATGACGATCAAAGATGAGAGCAGACCAATCGATTTCCAGACAAAGAAATCTTTCCATGACTCTCGCTTAAGCTTGGTAAACAGTAAGATCAGTGATGGGACAATACCCATGGCGAATAACCATAAGATGGAGTGGGTACTTACATAGCTTGCCGCTTCGCCACTATTGGTCTCGAATACATTTACTATCATCCCGTAGTCTACATAGATGCCGTAATTGAACATGCTGTAGCTGACGAGTGTCGAGGTGATCAGCAACAAAATAAAAAACAGCTTGGAGAATATCGGCCAATTAAAGACTTGGAAGATAAAATTGAAGGCAGCAAGGAAGAAGATCGGGATGGATATGAGAAACGTGACACTTTCAGACTTTGATGCCTGAACAATACTAAACAGTTCTAGGGAGAGAGGGATGTTGATGACAAGCAGATAATACACAGCCAACACAAAGGGCAGCTTGTTTATCGACATGTTTAAGCTTGGAAGGTTCATAGGTTTTGTTTTCCTGCGTCTCTTATTCCTTTATTTTAGTCTCGCTACCAAGAAAGCTCTAATATCAACGCATAAAGCTCAAATAAGTAATGGTGAGCGATAAACCGGTTAAAGTGAAATGACTCGATAGGGCGTATAGATACAAAAATTCACTTTACTGTGTTGCCTTATCATAGAGCAGAGTAGCAAAGTGAATTTGAGTTATTTACTTACAACGTGGCCGTGAGGAACACATTAGAAGTTGTATGAACCACCGAAGCTAACACTGTTGAATGCTAGTGTGTGGTCATCGTTTTTGAGAGAGCCCTGATAGGAGTAGTCATCAACACTCACCGCGTCAGCTTGTGAAATAAGGCGAAGTGTTAAGTGTTCAATCGGCGTGTATTCAACACCTACGCCAAAGTGGAAGCCAGTACCGCTGTCGTCCCCATAGTTAGCCGCTTGGTTCGCGTGAAGGTCAACAGAGCTTAAACCAGCCAATACGAATGGACGGATAGTGTTGTCAAACGTATAACCGATATTCGCTGATGCAGAAATAGAGGTTGGCGAGAGTTTTTCTGCGCCATTTTTGTAATCTGCATAATCGTTGTAGCCAAGCTCTACGCCAACAATACGGTTGAATTGGTAACCACCGTATAGGTTATAACCCATACCATCTGAATCTAAACTACCGTGACCATCTGTATCGGAGTCTTGATAGACACTAAGCCCACCACCTACATACGCGCCACCATCTGTGCTTGCTGCAAAAGTTGGAAGTGAAACTAAACCGATTAAGCCGAGTGCTAATACTGATTTTTTCATGATAATACCTTGTTTACTCATCCTGTGATGTAAGTCACGGTATCGCTGCCGAATGATTTATAAAACCCTCACAAATGAAACCTATTTTTTCATTGATAAAGTGACTATCTGTAGCCCTTGATTTATCAAGAGGTAAGGTCATATTTGTTGGTTATATTCTTTATAAATAAAATTCACATATTGACAAAAGGTTAAATTTGCTAAATAAAACGATGTTTTTTAAGGTTGTTGGGAAGTACGACTGGCTATAACCTTAGTTAAGAGAAGGAGAGTCGGATGTTAAATAGAGCAAATACAGGCTTGGTGGTTATGGCTATGGTCATGAAAGGATAGGGAAAGCTCGCCAAGAATTAAAAAGCCCCGTGGTTCTATTTTATCGAGTAAAAACACGAGGCTCATTTATTCAAAATCTAGTCACCGAGAGGTTGCCGGTCGCCACCGCCTCGGTAAGAATCGAGCGCAACCTTCAAACGACGCAGCTTGTCGCGCGAGCGATTCTTATGATTGACCGCGATTCCCATAGAAAGCACATCTACTAACGCCAACATTGCGTAGCGAGAAGCCGACGGTTTGTAGATGAAGTCTGTTTCCATGTGCTTGATGGGTAACAAGATATCGGCAATCTTTGCCAGCGGTGTATCTTGTGGCGTAATTGCGATGATCTTAAGTCCATACTGCTTGGCCAGTTCTGCCGTTTCAGTGATCACTGGCGTAAAACCGGTTGCTGAGATCATCACCATCACATCATTGGCATCGGCTGTTGCGGCAACCATACGTGACATCAATCCATCGTTGTACGACACTACTGGGTAGCCCAATCGGAACAGTCGGTGTTGCAGCTCTTGAGAAGCGATGGTCGAACCGCCACCCATGCCGATAGCAATGATCTGTCTGGCGTTATGTAGCCAGTTCACTGCAGTTTCAACGTCTTGCTCTTTGAACAGAGTTCGGTTGATGTCTAGGCTCTGCTTGATCGATTCGTAGATACCTTGATAGCCAGTTTGGTCAACAGGTTCGAGGATAAAGCGTTGGCCAACGGTCAGGGTTTGAGCAAGTTTGATTTTCATATCACGCACGTTGTTACAGCCGATCGCCTTAGCAAAACGGGTAATTGTGGCTTCACTGACTTGAGCACCTTCAGCAAGCTCTGTGATACTGGCATTGGCTGCAAAATCAATGTCATCCATGATCAGCTTGGCGACTTTTTTCTCTGCATCACGAAGAGCGGGAAAACGCTCCGTTATCTGTGAAATGATATCTACTTCTAAACTCAAGAATCCTGATCCTTTGTTGATGGGGCTAACCGTTATGGCTTAGTTTTTAAGAGCTTAGCTCGTAAGAACAAAGCTATTTAGAACTAGGCTATTTGGCATTAAGCCATTTAGCACTAATCTATTTAAAACCAAGCCTTAGCCCCGTTAGTATATCTGATTGCTTCGCTGATTCTAGCTTATCGAAAAATTGAACTAGAAGCAGGTTTCTACCCAGTGGGTAACCTGATGATCGTCATCGCTGATGGCAATGTAGCGCCATTTGTCGAAGGTTAAACACGGGTGTGAGGTCGAGAACGCAATCATGTCGCCCACTTCAATTTCAGAAGAGCCGTCGGTTTCAACAAAGGTATGTTGATCCATCACGGCAGTAGAGGTTAAGCCTTTCACTGATATAGCTTCGCCGTTGCGATAGCCGCGCTCGGCGATCGGTAAACCTGCATCAAAGGCCACATCACGCTTGCCTAGCCCAACCACTAGCTTGGTAGGTTCTGGGCGAGAGATTACATACGCCCACACCTCAAGCGCCGATTCTAAATCACCACCCAATTCACACGCATAGCCTTGATTAACTTGGGCGCGCTGTAACACCTTGCTTTGGGCATCTAGGTAGATCCCAGTATCGTGAATGGCGTAACAACCCGGACGAATGATCGCCAAATAATCGGTTAAATTCGCTAAACATTCCGCAACTACGTCATACCAAGCGGAACCTGCACCAGTGATAATCGGTTGCCCTGCAATCAGTCCATCTGATGTGAGGCTTTCGACAGATGCTAGTGCCTGATTTAAGAAGGTACGAATATCTTGCTCTGCGTTATCACCGTGAATTACCCCCTCATACACCTCTATTCCTGCTAGTGAAAGAGATGGTGAGTTCTGGATGGTTTGAGCCAGTTCTAGAACCTCTTGCGGTGAACGACAGCCACAACGACCACCCGGTACACCAAACTCGATCAGTACCTTTAGCGTTTTCTTTGTATTAGCGAAATATTGGTTAAGTTGCTGCACGTTGACTGATGAATCCACGCAACAATAGAAATCGACATCAAACTCGCGAATAAGCTGTTCGATAATCGCCATGTTGGTTTTGCCCACCAATTGGTTGGCCATAATGATTCTTTTCGCACCAGCCATCGCTGCAATTTCAGCCTGTGCAGGCGTTGCTACCGTGATACCCCAAGCGCCATTTTCGAGTTGTTGGCGGAAAAAAGCAGGTGTCATGGATGTTTTGCCGTGTGGCGACAATTTAACTTGATGGTGATCGGCGAATGACTGCATCCAATTCAAGTTATTGGTCAAAGCCGATTGCTTAATAACGGCAACAGGAAGCGAGATATCTTCGTTAATCAATCGATAAACACCGTTCTCAGGTTGTGATATCGCTCTCCCTTTTTGACCTCTTTCAGTTAAGACAAAACCTTCTTTTTGATACTTTCTAACATTTTCTTGTGCTGGGCTATGTTTCATTACTGATTCCTAACATGATTTAAGTTGTTGTTATGTAATGTTTAAATATATCTACAATCTGATTTTTGGTAGAAACTATCACACAAATTAAAATATTATGTGTGTTTTGTCACTGAAAATAATCGGCTGGATTCTTAATATAGCTCCATCAACACAGTGGATTGAGAGAGTGAAAAATGTTGTTCGATACGATAATCAAAAATGTAGAGGTGTTTGACGGCACCGGCGAACAATCGTTTTGTGCCGATGTAGCAATCCGTGATGGAAAAATCGCCGAAATTGGTCAAATCGATCATGAAGATTGTGGCCAACTGGTTGAGGGAGCCGGCTTAGCATTGGCTCCTGGTTTTATTGATGTACACACACATGACGATACCAATGTAATTCGTTACCCAGATTGCCTGCCTAAGATCAGCCAAGGTGTCACAACCGTGATTGTTGGTAACTGTGGTATCAGTGCATCACCAACCGTTTTGGCTAGCGATCCACCAGACCCAATGAATCTTTTAGGCGCACAAGCTGACTTTAAATACCCAACCTTTGCGGCGTATGCACAAGCGGTAGAGCAAGCTCAACCGGCAGTAAACGTAGCAGCATTAGTCGGCCATACGACATTGCGTAACCAAGTGATGGACGACCTGCAACGCACTGCAAGCGAAGACGAAATCGCAGCGATGCAAACCAACCTTGATTTAGCGATGGAGCAAGGCGCATTAGGTTTGAGCTCTGGCCTGGCTTACGCAAGTGCTAAACAAGCGAACGCCAACGAAGTGATGCAGTTAGCGAAAGTGCTCTCTAGCCATGGCGGCATCTATACCACGCATATGCGTACCGAATTTGAAGAGATCTTAAGCGCGATGGAAGAAGCGTTTGAGACAGGACAATACGCGAAAGTGCCGGTTATTATCTCCCACCTTAAATGTGCAGGTGCGGGTAACTGGGGTAGAACCGTTGAAGTACTCGACTTAATGGACAAGGTTTCTGAGCACCAAGATGTGTCTTGCGACTGCTACCCATACTCTGCGAGCTCTTCGACATTAGATTTGAAACAAGTGACCGACGATTTCGACATCTTCATCACTTGGTCTGAAGCAAAACCAGAACATGCAGGTAAAACGCTGAAGCAGATTGCTGATGAAATGAACCTACCCTTGATGGACGCAGCAAAAGCGCTTCAACCTGCGGGTGCGGTTTACCACTGCATGGATGAGAACGACGTAAAGCGCGTATTGAAATATAAACTGACCATGGTCGGTTCAGACGGTTTACCTAATGACCCACACCCACATCCAAGATTGTGGGGCACCTTCCCGAAAGTGCTAGGTCACTACTGCCGAGACGAAAAACTGTTCTCGTTGCCCGAAGCGATTCACAAGATGACCGGAATGTCGGCTCAGCGTTACAACTTAGCGGGCCGAGGCGAAGTTCGCTGTGGTGCCTTTGCTGATTTAGTTTTATTTGATCCAAAGAATATTAAAGACACAGCAACATTTGAAAATCCTATTTCAGTTGCTGAGGGAATAGAAAGCGTATTTGTAAATGGTGAGTTAACTTACCAGCAAGGAAAAGTAAAAGATAATCGTTCAGGCGTTTTTATTTACCGAAACTAGAGTTTTAATTGTTTATTAAATTCAGGTGATTATAAAAACGGTGAATTAATTTAAATGTATTGGAATAGAAACTGTTTTATATATAAAACCAATGTTATCTATAAAGCCAATATTATCTATAAATAAGTGGAGTTAAAAAATGACTATTAAACGTTACGGTGTTGAAGGCGGTACAGGTACAGGCGGACAACATTTACCATTTGCACGTGCAACTGAAGCAGGTGGTTTCCTATACGTTTCTGGCCAGACACCGATGACAGATGGTGAAGTGGTTGAGGGTGGCATTGTTGACCAGTCTCGCCTAGCGATCCAAAACTGTGTCGATATCATGACTGAAGCGGGCTACGGCCTAGAAGACGTAATGCACGTAAAGGTTGTGCTAACGGATTCTCGTTACTTCCAATCTTTTAATAAGGTATTCAAAGAGTTCTTCGGTGCTAACCCACCGGCTCGTATTTGCATGGTCTGTGATCTAGTAGTAGACGTGAAAGTTGAAGTTGATGTGACTTGCTACCGCGCAGATCGCGTTTAATTATAACCTAATCACAATAACCTAATTAGAGAGTATTAGAGGGTAGTCATCCCTGTTATTATCTTTTAATACTCTCACCCTACATTTATAAAAATTACTTTAATTAGAATATACAAAACAAATAAAGTAATTATATGAAATATAAAATGAATGAATCATAAATAAAGTTCAGGAATGAGCTTAATATTTCACTGAGAGGTGTCAAATGAACAGCACACTTTTTCTTACAGGCTTCGGCGTGTACGTATTATTTTTAATTTGGTTAGGCTGGTTTGTCTCGCGTAATCAAAAATCTGGCGAAGATTTCTTATTAGGTGGCCGTGGCCTACCTATGTTCTTAGTACTTGGTACAACAGTAGCGACGATGGTTGGTACGGGTTCAAGTATGGGTGCGGTTGGCTTCGGCTACGCAAATGGCTGGGCAGGTGCTCTGTACGGCATTGGTGGTGCGATAGGCATCCTATTACTTGCACTTTGGTTTGCTCCGGTTCGTAAACTGAACTTCATGACCATGAGTGAAGAGCTGGCTTATTATGTTGGCGCTAACCGCATCGTGAAAAACGTTGTAGGTGTACTGATTTTTGTAGCTTCGATTGGTTGGTTAGGCGCACACATTCTAGGTGGCGGCATGTACTTAGCATGGATTGCAGACATCGATCTCAACCTAGCGAAAATCATTATTGCTGCTGCATTCACTATTTACGTGGTGATCGGTGGTTACACAGCGGTTGTATGGACCGATACCATTCAAGCTATCATTCTTTTTGCTGGCTTCATCTTGATGGCGGTAATGTCAGTTGATTACATCGGCGGCATGGATAACCTTTACGCTGCGATGGACCCTGCTGCTACGAGCTTTTTAGCAATCGATAAACTGGGTCTTCTGCCTGCTGTGTCTCTGGCTGTGGTTATTGGTGTGGGTGTACTGGCGACGCCTTCATTCCGTCAACGTATCTACTCGGGTAAAGATGTATCAACCGTTCGTCGCTCATTTGTTGCATCGGGTGTGTTGTACCTTTTCTTCTCAATCATCCCTGCAATCATTGGTATGGCAGCACATGCCATTGACCCATCATTGGATAACGCGAACTACTCGTTCCCTTATGTTGCTGCAACGGTTCTTCCGGTTGGCGTTGGCATGATTGTTCTTATCGCGGGTCTTTCTGCAACCATGTCGAGCGCAAGTTCAGATGCGATAGCAGGTGTGTCTATCCTACTGCGTGATGTTTACGTTATGTTCACTGGCCGAGTACCAAACAAAGAGTCAATGATGAACTATTCTCGCTTGGCACTGATTGTGGTGATTGGTTTTGCACTGTTGTTCGCACTAACGTCAAACGACATCATTGGCTACATCACGAAAATGATTTCAACCGTAATGTCGGGCATGTTTGTGTGCGGTATGTTGGGTCGATTCTGGAAACGTTACAACTGGCAGGGTGCTCTTGCTACGCTAGCGGGTGCATCTGTGGCTTCATTTGTCGTAATGCTAAACGCAGACTACACGGCTTTCTGGGGTAACCCTGTGATTCCTTCTTGTCTAGTGGCTCTAACGGCTGGTGTGGTTGTAAGCTTATGTACTCCGGCTAACCAAGTGACACCAGAAATGGCAAAAGCAATTCTTGATGACGAGCGTGCTCTGATGGAAATGGAATTGTCAGACTCAGGTGTGCTTGAAGAAGAAGCGTCTTCTCAACGTCCTGCTAATCAAACAAGCTAATCTCAAACACTCCACAGCTAGTTAGTACAACAAACTCAGTACAACAAGTTGTGGAGTGGTTAGCTCAGGCTCTACTTTTTGGTAGGGCCTTCTTCCCCATTTATCTCTATTTTAGGATCTGCTATGCCTGCATCTTCTAACTTCAATATTGCTTTCTTTGGTGAGTGCATGGTCGAAATCAGCGGCTCTCCATTAACCAAAAAGTTTGGCGGTGACACGCTTAATACCGCGCTTTACCTTTCTCGCTTAACCCAACATCAAAACCTCTCTGTTCATTACGCGACGGGTCTGGGTAGCGATGAACTGTCTCAGAACATGGTTGATAACTGGCAGTTAGAGGGTATTCAAACCAATTTCGTTGAACGCATCCCAAGCAAGCTGCCCGGCTTGTACATGGTCGAAACCGACGAGACAGGCGAGCGACATTTTCACTACTGGCGCAACGATGCGGCGGTAAAGTTCTATTTTCAAATCGATAACTTAAACAAGCTTGAAATTGCCCTGACAGAGAAACAAGTCGACGCAGTTTATATCAGCGGTATCAGTATCGCGATCTTGGATGACACCTCTCGTGAGCGTTTATTCAAAGCTATTAGCGTGTTCTCAAACCAAGGCGGCAAGGTGATTTTTGATAACAACTATCGCCCGCAGCTTTGGAGCACCGAGCAAGCTCAATATTGGTACGCCAAGTTGCTGCCGCTGGTGGACATCGCATTGATTACCGAAGACGACGACCTGCTTGTGTGGGGTAACTCAGAGAGCGTTCAACAACGCTGCCTTCGTTTGGGTTGCCAAGAGATCGTCATCAAACGTGGCTGCGAGCCATGCAAGATTGTTCAAGTTGAACAGGGCAACATTGTTGAGAATTATGTCTCAGCGACTCGTGTTTCTAACGTGGTCGACACCTGCGCGGCGGGCGATTCATTCGCCGCGGGTTATTTAGCTGCGCGCCTTACTGGCGAGAGCGCTACCGACGCAGCCGAACTTGGCCACCAACTGGCTTCCATCGTTATTCAATACTCTGGCGCAATCATCCCCGTGAGCGCTATGAGCCAACTGATTAAAAAATAAAATAAAAGCGGAATTATTATGTCTCAAGAAATGATCAACAAACTTAAGCAATTCAAAGTTATCCCTGTTATCCAAATCAACAAGGTTGAACACGCGATTCCACTGGCAAAAGTGTTGGTAGAAAACGGCCTATCAGTTGCTGAAGTGACATTTCGCACTGAAGCGGCAGCAGACGCGATTCGTGCGATGCGTGACGCCTACCCAGAGATGTGTATCGGTGCTGGCACAGTATTAACGCCAGCGCAGATCGACCTTGCGAAAGAGTCGGGCAGCGAATTCATCGTAGCTCCGGGCCTGAATCCAAACACCGTAAAACGTTGCCAAGAAATCGGCATGCCAATCGTTCCGGGCGTAAACAACCCAAGCCAAGTTGAGCAAGCGCTGGAACTGGGCCTTAACTTCTTGAAGTTCTTCCCTGCAGAAGCTTCTGGCGGCATCAACATGGTGAAGTCTCTACTTGCGCCATACGTTGATGTGTCTTTAATGCCAACGGGCGGTATCGGTAAATACAACGTCAATGACTACCTAGCAGTGGATCGCGTGGTGTGCTGTGGTGGTACTTGGATGGTGTCGCCAAAGATGATCGAGAACGAGCAATGGGATGAGATTGCAGTATTGGTTCGTGAAGCGGTCGCTCTTGTTAACGAGCAATAAGCTTTTGAACTAGCGATAACGACCTTTCGAATGAGAGATAACGAGCAACAGCAGTGGCTGATGGTTCTGTTTTGTGAATCGCCTCCGATAAACAAAACAGAACCATGTCTATATAGGAAAACTAATAATGAAAAAAACTATATTATCCCTATTGATTTCAGGTTCAGTAGTGTCCCCAATGGCGTTAGCAATGGCTCCAAATACCGTTCTAAATTTAATGCCGTACCCACAGACGGTCGAGCTGCAGGCTGGGCAAGTTAAGGTCGACGGTAACTTTAAGGTTTACATCAAAGGCTTTCATTCTGATCGCGTTGAATACACTGCGAAACGCTTTATTGATCGCCTTGAGCGTCAGACGGGTGTACCGATCCTAAATTGGCAGGTGGATAGTGCAGACGAAGCGAACCTGATCATAGATATAGACGCGGCGCCAAAGTCTGAAGTACAGAACATCGACTCTGTAGAGTCCTACAAAATTACCACTCAGGGTGAACAAATCACGCTGAGCTCTCCAAGCCCATACGGCACTATTCACGGCATCGAAACCCTTTTACAGCTCGTTGAAACCACGGCGACTGGCTACCATATTCCTGCCGTAACAATTGTCGATGAACCTCGCTTTCGCTGGCGTGGTGTTTCTTACGATACCTCCCGTCACTTCATCGAATTTGATGTGCTAATTCGTCAGTTAGATGCGATGGCTTCGGCGAAGATGAATGTGTTCCATTGGCACTTCTGGGATGACCAAGGCATTCGCATTCAAACCGAATCATGGCCGCGTCTATGGTCTGAGACTGCCGATGGTAATTATTACACCAAAGATCAAGTTCGCTACCTAGTTGAATACGCCCGTAACCTTGGTATTCGTGTAATTCCAGAGGTCTCTCTACCGGGTCACTCTTCTGCGGTTGCTCACGCTTACCCGCGTTTGATGTCTGGCGGTGAAGGGCAAAACTACGAGCAAGAAAGAGGGTGGGGCGTATTTGAACCTCTCATGGACCCGCTGAACCCAGAAGTCTACGAGATGCTAGGTGATGTGTTTGACGAAGTGACCGAGCTGTTCCCTGATGAGTATTTCCATATCGGCGGCGATGAGCCAAATTACGCGCAGTGGAAAAACAGCGAAAAGCATCAACAGTTTATTGAAGAGAACAATATTGATGGCGAGCGTGGTCTGCAGTCTTACCTCAATGTAAAAGTTGAGAAGATGCTCGAAGAGCGCGGTAAGAAGATGACGGGCTGGGATGAAATTTGGCATAAAGACCTGCCGACTTCAATTGTGATTCAAAGCTGGCAAGGGCACGATAGCATTGGTCGTGCGGCGAAAGAGGGCTACCCAGGTATTCTTTCTACAGGTTACTACCTAGATCAACCTCAGCCTACTAGCTACCACTATCGCAATGACCCAATGCCAATTGGCATCACTGTTGACGATAAGCTGCACAGCGGCGAAAAGTTCGTGACGTATCAATGGGAGAAGCCACGTTCAAAAGGCGGCCCACGTAAGGGAACACTGACTATTATTGAAGCGAAATACGGCACTTTCCGCGCATTCAGTGATTACAACGGCAAGTCTCGCGAAGAGATCTTCATCCTTGATTATGTGCCGGGTAAAACCTTTGTTGGCCACTTCGATAACTTCATGTCGTACACCGAGTTCAACCTGAATCTGAATTCAAATGGTTTTGCCGAAGGCAGTTACCAATTGGTCGGTAATGTACGTTGGCCAACGACAGGTGAAGTGATTGCGAGCAGTGATGTTGAAGGCAGCGTGATTCCTGAACCAAATGGTGGTTACCCTGCGGAATTAACCGATAAAGAAAAAGAGCTTATCTTGGGCGGCGAGATCACCATGTGGCTAGAGAACAAAGACAGCCTCACGGTTGAAAACTACCTATGGCCGCGCAGCTACGCGATTGCAGAGCGCTTCTGGTCTGATGCGGAATTGACTGACGAACACAGTATGTACAAGCGTATGAAGGCGATGGATACATGGTCTGAAGTGTCTGTCGGACTTCGTCATCATGCGGATGCTGACATGTTGTTAAAACGCATTGCGAAAGGCCAAGATATCCACGACCTGCGCGTGCTTGCGAAATATACTGAACCAGCACAGTACTATGCGCGCAACTGGGAGAAGTGGAATTCTACTGAACCTAAGGGCACTTTATACAGTCAATATGAGCGCCTAAACCGCTTTGTTGATGCTTTGCCAGTGGAAAGCTACGCGGTGTATGAGATGCAAGACTTGGTTAATGAAGTGGCGACAGGCAATCAACAAGCACTAGAGCAACTCGCTGAGCATTATCAGCAAGCAAAATCGGCTGCTCTTGCCGCTGAGACTGTCTTCGCAGGTAATGTGTCTTCGGTAGAGACTGTGGTGGTTGCAGAGAAAACCGCGGAAGTCGCAGACTTGGCGTTAACCTTGATTGCTAAAGCACAAGCGGGTGAAAAAATTCGAGCATCAGATACGAATGCCTACCAAGCGATACTGTCTGATTCAGCGAAGATCTATGATGAATCTATCATCGCGATTGTTCGCCCGACAGAGCTTTTGTTGAAGCAGTTAGCTGAGTAAGCCGTTAACGGATTAGCGAACAAGTCACATGCCAATAAGTGAATCGGGCAGTTTTTTAGTTTTAGCTTCTCAATTGAGTGTAATTTCTCGCCCAATATCAGCGACTACTCACTAACACTACTCTGTAGCGTTAACGTGAATGTCATGCCTTAGTCTGGGATGAGAAATTGCATGTTTGAATTTTTAGAGGGGAATAAACGGGGAGGTGCTAGCACCAGCCCCCGTATTTTCATTCAATATGACGGTATTCAATGCTCATTCCTTGAGCATCAGCGAAAGTATTGAATGTCAGGCAGAAGCTTCCAATATCAACCTTTAGAGTCGTAAGTTTGGTATTGGACAATTAACGACAAGTTAAGCTTTGCAGTAAACGCGAGCTTCACGTGGGGTATAAATACCGAAAGTCAAAGTCGCTAGTAAACCATTTACGAATGTCTCTTGAACTTCAACTTTAGCAACGTTGTCGATACCGTTACATACTTCAGCTGCATCAATTTGTTTTTTCTGTGCTAAACCGTTGATGAAGAAGTGGTGTGACTTTTCAGTTGTTGGGGCTGTTGCTTCGCTCTCTTGAGGGGCCATTACGAAAGTTTGTTGAGCGCAACCTGTTGCTACTAGCGATAGTGCCGCGATGATCAGTAGTTTTTTCATGTGTTTCTCCAGAGATAAAATTCAGCTCACGTCAGTAAGGGTGAACGAGTGTTGTATGGTTTGAAGGGGATATGTGGTCCCCTCCAGCTGATGTTGAACATTATTCCAGAGATGATTTGTCGTTACTGTATGAGTTTGTCAGTCGAATCGTTACATAGTGGAAAGGACATAGTGAACACGGCGCCCTTTAAAGTGTTGCTTTGTGCAACTTGCACTGTTGCACCGTGTTGAACACAGATCTTACTAACGATAGAAAGTCCTAAACCATGGCCACTCTTGGCTTTGTTACGTGCTTTATCTCCAACATAAAAGGGTTCGAATAGGCGAGCTCGGTGCTCTTTTGCTACGCCATCACCATCGTCATGTACGGCGATTCTTAGCTTGTCTTGGTGCTCGGTTGCTTCAATCGAAATTTGCGAGCGTGCGAATTTCATCGCGTTACGTACTAGGTTATCTAACGCGCGATTAATCAGCGTACCATCCGCTAATATCAGGCGAGGTTGTTCTGGTAGTGATAGGTCGATACTCAGCTTAGTCTCTTTGCTCCAGCGGATCATTGCGTGATCGAGTAAGTCTCTGATCTCTAATGGCTGTTGTAAGTCTTCTTGGTTGAAGTTGTCGAGTTTCGCGTAATACAACAGCTCATCGACCATTTTTTCCATCTCTTCTGTGTCTTCGACAATGCTCTCAATAGTCTCTTGCTGACCGTCGTTGAGTGGAGTGTCTTTGAGCATTTCAGCCTGCCATTGAATTCGAAATATTGGAGTTCGCAGTTCATGAGCTACCGCACTGGTGAGCGAACGATTACTCTCGATTAAGCTATGGATTCGGTCGGCCATCAGATTAAAGGATTTATTCAGAGATCCAATGGCACTGCCGCCGGATGTTTCAGCTCGCGAAGAGAGGTCGCCTTCAGAAAAGCGTAATGTAGCATTTTCAAGTTTCTTAACTCTTCGGAAAATAATCAACAGATGACCGAGGCCATATACGATGAAACTCGCGATAAAGAATACCCAAAGAAGGTCATCTTCAAGCTCTATTTTTTGACGAACAAGTGATTCGTCGTTGGGTTGGTAGTGATAAGTGTTTTCACTGCCAGCTAAGCGAAACCATAGTTCACGGTAATCGTCGTGGAAAATAAGGCTGTTGGGATTGGCGATAAAGAATTCAGAAACTGGCGTCGGCAGTTCATCATTTGGATTGAACGTGAAGAGGGTGTTTCGAGTTGTGTCGACAAATTGATTTATGGCTTGATGAGCAGATTCAATCCCTTGATTTTTAGCGATATTTTCTATGAGTTGCTGGTGGGCCGTTGCTTCGTAATCTTCCAGTATATATTCGTAGTCGGTATTGAGCTGATAGACACAAACCTCATAGGCGACAATGCCTGTAATAAAACAAACTAACAGCCCTAACAGGGACTCCAAATAGATACGTCGCATAATCGCTCTCTTTCATTGCGCCCGTACTGAGCGCGGTTAATGCCAGGCGGTCGAAACAAATAAGTAACCTTTCCCGCGAATGGTCTGAATTTTCTCTGCCGGTGTTTTGTCATCACCAAGTATCTTTCGCAAACGTACGACTTTGTTGTCAATTGTTCGGTCGATCCCATCGTACTCGATCCCGCGCAGCGTTTGAGTTAAGTAATCACGTGACAGTGGAGTATCCGGGTTGGATGCTAACAGCCAAAGTAGATCAAACTCACTGTCTGTCAGTGATAAAACCGCACCTGAAAGCTCACACTTCTTATAGGTGTTTTTCAGCGTAAGTTGATCAAACTGAAGGTAATTCGAATCATCAACTACAGGCGTATTGGTTTCTTGGCGACGCAATAGCGAGCGTACTCTTGCCAGTAGAACTCTTGGTTTGATTGGCTTGGTGACATAGTCATCAGCACCAGTCTCTAAACCTGCGACGTGATCAAAGTCATCATCGCTGGCGGTGAGCATTAAAATTTTACCCTTAAAGAGCGTACGCGTCTGTCGGCAAATTGTCAGTCCATCGGTTACAGGAAGCATCAAATCCAATAATACGATATCAGGCTGTTCGGTAAGGATTCTCTGCGTGGCATCACTGCCGTCATCTAACGCGGTGACATCAAAATCTTGTGCTACAAAGTAATCCTTTAGCATTCGCTGAAGTTTCAAATCGTCTTCTACGATGATCATTTTAGGTTTTGTCATTCCGTTATCAGCCTTGTTGTGCGTTTAATTTATTGAGATTACGTGAGCGTGTTTAATTTTGGTGGATTATTCTGTTGCATATTAATCACAAATGCGTCACGAAAAATGCCTGATGCGAATAATTAAACACTTTCCACGCTAGTTCAATGCCGATTTGTAATTTTTGCTTGGGTTTTTCAGTAGGTTAGAAGGGGGATTTTAGTCTGTTGGCGAAGAGGGCCGGAAATGAGAGATCTAATGTCGAGTTTTTACTTTGATATTTGGTATAACCGTGAGGGGACTAACCATGAAGCCTCCTTTTAAAGAGGCTTCATGGCTGATTAGGACTTAACTCGACGATAAGACCTACGGTTTGAGCTTAAGCAGGCGTATTTCTGTGTTCCGAGTTATGATTTTTGGCAAACAGAACAAAATCGTCTAGTGGCATTGGTTTTGCGAAATAGAAGCCTTGTACTTCGTGACACCCTGCGCGGTCTAAAAATTCAAGTTGCTCTTTTTCTTCAATGCCTTCAGCCAGTACATTGAGTGAGAGTTCGGTTGCTAGCTTACAAATCATGCTCAAGATAGCTTGGTCATCGGTGTTGTTAAGTAAGTCCTTTACAAACTCTCGATCTATTTTCAGTCGATCTATAGGGAGTAGCTTCAAATAGCTAAGAGATGAATAACCAGTACCGAAATCATCTAATGCTATTTCAATGTTTAACTTCTTTAAGTCATTCAATACAGCCACGACCTTCGACACATCACCCAACATGGCACTTTCTGTTACTTCTAATTCCAGTAAACTCGGAGAAAGGCCAGTTTTTTCTAAGGTTAGTTGTGTCAGATCTAAAATGTTCTGTTCCGAAAACTGAATGCTCGAAATATTAACGGCAACCTTTACACCAGCAAGCGCTTTATGATTCTGCCACTGTTGGCAATCAGTGGTAGCTTGTTCGAAAATATGAGCACCCATTGGAATGATTAAATGGGATTGCTCTGCCAGTTCTATAAAAAGGTCAGGCCTTACGAGGTCTCCATTTGGTTTTTTCCAACGCATGAGCGCTTCGGCACCAATGATACGATTGGTCTTTAAGCAAAAT
Organism: Vibrio sp. SNU_ST1; assembly: GCF_030563405.1. Taxonomy (NCBI): domain Bacteria; kingdom Pseudomonadati; phylum Pseudomonadota; class Gammaproteobacteria; order Vibrionales; family Vibrionaceae; genus Vibrio; species Vibrio sp. SNU_ST1. Next base: position 54,245 of record NZ_CP130749.1, read on the forward strand.
TGAGGTTGGTAATAAGGAATAAATTCTCTGTTTTCAATCGCATTGTTTATCTCTTTGATTAACGTTATACGTCGCAACGCAGCATTTGACAGTTCAGGTTGATGCTTAACCGTAATGTCATCGCCTTTTTCCTTGGATACATATAGAGCGATGTTCGCTTGAATGAGCATCTCAGAACTGCTTTGTGCACCATTTGAACTGCAGGTTGCACCAAGGTTAGCCACTAGTTTTATCTTGTTCTCATCAATGATAATTTCATTTGAAACCACATCAATCAACATAGCAAAAAAAGTGTCCGAACCTTCATCGCCATTGTGTTCTTTCGCAGGCACTGCGATACAGAACTTATTTTCATCCAATCGAGCTAAATGAAAATCAACCATGGTTGTGCATGCGGATAAGCGGTTGGCTAGACGAAGCAAGATTGTGTCCCCGGCTTTATAGCCGAGTGTATTGTTGATATCTCTAAAACGTTTAATATCAATGATTAACACGGTGATGCGTTCATTTTTTTCTTTGTGTTTATTGAGCAACTCATCAAGCGATCGCAAAAACCCAAGACGGTTCGGCAACTTAGTGAGCGAATCATAGTAAGCCAGTGTTTCGATTTCTTTTGTTAATGCTCTGCGTTGCTGTTCTTTATCATAAAGGCTAGAAAAAGCACTTTGTAGTTCCGTTATCTCGTAATATTTTGCTGGTGGTAAAGACGCACTTTCTTCTTTGCCTTGTGCCAATAAACTAAGAGAGCGAGTGATGTTTTTTAACGGAGTCGATACTCGACGAGCGATGGCAAAGTTAATAAACATCACCGTCATAAAGCTGATTATGCTAATAGACATCAAAGATTGATTGATCATCTTTCCATATGTTAGCCATTCATCTACAACTGTATTTACCTCGAGAATCCCCCGTACATCGTTGAGTTCCCAATCGTGTTTAGGAGAGTCGGGGTGGCTATTGTGGCAGTTTACACAAGTTTGATCATAGAGGCGGTCTGCTCGAGCGACGCGTACTCGGGTTTTGTCTTGCTCTTGTACAAACTCGACGTAGAACTCATCTGGTTTCTTGTTAATTGCTACCCACGCCCGTTGTTGAAATTCGTCAAAAAGCCTACCTTGACGGTTTTTAAAAGGATAAGGGCTGGTGAACGAGGTCGTTATGGTGAGATCTTTATCAGATTTATCAAGCATTTCGATTAAGAAGGTCGCAGGAACAGGGATACTGTTCTCTAAGGATTGGTGCTGGGCTGTTGCCACGAGTTCTTTACTATCAACAACTTTCTGTACGACATTTGATGAGTAATAGTTACGAATACTATGAAATGTAGTCACGTAGTTCTTTGCATTTTCAACCGACACTTTTTGAACGAAATCTTCAAGGATAACGGTTGATATTAAAGAGAATAGTAAAATACAAGCAAGTGCTATTCCTATGATTGGATAAATAATGGTCCAAGATAGTGAACGCTTCATTGTCTACCTTTATTGATGGTTTTAATTGCCTGACACTACTGAAGTGGCTTTCCATGTGGCTTGTTGTTGATTTGTTAGCATTATATATAATTGTAGAGTGACTGAATGTAAGCCAATGTAACTGGTCTTATGAGTTGATTTGCACCCTGACGTGAGTGTTTTTAGCAAGGAAGGGGGCGAGGATATAGATGAAATACATTCCATTACATAGTTACGACAGATAATTTAATTGTTAACCAATAGAATTTCTCCAATCAAAATTTTGGGGAATAATGGTATGAAGTACTATCGAAATACGTTGCTAGCGTTACCTTTGGCTCTCTTGGCTGGCTGTAATTCAAGTTCAAACGCGGGACAATCAACCACCATTTCGCAAAAGAAACCGAAGGCTGACTACGTATTTTCTTCAGCTAAACTTGGTGAATTGTATCAAGAGAGGCAAGAGCTCCAAGAAGAGGCTATGAAGCTCTCTTACGATGGTATTTTGTATGAAAAAATTCAGTTTGCTGAAGATATTAGTGATAAGCAAAAAGTGATTAAGCTTTCGGATGGCTTAGGCCAAAGTGTTGATCTGTACTTTCCTGAAGCTGGGTTTGATAGTTGTGGTATTTATACAGAGAGCAAGGGCTTGGATCTATTTGATTGTGATGCAGCACAACGCTTTACTTCTAATGATACTACGTCAATAAAAGCAATGACGAAGGATAAAAAAGTCTCCGTTAAGCTTGAATACCAAAACGAGTTGTCGCAATACGTAACGAGCCTGGGTTCGACGATTCTAAGTAAATCCAAAAATGGTAATAAAGTCACCATCACTACATCGTTTGCCTTCAACGCTTTTTACCGCGATGTGCTCAACGAGACTGGCGCTGTTGATCGAATTCAGTCGACTCTGGGGGCATCAACTTATTCTCAGTTGTTTGATATCGTGAAATTGTATCAAGGCAGTGAGATGACGTTGAAGTTTACCAACCATATTGGTGGTAGTGCCGACGATGATATCAATATGTACACCGGTCGCATGATCCACAATAACAACATGACGACGATCGTAACGCCTACAGGCTCGGTGTTCTCTGGCGGCACGGACCTGTTTGCTGCAGGTAATCCACGAGTTTTGCAACGCGCTGATACCACTAAAGCTATTGAGCTTAATAAGCAGGTTGGTGTGCACAGTTGGGCTGAGGGTGATAAAACAGCCAAAGAATTCCCATACACCAACGAAAGCCATCGTAAGCAAGCGACCTACTTTAAAAAGGTGATGGGAGAAAAAGGAATAGACTTCTATATATTCACTTTAGATTCTGCACCTGCTGCTGGTGAGCACTGGATGACCAAAGCAGACTCTGAGAAGTACGGCTTTATCACTCGCATTGATTAGCTTAAGCTCGGATTAAAATAGAAGCGACTTGAGAAGGTTGGTGATGACGTTGTTGTTACCAGCCTTTTTTGTTCATTTTTTACTCGTCACTTATGTTGAGTGCAAATTTCCTAGTTTTAAATTTCAGTATCAAGACTAATTGATACTACCTTTCCACTTCCCCCAAAAAAGTGTCTACACGGATTCCTACTGATTTATTTTTTGCTCTTTCTAAGCAAAGCTTTTGACCCGTAACCATCACACCTCAAATCTTTAATGATTTTATTTAGTGGTCTAAATGATATTTAAAGTATTGTTTTAAAATGATTTATTTGATTTTGAATGGTGTGTTGTTACGATTTTGTTTTAAATAATCATTTGAACCCTAATTAAATTTCTGTCATTTTATACTTAACTGAACGTTCAATATAAAATAGAAGGACTAAGAAATGCCCAAGGTTGGGATGCCTGACATACGTAAACCACAGCTTGTTCAAGCCACTATGACGGTGATTGATAGAGTAGGTTTACATGCCGCGAGTATTGCGTTGATCAGCAAAGAAGCGGGAGTCTCCACTGGCATTATTAATCACTATTTTGGTGGGAAACATGGCCTGCTTGAAGAGACCATGCGAGAAATACTGCGTCAACTTTCGAATACCGTAACAACAGAATTAAAAGCGCTCCCTGCTGATGCTCACCAGCAAAGGATCAACGCTATCATCAACGGTAATTTCGAAGGTTATCAAGCGGAAAATAAAGTGTCGAAAACATGGCTGGCATTCTGGTCTTATTCGATGCATGACGCTCAACTAAAGCGCCTGCAAAGGGTTAATGAAAAGCGTTTGATTTCTCATTTACTTATTGAATTAAAATCGATTTTTCAACCTGAGCAAGCGGAATTGATCGCACACGGCATTGCATCATTAATTGATGGGATCTGGCTCAGAGGGACGCTCAACCCTGAAGGCATTAACGCCGATAAAGCACGTGCAATCATCAATGACTACTTAGACAAGCAGCTTACGTTTTACTCGTGTCAGCGCGATTAATGACTCGTTAAAAATTTTAGTGAGTGAGCTCAAAGGCTCGCTCTCAACAACGATATGCATTCACAAATACATAGACCGATAGAGTCTAACAACAATAATTAAGTCAGAAGATCAAATGGAAATGAACTCGTTATACATCGATGGTAAAGCGGTTGACGCTACCTCAGGCGAAACTTTCGTCAGCATTAACCCTGCAAACGGCGAACCTATCGCAACGCTTGGCCAAGCTTCTTCAGCTGACGTTGAAAATGCGATTGAATCGGCGAAGCGCGGATTTGCGGTATGGTCAGCAATGACAGCCGTAGAGCGCAGCCGTATTCTTTTGAAGGCAGTAGAAATACTTAGAGCTCGAAATGAAGACCTTGCAAAGCTTGAGGTTGTTGATACGGGCAAGCCATTGCAAGAAGCGATTGAAGTGGATGTGGCGTCTGGCGCTGATGTTATTGAATATTTTGCTGGCTTGGCTCCAACGCTGCAAGGTGACCAACAGCCGCTCAGCGAATCTCAATTCTTCTACACACGCCGTGAACCGCTTGGCATCTGTGCAGGCATTGGCGCGTGGAACTACCCAATTCAAATCGCGATGTGGAAATCAGCTCCGGCACTTGCCGCGGGTAACTCGATGATCTTCAAACCGTCTGAAGAAACCCCTCTCACAGCTCTAAAGCTTGCAGAAATCTTTACCGAAGCTGGCCTTCCTGATGGCGTGTTCAACGTGGTTCAAGGTGACTACCGTGTTGGTCAAATGCTAACGGCGCACCCAGACATCGCTAAAGTTTCTTTCACGGGTGAAACCGGTACGGGTAAAGCCGTGATGGCTGACAGCGCTAAAACGCTGAAATCAGTCACTATGGAGCTAGGTGGCAAGTCACCAATGATCGTGTTTGATGATGCGAAATTGGATGATGCAGTTTCCGCTTCGATGGTCGCGAACTTCTACACTCAAGGCGAAGTATGTACCAATGGTACTCGTGTTTATGTACACGAAAATATTTATGACGCATTCATTGCCCAACTTAAAACACGTACTGAGAAACTGATCATTGGTAACCCAATGGATATGGAAACTCAGATCGGTGCGTTGATTTCTAAAGAACACCTTTCAAAAGTCCTTGAAGCGATTGAGCTAGCTAAACAGTCGGGTGCAACCCTGCTGACGGGCGGTTATCAAGTGACAGACAATGGCCTTGAAAACGGCAACTTTGTTATCCCAACCGTGTTTGTGGAATGCGAAGACCACATGCCTCACGTTCAACAAGAGATCTTTGGTCCTGTGATGTCGGTAATGAAGTTTACTGACGAAGACGATGTGATTCGTCGTGCTAACGATACTAAATACGGCCTTGCTGCTGGCGTATTCACGCAAAACCTTTCTCGCGCTCACCGTGTTATTCATCAAATGCAGGCGGGTATTTGTTGGGTTAATACATGGGGTGACTCACCTGCAGAAATGCCTGTTGGTGGCTACAAACTTTCAGGTGTTGGCCGTGAAAACGGACCAGAGACTCTACTTCACTATACGCAGACTAAGAGCATTCTTATTGAACTTGGCGACTACGCCAGCCCTTATGCCTAACGCGTAACACTCAATTCAAGAGACTGGCTTACGAGCGAGTCTCACTGACTCATCTCAGGGAAAAGATAACATGGAACAACGCTACGATTATATTATCGTCGGCGCGGGTTCGGCCGGCTGTGTGTTAGCGGATAGGCTAACGGAAAGCGGTGAACATAGCGTTTTATTACTGGAAGCGGGTGGTACGGATAAGAGCATTTTTATCCAAATGCCGACTGCGCTTTCTTACCCGATGAATACTGAAAAGTACGCTTGGCAATTTGAGACTCAACAAGAACCGGGTCTTGATGGACGTGAACTGCATTGCCCACGTGGCAAGGTGTTGGGTGGCAGCTCATCGATCAACGGCATGGTTTATGTTCGTGGCCATGCTTGTGACTTCGACCAATGGGAAGAAGAGGGCGCTGCTGGTTGGAATTACCAAGCTTGCTTGCCTTACTTCCGCCGTGCTGAATCATGGAATAAAGGTGGTGACGAATATCGTGGCGACAATGGCCCTGTAGGCACTTGTAACGGTAACGATATGGAGCTCAACCCCCTTTACCAAGCGTTCATCGATGCAGGTAAAGACGCAGGTTACCCAGAAACTCAAGACTACAACGGCTACCAACAAGAAGGCTTCGGCACCATGCACATGACGGTAGACAAGGGTGTTAGAGCCTCAACCTCTAACGCTTATCTACGCCGCGCATTGAAGCGTTCAAACCTTACCTTGAAAAAAGGCATCGTGGCACGTCGTTTCTTACTTGAGACACAAGACTCAACAGGTCAATCAGGCTTGAAAGCCGTTGGTGTCGAGTTTGAAAAGTCAGGCAATACCCAAGTTGCGGTAGCGAACAAAGAAGTGATCTCTTCTGCGGGTTCTATTGGTTCTGTTCAACTGCTGCAACTTTCTGGTATCGGCCCGAAAGCAGTGCTTGAAAAGGCGGGTGTTGAGCTTAAACACGAACTCAGTGGTGTCGGTGAAAACCTACAAGACCACCTAGAAGTGTACTTCCAATATCACTGTAACGAACCCATCACGCTTAACAGCAAGCTTGGTTTAGTCAGCAAGGGCATGATTGGCGCAGAGTGGATTCTGACTCGTAAAGGTTTGGGTGCCACTAACCACTTTGAATCGTGTGCGTTCATTCGTTCTCGAAAAGGATTGAAGTGGCCGAATATTCAATATCATTTCCTACCAGCAGCAATGCGTTACGACGGTCAAGCGGCCTTTGATGGCCATGGTTTCCAAGTACACGTTGGTCCGAACAAGCCAGAAAGTCGCGGTACGGTGGCGATCACTTCGGCGGATCCTCATGCCAAGCCAGAGATTATTTTCAATTACATCTCGACCGAGCAAGACCGCCAAGATTGGCGTGATTGCATTCGTCTGACGCGTGAGATCTTATCTCAACCTGCTATGGATGCTTACCGTGGTGAAGAGATTCAGCCAGGTCTGAGTGTAACTTCTGATGAAGCGATCGATGAATGGGTTAAGCAGAACGTTGAAAGTGCGTATCACCCTTCTTGCGGCTGCAAAATGGGCGCTGATGATGACCCAATGGCGGTACTTGATGAAGAGTGTCGTGTTCGTGGCATTGATAGCCTGCGCGTTGTCGACTCGTCTGTTTTCCCTGTTATTCCAAACGGCAACCTGAACGCACCCACCATCATGGTCGCTGAGCGTGCCTCGGATTTGATTCTGGGCAAGCCCGTTCTAAAAGAGCAAAACGTTCCTGTATGGATAGCCCCGGAATGGGAAGAGACGCAAAGAATCAATAAGCCAGTACGAGAAGCGTAAGCCTCTGTTATTAGCTAAAAAATAGAAAAAGTAGCAAAGAATAAAAACAACAAGTAACAAAACTAATTAGTCAAAAGTCAGAAGAACTGCTCTCTATCGGTGTTGATATCGAGCAGCAAAAGGAAAGATAAAAAGGAACCATTATGACGACTCTAAATATTCAGAACGTGACTACGAAAACGTTAACAGTATTAGCCATCAGTTCATTTGCATTTGGTGCTAATGCTTCTGTTGAACCACAACAATGTGAAAACGTACGCTTCGCTGATGTAGGTTGGACAGACATTACAGCGACAACGGCTGTCACTTCAGAGCTACTGAAAGGTCTAGGTTACAAAACTAAAACCGACCTACTTTCAGTTCCGGTCACTTACTCTTCGATGGCCAATGGCGACATTGATGTCTTCCTAGGTAACTGGATGCCAACAATGGAAGGCGATATCGCTAAGTACCGTGAAGCAGGAACGGTTGACACTGTGCGTGCCAACCTTGAAGGCGCAAAATACACGCTTGCTGTTCCTAAATACGTGTATGACGCAGGCGTAAAAACCTTCGCTGACCTTGCAAAAAATGCCGACAAATTTAAAGACCGCATCTACGGTATTGAGCCGGGCAACGATGGCAACCGTCTAATCCAGTCAATGATCGACTCAGACGCTTTTGGCTTGAAAGATTTCAGCTTAGTTGAATCAAGTGAAGCGGGCATGGTATCGCAAGTATCTCGCGCTGCTCGTCGTAGCCAGTGGATCGTTTATCTAGGTTGGGCACCGCACCCAATGAACAGCAACGTTGAGATGGAATACCTATCAGGTGGTGACGACTTCTTCGGCCCGAACTACGGCGGCGCGAATGTTTACACCAATGTTCGTTCAAACTACGTGTCTGAGTGTGCAAACGTCGGTCAACTTCTGCAAAACCTAGAGTTCACTCTAGAGATGGAAAACCAGTTGATGGAAGAGATTCTTAACCAAAAAGTGAAGCCAGAAAAAGCGGCGCAACAGTGGTTAAACGCTAACCCACAACAAGTTGAAGCTTGGTTAGACAACGTAAAAACGCATAAAGGTGAATCAGCGACGCAAGCGGTTACTGAATACCTAAAACAAGTTAAAGCTTAGTTTTACCTAGCTATCGATCTATTTATCAAAGCTCTATAAATAAAAAAGGTGGGCTTGCCAATTTATCGATTGGTTTGAAGTAGCCCACCCATAATAAAAGGCAATATTGTGAATTTTATTACGGAAAACAAAATCCCTGTTGGTCAATGGATGGAAGCGGGTGTTGATTGGTTAACGATCAATGCAGCAGGATTCTTTGACGCTATTTCGATTTTTTTAGAAACCGTCATTATGTTTTTAGTCGATGTATTTAAGTGGATGCCGCCGGCTTTACCAATCGTTATTACTGCGGCGATTGCATGGTATTTACACCGTAAACCCTCGCTTGTGATTTTCGTGGTTGCAGCCTTGCTAACCATTTTAAACCTTGGCTACTGGCAAGAAATGCTGGAAACCTTTGTCCTCGTGTTTGCAGCGACAACGATTTCCGTATTAATTGGAGTTCCAGTTGGCATTATGGCCGCGCATCGCCCTTGGTTATATACGGTGCTTAGACCCATCCTTGATTTAATGCAGACGGTTCCAACGTTTGTGTATCTGATTCCGACTTTGGTTTTATTCGGTTTAGGTATCGTTCCTGGCTTAATCTCGACCATCATATTCGCCATTGCCGCGCCAATTCGTTTGACCTACTTAGGCGTCACCAAAGTGCCTGAAGAGTTGATTGAAGCGGGTAAAGCTTTTGGTGCGAGCCGCATGAAATTGCTGATGAAGGTGGAATTACCGGCCGCTTTACCAAGCATTATGGCGGGTGTAACCCAATGTATTATGTTGTCGCTTTCGATGGTGGTTATCGCCGCTCTTGTCGGTGCTGATGGACTTGGTAAACCTGTTGTTCGCGCATTGAACACAGTGAACATCTCACAAGGTTTTGAAGCAGGATTGGCGATCGTATTAGTCGCTATCATTCTGGATCGCTTGTGCAAAACACCAAACCAGAAGGAAGCTTAATCATGTCTATCTCTCAGGAACAAAAGTCTATGGATGCGATTACCATTAAAAACCTCGATGTTGTGTTTGGTGATAAGCCGAAGCAAGCGCTTGAGCTGCTCGACCAAGGTAAAACTCGCCAAGAGATCATCGATGAAACTGGCCAAGTCGTTGGCGTAGATAATGTGTCGCTGACCGTTGAAGAAGGCGAGATTTGTGTGCTGATGGGCCTGTCAGGCTCAGGTAAATCTTCTTTATTGCGTGCGGTGAATGGCTTGAATGAGATCAGCCGTGGTTCATTGGCGATCAAAGATGGAGACAAGCTGGTTGATTTAGGAGAACAGTGCGACGAAGCGACCTTACGTCATCTTCGTACTCACCGTGTTTCGATGGTGTTCCAAAAATTTGCCCTAATGCCTTGGTTAAACGTGTTAGATAACGTGGCGTTTGGTCTTGAAATGCAAGGTGTAGCCAAAGATGTTCGTCGTGCTAAAGCGCGTGAACAGCTTGAAATGGTGGGTTTGGCAGAGTGGGAAACCAAGTATCCTCATGAGCTCTCTGGCGGTATGCAGCAACGTGTTGGTTTGGCGCGTGCATTCGCGATGGATACTGACATTCTTCTTATGGATGAACCGTTTTCAGCGCTTGATCCGCTGATTCGTGCGCAGTTGCAAGATGAGCTAATCTTATTGCAAAACAAGCTTAACAAAACGATTCTGTTCGTGAGTCATGATTTAGATGAAGCACTAAAGATAGGTAATAACATTGCTATCATGGAATCAGGCAAACTGATTCAACACGGTAAGCCTGAAGAGATCGTACTTACGCCAAAAACAGAATACGTGAAAGATTTTGTCGCACACACTAACCCGTTGAACGTACTCAAAGGTCGTTCGTTGATGCAGCCTCTGGATTCTTTGAAACAAGAAGATGAAAGTTGGAAGATCTGTGACTCTAAAGACTTATGGATTGAGCAGAATGAAGGTACTTTGTCTGTAAAAGGTGAATCGACTTTAGCGCTTGTTGAGTGGAACGAATCTGACGATTTAACGGCTATCAGCGCGTCAAGTGTTGTAGTGGCAAGTCCAGAGATCGGCATGCGCGATGCGATTAAACTGAAACAGCTAAGTAATCACCCAATTTTGCTGGTGGAAGACAATAAACTGGTCGGTATTTTGGATAACAGTGAATTTTATAATGCGCTTACTGGTAACTTTCAGATGAATACAGCCGCGTAAAATTTCGTTTTTCAGCTTAGCTATTGGGGCTGGTTTTTTATTGGGTGGAGAGGGTTAAGTCTCTCTACCACTATGATTATTAAAATATATTATTCTTTGAGTTTGTATTCTCTGACTCATTATTTTTGCCTTCATTGAAGCTTTCATTCCCCCTTCATTAAGCAAAAGTGCCGTACCACGCAAGTTTAGTGGTATAGAAAAGATTGAGAATAGTATTAACATCAGTACAATGCGGAAAAATCAATGAAGTAAATTATCAATTTACAGTGTAATTCGGGCGAACCCAAGCTGTTCAGTTTGGAAAATCTCATCGCCACGGCACTGTAAAGTCACTCACAGTATATTAGTACAAAGGTCTGCATCTTGGATAAACATGACGAAATCTTGGTCGCTATTCGCCAAATTATTCGCGCTATCGATTTACACTCGAAAAAGCTGAGTAAAGAGTATGGTTTGACGGGCCCTCAATTGATTTTAATGCGCGCAATCCAAGAGATGGGTAATGTGACGATCAAAGAATTGTCTAATCAAACTAATGTGAGTCAAGCTACCACAACCACGATCATCGATCGCTTGGAATTGAACGGCTATGTACAACGTGTTCGCAGCTCGTCAGATCGCCGCAAAGTACACGCAAACCTGACTGAAAAAGGTCAAGAGCTACTTAACAATGCGCCACCTCCGCTACAAGATAACTTCGTTAAAAAATTCCAAAATTTAGAAGCATGGGAGCAAAGCCTACTGCTTTCTTCGATGCAACGTGTGTCTGCAATGATGAACGCCGAAGACATCGACGCAGCCCCAGTTCTACAGCTTGAAGGCATTGCAAACGTAGCCAAGAGCTAACGTAGTTTTAAATTGTCTAGCTAAAAAAAGTTTAAAGAGTTATACAATGGTCGCATTAAGCGGCCATTTTTTGATCTCGGCCTCCCAACTTTTCTGACTTTACTAATAAAAACCATCTTTTAGTTGTAGCCTATCGATATAAACTAAGGTTTTCGAAAGACTAAGTATCAAGCGAAGGTATCTATATAGGCTATTGCATCAAGTTTATGCTGACATATGATGTTCTTCTCCTTGTGCCCCCCCCGCTTCTAAGCGACAAAACTTTTTTCAAGATAATCGCATGCCATAAAACGAAAAGAACAGCCTTAAATGGCTTGTTTGATACCTTAAAATGGCCAAATTAGGGTGTTTTAAGTTGCTGTTTTCGTTGGTTTTTAATTTGATGTTTTCTTAAGATCACAATGGTAGTCTTAGCTTGATTTCTTTAGGGGGCTAAATGGACACCAATAACAGCACTTATCATCAGCACAGTTTTGCTCAGCAAGATCTATCAGAGCTTACATTTACAGCCTGTACGTTTATCCGCTGTGATTTCAGACGTTCGAACTTGCGTGATGCAACGTTTATTAACTGTAAGTTTATTGAACAAGGCGATATTGAGGGATGCCACTTTGATATTGCCGATTTACGAGACGCAAGTTTCCAGAATTGCCAGTTGGCGATGGCGAACTTTAGTAATGCGAATTGCTATGGGATTGAGCTGCGTGAATGCGACTTAAAAGGAGCGAATTTTACTCGTGCTAACTTTGCCAATCAAGTAAGCAATAGGATGTACTTTTGCTCTGCGTATATTACAGGCTGTAACCTGTCATACGCGAACTTGGAGCAGGCCTGCTTGGAAAAGTGTGAGTTGTTTGAAAACCGCTGGATAGGGGCTTACCTCGGCGGTGCGTCACTGAAAGAGTCTGATCTCAGCCGAGGCGTGTTCTCGGAAGACGTATGGGGGCAATTCAGTATGCAGGGGGCTAACTTGTGTCATGCGGAATTAGAAGGGTTAGACCCTCGCAAAGTGGATACGACAGGGATTAAGATTGTCGCTTGGCAACAAGAACAGCTGCTTGAAACCATGGGTATTGTTGTGATGCCTGATTGATTGGTTTTCTAATTCTGCATATCACGCTGTAAAACTCGGTTGTCGTATCACTCGGTGTAATCAACCACAGCCGTTAGAAGAAAAGCCCAAAGCTAATAACTTTGGGCTTTTCCGTATCTGGAGTCCGTAACCTGCAATTTATCAAAGCGACTCCTCAAACTGAGAGCGAAATAATCTTGTGAGTCTTTCGGTTTGATATACTCAGTGTTCATTCGATTAAGATGATGGAGATGATATGTCGAAAACCGCGAAGATCATTAATGAAGATAAATTGCTTAAGAAAGCTCTGGAAGTCGGCTCTAAAATGGCAAAGTTACAAGGCTTTGATTTGCCACACTCATCTCAACCTATAAAAGTTAAGGCTGTGTACTTGTTTCTTGTTGGAGTTAATCAGATCACGCCTTTACCTGAAAGTAAGCTTGATGGCGCGAATATTAAGAAGCGTTTAGCACTATGGATCCACAAGGCTCTGCCTGATAATGATCCCCTGAAGTAATTCGCGATTAACTCAAGTGATTCGAATTTGTTTCTTTTGGTTTATTGCCAATTTATGTTTACTTGAAAAACCTAGCTATCTCACGCTAGGTTTTTTTGTTTTAGGTATCTGCGTTTCAATATTAGAGCCTAAGCCATCTCTTTTTAGAGCGTCACTGTTTACCTTATTTAGTATTGGAGTCGTCGATATTTTTGCTGATTCCTACCCTTCCTACTCAGGCACTTGAACGCTGTATTTTATGAATTGCACTAACGATTTTCTTTCGTCTATTCCCTTGAAGACTTTCAAATTTATACCGACCCAATAAATACATTAGAACTCAAAGTATTGTTTAATACATACAATACTTATGTAAGTGTGATCTGTGTCGCTAAAATTTGATTTTTAGCGCTAATATGTTGATCTTTGTGTGCGGGAAATGCTCATAATTAAAAGGAATTTAATTAGAGTTCAAAGGAAATGTCTCGGTATGATTACGTCAGCGCCTTGGATCTTGTATCCAGAGGTTGTAGAAAAAATGATTGAAAAATGGAATTTTCGTGAGCCAGAAGTTTCGGATGGCAACAATATTTATCAATTAATTTCAGAGTGCCCTCCATTAGATACTAACTCTTCATATTGCAATTTCTTGCAGTCTACTCACTTTAGTAAAACTTGTATTTTAGTGGAGCATGAAGGTGACCTTGCTGGCTTTATTTCTAGTTATCAAAAACCCAGTGAGCCCAATGTTCTCTTTATTTGGCAAGTGGCGGTGGCGCCTAAGTTTAGAGGCAATGCTTTAGCCTACAAGATGCTAAACACCTTACTTAAACGAGAGGGTTTAAAGAGCATTGAAGCGATAGAAACGACTATCACTAAATCAAACCAAGCGTCTTGGGCATTGTTCAAAAAGCTGGACGAAAAAAACGGTAACACCGGGAAAGTGACTACTTTCTTAGATGAAAATCTTCACTTTAACGGGCAGCACGATACCGAATACCTCTATCGAATCCTCCTTAAATAATCAAACACTTATAGGAATTAAATAACGGCATTATCATGGATATTTTTAAAAAGCAGGAATCTAACGTACGTTCATACTCGAATAGTTTTCCAGTTACTTTTAGTAAATCAAAAGGCTGCTGGCTTGAAACAAAACAAGGTGATCGTTACATTGATTTTCTTGCTGGAGCAGGATCTCTCAATTACGGTCACAACAATCCAATACTTAAGCAAGCCTTGCTTGATTACATTGAAATGGATGGGATTACGCACGGTTTAGATATGCATTCAGAAGCCAAAGCTGAATTCTTAGAAGCGCTTACTCGCTTAATTCTAGAACCAAGAGATCTCAATTATAAAGTTCAATTTACAGGCCCAACAGGAACTAATGCCGTTGAAGCCGCGATTAAATTGGCTAAAAAAGTGAAAGGCCGAAGCAGCATTGTAGCGTTTACCAATGGTTTTCATGGTTGTACTGCAGGTGCACTGGCTGCTACGGGTAACCAACATCATAGACAAGGCGCGGGTTCAAACCTTAACAACGTTACGCGCTTGCCATTTGAGGGTTATGCTGGCATTGATGGATTAAAATTGTTCGAAACGATGTTAGCTGATAATTCTGCCGGTATGGATAAGCCAGCAGCCGTCTTATTGGAAACGGTTCAAGGTGAAGGCGGATTGAATGTCGCTTCAAATGAGTGGCTACAGCGCTTAAGTAAAATTTGTAAAGCCCACGATATCTTACTTATTGTCGATGATATCCAAGCGGGTTGCGGTCGAACGGGTACGTTCTTTAGCTTTGAACCTTCAGGTATCAAGCCAGATATAGTCACGCTGTCTAAGTCGATAAGTGGTTATGGCTTACCGATGGCCGTCGTTTTATTAAAGCCTGAATTAGACAAATGGCAGCCGGGAGAGCACAACGGCACCTTCCGTGGTAATAACCATGCGTTCGTTACCGCTACGAAAGCGATAGAAATGTATTGGTCAAATAATGATTTTGAAAATCATATTCAACGTAGCTCAAGCATGGTCGATGATGTCATTCAACGCAATATCAAGCGTTTCCCAGAGCTATTCGTTCAACGTAAGGGACGTGGAATGATGATTGGCATTGAATGTAAAGATGGAAACACGGCTGACGAAATTGCCAAAACGTGTTTTGAAAACGGTATGGTCATTGAAACAGCTGGCCCTAACGATGAAATAGTGAAGTTCTTTTGCCCACTGACTATATCTGAATCGGAACTGATGCAAGGTTTAACCATCTTCGAAGATTCAGTAGAAATTGTAGCAACTAAGTATTTCAAGAAAGTATCGTAATAGGGACAGTAAAATGATTGTTAGAACACTTGATGAATGTCGCAATAGCGAAAGACGTATTGTTTCGGATAATTGGGAAAGTACTCGCATGTTGTTGAAAGATGACAACATGGGTTTTTCATTTCATATCACGACAATTTATGAAGCGACGGAAACACATATTCATTACCAAAACCATTTAGAATCAGTATATTGCATGAGTGGTGAAGGCGAAATTGAAGTGGTTGGGGGTGAGACTTATCCCATTAAACCTGGGACGCTTTATATCCTTGATAAGCACGATGAACACTATTTACGTGCGTATAAAAACAAAGAAATGGTTATGGCGTGTGTATTCAATCCGCCAATTACTGGCGCTGAAGTTCACGATGAAAACGGCGTTTATCCTCTGGTTGATTAACCGACTTTTTCTGGGGTGAAATCTCACCCCAATTTCCATTTATCTAGTCTTTATTGCTTCTCTATAACTAAGGTCTTTTATGACATTTACCGTAGAAAAAATCGGCTTTGTTCTCGGTGTTTTATATGAAAAACCTAGCGATTTACCTACTAGGCTTTTTATGGATGGAGCTAAATATAATAGAGTTGGGTTTTATTCTGAGTTGACGTTATTTGAGGCATCGGAACTGTGACACTAATTTTCCTTGTGAGCTTAAGTTACTGACTAACCTTTCACACTCATCGCGGGTATCTGAGGCCAAGATGGTTGTTGTAGCAGTGACCTCACTAATTGATTGTACACTTGAGTTCATGTCTTCTGTCACACAAGCCATTTCCTCTACAGCCGCTGCTATTTGAGTATTTCTGTCTGAAATATCACTGACTTGGTTAATAAGTGTTTTCAGCTTTTCGCCAGAAATATCAGCACTGCTGACACAAATTTCAGACAGTTGATTGCCTTCGCTCATCATTTGTACGGCTCTTTGAGTGCTGTCTTGGATGAGTGAGATAACGTTTTGGATCTCTTGTGTTGAACCTTGGCTTCGTTGCGCTAGCGTACGAACTTCATCCGCAACAACCGCGAAACCTCGTCCTTGCTCACCTGCACGTGCCGCTTCAATGGCTGCGTTGAGTGCTAACAAATTGGTTTGTTCTGCAATGCTTTGGATCACGGTTAAAGCGAGACCAATGGTTTTACCATGCTCTTCTAGCTGTGTAATGACATCTGAAGCTTCGCTTAATTGAGTCGATAAAGCATGGATTGAATCAACGGTTTGTTTTACGGAGTCCATTCCTTCTGTGGCGGCTATGTTTGCTTGATCTGTTACTTCAGAAGCACTTTGTGCATTATGCGCAATTTCATTTGCAGTCGAGTGCATTTGGTTAATTGCAGCTGCCACTTGCTCTGTTTCTAAGGTTTGCCCTTCAAGGTTAGTTGCTGTGGTATCGCAGTTCTCAGAAGACGATTGCGCAGCTTGGCTAATTTGACTGTTAGAATCTTGGATGCGACCCACAACGGCGTTGAGTTCAGATTGGCGCATTTTTAGCGCCAACTGTATTTCTGAAATATCATCTACACGTTGGTTATAAACCAGCTCCATTAAGGGGTTATTAAAGACCTTACGAGCTTCTTCAGATACTGCTTCTAAGCGACGAGTTAGGGCATAAATACTGGCAATAGAACTAAGTGACAGTAGCCATACACCAGATCCTGCTAGTACAAATAGATCGATAGCTGCTGAAATAGCGGCAAGCGGTAGAATTGTAGCCGCAGCACGCTGCCAGAGGCGGCTTCGCAGGCCCTTAAGTTGACGAGGGGTGTTACCGGCTTTTATCTGAGCGTAAATCTTTTCGGCATTTTTGACATGCTGACGATTCGGTGCCAAGCGAACTGATTGATACTCAATGGTCTCCCCGCCTTCAATAATAGGTGACGCAAATGCATCCACCCAGTAATGGTCACCATTTTTGCATTGATTTTTGACGATACCCATCCAAGACTTACCCTCTTTCAGGTGAGCCCACATGTCTTTAAAAGCTTCCGATGGCATATCTGGATGACGCACAATATTGTGTGGCTGTGTTTTGAGTTCTTCTAAGGTATAGCCCGCAACGTCACAAAAATCTCGACTTGCGTAAGTTATATGACTGCTTGGTTTGGTTACTGACAGTAGGTTGTAGCTGGCTGGGTAAGTAACTTCTTTCTGTGTGGCAGTTTGATTCTTTACCATAATGCAACCTTAATCTAACAGTTGTTGATGTTATTGTTAATTTCATTATGCATCGTTACTAATTAAATACTGTGATTGATATGTAATGCAATGTAACGTATGTAATGAATGTAGCTCATATGGAGCAGCGTAAGCTTTGGCTATTATGTACAAGCGATAAGGTACACACGTCTTAGTAAGAGAGAGGCAAAGTCAGTAAGGGATTTTATGTTTCAATAATGTAAATAAGGCTGAATTTTACTCCCGGCCATTTTATAGGAGTGTTAAAACGAGTCAGTAGGTCAAGCCCCCTTAATTGGATAAAGCGTACTTTCTATATGATGGTTTGTAGGACTTTTTTTGTGCCTGCTCGTGATATATTGTGATTTCAGTCCTCATTCTGTAAAACAAGGTTATGAACTTTGAGGTGCGGCATTTAATGTCGGTGTTGTTGTTATTTCACGCGAATAATTCAGGAGTAAGGTATGAGTTCTAATCAAATAAAAAATGTGGTGTTTGACGTCGGCAATGTGATTGTACGTTGGTCTCCGCTAGAAATTACTCGCCTGATTTTCGGGGAACTTGATGATCTGGAAACCCAAGCGCGTTCAATTTTCCAAAGTACGATTTGGTTGGATTTGAACAAAGGGTTCTTAACTGAAAATGAAGCCAAATTTCGCTACCAACAAGAGCTAGATTTATCTTCATTAGAGTGCGATCGCCTGTTCTACTACGTTAAGCAAACGCAGATCTTGCTGTACGGTTCTGTTGACCTCATCAAGCAAGTAAAACGAGCAGGTTATGCCGTGTATGCGTTAACCGATAACGTGGTTGAGATTGTTGAGTACCTAAAAGCCACCTACGAGTTTTGGCCACTGTTTGATGGAGCAACGGTATCGGCAGAGTCGGGTATGCTCAAGCCTCAACCTGAAATTTATCATGCTCTACTGTCTCAACATGATCTTGAGGCCTCAGAAACGGTGTTCATTGATGATATGCCTTACAACGTCGAAGGGGCGAAAGCTGTAGGTATTACCGGTATCCAGTTTAGTGATGTGTTTCAGTGTGAAAGAGAATTGCTTGCACTGGGCATTGATTTGAATCGTTAATGGATTTGATGATTTCGAGTTAACGATTTAACTCTTCAGTCTAAGGGATGAACAAGATGAAAAGATACTCAGTAAGATCAATGATCACTTTTTTGGTTCTCGCTTTATCTGGATTGGTTCTTATTATGGCTGCAATACTGAAGATGCAAGGTGAAGAACCCTGCCATAATTGCTACGAATCAGATAAAGGGCAGTTTAAGTATGTCCTTTATGATGGAACCTCACCTTCGATAATTCCAAGTATTCACAACGAGCTATTGCTCAAACAGGCTCCTTTGATGAAGAGCTTCGGCCTTGATTCAATACCGGTCATAACGGTGAGAGTATGGCAAAACCAAAAGGCGTACTTGGACGAACAAGAGCGCAGTATTGGGCTGCGATACGCGTTTTCTACAGGCTATATCGAGCCTAAAAGTAATGAAATTAGGCTGCTTTATTTTGGTGGTGAGATCCATAAAACTGCCTTGCATGAGTTTGTGCATTTACTGACTCTGCAAGTGAATTCTAATTTTGCGAATAATCCGCGTTGGTTGTGGGAAGCTATCGCTATCTACAAATCTGAAGATTATTGGTTTCACATTAATAACAGGACAGCCATCAGTCGCCGTTTCGATGGGCTAGCTCAGGATTTATACCATAACCCGAACAGTAGCTCGTCTGTTTATGAGCTTGGGTATACGGTCGGTGAGTTTATTGAACGTTCATGGGGAGAGGGGGCGTTTGTTGATCTCATTAAGAGCAATGGGGATCCATCACAGTTTACCGATCAGCCAATAGAATCGCTGTTTTATGATTGGGAACAATTCGTCAAAACCACGTATTTGAGCGGCCCGAAAAGTGAGTATGAAAAGGCCATGGAGCGAAATCCATTCGATAGAAGAGACACGGCTAACTAATCAAAAAAGAGGTGATGCTTCATATGAACATCGCCTCTTTTCTATTTGTTGTTCTAAGTGGCTTCATTCTACTGATACGCTTTATTCTTCTATTTAGCTTTATTGTTCAGTATTCAGATGTCGAATCAACTTGGCTGGTGTACCACCGTATAAGCAGTCTGGTGGTACATCACTGTTGACCACTGAGTTGGCTGCGATAACTGAGCGAGCCCCAATCGTCACGCCTTGGTTGATCACTGAGTTACCGCCAACCCACACATCATCTTCGATTGTTATTGGTAAACAGAAGGTTTCCCATTTACGGCGGCTAAGATAGTTAAGCGAGTGTGAAGGAGTATAGAATTGAGCGCTTGGTCCTATCAAAACATTGTTGCCGATTCTGATGTTCGCGCCATCGAGCATCACCACATTCATGTTGATGAAGGTATCGTTGCCAACCTCAATGGTTTTGCCAAACTCACAATGAAAAGGGGACTGGATTAAGCTGTTACTGCCGACTTTACCGAGTAGTTGTTCTTGAAGTGCGTGTTGTTGGTCTGAATTTTGATGGTTGTTTAAGGCCATTAGTGCCTTTCTGGCATTGGAACGCATGGTATCAATTTCTTGGTCAGCACCATCATACACTTGTCCAGATAGCATCTTTTCTAGTTCAGTTTTATCGTTTGTATTACTCATGCTTGCCCACTTTCCGAGAGTCTCGGTTTAAATGACGAATACTGCAAGATTAGCGATTTTTTGACATAAAAAAAGAGAAAAGCCTCAGCCTTTCTCTTCCGGTTTTTTGTCACTAAGTGAGCCTTGCTAAGTTTTACCAAGACAAGCTCTACAAATTAGATTTGCTCAACGAAACCCATTAGGTGCTGCTTCACTTCGTCTGACGCAAAAGCGCTTTCTACAGAGTATTTGTAGATCTCTGCGTAGTCTTCTTGTGTTAGGCCGAATGTTTCACACACACGCTTCACTTCGTTGGTCATGGTTGTGTTCGACACAGTACGGTTGTCTGTGTTGATCGTCACAACGATGCCGTCTTTCTTGAATTCAGCAATTGGGTGGTCGCTAAATTTGTGAATACACTTAGTTTGCACGTTACTTGTTGGGCAAGTTTCAAGCGCAACTTGCTTCTCTTTAACGATGTTGTACGCGTCCTCGTTACCTTGGATGTGAACACCGTGGCCGATACGTTCAGCGTCAAGCATTGTCACTGCATCGTAAACGTTTTGACCGTGCCATTGCTCGCCAGCGTGCACGGTAATGCGGTAGCCTTTTTCAAGAGCGTATTGCGTGTACTCAGGGAATTCAGCACAGAAGCCTGGTTTTTCACCGCCTGCGATATCAAACGCAACCACGCCTTTACCTAGGTAAGGTTGGCCTGCATCGATTACGTCTTTGATAGAATCTTTAGGGAACATACGAAGCACAGACATGATGTAGTTGCCTTTGATGTCGTATTTCTCTTCAGCGCGCTTCATGCCTTTTACTGCACTTGCAATGATCGTATCAAGAGACAGACCTTTATTTACGTGAAGAATCGGTGCAAAACGAACTTCTAGGTACTTAACGTTCTCTAATGCAGCGTCTTCGTAAAGCTCGAAAGAGATACGCTCAATCGCTTCTTCTGTCTGCATCACTTGTAGTGGCAGGCTGAAACAAGCCAAGTACTCATCTAGGTTTTTACAATCTTCTGGCACCGTTAGAGATTGAACAACCGCGTCGCGATCTTCAGGTAGTTCGATATTGTACTGTTTTGCTAAGCCAATAATCGTATCTGGGCGAACACTTCCGTCTAGGTGGCAGTGTAAATCAATCTTTGGTAGTGCTAGAAAATCCATGAGTATTCCTTAATTCTATTATTCTTTGAGTGTTTTAACTCACATGCGCTAAATTTACCAAGACAATGATATGATTTAAAGTGACAATTAATCATCATTAACCTGAATTTAGGGAATATCATGGTAGATGTTAAAAGCTTACTTAAATGCGATATGAATTTGCTGCTTTGCCTACACGTTCTGATTGAAGAACGAAGCGTGAGCAAAACCGCAGAGCGACTCTTTTTGAGCCAGTCTGCGGTAAGTAAACAGCTCACTAAACTCAGAGCTTTGTTTGATGATCCGTTGTTTGAGCGTGAATCAAAGGGTCTATTCCCAACACCCAAAGCACTTGCGTTAGCGCCTAAGATCCACCAAATTCTACTGCAGATCGAAAAGCTGACTGTTCCCGAAGTCTTCGACCCTAAAGACAGTGAGCGTACCTTTACTATAGACCTTGTCGAAACCGCGTACACGGCGATTTACCCGCATTTTATGCCTACGGCACTTGCAGATGCGCCTCACATCACTATCAACAGTTCAACGTGGAGCAGCGATAGCTTCAAGCGCTTACTGAAACGTGAAGTGGATTTTGGTATCGGTATCTTTGAGCTGGATGAGCGCGCTTCTACCCACGTCCAGTGTATTCCTGACGAGCTGGATTATGTGGAACTGTGCTTGGACTACTCGGTGTGTTTGATGCGAAATGACCACCCAGCTTTGCAAGAAGAGTGGAACCTCGACACCTTCTTGAAGTATCGACACATACAGTTGGTGACGGGCGGAGCAGGTGATTGGCTTCTAATGGAAGTGCTAAATTCCAAGCAATTGGAAATTAACAAAGCCGCTAACGTGTCTGACATCACCAGTGCCATTAAACTGTGTAAGCAGAGTGATCTGTTGATGTGTTACCCATACAACTCGGTACGCGATTACATTGATAGCGGAGAGTTGGTGATGAAGCCTGTCCCGGTTGATTTGGTGCCAGGAGGCTTGTTCCTGTTGTGGCATAAATACTTCGATTCAGAGCCGAGCCATAAGTGGCTCCGAGATTTGATAGTCAATAAGACCCAAGACACTCCTGATGTCAGTCACAACTAAAGCACTTGATTAGTTGAATACCTATTAAAAAACCAGAACGCATATTCTGGTTTTTTGTTTCTGAGATTAGAGGGAATATGTGAATTTTGGAGCGAGAGTTAAGTTCTTAACTTAGTGAAAGCCAACGGTGTTTGCCCTGTTTGTTGCTTAAAAAAGGCAATAAAGGCGCTATCTGAAGAGAATTCAAGACGATGGGCAACATCACTGACAGGTAAGTGTTGAGCGAGTCGCTCAATCGACTTAATGAGTCGCCATTGCTGACGCCAGTCTTGATAAGTCATTCCTGTTTCAGCCCTAAATAATCGCGTGATAGTTTTAGTGCTCGCCCCAACCGATTGAGCGAGTTCATTGAGTGGTGGAACCAAGAAATCTTCTCTTCCAACTTGCTCGCTAAAACGTTTTAATCGGCGATCTGTCGGCAGTGGCAATACCAAAGATTGCTGCTTCGCTTGATTGAATTCTTCCCAGAACAACGTACAAGTTGTGGTTGTTTTATTCATGGTGATATCCCAATCCCACAGCGCCATTTTGTTGATCAGTGCTTTCAATAAATCATCGACTTTGACTGTTGTGATTTCTGGCGGGCACTCGAACAGAGTGGTATCAAAATATAAAGAACGATAAGAGACCACATTGGTCATCTGCGCTCGGTGCGGCACGTGTGGCGGGATCCACACGGCTTTGGTCGGCGGTAAAATACACAGTGCATTGTCAAGCGTGAGCGTAATACAGCCGTATGGCGCGTAAAGAAGTTGCCCTTTATTATGCTGATGGATTCCAGAATCATGCTGTCCGAGATCTGCAGCAATCCCCACGACGTTTGCTTTGATGCCATTTGCATCAACGATTGAATCTACGTCAAATACGGTTGTTTCATTGATGAATGCCATCTGTCCCAATCTTGATGTTTTTGGTTTTAATGTTGTTAATGAGTCAAGGTTAGTTTCCACTAGACTGCCCGTCAAGTTGATTGATATTGGAATAAATGATGAAAACAAAACCTTCGCTATGGCAGATGATGGTGCTACTGATGTTTCCGCAAGTTGCAGAGACCATTTATAGCCCGGCTTTAGCTTCTATTTCGCAGTCTTTTGCTGTGACCAACGCTCAAGCCGCCCAAACCCTCTCGGTTTACTTTTCGGCGTTAGCGATTGGTGTGGTGGTATGGGGAATCTTGGCGGATAAGTGGGGTAGACGACCAATCATGCTGCTCGGGTTAACTATCTTTGCTTGTTCAGCAATAACGGCAATGCAAACCGAAAGCTTTACTGTTTTGATGTTGGCGAGAGCTACGAGTGCATTTGGTATCGCCGTTGGTTCTGTGGTGACACAAACCATGCTCCGTGATGTGTTTAGTGGTGATGAGCTTGCTAAGGTTTTTAGTTTTATGGGAATTGGACTATCGATCAGCCCTGTTGTCGGGATGCTCTTAGGTGGTCAGCTCGTTCATGTGGGCGGTCACCAAGCAGTATTCTCTGCGTTGTTTGCATTGGTCATGTTAGTGCTAATTTACAATGTAAAGATGCTTCCAGAAACTCAGCAGTCAAAACAGCCAATGCACCTTAAAGCGCTGGGTTTTAAGATGTTAAAAGATCGCCAAATTTGGACCTCTGCCATGCTGGTGGCGCTGTACAACATCGCGCTGTTTTCTTATTATCAATTAGGCGCTTTTACTTTTTCAGAACTTGGGCTCAGTGCAGAGATGTTTGGGTATAGCGGCGTTGTTTTGGGAGCAGGTACATTCCTAGGTAGCTACCTGAACAAGATACTATTAGACAAAGGTTTTTCTCAAAATACATTACTCAGCGTTGCCTGCGGTTTGTTGATGTTTGGCTCTTTGGGCGTGTTAGCGATGCAGCATCATATTGGGTTCTTGTTGCCAATGATGTTGGTGGTGATGGCGTTTGGTATCGCAATTCCTAACGTTTTAAGTCGTGCTTTGGTTAAGTACCGTTCACAAGCAGGCAGCGCTGGCGCGGTGTTAGGTTTGCTTTATTATTTGATGATTGGCTCTGGACTGGCCGTTGTTGGTATGGTGCAAAACTTAGGCGTGAGTTTGGTGTGTTGCGCGCTAATTGTGGCCGCTATTACTTTCACATCCAAGGTTAGAGCTCGCTGTTAGTATTGGCTCAACGTTCGGCTAATTGATGATTTTAATACACAATCCTGCTTTTTGACCGAAGCAGGTTTTTAGGTTTTTCTCTAGAAGAAAGATCATATTGTCGCGGTAATACAACCAGTCTCTGCAGAGCGTATTGGTAGTGGCTCAGATTCAAGTCACAGCTATGCGATCGTCGGCTAAGCTCTATTATGTGAAAGTAGGTAAGGCTAGCAAACTTGTCTAGCCATAAATCACAAATGGTTGGTCCATAATTCATCGAGCTCACACCAACCAAAACCATTTACTTGTGCGCCGTGTATCTTTTCAGAAACCTCTAAGTTGAATGCCTCATGCTTGAGCTCAACCATAACCCCAGAGTCATTCAAACAATGTCGAAGCGCCAATAGTGCATTCATCGCTAACTCAAAGTTTGGCTGGTTTCTTATTGAGGCTAAGCCTTGTTCGATTTTCTTTAGCATCTCAGCTGGCAGTGCTAAGTCCTCAAACGGGAAGCGAGTGAAAAAGCTTAACCACGAAGTGAAGGTGTCGTTCTCATCAATAATGCTGCATAGCGCGACGTCTTTGGTAGTTAGGTAGTGTCCATATTCCACGTTGGTTTTGTGGTCGCCAGACTTAGACAACTGCTCGAAAAGGGTTTGGCATTCAGAGGTGTCTTCAACGGTGAACTCACGATCTGTTTTGATCAACGCTGGGTTTTGAATTTTGAAAAACGTTGAGCCGAAATCCGGTTGAGAAGAATGGTCATCGCCCCGCACGGTGGTCGTCTTTTCGGGCAGTTTCACGCACACCTGATTTTGAGCGCAGGCTTTGCTCTGTGCCCATTCTGGATAGACCCACAACTCGACTCGATTGAGAATGGGCGCGCTATGTGAATACGCGCAATTACGGCTTAATCTCAACATCTTGCTTGAGAAGATGTCTAATGAGAACGCGCCAGAACCAATCAACCTATCAGTCGGTGATGAGGGATCAAATACGGAGGCTTCAACTCTGGAAAGTAAGCGCGGTAAATGCCAATCAGGTTGATTCAATTTTACGACAACCACATTACCTGCGGAGACAGAGACCTCATCAATATGCTGATAACAGCGACGCCATATTTTGCTTTGGCAGAGTGAGTTAAGGTTGCGCGCTATGTCTTGAGGTTCGAGTGTTCGACCGTTATGAAAGCGAACGCCATTGCGTATTTGAAAGTGCCACTGTGTCGCATCTTCATTTGGCTGCCAATGATAAGCCAGATCGCCGCTGAGTTTGCCGTGCTTAACTGAGGTTAAGCGTTGGCAAATTTGCATCACTAAGAAACGTTCGGTGCGCCTAAGTACACGTGGAGGGTGAAGAGCCTCGAGTTTTCGGTGAAAGGGGATGTACGCGATATTCTGCGCCGACAGATTGGTATTGCTTAGAAAGGCTTGCAACTCAGCGCCAGCATTGCGGTCGTTGAAGCTTAAGGTGCTAAACACCTGTTCTATATTACCCGCATCGGCTTGGGTTTGCGCGTATTGGTAACACGCCTCAATGGGCTCAATCAGACACGTGAGTTGTGCTTTCTTGCTACGGCCTGAGCTAGCTTGCCAATTAATCCAACCTTGTGTTGTCATCGCTTTGAGTAAGGTTTGAACGTGACGCTCACTCACGTGCAGCAGTGTGGCCAGTTGGTTGACCTGACAGTGTGATACTCCAGGCCCAAAAGCCTGAAATATCTTTTCATACAGTTCAAGCTTACGCTTAAGGTTGCCCAATTTGCTTTTCCTAACGACTAGGTCGAGTTAAATGTGGATAGCCAGAGTTAATCAGTGCTTTTTCCATCGTATCGAGAACTCGAGAGGTTATCTCTGAGTTTAGGATATCCGATTCAGTTTTTCCTTGAAGGACTAACTCTGAAAAATGGTCGATTTCAAACTCGAATCCATTCCCTGTCACTCGGTAGTTAATAGTCGACTTGTTGCCTTGATGTTCAATCTCAATAAAGGCCGGATTCCACCATTTTTCGTGAATGGTGATCTTGGTATCAGGCCCACTCAAGTGTGCTGATCGGGGAAGGTTCTGCACCGTTGATGCCGATATTTTTCCGTTCATATCACCAGAGAATGTAAAGCATGCATCGGTATCAACATTCGCCCCCTCATAAAGACACGACATCTTTACCTGAGGTTTTGAAGGGGTCACACCCAGTGTTCTGCACAGATCGTAAAAGAACCAAAGCCCATAGACCCCAACATCAAGCGTTGCTCCGCCTGACAAATCCGGATTGAAGATAAACAAATCGGGCTCATAGTCGTGATGGTTACCAAAGCTGGCTTCGATGGAATCTATCTGAATGTTGTTGTCGATCAAGAATGATTGGAGCTCACGATACGCGGGAAACACCACTGTTTTCATTGCTTCTAGCAACATCACACCATTTTGATTTGCGAGAGCTTTCATCTCCAGCCAATCACCAAGATTGGTGAAAGCTGGCTTCTCGACCAATACGTGCTTATTGTTCTTTAGAAATAGTTCGGCTAAAGGCTTGTGGTAAGGATGAACCGTAGCGATGTAAACCGCTTCAACACTTGGGTCATGCGCCATTTTTTCATAAGAGCCGTAAGCCTTGTGGCAACCAAACTTGTTGGCGAACGTCGCTGCGCGGGAGTGATCTCTTGCGGCAACGGCATACAGCTCACCACGCAGGCAGTGCTCTGTGACAGCTGTTGCGAATCGATTGGCGATATTGCCTAGCCCTGCGATACCCCATTTAATTTTACGTTGCGTGTCGCTCATCAGTTGCTCCAAATCGTTGTTTTGTATCAGTGTACTTAGAGACGCGACATACAAATAGAGAACAGATTTCTCAACCTGTTCTCTATTTATTTTATTCTAGTTGAAGATCTGGATCAGCTCTGTGTGGAGCGTTTCCAATCGGCTAGGGCTTGAATGTGTTTTGGTCCAATACCGCAACAACCACCGATAATATTCGCTCCCAGCGTGTGCCAGCGTTTTGCGTAAACTAAATAACCTTGGCCATCCAGTTCACGTATCTCTTGAAGCATGTCATTAGCTTCATGTTCGCTGCTGATAGGTGCAAAGTTGTTGGCGTAGACACCAATTTCTAAATCACTACCTAGTTCACCAATCACTTTCTTAGTATCGATAATGGCTTGATCCATCACTTCAGGCACTGAGCAGTTAAACATTATGCCTGTCGCGTTTGATTGGCAGGCAAGTTTGATGGCGTCTGTTACGCTTTCGCCAGAACGAATATTGGCAGAGTCGCCTTTGGTGTCTTCCAAACTGAATGCGTAGTAACAAGGTTTATCTGACAGCTTAAGAACCGCATGAATGGATTCGAATTCTTGCAGGCTACAGATGGTTTCTGCTATCCAAAGGTCGATGTTCGGGTCTTGGGCATCGTAAAGCGTTTGAATGATTGGCGCTGCCTCTTCAACCTTAAACAAGTCTGGTCGGTAGCTGCCAAATGGTGGTGGAATCGCGCCCGCCACTTTCACGGTGTGAGAAGCATTGTCAGCAACTGCTTTAGCTAGCTCACCAGATAGCGCTGCGAGCTCAAAACCTCGTTGCTCGAACAGCTCTTCACCCAAATGAAAAGGCACACACGCGTAGCTATTGGTGATCAGGATTTCAGCACCTGCATCGACAAAGTTTTGATGAGCTTGGCTAACAAAGTCGGGTGCTTCAATCAGCGCTTGAGCACTCCAAAGCGGTTGAGAAAATGGCGCGCCGATTTCTTTGAGTTCTCGGCCCATGCCACCATCAAGTATGGTTAGTGTTTTCATATTCAATACTATCTAAACAATTGCTGAAGTTCTGCCGCCACCATATCAGACAATTTTCTCAGACAGAAGCCATCAAGACAAGGTTCAGCTATCGATGAGGGAGTTTCGTTATAGGCCGTCTAGCGGGCTGATCGTGCCACTAAAGTGTTGCCCAATAACGTGAGTGTATATTTGAGTTGTCTTAACATCACTGTGCCCCAGTAGCTCTTGAACGGTTCTGATATCGGATCCTGACTTTAGAAGTTGCGTAGCAAAACTGTGCCTGAAAGTATGACAACTAACTCGCTTGTGGCGCAATTTATTAAAGCTAGTCGCTTTCTTCAGCGTTTTTCGGAGTACCGAATCATGCAGGTGGTGTCGGCATACGATCCCCGACTCTGGGTGTTGAGTGACGGATTTTGATGGGAATAGATACATCCAAGCAAGCTGCCGATAGGCACTAGGGTACTTTTTACCTAATCGATGAGGTAATGATGGCCCAAACCCATTTAAGTTATCTTTAGCAAGCTGCTCAGCAACTTGTGAAATTTTGTCTTGAATAGCCTCAGTGAGTGAAAAGCTTAAAATTGTTACTCGATCTTTATTTCCTTTGCCATCGTGGACAGTGATAGAACCTTGTTTTAGATCTATATCTTGCACTCGAAGTCTCAGGCATTCCGATACTCTCAAACCTGAACCATATAACAAGCGGAAAAACAGTTGATATTTAGGATCTATTGCATTGATCACTGAAATAGACTCGGCATGATTGAGTACGCTAGGTATTTTTCGAGACCGAGTCGCATAGCTGAACCCTAAATCTCCTAGTGGCTGTTTGATAAATTGATTGTATAAATAGGCTAGGGCATTGAGCGCTACCTTTTGAGTATTGATGGCTACTTTTTGTTGATTAGCTAAATGAGAAAGAAAGGAAACAACTTCAGTTGCATGCATCTGTTCAGGGTGTTTCATTTTATGAAAATGAATGTAGTATTTAATCCAATAACAGTAGGCTTTGATTGTCCTGCGACTATAGCCCCGCATCGTCATATGTTCGCAAATTTCCTGCATGAATTGACTCGCCATATATCCCCCTCCAAAAGACTGTACACACAAACAGTTTATTGCTTGTTGAATAATTAATGACTTAAAAAAGAGTGGTTTTTAACTCTGAATGAGCACGAATTGAATAGTAAATTGATATTAAGTTGTTGATTTACATTGGCATTTGCGGATGGTTAAGAATGATAACGAGCGTTACATCGGCGGCAATATGTGCTTGCACGTTTTCACACTGAATGTTGAGACCCGATTTTATATTAAATGCATAGCATTCAGTTGGTTATAAGCAACCTTTTTGATATATTAAGCGGATGAATTCGTGCTTGCACGATATTAAAATGTTATACATCAAGGAGTCGTTATGAGCCGTGTTCTAGTTCCGAGTACAAGTCCCTATGCTTCTAAATTAGGTTTTTCTCGAGCAGTTAAAGTTGGTAATTTTATTTCTGTTGGAGGTACCGCCCCTATTGATGACAATGGAAATACAGTTGGTGTTAATGATGCTTCAGCTCAAGCAAGACAATGTATAAAAACTATTGAGATTGCGCTTAAAGAGGCCGGTGCCACACTCAATGATGTTGTTCGAACTCGTATGCTACTTACTAATATTGATAACTGGAAAGAGGTCGCTGAGGTGAGAGTATTTCAAAGATATTCTTCCTGTCGATACAGTCATGGAGGTAAGCAAATTTATTAACCCAGAGTGGCTAATCGAAATAGAAGTTGATGCAGTAGTGCAATCTTGATGTATAACAAGCCACTCAAGCAGGACAAATAACAGTTGGTTTTGTTCGCTTCGCTCTCTATTATAACCAACTATCATTTGCCTCTTAGTGGGGCGTTATACGGTTAAGGAGTATTCATGATACCTATCATTATCAGTTTTGATTGCACAGATTATGATCCAATAGATTCATGGGTATTTCATGACCCAAGGCGTGTTGATTTTTGGGTAAACTTTGTTATTGGTCCTGATCAAAAAGGCGGAGACAGTTTTCAGTTGAATGTTTTAACAACTAAAATGGCTCAGTCTAAAAAACCGATAGCTAATACCATTATGTTAGATAGTTACAGTTGGAATGCTGTTCTTCTAAAAGTTAACGAAATTCTTAAGCAGTGCAGTGGTGAAAACTGGGATGTGGTTAGCTCCAAATTATCTAAACATATGGCTTGGGAGTTTGAGGACTATAAAGTGTATAAACCGATATGAAAACCGTATAACAAGTCAATTTAAACGGAACTAAAACAGTTGGCTAGGTTCCGCTTCGCTCCACATTATAGCCAACCATTTTAGTCCGCTTAATGTGGGCGTTAAATGTCTAGGTGGAAATAATGGCATATAGAGATACGTTGAATATTCCCGAAGATAAGTTAGACCGGGAGATTTTTAGGATTATGCCCATTGACAGGCTATTAGAGATTTTTACAGATAATAAGTTAACTCTTGTTAAGCCAAAGCTATGGGATGACCCTTTTGAGAATATGCTGCTAAACGGTTTCGCTAAAACCAGTGAAGGTGAACTCGTAGATTTTGTGCCTATGAGGGAATCTGTTTATGGACAATGCTGGACTTTGCATAGTGAAACAGACGCAATGTGGAGAATATATTCCCATGATAAGCAAGGTGCAAAAGTTAAAACGACAATTCGTAAACTGTTAGAAGCATTGCAATCGAAAAGTGGTCAATACGCTCGTATTCAATGCTTTATTGGTGAAGTGCAGTACGCTAAAACTCAAAAAGCACTTGTTGAAACTCTTCAGAATATAGACCTTTTTAATACAAGTGGTTCTGGTACACCTGAATCATTAATGCACAAAAGGAATGAGTTTAACCATGAGCGAGAGGTTCGCTTAATCTATACTGGTGGAGGTAAGTTAGACATCCATCAATTTAGTATCGACCCGCATGAACTCTTTGATGAAATTGTATTCGATCCAAGGATAAATGATCACTTGTTTGATGCTTATAAAACAGCACTTGAAGCAAAAAATTTTAAAAAGTCCATTCGAAAGTCTGTAATGTATAAGCCTCCTAAAGCGCTGATGGTCAACATTTAACAAACAATTCAAGCAGATTCGCACCGCTCGGCATTTTTAGTCTGTATCAGCTTAAGTGATTACGGCACAATGTTTAAGGTAGGTGGTAGCGTTGCTCACTACTTAATTGGGCGTTATATTTGTAGGAGAGTGCAGTGCACGAAATTGAAACTTTAGTCCTTTTGGATGAAGAAAGTCCGTTGATGAAAAACGATGGAATCAGAGTAGAAGAGGGAATCGTTGTTTCTTACTCTAATGATTTAGAGCGATATATTGTCTCTGTAGGAAAGGCGCTATCTTCTTTGTCCTCATCACTAGATAAGGCTTTACTTACCTTATCATTACTTGAATATCAGCACTTAGAGCAAATCACTTATGGCAACGATCAGGAAAAGAGTGCTTATATAGAGTTATTAATTGAAAATAGCATAATTCGTGTTCAGTCCATCTATGATCGTGTGCTAATTTTTACAAATCGCCTATTAGATTTGGGAATGAGTAATGAGTCTATTGGGCATAATGCCTTGGTCACGAATGACCATGTAAAAGCATATGGGCTAGACACAAAACTCAAAGCAGTTAATAGACTTTGTAATGAATATCGTAATATTAGAAATACTGTAATTCATCATGATCGTTTTAGTGATGAAGAACTAGACAGATTAACTATGGTTTTACAAGCTGAAAGCCTATCACAGCGAATTAAAGGGACTGGGGTTATTGACCCTGAGTTGCTCAATCAGGTTACAGAAAATTACCTAACCACTAAGCAAGAAGAACTGGTTGACTATTTATCTAAGATTCAAGGTAAAGTATCTGAATTATTAACTGAAGCCGTAAAGATTTACCCACATAAGAAAGATCAGCTGAGAAAACAAATATAACAAAGCATTTAAGAGTGATTCCCAACGCATGGCATTTTTCATTCCATCTTTGAGTGTGGTGTTTACGGTGGTATGGTTGGGTTTCGTGGTTGCGTTG
This sequence comes from Vibrio sp. SNU_ST1, assembly GCF_030563405.1. Classification (NCBI taxonomy): domain Bacteria; kingdom Pseudomonadati; phylum Pseudomonadota; class Gammaproteobacteria; order Vibrionales; family Vibrionaceae; genus Vibrio; species Vibrio sp. SNU_ST1. Next base: position 86,528 of record NZ_CP130749.1, read on the forward strand.
CTCACACCTTAATGCGGCTACATGGATTCCCCCGGTTGTCAAACATCCGCTAAACTTATTTTGATGGGTTTTGGACTGCCGCTCTACATTCGGCCTACTTATCGACGATTCGCATACGTCGTGGCTCTGATGACTTGCGCGACTGCGGTGCCTTATTCGTTAGATGACATCTAGTGTGTCCGCCGCATTAACAGGCTCTCCGCAAGTGGTCTTAACCTATCTCCATCATTAGCGTCTGCAATGACCCGGTGGGTTTAACTCTTTATGCTGCTTAGTTTTTTACTTAAGCAGCATAGTTTTCGTATTCTGTTTGATTGTGTAAAAGCGACCATATAATTCGTGCGTTCTTCGCGGCAAGTGCCACTATTGCTCGGTTCATTCCTCTTCGTTCCAGAACGCCTCTGCACCACTGACTTAACTTATCTTGCTTGTCGCCAAGGTTGGCAATTACGGTCCTTGCGCCATGAACTAATAGTGTTCGTAAGTATTTATCGCCATGTTTGGTTATCCGACCTAAGCGTGGCTTTCCTCCCGTCGAATATTGTTTTGGTACGAGTCCTAGCCAAGCAGAGAAATCACGGCTTTTATCAAATTGAGAGCCGTTACCTATCGAAGCAAGTATCGCAGTAGCGGTTTGCGGTCCAATGCCCCGAACTTTCATCACTCGTTGAACATTAGTGCTGACCTTAGCAAAAGAGTCGAAGACTTGTTCAGTATCGGCGATACGTTGATTCAATTCTCCAAGGTGGTGATAAGCATCGGCTATCACCGTTCTTGCGAGGTGTGGCAGTTCATTTTCTACGTCTTCGAGCATTAAGGGAACCTGTTTCATCAATGAAGAGCGACCAACAGGAATGATTAATCCGAATTCAGAAAGCAGGGCACGCATGCGATTCATAAGCGCGGTGCGTTCACGAACCCAATGCTCTCTTATTCTATGTACCGATAGGATGGCTTGTTGCTCGGGGGATTTTATGGGCACAAAGCGAGTCGATGGACGCTGAACAGCTTCGCAGATAGCGACTGCATCATTAAGGTCGTTCTTCCCTTTAGTTCGATAAGGAACCACGTATTTAACAGCCATAATGCGGGTGTCGTGACCGAGTTTATTGAGTGTTCTTGCCCAATAATGTGCGCCACCACACGCTTCAACGCCTATACGCATGAGTGGCATATTTGCTATTGTAGTCAGTAGTTTAGAGCGGGTTACTGACTTATGAAGTAAGACTTTACCATTTTGGTCTACGGCATGAAGGCTAAAGTGGTTTTTAGCTAGGTCGATACCGCAGAAATAAGAATAATCAGACATGGTGCCTCCGGTGCAATTAAGTACCACATAAGTGTGGCAGACCCTCGGTAGGGGGAATCCATGTCATTCGTTATGTAATTTGTCAGCTCAGCCTGCTTTAAGGCATTGTTCTAACATGATATTCTTTCCCTTTATATTGTTGTGGTTAAGGTTATGACCAAGAAAGTTTTTATTAGCTATGCCCATGAGTCTGAAGAGCTGTCTGACTCTGTTCTTCAATTCTCGAACTATCTTCGTAGCCAAGGAATTGACTCTGAAATTGACCAATACGAAGAGTCACCACCAGAGGGATGGCCAAAATGGATGATGAGGCAAGTTCAAGAAGCTGACTTTGTCCTAGTTGTCTGCTCTCGATTATTCTATGAACGCGCTAATGATTTCTCAGGCAGCACTCAGGGCGGTGGTGTGAAATGGGAAACTAACCTAATTTTACAGCAACTTTATAATCTAAATACCAATAACACAAAGTTTATACCAATCGTTTTTGAACGAGCATCATTAGACTATATTCCATTGCCACTTCAGCCATACACGCATTATTGTGTAGCGGAAGAACAGTTCAAGTTAAAGCTCAAAGATCGAATTCTTGGTTTGTCAAAGTCAATTCGTCCAGCTCTCGGTGAGTCTTCTACTCAGACAGTCCAGCCTGAGCCATTAGAGCCGAAAGAGCGTAAATCTATGTTCATCAGTACGATCATTGATTTAGATTTATGGAATAAAGCTGGCTGGAAAGCAATGTCGACGATTGTTGATCCTGCGTTTCAATCTCCACCTGTACTTGGGTTTGTATTTGGTGATAATCAGGTTGGCAATACTATTTTTCATCGCCTCAAAAAACAGTTTGGCTACTCAGATCATAAAAATGAAATACGAGTTAGTGTTATTCATGGTATTTCAAAATCTAGACCTCAGGATTATAAAGTTCATTTTGGCTCAAACTGGGAGTCTATGTTTGAAAAGCTTGAGTCAGCGGGTTTAAGCCCTGATGAATCATTGATTATGTCATTAAGCCGCATTCATGAAATGAATCCAAAAAACGATACTAGTATGGCAATGTTCAAGAGTTCGTTTGAATATTTCAAAGAGTTTTATATTACAAATACCATAATGGATAAGAAAAATGGTCTGCAGCCTTCAAACCAAAATATGATCAAAATGACAAATATCCAATTCCGCACGAAAGATGAAGTATTGGCTGACGAGCATGACCCTGATGCAGTCGTGTTTAGTACAAAGAAATAAATTACATAACAAAGCGTTTAAGACAGATTCCCAACGCATGGCATTTTTCGTTCCATCGTTGGGTTTTGTGTTTAAGGTGGCATGGTTGGGTTCAGTGGTAGCGTTGCTCACTACTTAACGCGGCTACATGGATTCCCCCCAGGTTGTCAAACATCCGCTAAACTTATGTTGATGGGTTGTATTGGCCTGCCGCCACAATAATGTGCAGGTGTGGGTGCAAGTTTCGTTGCCTACTGTGGGTATGCAGCACAGCGGTAAAGCCCAATTTGCCTTGCGACTGCCGGTTGGTAAAGTCCTTTAATACCCCGACGCCACCTTAAACATACCGTTATATATCGCTTTAGGTTGATGCCTTGCTAAGACCTTTAGTTGATACGGTAAAGTGAAGGTCACCATGAAATAGTGAACAGGTAACTGCTTTTGCTGTTGACGTTGTAGCCAGTCAGAAGTGGTGCGTTGTTGGCATTGAGGGCAGTGTCGGTGACCAAAAGAAAGCGGTAATCGGTCGTCGTGATGACAGTGACTGCAGAACCATTGTGAGCGACCTTGTTGCTCTGTTTTGCAACGGAGCATCGCCCCAATAGCCCGATGCATATCGCCATTCATCTGCGCATAATAGTGACGCTTAAGCGCAGAGTGATGTTGGCGAAGCAGCTCAATAAAGGTACTCATGTAATGCTCCACGTTGAGTCTAATGTATCAACTAATTGATCGTAATGATCGGTGTTCCGACGAACCGCACGAGAATAGGCATCAATAGTTGCAGGGCGTTTACCTTGCAGCTTTAGGTTGGTAAGGTGTTGTTCATAAAGGGTGTTGTAGCGTTTTAAGTCATCGGGCTTCATGGGGTTACTCCTGTGAATGACCATCAAGATGATGGTGTTACAAGAGTATGGCTTGCACTCGTTTTACTCTGCCGCGCAGCGGCTTCGTTCAACAAATTGCTCAAGACGGACTGCTAACGCTTGGCAGTTTTAGTTCCAATTGGCTTTGTGTTTAAGGTGCGTTGCTTTAGCTTAGGTGTTCGTTATCAGCCATTTAGCAAGGCGTTAGCTAACAAGAGGTAACCTTGAAGTACATAGAAAGAAAATTAATTTGGGTACTGTTGGTAGTATCGACATTTTTGCTGTTTAAATCCTCAGATGAAAGTGTGGTTTCCTTAATTGAAGATACGGCACTAGCTCCAGCCTTCTATCAATTTACAAATGGGAATTCGATAATTTTTAACCTAAGTGTTGGTTACATAGTCAGTTTGATGTTTTACATCATAGTTGTGGTCATTCCTGAATATCGAGAAAAGCAAAGCTTAAAAAACGAGCTGGGACAGGCTGTTTCATTTGTATTCGAAGCATTTTTTCATGAACGGCGTGATCTAGGAATTATGTTTCATTGGAGCAAGCATATCGTTCATTGCAAGCCCATCGATGAGCATTTAAAAGTAATAGATAAGTTTAAATCAGATGCAAGTTATGAACGTTTGGATGCAGCAAAAGCAAATATGCTTGTTCAATCAGTTCATGAAGTTCTTCCAACTTTTGAACAACTCGTGCCTGTAGCTTTTCAAATTTCCCATCGCCATGCAATGCTTTGGTTGAGCATGACTAACTCGTTACGTCAGATAGCATCATTATACGAAACTCCTTTAGACGAACGAGATTGGGGCATTCTAGATCTCAACTTGGGAGAGTTTGTAGGGTATGTGTGTGAATTTTACGAAGTTAGCTAACAGATAAGGATTAAGGTGTTGCGTTACACTCGGCGGTTTTGGTTCAGAGTTCGGTGTACTTTGCTAGTTCGGTGGGGAACACCTTATTGCAGGCGTTATGCCTCAAGGAGGAAAAATGGTGCAAGGATACAGAATCAGCACAGATAAAAAACACCTCGACTTTGAGGTGATTTATGAATTTATTTCAGGAAGTTACTGGGCGTCTGGAATACCAAAGCACACCTTAGAAAAAGCCATTTCAAATTCCTTTTGCTTTGGTGTCTATGACAGTCATGATTCTCAAGTAGGCTTTGCTCGCCTGATAACAGATAAAGCGACGTTTGCTTACCTTGCTGATGTCTTCATAGTAGAAAATCACCGAGGCAAAGGTTTGAGTAAGTGGCTTGTTGAAAACATAGTGTCTCATCCGGATCTTCAAGGTTTAAGGCGTGTCGTATTAGCAACAAGAGATGCGCATGGTTTGTACGCACAATACGGTTTCCAACCTATTGAAAATCCAGAGATACTGATGCAAATCTGGCATCCAGATGTTTACTGTAAGTCAGAGGAATAACAAACGACTATAGTGCCATAACTAAATTTTGGTGCCGTTTCTATCTTATATAGATCTATCTATAATCAACCATGCCAGAACGTTAAATGGTAGGTTTCCACAACCTGTAGAGGAAAAGTGCATTGAAGTTAACGAATAAACTCGTACGTTACCCGCACATTGATGTTGATCGTGCGTTTCAAAAAGAAGCTGAATTATTACAGCAAATACAGGCGGGTGAGATTGGACAAGCCTTAATGCTTTGGCAAGCAAAAACGCCAACACTCGTTTTGCCTGCGGGTAAAAAGTGGCCAGTGACGGTAGAGTCTAGAAAGCAACTTGCGGCACAAGGCTGGCAACTCACCTCGCGAAAAACCGGTGGCGCTCCTGTTCCCCAACTGCCGGGGATCATTAACCTGTCGCACATTTACCATTGGCCTCGTGATGAAGCCTACAACATCCAAAAAGCCTATCGACATTTATGCGACGTCTTAACCCTGTTTTTTAAAGAGCTAGGTATCGGTGTGGATGTACACGCAACCCCCGGCTCTTATTGTGATGGCGACTACAACCTCAATATCAATAAACAAAAAGTAGTGGGTACTGCTCAGCGCGTATTGCTTAAACAAGGGGGCGGCCAAATCGTACTTTCGCAAGCTTGTATCTTGTTAGACGTCGACTTAGAGAACATCGTTGCGCCCGTAAATTTTTATAATCAAATTTGCGATAACCCAACCGTGGTGGATGCGCAGGTTCATACTCCGCTGTACGCTCATCTGAAAACCCTACCCAACGTAGACTCGCTCTTTCAGCAGTTAAGCCAAGCTTTCATCAAGTATGCGTAATGCTTTTTGGTTCTTAACTTGAGGGCTCTCTAACAATGAAGTATTCATAGATCGTTGAGCCATCTGGTTTGGCAGTAAGGCTCTTTAAAAAAGGCGGGCGAAATAGAGTCTGCTTGGTTTCATGGTTTTATCGCTAATAAGATCTGAATCTTTGGTTAATAACACTAAACCTTGGTGAATGTGAGCATTTTTAATTTGGACTTAATTGAACCATCTTTAGGTCTGAATATACGGTGGAAGAGTAGCCTTTTATACTTTTCCCTTGTGCGAGTCTACTTGCTTCTTTTGCAGCTTTGAAATAAGACGGTAGATGATGAGGGAGTAGTTCTTTGATTTCTCCAACATTAGGATCGTAAAAGTCGACCGTTGTACCATTTGATTTAATGGCAGTCGCATGACTTCCACTTGATACATAATAATAATGATTTTTCGTTAGAGCTTTACTGAGTGACTTATACGGGTATTGGAAGTTTTTTACCTTTCCCGTAAGTGTGCAAGTGCCTGTTAGTGCTTTTTGTAAATCCTTTTGCATCAAATGTGATTTAACGATCTCTTGGCCAAATGTTGTCTTGTCTTTTGAACCTAGTACAGTATAAATCTCCATACGATGCTTATCTAGGCTCTCAATAAAATCCATATTTTTAATATCATATTCTATCCATTTAATAGCTAAACCTGCACAAATACCATCCCCTAAAGCTTGGTAATCACCATCTTTTAGCGCCCATATAAATGAGTGTTGAGCTAAATTCCTAGTTTTACCTTGAGTTTTGTGTGATAGCTTTGCAAATTCTATTTTATATCTATTTACTGCTTCGATTAGAATTTGTTTAGATATTGGCATTTAATCTATCCTCGTTTTGAAAAAATACAAAACTAACTATTGTCTGTTAGGTTGAAATCCTAAGTTATTTTCACTTAACTTAGTTTGATTTCGAATTATTTGGTAACTGTTACTCTTTCTGGTGAGCATTATGGTTCTAATCTCTATCATATATCCCTCTCTATTAAATTACCAAAAGGGATCTTACAGATCGCAGTCGTAATGGAATTGAAACGAAAACGGCCCAATGTATTAGATGACAAAGCAAGAAAGCCCCGACTAAAAGGTAGGGGCTTGTTGTGTGTTCTTTATCGAACGTTTTTCTAGCTAACTGCTGTCGTTTTTATCTATTTATACCAATCACAGTAAGTAAGTGATCAAACATAGCGTAGGAAAAAAGCTTGAGAACGAGGCTGAATTTTTCGATAAGTAGTTATTCTACAATCAAAAATTCTAACGAAGTTATCGAGGTTTTTAACAAGCTAGGGTGACCAGTTATTTACTACGATTGGTATTAGTGTATCGGGCGTTTAATGCGCGTGCATAGCTGAATCTTGGTATAGCTCAGCATCCACTTCTTCGCCTTTGTTTGGACGAGGAACAATCTCAAAAGAGGTATCAGCTTCAGTCAATGAAGACAGCAGTTTGTTCAACGATGTTTTGTCTCCTTTCACGCCCGCTTGGCCATCTTCCAATAATTGGTTGAGTGTCGTTTTCTTCAGTACGATGTCTGATACATCTGATTTGTTGATGATCAGTGTTGTATCCGCATCTTGCAGCTCTGATACTTGGATGTTGTTCAGGTTGCCATTCGACATCTCTACGTAGTAGAACTCTTTCACATCAGGTAATTGGATATTCATGGTAAACGGCGTGTTTTGCGCCTTCAATGAATCCACTTTAACTGCTAAGTAATCCAGCAAGTTTTCGATGGTCATGTTCGCCAATACATCCGGAGAAGCCGTTTTTGGTGCGCCCGGTTGTGTGCCGATACGCAGTTCTTGAGCACCTGTTAGATAGATGTTTCTCCAGCCTGCGCCTTCTGATTGATAGCCTAGCTGTTCATAAGTATCGGCCAATAAACCACGAGCTTTTTTGTTCTCTGGTTCCGCTTGGACAACCTTGTTAAGTGCCGTTGCAACGAAGCGATATTCACCTTCTTGGAAATCTTGCTGAGCTTTTTCGATCACCGCGTCACTGCCACCCATGTATTCAACAAACTTAATTGATTCTGGGTGAATTGGTAGCGGGTTCAGATTTGCTGGGTTCATGTCGAAGTAACCAAGGTACATGTTGTACACCGCACGAGCATTGTGAGAGTAAGTACCGTGGTAACCATTGGTGTGCCAAGACTGTTGAATGCTGTCTGGCATGACTTTGTAGATCTCGTCGCCAATGTCTTGCAAAACGACACCATTGTTCGCTAGGCGAAGTGTTTGGTTATGAGTGAAACCGTAAGCATCACGTTGCATTTTTAGGTAGTCAGAGATCTCTTGTTCGCCCCAAATTGGCGATGAGTGAGAGGCAAATAGAACCTCGGTATCCTCACCCCAAGTGACCAACATCTCGTTGATTTTCTTAGACCATTTCAAGCCATCACGTACTTTTGCACCGCGCAATGTGTAGAGGTTGTGCATGCCTTGGTACGTTAGCTCACCAGTCCAAAGTGCTTTCATGCTCGGAATGTAGGTCACCATTTCTGATGCCGCTTCAGTGCCTGATGCATCCATGAATTGCATTTCTAGGCCGTCGATAACCAGCGTTTCAATTTCTTCGTTATGGTTAAGTTCGTAATCCGGCAATACGTAAGTGATGGTGCCTGTCGACAAGCCTTTCGCGAGTGCCGCATCCACAATACCGTGCTCATGACGATTCAGTGTTGCGCCATATTGATAAGCGGTTCGTCGAGACATCGCATTACCTGCCAGTACGTTTTCGTCGACGATTTCTTTAGTGATGTTTTTAGAACCGTACACTTTTACGTCTGGGTAAGCTTCTTTGATTGCTCGTGCACCGCCAAAGTGATCGGCATGTGAGTGTGAGTAAATCATCGCTACGACAGGTAAGTCGCCACCATCAGGCACGTTGTTCTTAAAGAACTTTAATGACTTAGCCGCGGATTCCTTTGTGAGAAGAACGTCGTAAGCAATCCAACCCGTGTCACTGCGGATGAAAGAAATAGACGCCAGATCAGCACCACGAACTTGATACACTTTGCCCGGGACAACTTCGTACAAACCTTCAGCTGCTTGGTTCAGCACGGCTTGACGCCAAAGTGAAGGGTTCACTGAATCGGGTGCTTGATCGGCATTGTTCACGCTAGGGTCGATGAAGTTGAAGCTGTTGCGAATAATATCGCCAGTTTCTTGATCAAAGCTCGCAATCAACCCTTTGTTGTTATTGTCGAACGCGCGAGTGTCTTCGAAGTTAAGTGTTTTCGCGAATTCTTGGTTTGCTTTCTTCGTCATCTCGGTCGCGTCTTTGCCACCCTGATCGCCGATTTCGCTAAAGTGTGCGTGGTCATGGTTAGCTGCAACAGCTGGGAACGCAAGAGAGATTGCTAGGAATAGTGATGCATTTTTGAAAGTGCGTGATGGAGTCATAGGTGCCTCTTCAATTCGGGATTTCGTTTCGTTGAGGGAATTATATGACTAAGACATATAGCAAAAAATAAAGTAAGCTTTAGTTAATACATCACGATTGGCTATGTATTGAGTCGTGCAATGGTTAGGGAACGAAGATAAAACCTGACCTATGATTGATTAGGACCACATTGACAGGGAGAGTAACGGTGAGCGACGTGGAAAAGTTGGATTTAAATCTACTGAGCGTGTTCTTAGAAGTGTATCGATTAAAGTCGATCACGCTTGCATCAGAATCACTTGGTATGACTCAACCTGGAGTCAGTGGCGCTTTGAAACGGCTGCAAGCACAATTGGGTACAGACCTTTTTATTCGAGAGGGTAGAGGTATAACGCCGACCAATGCAGCGATGCAGTTGGCGTTACGTGTAGAGCCCGCATTGGACGGGATAACCAACGCTGTCAGTACCTTAAAGCAGTTTGATAATCAGCAACATCATGTGTTTCGAATTCTGGTTAACGAGATCGGTTTAACTAAGCTTCAGCCCCTTGTAGAAAAGGATGATACGCTTGGTAATATCTCAATTGAATTCAATATGGTGCCAAGTAATGAAGAAGATCTTCTACAGAGTTTGAGCATGCAGCAAGCCGATTTAGCGATCGATATTCACTACCCACAAGTGAATGGTTATATGAACCAGCAAGTGATTGAAGATGAGCTCGTGTTGATCGCCAAGAAAGGGCATCCAAGGATTGATGGCTCGGTAACGGAAGAGCAGTATTATCATGAGAAACACATCACCTTCAGAATGCGTCGCTCTCACCTTTACACCGCGGATTACTTTACAACAAATCCGATACAGCAGCGAAAAGTCAGTTCCGAATGTGATTCATTGATGACGATGTGTGTGTTGGTCTCTGGCTCCGACTGTGTTGGTAGCACATCTAGAGGCTTTGCTAATCAATTTGCGGAGCGATTCCAACTGCAAGTGCTCGAGCAGCCTTTTGAGGTGTTGCCCGTCAAGCAGTATATGATTTGGCATAAACGAACAGACTTAAACCCCGCACATCAATGGTTAAGAACCAAGATTCAGCAATACATGACGAGCTCTCAAAGCTGTTAATGATTCAATGAAAAACGGCCTCTATTTGGAGGCCGTTTTTGTCTCTGTTACTTGAGGGTTTTAATTAGGTTTTTTGGATTCAATCAACTTATTGTGCGCGTTTCTTACGAGCGGCTTTAAGCATTTTCATTGGCGGCATTCCTGTCACCAACATGGTGCCAGTGATAACCAGAATTGAACCAACAATCGTATTGATGCCAATTGCTTCATCTAAGAATAAGTTGCCCCAGAGAATACCAAATACCGGAATGATGAAGGTCACGGACAGGGCTGAAGGTGCGCCGAGTTCAGAGACTAGATTGAAGTAAAGTAGATACGCTAACCCAGTACATACCGCGCCTAATAAGATAACCGACGTAGTGATCGTAACGTCGGGTGTTTCTCTCATCGGAATAAAGAATACAAATGGCAAAACCAGCAACACTGCAGCCCACATGCTGCCATGAGCATTGTTGAATGCCTCAACTTTAGGGGCTTGTTTGGTATAGTTTGACGCTATTCCGTAGCTAAAGGCCGCCATCACTGCTGCAAAGATAGGAAGCATAGCCTCACGGCCAATGTTCATCGCATCCCAACCGACTAACACGCCAACTCCCGTTACCCCAATCCCAAGTCCCAATAGAACTTTCGCCTCGAGTGCTGTTTTGGTCCATATCGCACCAATGATTGCCGCCCATATTGGCGCGGTAGAGTTTAAGATGGCGAGTGTCGAAGCGTTCAGTGTTTGAGCCGAATAAGCGAAAAGTAAAAAAGGAAGAGTGGTGTTAAACAGCCCTAGAATGAAGAAGTGTTTAGCGTGATCATGAAAAGAGAGCTTCTTTTTTAAATAGAAAGAAACTAAAAGCAGAGTAAGTGCTGCAAACAGAACTCGCGCTTCAATCAAGACTGCGGGCCCTAATGGATTGGCCGCCATTCTCATGAAAAGAAATGAGCCTCCCCATATAGCCGCAAGTAGTATCAGTTTTAAAAAGCTCACAGTTTGAATCTCAGATTGTGTAAAACACCGACTATGGATCAAAGCGATGTATTGCACAAATTTAGGTGTTAATACTGTGCAGCTAATTGTTGGTATTTTGATAATGGAACTGACCATTAAATAGGAACACTTTTGATGAATTATGTTCTGTTTATCCTTCCTTGTCTGACGAGTAATCTGGTGTCATGTGTAAACATTAGGTGATAAAAATGAAGATCGAACACATCGCAATTTGGACCAAACAACTCGAAGTGCTTAAACGCTTTTATGAAGATTACTTTGGTGCTACGTCTAACCAGAAATATCACAATCCAATTAAAGGGTTTTCTTCATACTTCCTCTCATTTGAAACTGGAAGCCGTTTAGAGATTATGGAAATGGGCTCTGTCCCTGAATCGAAAGACGATATCTATGACCAGTTCACAGGTTTCATTCATATGGCGGTTTCATTAGGCTCGGAACAAGCGGTTGATGAACTGACTCAACGTTTGGTTGAAAACGGTTATGAACGCTTAGATGGCCCAAGAAGAACAGGTGATGGCTATTATGAGAGTTGTGTACTCGATCCTGATGGTAATCGCTTGGAACTTACCGTCTAATGTAGAGACTTAATTGAGTTACTCATCTACTAACGGAACGGAGGTATGACAATGATGAAGCTTGCTGTGACTTTCCTTTTTAGTCTTGGGCTTATGGGATGTGCTACCTCAGAACTGGTGTATGAGCAGGAGACGGACTCGAAACTTGAACCATCACTGCCAATAGGCTACCTCGGTTTTAAAGCTCACCAAGAGTGGGCCATTCAATTTAACGACTGTACTGTCTATGATCTAACAGGCGCACAACCTTACCAGTGGTTTGATCGCATTTCCGCCTCTGTAAGCTGTTATACGTTTAAGCCAAACGATGCTATCGAGCCTCTGTTGGTTTACTCCGATGCTGATTTCAATAGTAATAAACTCACCCCGATTAATCGCTTTCAAGAGCTGCAAATATCAGAATCAGGCTGGGGCAGTTTTCCTGCCGTCTACGAGACCAACGGCACCAATTGGCTGAAAGTCAAAGAGGGTTGGATTCACCTCATACTAGCCGATCAGACTTTGGTTCAGTTCTATCCCGGAACTCAAGACCTATCTGGCAAATCGCAGCATGATCAGTATTTTGAAGGGCACTGATTGTAACGCTGACTTTTGATTAGTCTGTAGTTCGATCAGAAAAAGATCGTTTAGTTATTGCTGAAACCGGTTTCAATCTGTATCTTGGCTTTTATTGAAATCGGTTTCAGAGTTATGAGCGCAGCTCTAATCCTGATCTTTTTTGCGAATAACTTGTAGCGAGTAATGGTATGAACAACGAATTTCCGAACGATTTTTTGTGGGGTGGTGCGGTTGCAGCACATCAGTTAGAAGGCGGCTGGGATGCTAATGGTAAAGGTGTGAGTGTCGTTGATGTATTAACGGCAGGTGCGCATGGCGTGCAACGTCGAATCACCGATGGCGTGATCGACGGTGAAAACTACCCAAACCAAGTGGCGGTTGATTTCTACCATCGCTACAAAGAAGACATTAAGTTATTCGCTGAGATGGGCTTTAAGTGTTTCCGCACCAGCATCGCGTGGACGCGTATTTTCCCTAATGGCGATGAAGCCGAGCCGTGTGAAGCGGGTTTAGCGTTTTACGATGATCTGTTTGATGAGCTTCTAAAATACAATATTCAGCCAGTCGTGACGCTGAGCCACTTTGAAATGCCTTATCATCTAGCCAAAGAATACGGTGGCTGGATGAACCGTAAAGTGATCGACTTCTTTGTTAAGTACTCGACCATCGTGATGGAGCGTTACCAACACAAAGTGAAATACTGGATGACGTTTAACGAGATCAATAACCAGATGAACACCTCGGCGGATATCTTTGGCTGGTTGTGCTCTGGTGTGAAGTTCCCACAATGTGAAAAGCCGCAAGAGGCCATGTACCAAGCGGTTCATCACCAGTTTGTCGCCAGTGCGTTGGTGGTTAAGAAAGGTCACGAGATTAATCCAGACCTTCAGATCGGTGCGATGTGTGCGATGGTGCCTTTCTATCCTCGTTCTTCAAAACCAGAAGACATCATGGTGGCACAGCAAGCGATGCGTGATCGCTACTTCTTCTCGGATGTGATGGTTCGCGGTCACTACCCAAACTACGCAAAACGCGATTGGGCCATCAAAGGCTTCAGTATTGAAATGCAGCCTGAAGATGAACAAATCTTGAAAGAGGGTAAAGCGGATTACTTAGGCTTTAGCTACTACATGTCGAATACTCTGGACTCCTCTTCTCACCAATCAACAGAGGAAGCGATGGACGGCGGCCATGAAAACTCGGTTGATAACCCGTTCATCCAATCAAGTGATTGGGGCTGGCCTATTGATCCAACGGGTTTACGTTTCTGTTTAGCGTCTCTGTATGAGCGTTATGAAGTGCCGCTGTTCATCGTTGAGAATGGCTTTGGCGCTGTTGATTCGATTGAAGATGATGGCAGCATCAATGATGACTACCGCATCGCTTACCTTGGCGATCACATCAAAGAGATGAAAAAAGCGGTCGCAATTGATGGTGTAGATCTCATGGGTTACACCCCTTGGGGCTGTATTGATTTGGTGTCGTTCACCACCGGTGAGATGAAAAAGCGCTACGGATTCATTTACGTAGATAAGCACAATGACCAATCCGGCTCTTTAGAGCGCAAGCGCAAGAAGTCGTTCGAGTGGTATAAAGGCGTGATTGCATCTAACGGTGCCACTATTTAAAATGCCTCTTACTGCGTCGTTCTACGTAATATAAAGATACGCGCAATATGAATGAACATTAAATTAGTCGGCTTATGTCGGCTAATTTTTTATATGAGGAAAAGAAGCAAATGGTGACAATGCTTGATGTCGCGAACCGCGCAGGCGTATCTAAGTCGACGGTTTCTCGTGTCTTAAACGGCAAGAATATCGTACGCCCAGATGTGGTGAAAAAGGTATTTGATGCGATTCAAGAAACGGGCTATCGACCAAACCTGTTAGCTCAGCAATTGGCGACCAAGAAGACTAACTTTATCGGCTTTGTTATCACTAATGAGCTGTTCAATGGCCCTTACTTTTCTTCCTTGATGTATCACGCGGCTTCATACAGTGAAAAGTCGAATCACCAATTGGTGATCACCGATGGTAAACACAGTGCTGAAGATGAGCGAAAAGCGATCAACTTCCTACTCGATATGAAATGCGCGGGCATTATCATCTATCCGCAGTGTTTAGGTGAAAGCGAGATTGCTCAAATCATCGAAAGTACGAATACACCAATTTTGGTGCTCAATCGTGAAATGCCGTCGAAGCCCAATCACGCAATTACCACCGATCATTATCAAAGTGCTTGTTTGATGGTTGAACACATCATCGAGCAGGGGCATACAGACATTGCGGTGATTCGTGGTAAAGCGGGTTCTTCAACGGATGAACAACGTTACCAAGCTTATCAAGATGTGTTAACCAAGCACGGTATTGCAGTGAATGAACTTAATGTCGTTCAAGGCGACTGGACGATGGAGAGCGGTTACCGTGCCGCGCGAGCTTTAGTGGAAAGCAAAGCCAACTTCACTGCGATCTTGTCTGAAAACGATGACATGGCGATTGGCGCGATTAAGGCGTTAACAGAGCTGGGTTACTCATTGCCTCATGATGTTTCTATCGTTGGATTTGATAACAGTAAAGTCGGTGCGTTTCTAACGCCAAGCTTAACCTCTGTCAGCGTGCCATTAGAGCAAATGACGCAAAAGGCGATCCTGAAAATTGTCGGTGATACTGAGCAAGCTGAGGCATTAAGTACTACTGGCAGCTTGGTTATTCGCGACTCGGTAGCCCAGCGTATCTAAGCCGCGTGCAACGCACTGAATTAAACCGGCCTTTGCTTGATAGCAAAGGCTTTTTTATTGGCACTATCTATGTTTCTTGCTTGGTTTAGAAGCAATTTAAATTGGCCGAACACTACAAATCGTGACTGGTAGCGCATCTCCGAAATCCTCTTTAAACCGTGCTTATTGTGAGAGTTAAAGATATGCGATATTGCGTTCTTTGGTCGATGAATTGACCACTATTAGTTAAGTTATGTGAAAACGGTAAGTAGTGTGAAAATAGGTAAGTAACGTGAAAACAGAAAAACAAAAAATGCTAGCAGGTGAACCATATCAGGCTTGGGATGAAGAGCTTTATTCAGCTCGAATTGAGTGTCGTAAGGTACTCCAAAAACTCAACAACAGTATTCCTGATACGTCTGAATGGAAAGCGGCAACCCAAGAGCTCATTCCTGGCTGTGAAAATGCGCATTTGGAGCCACCATTTCGCTGTGATTACGGCTCAAACATCAAGTTGGGCAAGAACTTCTACGCTAACTTTAACTGCGTGATTTTGGATGTGGCTGAAGTCACCATTGGTGACAATGTGCTGCTTGGCCCTAATGTACAAATCCTTACAGCAGGCCATCCATTAGATGTGAAAGGCCGAGTTGAAGACGGCGTTGAGTTCGGTACGCCAATTACCATTGGCGACAATGTTTGGCTTGGTGGTGGTGTGATTATTTGCCCCGGTGTCACCATTGGTGAAAACAGCGTGATTGGCGCCGGAAGTGTCGTGACCAAAGACATCCCAGCCAATGTGGTTGCAGTGGGAAATCCATGTAAAGTGCTGAAATCGATCGAAAACGACTAAGCCTGCGAATACAACCATCACCTGCATCATAGGCACTCTCTATGTGCAGGTGATGAACGAACCTTTACAGTTTAATTGTTACTTGTGTGTAATAATCATTTCCAAAAATAGGGGATTATCAAAATTGGTATCCCTACCTATACTAGCCCCAACAAAACGAGAGAGCGATAACAAACAAGCTCAACGTTGACTGACTAATATAGGAAATATCACATGACTATCGAAATTAAACCTGGTCAAACTCATATCCAATCTAAAGCTATGGTTGCTTGGAAAGCTGGTGAGCCGCTAAAGCGTGAAACGGTTGACGTTGAACTGCCAAAGGCTGGCGAAGTACTTGTTCGTATCGTTGCTACTGGTGTTTGTCACACTGACGCGTTCACTCTTTCAGGTGACGATCCAGAAGGCATCTTCCCTTCTATCCTTGGTCACGAAGGTGGCGGCATCGTTGAAATGATTGGCGAAGGCGTAACAAGCGTTGAAGTTGGCGACCACGTTATCCCACTTTACACAGCTGAGTGTGGCGAATGTAAATTCTGTAAGTCTGGTAAAACTAACCTTTGTCAGGCGGTTCGTGAAACTCAAGGTAAAGGCCTAATGCCAGATGGCACAAGCCGTTTCTCTATTAACGGTGAGCCAATCTTCCACTACATGGGTTGCTCTACTTTCTCTGAGTATACGGTACTTCCAGAAATTTCATTAGCGAAAGTAAACAAAGAAGCACCTCTTGAAGAAGTTTGTCTTCTAGGTTGTGGCGTTACAACGGGTATGGGCGCTGTACTGAACACAGCTAAAGTTGAAAAAGGCGACACAGTTGCTGTATTCGGCCTAGGCGGTATCGGTCTTTCTGCAATCATCGGTGCTCGTATGGCTGGTGCAAGCAAAATCATCGGTGTTGATATCAACGAGAGCAAATTCGAGCTAGCAAAACAACTTGGCGCGACTGACTGCATCAATCCAATGAACTACGACAAGCCAATCCAAGACGTTATCGTTGAGATGACAGACGGTGGTGTTGATTACTCATTCGAATGTATCGGTAACGTAAACGTGATGCGTCAAGCACTAGAGTGCTGCCACAAAGGTTGGGGTGAATCAGTTGTGATTGGTGTTGCAGGTGCAGGCCAAGAGATCTCAACTCGTCCGTTCCAATTAGTAACTGGTCGTGTATGGCGTGGTTCTGCTTTTGGTGGTGTTAAAGGCCGCTCTGAGCTTCCAGAAATCGTAAACCGTTACATGGCGGGTGAGTTCGGGCTACAAGAGTTCATCACTCATACTATGGGTCTAGATGACGTAAACGAAGCATTCGAACTAATGCACAAAGGCGAGTCTATCCGTACTGTTCTACACATGGATAAATAGCCTTAAATCTTAAACCTCATCTGGTTTTAATAAAGTCCGTTAGATTGAATCTAGCGGACTTTATTTTTTCCTAGGCATGCTTTACCAAGGAATATTTTTATTAAAGGTTGTTCCCTTTAATAAAGGTATCTGAATTGTCCTACAGGGTTACTGGAACCGTCCTTATGTTGACCAAACTTCGCCACTCTCTACCCCTTCAACTGGTGCTAGCTGCATTGCTTGCTTGGTTTCTCGCACAACTTATTTCTCCAACATCTGATGTAACCCAGTCGGGTTGGTATCAGTTCTTAATGCTTGGCAAAACTACCTATATCGGCTTGCTAAAAATGGTCGTTGGGTTAGTGGTTTTATTCTCGCTATTGCAAGGTATAACAAGCATTGGCTCGATAACTCGATTGAAGAAAATTGGCCGCAATACGGTGCTTTTTTATAGCTTCACGACGTTGGTGGCCATTTCTTTAGGCTTGGGTGCTTCACTGCTGTTGCCTGCTTGGGAACCTTTAACCAGCGTTGCTACGATTGGAGACGATGTTCAGCTTATCAGCGAAGATGCGGCAGGAGGAGCTGCTATTGCTAGCAAGCTGTTTAGCATGGCATTAGTGAACCCGGTAGCGGCGTTAACCAACGGTAACTTGCTCGCGATTGTCGTGTTTTCATTTATGTTGGGTATTGCGCTACTTTCTTCATTGCCAGAAAAACACCCGATTTTTGAGGTGCTTAATGGCTTGAACAAGAGCATCAATACCATTGTTGGTTGGATCATTCGTTTAGCTCCGCTAGCGGTTTTCGCCATTGTCCTTGATTTTACCGTTCGTGGTGGTGAGTCACTGTTTGAGCAATTGGCACTGTTTGCTTTGCTCGTGTTTGTGCTGACTGTGATCCACGGTGCGATTGTCTTACCGACTATTGCGAAGGTGATGACTGGGATTCGTCTCAGCACACTATTCAAAGGTATCTCGGCACCGATGGCAATGGCGTTCGCAACGTCATCAAGCTCTGCTACCTTGCCACTGGCGATGCAGAGTGCGGAAGAAAAGCTCGGTGTATCGCAAAGTACAAGTAGCATGGTGTTACCGCTTGGCGCAGTGATGAACATGGATGGTACGGCACTTTTCGAAGGTGTTGCGGCAATCTTCTTAGCTCAACTGTTTGGTGTGGATCTCACGACTTCTGGTTTGGTGATGATCTTCATTATGGCTATGGTCTCTTCTGTGGGTGCTCCGGGTATGCCATCTGGATCTATGTCTGGCATGCAGCTGGTGTTATTGGCCGCCGGTATACCACTGGAAGCGATCGCGATTCTGCTCATTATTGAACGCCCATTAGATACATTCCGCACTGCGGTTAACGTAGAAGGTGACATGATTGCTGCACTGGTCGTGGATAAATGGCAGTCAAAGCAGAACTCGTCAGTAGACTTGGCTATGAGCAGTTCTCAAACATCGTAATGATCAGTAACAAGCCCGTTAACTTAATGGGCTTGTTACTGGGTTAAAACCCGCCCGCCCAAGCATCGAAGTCATCAATATTATCGAGTTCTTGTTGGCTTCTTGGGGCTGGGTAATAAGGCAGTGCTAACCTCACAACAGAAGGTAGTAGCTCCCATTCTGGCGTCATCTTCAGGCGCTTCAATTCATCATTAAGACGCACAAACATGTAGTAGCCATCGCTGTGGGTATTGGCGTAGCTTGCGATTGTGGCGATATCTCCAGAGGGCAATTTTACGTCTCGGCCTAGTGGGTAGAGTTGATGAAGCGCAAAGCTCACTTTTGGATCTTGTAGTTTGCCTTGTTTAAAGCGTTGCAGTCCAATGGCGGTTGAGGTCGTGCGCGGCTTCCAGCCTGTGAGGAACAAGCCACTCAAGCTATCTTGAAACGGCTTGCCCTTTCGATTGCCTTCATTACTAATGAATTGAACCGTCAGTTTGTCTCCCGACTCTTCCAGAATTTCTAAAAACTGTTCACCAGTGCGATCGACCAAAAGTTTCATAAGACATAAATACCATTAAGAATGAGATGCGATAAATGGTACTACTTTTGGGTAGTATTGTGTAGGCGCTATTGAATCGATACTGCGTGAACAATGTTTACGATGCTGATAGTTACATTAGCAATAAGTAAATGCTTAGCGCTTACGTAAGTAGTGAGTGGTTACGATCTCATCAAGGTAAGTCGTGACACTTTTCAGCGTAAAGTCGAGAGGAGAGACTAGTTCACCAAATAGCGGAGAACCACCACCAAGAACAATAGGGATCGACGAGATAATCAGTTCATCAACCAGGTCTTCTTTCAGGAAGTTTTGAATGGTCACACCGCCATCAATATACAGATTGTTAAGGCCTTTGCTGTTTAGGTCTTCGACGATCTGAGTGAGCTCACCCTTTATCAAGAACACTTTACCTTCGAGTTCCTTAGGCACTTCCGTCAACGTATTACTCAAAACATAAACAGGTTTTGTGTAAGGCCAATCAATACCGAAGCTCAACACCATATCCATTGTGTTTCGGCCCATAACCAAAGCATCAATATGATCGATATGGGCGTTGTACCCCATGTCATCACCCTCTGGATTTGGGATTGCTTGTAGCCAATCTAGACCACCTTTTTTGTCTGCAATGTAACCATCAAGACTCGCACCGATAAAGACAATATTTGACATTGTTAACTCCGAAATTGAACTGGAACTTGGCATTCACGCTGAATTAAATTAAGATATTCTACAGTGTAGAAATTAAGTTTAAGAGGTGATGATATGGCTGTCAAGGATCAGAAGCGAGGTCGACCAAAGAGTGGATCAAGACAACTGAGTGCCGAAAAGATCTTAGATACGGCAAAGGGCATGATGCGCGAAGGCGGTAAAGTTCCGAGTATCAGAGGGTTAGCCACAGAGCTCGGCGTGGATGCGATGGCGATATACCATTACTTC
This sequence comes from Vibrio sp. SNU_ST1, assembly GCF_030563405.1. NCBI lineage: Bacteria > Pseudomonadati > Pseudomonadota > Gammaproteobacteria > Vibrionales > Vibrionaceae > Vibrio > Vibrio sp. SNU_ST1. The sequence goes on from NZ_CP130749.1 coordinate 106,700, forward strand.
AAAAACAAAAATGATCTCTTGGAATCGATCACTGTCTCTTTAGTCGGTGAAGTGGCACTGCCTGAGCTAAACCAAGTGTGGCAAGAGAATCTTTATCAGCTTAGCGTGAGTTACTTGTCGGTGTTGAATGACTACCGTGGGCTGCTAGAAACTCTACTAACGATGAAATCGCTTGGGCCTGTTGAGGTCTTTAGCGAGCGCTTTGAAGCGGTGTTGAGTCCGCTTAATCTCACATCGGAGCAAACCGAAGACGCCCTTCATTTGCTGGTGGACTATCTGCATGGCTATGCGCTAGCACTGAACTGCAACTCAGATAGAACGGAAATTACGGTTGAAATGGTTAGAAAGCCTTTAGGACTTTATTGCTTGGCTATCGAGCAACTGAAGTCATCGTGATTTGGCAGCAAAGATTGATGTTCGAATAAGGGACTTTGGTGATGTGTTGCTCATGATGAGGTGGTGATGTTTTATTTATACTGGATAATTACCTATAAATTTCCGAATTTAGCAGTAATAATCTATGGATAGACCTGAATAGCTTGTGAGTCGAAAGCTGTTAGGACAACTCTCAAAGACGTCATCGTGAAAAGGAAGTCAGATACATGCCTGTGCTCCAACGCATCAGTTTAACCTTAATTTTAGTCGCTATTCTTGGCGGCTGCTCTTCATTACCAGAAGGCATTGATCACCCTGTCGAACCGTACACCTCTTATGGACCAAGCACTTTGTCGGTTTTAGCGGATGAATATCAACCACAAGCATCAGAGCAGGCCACTACAGCTGTTCGTCTGCAAGAATCCGGTTGGGATGCGTTAGCTCAGCGATTAGCGTTGGTTGAAAGTGCAGAGCACACCATCGACATTCAATACTACATCTGGAACTCTGATGAATCGGGCAGATACCTAGCCAGCCGTTTGTTGGCGGCGGCTGATCGCGGCGTTAAGGTTCGAGTAATGCTAGACGACATCAACCTTAACGAGCGTGAAAGCTTATTATCGGCACTCGACGCTCACCCGAATGTCGAGATTCGAATCTTCAATCCAACACCAACGCGCCGTGGTTTTAGTAAATGGTTGAGCTTTGTCGGTGACTTTTCTCGCTTAAATCGCCGCATGCACAATAAGTCGTTTACCGTAGATGGTACCTTGTCTGTGGTTGGTGGGCGTAATATCGGTGACGAATACTTCGATCTTTCTGAAGAGATCAACTTCCGAGATCGTGATGTATTGGTGATGGGCACAGTTGTTACTACGATACAAACAAGCTTTATTGAATACTGGAACAGCCAATGGTCTTATCCAGTCGATATGTTGGGTGACGAAGAACAAACGGATCTCTCGGCGATTGATGATATAACCGTTCCACAATACAAAAACTACCCAGAGTTACCACTAAGTCGTGAAGCGGCCAATGGCTTGTTGAAAGAGGTTCTTGACGAGATGACTTGGGTTAATGCCAGTTTCGCTTATGATCGCCCTGTGCCTGTTGACTCAGATAATACCGATCAACCGAAAGCGACCGCGGTTCTGTTAGGACAGCTAGCAAGTGAATCTAAACAAGAGATCTTGTTGGAATCGGCTTACCTTGTATTCGATGACGGTCAGCTTGAAGAATGGCAGGTATTGAACAATAAGGGCGTTGAAATAAAAGCACTGACTAACTCAATGGCGTCAAATGACTTGGTTACTAACCACTCAGCCTATGCGGGCAGACGCTACGACATGTTGGATCATGGCATCGACTTGTTTGAGCTAAAACCAGATTCCAAGTTGTGTGAAGTATCTACCCAAGACGTGTCGAAGTGTGCCCCTGAGACTGCTTATGGCCTGCATGCTAAATCTGTCGTATTTGACCGCAGTATTGCGAGTATTGGCTCGTTTAACTTCAACCTGCGTTCAACCTACCTAAACACTGAATCGGTATTGATCATCGACAACAAAGCGATTGCTGAAACGTTGGCCTACACCATTGAGCAAGCGATGAGTGAAGATAATAGTTGGCGCTTGGAACTTGAAGACGGCGATGTGTATTGGTATTCAGGTGAGCAAAGTTGGGACAGCGAACCTGAAACGGGTAAGTGGGAACGAATGCAGTCAGGCTTCCTACAGCTTCTCCCGATAGAGAAGTATCTATAAGAGAATCAAAATCCTAGAAAAGAAAAATGTCAGCGCATAATACGCTGACATTTTTGTTTGTGATGACGAAAACGGAGCTCGTTCATCGGGATCTCTTTCTGTCTTTAGAGCTGCTCTAGCTTTATCGCTTAGCCAGCTGTTTACTGTTCAGATAAGGCAGAATATGTGGGCGAGATTCACCAGAAAGCTTTTGAGTGATCTGCTGTGACCAGCTGCTTTGCTTTTGATTACTTGAGCGGTTTGCATAGTAGCTTTGCATTGAATCGTCGTAGCGAGCAATTTCATCTAGGCTCAACGGCTGGTATTGGTTTTCGTGCATCACCACATGAGCAGGAAGGCGAGGTTTGATTTCTGGCTGTTGTGCTGGATGACCTAAACACATACCAAATAGTACAGCCGTGTGTTGTGGAAGTTCCAGTAGCTCATCGACTTGCTGAGTACTGTTACGCAGGCCACCAATGTACACGCCACCTAAGCCTAATGATTCCGCAGCCAGCATGCAGTTTTGCGCCATGATGCCCGAATCGACAGCGCCAATCAGGGTCAGTTCAGTAAAGTCGGTTTTCACTTCAGGGTTGATCTGAGCATGGCGTTGGTAGTCGATACAGAACACCAAAAACTCAGCCGCGTTCTCTACGTAAGCTTGATGATGAAGCCGCGAGGCCAGATTGAATAATCACATCAAGTTGTGCTTTTTCAATCGGTTGATTTGTATATTGACGAATGGAGCGATGCCCCAGAATAGTTTCAATCGTGCTGTTCATAACTCTCAGGCAATCCTTGTGGTGATGATGTAGAGAATCACAATAGCGACAATTACTATGGGCGTAAAGGGTGTTAGAGCCTTTCTTGTTCGCGTAATTCAGTCGTGCCAGAACCGTTTTTTGAGAATCGATTAATACCAACAGTTGTACGGTTTTTTAGTGGGTTTGGGATGAACATAAGATGTGGCGCATTGCTTCTGGCAAGAACGCTGATCCTAAATTAAGCGCATTAGGTGTGGTGTTAAAAACAATTCTCAGCGTCGGCTGGCACGCTTTCAAAAAGCGAAGAGCATAAGCAGTAGTGAACTTTTAAAGCAGAACTTTGAGGAATTTAAGTTCTGCTTTTTTCTTAATCTGATCAGTCAGCACAGGTTGAAAGGGCGGATTTTAGCCCAACCTGTCGTTGGGCTAATTTTTAGATTTGACGTTGGCTTGGTAATAAAGCTCGCCGTGGTCAATTTTCTTCATCGTATCCAGTCAAGTTACTTGAAACCATAACTCTCTATGATTCTCTGTGCCTTATCTGTTTTAAGAAACTCAATAAACCCATCAACAGTAGCTGTTTCGGTAATCTGAGCAAGTGGATAAGTAATCGGAGAGTGCATCGAGTCATCGAAGTTATGCGCAATTCTAACTTTATGACTAGCCATTGCATCCGTTTTGTAAACCATACCTAGTGGTGACTCTGCCAACTCAACTAGGACAAGAGCTACGCGAACATTTTTTGTGGGTGCAAGTTCGGTTTTGAGCTGCTCCCACACATTTAAGCTTTTTAGCGTTTCTTTTGAGTAAATGCCAGCAGGCACAGTATCAGGTTGACCGATCGCTAAACGTGAACCATTCAGGGCATTTATCCATTCAGTGCTATTAGTAACATTAAACTTAATGTTTGATGTTTTAGGTGTCACTAAAACAAGACTATTGCTCGCGAACTTAACTACGTTATTTTGTTTTATATGCTCACTTTTAACTAGGTGTTCTACCCATTTTTTGTTCGCTGAAATGAATACATCAGCAGGGGCACCTTGCTCTATTTGTCGAGCGAGCGATGATGACCCCCCAAATACGTTAATTATGTTCACGCCTGTTTGCTTGGTGTAGCTTTCAGATAATTCTGTAATAGCATTGGTCATTGATGAAGCGGCGTAAACTCTAATTTTTTCAGAGGCATTTACAGTAAATGATAAAGAGGCAGCCAGTATCAAAGTTGAAATTTTTTTCATGTAATAACCTTAGTTTTTTGTATTAATTTTGTCGTCGTGATACCAAAGGAAACCCTTCAAAATAGCTCCCTCAATAGGCTCCATCCAATGAAGAGTTCGTGGTGGGATTGTTACCAAATCACCAGCTCGAATAGGAATAATGTTTTCATTGTAATAAACGGTGCCTTCACCTTCTAAAACAAAGAATGATTCAAATTCCTTGTGTTTATGGTTACGTCCACTTTTTTCAAAAATTAGAAACTCAATAGTTGGCTTACCGTTGTTTTCTAATATAGTTTGCATGTTGCCAAATGATGTTTGTCTCAACATAGCGGTTCCTGATTGCTATTCGTTCAACTACTCAGTTACTTTTTCAGTATCTTTAACTTCAACTTTGCTATTTTCATCCAATTATCAATGGTTTAAGTGTTTTCTTCGAGTGTTGCTTGGAACCCATTTAGTTGGATTGGAGCACGTTGACACGTGGATTGTATCATTCAGAATATTTATGAAAGTAAGCTACTGTAAGTGAATATCGAAATATGGATGCTCTAAAGGAGTCGGTATGAAGTTGGCTAATTCAAGAGCCATGATGAAACTAATTTCTGTGCCTATTGTTGTTTTAATTATGTACTACGCTGTGTGCTAGATCCCATTTGTTATCTCTGCCAGTTGCTATGGTAATCAGAGAACATGTTTGAAATTTAATTCAATCACTTTACTCAACTTAAGAGGTTTCTATGCTAGGTGAAAATCACTCTCTTGTTCATGAATTTCCTGAAATGAAAGACAAAATTGCTGAGCTTGCTAAAACTGACGATGGCTTTGCTGAAGATATGAAGACATACGACAACCTTGATAAAGAGATTCGTAAGCTAGAGCTGAAAGATTCACCCATTGATGACGGCTCGATGCACCAATTGAAACATGAACGTTCTGAGCTTAAAGATTCACTGCATGCTCGTTTAACGGGTTAGTTAGCTTGTAACTTAGCTGATTAGCTAAGTTAAATCGTTAGATCGCTAAACGGTTACTGCAGATTGAGACAATAAAAACTCCTTCGGGAGTTTTTTGTTTTTGACTTCCCCATTTTTTATCTGAGCGCATAAGTTTGGGGTTTCTTTGGATATAAAAAAGCTTAGCGCGGGGGACGCTAAGCTTCGTGGTTAAGTATGCTCTTGAACTATGTTTAGGCTAGTGGATTTAGCCTACTTGAGAAAAGCTCACTACCTTGCTTTGTAGTTTCTCTTTCAGGTAATCCGTTACTGCTTGCTGCTCTGATTCACTCATGTACAGGCCAAGTTTGGTTCTGCGCCACAAGATGTCTTCGTCTGTCATCGCCATCTCTTCATTGATCAAGTAATCGATTTCAACTTGATAAACGCCATGGGCTTCGCTTGAAAATGGGATGCCAAGGTCAGCTTCGCAATTTGCGCCTTCCAGTAGCTTCCACGTGTAAGTTCCAAATTGAGTCACGTAACGAAGTAATAGCGCTTCAGGTGCCCAAGGGTATTTAGTGTGGATCATCTTCGCAAGCTGCTCTCTGCTGCAGCTGAAGTTACCACCTGGAAGCGTGTCGTTAGCTGTCCAAGGCGCACCCATGTTAGTTAGGTGTGGTTCCAGCTTCTTAAGTGCTGCTTCGCCGAGTTTACGGTAAGTGGTTAGCTTGCCACCGAAGACCGAAAGTAGTGGTGCTTGATCAAGCTCAGCATCTAATTCCAACGTGTAGTCACGAGTGATTGCTTGTGGTGAATCCGATTCGTCGTCACAAAGCGGTCTTACGCCACTGTATGTCCAAACCACATCTTCACGGCCAAGCTGTTTAACAAAGTGTTGGTTAACGATATCAATCAAGTAATCCACTTCGACATCATCAATGGCAACTTCGCGCGGGTCGCCTTTGTATTCAAGGTCAGTGGTACCGATGATCGAGAACTTATCTAGGTAAGGGATCATGAACACAATGCGATTGTCTTTGTTTTGCAGAATGTACGCTTGTGGTTCGTCATGAATGCGTGGCACAACAATGTGTGAGCCTTTGATAAGACGAATGTTACGAGGCGAAGCCTGCTCTAATCCATCATCAAAGAACTGTTTAACCCAAGGGCCCGCAGCGTTAACAAGCGCTTTTGCTTTGCGTTCAAAGCGTTGGTTTGTTATCACATCAAGGATCGTCACATGCCAAATGCCACCTTCACGGTGCGCTTTTTCAACACGGCAGTAGTTACGTACTTCAGCGTTGTTTTCTTTTGCTGCCAAAACGTTGAGCAATACCATTCGCGCATCATCAACCCAGCAATCTGAGTATTCGAAACCTGTCTTCATTTCTGGCTTCAGTAAACCTGATTTAGCCAAGTTCACCGTTTTACTTCCAGGAAGAGTGGTGCGCTTACCCAAGTTATCGTAAAGGAATAGGCCACAGCGAATCATCCAAGCTGGGCGTAAAAATGGTCGATGAGGTAAACGGAAACGCATTGGTTGAGCAACATGAGGTGCTTTTCTTAACAAGACTTCACGTTCCGCGAGTGCTTCCGAAACCAAACGAAACTCGTAATGTTCGAGATAGCGTAGGCCTCCGTGGATAAGCTTTGAGCTGGCAGATGAAGTTGCAGAAGCAAAATCATTTGCTTCGTATAAGCCAACGTTGAGACCACGACCAGCTGCATCTGCCGCGATGCCTGCACCATTGATGCCGCCGCCAATCACGATCAAGTCTAAAGTGGAAGATGTACTGTTGTTTGAATTATTTTGTTGAGCACTCATGATTTTGACCTCTTTCTGAGCGAACGAGCATTTTAGAACATAAGTGAATCCTATATTAACTTTCGTTTGCGGTCATTTATTATTTTCGTTTATGCGCGTTTTATGTGATTTGCGCATAAAAAAACCTCTGCTTATAAAGCAGAGGTTCAAAAAAGTCTAATTCGAGCATAGAAGCGACAGTGGTAGTGAGCAAGTTTTACTTTTTTAACTTTTCTATAAAGAATCGTGATTCATTTAAGAAAGTGGCTCACTAAGCACTTATGTTGAGTTATTCGCTCACAGGGCTAGCGGTATCAATCACTTCTAATGGTATTGCGGAATCTCTAAGGATGTTCAGAATCTCTTCTGGTGGCTGTTTGTTGGTAAACACCATATGCGCCTGGGAGATATTACCGAGCTTAACCATCGCGTTACGTCCAAACTTAGTGTGGTCGACGGCTAAGAAGATGCTGCGACTGTTTTCGATGATGGCTTGTTTCACACGAACTTCGTGGTAATCAAAGTCGAGTAGTGAGCCATCAAAGTCGATGCCACTGATGCCTAGAATGCCGAAGTCTAGACGGAATTGTTTTACGAAATCGAGTGTCGCTTCACCGACAATGCCACCATCGCGGTTACGTACTTCACCGCCCGCCAAGATAACTTTGATCTCTGGGTTCGGCAGAAGGATACTCGCAACGTTAATGTTGTTGGTGACAACTCTTAACTGTTTGTGGTTTTTGTTGAGCGCGCGGGCAACCGATTCTGGCGTAGTGCCGATATCAACGAACAGGGTTGCACCATCTGGGATGTGCTTAACCAGTTCGTCAGCGATCACGTCTTTTTCGTTGAAGTTAAGCGCTTTACGCGTGTTATACGAGGTGTTTTCTGAGCTTAAAGGAATGGTTGCACCACCATGATAGCGACGAATTTTGTTGCTATCGGCAAGTTCATTGAGATCTCGTCTGATGGTTTGTGGGCTGACATCGAACTTTTCAACGAGCTCTTCGGTACTCACATATCCTTGTGTTTTAACCAGGTCTACAATCTGCTGGTGTCTTGGTATCTGCTTCACTTAACTTACCACTCCCTGCACGCCAAAGGCTCTAGCGCGTCAAAATCGAAAATATAAACTCGCGCTATTGTGCTCGAATTGACGAAGAGAGAGAAGTAATGATGGTAAGGAATCATGTCTAAACCGCAAAAACGGTGCTCGTAACGTAAAATTTGAGCCTGAAACGCAAAAAAGAGCACAAAATAGTGCTCTTTTTAGTTTCGTTTACTGAGGTTCGAACAATCCAATCGACAAGAAAGTAATTATTCGAACTCCTCTGTTAACTCACGCTTAGATTACTCTTCGTCGTCATCGTGCAGTTCAGACCAAACCTGTGCACACTTGATCGCACGCTTCCAACCTTTGTAACGGCGGTTACGCTTCTCTTCGTCGTGGTGTGGCATGAACGTGCGGTTAAGAACGGCTTTGTCTTGAAGCTCGTCAATGCTGTCCCAGAAACCAACCGCAAGGCCAGCAAGGTAAGCGGCACCCAAAGCCGTAACTTCCGTTACTTCAGGGCGGTGAACTTCAGTATCAAGCACGTCTGATTGGAATTGCATTAGGAAGTTATTCGCTACTGCGCCGCCATCAACACGTAGTTTCGCTAGCTTGATGCCAGAGTCAGCTTGCATTGCGTCTAGTACGTCACGAGTTTGGTAAGCAATACCTTCCAGTGTTGCGCGGATGATGTGGTTAGAGTTAACACCACGAGTCAGGCCAACAATCGTACCGCGAGCGTAAGCATCCCAGTATGGTGCGCCTAAACCAGTAAACGCAGGTACTACGTAAACACCGTTCGAAGAATCTACTTTTGTTGCGAAGTACTCCGAGTCTTCAGCGCCAGCCAGTAGCTTCATCTCATCACGTAGCCATTGGATTGATGCGCCGCCCATGAATACTGCACCTTCAAGTGCGTATGCAGGTTCGCCTTTAGGACCACACGCTAGCGTAGTCAGTAGGCCATTCTTTGAGGTTACTTTCTCTTGGCCTGTGTTCATCAGTAGGAAACAGCCTGTGCCGTAAGTGTTTTTCGCTTGGCCTGCTTCTACACACATTTGACCGTATAGTGCAGCTTGTTGGTCACCCGCAATACCAGCGATTGGGATACGCGTACCGCCTTTACCACCAAGGTTCGTTTGACCGTATACCTCAGAAGAGCGCTTCACTTCAGGCATCATGACTGCTGGAATACCCATTTCATCAAGTAGCTTTTGATCCCAGCATAGGTCGTTGATGTTGAACAACATAGTACGTGACGCGTTAGTGTAATCCGTAACGTGAACACGTCCTTGAGTCATTTTCCAAACCAACCAAGTATCGACCGTACCGAACAGTAGTTTGCCAGCTTCAGCGTCTTCGCGAGCGCCTTCAACGTTGTCTAGAATCCATTTTACTTTGGTACCTGAGAAATACGGGTCAAGGACTAAGCCTGTATTGTCACGTACGTAGTCTTCTAGGCCACGTGCTTTAAGGTCTTCACAGATGTCGGCAGTTCGGCGACACTGCCATACGATTGCGTTGTAAACCGGTTTGCCAGTTTCTTTGTTCCAAACAATGGTGGTTTCACGTTGGTTAGTGATACCGATACCCGCTAGCTCGTCGCTGCGAATGCCTGCTTTAGCAAGTGCTTCAACCAATGTAGAGCTTTGAGTCGCCCAGATTTCCATTGGATCATGCTCAACCCAACCCGCTTTCGGGTAAATCTGAGTGAATTCTCTTTGAGAAGAGCTAACGATGTTTGCATCGTGGTCGAGGATTACAGCGCGAGAACTTGTGGTGCCTTGGTCTAGGGCAACAATGTATTTTTGCTCGGTCATGGTAAGAATCCTTTTTCTTTCGTTATTTATATTTTAGTAAATGTAAGGTCGCTTAGGGATTAAGCTTGAGCTTGTTCAGCTTCTTCTTCTGTTTCACATTGGTTTGGAATTGTGCAGCCTTGGCCTTCTACTGGTAGGTAAGCACCGATAACACGTGGGTACAACCAACCACCAAAACACGCACCAGCAATTGGAGCAAGAATTGGAACGATGAAGTAAGGAATATCACGAGCACCGCTTAGTGCGAAATCCCAACCTGCAAAGTAAGCAAAAAGTTTTGGCCCGAAGTCACGAGCAGGATTCATTGCAAAGCCAGTCAGTGGACCTAAAGAACCACCAATTACTGCGATAAGAATACCGATCAGTAGAGGATTCATTGCACCGCGAGATGCGCCGTTGTTCTCATCACCTAACGCTAAGATAGCGAACATCAAAACAGCAGTAATCACAAATTCCACAGCAAAAGCGCCAAAGAAAGAAAGTGAAGCATGTGGGTATGTTGAGAAAATACCTGCTGTTGATAATGCGTCTTGGCTGCTACGAACGAAGTTATGCGCAATTTCGTAATCAGTAAATAGGTTGCTGTACAGGCTGTAAACCAATGCTGCAGAGCAGAATGCGCCAAGCAGTTGCGAAATGATGTAAGGCACAACTTTCGCTTTATCAAAACCATGGAACATGGCCAGTGCGATGGTTACCGCCGGGTTAATGTGTGCGCCAGAAACGCCGGCAGTACAGTAAATTGCGATGGCTACGCCGAAGCCCCAGATGATGCTGACTTCCCATTGTCCGAATGTTGCACCGGTTAGTACCAATGCTGCCACACAGCCAACGCCAAAGAATATGAGTAATCCTGTACCGATAAATTCAGCCAAGCATTGCCCAAATAAAGAAGGGTGTTTGTTTGTTGTCATGTTCGAGTCCTTGTTAGTTTTGCTTATCTAGCACGTGTATTGTGCATATATTTGCGAACTCGAAAACAAACGAACATTAAAAGTGAGCGTTTGAGCATAAAATTGTTAATCAAAGTCACTTGAAATGTTAATCCGAACACTTTTGTTCGAAAAAGAAGCTCGCATGAACGTCATTACTCGAATTGATAGGCTCCGAAGTCGCTCAAACTACCTGTATGTAAATGAATGCACAACTGGTACGAGGAGTTTGTGTTTGGATTTGTGATGCTACTTCGTGAGTGGTGGATTATTAGACTTGCTTGAGAGGGGCTATGTGATGTTCTTGCTATGTTAGAAGGGAGTTAATAAATGAACTTATATGCATAAATGAATAAACTGCCAACTATGTTGTTGTTTGGCAGTTTTAATTTGGGTGTTTGTTCTTGTTATAAGTTACGAACTTACAACTCTAAACCAGGGCTGCAACTTTTCCTCTCGCAACTAACTGAGCTCGGATCGAGTCATACGCCCAGTTGAACGCAATCGCGTAAAGTACGAAGAAAATCACTAGGCCGATGTCCATGATCAGAACGGTTAGGAAGTCGAGTTGTAGAACCCACATCAAGACAGGTAGAGTTACTGTCATCAAGCCAAGTTCAAAACCTAATCCGTGCAGAACGCGTGTTTTTTTGGTTCTTTTGCTTCGATCTGCTCCGTAAATTTTGTCGTAGCCATAGTTGTAAACGTAGTTCCACGCCATCGCTATCAATGATATTGCGAGCGCTAAGCCTGCCATTTCACCTGCGCCGTTTCCTGTAATATAGGTTGCAAGCCCAGCCATTAAAACCAAAGCAACCAATTCAAATAGCACCATGTGCAACATGCGTTCTTTATGTGACATTTTTCTAACTCTCTTTCCGATTAAATAGCCGCTGATAGGCTAATGACTTGCCTAGATAATATCTATTTAAGTGATAATATAAAGATAGTTAGCATCACATATGGTGATGGTAAGGTTGGGAGACACCGAATGTACAACATAGAACAGCTGAAGATGTTTGTGTATGCCGTTGAATTAGGGTCATTTTCTGCCAGTGCTCGCGAGTTAGGTAAGGTGCAGTCGGCGGTGAGCCAAGGTATCAGTAATCTTGAAATAGATTTTAATGTTGAGCTTTTTGATCGTTCGACTCGAAAGCCTTCTCTAACCAAAGCAGGCGAGCAGTTATTTAAACAGGTGAAAGCAATCGTACTTCAGGTTGAAGATCTCAATGCTTCCGTTAGTGCGATAGGAACTGGCGAAGAAGGGATTATCAAAATCGCATTGGATGATTCCTTGTTGGTCCCCAATCTATCCAGAATCCTAAGTGAATTCAGTCAGTATTTCCCTGCTACTGAGGTTGAGTTGATTGCTTGTACCACAACAGAGGTCAATCCCTTCGTGGTTGACGAGAAAGCAGACCTTGGTTTGATGTTCACCAACTTGGCTTTTGATGTCGGTTCTGAACCTTGCTTTATTGGGCACTTACCGTTTGTTGCTGTGTGTCATCCAACCCATACTCTTGCAAAAACGGGTGTAGCGAAATTGTCGGATTTGCTGCCACATCGTCAGCTCATGCTGAGAGGCGATAAAGGTAAGATGATGGATCAATTTCCACTCATTGCGGGCAAGGTATGGTGGTCAAATAGCTTTATTGTTATCAAAGAGATGGTACTCGGCAGTGATATTGGCTGGGCATACTTACCTAAGCACCTCGTCGAAGAGGAGTTGAATAAGCAGCGTTTAGTGGAGATTAATGTCTCATTCGATCACAAAACATGGTCGCCGCCCGTTGATATTGTTTTGTCTAAAACACGATCGAAAGGACCTGCATTGCTTTGGCTTGAACAAGCATTGAAAGGCCTATTAGACGAAACATAAGCTGGATGAGACTTAAATTGGATGAATCTGAATAAAGAAAAGGCTCACAAAGTAATTTGTGAGCCTTTCTGTTTAAAGTAGCGAGTTCTAGTTCGCAGATTTCACTGTGAGACCGTTGTAGTACTTGTCTTTCATCTTAAGTGCCACGTTCACTAGGTAAATCAGCACGGGCACTTCAATTAGTGGGCCGATAATGCCTGCAAACGCTTGGTCTGAGTTAATACCGAATACTGAGATGGCAACGGCAATCGCTAGCTCGAAGTTGTTACCTGTCGCTGTGAATGCAATTGATGCGTTCTTGTCGTATTCAATACCCATCTTCTTACCAATGAAGAAGCTGATGAAGAACATCGCTGTGAAGTAGATAGTCAGTGGAACAGCAATCAACAATACGTCCATTGGCAGCTCAACAATCATCTCGCCTTTTAGGCTGAACATCAGAACGATAGTGGCCAGTAGTGCAATCAGTGTAATTGGAGAGATGCGTGGAATAAACACATCGTTGTACCACTGCTCGCCTTTCATCGATACAAGGATCTTACGGCTTAAGAAGCCCGCTAGGAATGGAATACCTAGGTAGATAAGTACACTGTGTGCAATATCGATCATCGAGATATCAACCAACATGCCTTCGTAACCAAACACTGGCGGAAGAACGCTGATGAATAGCCACGCCATAAAGCTGTAGCTCACCACTTGGAATGCACTGTTTAGAGCAACCAATGCCGCGCCGTACTCTTTGTTACCGCCGCCAATATCGTTCCAAACTAGAACCATTGCCACACAACGAGCAAGACCAATCAGAATCACACCGACCATGTAACCTGGGTGATCACCCAAGAACGTCAGTGCCAATACGAACATTAGGATAGGGCCAACCAACCAGTTCATGATCAGAGATAGTTTGATGGCTTTCTTATCTTTGACCACAGTGCCCAATAGGTTGTAGTTAACCTTAGCCAAAGGTGGATACATCATTAAGATAAGGCCAATCGCAAGTGGAATATTGGTTGTGCCAACAGACATTGATTCGTTCCACTGTTCGATTTGTGGGAACAAGGTGCCAAGCAATACACCAAGGCCCATGGCGATAAAAATCCACAGCGTTAAGTAACGATCTAGAAAACCTAATTTTGGCTTCATGATATTTTCTCTTTGGTTGGTATCGCCAATCGTCGAATGGCGATATTTAAAAGCAAAAAATACGCTTAGTTTATTGTGTTCGACAAACTAAGCGTGATAAATCTATTTTAATATGGTGTTGATAAGCGTCTCAAATTGCTGAATATTATCTCGATTAATGCGGTAGCACATCTTCGGTGGTATCGATTCAGCAGTGATGAAGCCTGAGGTTTTCAAGATTCTGAGGTGCTCTGATACGGTTGATTGCGCCAAACCTAATTCGCTAACCAAGTCACTGTTCAAACAACCTCCCGATTTTTCTAAAGCGGACAAGATACTAAGTATACGAATTCTCGCTGGATGAGCGAGTGCTTTTGCTAACGCAGCCATCTCTTTTTCTGCTTCAGTATTACTTGGCGGAAGAGGTAGAGAACAGCTATCTGTTGCTTGGCATGTTGCAGTCATACTTAGGTGGCTCACTTACTACTAATCGTTAAAAGACGATTGATAGTAAGCCTATTTCTTTTAGCGGTCAACGCGAAATTTAAAAGTCGGCTTAAACGGCATCTCAGATCAGTGGTTTTAGTTAAGCTTGATATTCGATTCTTATCTATTTTTACCTTCTTATTGCGCATAAACAAGATCTTAGATTTAAACAAAGAAATCGACCGAAAAGCATTGCATTCACTGGCTACTCTAGCGATATAATCGAACGCAGAACCGTTACACAAGATAACGAAAAATCATAATTTTCTATTTAATTTTCATACCAATCACAGTTATTTACTACGATTGGTATTACTTATAGGTAAGCCCTGAAATGCCACAACAGAACATCAAATTTATCGCTGCTGATATGGACGGCACTCTACTTAATGAACACGGAAAGTTAGACCCAGAATTTTTCAATCTTTATGAGCGCTTAGAAGCTCAAGACATTATTTTTGCTGCGGCATCGGGTCGTCAGTACTACAGCTTGATGGAGACTTTTGCCCCACTTAAAGATCGCATGATGTTCGTTGCTGAAAACGGCACATTAGTGATGCATAAAGGACAAGAGCTATACAGCTGCTTACTTGATACTGATGCCATCAAAGAGATCATTAAAGAAGCTCGTGCTATTGAAGGCGCGCATGTGGTGCTATGTGGTAAGAAATCGGCATACATTGAAACCAAAGATGAGCGTGCTTTAGCGGAGATCTCTAAGTACTACCATCGCCGTGCGCAAGTAGAAGACTTACTGGCGGTAGAAGACGATTTCATCAAGGTGGCTATCTGTCACTTCGATGGTTCACAAGAGAAAGTGAACCCAACTATTGATGCCAAATTCGGTGAGAACTACCAAGTGGTGGTCAGTGCAAAAATTTGGTTGGATGTGATGAACGCAGAGGCATCAAAAGGTGCGGCGATTAAGCACCTGCAAAACACACTCGGCTTCACTTACGAACAGACCATGAGTTTTGGTGACTACCTGAATGACTTGGAAATGCTTAAAGAGAGCTACCACTCTTACGCGATGGAAAACGCACATCCTAAGCTGAAAGAGACCGCTCGTTTTGGCGCGCCAAGTAACGTTGATGCAGGTGTGTTCCAAGTGCTAGAGAAGCTGCTAGCGTAATTCTTTTATGCTTTACTAAGATTTATTGAAAGTCTGCTCATCAATATAGGGTTCCATTTTTACTGCTGGTACGCCTAATTAATGGCATTTGGAATAAACAGAACTTGAATTGCATAGAATCACTTTCACTCGCCCAAGCGCAAAAAATTGTACTGCTTTCGCAAAAATTGCCACCCAAAAAGCAACGTAATGGGGGCGCTTTGGCGAACACGCTGTCTGCGATTGAAAACCTTGGCTATGTGCAAATTGATACTATCTCTGTGATTCAGCGAGCCCACCATCATACGTTGTGGAATCGAAATCAAGACTACCAACTGAATCATCTTGATAGGTTGTTAGAGCGTCGAGAGGTGTTTGAGTATTGGTCGCACGCTGCCGCTTATCTGCCTATGCGTGATTATCGTTTCAGCCTGCATCGAAAGAACGGGTTTGCGAGCGGTAAGCTTAAGCATTGGTATAAAAAAGATGACGCACTGATGGCGCATGTTCTCAAACGTATTGAGAGCGAAGGGCCATTAATGGCGAAAGACTTTGAAGGGGATAGACCAAACCCCGGCGGGTGGGGTGGAAAACCGGCCAAACAGGCACTCGAAATCTTGTTCATGCAAGGTGACTTAATGGTGCCGAGCCGAGTGAACTTTCATAAGGTGTATGACCTAACCGAGCGAGTCTTGCCGAGTGGCATTGATACCTCTGAACCAACGGAACAAGAGTATATTGAGCATCTGATCACGCGTTATTTAGAAGCGAACGGTGTGGGAATTGCGTCGGAAATGAGCTACCTCCTTAAGAACACCAAACCATTGATACAGAAGGCACTCCAGCAGATGCTTGAAGACAAACAAGTGGTGAAGGTGGATGTTCAAGGCTCTGATTACTACGTGTTGCCCGATGCTTTTGAACTGTTGAATCAACCTCTTTCTAGAACCAAGTTAAAGATACTGTCTCCGTTTGATAACCTGTTGATTCAACGAAAGCGAATGCAATCATTGTTCAACTTTGATTATCTTCTTGAGTGTTATGTACCTGAAGCTAAGCGTCAGTTTGGTTATTTTAGCTTACCGATTCTGTGGCAAGGTGAGCTGGTGGCACGAATGGATTGTAAAGTTGATAGGAAGAGTGGTTTGCTCAATATTCATAACTTGGTTGTGGAAGCACGAATTAAGAACCATGAGTCGCTGGTTCATGCTTTATGCGATGAGCTAAAACACTTCATGGTGTTCAACCAATGTGATGAGATGATCGTCCATAACACCACACCTTCTGATCTTGGTAAGCGCTTGATGAGCCATTGGCAAGCGGGTTAGTGTTCTTTTCTATTCAGAAGCACTTTCTCACATAGAGTCTCTATCGTAACTTATAACCTTGGTCGCAACTTAGAACCATGGTCGTTACTTAGGTAGTTCGTTGTTGCCCAATATAACATCTATCCAATACCTCACCTCTAGTGCTTCCCACAAATACTTTGCATTTGAAACAGCCACAGTGTCCAATGTCGGTTAAGGAAATATTGATCGAAAAACCTTATTTTTTAAGGTGTTAAATAGGAGCTTTGCTTCATGCGCAAATCAGATAAGAAGATCGAAAATCAAATCAGAGACGTGTTAACGGACGTTTGTGAAGATACGTTGAAAAGCTACGATGGTTTTCTTTGGGTGACTCACTCGGTCAACTTCTCTTCATTCCCGCAAAGTTTGAAAATCGTCTGCGTATTCGATACCAATCAGGATAGAACGAATTTTCTAAATGGCGAAGGTCAGCAGAGTGTCTCTGTTGCTATCCAAAAGGCGTTTAGTCAGGTTGGGATTACATTGAAGAATATCGATAAGCACGTCAGTTTCGATACACAAGAAAATTGCGACCGCGACCATCAAGGGAGGTGGAACAAGAGGTTGTAAATAGCCTAGGAGGGCGTTGACCTTACTGTTTAGGTAATGTGATGGGGAAGTCGAATTAAATTTTCCTAATCGATAGGGAAAGAGCCGGGATTAATGGATTGGGATTAATCTAATGTTAAAAATATTTAGTTTTTAAGCGTATGAGTTAACCCTATTTTGGTGTAAATATAATTGAGATGAATGGGTGTCACGTATATAAGTATCGCTAATTGAAATGAAAGTATTTTTATGATTAATAGATGAAAATACAATCAGTTGCTTCTTATGTGTGTGTAGGTGCATTTATATTTCAATGGTGTTTAAATGAACAAAAATAAAATTACCCTAACAATCCTTGCAATTTTACCTTTGCTTTCTGCATGTGGTAGCGATAGTAAGAGTACTGCCGCTACGACCCCTACGCCGGCACCAACCCCTGGGTTTACCTTGCCAAATGAATCGAGTTTGATTACCAATTACAATGTCGATAGTGCTTTTAATACGGTATTTCCAAGTAACTATCAGATAGCAAAAGATGCGGGCTTTGATTATTTTATTAAAATACCATTACGCTCAGATCCAAGTATTAGTATTACCATTCTCGCGACCAAAGGTAGTGATGAGGATCTGCGTCAAGCCATTGGTGTATGGACTTCTCTTTTATCCGAAAATGGAGCGAATACGGAGCTGACTAAACTGGATGTTTTTAAAACAATGAGTAAGCGTCAGGCTACGTTGTTTATGGCTAAAACGGAAGGTGATGTCGGTAATATTCAGCAAGAGCTACTGAGGTTGTTGAAAGTTCGTGAGCCTAAACTTGCTTCTGCTACGGCTGACAACTATCTAAAGTTGATAGCTTTAGATAATGATTTATTCAAAAAATATGGTTGGTTTGTACATAGCCAAGCGCTTGGTTATAACGAAACGATATACGTTGGTGAGCCTGAGTATTTCACTGGTCCTGCTAGTACAAGAGATGCTTCAATAGAGGAAATTCTTCATATAACTCAAGCTCAAGGAATTGCACCTTTAACCGGAGATGGTAGTAAAGGCGGACTACAAAAGAGAATAACTGAACATAGCTTGAGTATCTTCAAAGATTATCGGTATGACAGCGTAAAAGGCCTATATGTTTACGAGGATAAAGATCCTAGCAAAGATTATGTAGCTCGTAGTTCTATCTGGAGCCCACAAGCAAGTGGTGCGACTTTCGATGAAAAACGTGAAGAGCAATGGGATGGCGACTGGGGCGGTGATGATATAGGTAAAGACCTAGGAATGCCTGAACAATATAAGATGGGGCAAACTTTTTCTCATGAGTATTTTGCTGCACTAGTCGACACGTATTACGGACTGTACGGTGGGTTTAAAACTGAGTTTGGAGGAATGGATAACTACCGTTACGTTACCCGAGAAACTTTGCCTAGTGATAGTACTGGTTTTGCTATCGTCAAAGAATTTTTGCCTGAATATCATCAATATACGGCAAGGATTGATAGTGCAAAGGTCAATACGTATTTAAAAGCGAATCCGTCGTTAAATAATACATTTAAGATCCAAATTTCTTCTGATGATAAAGAAAAGTACACCTTTAAATCTCAATATATTAAAAATTTGAAAATCGTAGGTTCTGAGGCTTTAGATATACTTGGTAATTCACAGAATAATTATTTTGAGGGGAATTCTGCTAACAACACTTTCGATGGATCTGATGGTACCGATGTATTGAAGATAAATGGTAACAAAAACGATTATTCGATTGAAAATCTGGCTGGTGGTGTGACACAAATTTCTGGTAAATCGATTGGAACGGACAAGATTACCAATGTGGAATACATTAAATTTAACGATGAGGTTGTTAAGGTAGACAAAATCTAGCTAAAGCGACTCAAGCACCTAAATATATCCCTTCTATTTATTCCGTTGAAAACCACTTACATCCGTAGGTGGTTTTTATCGATTTTATACTGACACAGTAAGCCTAATCCGCGCTCATTTGGTTTTTATAACGACCAACATAATCATTTCGTCCCGAACTCAAGTGGCCTTAGGGTTGAAGCCGTCATTTCCCCCTTAAGCTGGCGGTAGTTTCAGGTTGTCTTCGTTCCCAACATGAGAAACACTAAGGAAAAAAATTATTGCGCCCTACTTGTTTCCAGCAAAGGATTCTAATGTCTATGAAAGATTGTTCTTACGGTATTAAGATAATGTAGATGGTCGCGAGAAGAGTTAAAGCCTACACATGGTAGGCTTTGTGACTATTTGATAGCCGTACAGAAACTTACGTCTGAATGTTGAGTTTGCGGATCATAGCTGTGGTAAAGCTCAAAGCAAGGGCGGTCTTCGGTTGCTATGCCGGACTCTATGACCTTACTCATCAGGTCGTCCCAAGCTTTAGCGTATTGGTTTGGCTCGGTGATTGTTTGTCGCATCACTGCATATTGTCCGCCAGGAAAATCTTTCAATTCGATCCCATTTGGTACTTCAGTATCGTCTGAAACCATCAAACAGATGTCAGTACGGCATTTATCGTTCGGCGTGATTTCTGGATTGTCATGATAGATAAAGATGCAGCTGTTATCTGCTAATCCTTTCATTTCGGCCCATTGATAAAGACGACCGCTTGGTTCTTCATAACCCTGTCCATAGGGGCCTGTCACTCGTACATACGCTAGTTTTGACGGTTCGAATTGTTTCGTTTTCATTGTCCTACTCCATGTTGTTGGTTCGGAGTCAGTATATGAATTGCTTGCGGTTGCTGCGTTTCCATTCTTGCGCAACGTGTGTCCAATCTTGCTATTTCGCGTCAACTCAGAAAACGCTTGGTAATCTTCACAATCACGAAATGCCGTAGGAGTTACTCCAAAGTGCTGTTTGAATGCTTTGGCCAAGCTTTGCGAGGACGAGAAACCATATTCCAGTGCGATATTCAGGACTGGTTGCTTGGATTTGAAAAGATCATCAGCTGCGGATTCAAGCCTCAGTCGCCTGATGAAATCCGCAAGTGTCTCGCCTTGAATAGCCTTAAAAGTGCGATGAAAATGGTAAGGTGAAAAATTGGCTAACGCCGCGACTTCTATTAGGTTGAGTGGCTCGTTAAAGTGCTTCTCTAAATAGCGGACAACCGGAATCAGCCGCTTATGATAGTCAACGTACATTACTTTATTTACCACTCTCTATTGTCATCGTTCTTGTTTAGATCACCGAGACTAGCTGATCTAAGTTGAGTTTCAATAGAGGGGCCTTGAAACTGAGATTAGATGCGTAAATCCAATCATCTCGTTATGTTTCTCTATCTACTAACGCGATTATTTAACCTCAAAATCAGGTCGTATTTGTATTGAAGTCGTCATTTCCCCCTTAAGCTGGCGGTAGTTTCAGAGCGTCTTCATTCGGGTATTCGATGGCACACTTAAATGCTCGTCGAACCGGGTGGCTTAACGCTTGAACTATGAACTTTTCTAGACGATACTTTTTTCTTACATTGCTCCCTAATTTGACGCGTAATATGTTGATTCTAAATGAGGTATTTTGAGTGACAATAGTATCGATTAGGAAGTTTGACTCATGAAAACCTACATTTCTGGGCTGCTCGCACTCATTCCTTCATATTTAATCACCGGCTATTCTTTTGCTGTTGGTACAGCGATTGTACTGCCAGGGCAACATGAATCCGGCGCTGATCTTTCGGGCTCCCCAATGTCTGCGAATGCTGTCATTGATTGGGAAATTGCGAACAGTGACCTCGTATTTGGCTCTTATGCAGATAAAACCGACAATAAGCGAACTACGACAATTGGGTATATGTATAACCAAAAATTGGAGCTCAATTCTGGTTGGTTGGAGAACGACCTTCGTAATAACGCAGAATTACATGGCGTTAATTTTGAAGACTTCTTTCTCCATTTTTCTGAAGATACAGTGCTCGCAGAAGTTGATAACACCCACGGTGAAAATACTCTCTTAAGTGGAAAGCCTATGATCTTGGGCTATACAGCCAGTGAAGATCATGCGGGCTTTTGGCTGTATCAAGAGCCTCCTTGGGATGCCGATGTGTTTGAGAATTTCGAACAGGGCGGGGCTTTGTATGTCTATCATGCTGAACAGTTTGAAAGGCTGATACTGAAGTTCTCTCAGTTTGCATCTGGCGGTCAGTTTTGGCTTGAATATCCAACCCAAACGGATGCTCATGGGCAAGTTTTACAATGGTCTGTGTTGGACTTAAAGAAAGATAAAACCCTTAACATGCGGAAAGACGAAACTGTGTTGTGGGATGTTCCTGCTGATTGGGTCAGGGTAACCACACACGATGGGAGCGGTGCGAGTTATGGTGGGGGACCATATTTTGGGTCGACTTTTGTGCGTGATGCTGGACGTTTGTATGTGGTGAGAATCCGTTGGCAAAGTGAGAACGCTGACGACAGGCCGCGTTTAAAAGAAGTAAAACTCAAAAACAGCTTTCCGACCGTCAAGTTAACCGACGCTCCGACCACAACTCCGGATGGCAATGCTATCAGCCAATGGCGAAAAGTTCGTGGCTTTGACGTGTCTGCAGACCTGAATGGCGATAACTACTTGTCGTCAAGCGAGTATCGAAATCGAACCAATGAGAAGGCAACAGCGCGTTTTCGTTGGGAATCAAGAGTGGTGCCATTTGGTCGAATGTGGAGCACGAATTCATCTTGGTCGTTAACGAACGTCGCAAACGCGGATTATTTATCAGCTATTCATTGGTACTATAAGCAAAGCTGGACAAGCCAAGGTTTGAATGGTGCGTACAACGACGACACAAATAAGCTTATTGGTTCGAACCAGTTCTATGTTCACTCTGGCGGACATGTTCAAGAGTTAGGAGCTGTTGCGGGTTCGAATCAAGCGGATGATCTCTACAAACAACAATTTTCAGCGTTTCTCAAAAATCTATCTGCTTTAGAAAGTGATGCGTCTATTGGATTGAACCTCGGAACTGCGAACTTGCTAGGGCGAAATGGACAGTCTCATCTTAGCGAGGCCGGGTCTTTGTATCTGAGAGAGCACTACATTTTTCCGTCTACTGGGTTTAGTGGTTACTCGGGGATCTCTAAGTTCTGGGATAATTCTGCGCTCGCCTATAATGGACAAAGAGTTATTTTTCACGCGACAACGCGTTACGGGCGAGTCCAGTATCTTGGCAATAGTGAAGATAATTGGAAGAAAGACCAATACTCGACCTTAGCTATTTATCACCTTAATCGACACGCTCAACATAGCTATTTTAATCAGTGGAACAATGGTTACGTCTATGGAAGTGGTAACACGACTGCAGACACTTTCTGGCAAAGTGGTGTCCCTAAAAATATCGCTTATCAACCTAGTTCGTTATTAGCCGTTGATTTGGGAGAGCCGAGTCATCAGGTCCTACAGGGATTTGAGCCAATTCCTTTGATGCTATCGACATCGACACCTCAGCTCGCTGATTACACCATCGTTGGTGATTCATCGATGAGTGAAGTGGTGCATGCTGATCTGCCCAATGGTATGACTCATGTTCTACCGACGTTCACGTACTTTATGTATCAATCTAAAAATCAGGTGGCCGCTGGCGGCCCTGAAGATATGGTGCTAGCGAGAGAGTTCAGCAATGGTCGTGTGTTGTACCGCACGGATTTCCACGGTAAGAATTCGAGCTTTTATGAGGCAGAGAAGCTGATGATTGTATTGGGCGTGCCGATGAAGCCTGTCGATGAAAACGGCAACATCGGAGAGTATGTGACTGAAATTCATATTGGTGGTTATGAAGGGCTGTTCTTGCTTTATTAGAGCAAATAGAATGAAAATCAACTGACAAAATTTAATATTCTTTTGGAACTCTCAGTATGAAAATTGTTATTGCACCAGACTCGTTTAAAGAATCTTTATCTGCTGTATCGGTGGCGGCGTGCATTGAAAAGGGCTTTCGTGAAATCTTTCCTGACGCTGAATACGTGACCTTACCTTTAGCTGACGGAGGTGAAGGAACGGTAGATGTTTTGCTGCAAGGCTTGGCAGGGCAAAAGCGAGCACATCAAGTTGAAGGGCCATTGGGAAAATTGGTTAATGCTGAATGGGCGATGCTTGAACCATCGGAGCATAACCAGAACAAAACGGCATTGATTGAAATAGCTGCAGCATCGGGCTTGGATTTATTGAAACCAGAACAGCGTGATCCGTTGATTGCTTCGTCTTTTGGAACAGGACAGCTGATTTTGGAAGCGATAGAGCAGGGCGCTCAAACGATTATTCTTGGATTGGGTGGCAGTGCGACCAACGATGGCGGTGCGGGTATCGTTCAAGCTCTAGGTGGGCGCTTGTTAGATAGTAAAGGGCAAGATAGCAATGGACAAGAGCTTGGCCGAGGTGGTGCTGCATTAGCGGATTTAGCTTCTATTGATCTTACTGGCGTAGATTTTCGCTGCGCTGATGTCGATTTGATTTTGGCGTGTGATGTTGATAATCCATTGTGTGGTGATAAAGGTGCCAGCCATATATTTGGTCCACAAAAAGGCGCGACACCGCAACAAGTCTTGTTGCTGGATAAAGCGCTTGAGAATTTTGCTCAAGTTGCAGAAATGCAAGGTTGTGTCGGTGGCGATGAGCCTGTTTACAAGCGCGTGGGTTATGGCGCAGCTGGTGGCACGCCGATGGGACTTGGTTTGTTATTTAATATCCAAATTAAACCCGGCATTGAGATGGTGCTCGATGTTTTACAAGCTGATGATCTATTGAAAGGTGCCGACTTGGTGATTACTGGCGAAGGGCAAATGGACAACCAAACTCTGCAAGGCAAAACACCTTACGGCATTGCTAAGCGAGCAAGCCTCCAAGGTATTCCCACCATAGGAATTGCAGGATCTTTAGGTACTGAAGTCGAAGCCTTATATGATGAAATGAGCAGCTTGTTTGGAACTGTACGTTCTCCTCAACCACTCAATCAGGTACTGCAAGAAGCTGAACTAAACCTTACCAGAACGGCGAGAAATATCGCTGCGACTCTGAAAGTAGGTCATGCGATATTGAAATAAAGTGATGTTTGACAATTGGTTACTTAACATCATGGTTCGATAGGTTTTATAGATAGCAACGATAAATATAAACGATTATATTTTATTCCAGCTCAGGTCTATTCTTTACCCATAGTAATTTAGTGGTTTTAAATAGTGAACCCTCTTAAATTTAAGATGTGGCAACGATGTGACATCTTTAACCCTAAGGAATAGACCATGAGTAAAAAACTGACCACAGCTTCGGGTTGTCCTGTCGCTCATAACCAGAATGTTCAAACCGCGGGCAAACGTGGCCCTCAACTGCTTCAAGATGTTTGGTTTTTAGAAAAGATGGCGCATTTTGACCGCGAAGTGATTCCAGAGCGTCGTATGCACGCGAAAGGTTCTGGTGCTTACGGTACTTTTACCGTTACACACGACATCACCAAATACACTAAGGCCAAATTGTTCTCTGAAGTAGGCAAAAAAACCGATTTGTTCGCTCGTTTTACGACAGTGGCAGGTGAGCGCGGTGCAGCTGATGCTGAGCGTGATATCCGTGGCTTTGCATTGAAGTTTTATACTGAAGAAGGCAACTGGGATATGGTGGGTAACAACACGCCAGTATTCTTCCTTCGTGACCCCCTTAAATTCCCAGATCTAAACCATGCGGTGAAACGAGATCCTCGCACTAATATGCGCAGTGCTAAAAACAACTGGGATTTCTGGACTTCTCTACCTGAAGCGCTACACCAAATCACCATCGTGATGAGTGACCGTGGTATTCCTGCTACTTACCGCCACATGCACGGTTTTGGTAGCCACACGTTCAGCTTTATTAATGCAGACAACGAACGTTTCTGGGTGAAATTCCACTTCAAATCTCAGCAAGGTATTAAAAACCTGTCTGATGCAGAAGCCGGGCAATTAATCGGTAATGATCGTGAAAGCCACCAACGCGACTTGTTAGACAGTATCGACAACCAAGACTTCCCTAAATGGACGTTGAAAGTGCAAGTGATGCCAGAAGCGGATGCAGCGAAAGTGCCGTACAACCCGTTCGATCTTACTAAGATCTGGCCACACGCAGATTACCCATTAATTGAAGTGGGCGAGTTTGAATTGAACCGAAACCCGCAAAACTTCTTCGCTGAAGTAGAGCAGTCGGCATTCAACCCGGCGAACGTGGTTCCGGGTATTAGCTTCTCACCAGACAAAATGCTGCAAGGTCGCCTGTTTGCTTACGGTGATGCGCAGCGCTACCGTTTGGGTGTTAACCATCAGCATATCCCAGTGAACGCACCTCGTTGCCCTGTACACAGCTACCACCGTGATGGAGCAATGCGTGTTGATGGTAACTTTGGTAGCACACTAGGCTATGAGCCAAACAATGAAGGCCAATGGGCAGAGCAACCAGACTTTGCAGAACCAGCATTGAACCTAGATGGTGCGGCAGCGCACTGGGATCACCGCGAAGATGAAGATTACTTCTCACAACCGGGTGATCTGTTCCGTCTGATGACACCAGAAAAACAAGCGATTCTGTTTGATAACACAGCGCGTAACCTAGGCGGTGTGCCTAAAGAGATTCAACTGCGTCACCTAAGACACTGTTACAAAGCCGATCCAGCTTACGGCGAGGGCATTGGTAAACTGCTTGAAATCGATGTAAGTGAATTTAAGTCGTAATCAATAAACTCGTTTAAATAGTCAGAAGGCCGCTGAGTTAATCACTCTGCGGCCTTTTTGATCATTCTATGTATCAAGTTAGGTGTGTTCCGTGAAGTGTATTAGGTGAGATGTATTGATTGATATCCTATTAGGTGAGCCATACCAACTGTTTGAAATTAAGCACCATTTTTATTGATAGTTTTTGCCTATCAAATTAATAAACTCATCCCATTATATTTAGTTAGGGTAACGGATTATCCTACGGCTATCAGTTTATAAAGTAGAAGAGTTTGAGATGAGTAAGAGCGCATTAATCGTTGAAGGTGGAGCAATGAGAGGTATTTTTGCTGCCGGAGTGTTGGACGCCTTTATGCGAGATGATTTCCGTCCTTATGATTTTGCTATTGGCGTATCTGCGGGTGTGTCGAATCTGGTTGGTTACTTATCTCAAGCGCCAAAACGCAGCTACAACGTGATTACGACCATGGCGACCGATAAGACGTTCTTTAACCCAGCTCGCTTTGCTAAAGGTGGCAACTTGGTGGACGTAAAGTGGCTGTGGGATGAATCTAATCATCGTTATCCACTCGATTGTGGTGTGCTGTTCTCAAGTGTTCCACTGCTTGCTGCTGTGACTAACGTCGATACCGGCAATGCCGATTATTATCACATCAAGCCAGAAAACCTTTCTAACGTGGTGGAAGCTACCACCGCTTTACCTATCGCTTATCGTGAAACGCCGTGTTTCTCTGGTGGCTGTTACACCGATGGGGGCGTGGCGGATTCGATTCCGGTTCGCGAAGCCTATCGTCGCGGTGCTCGTGATATTACGGTGATTCTTTCTCACCCATTAAGCTACCGAATGAAACCGCAGAAGTATCAGTGGATGCTGAAAAAGCTGCTAAAGAAATTCCCTAATATTGCAGAGTCGATGGCGGTGCGTGCCGAAAACTATAACCAGTCTTTGGAGTTCATTCGTAATCCACCAAAAGATGCGACCATCAAGGTGATTGCGCCACCAGAAGCGTTCGCAGTGAAGCGTTTAACTATGGATCAAACGGTCTTGAATGCAGGTTATGAGATGGGTGTGAAAGCAGGGGAAGAGCACCTTGCCATTAGAAACGGTGTCTATGGCTTAGATACCGAAGATTGTCATTTCTGCGTTTAGAACTGTTTTTGAATATGGGGTAAACGAGAAGCCACGCTGTTCACTTAGGACTAGCGTGGCTTGATATTTTAGAAAACGATCTTTTATTAAAAAACCTGTTACTAAAACGATCTGTTATCAAAGCAGTTTGTTATTAATTCAGCCCGTTATTCGACTAATTCGTTGCCGCTGGTGTTGCCAGTAAAGAAGGCATCAACACTGGTTAGCGTTGTATTGGCAATGTTGAACAGAGCATCTTTAGTTAAGAAAGCTTGGTGACCTGTGAACAACACGTTGTGACAAGCTGATAGGCGACGGAATACGTCATCTACAATCACATCGTTAGATTTGTCTTGGAAGAACAGCTCTTTCTCGTTGTCGTAGACATCAAGGCCAAGCGCACCAATCTTGCTTTGTTTGAGCGCTTCAATTGCGGCTGTTGAATCAAGCAGTTCACCGCGACTGGTGTTGACGATCATCACACCATCTTTCATTTTGCCAAATGCTGTTGCATCCAACAGGTGGTAGTTCTCCTTGCTCATTGGACAGTGTAGAGAAATTACGTCAGATTCTTGATAAAGCTCGTCGAGTTCTACGTATTTAGCGCCCAGTTCTTTTGCCAATGGGTTAGGGTATGGGTCGTAGCACAAGATGTTCATGCCTAAACCTTTCAGAATACGCATGGTCGCTAGGCCAATTTTTCCAGAGCCGATCACACCAACGGTTTTACCGTGGAAGTTAAAGCCAACTAGCCCCTCAAGGGAGAAGTTCGCATCACGAGTACGTTGGTATGCCTTGTGTAGTTTACGGTTCAAACACATCATCATGCCAACCGTGTGCTCTGCTACCGATTCTGGTGAATAAGCTGGAACACGCACCACTTGCAGGCCAAGCTCTTTAGCTGCATCTAGGTCGACTTTATCAAAACCTGCACAGCGCATCGCAATAAGCTTAGTGCCGCCTTGCGCTAGAATCTCTAGCACATCTCGCGATAGGTCGTCGTTTACAAATGCACAAACCACTTCGTTGTCGTGCGCCATTTTTGCTGTTGTTGTAGTGAGTCGAAAATCGTGAAAATGAAATTCAGCGTTGAGTTCGCCTTTTGCAAGTTCAAATGATTTTTCGTCGTATGATTTTGAGCTAAAAAAAGCAATGTTGAGCATGGCTTCCTCTCTTACCTAAAATATAAATAATCCACCTATTCATTATCTGAAACGGGATTAAAACTAATAACTTTGTTCAGTGTGCTAGAGTTTTTTTCTCTTGTCTATCACCATTAGTCATTGTAATTACTATGGTTATTTTTTCTTTTATTGGCAACCGCCAGCTCAACAACAAGTCCGTCTAACGAACTATTTAGCTTTGTTTGCGAGCGCTAGATGGTTAATGATTACCAATAGTTCTCACTACTAAATTGACCAGGCTTCTTGCGTAAGTGTTTTTGTAATCCCAACGATATTAGTGCTTCGCTCGTGTCTCGAACCATTTGGGGATTACCGCAAAGATAGAAGAAACTATGTCTTTGGTTGATAGCGAGAGACGAGGCTCGTTCAAGGTCGCCTCCAAGTAACAAGCTTGGGATTCGTCCGCGCAAAGTTCCGGTGACTGATTCTCTAGAAATAATTGGCACATACTTAAGTTTCCCCTGAAAGTGTTCAACGAGTTGATTGATTCGATCTTGATACGTGAGGTCTTGTTCTGTTCTTACTGCGTGAACCAGTACAAGGTTGTTGAATGAGGCGGCTTTTTCCGAAGCCAATCCATTCTGTTGTTGTATCTGCATGCTTTCGAGCATTGAGATAAACGGGCCAACCGCAGTTCCGGTTGAAAGCATCCAGAGATCGTTGGCGATCTCCGGGATCTCATCTAGTGTCATAAATCCGCTTGGGTCTTTGCCGACAAAGATGTCATCGCCTACCTGCAACTTGTGAAGTTGAGGCGAAAGCTGACCGTTCTGATCCTTAATAATCAAAAACTCCAGATGTTGATGACCTTGTTCGTGCTCTGGCGCATTCACCATGGAATAAGCGCGTCTAATGAATTCGTCCTCGCTATTTAGTAAGCCAAGTTTCGTGAATTGACCTGCCTGATAAGGAGAAACAGGAGCACTGACTTGCAGCGAGAACAGCTGATCTGTCCATTGTTTTTTATGTAAGACTTTGCCGGTTACCAAACCATGAGGAATATCGGTCATATCATCACCTTTACGTAGAGAAGTTATCTCATTAAGGATACTCAACTATTTACACTTTGGAGTTGCATGTACCATGCCACCAATGAGAATGCTTATCAATAGTGATGAGCTGGTGGAAATTAACTTAAATGATGTCAAATAGACTTTAGTTTGTTGAGTCTAAATGACATGTAAGAGTTGTTTTTTTTGTGCTGCATGCGAAAGTATGAAAGTGAGTCGTGGAGAGTAAGAAAGGTGGGTCGTGATAAATAAAAAAGAGCGCCATTACTTTAATTGCTTCAAAGTAGTGGCGCCCAAGGCAGTAAAATAAAATGGTGTAGATTCAGTGCCGCGCTATTTGCTCAGGGCGGCTTAATTAAGAGTAAGTTAAGACTCTTTAGGTTGTGATTTTGCGAAACATAAGCCGCATAAACTAGGGATAACGAATAGGACGATTGGCAGTGAGAACAATAATCCGTAACCTAACGTTAATGACATTGGCCCCATGTAAACATCGGTACCCCCTAAGCCGTAAGCCAATGGTAGCAAGCCCACCACCGTTGTGATTGAGGTCAGTAAGATCGGTCGTAAACGGCTTACTGATGCCTCTATGATGGCCTCTATTACTGGATGGCCTTCCGCTCTTAACTCATTAATACGATTGATTAGCACCAGTGAGTTATTGACCACCACGCCAGTCATACCAAGCACGCCGATTAAGGCAAACATCGACAAAGCTTGCATGTGAACTACTAGAGCCATCAATGCAGCAATGACCGCAAACGGAATCACCGCCATAACCAGTAAAGGTTGAACCAGTGAGTTGAACATAACTGCTAGTACAAAGTAGATCGCTATCATTGCTGCTGGGAACGCGACCAAAAAACCGCTCATGGTTTCATTGGTGCTTTCTGCCTCACCACCAATATCGATACTGACATTTTGTGCATATTGACCTTGAAGTTCACTCAACATTTGATCCGACAGAACAACGGAGCTGACCGTGTCATCGGTGATCTGCGCCGTAACCGTGACTTCACGTTCTGCGTTGTAGTGTTTAATCAAACGTGGTGCTTCAATTTGCTTGACCTTCGCCAAGCGGCTAAGAGGCACTTGGCGACCATCAGGGGTGAAGATCTTAGTGGTAGCCAAACGTTGGATATCACGGTATTCCTTTTCCAGAATGACTCGAATATCGACCTCTTGATCGCCTAGCCATGTTGATGTCACAGACTCGCCCTCAAAGGCTAAGCGCAGTGTGGTGGCCAAATCTGACACCGTCAGGTTGTATTTTGCTAACCATTCGTATTGAGGAACAATACTCAGTTGAGGATCTTTCAAGGCCTCATTATTGGTCACGCCAGCGATACCATGCTGTGTCGATAGCCATTCGCTTGCGATAGTGACGGCATGGTTACGTTCTTGTTCAGTACCACCTAATACTCGCATTTCAATGGGTTCGCCCGGAGGAGGTCCGCCGGCATCGACAGAGAATTTAACGAACATGTCTTGTTGAAGATCTGCAAGCTGCGTATTCAAGTCGACAATGATTTGGTCAGCGGTACGTGCTCGTTGCTCGTAACTCGTGAGTATTAACAAGCCCGTACTAACGGGTGACGCATAACTGAGGTTGTAAGATACCCTCTCATTACTTGGTAATGCGGCTATTGCTTCTTCTATCGCTAAATGCGCATCACGTACTTTATCTAATGGTGTGCCAGGGTCGACCTCGGTATAAATGTCGATGTACTTGGCGGCTTCCGCTGGGAAAATATCGAGCTTAAGTGTAGTAACCAAGCCCGCAGACAAAGCACTGGCAACTAAGGCTCCTGCAATCACAGATTTCTTATATTGAATGCTATTTGTAAGCCACGCTTTATAGGTACGACTGACATTCGAAAAACGGTTTTTCTCTGAAGAATTATGGTTGTCGTTTTTGCTTTTCTTAGATTCTAGAGCACCGCTTAAATGGGCTGGAAGCGTGAATGTACATTCTGCCAATGAAAACAGTAACGCAGCGATGACGGTAATTGGGATAACCACGACCACTTTACCCATGGTTCCCGGAATAAAGAACATCGGAATGAACACGAGTGCTGTGGTGGTTAAGCTCGCGATAATTGGTTTAATCACTCTCTGGGTGCCTGAAATGGCGGCTTGCAGAGCGGTCTTACCTTGTTCTTTTTCTTGATAGATACTTTCAGCGACGATCACCGAGTCATCAACGATTATGCCGATCACCAGCAATAAAGCGGCGAGGGTAATACTATCGAGGTTGAGCCCAACAGCTGGCAATACAATCATCACACCCAATATACAAAACGGGATCGACATAGAAACCCAGAAGGCGACCTGACGCTTCAATATCAGACTAAGTACGGCTAACACAAGCACCAAGCCAATGGCACCGTTGGTCGATACAATTGAAAATTTGTCATTCATATCGTCGGCGAGGTTCAAGCCGTATTGGAAGTGGTATTGACCATCAACCTTAGCCTGTTCTTTTTCCAATAGCGCTTTTACGTTGTCTACAGTGGCTATGATGTCGGCACTGGCACTGTTGGTTATCGAAAACAGTACTGCTTCTTCACCATTGATTACGCCAAGCTGTGATGCTCTCGCAAATGTATCTTCAACAGTAGCGACGTCAGAAACCTTGATGACTGAGCCATTGGGCAGCGCTTTGATGACGATATCTGCAATTTCTTGAGCACTATGCACTTGAGTCATGGTGACAATCTTTTGTTCATTGACCCAAGATTCGACTACGCCTCCTGATTGAGAAAGGTTACGTCGATTAATTGCTTGGCTAACCTCGTCAAAAGTTAATTGGTAACGGCTGATTTTTTCTGGTGCGATTTCCACCCAAAACTCACGCTCGTTGTATCCAGACAAGCTCACGCTACTCACACCTGCAACGGCGTTAACTCGTTTCTCTAGTTGATATGCGTATTGCTGAAGGTTTTGCGCTTGTGCACTGTTCTCTAGTTCTAAGCCCTTTAACACCAAGCTCTCTGACATTAAGCTCTCAGAACTTGAGCTCTCTATCTCAAGGTTAGCACCGTCATTTTTTGCTGCGGCATTGAGGCTGACCCCAAAGGTGAGAACTTCAAAAGAAGATGTCTGTTTTTGAGTGACCACAGGTGGCGCAGTGATATCTTTGGGTAAATTACTGACGCGATCGACAGCCTGCTGAATATCTCGCAGAACCTTTGCGGCATCTTCCCCCGGCAGTAGTTCTGCCTCTATGTAGGAGATGCCATCACTGGATTGAGAGGAAAAGTAATTCAGCCCCTGTACGCTGCGCAGTTCTTTCTCGATGGGGTTGGTGATATTGAGTTCAATGTCTTGCGCTGTTGCGCCCGGATAGGAAGTTTCTATCTCGACCGTTTCAAAAGCAACATCCGGATATTCTTGTAACTTAAGGGTATACATTGAAGCGGCGCCGAGCATCAGTACCATGATAGTGACGATTCGAGCCAGAAAGCTGCGCTGCGCAAAATAAGCGATAATTGATGGCATAAGTGATTCCTATTGATTCAACGCGAATGCAGTAACCTTGGTCGATGCATGAATCGACATCCCAGGTTTGAGTGCGTGATCGGGATTACTGATGTCAATTTCTACTGGGTAGGCCATCGTTTGGCTATCCACTTCCACACCGATGCGATTAATTGTGGCAATGACTTTGGCTGCTGGATTAGCCTCAGCCCATAGCTCGATGGATTGCCCAACATTAAGGTCATTGATGTCGTATTCGCTAGCAAGCAAACGCACCGTTAAGGTGTCGATATTCACTAGCTTGTAGAGTGGGTCGCCTTGATTTACCCAAGCGCCATTTTCTGCACTTCGGCTTACCACAAAGCCCTCGATGTCTGATGTGATAGAGGTGTCGGCTAAGTCTTGTTTTGCATTGCTCAATTCAATTTTTGCGAGTGTGAGTTTTGCTTTAGCACTCAAATAGTCGGCATTGGCGATGTCGAGTTCATTCTGAGAGAGACTATTTTTCTGGCGAAGTTCAACATAACGTTGGTATACAGATTGTTTGAGCTGCAAGTCGGCTTGAGCCAAAGCGAGGTTTGCCGTTTGGGTTGCAACAGCTAGGTCGAAGTCTTGTGTTTTTACTGCTGCAATCAATTGTCCTTTCTTAACGCTGTCTCCAGAGTCTAGATTTGCAACTTGTACGACTCCACTGACTTCGGCTACGACGTTGAGTGGTGATTTGCTGACGGTTTGTCCAATAAGATCAATAGCGTATGCTGATGGTATGGCTACCGCATAAGTTAAAAGGCAAGCAAGTAGTATTGGTTTCATAATCAATTCCCGATGTTTCAATAGGGATAGTATGAAATGGTCAATGTCGAGTTTATGTCAAAATGGATGTGAAAGAGTGATGATCAATGTCGAATTTCATTGGTGTAGCTTATCGTTAAATTCGACATTAATTCGACCTAGGCTCATTATGATCTCAGTAGTGTGAATCGCAATAGAGCGAGTAGATGATGCTGTCAGGTAAACAAATTTTAATCGTTGAAGATAATGACGAGTTGCAGGGTATTTTGGCCGACTTTTTAGAAGTGAAGGGTGCAGAGGTCGATTTCGCTGACAATGGTGAGCTAGGCTTGAAGCTGGCGCTAGAAAATGAGTTTGATGCCATTATTCTCGATGTGATGATGCCAAAGAAAGATGGCATGCAGGTAGCTAAAGAGTTACGCGAGAACGGATGCAGTACACCAGTATTGATGCTTACGGCCTTAAACGGGCAAGAAGATTTGTTGAAAGGTTTCGAGAATGGCGTCGATGATTTTGTCAGTAAACCTTTTAACTTCCCGGAGCTCGAAGTTCGACTTAGTGCCCTGATTAAGCGTTATAGAGGAAAGGTAACAGCAGGCAAGTTAACGTTTGGCGATCTTGAAGTTGATGAAAAAACGAAAGCAGTTACTCGTGCAGGGAAAAGGCTGATCACGACACCTATCATGTATCAAATACTGCACGCACTGGTCAAAGCCCAAGGAGAGGTGGTCTCTCGTGATGCATTGATTCATCTTTTATGGGGGGAAGATATCCCCGATAAGGATGTGTTGCGTAGCCACATTTATCTACTGAGGAATACTGTGGATAAATCATTTGAGCATTCAATGCTCAAAACGGTACCCAAGTTTGGCTATCGTCTTGAAAAGTAGCACGATATCTTTATTGCAATGAACTCTGCATTACTCAGTCAAATAAGGTTGTGAATTCGATGAGATGGTTTAACAAGCCCAAAACGAACAATATTGCTCAAGTAAAAAGACGCTTGATCACCACCTTTGCCAAAATTGCTTTGTCTACATCCTTTATTGTGTTTCTCGCGTTCTCATTTCGTCTCGTGATTGCTGAAGATACTCAAATTGAATTACACCTTAAATCTTTCGAACGTATTGCTATAAAGCACTATGAGTTGGTGCAAGATCCAGTTGCTCAAATGAGCACTTCTGTTACGGCTTACTTTAACCCTGAATACCTACCTGAGGTACTTCAAGCCGATCTACCATACTCAGAAGGGCAGGTAACTCGGTATCGGAAATATTCTGATCAAGGCATCTTGATCTACTACGTCAATTTTGAATTCAAAGGTCATACAGTTCCGCTTTACCTTACGATAGGCGTGCGTTCTATTGATTTTGGTGACGATAACTGGGATGCATTGATGGCTATCTCGATGTTGCTCGTATTGTTTCTGGTTTTGATACTGAATTTTTCGGTTAAGCGAATGTTTGATGGTTTGATGAGGCCCGTGACGGAACTGAGCGAACAGCTCAACTCTGGCGTTAACCAAACATTTTCAGTATCAAAGCATAGTATTGATGAACTTAAGCAACTCACCAATGAACTCAATCAATACAAGCAGATGCGGGAACGAGTGTCTAAACAGGAGATGATGTTTGCTAAGTACGCCAGTCATGAGCTAAAAACCCCGATAGCGATTGTGCTTGGTGCGGCTAACCTGCAAGCGATGAAAGACGATCCTGAATTTCAAACTAAACAACGAGAGCGAATTCTAATCGCAGCGGAAAACATGCAAGCCACCGTGGAAATTTTGCTCAACATTGTGAAACAAGAAAACGCGAACGTGGTGACAGAGATGTGGCGCGTCGATGAAAATCAACTCAAAATCTCGGAGTTCATTAAGAATCTGAATCCTGAGGTAAATTTCGAGTTGAACGTTTCTGAATCGGCTCAGGTTAACTTCCCTGTAGCAGTACTTAATATGATACTCAAGAACTTAGTGAGCAACGCAATCCGCTTTACTGAGAAAGGTTACATCAAGATCAGTATCCGTTCTGACGAGATCTCTGTTGAAGATTCAGGTTCAGGGCTAATGCAGACCAATGAAACAGAGCATGGGTTGGGTTTGTTAATCGTGAAGCGTTTGTGTCGTGCTTATGGTTGGGAATTTGAACTAAAGGATAATAGTAATCAAGGTTGCACTGCTCGTCTATTTCTAGAGATGTATGTACAAGATAAATAATCATTGGGAAAGTAATGGTTGCCAAATATTTCTTTAATATGTTGTTATGACTGCTCGTACCTGCATTTTGCACTCTAATTATCTGCATTAATAAACCATAGTGGCTTAACCCGTAGGGCATTCAACCAATTACTAAAGAGAATATTTTATAGATGAGTATAATGGCGGCTTTCGATCTCAATATAGCCGTGTTTTATGCTTGATAACCTTCGTATGGTGTTGAACGTATTGTTCGTGACCATCAATACCGCAATGACTGCGTTTACTGTGAGCTTCTTTGGCCTCATCAAACTGATTCTTCCAATCTCTACTGTTCAAAAGTCATGTACTCGTTTAGCGAATTTCACGTTTTGGTGTTGGGCGTCGCTCAATCTTTGGATGTTGAACGTGAATAACGATATTGAGTGGCAAGTGGAAGGTGGGGACGACATCTCGACCAAGCAATGGTATTTGATGATGTCGAATCACCTCAGCTGGGCAGATATCGTGATCTTGTCTTCGGTCTTGAAAGACAAGATGCCGATGACCAAGTTTTTCCTTAAGCATGAATTGCTGTACGTTCCTTTTGTTGGTTTGGCTTGTTGGGGCTTGGATATGCCTTTTATGAGACGTCACTCGCGTGAGTTCTTGCTGCGCAACCCAGATCGTCGCAATGATGACTTTGATGCAATTAATAAGGCATGTACTAAGTTCAAATGGGCACCGACAACCTTGGTGAATTTTGTGGAAGGGACTCGTACAAACCACGAGAAATTGGCGACAGCGAAAACACCGTATCGACACCTACTTAAGCCAAAAACAGGTGGGGTGGCATTTGCTCTATCGGCAATGGGCCCGATCTTAGATGGTATCGTGGATGTCACACTGGCTTATCCAGAAAATCAGGTTTCTCCGTTTGAAGACATGCTGAAAGGTAAAATGACCAAGGTGGTGGTGCGTATTAAACTGCACCCAATGGATGAGAACGTGAACGGTAATTACTTTGAAGATAAAGCGTTTAAACGTCGTTTCCACAGTTGGTTGAATAGTACATGGAAAGAGAAAGATGACTTTCTTGATACGGTATACATTGATACGGATTCTGGAAAAGAAGAACGGTAAGTTTAACCCAAACCGATAGCATCAAAAAAGCCGATAGTTCACTGAACTATCGGCTTTTTCATTGAATCAGATTGATAAGTTATAAAGTAAGTACTTGCTGCCGTCAAATCGCTTGGTAAGCCTCAATGATGTGCTTAACCTCACTGGTTTTGCCTTGCTTCTCTTGTCCTTGATGGATGCGCAAGTAGTGCTGCAATGTTTTGGCTTTGTATTGCTGTGATATTTGCTTTTGTTGTTCACAGTTCGGAGTCCAGATCTTGTCACCGACGCTTGATATCTCAGTTACCGTTCGGTTATTGCCGTTTTCACCTTGATTTTTGTCGCTTTCACCTTGGTTATTGCTGACCAATAAAATCTCGTAGTAACGACGGTTCTCTTCAATTAACACTTCATCAATTAGGCCGAAATTGAGCGCCTTTAAATGATTTCTTAGATCGAACTGCTGATGAACCGGGCAAAGCAAAAAATCGATCGCTTTATCTGGATGCTTGCAATGAATATCGTCGACGAGCTTTTGTGTTAGGTCGCCTCCCACACCCGCAATAATGACTAGATGTCTGCCAGTGTGCTTTTCCAATGGAATCGCTGCGACATCCAAGCAGTAGACTTGCCATTGGCTGGTAATCGCTTGTTGGTCTGAATTATCTTGGGGAAAGTAACGAGTTAGTTTGCCTTCCAGTTCATTCATCAGAGAAGGGACAATATCGACAAAATGAATCTGCGGTGCTTTGTGGTCAGATAATAGCTGAACACCCAAGAAGCCGTGATCACAACAACAGTCCCAAATGTGTTGATAGTCATTGCTGACAAGGGAGTGGAGAGTTTGCAGTCGGTTACTTAGCTTCATAAGGCTCGTGTCGTTAGAAAAGGGTATTGTTGTATCGAACGCGCATTGTAATGACTTTCCATAAAAACAAAAGCACCTAGGGGATTAATCCTAGGTGCTTTTTTGTTATCGGTATCGTACCAATCGGTGTGATACGAGCGTGTTAGCTAATGTCTACGACGCTTTGGCAACGGCTCTGATGTGGCCTTCCACTCGATTTTTTCCAAGTTGTAGTGCGATTAACTTTGCTTGTTCCGCAAGGGCTAAAGCAGAGTCTGTTTCGCCTTCTATTTGCGAAAACCCGACGCTGATACTAAGTGACAATGTGATATCCGGAGTAACTATGGTTTTCTCGGCGATGCTGACTCGACATTGTTCCAATTGGTGCTTGGCATCTTTCGCATCATTCGCTTTGAATAAAACGGCGAACTCCTTGTCCCCAACTCGAGCAAGGCAAAGTCCTTTTGGCTTAGGGAAGTAAGAACGCATCGCTTCTGCGGCAAGCTTTATCATCTTGTCGCCAATCGCTTCACCGTAAGCTCGATTTACGTGGTCAAAGTTATCGATGTCGAGCAGAGCTACATAGATATCGGGTTCGCATGCGTAGTTGTCGATCGCGATGTTGAAACTACTTTTGTTGTCTAACTGAGTCATGAGATCCTTACTACTTAATTGATGGTGGAGCAGTAAGTTAGACAATGAGACTTCGGTGTAATCTTTGATCATTCGTAAAATACTTTGGCTGATCGGCAGGGGCGCATTGACGTAAATCACCGCGATTAGCTGGTTACGAGAGTGCAAAGGGATACAGTAGTGGCGTTGGAGTAATTTGAGTTTACGTGCCAATGGATCCGCGTATTTGCTGTTTCGATAAGCCATGGTCTCGGGAGCAAATCGCTCAGCAAGGGCTTTGTCAGAATGTACCGTTGATTTGTTTCCATGATAATCGATGGTACTGAATGAATGGCTCTCTGCTTGATAAAGGCAGAATTGAATGCCTTTTTGATAGGTAAAGCTATTGAATATGGCTTTTAACTCTCGTTTAAAGCTGGCGAGATCATCAACTTTATTCAGTTGAGATAACGATATGTTCAAGCGGTGAGCCAGGTAGTGCGCGCCAATCCATAATAGAAGCAGTGACCCGAGTACCACGCCAGTTAGCGTAAATTGGTGTGAGCTGGTGAGTATGTCGTGACGATCTGTGCCCGAGACGAATACCCAGTTTAAGCTGTTGTCAGCATCAAATACCGTTATTTTGAAGTTATCTTGATAGTAGTACTCGTGTTGGCCGACGGTCTCACCTTGCGAGAGCTGGTGGCTGATGCCTGCATGATAGCTGATGGATTTGGAGCCAATGCGTTTCGGATCAGGATGGAAAACCAATCGTTCGGTTGCTCGATCAACCACAAATACATAGCCACGGTCTAATGTTTTTAAGTCTCTCAAACCTTGCGTGGTATGCAAAAGGTCAAACTCAATCCATATTTCTTTGTTCAACGTTTCCGTCGTGTGTTTGATCGCGAAAACCCAACGACCATCGGGTTTTTGATAGGTAGAAGAGATGTAAAAACCTTCTACAACACTATCTATTGAATTCCACTGGATGGCGTCGATCTGCTCATTAGAAAGAGGCAGGCCACGAGTTGAAATATATTGTTGGGATTGAGGCTGGTATTGAACAATATCGGAGAAGTTAGGTGTTCTCTTAAGAATATTGTCACTGATGTCTCTGAATTTTTGTTCACCGACTGGGCCTGATGTAGACAAGCTTAAACTGGTTTCCAAAAAATAGAGTTTGCCGAATGTGGCTTCGATGTTGGAATTGATGATGGAACTTGCGATACGAATATTTGAAAGTGATTGTTCGGTTGCTGTCGTTTCTACTTTTTCAAGTTGAGCAGCAGCAAGATAGAGCATCCCTCCAGTTAATAAAATAATGTATGGTTTAAAAAGCCGAATTAATGTTTTAGGTAAAGCCATGATATCCAAAGACGTTATAGATTCATTTTTATAGTACGGCCATACTAAACAGTTTTCGTAATCACATCAATGCAAAATGTTCCATATAAAAAATTGAGTTTGTGACGTTCAGCTAATAAAAAAGCCAGTCATAAACATAACTGGCTTCTATGGCTTCGCGCATTCTATTAAGCTGGTTTGGCTTTTACCCTAAACCGAATCAGTCTTGTCTGGAGATGAGTTTGTTTTAGCTATTAGCTTATTTTGAGTAGGAGAATAGTGCAAAATCGCCATTGAAACGGGAGATAACAGCATTTCACCTTCGGCATGACCCGGTTTCACGTTTCGCAAGTTGGTATCACAGATGGTTACCCAGTCTTGCTTACGGTCGCTCGGTAAAGAAAATCGAGCAGGTGCGTTGGTTTGGTTGATCAGATAAATCAACTCGTCGCCATCTTTACCTATGCCTAAATGTAAGGCTACGGAGCTTAAACGGTTCCAATCATCATGTTCCATGAGTGTGCCATCAACACGGCTCCAGAATATACGGTTAGAGTTACGTTTATCGCCACTGAACGCTTTGATAAACGGCACCATGTATCGCTGACGTGCGGAGATCATCTCAGATAACCAAGCCTTGAAGTAAGCCTTACGCTCGGAATCTTCCCAGTTGAGCCAGCTGGTGACGCCGTCTTGGCAGTACGCGTTGTTGTTGCCATTTTGAGTATGAGATAACACATCGGCCGTCAAAATATGCGGAATACCGAATGCAAATAACAGGCTTGCCATGAAGTTACGCTTTTGCTTTTCACGTGTTGCGATAACCAAAAGGTTTTCTGTGTTGCCTTCTACACCATAGTTTTCAGATCGATTATCACCGTGTCCATCACGGTTGTTCTCACCATTTTCTTCATTGTGCTTATGTTTATAAGAAACAAGATCTTGCATGGTGAAACCATCATGATAGGTGATGTAGTTGACGGTTAATTTGTACGGCCAGTGTGCGGCACTGTAGATGTCACGTGAGCCCATTAAGCGAGTCGCAAACTCTTTCAGGTAGCCTTGATCACCGCGCCAGAAGCTACGAGTGATGTCTCGTAGTTTGTCGTTACACTCATTCCACCCCAACGGAAAATTGCCAACTTGGTAGCCATTTGGTCCGATATCCCATGGTTCTGCTATTAACTTGGTTTCTTTCAATGCCGGATCTTGGGCAACAGCTTTGAAGAAAGCAGCCTCAGGATTGTAGTTATCGCCTTCGCGCCCCAGTGTTGCTGCTAGGTCAAAGCGGAAGCCGTCGACTTGGAACTCACTCACCCAGTAGCGCAGTGTATCCATGACTAAGTTAAGTGCTGGTTGATGGGTGAGGTCGACCGTATTACCACAACCTGTGAAGTTCGCGTAATGACAGCCATGCTTAATGTAGTAGCGACTATCGAGTGCTTTTAGGTTGAAGGTTGTGCCGCCTTCCCCGCCTTCTGCTGTGTGGTTGTAGACGACATCGAGAATGACTTCGATACCGTTGCGATGCAGTTCTCGAATTGCGGTTTTGAGTTCAGTAACGGCGTCTTTCTCTGCGTAGCGTGGGTCTGGCACCATAAACAAATATGGATTGTAACCCCAATAATTCACTTTCCCCATATCCAATAGGTGGGGTTCATGCATACATGCAGCAATAGGTAAAAGTTGTAGAGAATTGATGTTTTGCTGTTTGTAGAATGCAAGCATTTCGGGGCTAACTAACCCCAAGTAACGGCCTTTTGTATTAGCCTCGACTTCTGGGTGAAGTTGAGATAGGCCTTTAACATGGGTTTCGAAAAGAACGGTCTCTTCGCGGCTAATACGCGGCTTTTCGACATCTTGCCAATCGAACGTGTCATCAACCACGATGCATTTTGCCATCGAAAAGCTTTTTTCATTGGTATATGGCGTTGCGTAATCGAGCGGTTCGCTTATTGCTTTAGCGTAAGGGTCGGAAAGTAAGATCGGGCCATTATCAGTTTCAGCAATGAAACCGTATTTTTGCCCGGCTTTAATACCATCAACAAATACATATCTGATATCAGCGTATTCATTTTCCAATTTATAAGTGGTGAACTCATCGTTCTCGTCAAAAAGAGCGAGAGAGAGGGATTTACAGTCAGGAGAATAAATTGAGAAGTTGCAGCCAGTGTTACCTAGCGTTGCGCCTAGTGGATAAGGGCGAGCGAGCGTTCTAGTCATTGCTTGATTTCTTGTTCGTTTATCAACATCAGTGAACTATTAGTAAAAGGCTTTGTCCCATTAAGGTCAAGCAACTTCAGAGAATAAATTTTGTTGAAAAATAATTCATCGATGAAGTTCAAATTATATATTTGAAGTGGATCTCAATTAAGGTGAATAATTAGATCTGTGTGCTGTCTACTCCTCCTAGATTAAGTGATCCAACCCTGTAAAATACCATTCTGTATAAATTCTACTCCCTTCTCATCCCCCTTGATTTAGTTCGGGGTGGAGGAAGTCAAACTTGTCATCCTCTCTTAATATTGACTCCGTTGAAACGAATCAGGGGAAACCCTAAACCTCTCTATCTTACGCCCACCATTACTGCCTTTGGTTGTCGCAAGAGAGCAAAAATATAAAACCTAAAAATAAATCGTCCTTAATGGAGTTAAGAATGAAAAAAGTAAGTTTGATTGCTGCTGCAGTGGCTTCTGCACTTGTCGCTGGTTCAGCGTTCGCAGAAAGTGAAGTTGCACTTGATGTAACAAGTGGTGACTCTTCAATGGAAGTAGAGGTGAAAAACCCTACTGACGTTATCACTGATGGTTGGGAAGTTCATGGTTACATGTCTTCTAACGTTCGTGTTGTCGACGGTAAAACAGTAGACACTGAATTCGGTAAGCCAGATTACAAAACAGCGGGTACTCACGGTAAGAGTACTAACCAAGTTGAATTTGTAGTTAAGAAGCACTCTGAATACCAAAATGGTGTGTGGGCTGATTATGTTCTTCGTACTGAATATGGTAATGGTAATTCTTACGCGTATTCATCTTCGGGCAGCCAAAAAGCCAACACTACTGCACAATTTGAAGTGAAAGAAGCCTTCGTTGAGCTAGGTGGCATTCTTGGTGAAGAGACTTCTATTTGGGGTGGTCAACGTTTCCTAAACCGTGCAGCAGGTATCTTGTCTGGTGAGTTCTGGAAACAATCATCTGGTATTGGTGCTGGTATTCAAACTAAGTTAGGTGGCAATACTGCTGGTATCGCATACGTAATGGCTGATCCAGACGCTGGTTCGGCAAAGCCTGGTGCTGAGCGTACGACAGCGTCTTCTATCGACTTATATTACTACGGCGTAGATGCAGGTATTGGTTCTCTAGATTTCGATTTGAAATACGGTCAAAAAGTGGTGAACGGCGGCGAAGATGAAGACGGCATCGGTGCAGCTGTAACACTAAACACAAGCTACTACGGCCTAGACGGTTGGACTCAAAATGCTATTGCTTACGGTTCAGGCGTAATGC
Source organism: Vibrio sp. SNU_ST1 (assembly GCF_030563405.1). NCBI lineage: Bacteria > Pseudomonadati > Pseudomonadota > Gammaproteobacteria > Vibrionales > Vibrionaceae > Vibrio > Vibrio sp. SNU_ST1. The sequence continues at coordinate 149,737 of NZ_CP130749.1, forward strand.
AAAACCGTGGCGTAAACTTCGGTGGTTGGTCTGGCGGTAATGACGATGCAGAGTCTCTATTCTTGACTTCTTACGGTGTACTAAACATCTCGGAAAAATGGCAGCTTGGTACAGAAGCGACATACATCACAGCTCTTGACGAACTTTGGGGCGCTAAAGGCCTAACTCGTTATATTGTTGCTGCCCGTCCTTCTTACAAACTGAACGACAACATTCGTTTAGAAGCTACAGCTTCTTATGCGCATGAAGAAGGTGATGAAGGTTACTGGGGACGTTCTGGTGATGATGTAGAGAGCGATATTCTTAACTTAGAAATTGCAACAGCATTTACAGCGAACTCAGACTACTTCGGTCGCCCACAAGTTAAGCCTTACATCAGCTACATTAAAGCTGATGATGAAGCAAGTGCTAAACAAATTGGTATCGATAACGGTAAAGACCAATTTGTATTCGGTGTGCACACTGAAATTTGGTTCTAAACCATTTACAGTATAAGGCAGCCATTGGCTGCCTTTTTCCGTTTTCCCCCCAACAACAACCAATAGTAAGAGAGATTACAATGACAAATAAAAGCTCTATGTTAGCCGTGGTACTAGGTGCCTTGCTAAGCGGTTGTGCTTCCGATGCTCAGGTTCAAACTAAACTCGATGCACCTACCAATGCAGAAGTATGCTGCAGCGATTTTTCGCAGTACCCATACGCACAATTGAATGATAATGAAGATTTAAAATTTGATATCGACCTGGGATCACCCGTCGGTACATTTACAACAGGTAATAGCCACTTTGCAGCGTTCAAGTTCAGCGAGCGCTCAGGGGAGATGGTCGTTAAGCTATCGAGCTTGATGATCGATGATTCAGTTTTTGCTCCAGAAGCCATGCTTCTAGATGAAAACTTTAAGCCAGTGCAAACATTGAAGTTTGAAGACTTTAAGGTTCAGGCATCCGACGCTTTTACTCGTACGAGTTACATTGAGCGCTTGCGTATTGATGCGAGTAAGACACCTTATATTGTTATCTACACGCCTGCTGATGAGCTTGGCAACAGGGTGAAAGTTGATCACCCGGCGAAGGTGCGAGCCAAAGAATTTGGTGAAGTGATGCCTATGGTCACCGATCCGGTATACACGAATCAATTAGGTGGTCGTTTAGAGTTAGAAATTAAAACTTTAAAACTTCGCCCTTACCGAGCTAAACCTGCCGTAGCGCCAGTCGCTGCTGTTGCGGCTCCTGCCATTCTGGCAACGACTACAGCTGTAGCACCGAAGAAAGCAGACACGCAGATTCGTGTTCAACAAGAGACAAAAGACTTCTATTTATCCGCTATACAAAATGCGGTGAAGTCAGGTGATATACCGAAAGCTTTAGGTTTGTTAGATGAAGCGAAGGCGCTTAATGTTGAAGGTGCACAAGAAGCTTTTGTGCGAGCTGTTAACGCAAAATAGCTTAACAGCTAAGTAGCTTAGATAGAACGCTCCTTTAAAGGGGCGTTTTTTGTATCCAATGACCATATATATGGGCACGAATGAAGCTCGTGAAGATATAAGCGTAGATTTTTCTGATGTCTATCTTAGTGATTCCAGAGAAATAAATACGTTACTCACTAAAAAGTCGAACGTGGCGCTGTTTTATTAAGAAGGCCTAACTCCGTTTTGTCTTCGTAAACGGTGTATTAGGCCTTTTTCTATCGCTTTATACGCTCAAAGCTCAATAGCTCAATAGCTCAATAACTCCACAGCCACGCTAGTCTTTGGCTGCTGACAATTTTTGCTTATTGCGTTTATTCAACAAGTAGTCCTTGCTCATCAAGCTGTTGTGTTGCCTTGCAAAGTCGGGCTTGGCAAACTGTAAATCGCGTAAGATGGCGTTATTTGGCTTTGGCTGAATCTCAAACTGCGCTTGTTTGTCGTTAGCCGTGACCTGTTGTTGGTGACTGTCGATCATGATCTCCAACGATTGTGTTAATGGTGTCGAGATGACGGCAACAGACTCATGGTTTATGTCTAGCGTAAGCACCAATGTGATTTCGGGACTTACCGTATCTTCTCGATTTGACTGAATCTTGTAGCGAGAAATACCACGCTCAGATTCAAATGACAGTCGTAGCTGGTTTCCTTGACCAAAAGGCAACGAAGCCACTAATTCGCTCCAACAACTTGGGAAATTTGGTGTTAGGTGTATCTGATTGTCCAATAAGCGTGGGCAATATCCCAAATAGTCCTGTTGCGCGTTACGAGCGTATTCTGAAACAGACCAGGCCTGAGCAAACGTCCCTGATTCTACAAGGTCGCGGTCACTTTCTTGAAAAGCATCCAAATTCTCACTCATTGTCCCTCTACAGCCTTGTGTAAGGATCTGTTTTGCCAAGTTTTTGGATAGTTGGTAACTGAGATCTTGCTGCTTAAACTTATTGAGCGCCGTAATGGTAAAGCCCGCATTCCACCCCCAGATCGTCCCGTTGTGATAAGCCGCGTCCTTGTGGTACATAGCTTGATTGTCGTGATAAGGATGAAAATCGACATGCTCTTGTTGTAACGAGCAGATGCCCCATGGGAACAATAGCGTTTCTACCGCGTTCTTGACGATGTATTGCTCTCTTTCACTCTGATTAAGCGGACTTTTCTGAGGAATTGAAATCGTCATCAACTGATTCGGGCGCACGCTATAATCAGGCACATCGCCTTGCGATAAATGATCGGCTAAGCGATGGTTTTTATCATCCCAAAACTTAGTGGCGAAATTCTCTTTCACTTTTCCGGCTTGGATTGTCCAGCTCTTTTCTGATTCAGGGTCGCCAACCAGATTAGCGAGTTGAATCGCGCAGTTTAGGCTTTCAAACCACAAAGCCTGGATGTCATTGGCTTTAGGCCCGCGAGGAGACCAAGGTGTCTTCCCATCAATTTTTGCATCCATCCACGTATCAGGGTGGCGATGTGCCATCAAGCTATCTTTATTCAAATAGTCTTCATTTAAGCAATCTTTATTCAAGTAGTGTTTTTCGACACCCGTGATGAAACGCTTGATAGTGGGATAAATGGCCTTAGCGAACGCCACATCGCCAGAGTAGTTGATGTACTCAAGGGCTTCACGAATCATCCAAGGAGTACCATCGGTGGTGTTATAAATGATGTTCGTTTTACTGGTTACTCGGTTCGGTATTCGCCCGTAATTCGCGGAATTTTCGTCGAGCATCTGCATGGACGCAAAGTTTTCAATGATCTCTTTTGCTTCACTAAACAGCCCATTGACCAAGCTTGTGCCCGACAAGGCGATAAAGGTATCGCGACCCCAACAGTCCTTAAACCAAGGTAAGCCAGCCCATATGCCCGTGCCGAACTCATGACTTACAAAGGTACGGCTTGCAAGGCGCGACCACATAACCGCTTGGTTGTATTCAAGGTCGTTGGTCCACAAATAATTATTGGTTAAGAACTCATAAATCCGCTGTTGGTGAAGAACGTGTTCGTTATTTTTGACCGCTTGATTAACCAATGAACTAGCGGCTTTAAGGGTTTCAGCAAAGCCGAGGTAGACGATGAGTTCAGTTTGGTTATCTGACGTCGTGAGCATGAGTTTTGCGTTGCTCTCTGAGAGCTGAACTAGGTCGCGAAGTTCAGGGTGAGCATTTAGCGAGATCTCTCGTGCATGTACAGGATGATTGCTTGCGATGGCGACAAATCTTGGGCAGCCATCTGGGCAAACTTGAGGGCTGAGTTCTATGACGATATTTGAGTCTGAAATGTGAACTTTAGAGTGAGTCGTCGGTACGTTGAGTTCTGGAATTAGGCTTAAAGCGCTCGGTTTGTTGGACGAAACCGTAAGCGATACAAGTCTAGAACCTTGAATCAGGCTCAGCGACTCTCGACTATTCTCATAATGATGTTCAATACCATAAGGCGTCAGGCTGGCACGCTTAGCCTCTAACTTGTTATTGAGCTTGCCGTCGATATAGCTGGCGAAGGTTCCCAGTATCCAACCTTGGTGGTGACGATACTTACCACCGTTTACATAGCTATAGGTTGCTCCATGATAGTAACCATCGACATTATCCCCGAACACAAACGGGAATGACCGTGTCTCTGAGATGGTGAGCTTTTGGAATAGTTGGTCATGTGGCATTGCAAATTCAGGGTGTTGCCAGAGAGGCAGCGTCTCCTCTGTCTCAACCGCTATCAGACGTGTGTTAACAGGCTCTCGTTGAGGTGTTGATAGATCATTGTATTCCCCCTTGGTTACAGTGATCGTTGGCGTCGAAGAGCCGAATTGAACCTTCAAGGAGTATTGACCAGCGACAGCAGGAGAGAGCAGCAGATCATTGCCAATACCTTGTGTGTTGATAAGCGGCATTGCTTGTTCGAATTCGCAGAGTGTGGCTTCACTTTCATGCCCTGAAAGCGTCCATTGTTTGGTGCCATCTAAATCCGAAATTTTGAAGCGATAAAGGTCGGTAGATAAGCATAGGTTTGCTCGATAGGAGCCGTCTTGCTCTTTGAACAATGGGGTGTCTAACCCCCAACCATTGAACGTACCTTTTAGGTAAAGAGTAGGGATTTGCATAGCGAGTTGATTTCCAAAACAAAAAAGGCACAGCATGCGCTGTGCCAAAGGACAATAGGATATTAATATGAGGAAAGGGTTATTTGGTAATTTGTTTCGCTGCTGTGTCTAGCGCTTCTCTAACGGTTTGCTTACCCTGCATCGCGTTATCGATAGCCGCACCTTCAGCGAACCAGTAAGCCGTCATTTGCGGAATATTTGGCATGATTTCGCCGTTTTCAGCATTCGTCATGGTTGATTTGATGCGATCATCGCTCTCAAGAATTTTTTGGAATGATTTTAGTGTCACCGCGCCAAGAGGCTTGTCATCATTCATGGTTTTCAGAGCGTCGTCTTGGAATAGGTAGTTTTCTAAGAACTCGACAGCAAGATCAGTATTTGGACTCGCAGCATTGATACCCGCACTTAGGATTCCAACAAATGGGTTACCTTTACCGCCATTTAATGTCGGCAGTTCCGCAACACCATAATTAACACCAAGCTTGTCTAAGTTACCCCAAGACCAAGGGCCATTGATGGTCATTGCCACATTGCCATTGGTGAATTCTGCTTCTGCGACTGAGTAATCCATGTTCGGGTTAACTACCCCTTGGTTTACCATATCAACTAAGAATTGAAGGCCGCGAACACCCGCTGCATTGTTAACACCTGTGCTTTTTGCGTCATAGCCTGTTGCTGTTTTTTCAAACGCGAAGGCACCACCGGCAGAGATCATCGGCCATGTGAAGTACGCATTTTTCACATCCCACATGATGGCTTTTTTGTTTTGCTTAGCCATCTCTTTCTGAATGGCAGCAAGCTCTTCCCATGTTTTTGGTGGGTTTGGAAGTAGGTCTTTGTTGTAGATTAGAGAAGGTGCTTCGATTGCTAGAGGGTAGCCCACAACTTTACCGTTGACTGTCACCGCATCCCAACTGAAGTCGACAAGCTTTTCTTTGAATTCTTTACTTGGATTAAGCTCGTGAAGTAGGCCTGATTCTGCGTAGCCACCAAAACGGTCGTGTGCCCAGAAAATGATGTCAGGGCCGCCGCCTGTTGCTGCGTGTTGTTGGAATTTAGCTTCCAGTGAGTCTGGGTACTGAACGTTAATTTTTACACCGGTATCTTCTTCGAATTGTTTACCAATTTCAGCAAGACCGGCATAACTTTTATCGCCATTGATCCAGATTGTGATTTCACCTTCTTCCATAGCAAAAGCCGGTGCATTGAAAAGAGCAGCAAGGGTACAAATAGACAGTGTTTTCAATAGAGGTTTCATAGTTTCATTCCATATTCAGAAGGTTATCCATAACGATAATCACTTCTATCAGTTCTTATTATCTGAGAGTGATTTTAGCGATTTCCTCTCTTCTTGAGAAATAGGTAAACAGGTGGGAGATATAGTAAAAATCTATATCATTATGGTGAGCCTAGTATTTTGGAGGCAGCAAGCAGCTTTTGTGATGTTGAACATGAAAAGAAATGTGAAGACGGGCTCAAACTATTTTTGGGTGATGAAAGCCATCCAAAAATAAGCGCTAGGTTGCTTAGGTTAAGATGTGAAATGTTGGAGAGAATCGATGGCTTTGGTCAATAAAAAAGGCAAGGAGAACCTTGCCTTTGGTGGGTTGAATTTAACGTATGATTACAATTTTACAGCAAATGATTCATACGGTGCCAGTTCAAGCTTGGCTGACAACTCAGTGACCGTTTGATAGTTATTGATCAGACAATCAAGCGTCTGAGTTTGGTATTGTTCAGGCATATCCAGTGTCAGGTTGTCGTTTGAGAAATTACAAACTACAAACAGCTTTTCGCCATCCAGTTCTCTCACGTAAGCAAATACTTGGTCATGTTCTTTAAAAACAGGAATGAATGAACCGTAAACAATCGCTGGGTGAGCTTTTCGTAACTCTATCAATGTCTTGTAATGATAAAATATGGAACTTGGATCAGCCAACGCACTTTCGACGTTGATCTCTGGGTAGTTTGGGTTCAGCTCAATCCAAGGTGTTCCGTCAGAGAAGCCTGCATTAGTTTGGTTGTTCCAGTGCATTGGTGTTCTAGCGTTGTCACGGCTGTTCTCGTGAATGGCGTCCATCATGTGTTCATGAGTGACACCCGATTCCGTTTTTACTTTATAGAAATTGTGCGTTTCAATATCTTTATATTGGTCTAGGTTGTCAAAAGCGACATTGGTCATTCCAATCTCTTCACCTTGATAAATGTAAGGTGTGCCTTTTAAGAAGTGCAAACAGGTCGCCAGCATTTTTGCTGACTCAACTCGGAAATGTTTGTCATCACCGTATTTTGAAACCAAACGTGGTAAATCGTGGTTATTCCAGAATAGGGAATTCCAGCCACCATCGGCCAGCTCAAGCTGCCACTTGGTCAGAACATTTTTGAACTCTCGAAGATCAAGCGGAATAGGGTTCCATTTGTCACCGTTTTCCCATGTCAGGGTAATGTGCTCAAATTGGAATACCATAGAAAGTTCATTTCTATCTTGTCCACTGTATAGCTTGGCTATTTCTGGTGTCGCGCCCCAAGTTTCTCCTACGGTTAACAAATCCTTGTTCCCAAAGGTCGCCTGGTTCATTTGTTGTAATAGCTTGTGCAGCCTTGGCCCGTTCCCAGTGATTCTTTTATCGATTTCTTTACCGATAAGATCAATAACATCTAAGCGGAAGCCGCCGATGCCAAGGTCAATCCACCAGTTCATCATAGTATGAACTTCTTCTTGAACCTTCGGGTTTTCCCAGTTCAAATCGGGCTGACGTTTCGAAAATAGATGGAAGTAATATTGCTGTGTGAGTTCATCCCACTGCCAAGCGCTTCCGCCAAAGATAGAGCCTTGGTCATCCGGTGCACTGCCATCCGGTTTAGCATCGCGCCAAATGTAATAGTCTCGATACGGATTGCCTTTTGAAGAGCGTGCTTGTTCAAACCAACGGTGCTCATCTGACGTATGGTTTACCACGAGGTCCATAACAATCTTAATGTCACGTTTCTTCGCTTCGTCCATCAGGCGTTTCATCTCTTCCATCGTGCCAAACTCTTCAGCAATCGCTTGGTAGTCGGAGATGTCGTAGCCATTATCGTCCATTGGAGATTGATAAACAGGAGAGAGCCAAATGACATTAATGCCCAGTTCTTTGAGGTAATCGAGTTTGCTGATGATTCCATTTAGGTCACCGATACCGTCATTATTCGAGTCTAAAAAGCTACGCGGGTAAATTTGGTAGACCACTGCGTCATGCCACCATTTCTGTTCCATCTCAATGTCCAATTAATAAGTTAATTGACCCTACTATAGTGATTTCATCTTACACTGGGAAATAGCATTACTAATGCTCTCTATAGAAAAATCCTATATCATGAGAGCTATCCACTGCGCACTGTGTTCAGTGGTTTAATTTGTTGAATTTCTAACCTCGCATTTTGTGATCGAATGCAAACTAAGAGAATCCTATGAACAAGCTATACCGATACTTTCTGATGGTAGCGCATACAGGCAGCATTAAAGGTGCAGCAGAAAAGCTGAATATTAGCCAACCCTCCTTGACCGCTGCGATCAAGAAATTAGAGAGTGATGTTGGTGTGGCTATTTTTACTCGCAAGTCAAAAGGCGTTGAGCTTACCGAGTACGGATTGTTGTTTCGGGAGTTTGCACAAGAGCAGCAAGAAAAGCATCTGTCTTTAATGCATCGCTTTACCGACATGCAGCAGCGCCAATCAGGTAAATTGAAGCTCGGCACTGGGGAAGCTTGGTGGGAACAATTTGTTTGCAAGGCGGTGGATGAATACAAGCAACAAGAACAAATGGGCTCGCTACATTTAGAGTTCGGTAACAACTTGTCTTTGATGCACCACTTGGTTCAAGGTGATATCGACTTGTTTGTTGGCCATGAAATCTACGGGCTGCATGAGAGATGCAAAGTAACGTTTTATCCACTCTTTCAAGACAAAGAAGCGGTGTTTGTTCGAGCCAACCATCCATTGTTAACGAAGAAACACTTAGACTCGAGTTTGTTAAGGCGTGAGACATTAGCGTTTCCAATACTTCAAGTGACCCCCGATCACTCTCGACATAATTCTGTACTGTCTGATCACGTAAATTCACAGCCTGGCGGGCGTGATACTGAGGTGGTTGGGCGAGATGTCTATGATGTTGACTCTCTTTTTGCGAGTTTAGATATGTTAAGAATGTCTGATGCTGTCATGCCATACAGCCATAAAATGTGTGACTGGATGAAAGATAAAGGCTTCGAAACCTTACTGATTGATGATTCTAAGCTCGGAAACGTTGGCCTTTACGCGAAACAGGGAGCGGAAGACCTCAAGATTAAGACGTTCATTGAGATCTTACAAAAAGCCAACTTTGATTAAGCTAGAAGCCAGAAAGTGCGGAGAAAGTAGGGACGCGCAGTGGCGTTAAGGCGATTAGCATCATCGTGTGCTGCTCAGGGCAGCTAATCTATTGGTTACTGAACGTGATAGGCCGCTCTAGCCATTCGCTTACTCTTTGGTCTGGTGACCTGTTTTCTTCGCAAACTTTTGCATCGCTTCAGCAAAGGTTGTTGCCCCACCTTTGGTTTGTACCTGTACTACCTTATACCCCAATTTTTCTAGCGCTTGGCGCTCTGCTAAAACAGCGTCATCGTCTTGCTGGCTGCCCTGTGCTGGCTGATGAAGGTAACACCCTTCGAGTTGACCATCTTCGACCAGTTGGTGGTGTTTCAGTGCATTGATATCAAAATTCATAATCAGTCTTTTCGTGTAAATGGGGAATACCTTTGGCAAAGCCCGCAAGTATCTATAATTCGATTGTTTGTACCATAAGGCATTTTAACCATAAAAAGCGAATGGAAAAACAGTAAACCAGTGGAATGTAATCGGGAGCGGTTAATCTTAGAAAGGGAGTGAGGTAACAGAGATCGTGCTGGCTCGTTTTTGGACAAAGGCGAGTCAGGCGCTTTATTAATTTAGCGACTAATGAATAACTTTAAATATGGAAAATCCAAGCGCTACTGAGAATTTAGTAGTTGATGGGACACCTATGCCACTAAGTAAAGCTTAACCATAAAATCCTCTAAATCTTTTGCAACAACATCCAACATTTTCTTTTCGGATTGCTGAAGAACTACCGCATGATAAGAAAACTTATTGCGCAATTGTTGGTAGTTCAATTGATAGCTTTTCCCGCTCAATATTGTTTCAATCGGATTACCGTATCCTTTGAAAAAGCCGAGCAGACCAGACCTTTGGTCTAAGCTAATCTTCATAGATGCCGCAACATTTACAACATCCTGATAATCATCACAAAACTGTCGTAGTAGAGTTTGATAGTCAGATTGACATGTATGAAACCCGCTATCTAAGGCTATGGTTGTTTTCAATTCATTGATTTGCTCAAAGATCGAAGACAAACTTAGATAAAGAGTTGATACATCTATCTGAGCAATTTGTCCCACATTCCGCTTATAGTAGCGCTCGTTTAAGTCAAAGTTTTTTGTAGGTTTTTTAGTTTCCTCAACAATCTTCATCATCAAGTTCTTGAACAAGCTCAATACATCGTTTGGATCGCTCAACTCCATTTCCCCCACCCAGCCAAAACTTTACATACATAGTGAAACATTAGATAAATTTGGTCAAATAGGAATGACTACGAATGTTACGAATAAAAGATCTAAGCAGATAAGGGGCAAAGATAAGTCAGACGAGAGTTGACTGAACTGGAGATAGACAGATGAGCGTTATCGTTGGTGGCGATATTATTGTCCTTACTCCGCTGAAAAGGCAAATAAACAAGCTGTTTGGACGTCATTTTGGCGTAATTTAATAAATATAGTAGTGAGCGCATGGGCGCTTATGTAAATTACAGGAGTATTTAACATGATCATATACATACCATTGAACGCAAGTGAGGCCCCACAGAGCACAAAGGATGCTCGGTTGGTATTTTATACCCAGAGTATCGCAGTGTTTATTTTGCAATAACTCAGAGCGCACATTAGTGCGCTCCTATCCGAAGACGACGTTAAGTTCTTTTTCCTCTTATTTAACGCCGTCATAGTCAGTTACTTTTTGAATGGTCGGTTAGAGGGGTAACACCCAAGCGAAAGCGGCTAGGGGTTTTAATTCTGCACAGAAGTAACCGACACCGTTTTCCACATACAGCGTCTGTTGTTGGACGCCTTCAATATGTTGTTTGAGCGTATAGCTTCCGTCAGCAATGCCTAGTTTTTGAATAACCTCTGCCGTCACCTTCAACTGGATGTGGTCCGTTTTGCTTTGGCTGAAGTTAGCCGCGGCGATAACCAGTTCTTGATTATCAAAACGCAAGAAAGCATAAACAGAATCACTTAGCTGATTGGGCTGGTGTAAATCTTGGTACGCTCCGGTCATTGATGAATGGTTCAATGAAAACGTCATCACTTGTTGGTAGAAGAGTCTGAGCTGCTTTTCATCATCGTTGAGCTGCCCACCATCGAACTTTCCTCCGTTCATCCATTTTTGATGTTGAGGAACACCGATGTAGTCAAATATAGACGTGCGAGAAGGTTGCCCAAAGCCTGCGTTCTCTGCGCCCGGTTCGCCGACTTCTTGTCCGAAGTAAATCATGGTGGGAGAGCTACTTAATAGCGCACTGACTAACATGGCTGGTTTGGCGATGTGTGGGTTACCAACAAACTCAGGAGACGCGACACGCTGCTCATCGTGGTTGTCTAAGAAGTGCATCATGTGGTGTTCGATGTCCATCATTTGATGTTGGATCTCAGGGATGATTGCCGTTGAAGCCTTACCTTGCATGATTGCTTTTAGGCCGTCGTAAAGATCGACTTTGTCATACAGGTAGTCCATTTTACCCAAGCGAATGTAATCACGATAAAGGTCCGGTTGATACACTTCCGCCATCAAAAAGGCGTCTTGATTCTTTACTTTGATTGATGAATTGAGATAGCTCCAGAATTCGACCGGTACCATCTCTGCCATATCGTAGCGAAATCCATCGACGCCTTTTTCTAACCAATATAAGGCGATGTCTCGAAACTTAATCCATGAATCCGGCACATCAACTTGCTGCCAGAAATGGTAGTGGGCGAGGTGATCACGCATCGCATAATCATTCTGTAACTTGGGGAAGTCTTTTGAACCGTCTGGTCGCACGCCATAGTTAATCTTTACGGTTTCATACCAATCGTCGAAGTTAGGTTTGCTCAAGCGCGATCCGTTTCCTGTCCATTTGGCCGGGGATTCAAGAAACGGTGAGGCTAAATTCGGGTGTTGTTCGCCACCAAGAGGAATGAACGCAGGTTCGATCTCGGGCAGTTCAAATGTGCTGTCAGGAATGTAATAGAAGTTATTGTTGCGATGATACTCAACCGTCGTGTCATCTTGATCTCCAAAGTCACGTACGCCCTCTGGGTTATTCAAGCCTTGGTAATTACGGGCAATGTGGTTAGGGACGATATCAATGATGACTTTCAAACCATTGTCATGGCTTCTTTTGATCAAGGCTTCGAATTCCTGTAAACGCTGCTCTGGGTTGTCAGCAAGATCTGGGTTTACTGAGTAGTAATCTTTGACGGCATAAGGTGAGCCAGCCCGTCCTTTTACAACGCTCGGATGGTCGTCTGAGATGCCGATGTGCTTGTAGTCGTTGATCACAGCATGATTTGGTACTCCGGTGTACCAAATATGAGTGATGCCGAGTTCTCTAATTTCTGTCAGCGCTTTATTGGTGAAGTCACTGAACTTGCCCACGCCATTTTGTTCAATGGTTCCCCAAGGTGTGTTCTGTGTATTCTGATTGCCGAACAAACGGGTAAAAACTTGATAGATTGAATGTTTCTTGTTGTACATACTTATATTCCATCTCGAGAAGTGGAGCTGTAGGGCTTTGTCGTTGAAGCTGTGTTAGACGTTATATTCGATATAGAAGTTATCGTTAGGAGGCTAGCTTAATCAGAATGCGGCTTTATCCTCCTTGGATAAGAAATTCGGGGCGTAGTTGCTGTTGTATGTGAGCGGCTGCTCAAAAAAGGGGAGGTTAATACCTCCCCTCGCTCCCCCCAAACAAAACAAATTCGTCTGGGATGATTATGTGAATGTGAAGCTTATTGTTTCGTCACAGATACCACAGCTTTTTCTGCGCTGTTATTGAGTTGATGAATCGCATTCAGTGTGAATGTGTAGTTGCCGGCTTCGGTTACATTCAACTTACAGTCGCCTTCGCTGCCAATGTTGATCGAGCCCTGAGCTAGGTCGACGGAGTTACAGCCAAAGTTTGGTGTTTTCCATTCGGCATCTGCAAACTTGAAGCCGTACTCACCCACAGCCAAAGCGCCACTAACAGAGTAAACGCCGTTACCAACGAAGCTCATCGTCCAAGCGTCCGTCGGGTTCCATCCGTTCATTGCACCACGTACATAGACGGTCGTTTTGCCATATGGCGGAATCTTAGATACGTCCTTTTGTGAGTTATCAACCGATAATCCAGCACCTTGTGATGCGCCTTGAGTTTGCACAAATACCGCGGTGGTTAATGGCGGAACGGTGAAGGTCTCAGCGGAAAAGGTGGCGCCTTTCACGATGTCATCGGCAGAGTTCTGCTGAATGGTATGGAGTGTAAAGCCCGTCGCTCCCGTGATCTTGAATGATTGAGATTTACTCGTTGAGTTTATAACAACCACAATGGCATCAGCGGTTGGATCTAGGTCTTTGCCCGTGGAGATTCCGTCATCAATAGACATCACGATCAGACCTTCGATTTGATCTTTGCCCACATTGCGGAAATCGACACGCTTCATGACTTCTTCTGCTGTGTCTAAGCGGAACAGTTCACTTGAGCTGCGGATTTTTAACAGTTCTAGGAATTGCTGCTTGGTTAGGTCAATGTCCTCTTTTACTGGTTTAGCTGTGCTGTCGGCAATTATGGTTTTGATGAGTTCCCAGTTGGCGCCATCTTTGTCTTTTCGGGGTAAGCCAACATTCCAGTTATTGTCAGTACCATCAAACATCACCCGGTTGTACCAATCGCCAGAGTCGTAAGAATCACGCTGCATCGATTTAGAACGTAACAGTTCAGACCCCATGTGGATGAATGGAATGCCTTGGCCCAACATTACCGTAGAGAGTGATACCGACTGCATGCGCGCGCGTTCTGCAGAGCTTGTACCTTCGGCGATTTTGTAAGCGTTGTTATCCCAAAGAGTTTGGTTATCGTGCTTGGAAACGTAAGAGATGTTCTCTGATGGCATTTTGGTGTAGCCGGCCGGTGCACCGTTGTAGTCGACGTTTTTACCCAGTTTGGTATCGCCTTTGTAATCCAGTAATACGTATTCGGCTAAGTTCCCCGCCATGCCTAAGCGCACGAGATCTTGGTTGTGTAAACGACCGTTGACTGAATCTTGATCAACCTTGGTCTCTTCGTTGGCAAACGCGGCGTTACCGAAGCCTTGGTTAAAACGAAGTGGGTGCTTACCTTCTGAATCGACACCGCCATCAAACGGGCTACCGCCTCGTACTGCATCACGCAAACGGTCAGAGAAGGTGCCAATTTCGGTGCCTGCCATGTTGATCTGGTTGGCTTGCTCGAAGCGAGCGTTGTTTGCTACTTCGCCAAAGTCCCAACCTTCGCCATAGAACAGGGTATTTGGGTCGATCTTGCGCACTTCTTTCAATGCCTCGACCATCACGCTTTTTGGCTGGTGGCCCATTAAATCAAAGCGGAAACCATCAACCTGATAGTCGTCAGCCCATACTTTGAGTGAGTCGACCATCAACTTACCCATCATTAGGTTTTCAGTTGCGGTGTTGTCACAACACGTTGAGCTTTCCACGCCACCTGTGTTCACATTCAGGCGGTGATAATACCCAGGGACGATCTTATCCAGTACTGACTTATCGTTCACGCCAGACGCATTGGTATGGTTATAAACCACGTCCATGATCAGTTTAAGATCCATGTCGTGCGCAGCTTTAACCATTTGACGGAATTCAAGAATACGCTTTGAACCGTTAGGATCTGTCGCGTAACTTCCCTCTGGAACTGTGTAATGAAATGGGTCGTAGCCCCAGTTGAAACTATCTAGCATACGCAGATCGTTCATTAGAGCTTGGGCATCGCCTGTTGAAGAGTTATAGCTGTTGAGTACGGTTTCGATGGTTTTGTTTTCATCTTCGGTGCCACATAAAGTAGCGGTTGGTTTTACGTTACAGAGTTTGCCGATAGTGTCGGTGATATCCACGCGGCTCGCGTCATCTTCATTGATGGTGGCGATATCGAATGCAGGTAAGATATGAAGTGTGGTTAAACCAGCATCTTTCAGAGCTTTCAAGTGTTTTACTGACTCACGATCGGCTTCTGTTAGCGCGAGGTACTTGCCGTTTAAGCTTGCTGTACCTAACTTATCACTGAAGCTAAAGTCACGAAGGTGTGATTCGTACAGTACGTGGTCTTCGTCTTTCTTCACCGTTGGGCGCTTATATCCAGTCCAACCTTGTGGCATCAGTGTTACTTCATCAAGGTCAATCACTTGAGAGTATGCTGAATTCTTCGACAAGCCGAGTGAGTATGGGTCGGTCACAAGGCGAGTTTCGATATTGCCTGTGGTTGGGTGATAAACCTTCACTTGGTAACGGTAATAACTGTTCACTGCGTTAGAAATTGAATCCGTTGCCCAAATGCCTGTTTCCAAGCTTTCCGTCATTGGGATCACTTTAGAACTTTGTCGGTCTTCGCTGTAGAGGACGAGTTCAACATCTTGCGCGGTAGGGGCCCAAAGTTTGAAGGTCGTCGTGCTGCCTTCCACAATCGCCCCCAGTGTTTCTCCCATTGCGTTACCGGCCTCTTCGTTGGCAAACACAGCATCAAGTACGCCGGGCTTTTGAACTTCAGTTGAAGAGATAACGTCGCCATTCGCATTATACGCAACAACAACGATCTGAGATTTCAAGATGGTGCGCAGTGTGCTGTCGTCAACATCGATTGATAAAGCGGGTAGGCTTGCTAGGTGACGGAAACGTTCTTTTAATGTAGAGGATAGCTTGCCATCTTTTTTGAGTTCAACGGCCTGCCCACCGACGATTGCCTTATCATCGTTTATCGTGATGCTGTTATCGAGCGCGTAGAACAACTTGAGAGAGTCGGCACCGTCTGCTGCTTCCCAAGCGATCGTCTTTGAGTCCAACCAATGTGCCTTCTGGCCATCAATCTTAACTGGGCGTTCTGAAATCGGCTCGTAGTACAGCGCGCTGCTGCCATGGAAACCGAATACAGATTGAGATTGACTCAGTTTGGTGAGATCAATTTTCGAGTTGGCGCTGCCAAACGCCTTATCGCCGCCATTATGCAAGATGAAGTTGATGCACTTATGAGGGTCGGATGCATCTGGGTCGACTTTCAATACGTAGTAGGCGCCATAGGTATCATTGATGCCCTTGAATTCATAAGGTACATCCCAGTCAGTCCCATTGTCACCTAGTCCCATGCCGACTAAGTCAGTGCTCGTACAACCTTCGCCATTCCAAAGGTGAAGCCCCCAACCGTCGTAGGCCGAGCCAGAAGCGCGAGCCGCTGCAACATCACGTTTGTAATAAATAACAACTTCGTTTTCAGCGGCTTTATATAGACTTGTGCTGTCAGAGTTTGTCTTGCTAGTGTCGCTTCCACAGCCTGCTATCAAGGTCGCGGTGACGAGAGGCAATATTGCCTTGGCTAAAGCTGAACGTTTGAAGCTGTTTGTTTGCGCAATATTGAAGCTCTTTGTTTTTGCAATATTGAAGGTACTTTGTAGAATCTCGTGTTTATTGGTATTTATTTCGTTCACGTTTTGATATCCATATTTTTTACGAAGATGAATATCCTAGGCTTAACGATGCTCCACTATTTGTGACGCTTATGTATTAAGTTATTTTTTAATCCGTAAAAATAGGAAACCTAGTGTCGATGTCACGATTTGTGGTGGTTAACGCGCTTTTTTATTGGTTCAATAGCTCATAAAATACAGTTGGTTAGCCATAGGCGTAGAAGATAGGAGTAGTCGCTAGGGGTGATAACTACGCCTTATTTATGTGAGCTTAGTAGCAGTTCACTCGCAGGTTGTTTTTCCCATCAAAAAAAGTTTGTACTCATTCGCCTCTAATAGCTTTAGTGAGTCTTTAATGTGGAATGGTGACGCTATGTTGTTCATTATCCAAAGGAGTTGATGTTGTCTTCATCTATTCAAATCGCTATTACTTATCTGGTATTGGTAGCGGTATCTGCGTTGTTTTCAGAAAGTTCAAAAGCGCTCTTGGTGTGGTATTTAGTTATCGGAACAGTGACGTTTTTTGTGTACGCGAAGGACAAGAGAGCGGCAATCAATGGTAATTGGCGTGTACCAGAAAAAACTCTGCATATTTTTTCTGTTGCTGGTGGTTGGTTAGGGGCGTTAATTGCTCAAGATAAACTGCGTCATAAAACGCAGAAGCAACCATTTAGATTTGTATTTTTCGTGACGGTGTCACTTAATGTTGTAGCTTTTGTCTGGACGTTAACGCCGAGCGGGCAGGCGACATTTGGTCGTTGGGTTAGTGAGATTATTGGATACTTGTAATGAAATTGATGGCTAGTACTCACTTACTAACCATCATAGAGAAGCTATCTGGTTACAACATCGGAATCGTTGAGGCTAACAGCAAACCTGCCATACCGTAGTTGAAGCTTTTGATGCGGATTGGCGTTGTTAGCCAATGTTGCAGTTGCTTGCCTGCCGCTGTCCAGAATGTCACAGAAGGCAAGTTGGCTAGCGTGAAGATACTGGCGATGACTGCAAGCTCCCACCATGAACTGCCGCTGCTATAGACTGAAATAGCCGTCAGCGCCATCGACCAACCTTTAGGGTTGACCCACTGAAAACTCGCTGCGCCAATGAAAGTCATGGGCTTGTAAGCCTCGTTATTTTTGGCTTTGCCGCTCAATGCTATCTTGATCGCAAGGTACACGAGGTAAGTAAGACTTAGGTATTTCAAGATTTTGTGAGAGACCGGATAGGCGTTAAAAATCCCCATTAAGCCGAAGCCAACCAGCAGCAACATGGCTGCAAACCCCAGAGCAACGCCAAGCATGTGCGGAATGGTACGAGCAAAGCCAACATTGGCTCCTGATGTCATGAGCATGATGTTATTTGGACCTGGTGTGAAGGTCGAGACAAACGCAAACAAGGCAAGTGCGCTAAGTTGTTCTAAAGGCATTGTGATTCTCCAGCAGTAAAATGAACGAAGTGACTGACCGGTCATGACTTTCACGTGTTGAGAAACATAGTAGGTGGAAAGTCAGGCAATTATGTGCTTTTATTTCCTCAATTATCACTTAATGCACAATAATAAGTACTTATGGATAGATTTGACGAAAGGATATTGCAAGAGCTTAAATTGGACGGCAGAATCTCCAACATTGAGCTTTCAGAACGTATAGGATTGTCGGCTTCAGCGACCTTAAGGCGAGTACAGGATCTCGAGCGTAAAGGGATCATTCAAGGTTACCGTGCGGTTCTGGATAATGGCCTGATGGGCGTTGGCTTTATAGCTTATGTTTCGATTGGCTTGTCGAGCCATAGCAAAGCGGCTCAGCTAGAGTTTGAACAGCACGTCAGTATGGAAAAAGAGGTAGTGGAGTGCCACAACATTACTGGTGCCAACGAGTACTTGCTAAGGGTAGAAACAAAAGATCTACCTGGCTATAAGAAGTTTCATGCCGATGTGCTTGGGGAATGTGCTCAGGTGCAATCGATTACGACTATGGTTGTGATGGACACCCCCAAAGATGAACGTTAGTCGAGTTTTATTGTAGGAGAGGCGCAGTGCCAAATACTAATCAGTTGTTGTTGTTCTTAGATGTGGTTCAAGAAGGGTCGTTTACCAAAGCGGCAACTTTACACGATATGGACAACTCATCGCTCTCTAAACAGATCAAAAAGCTTGAGCAAGATTTAGGTGTTCAGTTGCTCAACCGATCTACTCGTTCGTTCTCATTGACGTCGGCAGGGGAAGATATTTTAGCGCAAACCTATGTGTTGAAAGACACGATCAGTCAGATCCAAGGCATTGCAGATTCATACCAGTCTGAACCCAAAGGTGTGCTGCGAATTACTTCACCGATCTATTTTGGCCAGCAATACTTGCAACCTATTATTACTCAGTTCATGAGGAAGTATCCGGATGTTCAGATCGTACTTTCACTAGACGATAAGATCGCCAACATCATTGCCGGGCAGTTTGATATTGCATTTCGCTTCAGTAAGCTGGTTGAATCCAACTTGATTGCCAAGAAGATTGCCGACAGCAACTTCATGCTCGTTGCATCGAACGACTTTGTGAAAGAGCACGGTGAGCCAAAGACGCCACAAGATTTGCTCTCCTTACCTGCGGTTATCTATACCAATGGTGATATGACGGTCGATCACCTGCGGATCAGTGAAGAGCCGCATGGCAACACTTTCCAAAGCTTGACGATTCGTGGCAACTATAAGGTGAGTGATGTTCGCACTATGGTGTCTTGCGTAAAAGATGGCTTAGGTTATGGCTTCCTTGACCAATCAAACTTGTATGCCTCAATGAAAGAACTAGGCTTGGTTACGTTACTTCCTGATTATGCAATCTCGACGGTTGATACGGCGATCTACGCTGTGTATCCGCATCGTAAGCAGACCAAATTGGTGAAAGAGTTCATCACTACAGTTCAAGACTATATTGGCTCTCCGACCATTTGGGAGAAGATGCAGCAAGATTAGCTATGTCGCTATGCCATCAGTCGATCGATATGGTAGATAATATAGGTAAAGCCCCTAGACTTATGAATAAAAAGGGAGCGGGATCACAGCATTAATGGAGTGCCGACGGATAGATACCAGTAGGCTTTTTATCGTTATGTATTCCTGAGATACTGAACAAAATTCATTTTAGGGCGGAACGTTTTAATAACTGCGCTTTTCCCTGTCATTCAAACATACTGCTCGCTATAGGTTGATTGCTTTCCTGTGTAGGGTGCTATTAGCCGAGTTAGGATAAAATATTTTATGAGTACAATGGGAATCGCAATTGGTGCGACCGCTCTTTCGTTAATACTTATTGCTGTTTGGTTGGTCTCTTTGTCGCTAAGAAAAAAGCGCTTGGAACAAGAACGTAAAGCTCGCGCTGTCGCTTACCGAAAAGCGATTGAAAAAGCACGTATCCAAGAGCAAAAAGATCGTCAATTTAAGGCTGAAACTGGGCATGTGCCGTCGATTCTGTATTTGGCGAAAGAGGCCGAACGAGTCAATCTTAAGGAAGCTCTGTATTGGTACGACAAAGCCGCCCATTTAGACAATGTCAACGGCATGTACGGCATTGTTCGCCTGAGTATGAAGTGCAAAGAAGACCTAATTTTAAGAGAAAAGGCCAATTTTTGGCAGCTAGCGATATCAGCACTGGATAATGACCCGCTTGCAAAATTCGAGGTGGGTAAAGCACTCGTGTTTGGTCGCGGAGTTGAGAAAAACCTCCCGAAAGGCAGCGCCTATATTGAAGAGTCTGCAGCTAGTGGTAACACCGAAGCGATGCTTTTTATGGGGGATTGGTGCTTAGATAGAGAGAACCCAGATTATTCTCCAGAAAGCTCTTTCATGTGGTACAGAAAAGCGGCTGAAAAGAATAACCTAGACGGAAAAATCAAATTGGGTATGAGCTATTTGAACGGTGTTGGCGTTGTCGCTAATCATCGTGAAGCGGTTTACTGGTTTGAAACGGCAGCCGAAAAAAACTGTGCAGAAGCGATGTTTAGAGCCGGTGAGGCGTGGATTGACCATGGTGAACACGGTAATGCTATCGCTTATATCTGGTTATTCTTGTCGGCTCATTTTGGCTATGCGGATGCGAGATATTTGAGGGATAAAGTTGGGGGTGATCTTGGGGTTGATGCTGTCGTGGGATTACAGGCTCTGACTAAGCCGATAATGACTAAGCTGACGCAAGAAGCAATCACCAAGCACTCTATCGTTAAAGCACTCAACAAGCTCTACAAACGCGATATCCCAGTGCATAAGAAAGTGAAAGAAGCTTCTGACGAAGAGAGTGATGAGTTAGGTGTCGATAAGGCGGATTTGGATACTGAAGCCTCAAGTGCTCAAGGTTCAAATGCCAATAATCACCAACAGGCGGCTGAAAACCTTGATGGTGACAAGGCAAGCGTGAATCGAGCATCACAAGATAAGCAAGCTAACTCTAATAGCGGTTCTTTGGATTTTAGCCAACCGGCAGTCGAGTCTAATTGGAAGAGCAATTAGTAAACCGTGTTTATGAGTTCTTACCTGTATTCTGAACATGACTGAAACGAGTAGTTCTACAATTTAAAAAATCCAACGATGTTATATGAGTGTAGATGTTATAACAGACTGTATTAAGCCGCTAAGGTGATCCGTTATTTATACGGTAGGTATTATACCAATCGTAGTAAATAACTGGCCACCCTAGCTTGCTAAAACGCTCGATAACTGCGTTAGTATTTTTGACTGTAGAATAACTACTTATCGAAACTTCTTGTCGAAAAGATCAGCCTTGTTCTCAAGCCTTTTCCCTGCGCTATTTTTGAACACTTACTTACTGTGATTGGTATTATTGACTGCGGCGGGTAAAGCACTTAAACAAAAAAAGGGAAGCATCAGCTTCCCTTTTTGTTTATGTACGATTTGCTTTTTAGAGCTTAGAGCTTAGAGCTCAGAACTGTTTAGGTTCAGAGCAGCTAAAGGCTTATTGCTCTTTGTTTTGCTCGGCTTTACATACAGCAGCAGTGAACACTACGTCAGTTGAGCTGTTGAGCGCTGTTTCAGCAGAATCTTGAATCACACCGATAATGAAACCAACCGCTACAACCTGCATCGCTACATCGTTTGAGATGCCGAATAGGCCACAAGCTAGCGGGATAAGCAGTAGTGAACCGCCAGCAACACCCGATGCGCCACATGCTGATACAGCAGCAACAAGGCTTAGTAGAATCGCAGTGAAGATATCAATCTCAATACCCATAGTGTGTACAGCAGCAAGCGTTAACACAGTGATGGTGATTGCAGCGCCTGCCATGTTGATCGTTGCGCCTAGAGGAATCGATACAGAGTAAGTATCTTCGTCTAGTTTTAGCTTCTTACAAAGGTTCATGTTCACTGGGATGTTTGCAGCGCTTGAACGAGTGAAGAATGCCGTTACACCAGATTCACGAATACATTGCAGTACGAGTGGGTATGGGTTTTGTTTTGTTTTAATAAATACAAGCAGTGGGTTAACTACAAGTGCGATGATCAGCATTGAGCTTAGTAGTACTGCTAGAAGTTGACCGTAGCTTGCCAGTGCATCGAAGCCTGTTGTTGCGAATGTTGCAGAAACAAGACCGAAGATACCGAATGGCGCAAGACGAATAATGAAGCGAACAATGTGTGAAACACTGTGGCTTAGGTCTTCGAAAACCGCTTTGGTTGTTGCAGATGCGTGGTGCAGTGCAAGACCAAGACCGATTGCCCAAGCTAGAATACCGATGTAGTTCGCGTTCATTAGTGCGCTAACTGGGTTGTCTACAAGCTTGAATAGAAGCGTATGAAGAACTTCCGCAATACCTTGAGGAGGGTTAGCACCTTCAGCGCCAGCAACCAGTGTCAAAGTGGTTGGGAACATGAAGCTCAGTACTACAGCAGTCAGTGCTGCAGAGAACGTACCAATCAGGTAAAGCACAATGATTGGACGCATATGAGTATGCTGACCTTTCTTTTGGTTTGCGATAGAAGCTGCAACAAGAATGAATACTAAAATTGGGGCAACAGCTTTCAGAGCACCAACAAACAGGCTACCTAATAGGCCTGCATCTTGAGCTGCTGAAGGAGAAACCATGGCGAGAACGACACCGAAAACAATACCAGCAAGGATCTGTAGAACGAGATTTCCACGAGCGATGCGGGCGAGCATGTTGTTATTTTGCATAAAATACCTGCAATTGTTAATTTATTATAGTGATGTATCTTTTTATGAAGTTGTACCAAATCCAACTATACACTAGCGGAATTGGCGGTCATATTAGCGGGATCTAAGAGGGTGTCTAGGGATAGTTTACTTTTAGGGTTATTGTTTGCGCTATGTGGTGTTTTTAGAGCTAAATGTTAAATAAATGTATTTTGATTGAGCTATAAATCTGCTGATTCTCATTTGATAGATTCAAAACACTGCAAATGTAGAAATGTAAACGGCTATAGGAAAGAACATTGTGTGCATAAATAACCACACCATTATCAAATTGAAACAAAAAGCCCCACGTCTTTAACAAGGTGGGGCTTAGTTGTTTAAATAAAGCTTATTGTGATTACCCCAAGGGTTTAGTCAGAAGCTTTTTTAATGTTGCGGCTTTCTGATTGCACGGTTTTGTACATCTTGGAAAGCTGCTTACTGTTCGCGCGTTGCTCTGCCAATGAGGTGCCATTTCTGGCTTGCTCTCTCAATAACTTTTGATAGTTAGTAAATCGTCTTTCAGACAAATCACCACTTTCAATCGCCTTGCGTATCTTGCACCCCGGTTCTGATTCATGATGACAATCAGAGAATCGGCAATGCATGGCTAACTCTTCGACGTCAGAAAAGGTTTCACTCACGCCTTCAGCGCAGTCAGCAAGTTGTAGCTCTCGCATTCCTGGAGTATCGAGTAGTAAGCCGCCCGATGTTAGCAAGTGGAGCGATCGTGATGTGGTTGTGTGTCGGCCTTTGCTGTCGTCTTCACGAATGCCACCTGTGACTTGTTCAGCCTCACCAAGTAACGAGTTGACCAAGGT
Organism: Vibrio sp. SNU_ST1; assembly: GCF_030563405.1. Lineage (NCBI taxonomy): Bacteria > Pseudomonadati > Pseudomonadota > Gammaproteobacteria > Vibrionales > Vibrionaceae > Vibrio > Vibrio sp. SNU_ST1. Next base: position 173,099 of record NZ_CP130749.1, read on the forward strand.
AGATTTACCCACACCGGATGAACCCATTAAAGCCACAGTCTTGCCCGCTCTACACCAAGGCGACAAAACTTGAGTTGAGTCTTGGTCTAGGCTATTTACGGCTTCGATCATTAGCATTGGGTCTAAGCTTTGCACTTGTTGTATTTTGTCTTCGTAGTCGTCACACAAGTCTTTCTTGGTGAGTACGATAACCGCTTCAACCTTTGCTTCATTGGCGAGCGCTAGGTAGCGTTCAATACGGCTTAGATTAAAGTCGTTATTTAACGAAACCACGACAAAAACCGTGTCGATATTAGCTGAGATATATTGTTCTGCGATACGGCTACCTGCAGCTTTACGGCTGAAGAGCGATTGACGGTCTAATAAACGGCCGAATTGCAGTTCAGAGTTCAAGATTACCCAGTCGCCAACCGTCATTGCGGGTTGTTTTTGATGGATAGGGAGAACGATTTCGCCTTGTTCTGACGCTAGTGTATAGCCGCTACGGTGGTGCGCGGTAATACGAGCAATAACGGATTGGTCATAGTCTTCGAGTGTCAGTTGTTGTTGGAATACAGGTTGCCATCCAAGTTGTCGAAGTGACATTGGATGAGAAAATGTGTTTTGTGAATTCATGTCTATTTACCCAGACGTGCGAGCTTTCTTTTTTGTGAGAGCATTAACTTCTTGTGAGATCTCTTATTGTTGATGAGATCAAAAGAGTTAATGAGACCAAAAAGAGTTGCTGAAATTAAAAGCGTCGAGACGTCAAAAATGTTTTGAGTTTGGGTCGAATTCAAATAGATAGGACCCCGGATTTAGTCATGCGCTATTGGCATGAGGGATTGATCTCTTATGGATCAATAGCAAACCGGGTAAAAGTGTGCGGTAGTCACGGGTGACGAGATGTTGGTCGATCGGTATTTAAGTTGGATTAACCAAACAAATTAACGCGTTACTTTTACTGCCAGTTTTAGTGTTTTGATTACAATCATCTTCTATTCTCCTTGGGTTATTAATGTGCTCAGGCTTCAAATATAAAGCGAACTCAGTTTAGCAAAAAGCCACGATGGCGAGAAGTCATCGTGGCTTAAATTATTTCATCGATTGTGAATTTGATTAATGATGATCGTGATTCATCTTTTTCATACCGCTCATCACTTTCTTCACTGGCGCATCAAAGGTCTGTGTTTCACCGTTTGCGAAGGTCAGTGTCATTTTGATTTGTTCACCTTCTTTTAGGCTGCTTTTTAAGTCAAACAACATGATGTGTAAGCTACCTGGTTTAAGTACAGCTTTACCATTTGCAGGGATGGTGATCGCCTGAACTTGACGCATCTTCATTACGTCGCCATCAACGATAACATCATGAAGTTCTACCTTTCCAGCAGCTGGTGTTGTTGCAGAAACAATAGCGCGATCTTTATCGCTGTGGTTCATCAGAGTCGTGAATACCGCGCTGTTCACTGCTGAAGGTGGGGTTGCACGCGCGTACGCGTCATGAACCATAATGTCGCTATTTGCTTGAGCAAGAGGAGTGAGCAATAAGCCTGCTAGAGCAAGTACTTTTAACTTCATGTTGTTGTCCTTAATTTTTTGTTTTGGTCTGGGGCCTGACTTTTTGTTCGAACTTTATTAGTTAAGTTCTTTATTTTTGTACACGTTGTTCTCGTCGCTGATGACTTGGTACGTTAGCGCGTTAATGTGTTGATAGCTTCAACAATTGGCGCTGGAGTTAACGTATGCGGCACTTTGGTAATCAGCGTGCCATCGGGTTTTAAAAAATAGAAATATGAGCTGTGGTCTAGGGTGTATTCCAATTCTGAACCTTCAAGCTTGGTCTTTCTAAAAATAACACCGTAGTTGTGTGCAAGCGTTGTTGTCACATCTAACGGACCACTTAATCCTTCCATCATTGGGTGGAAGTATTGTGCGTATTCGTATGAGGCTTCAGCGGCGTCGCGCTCAGGATCAAGAGAAACAAACATCGGGCGCATCTTGGCTTTTGCTTCATCAGAAATCTGGTTAAGTGCTCCGGCTAACATTGCTAGAGAAGTAGGGCACACATCTGGGCAACGTGTGAAACCAAAGTAAACGATACGAATTCTGTCATCGGTTTGGTCAAAGATTTCCGTTGGCTGGTTATCTTTGCCGAAAAGGGTTGTTGCGGAGAATTGTTGTTTTGCCGCGCGTTGTTTTTGAGCTTCGTTTTGCCCATCAAGGTAACTTTTAACGCCAAAGCCAAGGACAAAAGCGACAACCAATGCTAACGACCAATTTCTACTCATCTTGCCATCCTTATTGCCGGGTTTACAGTATCGACACCATCAGTGAGCTCACCGATCCATGTCATCTTGTCTAAAGTACATACAGGTAAAATTACATCACCTTCATAGGTATTATTGCCAATGCTTTTCAATTGAAAACGTGCCGAGCCCATTTCCATCTCTAAACCTGTAAGCGACAGCATTAATGTGTCAGAGGCTGCGTCTTCCCATACCACTTTGATTTTGGTGGGAGCCTGAGGTTGAGCCGTCTCGCGATCAAGTGTCATCGTAACTGTATTTTGCTCACACGATGTGGTGGAAAGCATGCAGTAATCATCTAAGTTAACGTCAGCAGAGGCTCGCTCCATCGCGGATTCAAATTGCTGAATGGCTTGCGGCCCATAAAAGCCTGCCACGAGAGCGATCCCCAGAGCAGCAACCTTTAATGCAGAGTGCATGTCGTGTTCTCATCTAATTTTATAAGAGCGGCGATGTTATCATACCCCTCAATATGTGCTTGTATCAAAAAGCAATTTTGTGCGTATGGTAGAACAAAAAAAGCGAAGCCATTGGCTTCGCTTTTGTCTGTGTCATAGGACGTGAGCTTAGTCTTTCTAAGTTCTATCCGTTCTGAACACGTTCCAGAATTACGTTTAATTAGTCAGCGTTGCGCTCTGCAAATTTCTCTAACCCCAGAACCAAGGCAATGGCAACAAACATCATCGCAATAGCCATTACTAGCTGTGAAGGCTGAGAGGTGACTGCTTCAAAATCAAACGGTGACAAGTTCTCTTGAATCAGAGGAACTTGTTCACCTTTAGAGTTTATACGCCAACTGATCGTTTCTTTCCACGGCCAAATCTTCGGCAGTGTACCGATCATCAAACCAGTCAAGAATACTAATGTGAAGTCGCGGAATGAGCGCAGTAACCAAGAAAGTACGTGAGAGAAAGTTAGCAGGCCAATCACACAGCCACCAAGGAATAGGGCAAGTACATCAACCTGAAATTCTTTAACGGCACCAAGTACCGGGCCATACATACCAATTAATAGCAGAATGAAGCTCCCTGAGATACCTGGCAAAATCATCGCACAGATCGCAATCGCACCTGCAATGAGAATATTGATACTGGTAGGTTCCATTTGCAGCGGCTTAAGCACGGTAATGCTGTAAGCGAAGGCGATACCAAGCAGCAAAAATACGAATCGAATCATATCGCGCTTTTCTACTTGTTTAAGAATATGGAAAACCGACACCAAGATAAGGCCAAAGAAGAAAGACCACAGTGGAACCGGGTGGGTGACTAATAACCAAGAAATCAGTTTCGCAAATGTCGCTATGCTCGTGAATACGCCTGCGAACAGTGAAATTAGGAAAAAACCATTGATGTGGCTAAACGCGGCTTTGAAACCTTCACGCTTCCATAATCCAAGTACGCTAGGGTTAATTCTTCGAATGCTTTCTAGTAGCGTATCGTAGATACCAGTGATGAATGCGATGGTTCCGCCCGACACGCCAGGGACAACGTCGGCTGCGCCCATTGCCATGCCTTTGAAAAAAGTACTTAAGTAGTTCATTGCTTCATAGAGTTGAGGGTGATTTTGTGCAGTATACAAACTTTAGTGTAAAAAAAGTATGAATATACCTTTGGCGAGGTGCTTTTATTACCTCTTTAATTGTAAGGCAATACGTTGATGTGAACATCTGTCTTACATTTAAAATACAACTGCTTGGTGTCTTATTATTGTCGGCTTCAGTGAAACTTGTTTTCTATCGATATTGCATCTTGGTTGCATTATGCAAATGCACTTTGCAATTCGCATCATGAATTCGAGGTTTTTATGCGATGCAGGGCTTATAAAACGGCTGAATTAAAGTTGGCACGTTAACTGCACTGTATACATTGACCCTTCTTAAGCCGAGGGTCACCTAGCCAACTGACGTTGTTAGTGAACTTATGATTTGTTCACAAATATATAGAGCCAATCGCGATTATTGCGGTTGGCTATTTTTTTGTTTGTCGTTTGGCTCTTTATGATCTGCTATCTGCTATCTGCTATTAACCCATGCTCCAAACGAAAAAAAAAGCCAGTTACCATAGGTAACTAGCTTAAGCTTTTCTCGAATCAATCTCGAATCGTTTAGTACCCCATCAACTGCAGTAAATTCTCCGCTGTGCTGATCGCTTCTTTACGGTTAGCAATGTTTAGCTTTTGGTATAGGTTACGGATGTGAGTCTTGATCGTGGTACCTGCTACATCGAGTTCTTGAGCGATCTGCTCGTTACTGAACCCTGAATAGATCAAACCAAGTACTTGCCATTCACGTTGGGTGAGTGGGCTAGTGCGCACAAGTTCAGGAATGTTTGGGTGATTTACTAAGTTTTCAACAAAGTCTTCATCAAAGTGAACCGAGCGGCTGCGTTGGGTGGTCGAGATATCTTTCATGATCTGTTGAGCGCGATGGCGTTCTAAGTCACCTAAGCCAGGCTTGTTGCTCAACTTATCCAAGATATGTCCGATGGTCCCGCCGTCTACTAAGAAGTTGCCGACCATACCGGTTTGGTTAGTCATATGAAGCGCTTCTTCAAGTAGCACGCGTGCGCTGTCTTCATCGTTAATTTGTGTACGTAACACGGCTTCAACGATCAAGTTTCGGTTGGTGTCGGTAATCAGGTGTGAACGCTGAGCTTCACTCTTAAGGAAAGTCAGCGCTTCTTCCGCTTCTTCATGCTGCTCAAGAATGATGTGAGCGCGAACGATGTTTCTCCATTGCAGTTGGCAGAAGTGGTTACTTGCCGATTCAGGTCGAACAGCCACATTCAACCAATCACGTATCGCCTCTTTATTGCCTTTTACTTGCCAAAAAAGAATCAAAGAAAGGGAAGCGTTCGCCGTCCAGTCCACGTGGTACGTTGATTGACGCAATAGGTGCTGAATTTGGTCGATAAACTTAGATGCTTTATCAATTTCACCGCGACTTAGTGAAATACGAGCCAGCATTGAATAGCTGTGAAGGTGTTTACTTGGCGAATGGTGACCAAGGATATCCAAGCCTTTGTAACAGCACTCTTCCGCTTCATCTAATCGGTTCCAACACCAGAATATTTGAGCTCTAACACGCAGTAAGAATTCATGCAGAGGCACGTATTTTAGCTGGTGCTCTTCGATCAATTTGAACGCACTGTCTTGCAGCTCGAATGCCGCTTGAACGTAACCCTGTGCAATTAAGATCTCGCTTTGTTGTAGAATCGCCCAAAGCGCTTGGTGGTAAACTTGGTACTGGCGTGCAAGTTTTTCTGTTTGCTGCATCATCGGCAGTGCACGGCTCAAGTTGCCCATTACGTGATTGACTTCACCAACAACAGACGTGGCGACAATTCGGCTACGATAGACGGTGGTGTTCAGCTGACTTAGCGAAAGCTCTGCCAATTCCAAGGCTTTTTCAGGTTCATTACTGTTAATAGCAACTTGCGCGCGTAGGGCGTTGTATTGACCTTGTTGTTGAGTATCGAGTTCAATGTTTCGAGCTTGATATTGTGTTTCAGCCTCTTCCAATAATGTCCCTACTTGTTCGTAGCGGTGCTGACTTTGTGCTAGCCAAGCTCGTAACATGGACAGTTTAGGGTCGCTGTAAAGTTGATCCGTAGTCAGTTGCTTGATCGCCATCTCTAACGAGGAAAGCTCGCCTTGGTTGAACATCGGCCAACCGTGGTCTGTCAGTATTTGAATGATCAGTTCTGGGTCTTCAGCGCGCTGTGCATGGCGCAGTGCTTGGTGTGGTGTGTCTTGTTTAATCCACGCCTTCGCGGCACTTCGGTGCAATTCTGCTTCTTGTTGAGGGATTCGAGCTTGACGCTCATGTGCCAAAAATTCACCAAACAGGTTATGGAAACGATACCAGTTCTTCTCGCCTTCAAGCGGATAGATGAATAAACCGAATCGATTTAATGATTCGATCATACCCAGTGCGTCTTCACGTTGTGTAAGCGCGCAGACTAATTCGTCATTGAAATGATCAAGCACTGAACACTGCATCAAGAACTGTCGAGTTTCTTTGTCTAACAGGTCGAAAACCTCTTCAACCAAGTAGTCCCAAAGATGGGCTTGATTAAAGTGGGAGAAGGACTCAGCAGACTGCGCAAGCGTACGTTTTTGATGTTGGGCTTGCAGCGCAATAAGTTGAAGTGCAGAAGGCCAACCCTCTACATATGTACAAATACTGTCTGCCGTTGTGTCATCAATACCATCGGCAACTCGCTGATTGAAAAAGCGCGTGGTCTCTTCGGTATCAAAAGCCAGCGAGTCATTACCTAATTCGATCATTAAATCTCGAACGCGCAGGTTTGCTGTGCCTAGTGGTGGTGTTCCGCGACTGGTTACAACCAACGTAAGATTGTCGGGCATGTGTTTGAGGAAAAAGCGCATTGCTTCTTGAATGTCATCATTGTTGACTAAATGGTAGTCGTCTAAAACAAGAAAACATTCATGATGGTAGTCCGACATTTCGGCGAATACTTCACTCAATAAAGAGTGCAGCGATGAAAACTGTCGTTTCTCTGCCAGTTTTTGGGCATTGGGACAGGCGTTTTGAGTCGCTTTATTGAGTGATTGGAGTAGGTAGTTGATAAAACGGAAGGCATCGTTGTCACTATCATCGATGCTGTACCAACCCACATTCGGCTTATCTAACAGCCACTGTGCAGCCATGGTGGTCTTGCCATAGCCCGCAGGAGAACGGAACAATACAAGCTTATAGCAATCTGCGTTCTGGAGCAGATCGAGAACCCTAGGTCGTAGGATTGCATTATGTAAGCGGCCTGGACGAGTCAGTTTCGAAGGGATCCACATGTCGAAGTTTTTCACCTATTCCGTGGCGTATGTTTTGGGGGGCCTTAAACCGTAAAGGAGTAGCCCAATCACATCTGCCTAATTACTTAAGTCTGTACTTATGTTACGTGAAGAAAAATGGCATCGACTATGATTCTCCTCAGAAACCTTGCGGTCTTGCATGTTTTTGGCTTTCTACGCCCTTAATTTGAGGCTTTGCTCACGTTTCGGGTTGGTTTGTGAATGTGACTTTGTTCGGTCTTACACTGAAATTTATGCAAAAGATGAGATGTGGGAAATAATTTCGTGATCTCAAACTCAGATTTGCTAATCAGTTTATTCCGGTTAAATAAAACTCACATCAATTGAAGTTAAGTTATCGAACGGGAGCTTGTGATCTTAGTCACTCCAACTTTTTGTTCGAAGTTAGAACATGAGAGTCAGATCACTAACCGTAATGGCGGTACGCCCCTACGCCCTCTCATCTACTCCTAGTTAGTTGCATTAACAGGAGGATGTTTAGTTAATGGTGACCATGCACGATATGTCACAGATGAATTAGAACTATTAAAAGCGAGATTTCTGAAATGAAACCAACTCAGCAAAAAACTTTCGACAAAGTGTCTTTCCAAGAAAGTGTTAAAAAGCATTTATCTGCAACTTACGCAACAACGATTGAAAACGCAGATAGCCGCGCATGGTACCTAGCGATGGGGCGTGCGTTAGCAGAATTGACAACATTTGACCTGCTAGAAACTGAAAATGATGAAAAAATCAAAAACGCGAAGAGCGTTAACTACCTTTCATTAGAGTTTTTGATTGGTCGTTTAACAGGTAACAACCTGATCAGCATGGGTCTGTACGAACAGATCACTCATGCAATGGAAGAGCTAGGTCAAAACCTAACCGACCTTCTAGAAGAAGAACGCGACCCATCACTAGGTAATGGTGGTCTTGGTCGTCTTGCTGCTTGTTTCATGGATTCTTGTGCAGCTCAAGAGTACCCAACAGTAGGCTACGGTCTTCACTACGAATACGGCCTATTCAAACAGTCTTTCCAAGATGGTCGTCAACAAGAAGCACCAGACGCATGGCGTGGTGTTGAAGGTTACCCATGGGAAGTAGCTCGTCCAGAACTAGCACAACACATTGGTTTTTACGGTCATGTAGAAGTTGAATTCATCGACGGTAAAGAAGTTCGTACTTGGGTTCCAGGTATGGAAGTAAAAGCAATGCCTTGGGATCTACCTATCGTAGGTTACGAGTCAAACACGGTTTACCCATTGCGTCTTTGGGAGTGTCAGGCAATTGCACCATTCTCACTAGCAAGCTTTAACAACGGTGATTACTTCGAAGCGCAACACTCGCTAATCGATGCAGGTAACATCACTAAAGTACTTTACCCGAACGACAACCACGAAAAAGGTAAGACACTGCGTCTAATGCAGCAGTACTTCCACTCAGCAGCGTCAGTTCGCGATATTCTACGCCGTCACGAAGCAGCAGGTTTCTCTCTAGAAGATCTGCCTAAGCAAGAAACGATTCAGCTTAACGATACGCACCCAACGATTGCGATTCCTGAGCTAATGCGCATCCTAATCGACGAGAAAGGTCTATCTTGGGATCAAGCATGGGAAATCAGTGCACATACGTTCGCGTACACGAACCACACGCTACTTCCAGAAGCACTAGAGACTTGGTCTGAATCGCTGATCAACCGTCTTCTTCCACGTCACATGGAAATCATTTTTGAAATCAACCACCGCTTCATGCAAGAAGTTCGCAAGATGTGGCCTGGTGACGGTGAGAAACAAGCGAAGCTTTCTATCATCCAAGAAGGTTTCCACCGCATGGTTCGTATGGCAAACCTATGTGTGATTGGCTCTTACAAAGTAAATGGTGTAGCTGCACTTCACTCTCAACTGGTTAAGAAAGACCTGTTCCCAGAGTTCAACGAAATCTTCCCAGGTAAACTGACTAACGTAACGAACGGCATTACGCCACGTCGTTGGTTGAAGTTCTGTAACCCAGGTCTATCTAATCTAATCACAGGTAAGATTGGCTCTGAGTGGCCAGCAAAACTTGAGCAGCTAGAAGGTATCGCTAAGTTTGCAACAGACGCGAAATTCCAAAAAGAATTCATGGCTGTTAAGAAAGAAAACAAACAGCGTCTTGCTGATTGGGTTCAAGAGAACATGGGTATCGAGCTAGATACTAACGCTATCTTCGACGTTCAAATTAAGCGTCTGCACGAATACAAGCGTCAGCACCTAGATTTGCTACACATTCTGTCTCTGTACCACCGTATTCTTAACGAACCTGGTTTCGAGTGTGAGCCACGCGTATGTTTCTTCGCAGCGAAAGCAGCACCGGGTTACCACCTAGCAAAAGAAATCATCTTCGCGGTTAACAAGATTGCAGAGAAGATCAACAACGATCCTCGTATCGGTAACAAGCTTAAAGTGGTATTCATCCCTGACTACCGTGTAAGCATGGCTGAAATCATCATCCCTGCGGCAGACGTTTCTCAGCAAATCTCATTAGCTGGTAAAGAAGCTTCAGGCACGGGCAACATGAAGATGGCTCTAAACGGCGCTCTAACTATCGGTACGATGGATGGTGCAAACGTTGAGATTCGTGAAGAAGTTGGTGATGAAAACATCTACATCTTCGGCCTAGAAGTTGACGGTGTTGTTGCACTGAAAGCTCAGGGTTACAACCCATACGATTACTACAATGCAGACCCACTATTGAAAGCATCTCTAGATCTACTGACTGGCGATGAGTTCACTCCAGGTCAACCCGGTCTTCTACGTGCAACGTTTGATAGCCTACTAGACGGTGGTGACCCATACCTATGTCTTGCTGACTTCGCTTCTTACGTGAAAGCACATGAAGACATGGGCACACAATACAAAGACCAAGCTGGTTGGGCTAAGAAAGCGATTCTTAACACGGCATTGGTTGGTAAGTTCACATCAGACCGCTCAATTCGCGACTACGTGAATAACATTTGGAAACTTGAAGCGGTTAACCGTTAATAGTTGCAAAGTAGCCAAGGCAGTTTCTGCCTTGGCTCAATTAGCTTGTGAGCAAATAGACGGCTTATTCAGATAGCAATGCTTACAAACTGATTGTCACAAGCTAATTGATTAGTAAAAATTAAATAGACAACCCTACAAAAATTGAAAGCGTCAGAACGTTTTCGGAGAGAGCGATGAAAGAACAGACCGTATTAAAACAAGTCGCAGAAATGGCAAATATTGCCGACAGTTACGTTAGTGCGTGGGGCGATGAAGCACAAGTATCAGAAGAGACGATTACGTCTCTATTGGCTTCATTGGGCTACGATACAAGCAGCGATGATGCACTGCTTAAATCTGCAGAAAGAAAGCACAGAAAAGATGTACTAGACCCGGTTCTTGTCTTGCGTGACGGTGAGCCAGTAGAAGTGACACTCAACCTGGGTGTGAGTGCTCGTGAAAGTGAGTTCAGCTGGCGCTTAGAAACAGAGCAAGGAGAGGTACTTGAAGGCTATCTTCAATCTCAAGTCGTTCGTGACGAGCGTGCCGAGGGTGGCCCTTTAGTGTTTGCATTGCCAAGTGATTTGGCATGGGGTTATCACAAGCTTATTGTGAGTCGTAAGCGCCGTAAGAAACCTTACGAGATGACGCTGATTATTACGCCAAAAGCGTGCTTCAAGCAGTCACCCATTGAGCAAGGCAAAAAGCTTTGGGGACCAAGTGTTCAACTGTACACGCTAAGAACTCAGCACAACTGGGGTATTGGTGATTTCGGTGACCTAAAACAGCTTGTTTCGGATATCGCTTCTCGCGGTGGTGATTTTGTTGGTCTAAACCCAATTCACTCTCTGTTCCCTGCGAACCCGGAAGGTGCGAGCCCATATAGCCCGTCTTCACGTCGTTGGTTGAACGTCTTATACATTGATGTGAGTTCAGTTCCTGAGTTCGCATTAAGCGCGGAAGCGCAACAAACGGTAGGCAGCGCTGAGTTCCAGCAGCGCCTACAGAAAGCTCGTGAAGCACACTGGGTGAATTACACAGAAGTTTCTGAGCTTAAGATGAGCATCTTGCCTCTGTTATTCGCAGAATTTAAGACTCGTCATCTAGACAAGAACAGCGATCGTGCACAAGCGTTCTTAGCGTTTGTTGAAGAGGGCGGTGAAAGCCTGATGCATCAAGCCGCGTTTGATGCGCTGCACGGTGAACTGCATGCTGAAGATTCAGGTATATGGGGTTGGCCTGTATTTCCGGAGAAATTCCGTACATTTGAAAGCCCTGCGACCCAGAAATACATCAAAGATAACCTAGATCAAGTGCATCTATACATGTACCTACAATGGTTAGCCGATTGCCAAATCAACGATGCACAGTCTCTTGCTGAAGAGAAAGGCATGACGGTTGGCCTTTACCGTGACTTAGCGGTAGGCGTTGCAGATTCTGGCAGCGAGACATGGGCTGATGAAGGTAACCTAGTGATGGATGCGAGCATTGGTGCTCCACCGGATATTCTTGGTCCTCTGGGTCAGAACTGGGGACTACCTCCACTTAACCCAGAAGTGCTTCAAGAAACAAGCTACGACGCTTACGTCAAATTGCTTCGTGCCAACATGAAGCACTGTGGTGCATTGCGTATTGACCATGTTTTAGGTCTGCTGCGCTTATGGTGGATTCCAAAAGGTGAAAACGCAACCAAGGGCGCGTACATCTACTACCCAGTACAAGACATGCTGTCGATTCTGGCGCTTGAATCTCATCGCTACCAATGCAGCGTGATTGGTGAAGACTTAGGTACGGTGCCGGATGAAATCGTAGACATCCTTGCTGAGGCTGGCGTGCATTCTTACAAAGTATTCTTCTTCGAAACATCAGAAAATGACGGTGGTTTTATTTCTCCGAAGCACTACGCGTCACAATCGATGGCGGCACTGTGTACTCACGATATGCCAACGCTTCGCGGCTTCTGGCACTGTGATGACTTGAAAATGGGTCAAGAGATTGGTTTATACCCAGACGCACAACAGCTAGAAACTTTGTTCGATAACCGCTTGGAGTGCAAGCAAGGTATCTTAGACTCAGTGGCATGGCACGGCTTCCTACCTGAAGGTGTGGGGCGCGATGCAAGTCAAGTGCCGATGGATTCTTATCTTGCTGAAGCGCTTCAGTTGCACGTTGCGGCTGGTGGCTCAACACTCCTGAGTGTTCAGTTGGAAGATTGGCTAGAGATGGATAAGCCCGTTAACATCCCTGGTACTGTCGATGAGTACCCTAACTGGCGCCGTAAATTATCAATGAACTTGGACGAAATCTTCGCTCATGAAGGCGTGAACCGTATCGCCTCTAAGCTAACTGACGTTCGAGAAAAAGCTGCTAAGTAATGGACTTGAGTGGCTTGAAAAGAGGTGGTTTTTTGCTTACGCCGTACGAAACTACAACCTCGGTCACTCAATATTGAATGCTCATCTGGTAGAATAAACCGTCGTTATATTGCCCGCACTAATAGCGGGCATTTTTGTATTATGTTTTTTGGATGTTTGGTTAGGGAGAAGCGTTTTGGAACTAAGTTCGATTTCAAAGCAAAAACAAATATATACCCAACTATCACAGGCTTGCTTCACAGACCCATTTGCGTTTTTAGGGCCATACTTACCTTCTGAACAAGGTTCATTACGAGTGTGGATTCCTGGGGCAGATAAAGTCGAGTTGATTGTTGGAAAGGAACCTCGTATTAAGTTAGCGCGAGAGGGTGAAAGTGGTTTCATTCTTAAGCAAGAAAGAGACTTACGTTTTACTCACTACAAGCTTGCGGTTGATTGGAATGGAGTAGAGCAGATCATCGATGATCCATACCAATACCATGATCTGTACGCGAGTTATGAGGATCTTCATACACCTAAAGATATGTATCATCACATGGGGGCTCAGTTTATTACGCTAGAGCGTGATGGACAGACGATTTCAGGCACGCGTTTCTTGGTGTACGCACCGCATGCAACAGCGGCTAGCTTGGTGGGTAACTTCAACGCTTGGGATGGTCGTCGCCACCCAATGCAGCGTCTAGATTATGGTATGTGGGGCTTATTCATTCCCGATCTGGAAGAAGGCGCACAATACAAATTTGAATTAAAAGGACCTGATGGCGAAGGCTTGCCACATAAAGCTGACCCATGGGGTTTCTACTCTGAGCAATACCCATCATTTTCATCTGTGACTTACGATCACGCTCGTTACGAGTGGCAAGATTCTCAATGGCAGAATCGCCCGGTCACGCAAAAGCGCAAAGAAGCCCTTTCATTCTATGAATTGCATGCCGGTTCTTGGAAACGCAATGCTGAAGGTGAATTCCTAAACTACCGTGAGCTAGCGGCAGAGCTAATCCCATATCTCACGGACCTGGGTTACACACACGTAGAGTTGATGCCGGTTTCAGAGCATCCGTTTTACGGTTCTTGGGGTTATCAGCCAATAGGCTTGTTTGCGCCAACAAGTCGTTTTGGCTCTCCAGATGATTTCAAATTCTTCGTCGACCAATGTCACCAAGCCGGTTTAGGTGTTGTTCTGGACTGGGTTCCTGCACACTTTCCAAGTGATGATCACGGCTTAGCTAACTTTGATGGAACGCCTTTGTTCCATGATCCAGATCCACGCCGTGGTTGGCACCAAGATTGGAACTCGTACATTTACGATTTAGGCAAAGAGCATGTTCGCCGTTTCTTGGTAGCAAACGCTCTGTACTGGTTCGAACAATTCCATATCGACGGCATTCGTGTTGATGCGGTTGCTTCGATGTTGTACCTCGATTACTCGCGTAGCCATGATCAATGGATTCCAAATGTTGATGGCGGCAATGAGAATTACGACGCAATCGCGACATTGAAATGGATGAACGAAGAGGTGTACAAACACTTCCCTAACGCGATGACAATTGCTGAAGAATCGACGGCTTTCCCGGGTGTTTCAGCGCCAACCTTTATGGGGGGGTTAGGCTTCGGTTTTAAGTGGAACATGGGTTGGATGCACGATAGCTTGTCTTATATTCAAGAAGATCCAATTAACCGTAAATATCACCACGATACGATTACCTTCCCCTTGGTTTATGCTCACAGCGAAAACTACGTATTGTCTTTGTCTCACGATGAGGTGGTTTACGGTAAAGGCTCTATCCATAACAAGATGCCGGGTGATGAGTGGCAGCAAACGGCTAACCTACGCGCTTACATGGGTTACATGTATGCACAACCGGGTAAAAAGCTGAACTTCATGGGCGCTGAATTCGGTCAAACGGCTGAATGGAACCATGATGATCAACTGCAGTGGTTCTTGTTGGAATATGAACGCCACCAAGGTGTTCAACGCTTAACGAAAGATTTGAACAATCTATACCGCTCTGAGGCAGCAATGCACGATCTTGATTTCGACCCGAAAGGTTTTGAATGGCGTCTACAAGATTCTGCTGAAGCAAGTATTTTAGCTCATGAACGTATTAGTGAGTCGGGTGAACGAGTATTGGTTGTTTCTAACTTTACGCCCGTTCCTCATGAGCGTTTCCGTTTAGGTGTTCCAGCCCAAGGCCAGTACTCGCTATTGCTGAATACTGACTCGGCTGATTACGCAGGCAGCGGTTTTGAAGTGAAGCAGGTTGCTGAGGTTGAATCAGTAGCAAGCGAAGGTTTAGACACGTCGATTGAGCTGCGTTTGCCACCACTTTCAACAGTGTTTTACAAATTAAATCAATAACAATTACAGTAAGCAATTGATCTAAAAGACAAAAAAGGGAGCCCTGAGGCTCCCTTTTTTGTTTCGATTTTCACGCTAAAACGGTTTGAATTTCGTTAAGTCGAACATTAAGCAGCACGCTCTTTAAGCGTCACTTTCAATGAAAACCTAAAATGGATACCAGAATAATTGTGGTTCTAAAATACGTTTTACGATCGCTAACACAACGATAAAGGCGATAACCATTAGCCAAACATAATCGATACGTTTCAAAGGCGCATAGCTATACCAAGTTCGTGACTTATGTCTGCCAAAACCTCGTAACGTCATTGCGTTTGAAATCTCGTCTGCACGGTCCAAGCTAGAAAAAATGAGCGGACCTAGAACCTTAGCAACGTTTTTGATGCGAGTGAGTAAAGGTGCTTTCTT
Source organism: Vibrio sp. SNU_ST1 (assembly GCF_030563405.1). NCBI lineage: Bacteria > Pseudomonadati > Pseudomonadota > Gammaproteobacteria > Vibrionales > Vibrionaceae > Vibrio > Vibrio sp. SNU_ST1. The sequence goes on from NZ_CP130749.1 coordinate 188,340, forward strand.
AGATAGTTCAACGCCACGAGCCTGTTGCGCGTGCATGATATTGATGAAGTCTTTTTTAACTTCAGGTAAATAACGCAGTGTTAAGCTGACCGCATAGGCGATTTTGTATGGAACGCCAATACGGTTGAGGCTCGCTGCAAACTCGGTCGGGTGCGTGGTAAAGACGAAAATTAAGGCTATCGGGAACATGCTCATGTATTTGAGCGTGACAGTAACTAAGTAAAACAGAGTCTCTTGGCTCAACGAGTAGTTACCCGGCAGTGTCAGTAATAGAGTCTCGCTACCAATGAGCTCTGTACCTTGCTGTGGAGCAAGCAGATACATGAACAAAGCATTTAGGCTTAATACGCTCACCGTTCCCAATAACAAAGGCTTATAAACGCGCACAGGCACATTGGTAAGCTTTAGCAGGAATAAACCAGTCACAATAAGCAGCGTAATCAATCTCAGGTCGAACGTAGTCAAAACCACAGTGACCCAAGCGAGAAACAGTACAAATTTAGTGATGCCGTTCAGTGCGTGTAGCGGCGATTTTGTATCAATGTAATTGATACCGAATTTTACTTTTGATGCATTCATAGCGAGCTTCTCTCGTCGTCGATGAAGTACTGCATAAACGCGTTGGTATCGTCGATTTTCATCATGGTCGCAAGTTCATAAATGCTGGTGGTACAAAGGTTCGCACGTTCTAAAAGCGATGGCTGACTAAACACTTCCGTCATGGCTGCATTAGCAATCAACTTACTGTCTGCGATTACGATCGAACGTGTGGTGTATTCTAGAACCAAGTGCATGTCGTGTGAGATGATCACAACAGTAATACCCAAATCTCGGTTAAGCTTTTGGATGAATGCCAGCATCGATGTGTAGTTACGGTAGTCTTGGCCTGCTGTTGGCTCATCTAAGATGAGGAGTTCAGGTTCCAACACTAAGATAGAAGCGATCGTTACACGCTTTTTCTGACCATAGCTCAGAGCTTCAATGGGCCAGTGGCGGAACTTACTTAACCCACAAAGCTCAAGAACGTTCTCTACTTTTTCTGTGATCAGCTGTTCTGCAATACCGCGGTTACGAAGACCAAAAGCAATCTCATCAAAAATCATATGATGTGAGATCATATGATTCGGGTTCTGCATCACCACACCGACTTTCTGGCTTCTTTCAAAGATGGAAAGTTCAGATAAGTCTTGACCATTTAGATAGGAAGAACCTGAATCAGCATCTATCACACCCATGATGAGTTTGGTGATAGTGGATTTTCCTGAACCGTTCTTGCCCAAAATCGAGACAAACTCACCCTTACCAATTTTGAAACTCACATCTTCGAGTGCATTTTTTTCGCCGTCATAAGAATAAGTTAAGCCATGAACTTCGAGCAAAGGCTGGTACTGTTTCTCTGCTACCGGTGCCGGGCGCTCAGCAAACCAAGCTTGAACTGCTGGACGGAATCTTTTGTAATCCAAAGCTTTGAGGTTTGAAAGTTTATCTTCGTTAGTCAGGGGGGCTTTTGCTGCTTTAAGCGCTGATAGATAAAGAGGTTCACGAATACCGTGCGTCTCAAGTAACTTGGACGCTAAGATGTCATCCGGAGTCATATCTGCGACAATTTCCCCGCGCTCCATTAAGATCACACGATCGATATCGCGATGTAGAACATCCTCAAGGCGATGCTCGATAATCACGATAGTCTTGTTGGTTTCTTTATGAAGTTGGTCGATGATCTCAATTGTTGCTTTGCCCGTTTTAGGGTCAAGGCTTGCTAGAGGCTCATCGAACAGCAAGATATCGACATCATCGACTAAAATACCTGCTAACGATACTCGTTGTTTTTGACCACCTGAAAGGTCATGAGGAGAGCGATCAAGCATATCCGCTAGGTCGACCATTTTTGCAGTCGATTTAACTAACGGGTACATATCAATGTTCGACATCAACTGGTTTTCTAATGCGAACGCGATATCTTCACCGATACTTAACCCCACAAATTGGCTGTCAGTATCTTGTAATACTGTGCCTACTTGCTCGGTATAGTCGTGCATTGAAAACTCAGAGACATTCTTGCCGTTGATCTCTAAAGAACCTGATACCTCACCTTTAATTGCATGAGGTATCAGACCATTGAGACACTGACCTAGCGTAGATTTACCACTACCACTTGGTCCAATAATGACGATTTTCTCTCCTTTCTCTATCCTTAGATTGATATTTTTTAGCGTCGGTTTATCCAGCGACTCATATCTAAAAGAGAAGTTCGAAAATGCTATAGTCATTAGCGTTTATGCCTCGGTCAGGTTACGGCTTTGTTTGTTACGTTTAGCGACTGATTTTAGGATCAGGAAGCCTACCACTGCGATAAGAATAGTGTTGCCCGCAGCGATGATAGACAGTTGAGTGAAGACTTTAGTAAACGGTTCTGCGTATAGGATGGTGTCTAGGAACGCAGAGCTACCATAACCCACAACGTTACCCGCAAGGGCAAGTACCACAAACAGTGCAAAATCTTTCATTGGCAGTTCGCCTTGTTGAAGGCGGTTCTTAGTCATCATTGGGAATAAGCCGATAACCATACCGACAATACCTGAGCCCAATACCCAAGTTAACCATACCCCCCAACCTGCGAACAAATCCGTTACCCAGTGACCGATAAAGCCAACCAAGAAGCCAACAACAGGGCCAAACAAAACAGAAAACAGTGCTAGGACTGCCATTGCTGGTTTCAATGTCGTGTTAGCAAACACTGGGACACCAAACATAGGTAAACCACCAATGCCGTACAGTGCCGCGCCAATAGCAATAACGACGACTGTTTTAGCTGAAAAGTTCATAGATAACCTCGAATACTGAAAATAAAGCATAATATTCGCCATTATTAATATGCGTCTCAATGAGAACATTTTTTGGGCAAATATAAAAAATAAGGCGCGCATTATACAGTAGAACCCTTCCATAAGGGAAGGTAAGTGTCTAGATGTCTAAAATTCCATCTAGACGCATTAATATCATGTAAAAAGCGCAATTTTACGGTTAATCAAGCAACAAAAAAGCCAGAACGAGTCTGGCTTTTTGATTCATATTAACAATGTGTTAAGCGGGGGCGTCGTATATCTACGGCCGTTTAGTGGTCTAGCTCTAGTTAGTGGTCTAGATATAGGTAGTTTTGCCAACTCTTCATGCGAATAAGCACTTTACGCATGATAGATACGTGAGTGAAGCTGTCAGAATAAACGGCCACTTCCACGGCAGTACCCATAGGCAAATGGTACTCAGACAGATCATCAGTGATGGTCAGCTTAACAAATACACGGCCGCTAGTACGTAGTGCGTCAGTACCTAGAAGTGTGCCTCGAGCTTGAAACTGGCTTTCACCAATGGCTGGGATCACTTCATCAATGCGTCCTTTAAACACTTTTCCTGGTAGTGCTCTAAATAGAAACTCAGCTTCGTAGCCAGGTTGCAGGCGTTGTAGTGAGTTTTGTCTAAAGGCTGCGGTATAGAATTGCGCCTCAGTGTGAACAAAGGTCATCACCGGCGCTAATGGTAGTGGTACAGCCATTACACCAGGACGAAGTGCTAGTTGGGTTACGTAGCCATCGGTTGGTGCTCTTACCACCGTTTGGTCAAGATTGAATTCAGCTTTACGTAAATCAGCAAGTAAGCCTGCAACCGCTGTATTCTCACCGCCAATCTCAGAGTTAAGTGCGATCTGAGCTTGTTGTTGGTTTGCTTCGGCTACTTTTACTGCGGCTTCGGCACCCTTATAAGCTTGTCTGCGAGTATCTAATTGTTGTTCAGTGAATGCGCCACTCTCAAAACCACGCTTGTAACGAGAAAATTCGCGTTGAGCTTTATCTCTTTCGGCAATTGCTTTGATTTTGGCTGCTTCTGCTTCTCCAACTTGCGACTCTAGACCTAAGGCACCTTGACTCGCTTCTTTTACTTTGGCTTGCAGCTTAGCAACTTCAGCTTCAAAAGGAATCGGGTCTATTTTGAAAAGGATATCCCCTTGCTTGAGAGGCTTATTTGCTTCAACCGGAACCTCGATGACTTTGCCTCGAACTCCTGAAACAATCGGTGTTGTTGAGTAAACTTGATTACCGATTTGTGTGAAAGGGTGGTTGTAGTTCATCAATAGAATCAAAGTACCGATGAGGACAACACCACCCAGTACGGCAGTGGGGACAGTCCATTTGTTTAGTGGGATTTTGAATACTTTGAAAATCGTAATACAAAGCGCCGCGTAGGTCATTATCAGCAGTAAATCCATTACTTAGCCTCCTGATCTTGAACGTTGATTGTCTCTTTCTCTGTGCTGTTTTGCTCAGTATCCATTTTCTTTAGTTGTGCAATTTCGTCCTGAAGTGCACTCACTTGGTCGATGAGAGTGTCGACACGATGATGAATGTCGTGTTGTTCTTCTTCAAGCTTAGCGAAGCCCCAGCCACGATCTTTGCGCCACAACGTAGCCCAAATCCAAAGGAACGGCCAAATAGTGTGTAAGGTGAATAGGCTAACCCAGCCTGAGACATGAATAGCGTCTTGATGAGGGTGATTGCGTTCTTTCGCAATTTCATAGGGAATATCGTGAATAACGATGATGCCGTAAAAGATAACTAATGCTACGAAAATCAGTAGACCGAGTGCAAAGTAGTCTAAAAACATAACAGATCCTTGTAATGTTAGATGTTAGTTATAAATATACTACGCTATCATCCAAGTAATTGTTATAAAAATGATTTACCGAGTTGAAAATAATATGTTGCCGCTAATAATGAGAACAAAACCATCGATGGATCTTATAAAATTCAATTGAATTTGAATAGGTTATTTCGGATTTCTTGCTGACAAGATGGCAGTTCTGATTTAAACGATGCGCATAGCCATAACCATAGTCATAGCAACAAAAAATAAAGGATAAATGCGGATGTATATAGGTGAATTAGCGGCCATTGGCGCTGCGATGGTGTGGGCGTGTGCGACATGGATCTATGGGCAATTTGGACATCGCTTCTCTGCGATGCAATTGAACATTGTTAAGGGTGTGGTGGCGTCAGGGATGATGTTACTGGTAATGCCTCTTATCCCGATGCCGGAGTTTGAACTGAGTACTAACCATTTTCTGATATTGGCAATTTCAGGTGTGATTGGCATTGCGATTGGAGATAGCGCCTATTTTGCGGCATTAAAAAGAATTGGTGCCAATAAGACCTTGTTGCTGGAATCTCTGGCTCCACCTCTTTCTGGTGTTTTGGCATTAATGTTTCTTGGCGCGGCACTCACATTGCAAAGTTGGCTTGGTGTTGTGATAACAACATTAGCGGTGACCTTTGTGGTCTTTCAGCCGTCGAAATCAGCGAACGGTAATAATATTTCTAATGACAAAGCACAGTGGGTTGGCATTGGATATGGGCTTATGGCAAGTATTTGTCAGGCGTCGGGTGTGGTGATTTCCCACTACGCATTGGTGGCGGGTGACATTCCACCATTGTTAGGTGCATTGATTCGCCTGACGATTGGCGTGTTTACCGTAATGCTGATTATCCCTTTCGTTGAAAAGAAGCCGTACTCGTCGATAAAAAGAGATTTATGGGCAATGACCAAGCTCGATAAACTTTGGTTATTAGGGGCAATCTTTGTCGGGACGTTTCTCGCTCTATGGCTTCAGCAAGTGGCGTTGAAAAATGCTAACCCTGCGATTGCTCAAACATTGATAGCGACCAGCCCGGTCTTTATTTTGGTGATTTATGCGATTAGAGGAGAGAAGGTGTCAAAACAAAGTATCATCGGGACCCTGGCCGCATTAGGTGGAATCTCTTTGTTCTTTTATCAATAAGAGGCGAGCTTAGCTACAGACCTACAGACCTACAGACCTACAGACCTACAGACCTACAGACCTACAGACCTACAGACTTACAGACGGGGCGTGTTACTACTCTGTACACACTTGATTACGTCCGTTGGCTTTAGCTCTGTATAGGGCTTTGTCTGCACGATAGAAGGTACGCTGAGTATTTTCTCCCTCGCGATGCAAAGTGATACCGATACTAACGGTTAAACCGCGCTCGCCGAGTATTTCATGCCACCCAAATTGGAAGATACGCTCTCGATAATTTTCAGAGTGCATTTCTGCTTTCGCAAGGTCAGTATTCTCAAGGATGACGAGGAACTCTTCTCCGCCAAATCTGACACATGACGCGCCTCTAAACTTAAAGTATGAACGCAGTTCTTGAGAAACGCTGACGATCGCTTTATCACCCACTAAGTGGCTCAGTTCATCATTGATTGACTTAAAGTGGTCGATATCGATAACCATTAATGCGAAAGGCGTTTCGTGTAGCAGTAGATCTTTCAGTTTCACATCTAACCAGCGACGGTTGTGTAACCCGGTCAGTGGATCGGTGAAAACATCTTGTTGTAGTTGAGCAACTGTATTTTTATGCTGCTCTGTTGTCTCTTTAAGCTCTTTGTTCTCTTGTTCGGAGAGAATCAGTTTAAGTTGTAATTCAAAACGAGACAGGCGGCGTAGTTGGCTTGCTCCGAGTTCACTGATTGGGATCTGCTTCATCAGATCAGTTTCAATTCGGTAGCCTTTCTTTTCATAGCTCAGCGCTTCTTGAAAACGCCCTTGATTCATACACACATCACTTAGAGAATCGTAGAAACGCTTCGCAAGCACTGGTGATGAGTCGGGCTTCACACGCTTGTGAGTGCTCGACAAGATCATACTTGCATAGTCTTGTTTTCCGGTCGCACTCAGGCAGTGTGCTAACTCTAGACGAGTCATGGTCGCGAGCCAACTTGCTTGAGTGTTGTTGGCTGGATATTGAATTTTTGACAGACAACGTAGCGCTTCATGGTGCTTTTTCTTAGCACGGAGCACTTTTGCTTGATACAACAATATCTGAGCTGTGAGTAGCTTATCACTCACTAAAATGCTCAGTTCTTCGCATTCGTTCAGTAAGTCGCTGGCCGCCGTTATTCGGTTGAGCAGTAGTAAACTTGCTACCATATAAAGCTTGAATTTGAGACGAAGTGATCGACTGCTTATTGCGTGATCGATGCTGTTGATCTTTTGGTAGTAGCGAAGAGCTCTGCTGTGATCTCCGTAAGCGTCACACAGGTTCCCCATACCTAAGATAGCCATTACATATTCATCGATATGTCCGTACTCAACGGCGATTGTTGATGAGCTAACGAACTCATTCAGTGCCGACGTGTAATCACCAATTTCAACCAAGCGATTACTTAAGCTGGTCTTTACAGTAAGAATATCTTCTATATCTGTAGGAAGGTGGAGTAGGTCGAGTGCCAGTTTCAACTCATCAATACTAGTTTGATTTTGTTGTAACTCGGCGCGGTACTCAGAGCTGATGATGTAACAGTGTGCTTGTTCTGTTTGTGTCGTCGAAACGTGTTGGCGAATATGATTCCAGAATATGATCGCCTCTTCACCCGATACCGATGAAGGATCTAGACCTGCATCTGTAATCTTGCTTAATAGGGTTTCCATCATTCTGTTACCTCAGCATCGTCTTCTTCTAGTTGTTCAAGAGTGAACGGGAACGTCAAAATATCGTTGAGGCTGACGGTCGGTCTCGACCCCTTTAATCCTTTTCTGTGCCATGGGTAGATATCTAGCATGGTGGTCAGAGTTTTAAAGATCTGGTCTGCAGCTTCGTCTTTTTCGGAAAGCATCAGAGCAACGCGTTCTGAACTTAGCCTTGCAATGAAGTCGTTCTGATTACACAAGGTATGCGCTATCTCGGTACAGACATCTAAGTAATCGGTATCGACGTGATGGAACATGATGATGCAGTGGTTAGAGCGTTTAAGCTCCGTTTTAAATAGTACCAGTTTTTCCCACCAGAAGGTTTCGGAAACGACATAAGAGAGGTGCTTTTCCGGGTCGTGTTCGTGTTGACCTCGAATGCGGTTAATTAGCTTACGTGCTCTCTGTTCAAGCTGGCGTTTTGAACTGCGCGCTTTGTCCAAACCGACACGATTCGTTTGTTCTTTAAGCATGCCGGTAGAATATTGACGATACTTCTTAAAAGCGATCAATGCGGATTCAAAATCTTGATTTTCTTCAGCGACTAAAGACTGTTGATAACAAATTTGGCTAAGCAGTTCGCCATTATCGAATTCGTTTGCTGACTCTTCTGCCAGCCTTAGCAACTCGGCGGCTTGTTCTGGCCTCTTTCTTAAGAGCTCCAGTCTAGCTCGGCTGATGTAGGAATGCGCTTTCATCCATACCAGGTTGTGCTCTACTGCTAGTTTGTGCGCTTTGGCTGTGGCTCGTTCTGCATCATCTAAACGTTCAAGGCCAAGTAGGGCAAGGCCTCGAAAATCCCATACTTCAGCGTGCCAAGTATTATCTTTGTATTCCTTTAATGCTTCTTCTGCACCGTCGAGCACCGATAGCATTTCAACATAGTTGTTGAGCAGGTAGTAATCCCAAGCGAGCAGTATTCTTGCTTTGCCTTCTAACCAACCAATGCGGCTGTTATTAGCTACTTTTACAGCGAGCTGGTGGGTAGAGCGTGCAAGTTTATATTCGTGAGTCATTCGCCAAATGTTGCCAAGGCCAATGAGGCATTCAATTTGAATCTCCACTTCATCAACCAGTGCAGACTGTTCTAATGCATTGATCCAGAACTGTTGGGCGGAGTAATACTTGGCTTGTCCCCAGAATTGGAGAGCGTGTAAGTGGAGAATTTCAGGGAGAAAATGATCGGTATCTAATCGGCTTTGGCGTTTGTAAGCTTCCTTGATGTATTTTAAACCTTTCTGGTAATCCATAAGGTTCCAACAACATCTCGCCATTAACATTAATGACTGGATAGCGCCCTCTTCAAACAGAACTTGCTCTGATCTGACTAGGCATTGTTGTGCAATCTCTAGGATCACCAATGGCTCAGAATCAACGCGAGTTTTGAGTTGTTCTAGTTCGGTTTCAAGAAGGTACTGATTTTTGTCCAAGGCTTAGATCCATAATTATCGAACATATTGATAACACAATCATTATAGGAGTGTGATTGAGGATAAGCATCAATTATCTCTCGCTGAGCATAAAGGGGACACGTATCTTTTCCAATTTTGGGTGTTATCTCATGCTTTTGCTTTGAAATCAATGAGTTCTAGAGCGCTTGTCTAGATGGTACATCTCTATGAAAGCAATTGCTTAAGGGTTAGTGGCTGCTCTGTCACACCTAAGCGTTGTGCTGCCGTCAACCCTTGCTTATCTTGGTAGCACAGATTGTGCCAAGATCTAAATATGTCGAGTAATGGAAGAATGCCCCCAGGACGAAGTTTACGTCTGGGCTCATTGATGAAGCTATCAAATAACAACTGGAAACGTTGTTGATAGAACTTTGTTTGCTGAATTGAGGCTGTATTAAGCCACTGTTTTGGTTCTGGATTATTACCTGTTAGGTAGCAGATACCTTTTTGGCTGTCCCCTTGACTCGCGATAGCCCAACGATCGCGCCACCAACTCATATGAACGATGTCGATCTTTTCAAAATTTTGGTCATCTTGCCAACCGGAGTCTTCCTCTACATACATAAGGTCAACATTTTGACTCTGAATACGCGGCAAGCAAACGCTTAGAGCGGCAGATCTTAGTAATGGGTCTTGTGGCATATAGATCGTGACATGCTTGTTCTCATCACACATATCAAGTACGTGTAGGAAGTGAGCATAGGAAGTATAAGGCGGTCGAATCAGCGCGCCCTTCGAAGGGTAACTGAATGTCGTAAGGTTCCCCATAGGGTCCTCTACATTGCCTCTCGCAAGAATTACTTGATATTGCTGCTCAATGCGCTCTTTCAGTTTGTCAGACGGTTGAGGTAGTTCGAGGTTAGCCTCTGAAGAGTGCTCTTTGGACACAAAGCGTGCAACGTCATCGTAAGGATTGTGATCAGCACTTCCAGATGGCTCTTCATTTTGAGAATAATTGACGTGTTGGCAAAGGATATAGCCAGAGTGTGCCTCGCCGGTCGCTATCCAAACTACACCATTGTTGCTTTTCGGTTGTAGGCGTTGATAGTGAGAAGCGAATTCGTAATCTTTAGCATGGTTGACCCAACGAGCATCGATCATCGCTAACTTACGACGACAGCGACTGGCGATATGGTCAACATGATCATAGAAAGTCTTTGGATTGATCTCTAACTTTCTACAAATTTCACGTACCGAATAACCCATGAACAATAAGCCCATGAGGTTCTCTTGAAACTGAAGTTTTTTGTTGGATCCCGACCACTTATCAACGAAGGTTGATTGGCAGTCTTTGCATCTGTAACGCTGCCTATCGCCACTGTAGCCGAAGGCATGATAAAGATGTTTGTGGGTATGAACCGATAAGCCAAAGTTATCGCAATCATCATTACGACAAGCAGGGAGCCCGTCGCTGTGAAGTTGTCTTAGGCGATGAAGTTCGCTTAACACTTCACGATTGTTAAGTAAGGGGGGGAAAGCTCCACATTCACGACAAACCATCGCTGGACGCTTAGGGTTTGCGTGTTGCAAAACATACCGTTTTGCATCGCTCAAGCCAAAGTTGTCACACGCCAATGTTTTACAAAAGTTGAGTTGCAAACCATCCGCATCTTTTGGCAGCTTGTCGTTAGACACGATCTCCCCCTCGGGATTATTTGAGCAGCCAAGTGAGCTTGGCTGCGGGGTAACGCTTTTCAATGTATCTGATCAATTCGTTAGATGTTGATTGCAGTCTCTAGAGCAACTTTCATCATGTCGTTGAAAGATTTTTGACGATCTTCGGAGCTTAGTTTCTCACCACGGATGATGTGGTCAGATACTGTTAGGATAGTTAGAGCTTTAGCACCAAGATCCGCAGCAACACCGTAAATACCAGCGGCTTCCATATCAACACCAAGGATGCCTAGCTTTTCCATTTTTTCGAAAAGGTCAGCTTCTGGAGTGTAGAAAAGGTCTGCAGAGAATACGTTACCAACTTTAACTGGAACTTCTTGTGCACGTGCTTGGTTAACAGCTTCTTCTAGAAGACCGAAATCAGCGATTGCCGCGAAGTCATGGTTGTTGAAACGAATGCGGTTTACTTTTGAGTCAGTCGATGCACCCATACCGATAACAACGTCCATTAGTTTAACGTCATCACGTACCGCACCACAGCTACCTACACGAATAACGTTCTTTACGCCGTACTCAGCAATTAGCTCATGTACATAGATGCAGCATGATGGAATACCCATACCGTGGCCCATTACAGAAACTTTCTTACCTTTGTAAGTACCTGTGTAACCAAACATGTTGCGAACGTCACAAACTTGCTTCACGTCATCAAGGAATGTTTCTGCAATGTATTTTGCGCGAAGCGGGTCGCCTGGCATAAGTACAGTTTCTGCGAAATCACCAGCTTGAGCATTAATATGAGGTGTAGCCATGGTCGTTCTCCAAAGTTTTAACGGTAATTATAGGAACAGGGTTTTGTTAATTACCGATTCTGTTGAATTGAATTCGTTTTGTTGAGGCAATATTAGCGAGTTAAAACGAGGCTCCGTGAGATGTTTGTCACAAATTTGCTCTACCTTTAAAGTATTATTCATATAGATAACCAAATATGTTGAAAGTTTAGAGGCAATCGATTTTGTGTGGTTAAATTACGCTATGTCCAGAAGAAAAACGACAAATCTATGCCTGTTGCATATCAGATTAAAGAAACAATACGTTGTCGCGACGTTTGATCAGCGATAATCTAAACTTTGATAAAAAGACAAACCAAGGAATTGTATGTCGTATTGCGCTAACTCGACGCCTTTGCATTCAATGAAAACCCGACTACACAGGGCAGCATCTCTTGTTGTAAGAACTACTTTGCTTGCCAGTGGGATAGCTTCATCGTGGGTGTCTGCTGCAACCTTTGAATTGCCACCAACAGAAAGCCGCATTGTGGGCAGAATACAGCAACATGAAGTGGCGGCAGGCGAAACCTTGGCCATCATTGCCAAGCAATACGATATTGGTTTCCTCTCTTTAATGGCAGCCAACAAAGGAGTGGATCCTTTTCTTCCCGCGGAAGGCTATGTGTTAAGCATTCCAAGTCGTTTGATTCTTCCTGATACCCCAAGAAAGGGGATTGTCATCAATCTTGCTGAGTTGAGGTTGTACTACTTTGAGCCCGATCAAAATCAGGTGCATGTATTCCCTGTAGGTATCGGTCGAGTGGGGCGCGATACCCCCGAGATGATCACCAAGATAAGTCAAAAAAGACCGAATCCAACATGGACTCCACCAAATTCAATCCGCAAAGAGTATCTTGAAAAGGGCATTGAATTACCGAGAGTAGTTCCCGCCGGGCCGGAAAACCCTCTGGGCGAGTATGCTCTGAGGCTTGCCTATGGCGCAGGTGATTATTTGATACACGGCACCAATAAAGACTTTGGCATAGGTCTACGAGTCAGCTCCGGGTGTATCCGTATGGAGCCAAAAGATATTGAGTGGCTTTTTGAGCAGGTTAGTCGTGGTGAGAAAGTCACAATAATTGATGAGCCGATCAAAGTGTCTTTAGAGCCAGATAGAAGCGTGTTTGTTGAAGCTCACGAACCATTGACGCGAAGCGACGGCTCTAAGAAATTATTGCAAATCCCCGTTGAATTAAAATGGTGGCTTGAAGATGCAGACCTACCAAATTCAAAAGCGAAAGCGGTGATATTTGCTCAAAATGGCGTGCCTGTTGAGATAGCACCACCCGTGATTGAGTTCTAATTTGATTGCCTCTTTTGTAACAAGGGGCGTTTATCTTTGTCTACTTGAATTAATGCCTTCTATTCGAATTAGTACTGCCCAAAAAAGCACCACATCCGTTAAGAGGTGGTGCTGTCTATTTACTGCATTTCGCGACTGATTTAATCTACAGCTTAATCGTACTGAGCTCTCAAACTATTTAGTGTAAGACTCTGCGATGTTGTCGATACGGTCGTTAGCACGATCCGCTTCTTCTTTTGCTGCCATAGCGGCTGCAGCTGCTTCTTGAGCTTTCATTTCTGCTGCAGCTTTATCGCCTTTAAGTGCTTCTACTTCACTGGTTAGCTCAGCAACTTGGTTAGTCAATTGATCCATTTGTGACATTGCAGCTTCTTCTGGCTCAGAAGAACAACCAGCTAAAATGAAAACTGAGGCTGCAGCTGCGATTAACGTCTTATTCATAAGAACTCCTTGCTTATTTATCATCAAAAGATGCGCTATACATTCTTTATCATATAGTCGCTTCATTAATGATTGTAGCGACTAATTTTTTAACTGCAAAAACAATAACTAGAGAAATTGCTAAATTTTTGAGGTAATTAGCAGAGCGTCACGTTATGTCTCGTTTATGAGATGAAGGGGTGAGAGCCGGTTTTGATGTGTTTTGGAGAGTTATTTCTTTACGAGCAATGCATACAATGTTCTAGCAAACGAGAGATAAAGGGATAAATTTTCTGTGATCTCTATCCTTATAAAGTACTTTCGCGGTATCATGTCACGTTAAATTAATTTTATTCAATACCATCATGACTGGAGAGTCCTTTGCACTTTAAAGATTTAGGCTTAGATAACCGCTTACTGAAGAACTTAAAACATTACGACTTCAAGAAGGCGACAGAGATCCAATCAAAAGCGATCCCTGTTGCTATTGCTGGTAAGGATCTATTGGCTTCATCAAAAACGGGATCAGGAAAAACATTGGCGTTTGTGTTGCCAATGATTCATAAAGCATTAAAAACAAAAGCGTTTTCTGCTAAAGATCCTCGTGGTGTAATTTTGGCTCCTACTCGTGAGCTAGCAAAACAAGTTTATGGCGAGCTGCGTAGCATGCTTGGTGGTCTATCTTACGAAGCTACACTTATTTTGGGTGGTGAAAACTTTAACGACCAAGTTAAGGCTCTGCGTAAGTACCCTCGCTTTATTGTTGCGACTCCAGGCCGCCTTGCGGATCACCTTGAGCACCGTTCACTGTTTTTAGATGGTGTTGAAACGCTAATCCTTGATGAAGCTGACCGTATGCTAGATTTAGGTTTCGCACCTGAATTGCGTCGTATCGCGAATGCAGCTAAACACCGTCGCCGTCAAACGTTGATGTTCTCTGCGACACTTGATCACGCGGAAGTGAACGACATTGCAAATGAAATGCTAGACTCACCTAAACGCATCTCAGTGGGTGTTTCTAACGAACAGCACCTTGATATCACTCAAAAGTTTTATCTGTGTGATCATCTTGATCATAAAGAAGCAATTTTGGATCGTGTTATTGAAGAAGCTGAATACCGTCAGGTGATGATCTTCACGGCAACTCGTGCTGATACTGATCGCCTAACCGAGAAGCTAAATGAGAAGAAGCTTAAAGCGGTGGCATTGAGCGGTAACCTAAACCAAACGCAACGTAATGCAATCATGAGCCAGTTCGAGCGTGCGGTTTACAAGATCTTGGTAACAACAGACGTTGCTTCACGTGGTATTGATATTCCAAACGTAAGCCACGTTATTAACTTTGACATGCCTAAGCATACAGAAGAGTACGTGCACCGTGTTGGTCGTACTGGTCGTGCGGGTAACAAAGGTGATGCAATCTCTTTGGTTGGTCCAAAGGATTGGGATAGCTTCAAGCGTGTTGAGCTTTACCTTCAACAAGATCTTACCTTCTCTGTACTTGAAGGGCTAAAAGGTAAGTTCAAAGGCATTAAGCCGCGCAAACCTGCTTTTGCTAAAGGCGGTCCTGCGAAGAAGAAAACCAACACTCAAGTTAAGAAAACGCCGAAAAAACCGGTTAAGCGCGATAAGAGCTTCCACCAGAATGTGGCAGTGGGTGATACAGTATTTATCCCTAAGAAGAAAGTTGCGCCAAAAACTGACGACGAGTAATCAACTCGCGTGAGCTAAAAGGTTATGTTTATAAAAACAGATCTTTATACAAGCTAGCGTAAATAAAAACCGCCTATGAAGGGCGGTTTTTTTGTATCTGGTTTCTGCACCTGAGAGGTGTTGTCTCAGGTTACAGAGTCATTCGAAAGGCTTTAGAAATCAAAGGTTGAGAATGAATACGCTAAGATATGGTCGGCAATGTATTTGTGGGTGGCGGTCGTTGGGTGTGTTACCCCCCAGAAGACATAGCTGTCTGATCCGTACGCTGCGCAATCATTGGTTAAGCTGTGACTTTTTAGGTAGTCGGCTGCTGAGCTTCTATTGATATTAAGGCAGGCATCACTTGCGTTTCGAAAGCCATGTTGCTCTGGATTATCGGTAATGCTGGCGAACAACGCGCTTGCATCGAACAACACCACGTTTTTACCCATGCTTTGGTAATACTTGGCCTGCGTCTTGATAAATTGATTGAACTCTAAAATCTTACCACGAACTTTAATGATCTCTTGTTCAGTTGAGTATTTGAATTGAGGTGCTTTGGTTGCATCAGGCAAGGTGAACAGCAGGATATTGTTTGCACCAGATTCCGTTAAGCGGATCAAAGCGCTGCTGAAATCGGCCTTTACATCGGCCACTTCTCGGTTGTAGTTCATAAAGTCATTGAGGCCAAACTCTAAAGTAAACAACGAGTTTTCTGGGCGGTAGTTTTTGGCGACTTTCATATAGGTTAAGTAAGAGGTGACTTGGTCATATACTCCGGTTAATGCGACGTATTGATTGGTGCCAGCAGCCCCACCTACTGCCCAGTTATAAAGAGGAACATCTTTCGCCTTTGCTAAATACTCTGTCCAGACTAAACCGTTTGAAAAGTGCCCTAAAAACCACGAGTTAGCGTTCGGGAAAATCCATTGAGAGCCGTTAAATAGGTTACCGGTGTCAGAAAGACTATCACCGAAGGTGACGATACGGTTGATGGTGTTCGCTTGGACAACGTTGTCATTTGTCCAAATTGAGTGGTTATAAGAGAATCGGTTGTCTGCTGCAAAGTAAGTGATGTCTGCGACATCATTTTGGATGTCGAGCGTTTCTTCACAACGTTGCTTGATTTCAGGCTGGGGCGTATCACTGTAAAACATGTTTTTGAAGGATACAGAAGACCACCAGTATCCATTGATCGTGTAGTAATCACCATTTTCTTTTTTTGCCCATTTCCAGTCGGTGGCTGGGGAGTCATGTGAGGCATCGGTTCGATACCAGCATCGAACATAAGAATAGGTCTCTGAACCTTGTGTACTAAGTACTTGTGCGGATGTAATGGATTCAGGTGTCGGTATTGAATCTTCAGCAGCATAAGCGCCAAAAGGCATGGTTAACGCGAGTATAAAAGCCGTATTTTTCATCACTGTATTCTCTTTTATATTTAGTGAGCCAAACAAAACGTTGTTGCCTGTTGCCTGTTGCCTGTTGTCTATTTCTTGTTGCCTATTGTTTGTTGATAAGTGGATAAGAAAGAACTGGTACGACCTATATCTAAAATCAATAATCTTAGTCAATATATTCAGTTTGTTAGTGGCTTATAACTGGAATCAGCGTCAAAGTTTCAACTGCTTTTTGATTGAAAAAAACAATGGCTTCGAAGTGAGATAGCTAATATCTAACATTTGATTTTAACGAACTATCGCAGGCAAACACGTCGTCATTGACCGGTACGGGACGATTTGTCTATTGAATGCTTAAATGAAAATATTATTAGAAGGATGAAAGTAAAATTTAATTTAATCAGTAGCTTATTTACTCTTGATTTTGGTTTGACGTTGCATTTCTAATGTTCATCACAATTGTTTAATTCAAGTTCCAAATCACAAATATCAAGTTGTCACTTTTTGTTTTATAAAATCATCATCTACGGTTCTCTTACTCATCAGAGGTCTAATCTGTTTAAGGAAAGAGCATTGAAAAAGATATTAATTTGGACGATAGCCTGCCTATCCAGTTTTGGCGTATATGCCGGAACAAGTGCATCAGCATTAGAAACCAGCGGATACACTGCAACGAAATACCCTATTATGTTGGTACACGGCTTGTTTGGTTTCGATACATTAGCAGGCGTGGATTACTTCTATGGCGTACCGGAGTCTCTAACTAAAGATGGTGCGAGCGTATACGTTGCTCAGGTTTCTGCTACCAACAGTTCCGAAGTTCGTGGTGAACAGTTACTCGCTCAAGTAGAGACGCTGTTAGCTGCGACAGGCGCAAGTAAAGTGAATCTAGTTGGTCATAGTCACGGTGGTCCGACTGCGCGCTATGTCGCCTCGGTTCGACCTGATCTTGTTGCCTCGGTGACGAGCATTGGTGGTGTTCATAAAGGATCTAAAGTGGCAGACCTTGTTCGGGGGACGGTATCTGAAGGGTCAGTTTCAGAAGGTATCGCGGTTAAATTGGCTGGTGGATTGACGGCGCTTATCAACCTGTTATCTGGTGGAACGGATCTTGACCAAGATGGCCTTGCGTCTCTTGAAGCGTTGACCACTGAAGGTTCGCTTGCATTCAATCAGTTTTACCCTGAAGGCGTGCCGACGTCTGAGTGTGGTGATGGTGAATGGCAAGCAAAAAACGGTGTCTATTACTATTCATGGACAGGATCTTCCACTTTTACCAACCTTCTTGATCCTACCGACGGAGCGATGACAATCCTTGGTCTAGCTTTTAATGAACCTAATGACGGGTTAGTGGGAGCATGTAGCGCGCATTTGGGCAAAGTGATTGGTGATGATTACAAAATGAATCACCTAGACGAGATCAATGGACTATTGGGTATCCACCATCTTTTTGAGACCGACCCTGTGACTTTATATCGTCAGCACGCCAATCGATTGAAGCTGGCCGGTTTGTAGGTCACATAGTCATTCTTAACGAGAGCAAGGAAAGCACAATGAAAAAGACCGCTATTTTGTCGATAACCACGATAGCCCTGATGAGTACAGCGGCGGTCTTTTTATATGTAACCTTTTCGCCGGCTAATACAGAGAATCTAAATTCAAACAACAAACAACAGAACGTTTCCTCATTGAAGGTTACCTCTCAACAAGATACCGAAATTGACAATGCATCAGCCAAAGACATGATGGAATATTTCGTGTCAGGCAATACCGAATTAACTCTTGAAGATATCCGTGACAATGTGGCAAAACACCACGAGCAATCACAGGTCGCGATCGTTGATGAGGCACTGTTTGCCAAATATCTTGAGTACAAGTTGGCACTGACATCACTGGACGTGCAATTTGACACCACATCAATATCCGCAGAGGACCTACGCGCACTGAATCAAGCTCTCCTAGATCTTCAAGCGCAGTTTTTCAGTGAGAGCGAGGTGAGTATTTTGTTTACCCATGACAACAGAATGAGGGAAATCGCTTTAGAAAAGTTACTTCTGAAACAAGAAGGGCTAGACGAGTCAGAATATCAGCAAAGGCTTGAGTCTTATCTATCTGAACAGCCAGATTACGTTCAAGCCAGTCATCAAAATCAGGTGTTATTGCAGCAACTATCCAGCTCTAAGGGCTTAGATGAACAAGGCCTGTACTTGAAGAGAAACGAACTGGTTGGCGAAGAAGCGACACAGAGGCTCGAAGCGCTTGATCAACAAAGGGCGGACTTTGATGGAGCTTTAGAAATTTACTTTGTTGAACGAAATGACATTTTGAATGACCCTGCACTCTCTAAAATTGAGCAACAAGAGACTATCGCACAGCTTCGGACTACGCATTTTCAGCCAGAACAACTT
Source organism: Vibrio sp. SNU_ST1 (assembly GCF_030563405.1). NCBI lineage: Bacteria > Pseudomonadati > Pseudomonadota > Gammaproteobacteria > Vibrionales > Vibrionaceae > Vibrio > Vibrio sp. SNU_ST1. The sequence continues at coordinate 207,004 of NZ_CP130749.1, forward strand.
CGAAGAGTCGAAGCGATTGAAAGAATCAGAGCTGCTGAGAGCGATCAGTAATCTCCAGCAATTAAAAAAGCCAACTACTGATGACTCAATAGTTGGCTTAATAATGAAGGTCGGTTACTGCAATCTATACATGGTAAGTAAGTGCTTACAGTTTAAGGCTTAAATTTTGTATCCTAGAGCCTATACCGTAAGCCGTTACTGCTGAACCTTAAAGCTTGTTCGCCCTTAACCCTTAAACCTTAAAGAAGCCCAACTGCTGCTTTTGTTGTTCAGCGAGGTTTGATAACTCGTGGCTTGCTGCTGCAGCTTGGGTAATGCCTGTTACATTTTGGCTTACTAAGCTGTAGATATTTGAGATATTACGGTTAATGTCTGAAGTCACTTGGCTTTGCTCTTCTGCTGCAGCGGCGACCTGAGTGTTGATTTCCGTGATATCCGTTACTGAGTTCGCAATGCCTGAAAGTGCAGAGCTTACCTCACCCGAAAGCGTTTGGTTATGTTCCAACATAGACAGCGAACTGCTCATACTCTCATTTGCGTTGCCAGATTGAACCTGCAAGCCTTCAATGATGGTTTGGATTTCTTTGGTCGAATCTTGTGTACGTGCTGCTAGCATTCTCACTTCATCAGCTACAACCGCAAAACCACGTCCGCTTTCACCTGCACGAGCGGCTTCAATAGCAGCGTTAAGCGCAAGAAGGTTAGTTTGCTCTGAGATGCTTTGAATAACCTCAATGACGTTACCAATCTTCTCTGAGTGCTCTTTTAGCGTGCCAACAACGTTTGCAGCTTCGCTAAGCTGAATCGCCATTTGCTCGTTTGCTTGGTTACTTTCATTAAACAAGCTCATGCTGTGTGTCGCCATTTCGTCAGCTTGCTTAGACGCTGAGTCGGCTTGTACTGCATTTTCGTTGACGTTTGCTGCTGTGCTCTCAAGTTGATTGACGGCAGAAGCAACTTGTTCTACTTCTTGCTTCTCTTGGTCTGAGTTCGCACTTGATTGTGTCATTACAGCAGCTAGTTCAGTAGATGCTGACGCAACTTCGATGCTGATTCGAGATAGTGAACTTACCGTGTCACGCAATTGCTCAACGGATTTGTTTACGTCTTGCGCAAGACGTGAGATCTCATTGTCTCCATGTTCTTCGGCTTTTACTAGCAGGTTACCTTTTGCTACTTCGCGCATGGTAGCCTGAATATTGTTGATTGGTTTAACAATGATGCCAGCCAGTGTCCAGCTAATAACAAGAGCAATAGATAGAATCACTAAAAGCCCAATAGTCGCAGTATTTAGGGTGCTAGTGTGTTGCTGACCATTGGTATGGACTTGTTGAGTAGCAAGCAAGTTTAGCTTTTTAGAAAGACTGTCGATTGCTTTTACCATTTCATTACCTGCATGGCGGTATTGGTCAATCGCCGTTTGGTAACGAGTATCAAAGTCAGAAGTTAGCCCTGAATTACCGTGTTTTGCTTTTAACAGGGGAAGCATGGTGTTGCGTGAAAAGTTAACGTAGTGGCCCATCGCCTTGCTCATTGCTGCGACTTCATCTTGCATACCTGGCACTGTGTCTAATGAGCTCAGTAGGCGTGAGTTTTGATCGCGTTTTTGATTAAGCGTTTCAACGAGTGTGTTTACATCATCAGGGTTGAACAAGCTATAGATTGCTTTGATGCGCATGCCGTAACTATTGTCGACGATTTCGCTGAGTTCTTCTTTATGTAGAATGAGTTGATCTGTTGCTGTTGATACATCTTTAAATGCGTTTTCCAGCTTGTCACCACCGATGATGACACCCGTCAAAAGTAATACGACGGAAAAGAGCACTGGAATAAGAATTTGTATTTTAATTGATAAGCCACTGAGAAGTTGGCGCATGTATTGTCCCTCTATGAATAAGTAAATGAGCAGATGCAATTGCTTTTATTATAATTATCCCGTGATTCTAACTACTGAGAATGACAATTCAATCAGTAATACATTCGATTTAGATATATGCGATAGGTAATTGAAAAATTACGGTTATTTATTGTGCGAAATGAGCGTTTTTCTTTATTTCTCTATGGCTTGTTAGTTACAGGGGTTCGTGCGGTAATTGGTAATATTAAGTGTTGGTGGAATATCAAACAATTTTGGTTAAATAGATTGAAATAAATGTTTAACGTTTATGAATTATTTAAATCTATTATTTCAAGGTTAGTTGACAGGAAAAAGACGAAAATAAATGTCAGCTGTCATATAGGCTTCAATTTAATGAAACACAACTGTCACATTCAGATTCTAAAGTGGGCACCGTTCAAGTTTAAACACAACGGCAATAACGCCACTTAAGGAAATTTGTGATGAAAAAGACAGTTATCGGTGCAATCGCTCTTTTAGGTGCACTAACAGTGACTCCAGCTTCAGCTAAAGAAACTATTTCAGCAGTTGGTTCAAGCAGCGTGACGCCACTGATGGAAGTTTTCTCTGAAACATACATGAAAACGAATTCAAACGTATTTATCGAAGTACAAGGTCCTGGCTCGTCTGCTGGTGTTAAAGCGGCGAAGAACGGCAGTGCAGATTTAGGTATGTCTTCTCGCAACCTTAAAGATAGCGAGAAAGAAACAACACTAGTAGAAGAAGTCGTTGCTCGTGACGGTATCGCAGTCGTGGTTAACCCTAAGAATGGCCTTGAAGGTCTAACGGCGGAGCAAGTAACGGCTATCTACAAAGGTGAAGTAACAAACTGGAAAGACGTTGGTGGTGCAGACAAGCCAATCGTAGCAATCACTCGTGATACAGCATCGGGTACTCGCGGTGCATTTGAAGACATCATGTCTCTTAAAATGAAGATTTCTGGCACGAAAGTATCAGCAATATCTCAACGTGCTCAAGTTGCTAACGGTAACGGTGCACTAAAAACAATGGTTGCTTCTAACCCTTACGCAATCGGCTATATCTCTTTAGGTACAGTGGACAACTCAGTAAACGCGCTTGCAATTGACGGTACTGAAGCATCTGTAGACAACGTTAAGAACGGTTCTTATAAAGTAGCTCGTCCTTTCCTAGTACTTTACAAAGAAGGTAAGCCATCTTCTGAAACTCAAAAGTTCCTAGATTGGATGCTAACTGACGAAGCGCAGTCTCTTGTTGAAAACAAAGGCTACATCTCAGTTAACTAATCTATATCTCAATTAATTAAATATTGCTCAGCCTACCTTTTCAGGCTGAGCCTTTTCTATCCCACTTCGAGTTAATCCGTACGCTTAGACAGCGTGTTAAGGATTTCGATATGTGAGACTTGTTATGACCATCGCAACGAATAGTGAACAGCTTATGAATAGCGAAGCGACTCAACTGAAACGCGGCTTACGTAAAAAGAAGCGTGTAGATTGGAAAGAGCGTATTTTTCACGGCTTATTTCTTACTAGCGCAATCATCGGCATCGTATCCCTTGCTGTTATTGCTTTTTTCATCGTTAGAGAAAGTATCCCTGCATTCCAAGAGGCGGGCCTATCGGGCATCGTGCTAGGGCAGAACTGGCTACCACCAGCACTTTACGGTGTCGCTACCATGATTGTTGCATCTGTCGTATCGACATTAGGTGCGGTAGTGGTCGGTGTGCCGATCGGTGTGTTAACGGCAATCTTTATTGCTGAAATCGCGCCAAAGCGTCTGGCGGACATCATTCGTCCTGCTGTCGAGTTGCTAGCGGGTATTCCTTCGGTAGTTTACGGCTTCTTCGGCCTCGTTATTATCGTTCCCCTTATTCAAAACGTATTTCAAGTGCCCGCGGGTAACACGATTTTGGCGGGTATTATTGTACTGGGTGTGATGATCCTTCCGACGGTAATTACGGTTTCTGAAACCTCAATCCGTGCTGTACCAAGAACGTATAAAGAAGGTTCTTTAGCGTTAGGTGCTTCAAAAATCTTTACCATCTTTAAGTTGCTCGTTCCGGCTGCTCGCTCAGGCATTATGACGGGCGTAATTTTGGGTATTGGTCGTGCTCTTGGTGAAACGATGGCAATCATTATGGTGATGGGTAATGCGCCGGCAATGCCTGAAGGTATCTTAGATTCAGCTCGTACACTAACCGCGAACATTGCGATTGAAATGTCTTACGCGAGTGGTATTCACGCAAGTGCGCTATATGCGACGGGTGTTGTTCTCCTTGTTTTCATCATGTCTCTGAATGCAATTCTCCTTTACTTGAACCGTGAGAAGGCGAGGTAACATTATGTCTTTAGAAAATAACGTAGCACCTCAAGCTAATCCTACGAACTCGCAAGGTAAGACGATGAATAAAATCGCGTTAAAGAAAGCCCGCGCACGTAAAGACGCCGTTCTGAGTGGCTTTATATGGGCTGCTGCCGCGTTAACGGTGGGCTTCTTGTTTTGGATTATGTGGTACATCCTCTCAAACGGCTTACAGCACGTTGATTGGAATTTCATCACGGATGACTACACGCGAACGGGCGATGAGCACGGTATTTTCCCGATGATCATCTCGACAATCTACATGGTTATTGCTTCGATTGCGGTTGCTGCGCCATTGGGTATCATGACGGCAATCTACCTGACTGAGTACGCAAAAGTAGGCAGTCGCTTAGTCAAGATCATTCGATTTTGCACCGAGTCATTAGCAGGTATTCCGTCAATCATCTTCGGTTTGTTTGGTATGACATTTTTCGTGGCTATTTTAGGTTTAGGTTTCTCTATCCTATCGGGCGCGTTGACACTAAGCATCTTGATTCTTCCAGTGATTATTCGTACCACTGAAGAAGCGTTAATGGCCGTTTCTCAAACCTACCGTGAAGGTTCATATGGTTTGGGTGCCTCTAAAATCTACACAATCTGGCGTTTGATTCTACCAAGTGCAATGCCAGGTATCATCACTTCAGTTATTCTGAGTATTGGTCGTGTTATTGGTGAATCAGCACCAGTATTCTTGACCGCAGGTATGGTTGCTCGTATCCCAGATTCATTATTGGATTCTGGCCGTACACTAACCGTTCACTTATATAAGTTAACGACGGAGCTGTTTACCATTGAAGAATGGAATCAAGCATACGGCACAGCAACAGTACTGATTGTTCTTGTACTGCTGATCAACACACTCACTAAGTTGATCGCAAGACGTTTTAATACTGCAACTTACTAAGCAGGGTTTTCTAGAGCCAAATGAGCTCCTAAAACAAACACAGTACAGACTTTGACGAATTACGAGATTACGAATATGAACAAATTTAATATTAAAGACCTAGACCTTTTTTACGGCGACAACCAAGCGCTTAAATCAATCAACCTACCCGTGCCAGAGCGTCAAGTGACCGCTTTAATTGGCCCGTCGGGTTGTGGTAAATCAACGCTATTACGCTGCTTGAACCGCATGAACGATCTTATTGAAGGTGTAAAAATCACCGGCCTTCTTGAGATGGATGGCGACAACATCTACGGCAATATCGATGTGGCTGATCTACGTATTAAAGTCGGCATGGTTTTTCAAAAGCCAAACCCATTCCCAATGAGCATCTATGAAAACGTGGCATACGGACTACGTGCTCAAGGTATCAAAGACAAAAAGCACATTGATGAAGTGGTTGAAAATTCACTTCGCGGTGCGGCGCTTTGGGATGAAGTGAAAGATCGTTTGAAAGCACACGCATTCGGTTTGTCTGGTGGTCAGCAGCAACGTCTGTGTATTGCTCGCACCATCGCAATGCAACCAGACGTAATTTTGATGGATGAACCTACTTCAGCACTTGATCCAATTGCGACTCATAAAATTGAAGAGTTGATGGAAGATCTGAAGAAGAACTTCACTATCGTTATCGTAACGCACTCTATGCAGCAAGCCCGCCGTATTTCAGACCGCACGGCTTTCTTCCTAATGGGAGAGCTTGTAGAGCACAACGAAACCAGCGTTATCTTCAGCGAACCAAAAGATGATCGCACTAAAGGCTATGTAAACGGCGACTTTGGTTAATTGCTTAATCGATAACGTGGTCAATACCACTAACTGAAACGCAGGTTAGATAATCGATTCGATTTACAGAATTATCACTATAACTATAAGCGATGGAAGTTTTGCCCCACTCTAGGTGGGGCTTTTTTATGCTGTTAAAAAACATCACATGTCGACGAAATTTTGGGCAGGAAATCCCATTTTTGTAGTCCTTCTCATGCTTGTGATAATGCAAAAGGTCAAATTGCGACTCACTTAACATCTCATTTTTAGTTACATTGATTGCATATCAAGGCTTCTGTATTTTTGCGTTATTCTTATTAGCCAATGGACCAACACCGTGCATGTTAAAGCCTTTGCAAAACAGATATCTGCTACGCGTGATCACCGTTTATTGGCTGAGTCTCTGTTTGACTACCTGATTAAAATGCTTGGTCCCCAAGGGATCGGAATATTTGCAGAGCCAATACCAGAAAGCGACTCGTTACCGTTGTTTTCCTACGGTGAATTAACCTCTCTTGATCATTACCCTTCAACATTTTGGCCATGGGTTTCACAGTTCGACACTGCAGACGGTGTGTTACCGATGTCTATCAATACCTGTAAGTGGGAGCACAGTAAAGCGCTTGGTGGAGAGTCGTTCATCATGATGCTCGACAACGCACCAGCCTGTAGAACTTATTTAATTATTCAAAATTGCATCGCAGAAAAAGTTAATCAAACCTTTGACCAAGGGCTGGATGGCCTTCAGTTAGCGGCAGCTCGCTGGCAGTGTATTCGCGCAGAAAAAAATGCAGCTATCGAGATTAAGCATAGGGATACACGTGAAGCGCAATATCTTGATGAAATTAAGCTTCGAGAGTTGTTTGTTGAGAATATGAAATTGGTTCATCAGGTGGCATTAGAGCTCTCGAACCCTGAATCATTGGATGCACTCTACAAAGCATCGGTAGAGGCGGTACGCGATAGACTTGGTTTTGATCGCGCCATATTTATGTTGCTTGATATGAAAAAGCGTTGCTTTAGTGGCACTTACGGCACCGATGAACTAGGAAAAACCAACAGCGAACATCACACACAATATGACCTGCATCAGCTCGAATCGGAATATATAGAGGCATTGTCTGACAACTACACTAACTTGGTCGTTATTGAACATGCTCCACTCTACACAGAAGGTAAGGTTGTAGGGCAAGGGTGGAATGGCATGCTTATCTTGCGTGAAGGGGATAAACCCGTAGGTTGGATTGCTATGGACAACTACATTCACCGCTCGCCAATTACCAATTACCAAAAGCAGATGCTTGAATCGTTTGGCTCTCTGCTGTCTCAGATATACATTCGTAAACGCCAAGAACTGAACATCCGAATGCTGCATTCGAGTATGGTTGAGTTGTCTCGCTGCGATAGCGTCAGTGCTGTGTGTAAGTCCGCCGTCAGTTTTGCTATTCAGCATTTAGGCATTGATCGACTAGCCGTTTTCCTTACCGATAAAAATTGCAGTTACATGCAAGGTACTTGGGGTACCGATATAAAAGGCGATATTGTCGATGAGTCCTATTATCGCTCCGAGCTGGTAGAGCGTGACATTGTGTCTGCAGCTCGTACTTACCCTAACCAAGTCGCTTTTGAAGAATCAGTCCCTATTTATCATGATTACAATATTGTCGGGGTTGGTTGGACGGCAATGACAATGCTCACCACAAATACAGGTGTTCCGATTGCGTTTATCGCTGCGGATAATTTGCTAACACGAAGCCCTTTAACTTCACAACTGCGTGAAGTGATACGTATCTTCGCCTCTAGCCTTGCTGAAGTATTGCAAAGAACCATGGCGCAAGAGGAGATTAAAAAGCTCAATGAAACTCTAGAGCAAGAGGTTAGCAAGCGAACTCAAGAGCTTGAAAATGCGAATGAACAGCTAGATGTGATTTCTAAACTCGACCCGCTGACTCGTCTTGGTAACCGCCGTATGTTGTCACAAGTTTTAGATGATTTGAATTGTGAGGAGCAAGGTGCATTTGCTACGCAGAATGAGGTCACTTTTGGGTTAATTCTTGTAGACCTTGACCATTTTGGCTTGTACAACAGTGTCTATGGCCATACTGAGGGGGATGTCGCTTTACGTGCTATTGGCAAGATACTGAGCACTCATGTTTATGGTGATCAAGAAACCTTCTGCCGTATCGGCGGTGAGGAGTTTATGTTGTTGATGATCGGCACCAATCACACAACAACAAAGCAGCGTGCAGAGTCGATTAGGCAAAGTATTGAAGATGCCAAAATTCTCCATTGTAAAAGCTGTACTAGCCAATATTTAACCGCATCTGTGGGTTATGCATCGATAACTTCGGATCAGCGCCAGTTCGATTTTGATTTGTTGTATGGCAAGGCTGATAAGGCTTTGTATAAGGCGAAAGATTCAGGGCGAAATCGAATTGTCTCGGCTATGAAGCGAAGAAAAATTGCGGCTACACTGACTTAGTGTGGTGTTTATTTTTCCTGTTCTTAAAAACGAATGAAGCCGTGATGCTCACAAGGTGGTCATCACGGCTTCATTTTTTCTGCCAGTTTTATTTTCTGGTTAATTAAAGCGTTTCTAGTGAACTTTTACGCGTTTTGTTAGAGACTCGCTTTGGCTTCTTAACTACTTTGATTGCCTCAGTAGGATCCCATGGCTGACTTAGTGAGTCATCTTCACCATAGAGACTTTGATTGAGCTTCGTTAGCTCGACTTCAATTGCTTCTAATGTTTCATCACTCAAATCTGGGTTTTCTGTTTTCCATTGCTCAAGCAGGGTTCTGGTCATCACACCATCTTTCGCTTTCAGCGCTTTAATAAGAGCCTCTGCCGTATCTGATTGATGTTGAACTGGGCGCTTTAGTTTTTTTGCTGCGCCGCAGCGTGACCAGAAGTAGAAAGCAATCGCAGAACTGGTTAACCACAAAACAGCAAATAGGGCGGTCAGATAAGGCCATACTCCTGGATTATCAACGCTAATAACCGTCGGGCTTACTTGTTGTGTCGACGCTTCAATCGTAGGAGGAGGCGTACTTGATGCAGCTTGCTCGCTAGCTTGTACCGACAATTCTAAGCCAAGTGCTTTAGTGGTTTGTTCCGATTGAGTATCGGTATTAAACCAAGCTTGAGACACATCAGGAAGCGAGATGTTTCCAGCCTCTTTCGGAATCAATACTTGCTTATAAACAACGACAGCATCACCAGACTGAGTTGTGCCAAATTGCGGTTTCTCTTCATAAACACGTATCGATTTCGGGTAGGTGATGTTTAGTTTCGGCAGTTGGTGCTGCGTTAAGTTGCTAGCCGTCATTGTGATGGTACGAGTTAGAGAATCGCCTGCTTCCATTTCAAAGCTCTGCTTATCTCTATCGAAACCATCGCTACCTGTTAGCTCATTACCTTGGCTGTCTGACCATTTCTGTAGCAACTTAAGGTCAGAGGTTGGTAACCACTCACCTTGATAGCCCTTTGGCACAGGATTTACAGTCACATTTAAGCTTTCGACAGGAGTATCGAGCTGGAAAAGGCGAGTTTTGCTTGAGTTGTTGGTTGAGTAAACAACCGCTCCTGTTAGCTTCGGCCCGTTCAGCTTAAATTGACCTGCTTTTTGTGAAGAGATACGGAATGACTGTTGAACCACTGTCACTTCTTGTCCGTTGATAACATCTTGGAACTGTTTCGACTCACCGATGGGTTCCACGTCCAAATTTGATGAGTTTGGTAGAGAAATTTGGGGATCTTGTAATCTTCTTGGATCCGCTTTGATGATGAGCTTTACATCAAGCTCGGCGACTTCTTGTGGATACAAGATGTTTTTGCTGAGATTTAATTGGAATTCCGCCATATCACTCTGCTTTGGAGCGGCTTTATTAATCGAAACGTTGATGGTGATAGGTTGGGTTTTGGCACCTTCAATATCAAAGCTAGGTATTTCTAATCGGCCTAATCGAAGTGGGGCAAGGGTGATATTCCATTCGCTAGATACGGTGCGACTGCCATTGACGATTCGCATCGATGAGCCAAAGTTTGGTCTACCAACATAGAAATTCTGTTGGAGAGCTGTTAGATCTAGAGCATCCGAAGAGACCTTTTCATCGGTTGCGATTCTGAGTAGGAACACTTCATCTTTAGTGACGCTGTTTTGTGAAACGCTCGCTACGGCAGTTGCTGCCAATGCCGAGAAGGACGAGAAAGCTCCCAGCAACAAAGTCAGGAGTATTGAGAAAAATGGCTTGTTTAGAGATTGCATGGTTACCACTTTTTGTTTTGGTTGTTAGGAGCACTTTTTTGGCGTGCTTGTAGAATCATTTGCGCTTTAAGCAGCAGGCTCGGGTCACGGGCGCTTTCTACTTGCTCAAGCTTTCGCATATCCGGATCGCTCGACATAGGTTGACCTGATACTTGTGCCGCAGCAGGTTGAGCGTTGTTATCACTGTCTTCCTTAGCCGTCTCTTGCGCTTGGGCAGTTTGAGATGCTGAGTCACCTTTGTCCTGTGACTGTTTATCTGCTTGATTCGCTTTGTTTTGTTGCACAGCTTGCTTGTCGTTTTCTTCATCCGTCTTGGAATCAGAGCTGCTATCAGCTTGGCTTTGGTCAGTATTCTGATCTTGGTTTTCACTTTGATCTTGTTTGTTGTTTTGATCTTGGCCGCCGCTTTGACTTTGCGACTTGCCATTGTCAGCAGAGCTCTGTTGTTGATCCTGCGAGTTTTGCGAAGAATCACTTTGCTGACCTTGCTGACCTTGCTGACCTTGCTGACCTTGCTGGTTTTGTTCGTTTTGCTCTTTGGATTCAGAATCGCCTTGCTGTTGCTGTTGCTGTTGCTGTTGCTGCTTCTGAGCCTGTTCGACAATCTCTAGGTTCTTCTTCGCATAAGCATGTTCAGGGTTGCTTTCGAGAATACGTTGGTACTCTTCAATTGCTTGGTCGTACTTGCCTTGCTTTGCTTGTGCATTGGCGAGGTTGTAGCGAGCATCTTCGCCAGAAAGACTTTGTAGCGTCTGTTCGGCCGCTTCGAAATCACCGGCTTCGTATTGCGCAATGCCTTTCCATTCTTGCTGTTCGAACTGCTCTGCTGCTTGTTGAAAGTCCTCATCTTGATACAACTGATAACCCACTTGATCATCGGTTTTCCAAGGGTTTGCAAACGCAGTATTCGGTTGGCTGAATGAGACAAGCACAGCTAGGCCACACCAAATGATCCCTTTTCGAAAGAGCCCAAGAGCAGGAAGTAACAGAAACGGCAATAGCCAGAAACCGTTAGTCACTCTGGTGTTGAGTGAGTTCTTGGTTTTAGTCACTTCTGATGTTGTCGCAACTCGGTCGAGGTAACTTGCGATGTGTTCAACGTCTGAGTTATCAAATTGCAATTCAGTGAATGTGCCGCCAGAGAGACGAGTCAGGTCGCGCATATTATCTAAGTTGGTTTTCGCAACCACGGTTTGTCCTGAGCTGGTTTGTAACATCGAACCTGTAGGTAACGAGATCGGCGCGCCGCTTTCAGTTCCTACCGCTAAAATCGACAATGTCCAATTGCTGCCAGAGAGTAGTGAATTGATCTCTTGCTTCTCTTGACCATCAATATCATCAGCAATGAGCACTAGGTCGCCTTGGTAGATATGAGCGCGAGTCATCATCTCAATCGCAAGCTTAACTGCCGATGCTGCATTGCCGCCTTGGAAGGGCATGATATCTGGCGAAAGGTTGGGTACGAGGTTCTTTATGGTGTTGATGTCAGACGTTAGCGGACTGATGGTGTAAGCATCTCCGGCGTATGCCACCATTCCCGTTAGGCCTTCTTTCCATAACGAAAGCAGATCCAGGGCCTTGTATCGTGCCTGTGTTAAACGGTTTGGTTTAATGTCAGTGGCATACATAGACATCGACATATCCATGATCACAACTCGCGCCTGTGTTTTTTCAAAGCTTGGTTGTTCGTCTTTTTCAAAGCTTGGACCGGCCAATGCGATGACACCGACCAACCACCAAACACCGAAATAAGTGCTGCGGTTTATCGATGGCTTGCTCGATTCAGGAGCCAAATAACGGGCGATGTGTGACGCCAATAACCCTTGCTTGGATGGTCTCTTGCTAAGCCACCAAATTGCGGGCAGCACGGCAAGAGCCAAGAACCAGTATGGGTAGATAAAAGTAAAGTTAGACATTGTTTCTCCTAATGGCTAACAGCATAAATGCGAAGAACATTGCCGCAGATAGCGGCCATACGAACCACTCTTGTTGTGGTCGCCATATCTTAGTGGTGTTCGTCACGGGCTCTAATTGGTTAATGGTGTCGTAAATCGTTGCCAGTTCTTTGCTGTCTCGCGCTCGGAAGTACTGACCGTCAGTGCGTTTGGCGATTTCCATTAGAGTACGCTCATCCAAGTCTTGAGCAGTATTGACCTTACGAGTCATGAAGAACTCTTTGACCATCATCTCGCCAGCCCCGACACCCACGGTGTAAATTGTGGCGTCGTATTTCTTTGCAATGTCCGCCGCTTCTAATGGATCTAATACGCCCGCAGTATTACTGCCGTCACTGAGTAGAATCATCACACGCTGAGGGGCATCGCTGTCGACAAAGGTCTTGGTGGCAAGGCCAATACCATCACCAATCGCAGTTTGAGTACCGATAAGCTTTAACACCGCTTGATTGAGCTGTTGTGAAAGCGTATCCCTATCTAGCGTAAGCGGGGTCTGCAAGTAGGCGTGATCAGCAAAGAGCACCAACCCGACTCTGTCGCCTTTGCGGCGATCAATAAAGTCACTCAATACGCGTTTCACCGCCGACAAGCGGTCGATGTATTCGCCATTGAACTGCATGTCCTCTTGGCTCATCGATCCGGAGAGGTCGACAACTAACATCAAGTCTCGGTGCTTGGGCTGAAACTCAACCGGTTCGCCGTACCAAACTGGACGTGCCATTGCCGTCAACAATAAAAGCCAGATGATGACCGACAAAGCTTTGGGTAAGCGGCTGCTCGGCGTTTTGGTATTGCTGTCTTCTGGTAGAAATGGAAGTCTTAGGGCACTGCTTGATTCTGACCTTGGCGAGAACAAGTAAACGAGCAACGGCAGTGGCGCGATGAAGAACATCCACCACCAAACGAACTCGATGTTTAGTAAGTTCTTGCTTAGAAACATAGAGTTTAGAAAATCACTCATAACGACCTCGCTTTGGAGGAAGGGCTTTACGAAGCCAGGTTTCGCAGTCATTAACCAATTGCTGTTGAGCCTTTTTCTGTTCGTCGCTCATTAAGGCTGTATCTTGATAGAGCGCTTGCTGCCAATGGGATTGTTTTGCTACAAACAGCGGCTTTTTCAATTGCGCATCTAAGAACGTCAACCAATCATCACCAGACAAGCCTGCAATTTTTTCACGAGGGAAATAGCTTAGTGCTGCTTGACGAACGATGTTTTGAGCTGCGCTCGGAGAGAGGGCATTTGAAAACTGACTATTACGGAAGCAAGTAAGGGCTTCTTGCTTCGCCTGTTGATTGATTTTTCTGCGTTTTGCCATGAAAAACATTAAGGCGATTAGAGCGGTGGCTGTAATAATTACTACCCACCAACCCCATGCCAATGGCCACCATGACGGTGCGCTTGGCGTAATAATAGGGCTCAAGTCGAGAGGTTGATTCATGACTGAACTCCTGATACTTGGCTCATTAACGATTGCGCACAAGACAATGAACTGTATGGGATAGCAAGAGAAAGGCTCATTTGCATAAGTTGTTGCTGCTTCTGAGCAAATGCGTGACTGAGCTTTTCCTTTTCCTTGCTTGATGAAAAGTTAAACCATTGCGTTTTATTGCCGTCGGTGATCTGTTTTGAACCTTTGAATGCAGTAACACCTTGCTCTAGTGGATCGTAAAAATGCACTAAGCGAACTCGATTATGTCGACGTATCTGATTGATAAGTGAGTAATTACTTTCGTTATAACGAACAAAATCACTGAGCATAATGATATCGCTGCCTTTCGGGCAAAGCTGATGAAGAGACTTCAATCCATGCTCAAAGGTTGTGTCGCTGTGATTGTCTTGGTTGGTCAACGCTGCATTATTGATTTCTATGACTTTTTGTAAAATACGCAGCGGAGCATGGTTGCTAGCACTTGGTTTAATCTCAATGATCTCTTGGCCAGTATCTATCACTGCGCCAATACGGTCTTTTTGAGCGACGGTTAGCCAGCAAAGTTGGCTGGCAAAGTGCGCGAGTTGAACCGATTTAAGCAACAAGGTAGAGCCGAAAATCATACTGCTCGATAGATCTAAGAACAAAATCACAGGCTGTTCTCTTTCTTCAGAAAACAGTTTTGTGTGCGCCTTGCCCGTTCTAGCCGTGACGCGCCAATCAATGCTGCGGATGTCGTCGCCCGCCTGGTATTGACGAACCTCAGAGAAATTCATCCCGCGACCTTTACGATTGCTCTCGTGTTGACCGTTAAGTTGCGACCAAAGGCTTTTGGCTGGAGGCAACCAGCGAACAGACTGCGCTTTGTATTGCAGCAGTTCGTCTAGATTTAACGTGACACCGTCACTATGGTTGGGTAATTGATTATTCATGCGCGTATCCCTATGCGCTACCAACCAGTGATATAAGGTGTGCGATCACTTGATTTGCCGTGATCCCTTCCGCTTGCGCGTGGTAGCTACGAAGCAGGCGGTGGCGTAATACAGGGAATGCCATCGCTTGAACATCTTGTGGAGTAACATAGTCGCGGCCAGCAAGCCAAGCGTGAGCGCGGGCACATCGGTCTAACGCAATGGTTGCACGCGGGCTGACACCCATGTCTAACCATTGATCAAGTTGGTCGCTGTATTGCTTAGGTTGGCGAGTCGCCATAACTAGTCGAATAATGTACTGCTCGATGGTGTCTGCCATGTGAATGTTGAGCACTTCTTGGCGAGCTTCGAAGATAGTTTGTTGAGATATAGGCTCTGGTTGAACAGGTTGGTTGCCTTGAGCTTCGCCTCTGTTTAGGCGCAAGATCTCCAGCTCACTTTCCATATCTGGATAAGCCACTTCTAAATGCAGCAAGAAACGGTCTAACTGAGCTTCTGGTAGAGGGTAAGTGCCTTCTTGCTCAATCGGGTTCTGTGTTGCCATGACTAAAAACAGCTCAGGCAGCGCATAGGTTTTACGACCTGCCGTGACTTGCTTCTCGGCCATCGCTTCTAACATAGCGGCTTGTACTTTCGCTGGAGCACGGTTGATCTCATCCGCTAGAATAAGCGAGTTAAAAATAGGCCCAGATTGGAAGGTGAACTCTCCCGTTTCTGGACGGAAAATATCGGTACCAGTTAGGTCGGCAGGCAATAGATCGGGGGTAAATTGAATTCGGTGAAAATCTCCCTCGACACAGTCAGCCAATGATTTTACTGCGCGAGTTTTTGCTAGCCCGGGAGGCCCTTCAACAAGGATATGACCATCTGCCAGTAAGGCGATCATCAGTTGTTTTACGAGCTCTTGCTGACCAATGATTTGAGACTCTAGGAAGTTTTGAAGGATTTCGAAGTTATTTTTATGCATTTTTGGACTCTCTGGGTACCATTTGATTCTTATTTTGAGTATTGGTCACTGATTACTAGGAAAAAGTTCCAGTACGTTTGTGGAATTTATTTTTTCAAAATTGGAATTATTTACAAGCAGTTAATGAGAAAAAACCACTAAGCCATGGTTTGTACCATATCAATCGTTTCTTATATATCAAAGCTTCAGAGGTCTGTCGTTAAGTGAGCTTCGTGGAACCTTATTGTCCAAATAATTAAAATGAATGGGCACGTTTCACTGCATTAGCCTTGCTGATAGTTTCATCTGTAGGAGGATGGTTGCTTTTTTCACCATGCTTACAAATTTTTGCGAAATATTTCTCTAGTTTGATGGGGTTTAGCCGATACATGGTGGAGAGAGTGCACTACTGGTTGAAGTGCACCAAAAAAATCCTGTTCAGGATATATAAATAACGAGCGATTCTTTTTAAAGGTCCAAATATGTTGAAAACTAACTCTCTGAGTATTAAACAAAAAGTTGTACTTGGAATTACCTTCGCGGTTCTTGCATCAACGGTGATCGTCGGTGCGATGGCACAAAAGCAAGCAAGAGAGGTTTTGAGTCATCGATTAGTCGATATTGAGCTTCCGGGAATGTTAGAGCGAATTAACGGTGAAATTGACCGTGAAGTCTCTCAGTTATTGTTAGCTGCAGAACAAATTGCTTCGAATGAATTCATTTCTGACGTTATCGGATCGACCGATCGCGATGCAGTGTTAGAGAACAAGTTGGTAAAACAATTGAACAATGTTCGTAACCAATACCAGCTAAATGATGCCTCAGTAGCGAACCGTCAAACGGCCTACTACTGGAACCAAGATGGCTTCTTGCGTCAACTCAATCAACAGCAAGATGGTTGGTTCTTTGGCTTTACGCAATCTGGCCAGCAGACAATGGTCAGCATGTTCCAAGAAGCGACAGGTGAAGTGAAAATGTTCGCTAACTACCAACAACCTTCTGGTTTAGCGATGTCTGGCTTATCGAAATCGATGGGTGACATGGTAAGTCTACTCAATAGTTTTAAGATTGAAGATACAGGTTTTGTTTTCTTAACGAATAGCCAAGGTGATGTTCAAATTCATCGCGAACGTTCGCTTAGTGATTCATCACTTCAACAACTTTACGGTCCTCAATCTAGTCAGTTGTTAAGCAAGTCAGGATTCAACCTGATTACAACGGAACATAAAGGACAAGAGTTGTTTGTCGCGAGTTTGTATGTGCCGTCAATGGATTGGTTCGTTGTTGGTGAAGTTCCGACGAGCGAAGTTTTTGCTGAGCTTGATGCAACGGCTAAACAGATGCTGATCATGACCGCTGCTGTAGCGTTAATCTTTATTCTGATGGGCGTGGTGCTAGCAAACAGTATTACTCAACCGATTAAACTTTTGGCTAAGCGATTCGGTGACCTTGGCGAAGGTGACGGTGACCTTGCTCAGCGTATCGAAGTGAAAGGCAACGATGAAATTGCACAGCTTTCAAAGGGCTTTAATGGATTCATCGAAAAGATTCACGAGTCGATGAAAGAGGTTTTTTCTACAAGCCAAGCACTTCAAGTCGCTGCTGAGAGTGTTTCTAATAAA
The DNA here is from genome assembly GCF_030563405.1 of Vibrio sp. SNU_ST1. Classification (NCBI taxonomy): domain Bacteria; kingdom Pseudomonadati; phylum Pseudomonadota; class Gammaproteobacteria; order Vibrionales; family Vibrionaceae; genus Vibrio; species Vibrio sp. SNU_ST1. The sequence goes on from NZ_CP130749.1 coordinate 224,108, forward strand.
GCGCACATCACCCACGACAATAGCCAAGAACAACGAGATCAAACTCTTCAGGTAGTTGCAGCCATTAACCAGATGGGCATGACAATCAGCGAGATTGCATCGAATGCGGCAACGGCTGCGGAAACGGCAACACAGGCTTCAGGCAATACTGAAGTAGGCCGATCTGTGGTAAATAAAGCAAAAGACGCGATCAGTCGTTTAGCGCAAGACATCGAAAGTACAGGTCAAGTGGTAGAGCAGTTAGCTTCAACAACTCAAGACATTGGTTCTATTTTGGGTGTAATTCGTGACATCTCTGAACAAACCAACCTACTTGCTCTGAACGCTGCTATTGAAGCTGCGCGTGCGGGTGAACAAGGTCGTGGTTTTGCCGTTGTAGCCGATGAGGTTCGTAACCTAGCAAGCCGTACCGCAGATTCTACGGAAGAGATTCAGAAGATGATCAACCAACTGCAAAGTGATGCTAAAGATGCCGTAACGGCTATGAGTGCCGGTAAAGTGATAACACTTGAAGGCGTATCGGCGTCGGATGAAGCGGTGGACGTACTGGGTGGCATTTCAGACCGTATCGTTGATATCACTGATCGTAACACTCAAGTGGCAACGGCAACGGAAGAACAATCAACCGTAGTTCATACCATCAACCAGAATATTGAAGAAATCAACGCGATTAACGAAGTGACGACTGGAACCGCAGAGCAGCTTGCTGAAGCGAGCCAAGAACTTCAACAGCTTTCTTCTCGTCTAGATAAGATGGTTGGCTCGTTTAAGCTTTAATAGCGGATAAACTTGCAACACTTACATTGGAGCCGGATTCATTTCACGTGAATCCGGCTTTTTTACGTCTGATGCTGCTTGTTACGTTTGGTATAGCTTTTTATGTTGAACGTCGCCATTCAGACCGCAGTTCTGCATTTAAGCTGACGTTCACTTGATCTGGTTTCGGGCTTTGCACCTAATCGCCCTAGCATCATAGAGCGTAAATGAGTAAAATCTCGCTAGGTTTAATATTTAGGTAAGTATCATGAGCGATTTTGAAAAAGAACTAGAGCAGATGACTCAAGAGATGGGCGATGAGCCTGAAGTGAAACTTCCATCACTTGAAGAGCAAAAAGCGATTGTTGCTGAATTTAAGCGACTAGAAGCTGAAGGCAAACTGACACCTGAAGTGTTAGAACAGCATTTTGGCCAGTTCAACAAAACAAGTGATACGCCAATTCACTAAGTTATTTACTACGATTGGTATTAAAGTTGAGCAAGCCTATATCTTTATCGTTTAGATAGGATGGCTTTTAGCTTGAACAGATAAAGGTCTAACATTCGCTAGGCCTTTTTGGTTTTTATACTGAACAGACAAAGCGCGATCTGTTTAATGAAAGTAAAACTAGTTGTCTTAAACGGAAAATCCCCCTTAAAAGGTAAGAGGGATTCGATATGGGCAAGTTATATCCTAAAAAGACGAACTGATTAGTCGGTGCCGTACTCTTTGTACAAGCGACGACATGCTCTACCATCGCTATGGAACAAGTGACAACGGTGTGCAGGAATACCAATCGCTAGCTTGTCACCAGACTCAATCGTCAACGTGTCTGGTTGACGATAGATGACGTCAGCATCCGCGCTTTCAAGATTTAGGTAAACTTGAGTTTCGTTACCGAGCTTCTCGACCATCATCACATCAGCTTCAATCGTCGCATCACCTGTTTCAGCAGACAACAAGTGCTCAGGACGAACACCTAGAGACATACGGTCACCAGCGTTGACAGTCGTGCCATCAACTGGGATCCAGAAAGTCATACCGTTTGAAAGTTGTACTAATACGCGTTCTGCTTCAGCTTGTTCGATGTGAACCGACATAAAGTTCATTTTTGGTGAGCCAATAAAGCCAGCAACGAAACGGTTTCGAGGATAGTGGTAAAGATCAAGAGGTTTACCCACTTGAGAAACAAAACCACCATCAAGCACAACGATTTTATCCGCCATTGTCATAGCTTCAACTTGGTCGTGTGTTACATAAATCATGGTACAGCCCAGTTGACGCTGTAGCTTAGTGATTTGTGAACGCATTTGAACACGCAGTGCTGCATCCAGGTTAGATAGAGGCTCATCAAGTAGGAATACGTTTGGTTGAGAAACCAAAGTACGGCCGATAGCAACACGTTGACGTTGACCACCAGACAATGCTTTAGGTTGACGCTCAAGAAGGTGACCAAGCTGAAGGATTTCTGCAGCATGTTCAACACGCTTGTCAATTTCAGCTTTATCGGCGTTTGCCAGTTTAAGACCAAAAGACATGTTGTCGTAGAGATTTAGGTGAGGGTAGAGCGCGTAAGATTGAAATACCATACCTACACCACGTTTTGATGGCTCAACATCGTTCATGCGTTGATCACCAATGTACAAATCACCAGACGTAATATCTTCTAGACCCGCGATACAGCGTAATAGCGTCGATTTACCACAACCTGATGGTCCAACGAATACTACGAATTCACCTTCGTTGATGTCTAAGGTTACGTCCTTAGAAATCTGTACATCACCATATGATTTATAAACGTTTTTTAACGTGACACTCGCCATCTAGCTTGTCCTCGATCGATCAAATTTTAAGTTTTACTGCTTATCATTATAAGGAATTTTTGGGTCAGCAGTAACTGTAGGAATTGGTAAGTATTGAGTGAGTAAGAAAAAAGTGGGTGGGACTTGGCTTTTTGATCAAGCCCACCCGTCATAGCCAAACTCGTGCCTAATTCCCCCACGCCGAGCTAAATCTCCCCCGTGATTCAATCACAGATTTAGCTCGATGCTCATTAAGACACCAGCGGGCAGTGAAGCCAGCTAAATGAAGAATGCGTCAACGCATACATCCACTGGTAAAGGGTTCTTACTATCCACTCTGGATGAATGCAGTTTCGGTGAATTCGCGTAATGGTACATCCTCCTAATAGAAAATTAACTAGGGGGAGTAGGAGGGGAGGAGTAGATAAAGGGGGTTATCTATAATTGGCGATCCAGTTCAAATAAATCCACCGTGTAACGGTGATGTGGATCACGATGAGTATCTACTTTGTGACTTCGCTCGCCAATCTTACCGGATGACGATCACGAAATTAGGCCATAATAGCGAGGGCGTAGTGGCTAGGATGATGAGCTGTCATTGATTTTCTCAGATCATAGCCTCCGAAAACTGGCTCGTCTTAATTGAATGCGCCCTACGTATAAATATAAAAAGGATATTGACATGAAAAACGCTCTAAGCGCTGTAGCTCTAGGCACAATCGTTGCTCTGGGTTCTTTTGGTGCAAACGCTGCTATCGAAGAAGGTCAACTAACTATTTGGGTTGGTGGCGACAAAGCTTATGAAGGAATGGCTGAAGTAGGTAAACGCTTTGAAGAAGATACTGGTGTTAAAGTAACCGTCGCTTTCCCAGACAAACTAGAAGAGAAATTCTCTCAGGTTGCAGCAGCTGGCGATGGTCCAGACATGATTTTCTACGCACACGACCGTTTTGGTGGTTTTGCAGAAGCGGGGCTTCTTGTTGATATCAAACCTTCTAAGGAAACTAAAGAAGGTATCGTAGACTTCGCATGGGATGCTGTTTCTTACGAAGGTAAAACAATCGCTTACCCAGTCGCAGTTGAGTCAGTTTCTCTTATCTACAACAAAGCACTTGTTCCTAACCCACCTAAGTCTTGGGAAGAGATCCCTGCACTTAACGCTAAGCTTCAAAAAGATGGCAAGAAAGCGATCATGTGGCCTCTACGTGGTGGCGCTTACTTCACATGGCCTCTACTTGCAGCTGACGGCGGTTACGCGTTCAAGCAAACAGCGGAAGGTTATGACATTAAAGATGCAGGCGTAGCGACTGACGGTGTTCAGAAGTCTCTGGATTTCATTGAGAAGATGGTGAAAGACAAAGTTATTTCTGCGGATATGGATTACTCAGTTGCTGAGTCTGAATTCGTCGCGGGTAACGTTGCAATGACAATTAACGGACCTTGGGGCTGGGCAAACATCGAGAAAGCGGGCCTAGATTACGGCGTAGCAACATTGCCTAAGTTCAACGGTAAAGCGTCTAAGCCATTCGTTGGTGTATGGGCTGGTGGTATCAGCACGGCTTCTCCAAACCGTGACCTAGCCGTTGAGTTTATGGAAAACTACCTACTAACTGATGAAGGTATGAAGAGCTTGAACGACGACAAGCCACTAGGTGCTGTTGCTCTTAACTCTTTCCAGCGTCAACTAGACAGCGACACTCGTATTGCAGCAACAATGGATAACGCGATGAACGGCGAAATCATGCCTAACATCCCTCAGTTCACAACATTCTGGTACAGCATGGAAGAAGCTATTGGCAACGTAGTTGATAGCCGTCAATCAGTAGAGCAAGCACTAAAAGGTGCTGAAGCTCGAATGACTAAGTAACAACCAAGCACTACCTTTTAAGGAGGGGGCAACCTCTCCTTACTTTTCTATTTTTATATCTCGTTAGCAGGTTCCTCTATGCAGTCAGTTCAAGGTTCAGATGCGATCCAAGCACCATCAAGCCTTCCAGGCAGTAAAAGCGTCTTCATCAAATGGGGGTTGCTTGGTAGTGTTGGCTTAATTAATGGCTACGCTACAATTTTAATGTATTCTCGCGGTGAGCTCGCATTTGCGCTGCTTACTGTGATTTTAACGGCTTTGGCTCTTTACATTTTTGGTAGTAAGAAAACTTACGCCCACCGTTATATTTACCCAGGTATTGCCGGAATGATCTTATTCATTCTTTTCCCATTGGCATACACCGTAGGGCTTGCGTTTACTAACTACAGCGCAAAAAACCAGCTCTCTCTAGAGCGCACTCAAACCGTTCTTTTAGACCGTTCATTCCAAAGTGGTGAAAGCTACCCATTTACTTTGTACAAAACAGATAACGGTCACCAGATCGTTGTGAAAGATGGCGACCAACTGTTAGCAACTGATGTATTTTCTCTGGAAGGCATGACATCAACAGAGATGGACCTATCTGCAATTGAGTCTGTACAAGGTGAAAAAGAGAAGATCAAAGCGATCATCCAAAATCGCTCTGTGATCAGCGGTGTCGACTTCCATCTGCCAAATGGTGATGAAATCCGTATGAGCGGCTTACGTAAATTTGCTGCCGTTGCACCGCTATACACTCTTCAAGATGACGGGGAAACGCTATACAACAATGAATCTGGCGAAATATTGAAACCAAACATGGAAGTGGGTTTCTACCAACCGGTTGACGAGAAAGGTGAGTTTATCGGTAACACTATTTCTCCAGGGTTTGTTGTAGACATTGGTACGGCTAACTTTGAACGTGTTTGGAAAGATGACGGCATCAAAGAACCGTTTATCAGTATCTTTATTTGGACGGTTGTATTCTCCATTTGTACGGTTGCCTTCACACTTGCAATTGGTTTAGTGCTGGCAAACGTTGTGCAGTGGGAAGAGCTGAAAGGCCGTGCTGTGTATCGTGTTCTACTTATTTTGCCTTACGCCGTACCAGCGTTTATCTCAATTCTTATCTTTAAGGGCCTATTCAACCAGAGCTTTGGTGAGATCAACATGGTGCTTGAGAGTATCTTTGGTTTAAGCCCAAACTGGTTCTCCGACCCGATCTTAGCGAAAACCATGGTGTTGATTGTTAACACTTGGCTAGGGTTCCCTTACATGATGATTCTATGTATGGGTCTACTAAAAGCGATTCCTGAAGATTTGTACGAAGCGTCAGCAATCGATGGTGCTAATTTCCTTGATAACTTCAAGCGAATCACTTTTCCATTGATGATAAAACCGTTAACACCGCTATTGATTGCAGCGTTTGCCTTTAACTTCAATAACTTTGTAATGATTCAACTATTGACGAACGGTGGCCCGAACATGATTGGTACTTCTGAACCAGCGGGTTATACAGACTTGCTTGTAAGCTACACGTACCGAATTGCATTCGAAGGCGGCGGCGGTCAAGACTTTGGTTTAGCAAGTGCAATCGCAACGCTTATCTTCCTGTTGGTTGGTGCACTAGCGTTACTAAACCTTCGTTTCACTAAATTGACTCAAGATTAAGGAGCACGACAATGGCTATGGTACAAGGTAAGAGCCTTAAATACCGAGTATGGGCAACGCATATTGCGCTGTGGTGCTTCTTAGCGCTAATTATTTTCCCACTACTGATGATTATTGCTATCTCATTCCGCGAAGGTAACTTTGCGACCGGTAGCTTGATTCCAGATAACCCATCTTTGGAACACTGGAAATTGGCTCTGGGTATGTCAGTGACGAATGCTGATGGCTCAGTTACTCCGCCTCCATTCCCAGTACTGACTTGGCTGTGGAACTCGATAAAAGTAGCGGGTATTACGTCAATTCTTATTGTGACACTATCGACAACATCGGCTTACGCATTTGCTCGTATGCGCTTTAAAGGTAAAGAAACTATCCTGAAAGCGATGATGATTTTTCAAATGTTCCCTGCGGTATTGGCTCTAGTGGCTATCTACGCACTGTTCGATAAATTAGGGCAATACATTCCATTCTTAGGCTTGAACACGCATGGCGGTCTGATCTTCTCGTACTTGGGCGGTATTGCATTGCACGTTTGGACGATTAAGGGCTACTTTGAGACGATTGATAACTCTTTGGAAGAAGCAGCAGCATTAGATGGCGCAACACCTTGGCAAGCGTTCAGATTGGTTCTATTACCACTGTCAGTACCAATCCTAGCGGTTGTATTCATTTTATCTTTCATTGGTGTTGTTGGTGAGGTACCAGTTGCTTCAATACTATTATCGGACGTGAACTCTTACACGCTAGCGGTAGGTATGCAGCAGTACCTATATCCTCAGAACTACTTATGGGGTGACTTTGCGGCAGCGGCGGTACTTTCAGCACTTCCGATTACTATCGTGTTCTTACTGGCTCAGCGTTGGTTAGTTGGCGGTTTGACGTCGGGTGGTGTAAAAGGATAAGCTGTCCGTATAAGAAAGATAAAAGAGCGACCGTTAGGTCGCTCTATATTGGCATTTTTATTACATCATTTGGTTTGGCCGCCGATCAGTAATAAAAATAACCCTCAGGTTACGCATAGCTGGCTACTAATCAGGTTCCTTACGCTATTAATGATTAGTGGTTTTTGTAACTCTAACCCAGGTACTTACTTGGGTTTTTTTATGCCTGCTACTTTTATCTTTATCTTTATCTTTATCTTTATCTTTATCTTTATCTTTATCTTTATCTTTATCTCTATCTCTATCTCAGTCTTTTTGGTTTCTTTCAGTCATTAAATACTGAAGCACCTCTTACCTGGATTTTCCTGGTTTCATCTCTCTAATTGAAGGCATCAACGAGTCTCACAAATCAGACACTCAGTATAAGGGGCCACAGCTCTATTGATATATGAGTAATATTTCCATGCGTGATACTTCAATAATTTGCATGCAACGGATCGGTCGATTACACAGAAAGTGCCTATAAAGGCAGGCTCGTGTGAATGTTTTGTGGTAAGTATTCCCTGTAGTTATTGATTTGGTGGAAAATATTCCTGAAAGGAAAAAAGAAAAAGAAAAGGTTGATGTTGAGACTAGAACTCTTTATTGGAAGGTGCGCAACCTAAATGTTGAAGTAAAACATAGATGCTGTCTTGATAAAGAGCTACGCGACGAAACAGATCCGCAAACGTCTGATCACCGCCAAAACAAGCTTGGATATAGTGGTTAATTTCATTAGTGTCGTAGCCTTCGACGTACAAACTTCTAACCCATTGATACTCAACTGCCTTCAAGTTCGTCAGTGTAGATTCGCAAAGGGTGGGAAATGTCGTGCTCAAAAGTGGCTCCAAGAAATTTAAATACATTCATTATGATTGGCGGTATTTAAACAGAGCAAAATGACGACTTTATTACAGTCAAAATAAATCCGTGAGCAAGTGTCGATTCCTTTTAACGTTTGACTGGGGATCACGCTCTCTAGTCCGTATTCGCTGTTTATCAGTTTATTTGTGTATGAAGAGGGGGTAGATAACAAAATGCCAAGCAAGTGCCTGGCATCGTGATAAGGTTTTGTCGGGGAGAGCTGCTGGTGGCCTTATTTCAGGTACTTTACGTGCGCTTCCATCTCTTCGCCGATCTGTTTTCGCATGTTCATAAGACGAATAGCCGAATCTCTTAATTCGATGTCTTCTGATGTTTCTGGTACCCACTCTGGCACTTTAGTTGGATTACCATTTTCGTCAACAGCGACCATAATAACGATACAGTGAGTCGTTAGACGGTTATTGAGTTCTTTTGGGTCGCTGGCCTGAACATCGATAGCGATGTGCATAGAAGATGAACCCGTATAAATGACCTTCGCACTTACTTCAACAAGGTTCCCAACATGGATTGGAGCAACGAATCGAATACCACCAGCGTAAGCGGTAATACAGTACTTACCACTCCATCCAGCAGAACAAGCGTAAGCCGCTAAATCGACCCACTTCATTACGGCACCACCATGAACTTTACCACCAAAGTTCACATCCCCGGGTTCCGCTAAAAAACGTAGAGTAACGTCTCGTTTACCATCTTGTCGGCTATTGTGACTGCTCATCTATCTTCCTTTATTATTATTCTGAATAACATGCTCGTTACTTGCTAATAACAATATACTTAAGATGACATAAATTAAAGCGGATAATCTCACGAACAAGACTATTTTTTCAAACAGATGGCGAGTTGATGAATATTGATGTTTAAAGGAGGTGGACGTGATGCTCCAACAGAGGAGTACTCTATCGAGCAAGTTGGCCGAAAGGTCGATTGAAAAAAAAACACCTAGCGGAATGCTAGGTGTTTCTAAGCCGTGTGGTACTCATATCGGTACCTTTTTGAGTTAGCCAACTAACCGTTGCTTATCCGGTTTAGTTAAAGTGATGGTATCTTAATTAATCCTAAAACGATAGTTTTGATTTTTTCTTATAAGCTCACTTTCTGTTCGAAAAGTATAGAACCTTCGCGTGGATATTTCCTTTCGTATTATTGCTAGAAAACTCTTTTAATGCATTTTGCAGTAATAATCTGTATTTTCCGGGAAATTAAGGTTTTAAAACTAAATTGCTATCGGTTTAAAGTGCTCAATTTTGTATAAACCAAAGTGACTAGACGGTTCTTTCGTTGCTATAACTTTTCTAAATGGCTCATGGTGGCCTGGGTTACATGAGCCGTGTGACCATAGGAGAGCGATTGGAGCAACAGTTACCTGCTTTCTGGAGAGCTATTCTAACGCTTTGAGCACTTAAACCGTACTTAGTGCATTAAACGGAAGTTGCTGAGATATTGCAATAGTAAATACCGTTATTAAAGTTTCGTGATCGAAAAATAAAATCAGAGAGCATGAATCGAGAAATCGACAATAAACAAAAGTACCTGCTAACGAGGCAGGTACTGAGTGGAAAATGGAATAGGGCATTGTCGCTGGTTAAGCGGGGTTAGTTTTGCTGAGGTAAGGGAGCCTCAAGCCTTGGTTTTCTTTTGATTTGAGCAAGGATGACACCGGAAATCACCATTGCACCACCAATAATGTGGAACTGGTTAATCTTTTCGCCCAGCCAGGTGGAAGCTAATACAATCGCGATAACTGGCATCAGATTCATGAACATCGCGCTTGAATCAGCACCAATAGTGTCAATCGCTTTCACCCACATCCAAGGTGCTAAAATTGAAGCTGCAACTGCGGCGTAAGCTATCAATGGGATCGCTTGTTGCGGTGGTAAAAGCTGTTCGCTGGTTAGCCAAAGTGGAGTCAACATTGCGACCGCGAACATCCCTTGGATATAAATCACAACCCAATTGCTGATTGGCATTTTCCAGCGTTTCAATAGCACACAGTAAGAAGCATAAACAAAGGCCGCAATTAGCATATAGCCATCGCCTTGAGTCAGTTCTTGATGAATGAAGAATAACGGGTCGCCTTTACCTAACATCAGAGCTAAGCCTGACAGTGACAACACACCGCCAACAATACTCAAACTAGAAATCGACTTGCGCAACAGAGGGATGCTTAAAAACACACTGATCAACGGCACTAATGAAGTGATCAATGCCATGTTCGAAGCAGTTGTGGTTAAGCCCGCGTAATAACCTAGAGATTGGTTCAACACCATGCCCAAAAAGCCGAGGAACGCTAATTTTGATAGGTTTGGTTTAATGACAGCCCACTGTTTCATTACTGGGCGAATACAGAAAGGTGTGAGAATTAACATCGCAAAAAACCAGCGGTAAAAACTCATTGCGCTAGGTTCTATAGTGCTTGCAGCAAGCTTGTTGACGATTGCATTGGCGCCCCAGATACAGACTGTAAAAAATGGTAAGAGATAATGCATGTGAATTCCGTCGCAAATGAGTTGATGTGGCTAGTTTGACAGGTCGTTACACTTACAAGTATCTTTAGAAAGACATCAGGCGCGATAGGAAGACAAGTTTGAAAAAACACTCCAGAAACCTTCATCCATCCTTATCAATTGATAAGGCACCATCCAACGTATTTATGAATTTTGAAGCGTTTCTTTCGAACACTGAAACCCGAGTTCATAGCCACTCATGGGGACAGGTTCAATTGATCAGTGGCGGTATATTAGAGATGGAAGCGGAAAGCACTCGATTTCTAGCGCCACCACATTTGGCGATTTGGGTACCGGCTGGGGTGATGCATTGTAGTTATAACCGTAAGCCTTTGGACTACTGCTCGCTAAATATCGCCCCCGAGCTAACGCAACATCTGCCAGATAAAACCAGCCTTATAAAGATTACGCCGATTGTGTCTTCGATTATCGATGACTTTCGCGATCGTGGAATAAATGTTGCGGAAACAGAACAAGATCAAAGACTCGTTCAGGTACTGCTTGACCAACTTGCGCAGCGTGAGGTTGAGCATCACTTTTTGCCTTCAACCGACAATAAGTATCTAGCACCAATATTGGCTTCTGTTGAAGAAAATCCAACCGATGAGGTGACGTTGAAAGATTGGGCTGAGCGTGTCCATACCACGGAAAGAACTCTTTCTCGCCACTGCCAGACGGAGCTTGGAATGAGTTTTACAGAGTGGCGACTGCGAGTGCGCTACCTATATTCAATGGACTTGTTGAGAAACGGTCAATCGGTCAAAGAGGTCGCTCTTACATTAGGTTATAACCAAGCAAGCCCTTTTATCACTATGTTCAAACGTTACGCGAAACAGACGCCAGAACAGTATAAGAATCGTTTGTTGTAATTGGTTTCTTTTGTCAAGCGTGTCAATAATCGCTTACTTTCCCTTTTTATGTTTAACTTTTTGTTATTAAAAGATTAAATTTGGTCTTAATAGTGGGCGCACACGTATTTTTCGTCAATGGTTTGAATTTAGTTATATAGGCATTTGTTTTTTTTTTCGTATTTGAGTGACCATTTATAGAATCATTTGCTCAAAATGCCGAGGAAAAATTTGAAGTTTATTATCCCAACGATATCAGTATTAGCTGTAACACTTTCTGCATGCGGTGGTGGTAGCGATAGCGCTGCGCCACCACCTAAAAAGACTAAAACCGTAGTTCCTCAAATGTCCATAACCCCGGCATCAGGAAGTGTTGCAGATCCAAAAGATGACGTTGCAAAAAACTCTTATAGCAGTCCTGTCATGTATTCAGCTAATGCTATAGGTAGCACTGACATCAAAGAGTGTATCAAGTCTCTAAACCTGTTTAATATTTACAGTATTGGTTGGGACGATGAATTTAATGAAGAGCTATCACCTAAGCAGCAAAAAGATCTCAAAGGTTTCTATGGTGTTTATGGCGCAAACGGAATTGTCGATTACTCTGCTCACACCACCGAAGCTATCGAAGCTAAAGATTGGATCAGTTATTTCTACTACGATGCAAATTTTCAAGATTGCGAAGCGCGTCGTTACAAGTCATATGCCAAGGTTAATAAAGTAGGCCAAGACATTACCGAGCTTAGTTACAAGTACAGTGTAGATGCCGATGTTACGACAAACACACCTCAACAAAATATAACTAACTATACGGCTTGGCAAAGTGACGCTGCGAAAAACACAGTGGTTGGTTTAGTGACCAACATTACAACAGGTAGCATTCAACACAAGCAGCAATTGAAAAGCTTCACATCCGACAGTGGGCGCTTTGTTGATAACGTCAATTTCAGCAAGATGTTTAGAAATAGCTATTTCTTTGAGTCTTATGACAATGGCGAAGTTGAGTTCCAAGTTGTTGGCGGTAAGGTGATTGATAGATATGCAAAATTAAACCAGTCAACCCCAGATACATACTATGCAGTTAACTTGATTTCGGCATACTTCCCTGGTGTTGGAACAAGAATTAACTGGTGTGTGCGAGGGAGCCAGTTCGTATTAAACAAAGAGACGCCTATCAGCGAAGCACAATACAGCAGCATTATTGAAAATGGTGACTTAGGAGCGGCTTACTGTGACCCATTTGATGCGAATATCAGCCAAGTTCGTTACTACGATACGAAAGGAAGTATAGTCTCAGACAGCTCCGCAATTGCGCTTGAGTTAAACAATAAGTTGGTACAAGGCACTATTGTTAAAGACAAGTTGGATCAACGAGTAGCAAATAAGAAGTTGTACCTAGGAAAAACACACAGTGAATATTTCCAAGATACTTCTTTGGCGAATCAAGTTGATCAGATCAAAGCCGATTTGACTAAATAGCGTTTTGACGAGCGTTATGAAGGTGTGCTTCTGCAATCTATAATCGTAAATAGCCATCCTCGTGATGGCTTTTTCATATCACTAGTGGGTTGGCAAGCAGTCGCTTGGCAAGTCCTATGAAACCTTAAATATTTGTATGGCGCTTATATCCAATCATGGGCTACCGCCATTAACGAAACAAAACTGGTCAGTACATTCGAGAGGATGGTAACCACATGAATTAGGTGCACTAATTTTTTCCCTTTAAAGGCTTTAAATGAGTAGAGTGTTGAAAGTAACGATAGGACAAAAAATAGATAAATAGGCCAATACCAATAATACAGGGGGTCAAACTGAGTAAATTCACATGCAACAACAGCATAAAAAAATCCAATTAAGGATAATAGGCCGTGAGCAGATTGAGCAATCGACCTGGAATTTAAATAGTAGAGATAAGAAACCATGGGGTAGAAGGCTAACAAAACCCAAACTTGGCTAATCACAGTCAGTTGGTACTCACTCATAATTCTCTCGATCACCTAATGCCTTGTTAATTTGTGGAAGCTATGCGACGAAGCTATATACATACGTAAATGTTACATGTGCAATAAATTACATACAAAAAGAGCTACATACACAAAAAAATATGCGAGTACTCTAACCAAAAAAGCTAACCATTACAAAGTGCTATTGGAGTCCGTTGAATCGATTGATAAGTAGTTTAATAATGAATACGATTATAAGTATTTACCTGCATTTTCATAAGCTTCGATTTCTATCGGTGCTTCAACGTAACCAAAGATGGCTAGTTGCAATAAATATTTTTTAGTAAATGCTTCAAGCCCCAAGTCTTCGACTTGTTTTACATGAATCAACTCATGAGAAAGTAGTAATTTGTCACCTTTTGCTTTGTTAGCGATCCAAATACCATAACCAAATGTTGAACCCGTAAAATAAGGAGAGTCAAGCCCCAAACGTTGCATTTGAAATAGCAACGATTCATTTTCAGGCAAAGGAATTGAATCGGCATAATGTACGCGGATTTTTTCAGGATATTTAATGCCAACCTTGTGTGCAATTTCAATGTATTGAGGGAGTAAAGGAACACCTTGGGTTAGTGCTATTTCCTCATTTCTTCTTACATACTTAATAGACAATGGGAAATATGCTTCTAGTTGCTCTAATAGATGGCTAGGTGGGTTAGCATAAACGTCGTTTTTATCTTCACATCCGAGAATTGAAATAACTAAGATCAAAAGAGTGATAAATTTAAGTGATGCTTTCATTTGTTGTGAGCTCCGTTTTATCGTTATTTGTCTTGCAAGAAAAGTAAGCGTCCATTAGTACAATAACAATATTCTCGAAATATATGACTTTGCCTTAGCGAAGGTTCTTAGGGTATTACTATTTAAACATCATTGTATTTTCAACAGGGGTTGTATTGCGATGGGTTTCACATTTGTCCTTGATAAAGCAATGAATTAAGTCGAGAGCCACAAAGTTATATCCACGATAGTAAAATTTTCGGTATAGCAAAATCTTTGGATCATAATGGTGTTCGTAAAGGTATGCTTAGTACCCAGTCAACTCCATATAGCCCGTACCAGAGTGTGTTCCTTCAATAACGATTGGCCCCTCCCAATAGGGTACTGACAGTGGCATTTTTGCTTCTGGATTGAGTGCCGAGACGGTCAGTTCGATTTGTTGAGTGGGAATCGAAACTTGCCACTCTGTTGGGTAGTCACGCCCATCGATTTCAGTTTGCCTGATGGCGGTTAAGCTGATGTCTTGCTGTGAAATCGCGATGCCAGAGCCATCTTGTTGCATTAACCTTGCGCGAGCATAACTGGCTTTGCCTGATGTTGAGTTTCGAAGCTGAAATACCACCAAACTGGTTTCATCACTCAGCCTTAGCGCAAACCAATCCCAGCCTTGTTGCGAGTCGAGCAAAAACTGCGAGCTCCACTCTCTGTCTATCCAACCTTTGCCGAAAACCTGATGAGTGACGTCATCAATGGTTACTTCGCCTGATACATTAATGAATGGTTGGCTGTAGTAATAGGAAGCCACTTTGCCATCGCTACTTTTAGTGCTGTAACCTTGTTCACATTGCTTTTGATAAGGCGCGTTGTTGGTTAACTTAAGCGAGTATCCAAATTGCTCCGAGTTAGCGACCAACGTGGCTGGAAATAGGTCATTGCTTGATGAGTTCCATTGCCAGTCATCGAGATAAACATTTAATGGCGAAGAGCTAACACCCGCAAGTTCAGCTTGGCCGCGTGACCATTTTTCATCGGCGTAGTGCTTATCTTTAGTGGTGACAGCACTGTGTGCCATGTAGATTTGCTGACTTTGCCATGCGGTTTTATTGGCGCTATTGGCACTTTCTTGTGGTGCAGTTGCGAAGCGGAATTGTGTCCACTGCACGCCTAACGCATTGCCGTCTTCATCAATTAAGTTTGCGGTTAAATACCACCACTCATGACGAAAATTAGGGTGTGCTTGATGGTCGGCAGGGAAGCTGATCTCCACGCCTTTTACTACCGGAGAAAATTTCGCTTGATCGATTGCCGTTTCATTCTCGGTTTGTGTTTCAGTACCGAGTATCGACCCCATATTTTGTGTTGATTGTTGTGTTGATTGTTGTGTTGAGTGGTGTCCCGATTCTTCGCATCCTAAAAGGAGCGAAATGCCAAGCGTGAGAACGAAAACTCTCATTGCTCGATTCATCACAATACCTCGCTTTGCAAGCTGGATACCACGGGTTTACTGACCAAACGCCACAGTGGAATCAAGGTCGCAATCACAGCCACTATAATGGTGATGGCTGTGATGCTGAGTGTGTCACTCCAATTCCATACGTAATTTAAACTCCACCCAAAAGCGCGCAGGGTAACGATGTCCGTCAACACATAACCGATCATAGCGCCGAGCGGTATGGCGACAATTAAGGTAAAGGTAACTAATATGACAATCTGCCCGACCACCATCGTCATCAACTTTCGCTGACTAACACCGAGCGCATACAACCTTGCAATGGCGGCTTTGCGTGCATCGAGCAACATGAAACACGCACAGAACAAGCCAATCACCGCCACCATTAAAGTGACGCCATTAAGTGCTCGAGTAATGGCAAAGGTTTGTGAAAAGATATCTAAAGCGAGGGATTTGATCTGTGCTTGATCGTAAAGCTGGCTAGGGTGCAGATTCAGCTGTTGGCGCAGTTGTTCGTACACCACTTGTGGGTCGCCAGAGACTTTGATTCCTAAGCTGGTTGGCAAATCCGTAAATCCGCTTTCGAGCCATAAATTAGGTGCAAGTAACACTTCGCCATTCGGTGAGCCGTAATCATGAAAAATCGCCCCGACGATGAGTGTTTTGTCTTGGATCGCGTCGAGCTTGAGTTGGCTTCCAAGGGACAAGTCGAGCTTCACCGCTGTAGGTTCGCTGATCGCCACTAATTCACCTTGGTAAAAGTGCGTCCAAAAGTCATTAAGGTAGGATTGGAACACCATAGTTTGCTCAAGTGTGTCTTTGTCTTTGGTGCCGAGCAAAGTCGGTAAGCCCTGCAAATTATCATCGACGTAGTATTGCTTATAGACGGTTTCAACATTATCAAACTGTTCTAACGCACGCTCTACATATGCGATTTCACCTTGGGCAGGGCTAACGTAAATATCGGCATGTAAGCGCTGTTCAAGCCATTGCTTTAACGTGGATTCAAAGCTGCCGACTAAGGTATTCATTCCCACATTGGCGGTGACAGCGAGAAGCAACGCCATCATGGCAAGGGAAAGAGGGGAGATAAGTTCACGCAGCTCGGCAAACAGATATTGTATTAATCCCGATTGGGTGCGCTTTTCGCTCCAGTTCGCTAGCACACTGAGCGTTTTGGGCAGATACAAGGGAATCGACACCACTAACACACCGAGCCATGCCATGGTGAAGCGGTGATGTTCGCTCAACCATAACCCTGCTAACGCGACAATGGTTAATACTGACCCGATAACAAACAGCTGATTTTCGTTAGAAGCTTCCGGCGCTTGATAGAAACCGCCATGAGAAGAGAGGGGTTGTCGCACTCGATGTTTAAAGTGCTGCCAACACGCGACAAGCGTTGCGGCCAGCGTGAGTAGCAGTGCCTGCACTAACCATTGCCACTGCCATGTACCGGGAAGCAGTGTTGCACCATAAAGTTGCTCAAGCGTTATCGCGACGGTTGGATGCAGCCAATGGCTGAGTTGAATGCCGAAAATGAAACCAAGCGACGCGCCTAGTGTGACTAAAAGAGTCAGCTCGACTAACAGAGCTGAAAACACGATGCTTGGTGCAATCCCAGCTTGTTGAATTTGCACCAACAGCCGATTACGTTTCAGCAAACTGTACTTCACGCCATTGTAAGCGATGAACAGGCCAACCAAAAACGCCAACAAACTCATAGCTGTGAGGTTGAGGTGAAAGCTATCGGTAATTGAACCGAGATCCGTGCTTTGGTTGTTGGAAATCCATTGCCCTTGCTCGCCTATGAGGCTCTGCCATTTATCCTGAGTATTGTTTTTAGTGTCGCTCTTCGTGTCAAAAATAGCGATATAGCTCAGTTGCCCTTGCTTGTTAAGCAATTGCTGAGCGAATCCAATGTCCATTAACATTCTGCTGCCCAGTTGCCATTCATCGGGCAGCACTACCACTTGGGTGAGCACCTCATCCAAAGTGAGAGTGTCTACTTCTCCCAAGTTTTGGTGTTGCGACTGGCTCATCATCACAATGGGTTCACCCGCCAAGAGTTGTGGTAAAGGCAAGGCGTTATCGAACAGGGAAATGTTTGGCTCTTTGGTTTGAGTATTGCTTTCTTCGTCGGTGCGAGAGTGGCGAGATCTTGAAGTGAGGGCTGCGATCAGCTCACTGCCTTGAACTGACCAACGTCGACCTTGCTCGTCTCTTACTCGCCCTTCTATAACAGGTAGCGCTGCGCTTAATCCACTTTGTCTTAAGCTGAAGTAGAGCGCTTCCGGCAAATAGTTTTGTCCTGCTGGTGGAATGATAAGGTTCTGCGCTTGGGCGCTAAGTTGCTCGGTCGATTCTGCATAACTGCGCTTGGCATTGAGGTTGATGGCTTGCACGGCGACAAATAAGGTGACCGCTAGCACAATGCCGATCAGAATCGCTGCGGCTTGCAATGGCGATTGGCGATAATGTGCCGCGAATAGATTCAATGTCAGTTTGGTATGAGTGAGCTGGCTCTGTGCGACTCCAGTTTGTTTCATTGAATGGCTCACAACGCTGCTGCTCTTGGGGTTAGTTCTGCGTTCCTTAAACAACCATCATCTAACACCAAACTTGTCTGCATAAAGCTGGCGCATTCTGGGCTGTGTGTAACCAAAAGCACGGCAGTGTTACCTTGCGTGGTGATTTCACTTAACAGCTTCATTACTTCTAAACCGGCTTTGTGGTCGAGGTTGCCTGTGGGTTCGTCGGCAAGCAGCAGCTTAGGTTTATGGGCTAACGCACGCGCTATTGCTACCCGTTGTTGCTGACCGCCAGAGAGTGCGGATACATGTCTTTCGAGTAGATCGCTGATACCCAATGCATCAACTAAATAATCGCACCAGTCGCCCCATTTTTGTTGATTCAAATGCAAAGGGAAGGCGATGTTTTGTTTTACGTTGAGTGGGGTTAGCAAGTTAAATTGCTGAAAGATAACGCCTAGTTTTTGATGACGGAAGCGGCTCCATTGTGGGTCTTTCCAAACCGACGTGTTGTCACCATCGAGCCACAACTCACCACCTGAAAGTGGTTCAAAGCCTGCGATGAGATTGAGTAGAGTACTCTTTCCGCTGCCACTTGCTCCTGTCAAAGCCACACTAGCTCCTGTCGCCAAAGCGAAGTCAACGCCCTCCAACACGCTATGGGTGTCTTTGCCGTCAACAAAGCTTTTGCTGGCCTGTTTCAGCGTGACAACTGGGTTTTCCATTTCCTCTCCTTGTAACCAACAATGACTATCAAACTGCGTCGATCGATGACAATCAATACGACGATAAGCTCTATCAAACTGTAGACAACAATTTGAAAAAGAAAGCGATTTACATCGAATTATTAATAACTTGTACTTCGAAAAGAGGGAAATAGATCAGTGTGAGCAGGAATGCAGATGTTAGTGGGAGTGTTTAAGCCATCAAAGATGTTTTTGAATTTGTTGTTAGATGGTTCGTGATCACGTTTATGATCTTAGAGTAAAGATTATTTGCACTAAATTTTCACGTAAGAATCCGCAATAGCAACTTGTTGTCAACGTAATGAGATTAATTTATTCGCGATTGTGTGCTTACACCACTAATCGCTAATACAAGATGGCAGATTCTATGATTTTCGAATATTATAGTTCTAATATTGGGATAAATATCACATTTCGGTGCGTGCATGTTTAGTTGTCAGTCCATTTGTAAACAGTTCGTTTTACTGCTAGCAGTAATTGTTTGTTCGCTTTTCACGGTATCCGCTAGTGCAGACACGAAAAGCACCTTGCGTGAAGAAACAATAATCATAGGGGTTATTAGCTCTAACCCAAAAAAAGCATTCAAACGTGCACAGCCTTTTGCTGATTACTTAGCTGAAAATCTATCCAACTTTGGTATCAAAACAGGCCAAGTTGTCGTCGCCCGCGACTCTCGTCAAATGGCTCGGTGGATAAAAAGTGGGCAGGTAGATCTGGTTTCTGAAACGGTGTTTGCAGCACAGGAATTAATGCAATATTCGGGTGCTGAACTTTTAGCAAGACGATGGAAAAGCGGTGTGGCGGAATATCATTCAATCTTCTTTTCCAAACGCAATAACGGGGTCGACTCCCTAGGTGACCTACGTGGCAAAACGGTTGTCTTTGAGGATGTCGGTTCTACTAGTGCGTTTCTTGTCCCTGCGGCGATACTGCTTGGGCAAGGATATAAGCTCTATGAGCTAAGCTCCCCTAGAGAGTATCCACCGAAAGACAAGGTTGGTTACTTTTTCTCCGATGAATATTCAAAGTCTGGAGGAGAATCCAACATGATGAGCTGGGTTCATCGTAATATTGTTGCGTCAGCTGCATTTAGTAATCTCGATTGGGAGAAAGAAGTTCCCGATCAGATAAAACAACAGTTACAGGTAATCCATACTTCTCAAGCCATCCCCCGCTCACTAGTACTAATACGCCCAGATCTCTCCTCCAAACTTAAGCAAAACATGCTCTTAGTATTGCTTGCGGCTCATGAAAGTGAAGAAGGTAAACAGGCTTTGAAAGCCTATAAGAAGACGAAAAAGTTTGATGCTATCACACCAGATATTGTAGAAAGCATTTCTTGGGCAGAAGCGCAAAAACTACTGGTTGATGAATACATCTCCCGTTAACTAGAGAAGTCATTGCTTATGAAGCTAAAAGGTAAATTGGTTCTCGGAAACATGCTTATGGTCGTTTTGACTATGGGCTGCCTTTCCTTGTCTCAGTGGCTGATATCTTCATACTATAGTGATGAAATTCTGGAAGAAACGGCAACTAATATTGCAGAGAACTTTACTTCCCAAGCACAGAGTCAAGCAGAACAAACGGTTGAGTACCTCTCAGATGCACTTTTTGATCCGATGTATTTTTATGATATCGATAATATTAACTCCATTTTAGAGCCTGCCTTTGAAAATAAAGATGTCATATTCATAAAGGTTTTTGATGCTAATGGCCTGATAGTTCATACAGGAGAAGATGTAGTACTCGGTTATGGCTCCAACTTGGATATGCCAAGGGTGCAAGAAAATGTCTTGAATAAGCAAGAAGCTTACACTGAAATCAATTCATCAGCACTGATTGTTGCGCGGCCAATCACGATGAATAAGACTCGGCTAGGTGGCATAGTGATGAGCTACTCCTTAAAGGCCGTGAAAGACGATATCGAGAAAAACAACAGAATTATCAAGGAGGTTACTGAGTCGAGTAGAAGCTATAGCGCGGTATTGAGCATAACCTTGACGATGTTCATGTGTCTGGTCAGCCTACTCTTTTCCATGTTATTAGCTAAGACGATGATTCGTCCGATTAATCAACTCCTACAACATTCGAAACGCATCAGTAAAGGGGTTTTCCAAGTATCAAACAATATCCAGCGCAGTGATGAACTCGGAGAGCTTGCTCAGGCATTTGATAGGATGGATTCAAGCCTCAAGCAGCGGAATGAGGAAGTTGAGTTTTTAGCTTACAACGACCCACTGACTAAGTTACCGAATCGCTCTCAGTTTATTAAATGTCTTGAAAGGTGTATTCATCGATGCAAACAGTCAAAAGAGGTGTTTGCGGTTTTCTTTATCGATTTGGACGAGTTTAAACGTGTCAATGACAACCTTGGACATCAAGCTGGAGATGAGCTGTTAAGTGAAGTGGCTCAAACATTGACTAACTCGCTAAAAAAAATGGGGCAAATGACTACAAAGGAAGAGCCTCAATGCATGATCGCAAGAGTAGGAGGGGATGAGTTTTTACTTCGCTTATCAGGAATTAAGACACAGGATACAGTATCTAAGTTTGCCTCTGATATTGTGCACTCACTAAAACAGCCTATTTACCTCAATTCTGTAGGTGAATCGGTAGTGGTCGGAGCGAGTGTTGGTGTTGCATTATTTCCTGATTCGGGAGACACCTCTGAAGACTTGGTTAAAAGTGCGGACATGGCAATGTACAGCGCCAAAGAAAACGGCAAAGGTAGGTACTGTTTCTTCAACCAAGAAATCGAACAGAAGATACTAGCAAGGGGAGTCATAGAAAAGGAACTTAGAGCCGCTATCGATGACTTCTCTCAGTTTAGGCTCTTATATCAACCAAAGTTTGACCTGAAAACAGGGCATGTCGTTGGAGTTGAAGCCCTTATACGTTGGCAGCATCCTACAAAAGGCAATATTTCTCCTATTGAGTTCATTCCTATTGCTGAAGCTACGGATATTATTCATACACTTGGTGATTGGATAGTAATGCAAGCCTGCAAAGATATTCAGGCGTGGGATTTTAGACATCACCTTCCTCCCGAATTTTATGTTGCGATAAACCTGTCTCCAAAGCAGCTCTATGGCGATAAGGCACTCCGAACATTCCAATATCAAACACAAAAACATCAAGTTGAAGTGACAAGGTTACATATAGAAGTAACCGAAACGGCCCTAATGTTTGATAAGGTAAGCGCAAAGAAAACGTTGGACGATCTTAGGAGTATGGGGATTAAAGTCTGGTTAGATGATTTTGGCACCGGATACTCTTCACTAGGCTTCTTACGAGAGTTCAACATTGATGGTTTGAAAATTGACCGAAGCTTTGTCAATGATCTTGAGTGCGACATGAATGACCGCGCTCTATGTGCGGCAGTTGTTTCAATGGCTCACCAGCTAGGTATTAAGGTCGTTGCTGAAGGAATTGAAACAACGGTCCAGTCAAGCTTCTTAGCGCAATCGTACTGTGACTACGGACAAGGTTATCTCCTAGCCAAACCTATGTGTGCAGAAACGCTGTCGAAAAAACTTGAAACTGGGTTGAGCAAACCGAAACAGACAAACGTTATTTATCTGAAGTAATTACGTCTTATTCAGAGTCGATACCGACCAATAACAGTGTATTAATGTCTTCATGGACTAGTATACATTCCAAACTTCCCCCGTTTAACGCAGTGTTAGGAGAGTTACCTAACACGAGCGCAAGTTATCGCGATCAACGATGTACTAAGGAAGCAAGATGATCTTGCCGTTTAACCGTGTGGTTTTCGATTCAATAAGATCAATAGCAGTTTGAACTTCATCGAGTGGTAGATATCTGTCGACATCGAGCTGAATGTCGTTGGTGATGAAGTGATCTAGCATGGTCGTGAACTTATCACGGCGAACATCTTTCCCCTCAGCCTCTTCCCAATAACGTAAGAAGAAGGTGTTGAAATCGATATCTTGGCTTTTCGCGTGTTCAAAGAAGCGTGGCTCGTAAAAATCCAGCGACAGCGTCCCGTAGTTGATAAAACGCCCATTGTTGCCAAGGGTGTGAATAAGGTCGGTTCCGGGTGAACCGCCAATTGCATCAAAGGCAACGGTTGGCATAGGCAAGTCTAAAGCCTTGATTTGAGAAACTAGATTAGCGTTCGAATCTAACGTCCAACTGGAAGTGGCTGGATATTGTTCCGGCTGTGATGTAACGACAATGATTTTGAAGCCGAGTGATGCTGATAACTGGGAGAAGATCTTACCGATGGCAGAGCTGCCTGCGTTGATGATCAACACATCTTCTTGGGTCAATTTGGCTATTTCCGTCGTCAGCACCCACGCGGTTAGTGCATTGATGTACAACTGACAGGCGTAGCCATTATCTAGGTGCTTAGGAATGTGGAAGAGGTTATCTGGTGACACATCGATATAGTTCTGCCATGTGCCGCTTGCTGCGACAAGCACGCGCTGATTTAACGCAAACTCAGCGTGGTCGGATTCTACGACCGTTCCTACTGCTTCAAACCCCGGCACTCTCGGCGGCTGGTGGCTGTGTTTGTATTGCCCAACACCATAAACCGACAACAGATCACTAGGGTTGATGTTGGTCGCTTCAATTTGCACTCGAACCTTATCTTTATCAAGCCCCCCTAAAGCGACATGTTCTAGCTTGAGAGATTCTTTTGGCTGACCGAAACGGAACTGGCTAATTCGGGTATTTTGCTTAGTGTCAGTCATAGTTTGGGTACCTTTGGGTTAAGAGCACTGCATCGATTTTAAGTGTAGCGTGTTCATAAACAGTCTTGGGTCGGTAATATTGTTCAACATGGCTGGCGTTGGTAAACAGTCGTCATCAACGTAGTCGACATAGTCAGCGGCTGAATCAAAGATCAAAATATCCAAGGCTAAACGATCTAGCCCGTATAGACCTCGGTGGATCATATCCGCTGAAAATACCAATAAGTCGCCTGCGGCTAACGGTATCTGCTTGCCGCCAGAGATATCATCACTGCTCATTTTACCGTTTTCTTCTTGGCGAACATTGTATTCTTCTTCATTGTCCCAGCGCTTGTGTGTGCCAGGGATAAGCTCCATGCCGGGCTCATCAAAAAGAGGGATACGCAGATGCAGCACCTGGGTTTCCATGATGACTTTCATCTGGTCATCAACGTCGTAGTCGTATTGACAGTCACGATGCCAGAAGTCTTTTTGTTGCGGATTTACTGGGTTGAAGAATAGCTGCGTATTCATGAATGCCGGTTTGTTCGGAATCACCGCATCAACCACATCCATCACTTGTTTTGAGCTGATGAAGTTGAAAAGCACGCTTCTATCGTCGGCAGGCAAATATTCGCTTCCCGTAATTAAAGACGAGTTAAATGCTTCTTCTTTATAGAATTCTTCGTTGTCTGCTTTCCATGATTCATGAAACTTTAGCACCACTTTTCTAAGCGACGCAATCTGAGCGTCATCGAAATAATTTCTGATAACAAAGTAACCATGTTCATCGTAACGGTCATTTAATTGTTGGCTGTTTTCTACCACTGACTACCTTCGTTCATTCTTTATCGTGCAATAACCACAGACTTCTTAGGCGCATAATGCCAGACAGGTGTCATTCAACCAAGTAACAAATGAACCATGACGAGGTTCGATAGAGCTAAAAAGACATATCTTTGTTAGAGATATAGGCAATGTCGAGCCCTTCAATTTACAGTCACATGACTAGCTTACTGCCACATCACCAATACTGCGGCGATAGAAAGCAAGATAAGTGCGAGAATGTCTTTGCGAGCAATGCGTTGCCCTAACCAGAAGTAAGAAATCAGCACCATGAAGATTACTTCGACTTGCCCGAGTGTCTTTACGTAAGGTACGGCTTGAAGTGACATTGCGCTAAACCAACCTAGAGAACCGATAACACTCGCTAGGCTTGTCATGACTACTAGTCTCGACTTCTTGAATATCTGACGTAACGTGTCTCGTTCTCTGAAGAATAGATACGTACAAATAATGCATGTCTGAAGAGTAATCACCAGAAACAGTACCCAAGCAGCGCTATGAGGGAAAAGAAGCCCTATGCTTAAGCTTGCTTCCCGCACCCAAAGAGACGTTAAAGCAAAAGCGGTGCTACACCCCATACCCAACAAAAATACTTTTGGAGACAAGCTTCGCCAGCCAGAAGAACTACTCATTATTAGTACGCCTAATGTACCAATAAGCACGCCGATCCAACCTGTTAGTGTCAAAGCCGTACCAAAAAACAATACGGATAGCACAGCAGATACGGGGGCTTCACACTTGGCCAATCCGGCTCCTATCGCATAGTTTTCGAGTTTAAATAACATCACCATTAAACCAGTCGCGAGGATCTGCATAACCGAAGCGGCAACAATATAGAAAACAAACTCACCGGAAAGATTAGGCGCGGAGACTGGTTGCCATTGATAGAGGGCGTAAAGGTAAATAAGGGCGATTGGGCTTGCCCAAATAAAGCGAGCTAGCGTCACACCAGCAACACTCATGGTGCCGCTTAATTTACTTTGAAAGGCATTGCGCCAAGATTGGCTGAATGCAGCAAGGAGAGTAAAGGCTATCCAACTAAATGACATGACGCTTCCGTGTGTTATGTAAAGGGATGATTATATTAACAAACTTAACCTGTAGAAGAAGAGGTTTGTTTCTTGAGCGTTTGTTTTTCATACGATAGTGTATTTTGGTAAATCAGACCTTTGTGCGAGCCTATCTTTGAATAGTCAGCTCATTGAACTTCGACACCACTAGCTAGCCACCTCAAAACATTGGCTCTTTTCGGTTCTTGAAATAGAACAAAGCGCTGATCGCAATGAACAACAGAGTGAAGTAATAGAAAAACGAAGACAGTGAGGCTAAGAAAGCGAGGTTGAGCTCTATCTCTTGTTCGGTGTAGCCCTGAGACACCAATCTATAGTAGTAAGCGTACAAAATACCGATCAGCCCATATCCGAGATTAAACATCAGGCCTTTAAAGCTGAGAACTGTGGCTCGGTTGTGTGATTCGGTTTTTTTATTCAGGTGGTAGCTAATGAAAATGTTCATCGTCATGATGATAAAGATCAGTATCAGTGCTGGAATAACCCCGTAAATCGTCCAACCTAAACTAATCCAATAGTAAGTCGCCATGCATGCTAAACCCATAACCCCAATGAAGGTTTCTGGCTCCATGCTTTCTGCTAGCCTACGGCTTTGCCCCGCTAATATGATTTTAAGTAAGCTGATACCTGCGCCAATAAAACCAAAGTAGATAATCGGAATATCGATGGCTAGATAGTACTGGCTGTTCATGGTCAGGAACATTCTAGAGGTGTGTTCGAACAGGCTGTAGTACAGTAAGATGAACAGAACGTAAGGCGTAGCAAGTACCCACTTACCTGTGTCAGCTGTTAATTTAAGGCTGGCGATGGTGGCTGCTAATTTGGTTTGATCGCTTGGCATCACCTTTTTCTCTTCGCGCATGTTAACCGCGGCATAAATGGCGATCATTGCGACAAGTAGGGTAGCGAAAACAGGAATGCGCATGAGGTTTTTGGTGCTTTCAGGCTCTGCTAGTCCGAGAGCGTGAAAGATGTTCGCCATAAAGTTTACATCGTACATCGCAGCACCAATTAAGGTGACAAAGATCCCCACACTAGAGGCGACACGAAGCTGGATTTGCAGCACTCGCGGCCACAACTCTTCATTGCCTTGTTCTTTTATGGTGTCGTAAGCCAATGCCTCGTCGGCGCCGCTGGCCAGTGCCATTGCTAAGCCACTGAGTATCCGGTTAATCAGAAATACAATGAACACCAAGTCGGGGCTTCCGATTGGTACTAAGGCGATCATCGCGATCTCAATAAACATCACAATCGAAGACAGCACCACTAGTTTCTTGCGGCCTAAGGTATCGGCGAATGCGCCCGATGGCACCTCAGCAAGCACAATCGTGGCTGCCCAAACGACATTAAGCATCGCGAACTGAGATAGGGTTAGTCCGTAATCTAAATAGAGTAGGGTGAATATAGGGTAGTAAAAACGCGCAAAGTAGCTGCTTCGAAACATTAAGAAGTAGCGGACATTGGGAATGTTAAGGATTTCTTTGAGCGTCATAATAATTTCAGCAATTTAAATAACACATTATTATGTATAAACCTTTTTGCTTTATTAATCATGGAATTGTTTCACAAGCTAAACAAGAAATAACTCATCTACTTACCTGAACGTTCAAGGTTATTGTTCTAAAAAAATCAATTAATTGGAGTCAATGCCAGTCAAGAGAGTATTAGATACTGTAGAGCTGTAGAGCTGTAGAGTTGTAGAGTTATAGAGTTATAGAGTTATAGAGTTATAGAGTTATAGAGTTATAGAGTTATAGAGTTATAGAGCCAATCACTCCAATGCTAAACTTCCTGTCAAGAAGTACTCTTGACAGGTGTTTTGATTAACTACTGAATTGCTCTGCTGATATTACTGGTTCAATTGTGATGATCGGATGATGAGTGACATTACGGTGTTTAATACTAATTCTCTGTTTCCTTAGAAGCGTTAGACGTTGTGTCTTTTATCAACCAACTATCAAGCACGCCTTGTAGCGCATCCAAAGAGGTTGGCTTCTCTAGGCGACCGTCCATCAGTTTTCTGATCATGTCTAATTCGTGTTGTCCCGATTCTCCAGACAAAGCAATGATTGGTGTTTGAGGTGAGCGCGCCTTGATGAGCTGGCTTGCATCGAAACCATTCATTATCGGCATTTGTACGTCCATTAAGACCAAATCAACCTTGTGTGTTCTGAACAACTCGACGGCATTTTCCCCGTTTTTGGCTTGCAAACTGTTAACGCCCAGTCGATTCAAATACATCTGAACAAGCGTGCGCTGTACTTCTTTGTCATCAACAATAAGTACCGTCGGTGCAAGATAGCTTGATGTTGGTTGATTTTCTGCTTGCGCGCGTTCTGTTTGCTTACTTTCTGTTAGCGTGCTTGCCGGTTCAGATTCTATATCACCGCTTGGAGTTTTGTTCTCTGGTTTTACATCCGCTTCGGCTTTATCTTCCGTCGATTGGTTGTGTTTCCAACCGTTGAAATAAGGCGTACGCAGCGTCTCCGCTTTTGGAGCATTAGGTACAATAGGGAAGTACAGGTGAAACTCAGTAAATTCACCAAGTTTGGAGTGGCATTCTACTCTGCCACCAAATGAGCGCATCACTCTTTGGCAATAACCCAGTCCTAAGCCGCTCCCACCGCTTTTTTGGTAAGAGAAAAAGTCATCGAAGATCTTATGAACAATGGCTTCGTCAATGCCGGGGCCGGAATCTCGAAATGTCAGGACGTTCTCGTAAGATCCTGTTTTGGTGCTGATCTCAACTTGGCTGTCTGGA
This sequence comes from Vibrio sp. SNU_ST1, assembly GCF_030563405.1. Classification (NCBI taxonomy): domain Bacteria; kingdom Pseudomonadati; phylum Pseudomonadota; class Gammaproteobacteria; order Vibrionales; family Vibrionaceae; genus Vibrio; species Vibrio sp. SNU_ST1. Next base: position 252,165 of record NZ_CP130749.1, read on the forward strand.
TAAGAGTCAAAGTAGTAGATCGCGTTACGTATTAGGTTGAAAATGACGAAGTTGAATAGAGTTTCATTCAGATTTGCTACAAAATCATCGTGTTGTGGTAAACGAATGCGTTCAATAATCTTTTCATTCTCAAAACCATAGTGGCTTACGGCTTGATCCACGGCTTTATGGATAGAGGTCATGGTTACTGGACCATGTTCAGGCGTGCTGTCACTGACTTCTCGTAAGATGATGTCAATCAGTTGCCGCCCGCGTTGAATTGCTGCTTGGCCATTCTCAATGTCAGTCAAGATTTGTTGAGCTGGTGCTTGATTATCAATGTGCTGCTTTAACACCTCAAAATGCAGTTGCACTTGAGCCAGTGGATTGCGCATCTCATGAGCGATTGAGTTAGCCAGTGCACGACTTTGGCGAATACGCCTATCGGCTTCAATGGTACTTTGTACTCGATTTAACAAGGTTTGCAGTGCAGAGATCTCTTCATTAGAGAACATATGATTGTTGCTTTTATGTGATGATACTAGCAAGTGTGTGACTGATTTTTTGTGTCCGAATAGTGGCATTACCAACGCAGTGTTGTTCGAACTCATCTTGTCATAAAGCGCTTTTAGCGATCGCTTAGCTGGCGCAGTATCATCGAGCTCTTCAGAAAGCTCATCGAACACTAAAACGGACTTGTTGTTAGATAGGTAATCTTCGTAGCAGGTTTCATTGTAGTTGCTGTTAACTAGTCGAAGCTTATCTTCTGGGATTTGCAATTGGCGACCTAAACGACGCATGGCATCGTCAATCGACAATTTGAAGTCCTCTTCTAATGCAAGGATTCGTTGCACTGGTGTCTTTTTGTTTCCGTAGACAAATAATGAGGAGTAAGGACTTACGCGTTTGTAGAGTAGGTTCCAAGCGACGCCGATCATCGCACTAATAGGGATGGCTAAAAGCCATTGGTTACCGTCATTTAGGGGGATAAATACCGAACCAAAAGGTAGCACCAAGATTGCACACACCAACAGCACATTAAGGCTTATGTATGTAAGGTATTTAAAACTGTAGAAGCGAGAGGTCAGCAGTGCATAGCCAAAAAATAACATCTCACTGAGCGACAAGGCTGGGGGGAGCCAAGTGAGTGAGAAATCACGTAGGAAATAGGCAATGCCAATGTGAATCGTTGCGGTAGATAGCATGAATACCAAGATGCCCGTAATCATGTAGTTCGTTTTGGCTAATGTTAGCTTGCTGCTATTGGCACGCATGGTCACTAGATTAACCAGTGTAAGGGCAATTAAGCTTATTACTCCTATAAAAAAGTACGGTGTGTGTGGACCAAACTCGATCACGAATTGGCTTGGAGCTGTAATGGTAACATCTTCTACCGTTAACCCCGGGGTCAAATTGATATAGAAGGAGTAGCTAGTGAGGATCGCGAGTATGCTTTGTTGCCACAGATGGATTTTACCACTGCGGTTTTCGGCTGCGAGTTGACATGAAAAGTAATAAGCAAAGGCAAAAGCAAGGAAAGAGCTGAGGTTGGCCAACTTTGCTGTGAATATGGCTGCTGAAGGGCCAAGTCTCGGCAATAAGTCTGTATGGAAGTAGGCATTGCTGCTGATCCACGTAATAATACAGATGGAATAGGCGATGTAAGGTACATGGTGTGTCCCCGCTATCACTCCGTTCTTTTGTTTAAGTCGGTAGCAATAATAGATCAACCACATTACAACCACGGCTACTGTTGCAAGCAGTGTGATCGCTTTTGTATAGATTATCGCCTCTAGCCCAAAATCAAACATCTTCATATTACTTGCCATTCTGTATTTTTATTTTCACGGAGGCAGCGTCTATACTCTCGAAAGTTAATGTGACTGAATGCATTGAGCATCAGTCCAATATCCCATAGCCCGCGGTAAGTCAGTAAGTTCGTTTCGTTCAAGTCACAAGACCCTAGCGGTAAATATGCCTTTGGTCCGATAGCCTTATAAAAATCGAGTATCAAAGGTTGATCTATAATAGTGAAGCCAATTTTATAGCCAGTTTGATGTAATAAACTGATCATCTCTTTTTGAGCAAGATAGAGGAAATAGAGCTTTTGTTGAGTATTTCCACTCACGGTTAGGCGTAAAATTTCACATACGGCTTGCTTTTCGGATAATTGTAATTGGAACTTATTATCGAACTCCAGGATAGAGTCACACTTTGATAGGGTAGGTGGAGTGAAAATCTGTAGCCCTGTTAGCCCGTCATAACCGTATCGGGATAAACTGTACTTCCATTTTTCATTGCTAAACGTGGGGGCGTAGCTTAGCCAAGTTTCATTTTTTGACCAATCTTGAATTAGCGCTGAAGAGACTAGGGTCGGAAAGGCTTCATCTTTTGGGTGTTTGAGCAGAACAAAGTGCTTACCTGTTTGCGATAAGTGGAGTAAAGGCAGCATCTCATACCACTTCTCACCTTTAATAAAAACCTCAAGGTTGCTTAAAGGAATAGCATCGCTGATCGGTATTCCTTGAGGATGACTTGGCGTTTGTACTATGAGTTGGCTATCTTCTATCTGGTCAATGATCATACCGTAGTAAGCACTATCTTGAATGGGTAGAACCATAGGAGAAAGCGGCTTGATGTTTAATGGTGATTTTGCTTTGATTGCGGAAATTTCACATTCACACCAAAAATCTAGCCAATGCATGTAGCACTTTCCTACAGCCTGTTCTAGAAGTGCAACCTCTGCGGATAATGTGCTTGGATAGCGCTGAATCAGATCGCGGTAGTCCATCACTTCAAACATTACTGAGTCGCTTTTTGTTTGATGTTCAGGGAAAAGCAATTCTAATTGGTTTCGACGATATTCTGTCACGGTTTTGAAAAGAGCTGTGCGCTCTTGTGGTTGATAAGTGTGGAGTACGAGTTCAACCAGTGCGTGTTGTTTTTTTTCGATAGGCAGGCTGCTAGCCAACAGTGAACCTAAAGACGACATTAATTCCATGTAGTGAACCGCCCAAGTTTATCCAATTATTTTTATGTGACTTGTACCCGTTTATGAGAGATGTATCTATGGCTGATGTTTGAGAGTAGTTACTTTATAAAGTTGCTCTAACTTTTTTTGTGCATTTGATTTCTCATAAACAAGCTGCATTTTAAGATGAAAGTCTACTACTTGTACGAATCCTAAACAACATGGTTTCGCTATTTTTTAATCAGTTCATGAACCGCTAAATTAGTTTATTCTCAAATACTTACTTGTCAGCTTATTGTTCGGCTTTGTTTTTTGACAGTGCCCTGTGTTTTGGGGATCGTTACACCATAATCTCTGATGAAGTGATGACATTCGAGGTTTAAGCTTGCCTGCATATGAAACATTATTGCGAGTAATCCCTCGTGAATGATTGAGGTAGAGAGAATTTATGAAGATAGTACGATTAACATCATTACTTGGAATAGCAACCTTGTTTAGTGTCGCGGCGTTAGCTGGGTGTAGTCAGAAATCAGAGGTACCAACCCAACCACAAGATAATGCCAACCCTATCTGCAGCACTAAAAATCTGACGGGTGGTTGGTCGCAAAGCGAGATTACACCAGAAGCCAGGCAAGCTTTAAACGCAGTTCTTGGCCAAATGAACACTTCAGCTGAGCTCAAACAGATCTTGAGCGTTCGAACTCAGGTTGTCGCGGGTTTGAACTATGCTATCGAGTTTGAAATGGATAATGGTGAAGTGTGGAACAGCATCGTTTACCGTTCTCTACAAGGTGACATCAAAATGACGCAACCTGCACAGAAAGGTCGTCTCTGTCCGTTGATCAACGAGAAATAGCCCATTGATTAACTAGCATGTAAATAACATCGCACACATAAAAATGGCTCCTACTTAGGAGCCATTTTTTATTCTGAATATTGCTTACGTCATGAACCTGATTAACTGGCCAGTTCAGGCTCTGACAGCTCTTGCACACAAGCACGGCTGATGTCTTCATCAATGTAGGCCATTCCAAGTTTATTGAGATAGTCCATACGATCCGCAGTGCGCAGTTCGATGTCTGGGCCTACGATGTTGTTCTCTTGATAGATCTCAGTTAAGTGAGCCATGAATTGCTCGCCAACACTCATCATTAATAAGCTCATTGCGCCAACATCCGGTCTTACTTTGGCACGTTGTTTGTCCGTTAAATTTACCGCTAACACGATAGGGCGCTCTTCACCCTCAAAACGAGTGCTGCGCTCGCGAATGGTTTGCTGAGCCCAGTAGTAGGCCAGTTCTTTGCTCTGAGTTAAAAATACGGGCTCAACGGATTCTGTGTAGTTATTGCCAATCGTTGCCATGGTTTTTGAAGCGGCTTCATTGAGTGCTTTGTCTCCTGAGCGTTTCAGCCCTTGGCCTTGGATTGAAGCGAGCAAGGCTGAGGATGTGCCGTGATACCAAGTATCACCAGTAGCGAAACCATTTTCTGACAGCAGCGTTTTAGCATCTTGTAGGTGTGTCGGTATTGAAGTCATAGGCACTCTCAATAAATAGGCATATCAATAAATAGGAAAATCAACAAACAGGAATATGAACAGTTTAAACAGAATTTTTCAGGGTCACAGTGGTGTGGAACACAAATCTGAGGCTTTGAGATGAAGCCGGCAGTACAAGCTTCATCCCAAAACCTCCTCCCTCCCGGCACCTAATAGGGAAAAGGGAAGGGGAGATTCTAGAGGGGAAACGCTGTTAACGATTAATCAAATTGATTAGACGTATTCGCTTCACCCGCTGCTTTTAGTGCATTTTCACCAGCAAAGTACTCTTTGTGGTCATCACCCATGTCTGAACCAGACATGTTTTGGTGTTTAACACATGCAATACCTTGGCGGATCTCTTTACGTTGAACGTTAGCAACGTAGCCCAGCATGCCTTGGTCACCGAAGTATTCTTTTGCAAGGTTGTCGGTAGACAGTGCTGCTGTGTGGTAAGTCGGTAGAGTAATCAAGTGGTGGAAGATACCCGCTTCGCGAGATGCGTCCGCTTGGAATGTACGAATCTTCTCGTCAGCACTTGCAGACAGTTCAGTTTCATCGTATTCCGCACTCATTAGGCTTGCACGGTCGTAAGCTGATACATCTTTACCTGCTGCTGCCATTGCATCGTATGCTTGCTGACGGAAGTTTAGCGTCCAGTTAAATGATGGAGAGTTGTTGTAAACCAGTTTCGCGTTAGGGTGAACTTCACGTACGCCATCCATCATCTCTTTAATTTGACCAATGTGTGGTTTTTCAGTCTCAATCCAAAGTAGATCAGCACCTGCGTTGATTGCTTCGATACAGTCGAATACACAGCGATCTTCACCCGTACCTTCGCGGAATTGGTATAGGCCTGAAGGCAGACGCTTAGGTCGAACTAGCTTGCCGTCGCGGTTAAAGCAAACATCACCTTCAGCCATGTCTGCAACATCAATCTCTTCAACATCTAGGTATGAGTTGTAGATGTCACCTTGGTCGCCTGGCTCTTTCACTACTGCGATTTCTTTTGTTAGACCAGCACCTTGTGAGTCGGTACGAGCAACAATGATGCCGTTGTCGATCCCTAGTTCAAGGAAAGCGTAACGAAGTGCGCGAAGTTTCGCGTGGAAGTCAGCATGAGGAACCGTTACTTTGCCGTCTTGGTGACCACATTGCTTCTCATCGGCTACTTGGTTTTCGATTTGTAGACAACAAGCACCCGCTTCAATCATCTGCTTAGCCATTAGGTAAGTCGCTTCTGCGTTACCGAAACCAGCATCGATATCGGCAATGATTGGTACTACGTGTGTTACGTGGTTGTCGATTTTGTCTTGGATAAGGTCTTGTTGGTTAACATCGCCCGCTTCACGTGCCGCGTCTAGCTGACGGAATAAGCCACCTAGCTCACGAGCATCCGCTTGGCGTAGGAAGGTGTATAGCTCTTCTACTAGGCCAGCAACTGACGTTTTTTCATGCATAGATTGGTCTGGAAGTGGACCGAAGTCAGAGCGAAGTGCCGCAACCATCCAACCTGAAAGGTATAGGTAACGACGGTCTGTCTTACCATCAAAATGCTTCTTAATAGAAATCAGCTTTTGTTGGCCGATGAAACCATGCCAGCAACCCAGAGACTGAGTGTATTGAGAGCTGTCTTCGTCGTAAGCCGCCATGTCTGCACGCATAATATCTGCCGTGTATTGCGCAATATCCAGACCTGTTTTGAATTTGTTTTGAGCTCGCATACGAGCTGCAGATTCAGGGTTGATTGCATCCCATGGAGCACCAGCAGCGCTTTTTGCAACTTCAATCTTTTCGATATCTTGTGTAATTTGCGACATAACTATTCCTTAGTTTCACGTGGACATGTTGGCCAATTTGGCGAGGTCATTTGATTTGGATTAAATCTAACCATGGACAAATAATAACCATGCATGTAATAATTTTGTTAATTTATAGTTATTATATTCGGTATTTTTCTTATGAATATTTCTCGTATAGACCTCAATTTACTTGTGTATTTAGACATGTTGCTACGTGAAAGAAACGTAACGCGTGCGGCAAATCAATTGGGCATTACTCAGCCAGCCATGAGTAATGGCCTACGCCGATTGCGCGATCTGTTTGAAGATCCGCTATTGGTGAGAACCAGTGAAGGGATGGTTCCAACCGAACGAGCACATAAGTTGCAACCATTGATTCGAAACATTCTGGCGAACGTCGAAAAGACGCTTCAGCCGACCACAGAGTTTAATGCTGAAGACAGTGAGCGTGTGTTTCGTATCATGGCGAGTGACTATGCTGAGTCGACCATTATTCAGCCGCTATTGAAAAAGTTGAGTGAAATAGCACCGAAAATACGATTGGATATCATGACACCAAGTGACGTGAGTTATCAGGATGTGGAGCAAGGCACTGTTGATATTATCATCAACCGTTTTGACGACATTCCACAGTCGTTCCACCAGATGAGCCTTTGGCATGACGGGTTTTCTTGCCTATTTAGTTGTGATAACCCGATAGCCGAGAACTTCGATATTTTGTCTTATCTAAAGGCGCAACACATCTGGGTAAGTAAGACGGGTATGGGCACGGGTGTTGGGATAAACCCAAGCGAAGCACAAAAACTCGGGTGGATTGATGAAGCACTAATGCGCATTGGTAAAACACGTAATATCACGGTGTTCACACGACACTACCTGTCGGCGATTCTCTTCGCTCAACAGAAGAACCTGATCCTGACCATCCCAACCAAAGCCGCGCAATTGCAGCGCAATAACCCTAGGCTGTTAATCAAACCCGCCCCATTCGCTATTGAACCCTTTGAGGTGAAAATGGCTTGGAGTCCATTGTTGCAAACCAATCCCGACCATCAGTGGATGCGCCGATTGATTAAAAGTGTCGCCAATGAAATAGAGAGTGGCGTGACGGAATAACACAGTTTGTAGGGTATTTTTTGTATGAATATCCAGTATAACTGGCATAAATTAGCTAAATTTACGCCCGTTAAGTAAATTTATTGAGTAGCCATCAGTTAGCTTGAGAGAGATTTTATGAGCAGTCGTATTCAACAGGGAAGCTTGAACATTGATAGCACCCTCTACCAATTAATTAATGATCAGGTCATTCCTGGAACAGGCATTGTCGCTGAAGACTTTTGGCAATCTTTTGCAACCATCCTTGAAGATTTGGCTCCAAAGAACCGCGCATTGCTTATCAAGCGTGACGATCTTCAACATCAAATTGACGTTTGGCACCAAGAGCGTGCTGGACAAACGCTAGATGCGGCAGAGTACAAACAATTCTTACAGCAGATTGGCTACTTAGTCGCTGAGGGCGAAGACTTTCAAGTCACCACCGCAAGCGTTGAGCCTGAAATTGCAACACAAGCGGGCCCGCAGCTTGTTGTACCTATTATGAATGCACGTTTTGCACTTAACGCGGCTAATGCGCGTTGGGGCAGTTTATACGATGCGCTTTACGGCACCGATGTCATCAGCGAAAGTGATGGTGCAGAAAAGGGTGGAAGCTTTAATCCTGTACGTGGCGCTAAAGTAGTGAGCTACGCTCGAGGTTTCCTTGATGATGCTGCACCTCTCAACGGTGTCTCTCATAAAGACGTGACCAAATACAGCATCAGCAACGTCAGCATTGGTAATACACTAACAGCGACCTTAGACAATGGCGAAGAAGTCACTCTAATCGATCGCAACCAGTTCATTGGTTACCAGGGTGATGCAAGTGCACCTTCAAGCATTCTGCTTAAGCACAATAATCTCCATATCGAAATTCAAATTGACCCGAGCGCGCCAATTGGCAGCGTTGATGTGGCTGGTATTAAAGATGTGCTGGTGGAATCGGCTCTCACCACCATTATGGATTGCGAAGACTCAGTAGCTGCGGTTGATGGTGAAGATAAAGCTCTGGCTTATCGTAACTGGTTAGGTTTGATGAAGGGTGACCTACAAGAGTCGCTAGAGAAAAACGGCAAAACCATTGTTCGTAATTTGAACCCAGATCGTCAATACACCAGTGTGACGGGAGGCGAGATCTCGCTGAAAGGTCGCAGCATGTTGTTCATCCGCAACGTGGGCCACCTGATGACCAACCCTGCTATTATTGATGCTGACGGTAACGAAGTACCTGAAGGCATTATGGATGGCATGATCACTTCGCTAATCGCGATGCATGATTTAAAAGGCAACAGCGCGTACCAAAACTCGACCGCGAACAGTATCAATATAGTTAAACCTAAGATGCATGGTCCTGAAGAAGTCGCCTTCACCAATGAACTGTTTGGTCGCATTGAAGATGCGTTAGGCCTAGAGCGATTCACGATCAAAGTCGGCATCATGGACGAAGAGCGCCGTACTTCAGTCAACCTAAAAGAATGTATTCGCGCCGCCAAAGACCGTGTCGTGTTTATCAACACCGGCTTCTTAGACCGAACCGGAGATGAAATTCACACCAGTATGGAAGCTGGGCCATTTGCGCCTAAAACACAGCTGAAAACCATGACTTGGATTGGCGCATACGAAGATCAGAATGTTGATCTTGGCTTAGCTTGTGGCCTGCAAGGTAAAGCCCAGATTGGTAAAGGTATGTGGCCAGAGCCAGACAATATGGCGAAGATGATGGACGCGAAAATCGGACACCCACAAGCAGGTGCAAATACCGCTTGGGTTCCTTCTCCAACGGCAGCAACTTTGCATGCGCTCCACTATCACAAAGTGAGTGTACCGAGCCGTCAGAAAGAGCTTCGTGAGCGTGTGAGAGCAAATGTCGACGATATTCTAACTATCCCGCTATTAGGTAATCAAAAGCTGACGGCTAAAGATATCCAAAATGAATTGGACAACAATACTCAAGGAATTCTTGGTTACGTAGTTCGTTGGATTGACCAAGGAGTCGGTTGTTCGAAAGTGCCAGATATTAACGATGTAGGGCTAATGGAAGACCGCGCGACATTGCGTATTTCGAGCCAACACATTGCCAACTGGTTACGCCACGGCATTTGCGATGAAGCCCAAGTAATGAAAACCATGAAACGTATGGCGGCAGTGGTTGATGAGCAAAATGCAAGGGATCCAAGCTACCAAAATATGGCGCCAGATTTTGAAAACAGCATTGCATTCTCAGCGGCTTGTCAGCTGGTATTTGAAGGCTGTGCTCAGCCGAGTGGTTATACCGAGCCAGTGTTGCATGCTATGCGACTGAAGCTGAAAGGAACTGCACAATAAATAATAAGAAAAGAAGTACCCCTATTTGAACCGAGCCCAAGGTGCCGCGCTAATTTAGCGCGGTTTTTTTTGGCGTTTTTTGGTGTGTGGTGGGAAGCTCAGAAGAGAGGTGTTAGTTGGGTTATTCGATGTTTAAGCTTATTGATGTCTAAGAGTTAGGCTTAATTACGACTAAACCTAATTACTTTCGAAACCTAGTTACTACCAAAACACAGATACTTGATATCCATGTACTCATCGATGCCTTCTTTTGCGCCTTCGCGGCCAATCCCTGATTGCTTAACCCCGCCGAAAGGTGCGACTTCAGTCGAGATCATACCGTCATTAATACCGACCATGCCGTATTCAAGAGCTTCTGCTACCTGCCATACGCGGTGAATATTCTGGCTGTAGAAGTAAGACGCCAAACCGTAAATGGTGTCGTTGGCCATCTCGATAAGTTCTTCATCAGTCTCGAATTTCATTACAGGCGCGACTGGGCCGAAGATCTCTTGTTGGACGATGTCCATGCTGTGTTTTACATCTTTAAGGACCACAGGCTGAATGAACAATCCATCAAGCGTTTGAGTTGGCGATACGGGGTTAGCACCTTGCTCAATGGCTCGGTCAATCAAACCTTGAATGTTTTGTTTCGCCCTTTCACTGATGACTGGGCCGATAGTGACACCTTCATCTAATCCGTTGCCAATCTTAAGCTGCTGAACGGCTTGGTCGAATTTTGCTACAAACTCGTCATGCACCTTGCTATGAACGTAGAAACGGTTCGCACAAACACAGGTTTGGCCTGCATTACGGAATTTTGAAGCCATTGCGCCTTGAACCGCAGCGTCGATATCCGCATCGTCAAACACGATAAACGGTGCGTTGCCGCCCAGTTCCATTGAAGTGCGCTTAATACCTTTCGCAGCTTGTGCCATCAAAATACTGCCGACTCGGGTAGAACCAGTAAAAGAGATCTTTTTGATCAGAGGGTGTGATGTGAAAAGCTCACCAATCTGTTCTGGGCTATCACCCAGCACGACTTGAAGTAGATCTTTAGGAATGCCTGCTTGGTAAGCCAATTCAACCACAGCAAACGCAGAAAGCGGCGTCTCGTCTGAGGGCTTCACAATAAAACTACAGCCAGCAGCTAGAGCGGGTGCTGCTTTGCGAGTGATCATCGCAATCGGAAAGTTCCATGGCGTAATAGCACACGCCACCCCAATTGGCTGCTTAATAGTCACCAAGCGTTTGCCTGCGGCGGTACTAGGAATGGAATCACCATAAGTGCGCTTCGCTTCTTCTGCAAACCATTCAATAAAGCTTGCACCATAAACCACTTCGCCCGTAGCTTCTGCTAACGGCTTACCTTGTTCAATGGTCATTAGACGAGCAAGATCCTCTTTGTTTTCAAGGATCAGTTGATGCCAACCACTTAGCAATGCAGCACGAGACTTAGCGGGAATTTTTGCCCACTCTTTCTGCGCAACATGAGCTCGCTTGATAGCGCTATCTAACTCCGCCTCCGATAAGATTGGCGCATGCCCAATAAGCTCACCCGTTGCTGGGTTTTTGACTGCAACTGCGTTGTTCGCTTCTGTCACCATAAAAGAGAGTAAGTGCTGGTTCTTAATGTTTAGCATCGTGATTCCTTTGTTGTGATTACTTTAGACGTGTTGCTTACTGTGCGGGTTGGCGAGTGTTCAAATGACTTCGACCAAATGTTCAGTGGTCGAAGGACATTGATGTTGATTCGCTAATTTTGGTCATTCTCTGGGATAAATCTTCTCACTAGCCCCAGTTATCAGACTCTATCTTCGCGAGCGCTTTAGCTGCTTTTTGAAGAGCTGGCAGAAACTTGATCGCTTCGTCTGGTTTTACTCGAATCACAGGGGCTTGTATTGCTAAGCCGAGATTGGATTGGCCAGTAGAAGACGGTATCAATACGGCGATACAGACCAACCCCGGTAAGAACTCTTCATCATCAATGGCAAAACCTTGGATCTTCGCTTCTTCGATGTCTTTCTCTAATGCCGAATAGTCGGTAATGGTTTTCACGGTGTATTGAGTGAGTGGCACGTTTTCGATCAGTCTTCTGCGCTGTGATTTCGACATGTGCGCCAAAAACAGTTTGCCTGTTGCCGAGCAATGCACGGGCACGCGAGAGCCGGGTTGCAAATGGAAGCGAAGTGGCGCTTCGGTTTCCGCTCGGTCAAGGTAGATGATCTCACCGCTCGACAGTGCTGTTAGGTTGCAGCTCTCGCCGACTTCTGCTCGAAGGTTTTCAAGAATAGTGCGTCGTGCACTGTGCATGGTGCTATTGAACAGCAGGTTTTCAGCAAGTTTTCGTAGTCGAATGCCAGAGCTGTAATGCTTTTCGTCACCATCTCTTTGAATGATGCCCGCGGCTTCCAATTGTTGCAGCATGCGGTGCAGAGTTGGTTTCGGTAGTCCGGTTTCTTCGACGAGCCCTTGAAGAGAAATAAACTCATCTTTTTGCGCTATCACCTCTAATAGTGCAAAAAGTCGGAGAGTGGGTGTATCTCCTTGAACTTGTGGTGTTTCTGTTTGCATACAGTGATTCATCCTTGCGATATGTCTATGTATAAGAGTGTACATACCAAATTAAAAATCTTCAATTATCTGAATAAAATTTGACCTTTTTTATTATTTCAATAATATAAATATAAATTATGGAACAATTAATCTCAATAAATGGAATTTTAGGATGAAGGCGATTGAACGGATTATTGACAAGGCTCACTTAGATCGTAAGCGAGTGGTTTTGAGCGAAGCAGAAGACCTTCGTGTACTCAAAGCGGCGCGATTGGCGATAGATAAACAGCTCGCTTACATCACGCTGGTCGGTGATGAAAAGGCGATTATCGAAGCAGCGCAGTTGAACCACATTAATCTCGCGGGCATTCACATTGTTTCACCTGAGGTATCTGCACTTAAAGAAGTGTTAGCCGAGCGGCTTCATCAGTTAAGGAAAGCCAAAGGCATGTCGTACGACGATGCTTTAGAAATGGTCAAAGACCCACTGATTTTTGCCAACTTGATGGTAAGAGAAGGACTAGTTGACGGCACAGTAAATGGCGCGGTTTATACAACGTCAGATGTGGTGCGAGCTGCGCTGCAGATCATCGGGCCAGCACCAGACAGTGAATTGGTATCGAGCTTCTTTCTGATGATGTTGTGCGAGCCTTTCCATAATCTTAAAGGCGGCATGATTTTCAGTGATTGTGGTTTGGTGATTAACCCTAATGAAACCGAGCTTGCATCGATTGCGGTGGCCGCATCAAACAGTGCTCAAACGCTGCTTATGGAAGAACCTAAGGTGGCAATGTTGTCATTTTCTACCAACGGTAGCGCTAAACACGAATCGGTTGATAAGGTTCGCAATGCCGCTCAGTTAGTGAAACAGCGTTGTCCCGGAATAGCCGTCGATCAGGACGTTCAACTCGATGCTGCGATTGTCACTGAAATAGCCGCGAAAAAGTTGCCCGACTCAGAAGTGAAAGGTCAATCTAACGTGTTGATATTCCCAAATTTAGAAGCGGGGAACATAGGCTATAAACTTGCAGAAAGGTTAGGTGGCGCGGTCGCGATTGGTCCTTTGCTACAAGGGCTGAATCAGCCCGCCAATGACTTGTCCAGAGGGTGTAGCGCCGAAGATATCTTTAACGTAATTGCGGTGACCGCCGTACAAGCGCAGCAAGGGAAAGTGTCTAACTCTAAGGCTGATACTGAAGCTGCTGCTGATTCTGAAAAAAGCGAAGAGCCGACATTTGATTTTAGATACTAAAATCTAGCTCGTGAAGCTGGTATTCACATTGAAACCAACCCCAAAACAATTTAATTAGGACTGCTAATGGAGTTACCTGTTTTACTCGCCATTCTTGCCATTATTGCGGTCGGCACCTACTTCCAAACTGTCACGGGTTTTGGCCTCGGTATCATCGTGATTGGTTTGACGGTCAGCCTTAATTTGGTTTCTTTACCCGTTATAGCCGCTGTGGTCAGTATTGTGACCTTGTTCAATTGCTTGGTCGCTTTGATGGGTAAACCATTACTTGGGGAGCTCAAGATTCTGGTGGTGTTAGTCATCGGTATTATCCCCGGCGTGTCACTTGGTGTGTTTTTACTGGACGAGTTGAGCGATTCGGCAACGCATATTCTCCGAGGACTATTGGGTGCGATGGTGCTATTCGCAGGTTTGAGTTTTATGTTCAAACCTAAAACCAGAAAAGAGCGCTCGGCAACTGTATCGTTTTTGTTATCTGGTTTTAGCTCTGGGCTAGCGGGAGGGTTGTTTGGCATGGCGGGTCCACCGATTGTTTACCACCTCTATCGGCAGCCTTTTACGCTCGATCTGGTGCGAAGCACACTGCTGATGGTGTTCGCTTGTACCTCTATGTCTCGTACTGTGAATGTCTACGCTGCAGGCGATATGGAACAGAGCATACTGTGGTTATCCGCTATTGCTGTTCCTTTGGTTGCACTTGTCACTATGTTTGCTCGGCGCTTCCCACCGCCGTTGTCGAATGATCAACTCAGAAAGTTGGTGTTTATTGTGTTGATGTTGATTGGTGGGTATTTAATGGCTGTCTCTGCATGGTCGTTGCTTGGCTCTTCCTAAACCATTCTCGACAAAGGAGGCTAGTGATTCACTAGCCTAAGCCTTTCTGTTTAAACACGCTTTAGCATATCAAAGATACTCCTAGACAACCCAAATAAGCAGCTCTCCTGCACATCTAAAGTGATGTTACTTCGGTAGTACGGGCTTAAATCGACGCCCATTCCCACTCCATGAATCTCAATACCGTTTTTGGTGGACTCACGCTCAATCACTTGTTTGAGGTGGTTATCCAAATAGAACTGATCATTGGCTGTGCTGGTGGCAGTATCCATCGGACAGCCGTCTGAGAACACGATTAAAACCTTTCTTTGTGCACTGTGCTGTTGCAAGCGCTGGCTAGCGAACTGCACCGCTTCGCCATCAATCCCTTCTTTAAAGATGTCTGCTTTACGAAGGCTAGCAATGCCAAGGCGAGAGCGTCTCCAATGTGTATCAAAATCTTTAAATACGATATGTCTCACTTCGTTTAAGCGGCCTGGGTGTTTTGGCTGACCTTGCTTGAGCCACTGCCGATAAACCTTACCACCGTTCCAGTTATTGGTGGTGAAGCCAATAATCTCAAAAGGAATGTTGGCGAGTCCAATGGATTTGAGAATCGTATCCATCAACAAACTTAGCTTGTGACTGTGTTTTTGCATAGAACCTGAGCAGTCCATCAAAAATGTGATGGCACATTGATGAGATACACCAATGTCAGGCTGATAAAAGACAGCACGATCCATCGGCGATGTGATGAGCTTGGTGATGGTGGTGGCGTTGACGATACCTTCTTCTAAATGATCCTGACGTCGGTTCTTTTGTGGCGTAGCAACAAAGCTAGTGAGCATAGCGGCTAAACGGCGAGTGTTTACTTGTCTCGCCATGATGTCATCGGTGAGCTTTTGTCTAAGCTCGAGTAACAGGGCGCGCCTGACGAGCTTATCTGCGGCGACCACTTGATCAAATTCTGAATTAAAGACCTGATAATTGGCGCCCGACAGTTCAAACGCCTTACTACTACCCGTAATGTCGGTATCGACCTCTTCATCTTGAATGTCGCCATCAACGATAAGGGCAAGCTGCGCGAGGATCTTGATATCTTCTTCAACCGTAGGTGTCGGCGAGTTATTACTCTCCTGTTCTTGGTTGATGAGCTCTTGTGCCAAAGAGGCCAGTTCATTGGCGCAGTGAGCAAATCGTTGTTGGTCGGCTCGATGCTCCTTCAAGCGCTTCAGGCTGCTTCCGAAAATAGGCACGATGCCCGCACGAGTTGATTCAATGGTTTCCGCAATTGGTTCCGAAACGGGAACACCGGTTAAGCGGGTGTGGATGACCTGCATCAGTGTGAACAGTAACATCCCAATTCGAGATTCAGTAAAGCCATTCTGATGATATTGGTCGCTCCAATAAACAAAGTTGAACAGAATGCTCTTAGTCACGCCTTTTAGGTAAGACGGGACTTGCGATTCAATTCGTATTTGTTCGCAGAAATCATATAACAGACGCTCAACTTCGTTTTTAGGTCGTAGTGAATAGTGAAGATTTGTGTCGGAAAGCAAGAGTCGTAATGCAGATGAATCGATCTTGCCTTGCATCGAAAGCTTGCTGTTTTTCAACTCATGGCGAGAAACAAAGGTGAGATCGTTAGTATGTGCAGACTGATAATAACAGGGGCTATTGCCTTTATAGAGACGCTCTCCACGATAATTCAGGCTCAATTCACCACTGATCGCTCTAGCGACAGACACGCCAAGATCGAGGATCTTTTTCTGCTGAGAAGAAACATTGGCCATGGTTTACGACTCCGACTGCGCATAACTTTGAGTATGCGTTTCTAGAGTCTCACCAAAGCAGCGGAAGTAATATTCGCTCACTAGCTCTTTCTCTTCATCTTCACAACGGTTTAGGAATGAAAGCCTAAATGCAGTCGCTACGTTATCGAATATACGGATGTTTTCAGCCCATGTGATCACGGTCCTCGGGGACATTACCGTCGACAGATCGCCTGCTCTAAAACCATTTCGAGTTAAACCAGCGGTTGCGATCATTTTCTCTACTAACTGCTGACCACTTTCACTGTTCAGTTCTGGGCGCTTTGATAACACGATCTTAGTTTCATGTTGTGGATCTAAATAGTTAAGCGTGGCGATGATGTTCCATCGGTCAAGCTGACTATGGTTAAGTACTTGAGTTCCGGAATATAAACCCGAGAAGTTACCCAAACCAAGCGTGTTACAGGTAGCAAATAGGCGAAAAGAATGGTGAGGAGTGATCACTCGGTTTTGCTCTAAAGAGGTGTATTTACCGTCTTGCTCTAAGAGTTGTTGAATCACAAACATCACATCTGGTCGTCCTGCATCGTATTCGTCTAAAACTAGAGCGATGGGTTGTTGGATGCTTTGCGGAAGAATGCCTTCTTTAAACTCTGTCACCTGCATTCCATCTTTAATGACGATGCTGTCTTTTCCTATGAAATCCAAGCGACTTAAGTGTCCGTCTAGGTTGATCCTCAAGCATGGCCAGTTCAATCTCGCGGCGATTTGTTCAATGTGAGAAGACTTGCCCGTTCCGTGTGTACCTTGTATCAGCGTGCGTCGATTGGAGGCGAACCCCGCCAATATAGCTAGTGTTACTTCGGGGTCAAAACAGTAATTAGGATCGACTTTAGGAACATATTCGCCCACATGTTCAAATGCCATCACGGTTAGGTTGCTGTCGATCCCAAAGCGTTCTCTCACACTTACCGGTTGCGTTGGTATCAATTCCGCCTCTTTCATCATATTTCCCTCTATATAGCTCATCACTTGTCGCTGCTATCGCGATATGTCATCGATTATTAACAGCTCCTCTTAAGTTAATGGCACTTTTTGTACGAAAAACTACCAATAATGTGATCCAGTTTTATTAATTAGAATGAATTGTTCCAATTTAATATAAAAAGTTGACGCGCAAAAATTCTACTACTAATGTGAAATTGAATTCGAAAAAGAGACAATTTATTCCGAAAAATGAAATTTTGGTTAACTCAAGGAGAATGGAAGAATGAGTGAGCAAGAAAAACGTACGGTTGTTTCCGGCACAGTAACAATGACACCATCAGAAGCGTTCGTTGAAACTATGGTTGCTAATGATGTTACCGATATGTTCGGCATCATGGGGTCAGCATTTATGGACGCAATGGATATCTTTGCTCCTGCTGGCATTCGATTGGTCCCAGTGGTACACGAGCAAGGTGCTGCTCACATGGCAGATGGTTACTCTCGTGTATCTGGTCGCCATGGTGTGGTTATCGGGCAGAATGGCCCGGGTATCAGTAACTGTGTAACAGCGATTGCAGCCGCGTTTTGGGCACACAGCCCGGTCGTGATTGTGACGCCAGAAACAGGTACCAAAACAATGGGCTTAGGTGGTTTCCAAGAGTGTAACCAGCTTCCAATGTTCCAAGAGTTTACTAAGTATCAAGGACACGTAACGCACCCAGATCGTATGGCGGAATACACAGGCCGATGCTTTGACCGCGCAATGAGCGAAATGGGTCCGACTCAGCTGAACATTCCACGTGACTACTTCTACGGCGAAACTCAAACCGAGATCCCTAAACCTGCCCGTTTAGACCGCGGTCCAGGTGGTGAAAAATCTCTGAATGAAGCGGCAGACCTGATTGCTGAAGCGAAATTCCCAGTCATCATTTCTGGTGGCGGCGTGGTAATGGCCGATGCAGTTCAAGAGTGTGCAGCGTTGGCTGAAAGATTAGGTGCACCCGTTGTGAACAGCTACCTGCACAATGACTCTTTCCCTGCTAGTCACCCATTATGGTGTGGTCCTTTAGGCTACCAAGGTTCGAAAGCTGCAATGAAGTTGATGGCTCAAGCGGATGTGGTTATCGCTTTGGGTACACGTCTTGGTCCATTTGGTACCTTGCCTCAACATGGCATGGACTACTGGCCTAAGAACGCGAAAATTATTCAGATTGATGCAGATAACAAGATGCTTGGCCTAGTTAAGAAGATCTCTGTTGGTATCTGTGGCGACGCGAAAGCCGCTGCGGTTGCTCTATCTGAAAGGTTGGAAGGCCGTGCACTGTTGTGTGATGACAACAAAGGCGCTCGCCAAGACACAGTCGCAACAGAGAAAGCACTTTGGGAAAAAGAGCTTGATGAGTGGACACACG
This sequence comes from Vibrio sp. SNU_ST1, assembly GCF_030563405.1. NCBI lineage: Bacteria > Pseudomonadati > Pseudomonadota > Gammaproteobacteria > Vibrionales > Vibrionaceae > Vibrio > Vibrio sp. SNU_ST1. The sequence goes on from NZ_CP130749.1 coordinate 270,641, forward strand.
AACGTGATTCTTTCAGCTTAGATATGATTGAAGAAAACTCTCACGAGACTCCGTTCTCTGGCGGTGAATACCTACACCCACGCCAAGTTTTGCGTGAGCTAGAAAAAGCGATGCCTGAAGACGTTATGGTCTCAACGGATATCGGTAACATCAACTCAGTAGCAAACAGCTACTTACGCTTTGAAAAACCACGTAGCTTCTTTGCTGCAATGAGTTTTGGTAACTGTGGTTACGCGTTCCCGACCATCATTGGTGCGAAAGCAGCGGCACCTCATCGTCCAGCTATTTCTTATGCTGGCGACGGTGCGTGGGGCATGAGCTTGATGGAAACCATGACATGTGTTCGTCATAACATTCCAGTGACAGCCGTGGTATTCCACAACCGTCAGTGGGGTGCAGAGAAGAAGAACCAAGTCGACTTCTACAACCGACGCTTTGTTGCTGGTGAATTGGATAATCAGAGCTTTGCGGAAATCGCACGAGCAATGGGCGCGGAAGGTATCACGGTTGATAAGCTAGAAGATGTAGGTCCAACCTTGCAAAAAGCCATCGACATGCAAATGAACGAAGGTAAAACAACCATCATTGAAATCATGTGTACTCAGGAGTTGGGCGACCCGTTCCGTCGAGATGCACTATCAACACCGGTTCGTTTCCTAGATAAATACAAAGATTACGTATAAGTCATAGGAAGTTTGTCCGGCCACCGCATTATAAAGAGCGTGGTCGGGCAATATTAACGGGCATTGGAAAAGTGCTTAAGTGAAGAACGTAAACGCTTAGTTCAATAATTTCTAGTTAAACAGTAGAACACTAATTAAATGTTCATTAGGAACATAAGTGGTTCTAGCTATATACACTTTGTCACTCGTTATTATTAATCGATCCTTAACGAATGGATCAACAAATATTACGTTTTTAAGAAGATATATACCTATTATCATTTTGGAAAGTTATAGATAACGATGTTAATTGGCTATTGTCTATTGGCTAGCCGTAAATGTTGATATTTGGATTGTTCCGGATTTAAATTAAGTGATTTATTACATGCATGCTGTGAAAAATAAATGTTATATAAGTTCAATAGAAGAACTGTATGAAATAATCGATTCGCTCATTGCTGGTTGTAGTGGGAATCGTGGTTTAATTTATAACGTGTGTGATTATGAAAATAATAACCTGATGCCAAGTTTAGGTCGATCAAATCGAAAGAATATTCGCCGTGTCGAACAAGAACTACTTTCGACCGTGAGAGTTTATGGCGGGCATTCGTTGAGTGCACACGAGATAAACGATTGGTTATTGATGTGTTTAGCCAAGAAACAGGGGTTTCCAACCCGTTTACTTGAATGGACAGATAACCTGATTAATGCGCTGTGGTCTGTATGTCATAGCCAAAGTAAAGATTGTATCAATATTATTAAACCTATTGATTATCATGAGGTTAGTGTTTTCAACTCACCATGTGATCTCAATAGGACTCAGATATTCAATGTGGCTGATTGTGATCAGCAAGAGCAACGAAAAGACAAGTGGTATTCCATTCACCCATTTAAGGAAGGTGGCAATGATGCCATTCAGCCTTTGTACGATGAGAAAGAATATTCAAACGGTCTAGTGTCCGTTCATATTCTTCCATCAGCGAAAGTAAACCTGATAAAGGAATTAATCTCCATGAATGTTTTAAATGAACCGACAGAATATATTGAAGAGAAACTGGCTGATTTAAAAAATGAAGCCCATGTAGATAGTAATCAAGCAATTAATAAAGGTGAGGGTAATATCGAATTACAAGTTAATACTCATGATCGCCAGCTTGAGCAGTATGGCCGAAAGTACCATCAAGATTTTGATTTCGACTAAAGTCTAATATTTTAACCGATTTTATTTAGATCTCATATAAATCTAGTGATTTACAGGATAAATAAATTAGAACATCAATTAAATTATAAAAAGATGAAATCTGTGAGCTTAAAGATTGTTTATAAAGTAACTCGAAGTTAGAGTGGCTAAGCTTGTTATCAAGTTGTTAAATTTATCGCAGATCTAGTTTAAACACTCTAATAAAAAGTGGCGCAAAGCTACTGAAATTTAAACCAATAACGAAAACATAAAGGATTCTGGAATATGAATATGCAAACCAATGCAGCGACATTCGTGCTGGAAAACCAAGTCGACACCGCCTTTTTACAGTCTTTTAGTGATGCATGGAATAACCATGATATTGAAGCGCTAATGTCGTTTATGACCGAAGACTGTGTCTTCCACACCGTGGCAGGAGAAGGTGTACTTGGAAACACTATCGAAGGGTACGAAGCCGTTCGCAATAGCTTTGAATTGGTTTGGCAGAACTTTCCAGATGCAGCTTGGAGCGACCCTGTCCACTTTGTGTGTGGCGACCGCGCGGTGAGTGAATCAACGTTCTCTGCGACTAACCCTGATGGCACAGTCATCGAAGCTCGTATGGTTGATGTGTTTACCCTGAAAGATGGAAAAATCAGCGTAAAAAATGCCTTCCGTAAAACAAGACCATTTCTTACTACAAATAAGGTTACTCCTAACAACACTCCCAAGAGCTAGACACGAAACCACAACCCGTTCACGTGTTATGACTAGGAGAGTCGAATTATGAGTTTAGTAATGGAACAACCGGCAGCCGATGTGCCGCCAAAGGTGAAAAGCACCCAAGCAAAAGAAAGTACCCAAGCAAAAGATAAATACGATCCAAAATACGATCCACTTAAAGACAAGAGCCCAGGTCACGGTAAGGAATATGCCCCGACTTATTGGGTAGATACCGCAGGCGCACCTCCTGAAGATGATTGTCCAATCACGTCAGACATGGATGTCGATGTGGCAATAATCGGTTCAGGCTACACAGGCCTAAGTACCGCGATACACCTTGCTGAAATGTACGGCATTAAAGCGACTGTGATTGAAGCTAACCGTATGAGTTGGGGCTGCAGTACCCGAAATGGTGGTCAGGCTCAGTGTGCGTCAGGACGTTTGAAACGCTCTCAGTGGATTGAACGCTGGGGCCTAGAAACGGCGCTCAAAATGCACCGCGAGTGTGTGGATGGCATGGAAACATTCAAGTCACTGATCAAAGACATCGATTGTGACCCGCAACCGGGTGGTCACCTATATGTGGCTCACCGTCCAAAAGTGATGGCAACACTTGAGAAAGAAGCCAAGTTGTTGCGTGACACGTTTGATTACGATGCGCAGATCTTAGATGCGGAAACCGTAAAACGTGATTACGTTGGTGACCAAGAAGCGGCAGGCGCAATGCATGAGCCAGAGGGCATTGGCATTCATGCAGGGAAATTGGCGTTTGGTTATCTAAGAAAGGCGAGAGCACTCGGCGTAAAAGTTCACCCAGCAAGCCCTGTGATGGGATGGGAAACTCGCAACGGTGTGCATTACCTGAAAACACCAGGTGGTGTTGTTAAGGCTCGATCTGTCGGTGTTTGTACCGGTGGATACACTAGCCAAGGTTTGCATTCAGAGCTTAAGAATCGCCTATTACCAGTACTTTCTAACTCGATGGTGACGCGTCCGTTAACTCAAGACGAAATCGCTGCGTGTAACTTCAAAACCAATCAAGTGATTACGGATACTCGAATTCTGCGCCACTACTACCGTTTGTTACCGGATAACCGAGTACAGATTGGTACACGCAGTGCCATCAGTGGCAAGAACGCACCCGAAAAGAAATATGAAGACATGTTGAGAGCCGATCTTACTCGAAAGTTCCCGTCTCTCGATCAGATCAAAATCGACTATTCATGGTGGGGCTGGGTGGATGTCAGTCACGACATGATGCCGAGAATTTATCAGCCGAATCCAAAACAATCCATCTTCTACGCGCTGGGTTATGGCGGCAATGGCGTGATGTATTCCGCTCAAGCAGGTAAACGCCTTGCTCAGTGGATAGCAGGTGAAGGTCACAAGCTCGACCTACCAATATTTGAATCAAAACTTCCGTTCCCCAACGTGAGGGAAGTGGTGGAATCAGAGATGTTTGCACCGTTTCGAAGAATGGGGCAGCGGTTCCTTTATCAGTGGTATTCGTTAAAGGATGAAAGGCTGTAACTACCCGAACATTGTTTCCAAAATAGGGAAATAGAACTACGACCAGGAAAGTTGTACCAGGTCACCTTGTGAGCAAAGTACAGGCAGGAAGTCTGTATGATAGGAAAGGTTAAGACTATGAAATTGATTAAAAATAAAATTATTGCTGGTGTCACTATTGTAGCAACAGCGGTGTTATCTCATACCGCGGCAGCAGCGAATTTTAAAATGGCTATCGGCGATGCTGCTGGTGGTACGCAGTGGGAACTAGCGACCTCATTCTCTGAACTGATGGAGCAAAAAACAGACGGTAAAGTGAAAATCGATCTGTTCCCCAACGGCCAATTAGGCAACGAGCAAGACACCGTAAACGATGCGGCAATCGGCTTACTCGACTTCTCCGTATTGGCGATCAATAACGTAACGCCTTTCTCTCCAACGGTTGGTCTACTGACTATGCCTTACGTCATTCAAAGTGCAGAAGAAGCGGTGTTATTAACTCAAGGGCAAGTAGGTCAAGATCTTGTCGATAACACCATTCGTGATGCCGGCGTTCGCATCGTAGGTTGGGCTTATTCTGGCTTTAGGGTTCTGACTAACTCTAAAAAATCAGTGGCATCACCTGCGGATCTAAAAGGACTAGTGATTCGTGTACCTCGTAATGAAATCATGATTGCTTCGTACCAAGCATGGGGTGTAAACCCAACACCAATGGCGTGGTCTGAGACTTTCACTGGCCTGCAACAAGGCGTGGTAGATGGACAAGATAACCCTTACATCACAGTGCACGCGATGAAGTTCAACGAAGTACAAAAGTACGTGACCAACATTCGCTACATTTTCTCTCTAGAACCTCTAATCGTGAGTGAAACGGTCTTCCAACAACAGACACCTGAAATGCAAAAGATCATCCTTGAAGCAGGTCAGGAAGCGACAGAGCACAGCTTTGCTTATCTAGAAAACACAGAAAACAAGATTCGCGAAGAGCTACAAGCGAAAGGCATGGTATTCACAGACCCAGCAGACAACGAGCAAGAGTGGATAAGCAAGGTGACTAAGTCAGTCTGGCCTAAGTTCTACTCAAGCATTGGAGGCAAAGACAAGTTAGACGACGTTCTTGAGTTACTTGGTAGAAAGTAACGATTAGATTCGCCCTATCTGCTGTTCTGCGCTACTTAATCACCTAGCGATAGAACAGTGAGATAGGGCATTTACATGGCTGTACTCGTTGATCTGTTCTGTACCTGATCTTTTTAGGACCGTGAGCGACTGGTTGTCATGTGGAAATCAACATTGGAGGTTATATGTCAGTCGCTAAAACAATAAAAAAGCATTTAAACAACATTGAGGAATATACATGTTGTCTGCTGCTCGCAAGCTTTGTCCTATTGCTGTTCACACAAATCCTTACTCGTCAGTTCTTTGATTACTCTATCCCTTGGGGGGATGAGGTCTCTACTTACATGTTCGTTTGGTTTGCTTATCTAGGGGCTGTTGTGGCTGCCAAGATGTCGGCGCATAACCGAGTGAGCTTCCACTTCAAATTCTTTCCGCCAATTGTGCAGACCGTGAGTGAAACCATCGCTGACTTCTTATGGCTCTGTTTCAACGGCTACTTCGTTTACCTCAGCTACGACTTCGTGTTCAACAAAATGAATCTGTTTTGGAAGTCTCAAACCACAGGTATCCCGATGAAGTACTTCTACATGATTTTACCTATCGCGTTTTCACTGATGATGATTCGAATTATCTGGAACAACTATGAGCGTTTATTCAAAGGCGCAACCAACGAAGATCCGGAAGTTAAAGAACTGCGCAAAATGACGGCACAAAAATCGACGCAGTAGTCGTCACAGAGAATAGTCGTAATAGAGAGATGTAATAATGGAATCCTATTTAACTCTAATTTTATTTGGTGGCTTTTTAACCCTGTTAATCCTAGGTGCACCAATCACAGTTTCACTGGCCGGCGCTTCGATGGCGGCCTATATGTTGCTCGACAAAAATCCCATCGCTTTAGTACAAATCGCGTTTACCTCGGTGGGTAACTTCCCGTTAATGGCATTACCGGCCTTTGTTCTTGCTGGCGCATTAATGGAGGCGGCGGGTATCTCCAAACGTCTGGTGGATATTGCAGAGAGCTTAGCCGGGCCCGTAACAGGCGGACTTGGCGCGGCAACGGTAATGGCATGTCTTTTCTTTGGTGCTATTTCGGGTTCAGGCCCTGCAACCACCGCCGCGGTAGGCATGTTAATGGTGCCTGCGATGGTGAAGCGTGACTACGATAAGAGCTACGCATCGGCAGTTACGGCAGCATCCGGTGGGTTGGGAATTATCATCCCGCCATCTATTCCTTTGGTTATCTTTGGTATCTCTGCAATGGGCTTAATGGCGCCACCGGAAGCCATCGCTCAACACGGCCAGTTTGCTTCTTTATCGATTCCAAAGCTGTTTGTTGCTGGGGTTGTACCGGGCTTTATCATGGCGTCGACGCTGGTGGTAACCAACTACTTCATTGCTAAGCGCGAAGGCTATAAAGGGCTAACTGAAACGTGGTCATTTGGCGATGTAAGGCATTACTTACGTCGCGGGTTATGGTCGATCTTGGCGCCGTTCTTGATTCTTGGTGGTATCTACAGCGGCATGTTCACACCAACAGAATCTGCGGTTGTAGCGATATTCTATTCGTTGTTTGTGGGTGTGTTCATTCACCGCGAATTGTCGTTCAAAAGTGTGATGAAATCTCTATCAACCACGACGTGGATCACCGGACGCGTATTGTTAATCCTCTTTGCTGCCACCGTGTTTGGACGCTTGTTGATTGAGCAAAAAATCCCAGTTGTTGTGGCGGAATCACTGCTCAGCTTCACCGACAATATGTACATGGTTTGGGCGCTGACGATTACCTTGCTGTTGTTCATAGGCATGTTTATGGAAACTTTAGCTGCGATCATGATCATTGTGCCAGTGCTGCTACCAATTATGTACATGCTGGGTGCTGATCCTACTCACGTGGGCATCGTGGTGGTGTGTACCCTATCGATAGGTTTTGCAACGCCTCCACTTGGTGAAAATATCTTTGTCGCTTCAGGAATAGGCGGGGCTACGGTCGAGCAGATCACCGCTAAGATCCATCCCTTTGTTCTTGCATCCGTAGTGGGCGTGTTCGTTATCGCTTTCTTCCCACAAATTACGCTTTGGCTACCGTCCTTAGTGGGCTATTAGGAGAGGTCACTATGAATATATCAAGAATTATCCTTATTGGTTGTGCCGTATTTGCAGTGATCAGTGGCATTGGATTACGTGCCGAACATTCAGAAACAGCGAAAGAAAACGAGCCAGTCAATGTGCTCGATATTTCAGAGCCTCATGTGGTCAGCGATGCTGAAAGAAGAGCCAAAACCCTGCTTGCGAAAGCGGTTATACATGTGCAAAAGGATGGCGATGAGAGCGTGAGTGACTTCATGAGCGATCCTGAATATATAGATGGTGAGCTTTATGTGTTTGCTTTAGGCATTGATGGCCAATTCCTCGCCAGTGGCGGCTCTTCAATGGTGCTGGTGGGGGACAGTGTTTTGGACACTCAAGATGTTTACGGCAATCCTTTTTTCAGAGAAATGATCACTAAAGCGGTGCATAACGGTTTTGGCGAAGTTCAGTACCATTGGACTAACCCTACTGACCGCATGGGTGAGCCTAAGACCACCTTCTTTGAACGTGTGGGCGATGTGATTGTGGCAGTGGGTTATTACCCAGAGCGTTCCAGTGCGGCCGAGGCTAAGAACCTACTGGCGAGAGCGATGACCGCAATTGTAGAGTCGGAGCAACAAAGCCTTGCTGAGTTTAATGACGCTGAAGGCAGCTTTGTGAAAGGGGACTTGTATGTGTTTGTGATGGATATGAACTCTGGAAAGCTGCTTGCACACGGTGTTTCTCCTGAACTTATCGGTCGTTCACACAGCGAAATCCTAAGTCCAGACGATAAACCGATTCTTACTGAGATGTTGAATCTCGCGAAAGAAAACGGCCGAGGTGTTTACACCTATCGATGGTTGAATCCGCTGTCGAGTAAAGTCGAAACCAAGCATACCTACTACCGAGTGATCGACAATAAGTTGGTTGGGGTTGGTTATTACACAAAATCAAACAACACGTAAAAGTGTTTCTAGTGAGCCCTCAGCCCAGTTAAATAAAGGGCTAGGGGCTAAAAATATGGGTGTGTGTAAAAAAGCAATTTAGTAAAATTCACAGTGTGAAATTTTTGTTGTGAAATTGTTTGAAAAATACAAGTAGTATGAAATACATGGAAGCAACACAGTAAAGAACAATTTTGAAAAGGGTCAATCAGGATTTTTGACCTTAATGAAATTTAAAGCCGTACGAGGGATAGACTATGAATATGTTGACACTAGACAAAACAGAACTTCACAGAAACCATTCAACATTTATTGCTGAAGCTGTCTTTGCCGTCGAAATGGTGAAAGCAGATAAGCAACTCGAAAAACAGAAAATGGCAAAACAGTTGCTTGATACTCTATTTCCTCTTGAGGCTGGCTCACACGAAGACGCGGTGAGCTACGAGATTGATTACCGACATGTTCAGGTTTACTTCAAAAACGGTGAGCACACAGGCCTGAAACGCGCTAAACACTTTGTGGCTTACACTGGTGATAAATCTAAGCCTTCAGCAATCCTATTCCGTGATGAAAGCGGTACACACGTTGAAGTGACAATCAGTGCTCGTAAAGGCACAGGCCGTCTGGAGTTGGTTGATATTCAAGATATCCAATTAGAGACGTGCACCACGTTTGGTCAAACAGAGGCTAGCCGCTCTTCTGGTATTCGTCACTGGGTGAGTTTAGTAAAAGGCGATGAAAGCGGCCGTCCAAACGCATCAAGTGAAGACAAAGAGTTCACGGCGAAGAATGGCGAAGACTATAACCTAGGTTTTTGCTTTGCGATCTAATGTGCTGTCTTTGAAATGTGCAGTGCTGCTCTGCTAGACGTAGCACTGATATCTGAATACTGATTTCTCTTTTACCTTTGGTAATTTCCCCGCCCCTATAGCGGGGCTTTTTTATTAGAGCTATAAATAAATCAGACTGCTGTTAATATTATCTATAGAAAGTTTAGATTAGATTTTACAGTGTGTCATTTTAATTTAACGTGTTGTATTTTAATGTTTTTGTCTATTTTTGTTATTCTCTTTTTGTTGGGTTAACTATAACAATCAAAGGTGGTCTGGGTAACTATTGAGCTAAAACTCAGTCAAAATGCTTCGACCTGTGCTATAATGCGCGCCTTGGGATTGAGCCAGTAAGTCCATTTATCACCAACCATTGTGATTTTATCGCCTCTATTTAGGTGGTGCGGCGAGCCAATCAAGTAGTAATTGGATATGGAGAGCGTCCTTATATTCGTTGATTCGGATATGCGAACATCATAATTTATGAGTTTTAAATCAAAAAAATACAGTATCGATTCTACTGACTATCAAGTTGGTCAAGATAACGTCAGTAAATGGGGCATGGATGTCCATAACACCGTCTTCGTAGCCTCAGTAGGTTTGTCTCTTCTCTTCATCATCACTCTTCTTGTTCTTCCTCCTGCAGATGCTAAAGCTGCAATTGATTCTATTAAGGGTGCTGTTTTATCTAAGTTTGACTTCCTGTTTATGTGGGGAGCTAACATCATGCTCGCTTTTGCTGTTGTTCTCGCATTTTCACCGTTGGGTAAGATTCGCCTAGGTGGCGAAGACGCGACGGCAGACTATTCAATGTCATCTTGGATTGCGATGCTATTCGCAGCAGGCATGGGCATTGGACTTATTTTCTGGGGTGTTGCAGAGCCGACCGCGTTCTTCACTAACTGGTTTGGCACGCCTTTGAATGCTGAACCTTTTACAGAAGCAGGCCGTGAACTGGCACTGGGTGCGACAGTCTTCCACTGGGGTTTTCATGCATGGGCTATCTATGGCATGACGGCACTTTGCTTGGCGTACTTTGTTTACAACAAAGGCTTACCATTATCAATGCGTTCTGTGTTCTACCCAATTTTGGGTGAGCGAGTATGGGGCAAGACCGGTGATGTAATTGATGTACTTACGGTACTGGTTACTCTGTTTGGCCTAGCGACTTCATTGGGTTTAGGTGGCACACAAGCAGCAAGTGGTATCAGCCACGTGTTCGGCTGGGAAAACAACATCTTCCTTCAGCAATCTATTATTGTTCTGATTATGGGTTTAGCGATCATCTCTGTTCTTCGTGGTATGGACGGTGGCGTTAAGTTCCTAAGTAACCTGAACATGGTGATTGCGTTTGTATTCCTTGGTTTAATTGCTGTTCTTAACTTCACAACAGTGCTTGATTCTGTGGCGACGGCTGCGACTGGCTATGTGAAAAACATTGTAGCATTGAGCCAAAGCTCAGGCCGTGAAGACACAACATGGCTGCATGGTTGGACTGTGTTTTACTGGGCTTGGTGGGTTGCGTATGCACCATTCTTCGGTATGTTTGTAGCGCGTATTTCTAAAGGCCGTACGGTTCGTGAATTCCTGCTTTGCGTACTGATTATCCCAACATTGGTCACTTCAGCTTGGATGTCTATTTTCGGTGGCGTGGCTATTGAGCAAGTGATTAATCATGTAGGGCAACTTGGCCTCGACCAAGGCATCACTGATGTCTCTCTAAGCTTGTTCTACATGCTAGATGCTTACTCGTTCGGTAGCATTCTGTCAGTTCTCGCAGTCGCACTGATCATTGTGTTCTTCGTTACAACGCTAGACTCAGGCTCAATCGTTATCGATGGCATGACGGCTGGTGGTAAGCTTGAAGTGCCAGTGAAACAGAAAGTGGTTTGGGCGGTTATCTCAGGTGCTATCGCAATGGTGATGTTGTGGATTGGTGGTACTCAATCTATCCAAGCTCTGCAATCGATCACGATTATTGCTGCACTGCCGTTTACGATCATTCTTCTGATTGGCTGTGTGAGTTTGTTGAAAGGCCTACTGACAGAAGTCGGTAAAGGGCAAGAAACCGTTACTCAAACTACAAAATAAATTGTGAATTAAGTAAGTCACTAGATAGGGATTTACTGTACTCAGCATGATTCAAAGCTCTCTTGTACTTGGTGCAAGGGAGCTTTTTTATGTCGTAGAAGAAATCAGAGACAAGATAAAAAAGAGCCACAAGTGAATCATCACTTGTGGCTCTTTTAGTTCTTAGTTCTAGGCACTAGGTTCAAAGTATTAGCTACTAGGTTCCAGTTATTAGCTGATATTCGCTTACGCGTTCAGTTCGTGCTGAATAACGTAATCCAAAGCACCGACTACCGCAGCAACTTGAGCATCGTTACACTCTTCGTCTGTTACTTTGTCGCTGTCTGGGTAAACCTCTGTGGTTGTACCGTACTTACAGTCAGTCACGCCGCCACATAAGCCAAGCTTCTTCATTGGATAGTTGATCACGCCGTGTTGAGTGACGTCTGAACCAATGATCTTGCCTTCGTCATCCGCAGGCGCAATGTGAGTGACTTGCTCTACTGACTTAATTACCGCTGCTTGGAATTCTGGCTGTGGGTTTTCAGTATCACCCACCGTGTAGAAACCGTCTGGGATCATACCTTCGATGTACTCAATACCGTCACGTGCTGCGAGTGCCGGTCGGAATTCAGTTTCATCAGAGTCTGTCGTCTCATGCAGGTCAACGTGAACCAATACTTCTGGTAGAGACGCAACTAAAGCACGTAGGTTTGCTGATTCTTCTGCTGGTGTACCTTCGTAGAAAGAGCGATTTGGATCAACAGCATTTGGGTTCCAGCGGTTGATCACTTCGTAACCCCAAGGGCTCACACATGGTGCTATAACAATGTTGAAGTGCGCCGTGTATTTTTCTGCTTGAGTTGCAGCGAATTTGATCGCGCCATGCACACCACTGGTTTCGTAACCGTGAACACCACCGGTTACCAGAATCGTCGGCTTTGACTCGTCCCAGTTTTTGCTCTTGATTGCGAAGAGTGGGAAGCGATTTTCGTCGTAGCTCAGCGCGCCATATTGTTCGATGTCAAAACGATCTGCTAGTGCTTTAATCTTTGGTACAACTTCTTGTTGGTATTTACGCTTAACCGTTCTTTGAGCTAACCATGCTTCACGTTCTGCTTGTTGCCACTTTTGTCCTGGATTACCAATCGGGTAGGTAGATTCACTTTTCATCTATACTTTTTCTTTTATGTTCGTGAAAGATTAAGACAGATTATTCCTGTCTAACAGAGACAGCAATAGAAAACACAACTTGTGACTTTATTTTTTATAGACTCATAACTTTGATGAGTGAATTGATGGTGTTACATTTTATTGATGGTTCAATTCTTTATAAAGAGACAACAAAATGGCTGGAGCAAGTTTACTAACACTGCTAGATGACATTGCAACCGTGTTGGATGATGTCGCACTGATGTCTAAGGTGGCAGCTAAAAAAACCGCAGGCGTATTGGGTGACGATTTAGCCCTTAATGCTCAGCAGGTATCCGGTGTTTCTGCTGAAAGAGAAATCCCAGTGGTATGGGCGGTCGCAAAAGGTTCATTTAAAAATAAGCTGATTTTGGTCCCGGCGGCACTATTGATTAGTGCGTTCATTCCTTGGTTGATCATGCCACTACTCGTGATTGGTGGTCTGTTTCTTTGTTTTGAAGGGGCAGAGAAAATCTTAGAAAAGCTTTTTCCTCATGCTCATCAACACGAAGAGAAAGGTGAGGAAAGCAGCTCGGGCGAATCTGTTGAAGAGTATGAGAAGAGAAAGGTAGCTGGCGCGATTCGGACCGACTTTATCTTATCTGCAGAAATCATAGTGATTGCACTGGGTACCGTAACGGGTACAAGTATCGTGACTCAGATTCTTGTGGTGAGTTTGATTGCACTTGTGATGACGATTGGTGTTTATGGCTTAGTGGCGGGTATCGTTAAGCTAGATGATTTAGGTTTCTATCTCCAGAGAACATCAAATGGGAGTGCCATTAAAACCAGATTGGGTAATGGGCTAGTCGCATTTGCACCAAAGCTAATGAAGATGCTTGCTGTGGTCGGCACAGCTGCGATGTTCTTGGTTGGCGGCGGTATTGTGGTACATAACGTCCCTGCAATTCATCACTTAATTGAACCGATCATTATGGACTTCAGTGGACATACGATTGCGACAGCGGTGGTACCAACACTGTTGAATGGTGTTGTTGGGGTTTTAGCGGGATTGATTGTTGTTGCTGTTTGGACTGCGATTGGAAAAATACGCAGTAAGTAATCGCTAATTATTGTTCTGAATAAAACCATCTCTCCGCGAAACGAAAAGGGGCACCATAATCATTATGGTGCCCCTTTTAATCTAAGGAGTTGTGTTTAATTAACACCACGCTCTTATTTTACAATATAAGCGCTTATTTTTACCGCCCAAGCGTTTACTTTACAGACCAAGCAATCGTCTCGCCGCCACGGATTGGCACAACAATGTCTGAACCGAAAGGCATGGTTTCAGCAACGTTCCACTCTTCTTTAACGAGCGTGATTGTGTCTGAGTTACGTGGCATACCGTAAAAGTCTGGGCCATTGTGGCTCGCGAATGCTTCTAGGTTTTCAATCTTGCCTTCTAAATCGAATACTTCAGCGTACAGTTCAACCGCGGCGTGTGCTGTGTAAGAACCTGCACAGCCACATGCTGACTCTTTTGCACCTTTAGCGTGTGGCGCAGAGTCTGTACCCAAGAAGAACTTCTTGCTGCCGCTTGTTGCTGCTTCGATAAGTGCTAACTGGTGCGTGTTGCGCTTAAGGATAGGTAGGCAGTAGAAATGTGGCTTAATGCCGCCAACCAACATGTGGTTGCGGTTATAAAGCAAGTGGTGAGCTGTAATGGTTGCCGCTACGTTCTCGTTAGCGTTCTTAACGAAAGTCGCTGCATCTGCAGTCGTGATGTGCTCTAGAACGATCTTCAGGTTAGGGAAGTCATTAACAATCGGCGCTAGTACAGTGTCTAGGAACTGTTTCTCACGGTCAAAGATATCAACATCGTGAGCCGTTACTTCACCGTGTACAAGCAGCAACATACCCACTTCTTGCATTGCTTCGAGTACGTGGTAAATCTTTTGAGCTGAGGTTACGCCTGAGTCAGAGTTAGTCGTCGCGCCAGCAGGGTATAGCTTCGCGGCTACAACAGCGCCAGACTCTTTCGCTTTACGAATTTCATCAGGTGTTGTGTTGTCTGTCAGGTAAAGTGCCATTAGAGGCTGGAATTGTTCACTTGGCTGCTCTGCCATGATGCGTTCACGGTAAGCAAGGGCCATTTCGGTATCAGTTACCGGTGGGATGGTATTTGGCATGATTAACGCTCGACCATTGTAACGGCTGATATCGCGAACTGTATCTTTTAATACTTCGCCATCGCGTAGATGAACGTGCCAGTCGTCAGGACGAGTAATCGTAAGTTGTGTCATTGAAGGCTCCCACCATTTGAAGTGTAATGTAGTTGGAGCCTAAACTCAGCGAAATCTGTGAAAGCAATCGCTTACGTTTAGGCGACAGGATGATAGTGGAAAAGCACTTTCATTTCATCCTATTTTTAACTCTTCAGGGTTAGGATCTTGTTTTTATGGATATTTTATTCGGTATCTATTTGTTAATAAGGGTTAGCGGGTGGCTACCCACAGACCATGGATCATTCCTGGAACCCAGAAGAAGAAAGTCAGGATGATATTAATTAATAGGTCTTTTCCGGCACCTCGAGCGAAAAATACACCAACAGGTGGAAGCAATACGCATAAAATGATAATGACAAGTTTGTTCATGATAAGTCCCTTTTATTGGTAAAAGTTCAATATAACAACTGTGTTTAAATTATAGAACGTATGGAGAGTGTTAATGCGTTATTGTCCTAAATCATGCATTAAATAAGTCAAGATATTAACTTAGTATTAGGAGCTTGATGATTGCCAATTTATTTGTGTTTTTATAACTATTTGTTAGCATTGCCGCAAACAACAAAACATTGGAATCGTTATGTCGCAGTCGCAGCTACCTTCGGATCAAGAGCATTCAGTTCAAGAGCCTTCTTTATCTCAAATTAATGTGTTTCCGGTTAAATCAGTGGGCGGGATCTCGCTCTCTTCTGCTTGGGTTGAAAAACAAGGCCTTACCTTCGATAGACGCTTTATGTTGGCGTTATCTGACGGGTCAATGGTTACGGCTCGTAAGTATCCGAAAATGGTTAAGGTATCTTCAAGCTTGCAACCAGACGGTTTGATCTTCACTTATGAAGGTAAACAACCGCTACGTTTAAAATACGCGAACTTCAAGATGCAAGAAGCGCCAGCAACGGTATGGAAAGACAGTTTCACAGCTTACACCACCAATGATGAAGCCGATGATTGGTTCAGCGATGTGCTTGGTGTTCGTGTTGAGCTACTGTTCTCTGGTGAGCAATCGAATCGTGTTCGAGAAAAGCTTGGTCATAATGTAAGCTTTGCCGACGGCTACCCAATGTTAATAATCAGCCAAGCCTCTCTTGATGAACTTAATCGCCGCAGCCCAGAAACACATTCAATGGACCAGTTCCGAACTAACTTTGTGGTTTCCAATACTGAAGCCTTTGCTGAAGACGGCTGGAAGCGTATTCGTATTGGTGAGGTTGAATTTGAAGCGGTTAAACCTTGTGAGCGCTGTATTCTAACGACAGTTGATGTTGAGTTAGGTGAGTTCCGAGCGACAAAAGAGCCACTTAATACCTTCTCTACATTCAGAGCGAATGAGCGCGGTGGTGTTTTCTTTGGTCAGAATCTTGTGGCTAAAAATGAAGGTTTAGTGAAAGCGGGTGATGTGGTTGAAGTGCTTGAAACCAAAGAGAAAGAACACTATGAAGACACTTGGGTTGAGTCACTGCATCTAACCTGTGTTGAGCGCGAAGAGATCGCTCGTGACTTCACTACGTTTTGGTTAGAGCCAGCGAAAGAGAACCACTCCCTGCCAAGTTACCAGCCTGGGCAGCACTTGCCGATTGAAATGGTTATTAATGGCGAAAAAGTTTCTCGTCGTTACACGTTATCTTCTAGCCCGTCACGCGCGGGGCGTTTAGCTATTTCTGTCAAGCGAGTAGACGATGGCCAAATCTCAAACTGGTTAAATGACCATTTCCAAGTGGGCGACACCCTTGTTGCTCAAAATCCAGATGGCGCCTTTTACCTAGAAGAAAACCCTAAGCATCCACTACTGCTTTTGTCTGCAGGCAGCGGCATAACTCCAATGCTGTCGATGCTTCGCTACCTAGCCGACCATGGTCAAATTGATGACGTGGTTTTCTATCATCAATGCAGCAGCGAAGAAGACATCCCTTATCAAGCTGAAATTGATAAGATCGCCAGTGAGCACACGGGTCTTCGTGTGATTTATTCATTAAGCCAACCAACCAAAGAGTGGGATGGTTTATCTGGGCGTCTAAGCGTGTCGCATGTTGCTAAAGTTGAAGAACTACATAAGCGCCAAGCGTTCGTGTGTGGCCCTGATGGCTTTATGGATAATGCCAAGAAGCTGTTGATTCAAATGGGATTGAACCCTCAGCAATACCATCAGGAGGCGTTTGGTGTTGCTCGGCCAACAGAAGAGGCGGTGAAGCAACTACAGTTGAGTGTTAACGGTTACTTGTTTGAAGGTAATAACCAATCAACGCTGTTGGAGCAAGCCGAGGCTGCGGGGGTATCTATTGCTTCAAGTTGTCGTGCGGGTTTCTGTGGCGCTTGTAAAGTGACGCTTGAGTCAGGACAAGTTCATCAACCTGATGTACCAGCGTTGCAAGACCATGAACGTAACATGGGGCAGATACTGGCGTGTTGCAGTGTGCCTCAAACCGATATCGAAGTTGTGGATTAACGACTCGTTAGGTTAAAAAGAAAAGCGCATTATATAGAAAAGGCCGGAAGCTCACTAAATGAACTTCCGGCCTTTTGATTCTTACTACGTCGTTATTTTTACAACCTAGTTAGCCTTACGATGTCATTGATTAACTAAAATTAATCGTAGATCGTTGGGATAGGTTGACGCTTGTGCTGTGTTGCCTTGTAGATGCTAACTAAGCGATCGGATACGTCTTGAGGGACTTCTTTGCCTTCAAGGAAATCATCGATTTGATCATAAGAAAGGTTCAAGGCTGCTTCATCGGCTTTCTGTGGTTCAAGCTCTTCTAGATCAGCTGTGGGTACTTTCTTAACAAGTTGCTCTGGAGCGCCTAACATTGCTGCAAGTTCACGAACTTGGCGTTTGTTCAAGCCAAACAGTGGTGCTAAGTCGCATGCGCCATCGCCGTGCTTAGTGTAGAAACCAGTGATGTTTTCAGCTGAGTGGTCAGTACCAATTACAAGCCCGCCAACGTAACCTGCGATTTCGTATTGCGCGATCATGCGAGCACGAGCTTTCACATTGCCTTTCACAAAATCGACTTTTGCTGAATCTGTTGGTAGTAGACCTGTGCCTGCAAGAGCAACGTGAGATGCTTCGTGAAGCCCATCAACCCCTGCTTTAATGTTGACAGAAACAGATTGAGAAGGCTGGATGAAAGAGAGAGCAAGCTGTGCTTCGTCTTCATCTTTTTGCTCACCATAAGGCAGGCGAACAGCAATGAATTGGTAGTCGTTGTTGTCAGAGTTTTCATTCAGGCTGTTGATTGCCATTTGTGCCAAACGGCCACAGGTTGTTGAGTCTACACCGCCACTGATACCAAGGATCAGTGATTTGCATCCTGACTGTTGAAGTTTCGTTTTGATAAACTCCACACGACGAGTCACTTCGAAGTGAGGGTCAATTGAAGGTAGTACGCGCATTTCGTCACGAATTAACTGTTCCATTCGTATTCCTTTCCTGCAAGCAAATTAAAAATCTAGTGTTATCATACCTAAATCATCCGATTTAAAAACCTCTTTGCACAAGCTTAGAAAGAGAAGGCAGTAATAATTAATGGAAAAAATAGCCATTTTCGGTAGTGCGTTTAATCCACCGAGTTTAGGGCATAAAAGTGTGATTGATTCATTGGCTCACTTTGACAAAATCCTGCTCGTTCCAAGTATTGCCCATGCTTGGGGAAAAGAGATGCTAGACTTTGATACGAGATGTCAGTTAGTTAACGCATTTATTAGCGATCTTTCATTGGATCAAGTGGAGCTTTCTTTGGTCGAAAAAAGCCTATTTTCTCCAGGTGAAAGCGTAACGACTTATGCGGTGCTCAGCGCACTTCAGAAGTTACATCGTGATGCGGAACTCACGTTTGTTATAGGTCCTGACAACTTCTTTAAGTTCTCATCTTTTTATAAATCAGATGAGATTACCGAGCGGTGGTCTGTAATGGCTTGCCCTGAAAAAGTGAAAATTCGTAGTACTGATATCCGCAATGCGCTGCTAAGTGGAAGCGATGTTGCAAAACTGAGTACAAAGTCAGTTACAAAGATATTGCAAGATAGTGGGCTGTATACAATAATGTAGATTCACTCACTCAAGAGGTCTGATGACTATGCTAAAGCGCGCGATACCAGCGACGATGATCATTGCAGCATACAGTTTACCTGCATATGCTGAGTGTAATTTTTTTAGCCTAGATTCGGTAATGCTGACTTCTGATGACGAAAATAGCTGTTTAGACTTTTCTACGAGCCTTGAAGCTTTCGGCCAAAGTATGTTGGAGCTTAGTGGGTTAAGCGAACCAGAACCTCAAACTAAGCCTGATTACTGGTCTGATTGGGTTATTCAAAGCAAAGATGCGCCTTTGTTAACTCAGAGCCTCGAGTCTAACTATGTTGGTCTTGGTATGTGGTTTCCAGAAGAGCTAGAAGATGATCAGTATAATATGTCGACAGAAGAGTGGTTGATGAATCATGGTCTTCAGCTGAGCATTGGTTTTGGTGATAAAGTTGAAGGGCAGCCGCGTATGCGCTTTGATTACCGCTGGCATGACGTTCGTGATGCAGACTTAATGATGCAAATTGAGCTGCCATTCTAGATAGGTGGTCATTAAGCTTTCTCTAAGTGCTAAGAATTTAAAAAGCCGCAAAAGTTGAGTTTTTGCGGCTTTTTAGTATCTGGTTTGCTGCTTTCAATATTAGCTATAATTTATTGCCAAGCTATAAATCTTCACCAAAAACAAGCATGCACAGCTGTTCGAACTCTTCTTCTTTACCTGAGAACAAATCATCAATCACAAGCGCACGCTTTTGACCTGACTGCATACGTTTCTTTGCTTCGCGCATTACCATCACCAAGGTGTGTTCTTGTGGCAGATTCGAATCATCAACATTCCATTGATTGAATCGCTGAGACAGAGCACTTTCACAAAGCAGTGGTTTAAACGACAACACTTCTTGCTTCAATACAGAAAGCATATCTTTAAACGCTTGCTCAGTATTATTCGTTTTTAGAGTACGAGACTTAGTAAGTTCTAGCTTTTCTAGTAACGCAGAAGAGAGGTTCGTTTGCGTGACGTATCCCGCTTGTCTTGGGAATGAATCCGTCAAGCGCACAGAAAAGTCGACACGATTAACCTGTGTGTTTGGAAAGTAGGTCAGTGATGTTAGGCAGCCATATGGAACCCAGACGCTTTGACCTGGCTCGACGGCATACTCTTGTTTGCCCAGCTTAATCAAAACCAAACCACTTTGAACCGATACAAGGCTATGCTTAAGTACTTTTTTGCGTGGTGTAATCACCAGGTGTGAAAAGTAAGCCGATGTATATTCAATAGCGAAGTTCATAGATAGTACCTTAGTCTTGGGGCGTCAAGATTACCGTTAATCTTAAAGAATGCCAATAATAACAGGGCATTTTCGATGTTTCTGGTCTGACCTTGTCAAAAGTATGGGCTCTGTAGCTGCGATAAGTCAAAACAACGCGTAGAATGAGCTAGCTTTTTATTATATGAATGAAAAAATGACCTCTCCAACCGATCCATATGTTGATATTCGTCCTTACGGCGATGATGAAATTCCAGCGGCACTAAACCGTCTTATCAATGATGAAGAATTTATCAGTGCGATCTTGCACTATCGTTTTTCAAACCATGCGTCTTGGTTCAAAGCGTTAATGAGCCCGATCTTGCGAGTGTACTTGAAAATGAAATGGAGCAAGCTGACTAGCGTTGAATCCATTCAGATTGAAGTGAAAAAGTATTTACGCGATACGCTCGCTAAAACCACTAAAGGGGTGACATACACGGGTTTAGAGTCATTGGATGCGAACCAAGCGTACCTGTTTGTATCAAACCATCGTGACATTGCTATGGATCCAGCGTTAGTTAATTACGCTTTGCATCTGAAAAATCATCAAACTTGCCGCATTGCCATTGGTGATAACCTACTAAAGAAGCCATGTGCGACTGAATTGATGCGTCTGAACAAAAGTTTCATCGTAAAACGTTCTCTAAAAGGGCCACGTGAAATGATGAAAGCGCTAGGGCAGTTGTCTTCGTACATTAAGCACTCTCTAGAAACAGGTAACTCTATTTGGATCGCTCAGAAAGAAGGTCGTGCAAAAGACGGCAATGACTTCACAGAGCCAGCAATTCTGAAGATGTTCCATGTTGAAGGGCGTAAGCAAAAAATCGTATTTCCTGAGTACGTGAAATCATTGAAGATCGTTCCTGTGGCTATTTCATACGAAAACGACCCATGCGACACGGCTAAAGCGATAGAGCTTTTTGAAAAAGACGTAAACGGCAGTTACGAAAAAGGTGAGTTTGAAGATATTGAAAGTATCATTCAAGGTATCATCGGTAATAAAGGGCGTGTTCATGTTGGTTTTGGTCAGGTTATTGACCAAGATTTCGATACGCCTGAAGCACTTGCTCAAGAGATTGACCGTCAGATCCACGATAACTACAAACTATTTCCTGTGAACTTACTGGCTGCGGAAAAAGAAGACGAGTCGATTACAGCTGCGGTTAAGCAGGAGTTTGAAGATAAACTATCGAGTTTGCCTCAAGGTGCTCGTCAGTACTTGATCGATAGCTATGCGAACCCAGTGAAGAATATTGGTTAACGAGCATTTGTTAGCTTGTAAGTTGATTAGCAACTTGATTGAATTGAAAAAGGAGCCTTGGGCTCCTTTTTTGTTGTTGTTGATCTGCTTTTAAGACCTGAAGTTTTAGGTTGAATTATCGAGCGACAGCACCACCAAGATCTAAGTGGGTCGGCCACGTGGTGATCGTGTTACCACCTAGGTAGATATTGCCCCTGACCGTCATGGTATCGGGAAATGCTGTAATTGCAGATCCGCCAATATATAAGTCGCCATCAACCACTATCCCGTTTGGTAGCTCGGTTAAAGGAGTACGGATCACGCTTAGGTCTCCTTTCACTCTAAAGCCGTTGGGAAGCCGTATTAGGGGGGTATCTGTGAGGTTGATGAATCCACCCACTCTCACACCTTTCGGCCAACGAGTAATCTTACTTCCTATCAAGTCGGCGTAGCCCTTTATCTTAATTCCCGATGGAACTCGGGTCAGTTGGCTGTTGCCTGCTTTCAGGCTTCCGTTAACTTCCAACCCTTTGGGGAGGCGTGTAATCGCTGTATTTTCTATATTTAAGTTGCCATCGACGATCAATCCTGTCGGTAGCGATGTATAGGGCTTATTTCGTAAATATAAGTTTCCGTAATTATCCAGATGGTTCAATATTTGATACTGATCGAGTGGTTCTGCAGTCACATTTGTTATGGTTAAAGAACCAATAATAAGTACAATTATTCGGAGCATAACAAGCTTCTTATTACGATAGACGTTAACACTATAATGAAAAATTTATTCTCGCATAGTGTTTTACTCATTTGTTGGTCGGTAAAAAAGGATAGAACACAATGAAAGGCGAATCTGTGATTGAAATAAATCGTCAAATTCTAAAAGGTTTTGTGATTGTAACTTCTGTATTTTTTTCAGTATCAGCGAGTGCTAATAAAATAATATCAACGCCCACTAAGGCTGTAGTCGTCACTCAGAACGGTTCACAGCAACGCGTTTGTTATTACAATGATAAGGCATACAGTGTCGGTGCTGTCGTTGAGGTGTCTGGCGTTGTGATTAAATGTGCGGCCGAAAACAGCTTTGAGACTAATGGTTCACTGGGTTGGGTTGAAATAATAAAAAAAGACGAGCAATAAACTCGTCTTTCAATCCTGTAAACCTAAATGCTTACATTAGCGTGCTAGCGAGCGAGTTTTCAGCTCGAAAATAATCTTCTCAGCACTGACTTCAAACTTAAAGCGAGCATTTAATTCTGTGCTTTCTTCTGTCAATTCTGATGC
Source organism: Vibrio sp. SNU_ST1 (assembly GCF_030563405.1). NCBI lineage: Bacteria > Pseudomonadati > Pseudomonadota > Gammaproteobacteria > Vibrionales > Vibrionaceae > Vibrio > Vibrio sp. SNU_ST1. The sequence goes on from NZ_CP130749.1 coordinate 293,019, forward strand.
TTCAAATTCAACGTTGCTAGACACTTGTTTAGCAAGCTCAACGTACTTAGCAAACTCAGTTTCAATGAGTGCTTTAGAGTTACCGTAAACCGTTACTTCAGCAACATCGTCGCCTTCTTTAATGATGAAGCCGATTTCGCCTGCGCAGCCGCAAGCCTCACATACATCATTGTTACCAATATCTTGGCTCATAGATAATCCTCTTACAAAGTCTGAGGTTATTCTAACGAGCAATTTGAACCGTATCTACAAAAATCCAAAATCTTTGAATTAATTTTTACTGGTATGCTATGCTGTTTGATAGGATATTTAATGAATATGTATATTCGCGACGATAAATATGTATGTGATTAATATCACGTTTTTCTGAAGAGGTACGTTATTTATTTGTCAGAATATCATTCACTTAGTTGCGCCAGGAATGATTTTATAAGAGTATCTATCGCTTGACAGTTATTTATACAATGAATTTTTCGTTGGGTATTTCATATTCTAAGTAGTTATTTAAACTTATCGACTTAGGATTGTAAGGTGATTTTCGAAGAATAATTAAACAAAGTGCCCAAAGAGGCAACACTGTAAAATTGTTCGTACAAAGTATTTGTGGGTATTTAATGGAAATACTTGCGAAAAAATACCTTGCTCACATAATGCTGATAACGATTTTCATTCTGACTTCACTCGGTTGAGTTAGATGGATTTACAAAGAGAAGAACCTGAATATGCCAAAGCGTAGTAAAGAAGATACAGAAATCACGATCCAGAAGATCATGGATGCCGTTGTAGACCAGTTACTGAGATTGGGTTACGACAAAATGTCATACACGACGTTGAGTCAACAAACAGGCGTTTCTCGTACAGGTATAAGTCATCACTTTCCAAAGAAAACGGATTTTACTGCTGCTCTAGACGGCCGTATTTTCAAGATGTTCATGGAACACATTGACTTTGAAAATGGCCTTGATGCATTTTCGGCTAGCTGGGTTGCAGCACTTGAAGATGCTGAGTTCCTAGCGATCTTACGTTTACTTTTCCATCATATCGTTACTGCTGAGAATGCACATGAGTTCGCGGCAAACGGTATCGACCGCTTGTACAAGCTAACTGAAACTCAGTTTGGTGATACTAGTGGTAAAGAATTAGAGTGGTTGATTGGTAAATCATTGATTCATATGAGCCAATAATCAACATGCAATGAAAGAAGCTCCTGAGGGGGCTTTTTTTGTACCTGTAGTTTCACTTTTCTTCCTTTTTTCTCTAGCTCTCGCACCGTTGTCGTTATCTTGTATTTGTGCTGAGTAAGGTTATTTCTTTTCTTTTTAGATGCTTAGGGTTTCGTCTGCATTTTACTGAGTAACTAAAAGCTTACTAACATTAACTGATGGTGTTTATTTCTAGAGCCTCAAACGCTCAAGGTGAGCCGTTTTAAGGGGTATTGCTATGGTAACTAATAAAATTGATTTTAGGGTGAGAGAGGGACTGTGAGACAACAAAAGCCTCGAAGAAATCGAGGCGTTGAATGGTGTAGTTGTTAGAGAAAGCGAATGCTCAAAACGAACCTGTTCTAATCGAGCTTATTGTGCGGAATGAACCTGAGGGAAGTTCATCGTTGGGTGTTTTTCGACAATGCTTGTATAGCCGTACACATCTTCAATCATCGAAGGCTTAAGTGCTTCCCAAGGACTGCCATCGCAAACTAAGTTTCCCTCTTTCAAAACTACCAATCGATCTGAGTATTGAGCGGCTAGGTTTAAGTCATGCAAAACGACGATAACCGCTGCGTTGTGGTTGTCGGCTAACTCTCTCGCGATCTTTAACGTGTTGTGCTGATGGGCAAGATCCAGTGCTGATGTGGGTTCATCAAGCATCAAGATACATTGGTCACCAGAATAGTGAAGCTGGGTTAGTACTCGAGCCAAGTGAACACGCTGTTTTTCACCACCAGATAGAGAAGGGTAGAGTCTTTTACTCAGGTGAGACACATCGGCAACATCCATTTTCTGGTTCGCTATGCTAGTGAGCTTCTTGTTGGACTCTTGCAACGGGATACCACCAAGCTCGACAACTTCGTGTGCCAGAAAAGGGAAGGTCAACGTACTGTGCTGAGGAAGCATAGCCAAGTGCTTTGCCAGTTTTTGAGAGGGCCACTTATCTTTGGTATGTCCAAAGTACTGAATATCACCCGTGCTTGATATCTCTTGGCACAAAGCTTTAAGTAACGTGCTTTTCCCTGCGCCATTTGGCCCAAGCAGTGTGGTTACCTTTCCCGCTTCAATTTCAATAGAAACGCGGTCTAATATCACTTTACTGCCGAACTTTACTTCGATGCCGGTCGCTTTTAACGCTGAAGGAAACATTAAAGGATTCTCCCTTTCTGTTGAAATAGTAGATACAAGAAGAAGGGAGCGCCGATAATTGCGGTGACAATGCCCACTGGAAGCTCTGCCGGTGCAAGTACCACACGTGAGAACATGTCAGCAGCCGTTAGTAGTAGTGCACCTAGTACTGCAGATAGTGGCAATAGAACTCGGTGATCTGGGCCTGCCAACATACGGCCAAGATGAGGAATAACAAGCCCGATGAAGCCAATCATGCCAGACAAACTAACCGTGATTCCGACACCTGCGGCTGTCAGTAGAATGAGTTTTCGCTTGAGCTTTTGTACTGGAATACCCAGATGCTGCGCTTCTGACTCACCAAGTAGAAGCGCATTCAGTGACATCGCTTGACGGTAGAAAACAATAAATAGCGCGACGAGAGTGACAGCAGCAAGCAAAATGCCTGACCACTTCGCACCAGCTAACGATCCCATCGACCACAGTGAAAGATCACGCAGCATTTGGTCATCAGCAATGAAGTTCAAGAAGCCAATACCTGCGCCTGATAGTGCGCTAATCGCGACACCCGCTAATAACATGATGGTCACCGAGGTGCCGAATTTCCCCGTGCCTAGCTTATAAACCAACAGTGTGGTTAAGGCCCCGCCCAAAAAGGCGAATACAGGAACGGCTGCAAAATTCATGAAGGCAGGGTATTGCAGTGAAAGTTCCGAGAAAAGAACAATGGCCAACGCCGCACCTAATGCTGCTCCTGCAGATACACCTATGATGCCAGGTTCGGCAAGCGGGTTTCGAAACAGCCCCTGCATTACCGCACCACATAATGCAAGAATAGCGCCGATTAGCATACACAATATCGTTCTAGGCAAGCGGATCTCTTGAATCACCAAATTGATGTGTGGAGCTAAGTCATTGTTGGGTTGGAGAAGGCTAGCTGCGCTGTCAGCTAAACTAATGTTCATTGGCCCAACTGTAATGGAGAACAGTGCAACGAAGACTAGGGTAGCACCTAGGCCTAACATCGATGTTTTAAGTGGGACGGATCGTAGCAACATAAAGGGCCTCAATGTCTATCACTAGCTTCAATCCTCGTAACCGACTTTACGAAAGCGACGCGGTAATGAGGATTGAGCAAGTAACAGTAAAAATAGGGTAGTTGAGTTATAGTGGGTAGATAAGTGCGTTTATTCGCTTCGCTTCTGAAAGGCTTTCAAGACCAAGTCCTCCAACTAAAGCGCTGCCCTTTACGGTAATTATTTGTTTGTTCATGCCTGCTGGCGTTGCCGCTAACATAGGTAACGATTTTAGGATGGCATCAGCGCCGCCCATTTTCTGGTAGCTACGGCCGCTCACTAAGATGACATCAGGTTGCATCTCAACGAGTGATTCCATTGATAGGGGCTTGTAAGAGGTCAGACTTTGAGCCGCAGGGTTAACACCGCCAGCCAGTTCAATGATCGCGTTTGGTGATGTTTCACCGCCAGCAACGTTCGCAGGACGACCTTCATGCAGCAACAGGAATAAAACTTTCTTTGCTTCGTTGCTTGGTACTTGGTTTGCCTGTAGTGCTTCTATTTTCTGATTTACTTCAGCTTTGACCTTCTCTGAGTTAGCTTCGGTATGCGTTATCTTGGCGATTTGGTCGATACGCTTTAATAACCCTTCAACGTTCGCTTCTGTGTTGACGATCTCTACATCGATACCAACAGATTTCAATTGAGAGAGCGCGTTGTCTGGTCCCATTTCATCTGAACCAATCAGTGTGGTTGGCTGCAACGCAATCAAGCCTTCTGCAGAAAGGTTTCTGTGGTAACCAATCTTTGGCAGCTTTTTTGACTGAGGGAGGTGACTGGTCACATCAATTGCGATTAACTGTTCTTCAGCACCCAGAGCTAGAATCAATTCAGTAACCGCGCTGCCAGCACTAATGATTCGAGGCTGATCAACGTCGTCAGCATTGGCGATAGGTGCTGTCAATGCTAGGCTCATCGCAGCGATTGCGAGTAAATGTTTGTTATTCTTTAATTTGTTGAGCATTTTTAAGTCTTTCATAATAATTTATTTATACTTTCTTTTGATGGAGAGTAATCGCGAAGATGCTCTGTGATCAGCCTGTTCGCATGTTAAGTTTGAATCGATAGAGAGTTGGCTTTGGTTATTTGGTCTTATCAATAAAGAGCCCAATCTTGTAAAAGGTGCTGGGCCTCATGAAAATTTGAGAGTTGCTCTAACCGTCTTCAGTGAGTAATTGGGTCGCTGGAATGCCGTTTTCTTGTAGGAACGACAGCAATTTCACTAAGTTTTCCACGTTGGCTGCTTTATCGGCGCCAATGATGATCGGCTTCTTATCCGATGTGCCTGTTTCTTCTAACAGTGCGATCTTGAAGTTTTCCCAGTCAATGTACTCTTGGCCGTTGATCGCCCAGTAAGGTTCGTGATCTAAGATATTGACGCTAATCGAATCTTTATGAACTTCAGAAACGTTTTTAATATCAGAACTCGGAAGCTCCACTTCTAATGACTCCAACTTCACTGATGCTGTCAGCAGAAGGAAAACCATCACGATAAATATAATGTCCAGTAATGGTGTTAAATCCGGAACTAAGCTTTGTGTTTGAGATGAGTGGGGCGTTTTAATCATGCTTGGCTCACATCACCGATAGAGGCTTTACTTACAGGAGTCCCTTGAGTGTTGCCAGACTGATTGGTTTGAATTGACATGCCTTCTAGCCAAACATTCACATAATTCAGAGTGTGTTCTAACTGAGCTAGCACTCGATCGGCCCATAACCCGAGTAGTTGAGATCCTGAAATAGCAGGAAGCGCAATCATCAAACCCGCAGCAGTGGTTCTCATTGCTAATCCAAGACCGTCTGCCAAATCATTAGGCGTGATGCTGCCTGTTGTAGCGGCAACGCCTTTAAACATCTCAATAAGCCCAAGTACTGTGCCAAGCAGGCCAATTAGCGGGCTGATGACGCCGATCAAGCCAAGCAGTCTTAAACCTGCATGAAGCTGGTGGCGTTTCTCTTGTAACCAAATCCCTGCTGCATCTTCACGTAAACCTTTTGAGAAAGAGTGGTGTGCAAGTAGCATCGACACGCCCTTGTAAAGCAGCGGTCGTTTACCGGAAATAGATTGTGCTAATGCTTCGATTTCTTTGCTATTGGTTGGTGAAATCTGGTTGAGCTCATGACGAATAGCGCGTTTGCCAACCCCAATGCTTAGCATGACTTGGAAGATACGCTCTGCGATGATCATTGCTGTTAATGCTGAACAGATAAGAAGAGGCCATGTCATTAGCCCAAGTTGATCTTGTAAGTAACTGATTTGTTGCATGGTTAATCCAACTTAAAACGAACAGGTATTTGTACACGGTGAGCAATGGCTCGACCATTTACAGTATGAGGTGAGAACTTCCATTTCTTAATGGCTTTCAATGCAGCGTTGTCGAGCATTAGTGCACCTGATGAGTTGACTAATGCCTGTTTAATTTGTTTTCCTTCAGCATCTAACCAGACCTCATAAGTTGCGACACCTTCAACGCCTCGGCGCCTTGCTTGGCGTGGGTAGCTTGGTGGTGTTGGACGAGCTGAAAAAGAGGGCCTAGTGACTAACACCGGCTCTTGGTTAGACACGCCTTGGTTAACTTGTCTAGGTTGGTTGGCGGACTCGTCCATATTTTTATCGACTTTCTTGTCGGCCAGTTTTTTTGGTTGAGTCACCGGTTTTTTTTGAATCGGCTTTTTCTCGACTGTCTTCTCCACAACCTTTTTCTCTACTTTCTTGGGCTGAGGCTTATTGGTGATCGCTTTTTTCTTTGGTGCAGGTTTGGCTTGCTTTGGCTCCACTGCTTTCGGTTCGACAGGTTTAGGTTCTGGGTGTGAGACCATTTCCTTGATTGGCTCAGGCTCAACTGGCTGTGTAACGGTTTTTTGCTGAGCTTGTGAGGGAACGCTCTTTGGAGTGAAGTTGATCGATACCGTGTTCGATTGGCTACCTGCAGGCATTGCAAATACTTTGGATTCTTGAGCGACAAATAACATCGCCGCATGAATCACTAACGATGCACCGCCTGCAATAACATATCTAGGTACGTTCACATTCAATCCTTCACCAAATCTAAAATATGTATCGGATTATTGCTTAGAATCTAAATAAGATCAATTATCAATTGCATTATCATTTGCGTCTATTTATGATTCTCTCAGTTTTAGTAAACAGTCTTCCAGGCTTTGCTATATAAGTGTTTAGAGAGATTATATGAGCGTTGATATCTATAAGTTTGACGAATCAATTCTGGGCGTTTCTAGCCCAGACCCACTTCGTTTTGCATTTGCCAAAAAGCAATCTGCACATGCTGGGGGAAGCTCAATCCCGGTCGACCCGCGCAAGAAATTGGAAATCTTTGATGAGTTGATGCTGAGTGAAGGAAAGAAACAGGATAAACGTTGTTTGTATATCCATATTCCTTTTTGTCGCGTGCGTTGTACCTTCTGCAATTTCTTCCAAAATGCCGCAAGCCGTAAATTAGTGGATGAGTATTTTGATTCACTGATGGTTGAGCTAAAGCAAAAAGCTAAAACCTCTTGGGCTCAGTCTGGACTATTTCACGCCGTCTATATTGGTGGTGGAACACCCACCGATTTATCACCTCTACAAGTTGAGCAGTTAGGCAAGGCTATTCGTCAATACTTCCCATTAGCCAATGATGTTGAAATGACCTTAGAAGGGCGCATCAATCGATTTGGCGACCAGATGTTTGATAGTGCTCTGGAAGGTGGTTTCAATCGCTTCTCATTCGGTATTCAAAGTTTCAATACTCAAGTTCGGCGCAGTGCTAAGCGCTTGGATGACCGAGAAGTTGTGTTGGAACGTATCAGTTCACTAAGTCGTACTGAACAAGCACCTATCGTTCTTGATCTGCTATACGGGTTGCCACATCAGTCTATGGAAGTGTTTCAACAAGATTTAGAAGACTACATGTCGACTGGCGCACACGGTATTGACCTATACCAACTGATTGTTTCAGGCAACGCGCCTATGCTTAATCTTGTTGAGAAAGGAAAAATCCCACCACCGGCTAATACGCCAGATAAGGCGAGTATGTACTCGGCGGGCGTTGAGTTCATGGCAAAGCACAAGGTTAAGCAACTGAGCGTGAATCATTGGACTCGTGATAACCGCGAACGCAGCATTTACAACAGCTTAGCGAAAACTTATGCCGAAGTTCTACCAATCGGTTGTGGCGCTGGTGGCAACATCGGTGGTCATGGTGTGATGCAACATCGAACTTTAGACCGCTACATGGAGTCTATAAAGCAAGGTCAATTGCCAATAGCCATGATGACCAAGCAAAGCTCATTAGAGCCAACTTTCTCTTCATTGAAGGCTGGTTTTGATGCTGGCGTTGTTAGAAGAAGTACGTTGCCGAGTTTTATGGGGCAAGACACATTCGATTACCTGAAGCCTTTGTTCTCGCATTGGGAAAAGAATGGTCTAGTTGAGCTTTCAGAAGATTATTTGAGCCTCACTATTGCTGGCAGCTTCTGGTCTGTAAGTCTCGCTCAGAGTGTGATTCAAGTGCTTAACGCTGAATATCAGGCTATGTACCCAGTTCCAAATGTGCCTGGTTCGGGTGTTCACCCACACGCAAGTTTGAAACACGCTTAGTCTCGAATTTTTAATTTATAACTTACGTAAGTTACTTGTTTATACGGAAATCTATTCAATGACAGATACAACATTAGAAATGACAGAAACTCTAGAACAACGTGTTGCTCGCATTCTAGAAGAAGAACCAAAACTGCTTCCTATAGCTATTGCCGAAAAGCTCGGTGTGTCAGAAGTTGAAGTAGTGGCTGCTTTTCCATGTGATATGGCGGTAATGTTAGATGGCGGCCGTGCTCAGGAGATTCTTGAAGGTTTAGTTGGTTGGGGGCCTGTGACCACAATAATGCATTCATTTGGCTCCATCTTCGAAGTCAAGGCGCCGTTCCCTAAAGGCAAAGTAGCGCGTGGTTACTATAACCTCATGGGTAAAGAAGGCGAACTTCATGGCCACTTAAAACTGGATAACATCAAACATATCGGCTTGGTGAGCAAAGCGTTCATGGGGCGTGAAAGTCATTACTTTGGCTTCTTCAGTGAAACGGGCGAGAACATTTTTAAGATCTACCTAGGTCGCAATGAAAAGCGTGAGCTTATTGCCGACCAAGTTGAACGCTTCAAATCACTAAAAGAACGAGCTTAAGTTCAGTCAACATCAAGCTTAAATAAGATGCCAGCTAGCTTAAAGAATATATGACTGCTCGAGGTCCACTTAGTTTACTAATGAACGCTCAACCTCGGACAAAAATAATAAATAAGAGAAAGTGAAGAAAGGAATTATCGATGGAACAACAAGTAAAACAAGAACGTCTACAAGGTCGCCTAGGTCCAGAAATCAAAGAATTTCGCCAAGAGCGCCGTACCCTTCAACTTGCGACAGTTGATCAAGAAGGTCGCCCGAACGTAAGTTACGCGCCTTTCGTACAGAACCAAGAAGGTTACTTTGTTCTAATTTCTGACGTTGCTCGTCATGCTCGTAACTTAAAAGCGAACCCTCAAGTCTCTTTGATGATGATCGAAGATGAAGAGAGCTCTAAGCAGCTTTACGCACGTAAGCGTCTAACCTTTGATGCACAAGCAAGTGTTGTAGAGCGTGAAACGAAGCTTTGGACTCAAGTAATTGACCAGATGCAAGAACGTTTTGGTGAAATTATTGATGGTTTAAGCCAACTTCAAGATTTTTCTCTATTCAACCTTAAAGCAGAGAATGGCCTGTTCGTAAAAGGTTTCGGTCAGGCATACCAAGTATCTGGCGATGATCTAGTGGATTTCGTTCACCTGCAAGAAGGTCACAAAAAAGTGTCTAACGAGTAAGCTCGTTTAACTGATTACTTTAGGAGCCCTCTGATTAGAGGGCTTTATTGTGTCTAAGCAGTCATAGCCGCGTCGTTTAAGACTTTCGCTCCGCGCAACATGGCTTCGATTAATTCGCCGGCATTGAATTTCTCTAGCGCTTCATGTGCACCCACCTGATTGGCTCGGTCAACACAGATCTCACTGGATAGTGAAGTATGTAAAATACAATAGGCATGGCTGAGTGCGCTGTCGTTTTGCACTTCAAATGCAAGTTCATAGCCATCGAGCCCTGGCATCTCAATATCACTAACGAGAAGATCAATTGCTGTACCTTTTGCGGCCTCGTCTCTCATCAGGTCAATCGCATCTAAACCGTTATTACAAATGCTGTAAGGGATGTTGATGCTGTCTAAGGCATCAGACAGCTGTTTTCGTGCGATCAAAGAGTCATCAACCAGTAGAATGTTTAGCGCTTTTAGGCGTTCTCTTTCGACATCAGTCAGCATCGGAATATGTGCGTTTTCATAAGCAGGGTAAATCTTAGAAAGTAATAACTCTACGTCGAGCATCTGTACGATACGATCTTCAAAACGTGTAATGCCGGTAACAAACACATTGGTTCCTACACTCGCGGGTGGCGGCTCAATGCTCTTCCAGTCACATTCAATGATTTTATCAATCGAACGAACCAAGAATGCGACAACGGTTCTTAAGCAATCTGTCACGATGAGCACACAGTCTTGGTATTCAATCGGTGTGATCGGTCGAAACCCAATAGCTGCAGACATATCAATAACTGGAACCGTAAGATCGCGAATAGTGACGGTACCAATCACGTGGTGATGAGAGTAAGGGATTTGGGTCATTGGCTGGAAAGGAACGATTTCTCTGACCTTAAGCGTGCCTATCGCAAAACTTTGAGTGAGGGATAACTTGAACATCAGCATTCCCTGTGACTGACTCGCTTTACTTATCGGTTTGGCCATAAGTGGCTCCTACTTAATACGCGCTTAATCTATAAGGATTAATTTAAAGGGAAATGGCATCCGCAGCAAGTCACTATGCGGTTTTTAAAGATCTTTAAGGGGGTTGTTTTCGGTTATAGAGTGAAGAATGACGATTCTTGGGTTAAAATCACGCTAAACGCAGGCGTTTGATGGACTTTTGTCGACAAGTCGTTAGCCGTAAGCAGAATTACAACAGTCAGTACGTTGATGAATTCTACGTAATCATCGCAAATAAACTGACCGCAACAAACTGAGAATTATCATGGCAAGAACAGCAGCAGCGCTTCATATTTTGGTGAAGCATAAAGAATTAGCAGAAGAGATCATAACGCAGCTTAAAAAGGGCGCTAAATTTCAAACGCTAGCGAAGAAGCATTCAACCTGTCCATCTGGTAAAAAGGGCGGCGACCTAGGCGAGTTCAAAAAAGGTCAAATGGTGCCTCAGTTTGATAAGATTTGTTTCTCTGGCGAGACACTTGTACCACATCTGGTAAAAACAAAATTTGGTTGGCACGTAGTGAAGGTTCTTTACCGAACTTAGTCATTAGTATGTGTTAGATTGAATAAAGGGAGCGTAGATACGCTCCTTTTTTGTCACTTTTGGCCGCATTTAAAAACATTATGGCTGAGTGTTCATCCCGGACGCCATGCGGTAATGGGTGCTACGCCCTTAACTATCCACCTTGACTAATCGGTGGGAGGAGGAGGGGTTTTAATGAGTAACTCATATAATAAATACCATTCTTAAGGAAATTTATGCAGCTTTGCCTTTTAGCCTTTGTATTTATCTAGAAAGCTGTAAACGAGTTTGGTAGGAGAACAACATGGAGAGTTCAGCTATGTTAAGCACCCCAGCGACAGATGTTATATTGCATGCTTTTGACTGGTGCTACGCTGACGTAATGAAGAACGCCCCTCAGATCCAAGAGTTGGGTTATAAATCTGTTTTAGTATCACCGGCAATGAAGTCGTTACGCGGGCCTAAAGGTGGCGATCGTGATTCTGGCACTCAATGGTGGCAGCGCTATCAACCGCAAGATTACCGTGTAATTGATAATCAACTTGGTGACACGCAAGACTTCACTACGATGGTGAACACGTTAAAGCAACATGGGCTTCGTACCTATGTTGACGTTGTGTTTAACCACATGGCCAACGAATCGAGTATCCGCGGTGATTTGACGTATCCAAATCAACAAGACATGGCGTCTTACCAACAAGATTCTGAGTATTACGAATCCGTTCGTTTGTTTGGTGATCTTTCTAAACCTTTGTTTGATGAGAACGACTTTGTAGAAGCGTTTGGTATCAAGAACTGGAAAGACACTTGGGAAGTGCAAAACGGACGTATTACTGGTGGAGCAAGCGACCCTGGCCTGCCAACGCTTTTAGACAACGACAATGTGGTTGCGCAGCAGCGAGCTTACCTAAAAGCCTTGAAAGTGATTGGTGTGAAAGGGTTTCGCATCGATGCAGCGAAACACATGACACTGTCACACTTACGCAAAGTGTGGACTGATGATATCTGTGAAGAAATGCATATCTTTGGCGAGATCATTACTGACGGTGGTGCGACCAAAGAAGAGTACGAACTGTTCCTTGAGCCTTACCTTAAACACACTCGTTTAGGGGCGTATGATTTTCCGCTGTTCAATACCATCTTCAAAGCTTTTGAAGAGCAGGGCAGCTTTAAATCTCTGATCAACCCATATTGTTTTGGTCAAGCTCTGTCGAATATGCGAGCGATCACTTTTGCTGTCACTCATGACATTCCAAATAACGAGGTGTTTTTGGAGCATGTGATGGATGAAGTCGACGAGCAATTAGCTCATGCCTTTATTCTTGGACGAGATGGCGGTGTGCCGCTTGTTTATAGTGAACTCAGCACCAGCGGTATTCTGGACAAGAGCGGCCAACCTCGTTGGCTTAACGACTGGCAAGCGCCCTACATGAAAAACATGATTCAATTCCATAATCACGTTCATGGTGAGGCGATGCGGGTGGTTGAAGCGAATGATGACTTGTTGGTGTTTGTTCGTGGCGATAAAGGCATTGTGGTGATTAACAAGTCGAAACGAAGCAAGACGGCTTCATTAAGTTGGACAGGCGCTGTGACGGATCTGTTGTCTGGTAAAGTGTTCGAATGTGTTGGTAAGGACTTAACTATTAAGGTTGAATCCAATCAGTGCATGATGCTGACGACTAATTAGATCGAGCCTTTTATGATACCAATCGTAGTAAATAACTGGTCATCCTAGCTTGTTAAAACGCTCGATAACTTCGTTATAAATTTTGATTGTAGAATAACTACTTATCGGAACTCTTTGTCAAATAGAGCCGCCTTGTTCTCAAGCCTTTTTCCTGCGCTATTTATGATCACTTACTTACTGTGATTGGCATGAGTTACGTCTAATCGGTTAGAAAGAAAATATTGAAAAGAAAGCCCCGCTTACTGGCAATCAGTAAGCGGGGCTTTTATTTTGTTTACTAAACAGGGTGTTCGTTAAACGGTAAGGCGGTTAAACCGTAAACTTGTTCAATAGCTCGTCTTGTTGGCGAACATTGTCAGTTTGAACCTGCATTGCTGTGTTTGCGTCTTGAGCTGCGTTTGATACCTGTGTTGAAAGGTCCTTGATCTTAACAGTGTTGTTGTTGATCTCTTCTGCTACTAAACTCTGTTCTTCAGCTGCTGAAGCAATCTGAATATTCATATCAGAGATACGCTGAATCGCGTCGCGGATACGGTCAAGTGAAGAGTTCGCTTGCTGAGCGCGTTCAACGGCGTCAGTCGCTGTGTCTTTACTTTGATTCATCGCGTTAGATACAGAGCTTGCACCCGCTTGGAGCTGCTCAATCATGTTGCGGATTTCAGTGGTCGATTCTTGAGTACGTTGCGCCAAAGTACGGACTTCGTCGGCAACGACAGCGAAACCACGACCCGATTCACCAGCACGCGCTGCTTCGATCGCTGCGTTCAATGCCAGTAGGTTAGTTTGGTCTGCAATATCGTTGATTACTTTAAGAATCGTCTCGATATTTGCGGTTGCTGATTCAAGTACTTGTACTTCTGCAACTGCCTGGTCGATACGCGCTGAAAGGTTATCAATCGCTTGAGTCGTGTCACTTACTACAGAAGTGCCGTCTAGTGTCGCATCGTCAGCTTCACGAGCTGCAGCTGCTGCGCCTTGAGCATTGTTTGCTACTTCCGTTGCGGTAACCGCCATCTCGTTCATTGCGGTGGCTAACTGTTCAAGCTCTTGCAGCTGGGTATTCATCGCATTCGCTGACTCACCCGCGCCTTTCACTGTGATTTCAGTACCACGTTTAATCTCAACACCAATCGCTTTGGATTGAATGATTTGATTTTGCAGGTTTTCGGTAAAGGTGTTAAAGCCTTTCGCAAGGTCAGAGAACTCTTTATCTGTATTGGTATCTAGACGTTTAGTTAAGTCACCCTGTCCGCTCGCAACATCTTGAATTGCTTCGTTAAGCGTTTCAAGCGGGCGCATTAACACACGGATAAGAACGGTTAATGCAATGATGCTGAGAATAACCGCAACTAAAGAGTAGATGATCGAGCTGTTTTTCAGATCTTCAATGGTTTGGAAAGCGATCTCTTCATCAAGTATTGCGCCAATGTACCAATCTTCACTTGGGATGTGGGTGAAGTTAACTAAGAACATTTTGCCGTCGACTTCAATTTCTTGAGAGCCTTCACGAATAGTCGCTTGAGGCATGTAGCTTGAAAGCGTTTCGCCGTTGTTCTTAGCATTTGGGTGAGCAATCGTGGTGCCGTCGGCTGTTACTAGGAATAGGTAACCCGCATCAAACAAGTTCACTTGGTTTACCAGGGTAGCAAGGTTCGTCAATTCTAGGTCGTAGAACATACCCGCAGTGAAACGACCGTTGTCTTTAACGGGTGTACCCACTGATATGATGACTTTCTTACTTGATGCATCCACATAAGGAGCGGTCACAACTAAACTGTTTTTGGATTTAGCATCAATGTACCAAGGACGGATTCGTGGGTCGTAATCTGGACCTGCATCCCAACCGTCGTCATTTTCAATGACATAACCGTTGGCTTCATAACCAAAACCAACCGCTAGGAAGCTGTTTTTAAGCTTTGGTTTTTCTAAGATTTCTTTTACGTAAGTGCGATCTTCAGGGTTGATCTCGATGACTTCAGTCGTCGATTGAGCCAGCGCCTTCTTGGCGTTCATTTCTGATTCGACGGTATTTTTAACGCCAGAGACCATTTCTTTCAGGCTCGCATTGACGTGGTTTTCTACAGCACTTCTTACGGTGTAAAGTTGTTGTATTGAAAGCAATGATACTGTCACTAGCAGCAAGGCTGATGATGCAGCAACCACCTTATGGCTAAATTTCATTGAGTTTTCCCCTTCTCACAGGCTTTGCGAAGACTAAAGTTAATCGTGTTTTTGTAATTATATATATCGACTAGATTGAAAATTACTTGAATGTAAATTCACAAAATAGACTACAAAAATACAACAACCCGCACAACGTAAAATTCAGTTAATTACATACTTGCTACTTTTGTTATTTGGTTCAATGAGTTGAAGAGTTAGGTTAATCAAAGGTAAAGAAAGTGATGAGGGTATTAATTTGTCGATTATGCGCATGGTTTACTATCAGGGGGAGAGGTGTAAGGGAATTAATATGAAATTAAATGATGTGCTCAATTTATATATTGGCGGTATTTTAAATCGGGAGGTGAATATATTAGGCAAAAAAGCCCCACAAAAGTGAGGCTATTATTAAACAGGTTATTTATTACACTGTATCAGTGCGTCCAATTTAAAATATTAGATGCGCTACACCAGCGATAACGGGCAGCGTAATTAAAGTACGTAGAATAAAAATAACAAACAGTTCAAGGATATTCACTGGAATCTTACTGCCTAGAAGCAGAGCGCCCACTTCAGACATGTAGATCAACTGAGTTACCGACATTGCTGCAATAACAAAGCGAGTCATCTCGTTGTCGATAGAAGCGGCAAGGATCGCTGGGATGAACATATCCGCAAAACCAACAACAATGGTTTCAGATGCTGCAACCGCTTCAGGTACTCCAAGTAGCTCAAGGAATGGAATGAAAGGCTGACCTAGGAATGAGAACACTGAGGTGTATTCTGCAATCACCAATGCCATCGTACCCAGACCCATTACAACAGGCAGAACGCCAAATACCATGTCGACTGCGTTACGAATGCCTTCACCAAATACAGACTTAGCAGACTTCACTTGAGAAGCCTTATTTACCGCGAGTTCAAGACCCCAAGAGAAAGTCGAGTGACCCGCTGGGATTGCATCAGCATCTTTGTGAGGCTTTGTACCATCAATGAAGGTGTCTTTCTTCATGCTTAGTGGCGGAAGGCGAGGGATGATTACCGCAGCCACAATACCGGCTAAGCAGATTGCTGCGTAGAAAGGCAGGAATAGGTGCTCTAGTTCCACTTGAGCAATAACCACAAGACTGAACGTGATAGATACAGCTGAGAAAGTGGTACCAACAACCGCGGCTTCACGCTGAGTGTAGAACTTCTTCTCGTACTGTTTACTTGTGAGAAGGATACCAACGCTGCCGTCACCTAGCCAAGAAGCCATACAATCGATAGCACTACGACCCGGCAGGTTGAAGATTGGGCGCATCACTTTACTTAGTAAGGTGCCAAACAGTTCTAACAAACCGAAGTTAAGTAGAAGTGGTAATAGTAAACCGGCAAAGATGAATACTGAAAATAGAGTCGGTAATAGGCCCTCTAACACGAGACCACCGGTGTTTTCTTCCCAGATAAACTCAGGACCTACCTGGAAGAAAGCCATAAATGCTGCGGCACCACCGATAATACGAACCAACAACCACAGTGGAGATGGATTGAAAAGGCCGTTTAGAAATGAATTCGATGTAATGAATGCAGGCTTGAAAATAGTGCTTAACACGGAAGCTACAGACATGAAGGCAACGATTGCAGTGATAATAGCAACTAGGGAGTCACCGAAAACCGCTTGAATTGATTTGGCTAGAATAGCGACAGGGATCGTGAGATCACCTTGGTAGCTAATTGGCGCCATGAATAGGAATAAACCAATCAGAGATGGGATTAAGAAAACCCAGAAACTGCCTTTAGATTTCTCTGGTTGAGCAGTATTCGTGTTGTTAGACATGTTAATTATTCTCGTATTTCCACATGTAAAAAAGCCACATCCTTGGCATTTTTATTCTCTAAACATCCGTATTTTCTCATTGGGTGCAAGATTACCGAGTATTAATATCACTTGCAATACTATTCATCAAATATCGCTAAATATTCACACGGGTTATTCTGCAACACATTATGAGTTTAGAATAAAGTGTTGCAGATGTTACATATTCTGATGGTTATTACTAGGCGTTTATAAATTTACTGAGGCTTCAGTTCGATAAGTTAGGTAGAGCCAGTAGCTAAACGCGACAATGAACGCGAAAGAGGCAGGGAAAGCCAGTGCCAAAATTTCAAAGCGCTGGAACAGGCAAGCACCACTTAAACCACCAAACAGAAAGCCAACAACGATGAACATAAGAAGTTTGGCTTTACGGCGGTCAAAAGGCATGCCCTTTAAGCGTGCGCCAATCATGATCCCAAGGTCTGTGATGATCCCGCTCATGTGTGTGGTACGAATGATCGCCCCGCTATAGGTGGTGATCATTGCGTTCTGCAAACCACATGCGGCTGAAGCGAAATACTGGCCTGAAGTGTAGCCTTGTAAAAGTGCCCAAAGCGCCAAAAACAGCAATCCACCCTCAATACACAGCGCAACACCGTAACGGCGTCCTAACTTCAATGCTTGATTTTCGATAAAGAATCCGCTGAACGCGGCACCTAGCATAAAGCTCATAATGATTAGCAGGAGGTGCATAGAAGTTGAAGTCGGCGTGAGTAGGCTGCTGCCAAGTAAAGACATGGTGCCTGAAATATGGGAGATAGCTTGATGTTGGAAGCCGAGTAAACCAATAGCATTAACGCTGCCAGCAAGGCCCGCTAACAATAGGGCGCCGTATTCAACCCAGCGAGGTAGCTTAGAAATCATGTGGTTCACCCTGGGTTAAAAAGAGGAGCAGATTATAACGCTAGCGAAAAGATACGCTAGCGTTGTAGAACGTTGATATTTGATCTTAGGCAACAGTCTTGCAGTTTGTCCCAATACTGTTGCTTTATAGAGGTAATGGTCAGTAACAAGCTAGTTGTAATGACTCATCTGGTGGTCAAATTTGACCCATCCGTGTTTGCGTTCTTCGTAGACTGAAAAGCTTGGTAGCGGAAAGTCTTGCTCTTTAAATAGTCCGAGCGGGACGACATAAAAATCGGCGGCGGCCACCGACTGCAATAGCATGGTGGTGCCACATTTAGGGCAAAACTGGTAGGTGACTTCATTGCCCGTGTCACTGATACGTGAAAAGGAGGTGACCTCTCCGTTGAGTGTCACTTGTTCTATCGGGAATCGAGCCTGAACCCCGAACACACTTCCGGTGCGCTTCTGACATTCATAACAATGGCATACGGAGGTGCGTTGAGGCTCGCCTCTGCAGACTAGATTGACGGCTCCACAGCGGCATTCGCAACTTCTGATATTTCTATCTTTAATATGATTGATATCCATCCATGCTCCACTTCTGGTTAACCCTGTATTGATAATTATACTAAAGCCCTTTATGGTCTGCACAACTGGATGAAAACAAAAGAATATAATTGCTCATGAAAAAGAAAATCTTACCTATACCTCTGATTTTACTGATTCCTATTGTCATGCTGGTTGTGGTGATACTGGCGGGTATTTATCGCTTTAGCTTAAGTGACGAAGAGATCTTGGCGAAGTTTCCTTCTTCTCATGTCAGTTATGACCCTGTTGTTGAAACCGTTTTTGATTTGAAGACGACTAATCCATGGACAATCAAAGTTCCTGAAACTAACGCGTACGCCTTTATTAATGAAGTCGATGGACCAAGATCAATCGCGTTTGGGCGGTATGACTCCGGTGTTGAGCGTGGTGTGGTCACCGTAGACACCAACAACCTTTCAAGAGTCATACTCGGCGAGGCAAGTTTCTTTGTTGCACCTATGTGGGTATCTAACCAAGGCAGTGGCGTTTTCTATTATCTTGGCCTGTTTAAACATGACCAGCATCGAAGCCGTGTCGTGTTAGTTGACCAATTCTTTCTGGGTGACCGTGTGAGAATCCAAACTTTAGAGATTACTCAACTGCTCGATTCACAAAGCAAACTCTCTGGGGAAGGTTTTATCGGCTTTACTCGACATTCGGCGGAACAATCTTTTCCAGAATTGCAAACTGAAAAGGTGTTAATGAGTTTTTCTTTCAATGCGCAATCAATTGATGAGCAATGACGTTTTTGTTAGGCAAGGAACTGTTGTTTATGTGAGCTAAATTACATATTATCTTAAGTAGATGAATGAAATTTAGACACACTTAGCTTTGTGTCTGCTTACTTTTACAAATGGAGCTTGCGAATGATTAATAAACGTTTTTTTAAAACGAAAGATGAAGTTGAAGTGACCTTCGAGCTAGAAGCTCAAGAAGCTAACTCCGTATCAATCGTTGCCGACTTTCTGGACTGGAAAGCGACGCCAATGAAAAAACTGGCGAAAGGGAAGGTTTACAAGTTTAAAACCCGTCTGCCTAAAGATGGCGAGTTTCAATTTCGCTACCTAGTTGATGATCAACAATGGGTGAACGATGCGAATGCTGATCGTTATATCCCGAATGAATTTGGTGAAGATAATTGCTTGGTATCGACAGTTAACGCTTAATTGAAATGAAGTAGTGTGAATCAATCGAAAGCAGAAACTCACCGTTTCTGCTTTTTTATTTTTAAATTTGGCGGTTAATATTATTAATCGTGAAGCGGGTTTCCACTTACGGTAACTCAATGACTTAGCCGAAATTGCGCAGATTCACATCATATTATGACAATGCAATGATGATTTATGCGTTTGAAAAGCATATCCTGTGCTTTTATATCGTAGAAAGACCTGTTTACCGTGTATTCAAAAATATTTTCCTCTCCGTTTGCTGAGCTTTCATCTGTAAAAAAAGCAGCAATTTTAGGACTGCCACTTATTGCAGCGATTAGTGTTGCTCTGCAATATTCACAATCGAACCTGACGAAAACGATTGATCTCGATTTACCAGACTCCACCGTGATTGAGTCAATTCTGTCACCTTCTTCCGTTACCGTTATTGAGCCACCGACGTTTGAATATCAAATTCAATCTGGCGATAACTTAAGTAGCATCTTCACTCAGCTTGGGTTTTCTTATAACTCGATGATGAGCGTGATGGAAACCGATTTGAACTTCCTTGCGTTAGACACGCTTCGTCCGGGTAATACATTACGTTTTTGGCGTGATGAAGCGACGGGCAACCTTTCAAAAATGGAACTTCAATTTAGTGTCGCAGACAAAGTGGTTTATCGACTGCTTGATGATGGCAGCTATGAATTCGAAGACATCTCTATTCCGGGTGAATGGAAGCAAAAGCCTTTAGTGGGTGATATTCAAGGCAGTTTCTCTATGTCAGCGAACAAAGTTGGCCTGAACAGTATTGAGATTGACCATATTGTGACGCTTCTTAAAGATAAGCTGAATTTCAGCCGAGACTTACGCGCGGGTGATCAGTTTGAAGTGCTTCAAAAAGCGCAATTCGTTGATGGTGTCGCAACCGGGAAACGTGAAATCGAAGCGATCAAGATCATGAACCGTAACCGTGTTGTGTCTGCGTACTTACACACTGACGGACAATATTACGATGCCAATGGTGATAGCTTACAACGCGCTTTCCAACGTTATCCAGTGAGCAGTGGCTGGCGTCAAAGCTCTCAGTTTAACCCTAAGCGCTTGCACCCTGTGACAGGGCGAGTATCTCCGCATAACGGTACAGATTTCGCTACGCCAATTGGCACGCCGGTTCAAGCAACGGGTGATGGTAAAGTGATCATGACTCGTAAGCACCCATATGCCGGTAACTACGTGGTGATTCAGCACGGCAGCACATACAAAACGCGCTACCTACACTTGAGTAAAATCCTCGTTCGTAAAGGACAAACAGTATCTCGTGGTCAGCGTATTGGCTTATCTGGTAAAACGGGCCGCGTAACGGGGGCACACTTACATTATGAACTGATTGAACGTGGTCGTCCTGTTAATGCAATGAAAGCGAATATTCCGATGGCCGATTCCGTACCTAAAAAGGAAAAAGCGACGTTCGTGGCCGCTAGAGATGAAGCTGATAAGCTATTAAAGAAAGCTTTAGAAAAACAATCGAATAACAGCTAACGGACTGCTAACTGGTTTATTCAAATTAGGTCGTTCATTAAGCCGTGAGTGCTTTGCTAAAAATTTAAATGTTTTTAGTGATGTCTCATGGCTTTTTAGATCTTGGTCTGGTTACTTGTTTTGACTTCTATTTTCACCATTTATGTGCTTTGAATGCTCTGTTCTGAGTGAGTAACCAAACTCACGATAGCCTCAGGTCGCATCGGTGGAGAGTAGAGGTATCCTTGAATTTTGTCACACCCCATTGCGTGCAGCTTTTCTAATTGCTCACGCTTCTCTACGCCTTCCGCAACCAATGACACATTGAGTCTGTGTGCCAGTTGAACAATCAACCACACAACACTTTCGGATGTTGAGTTTGTCAGCAAGTTTCGAATAAAGGTGGCATCAATTTTAATACAATCGATAGGGTAGCTATGAATGTAATTTAAGCTTGAGTAACCAGTACCGAAATCATCTAGTGCAATCGTGAACCCTTGTCCCCTTAGAAAGTCGAGTGCTGACTTTGTTTCTTGAGTTGGAGATAACAGCACGGTTTCGGTTAGCTCAATGACAAACTCGTTTGCTTTAAAGTGATGCTGTTCAATCGTTCGAGTGAGATAGGAAATATAACGCTTAGAATCGGTAAGCTCGTGAGCGGAGCAGTTTATCCCAAGCTTAACTTTGTAGCCTAAGCCGCGCTCCAATATTGTTTTAGCGCGGCATACCAGTTCGATAATCCGTTCACCTAGTTCTACAATCAACCCTGACTCTTCTGCCACTTGAATGAACTCTACCGGTGAGATATCGCCATGTTTCTTGGTTTTCCAACGAGTGAGCACCTCAAAGTAACCCCATCGTGTGTCACCTTGATCAACGATCGGCTGCACAACCACGTACATTCCATTGTCATTAGGTGCATGACTGTCTGATATGGAGCTGTCAAGCTCACTTCGTAAGGCGGCGATTAACTCGGTTTTCCTTTGGTAACGAACCCTTAGGTGAGTGTCGTAACATTGAATGCATGTATCTTGACTATGCTGGCACTCTTTTAGTGCCAAACTGGTGTTGAAGATGATTTGTTCTACGTCTTTATTATCTCCATCTGACCGGGCAATGCCGATGCTGACGTTGAAGTCGATTTTGATATCAACATTAGTGTAACCTTGCTTTATCTTATCCAGTATTTGTTCGCAAACAGCTATTGGGTCTGAATGATAGGTAATGAAAGCAAACTCATTGCCAGCTGTCCGGAAAGTCAGGTTGCTTTCAGGTAAGGTTCGACGCAACGTCTCTGCTACATATTGGAGAACCTTATCGCCAACATAATTACCGTGCATATCATTAATGGCCTTGAAGCTATTGATGTCGAGCAGAGCGAGCGTGAAGGGAGTGACACTCTGCTGAGTGATCGATTCCAAGGTGTCTGATAAACAGCTACGGTTTAATAGCCCAGTTAGACTATCGTGTGATACTTCGTAGCTGAGTTGATTAACCAGTTGCTTAGAACGGTCGTTGAACCACATTTCACGCAAGGTGTGAATGACGATATCTGCGAACAACTGGTGGTGTTTTATCACGTCTTGTTGCTGATCTGTACTCAGAGGCGAACTAAAGGTTGAGAAAAGCACACCCATGACTTCGCCACTTTGACTGCGTGCTGGGATAGCGATTGAGTTTTGTGAGGTGATTTCCTGCCTAAATGCTGATGTTGGGAGTGACTGAACTATATACTGAGCAAATGAGCAATCTGGGTGTTTTTGATTGACGGCTTGTTGATATATGTGACCATGGCGTGCGTTTATTTTGTCATGCAGTACATGGTCAGAATGGGCAATTACCAAAGGAACCATTTGATCGGGGAAGTGCTTTTTCTCAATGATACTAGTGTATTGAGTGCCGAAGGTTTGATGCAAAGTAAGCACGGCAGACTCTAAAAGGTCGATACCTTCCAATTTGAGTAAGCGCCCAATGTGCTCTGTGTCTATCATGCTATTGCGTGTATGTTGAGTCATAGTCACCATCCGTAGCCAACCAGAATCGTGTGTAAGCTGTATGTGTATGATCTTGTGTATATGTTCTTGTATCTGCACTGTCTTAAATATTAACAATGCAACTGCATTAATAACCTTGATGTGCATCTAGTTTATTATTGTTCGTGTTGTGTGATTTTTCAAATTTAGTGCGATATATTTCACAAAACTTGACTATTTCTTTCTTTGTCTAGCCTATCTTTTAGGTGGTCTAAAAATAGCTTGGTTCGTGTATGTGAGTAGTCAAGCTTAGGGTAGTACGCGTAAACCATCACTTCGTCGGCTGTTATATTTGGTAATACTGGAACCAGTGTCCCTTGTTTAAGCTCCTCTTTGATCATTGCTTTAATGGTTAATAGTACGCCCATTCCTCGCTTCGCGGCATGAAACAAAGCCTCAGGGTTGGTGGTCGCAAAGTTACCGTTCAAAGTGATGCGCTGTCCTTTCGTTAGCGTGACTTCACGAATAGGACGCTCTCCCCATATTAAGGAGTTGTGTTGTTCTAAGTCTTGCTCGTTGATGGGATAACCATGTTTAGCCAAGTAACTGGGTGCGGCATAAAAGCTGGCTTTGTGTTCAAACAGTGGTGTTTTCTTGAAGCTTAACGAGTTGAGTTGTTCCAGTTCACGACTGATCACCAGGTCCAAGCCAAGCTCAGGTAATTGACCTGGCGTGGTGGTGATAAGCTGTACTTTAATGTCTGGATACTTTTCTAAGAAGTCGTCCATGTATTGCACGAGAAACTTAGAACCAACAGCAATGGTTGCCCCAATCTTTAGCAGACCCGCAGGAGTTTGGTTAACCGATCGGGTTTCATCAATAATCGATTGCCAATTATCGAGCTGATCCTTGGCTCGCAGATAAAAGAGAGCCCCCGCTTCGGTTTGGCTGATCGAGCGCGTGGTACGCTTTAATAGTTGAGTGCCGATACGTTCTTCTAGCCAGTTCACTCTTTTGCTGATCGCTGAGCTGGTGGTATTGAGTTTACGCGCTGCGCCATTGAAGCTGCCTTCTTCAACCACTTTTACATAACTTTTTACGTTAAGAATCCAATCCATATTATTTCCTGTTGGGACTTAATAAAATTCCAATTTAGCTAATTATCAATTATTGGTTTTGAATGTAAACTTATCTGATGAACAAATAACAAACGAATAGGGAATTTTTTGAGCCAATCGACCTTTAAAAAAACACCGCTACTCTTAGCCATGATGATCATTGCTACAGGACAGGTGGGGGTGAGTATCTATTTACCATCATTGCCGCTGATTGCTTCAGACTTAAGTGTAACTCAGATAGATGTACAGCTACTCGTCACGCTGTTTCTTGTGGGTTTTGGCTTGTCTCAGCTATTTTACGGGCCGATGTCCGATGCCGTGGGGAGAAGGCCTATCTTCTTGTTAGGCCAGGGCGTTTATTTGATTGGTACTGCCGTGTGTGTTGCTTTTTCTGACAACCTAACGGCGTTAGAGGTTGGCCGTTTGTTGCAAGGTTTAGGTGCGGGTAGTGCCTCGGTTCTTGGACGCAGTGTGCTTCGTGACAGCTATGATGGGCCTCAACTGACCAAGGCGTTGTCTTATATTTCGGTTACCGCTTCAATTATGCCGATCATTGCGCCAGTGTTTGGCGGTTGGATCTCATTTCACCTTGGTTGGCAGGCGGTATTCCTGTTTGTTTTATTGTACATATTTGCGATATTCACTCTAGGCTATTTTGTGTTGTCTGAGACTTTGCCATATGGAAAGAGTCGTTTTGACGCCTGTCAAGTGGTGAAGAACTACGGACGCTTGTTGACTAACCGCCAAGTGTTGACCAGCGCCAGTTATAATTGGATGAGCTATATGGCGAGTTTGGTGTCTTTATCGCTGTTTCCATTCTTAATGCAAGAACAATTGGGGCTGACATCCGCTGAATATGGATCTTTGATGATTGTCCCTTCTGCTGGACTATTGATCGGTAGTGTGGCGCTGAACTTACTCAATCGAAGGTTTAGTACACCACAATTGATGAGTCTTGCAATTTTGATAATTATGGCTTCAGGTGCGTGGTTGCTTACTCATGAGCTATCCATTCTTAACTTGGTCTGGGCACTTACTTGGCTGGCTGTCGCACAGGGTATATCGTTTCCGCTATCCATCAGTATGTTGCTGGAACCTCATAAGAAGCAAGCCGGTGCAGTATCGGCATTGTCAGGTTCAATTCAGATGTGTTTGGCGGGTTTACTTGGTGGATATCTAGTCGAGAGTTGGGTGACGACTCACCTACAGCTCGGCGTGTTTTATCTGATTATTGGTGCTTGCATGGCTACAGTACTTTGGTCTTCAACGAGAATGAAAACTACTGCCGTAGAATACAGTTAAACAGCTAGCCCGCTATAGTTAAGCGTACAGTCGTTAATACGTTGTATTTGTATGGATGGTTTTCTACAATACCTGCGTCCATTTAACAGGTAATAAACATGCAGCAAAATGAATTTGAAGTACTGGTAAAAGCTATCTGCGCACTAGATGGCCTGCCTCAAGCACTTGAGCTATTGAAATCCAATGAGGATACAGAAGTCGCTGAGGCTGCTGGATCACTGACCGGTCAATTTGCGCTAGCTGAAGTAGAAGGCGAAAAGCGTATTTACCACGTGACGCTTCAAGAAAATGAACAAGGCGAAGAGCAAGAGTACATCGAACATGTGATGAATGAAGGCGATGACTTAATCAAATTTGCAGCTTGGTTCTTTGAAACTATGTTCGAATTAAAGCAAAAAGATACATATCAAATTGCGGGTAAAACTTACAAACAGCCAAAGCGCAGCTAGGTTTCTTAGCTATTTATTTTTTTTAAGCTATTTTTTCATGTAAGTTGATTTCTAAGCAATTAGTTTTCTAAAAAAACTATTTTTAAAGCAGCTCTCTTGAGCTGCTTTTTTTATGGGTGTTTAAATGAAGATATTCATTGTAACGACATGGTAGTGTTACATTTAAAGTGTGATTCAGATCTTGTTTTTGAGCGCTTTAAGTGTAGAATCCGCGCATAAGAAAATCGATTATGTGCGGAGATAAGCATGAATTACGAACTAGGCCACGCATACCTTGGTCAAATGGTAGCAAAAAACATGATGCACGAAGCATTGTATGGCAAGCCAAAGCCCAAAAAAGCATCATTCATTAAGCGAATGATGAAGAAAATGGCGAAATAAGCATTTTCAAAAACGGATTTTAAAAAGGCCTTAAACTTACTAGTGTCCAACTATTGGGGTTAGTTCAGTTTAAGGCCTTTTGCGTTTTAGCGATTAATGAAGGTCATCGCTCGTTTTGTTGTGGATGGACACAAAACACTGATAAAGCTTCTAGCTAATGAATGTTACTGAATTCAGCCTGTCGATTGGTTGGATAGGTCGACTACATTATTCGGAATGGTATCTAAACCGTTCTCTTTCATCCACGCTTCTAAGTTGTCAGCTCCACCAATGTATTTACCATCAAGCCAAATCTGAGGAACAGTTACTGGGGTTTTCTCACCAATGTGTGCTTTTACCTCTGGAATCATACGATACAAAGCTGCGCTGTCTTTTACGACATCGTGGTATTGGTATTCGACCCCCGCTTCATCAAGCATTTTCTTGGCCTTAACGCAGAATGGGCAGGTCGCTTTTCCGTAAACAATGTTGCCTTTTAGGCTGTCTCGTTTAGTCCATTCTTTAATCACAGATTGAACCAAAACACCGCGATTAAGCGCTTCACCTTGGCTGACTACCTTGCCTTCAACAACAAGAATAGGAGCATGCCAAGACCCCAGTTTTAGCGGCTCCCACCAGTGAGATAACCAATCTTTCACTTCCAGTTCAACATCGACATCGGCCAACTCATTCTCAAAAGTATCCTTAAGAATGTCTTTGGTTAGGGTGCATTCTCCACATGGGATGTTAACTTTAAATGGACCCCAGCTGCCTGCCCAACGGTATAGTGTAATCTTGACTGGTTTCTTCATGGTTACGGCCTCGTTTAAATTCTCTTATCCATATAGAACGGACAGTCGAACTATTTATTTCATCGATCCTAAACTTTCTTTATTTTCGCCGGTTTTTTCGTTTCCCAATGGGTAATAAATGCAACTGACGCAATAATAATAGCAGCCCCTAGCCATAAACGACCCGGTGGAACCCAACTAAATACAATCCAACCCGCTAGAACATTTAACGGTAATTTAGCGTGGTCAAAAGGTTGCACAAACGAAGCATCAGCGACTGAGTAGGCTTTTACAATTGCCCATTGAGCGAGTGCCGTCATAACACCGATAACAATCAAGATAGACCAAATTGTACCGCCGCTTGGAGTCTGCCAATCTGGCGCGGCAAGCAGGATGTTAAATGGTGTGATTAATAGCAGCAAGTACACCACCATGGTTGAAGGACTGTCTTGCGAAGAGAGTTTTTTCACCATGAGTGAGTAGCATGCCCAAAAGAAAGCCGCGCCAACTGGTAACAGTGTTGCCCAGTTAAAGTCTTCTGCCCACGGCTCTAGAATCACCATCGCACCAGCGAAACCGGCTAAGGTCGCACCCCAGCGAGCTGCCCCAACTTTCTCTTTGAGGAAAAGTCCTGACCCTATGGTTGCAAACAATGGCGACGTCATGAGAAGGGCAATGCCTTGCCAAATAGGAACAGGATAAGCCAGCGCCCATATCCAAAGTTGAATACCAATAACCGATAAGAAGACGCGGAATACGTGCAACTTTAAGTTGTCGGTTTTTAGAGCGCGGCGAATGCCCAGCGTTTTCAGATAAGGAAGAATAGCGAACAACGCGATGGCGTATTGAATGACGGCAACGGTGGTAGAAGTAAGTCCGAAATGAATGCTAGCAATTTGAGTTAGGCTGTTAATTACGGCAAAGGCTAAGCCTGCGGTTAGCATCCAGCTAGCGCCTTGGATCGGATGGTGTTGTGACATGATGCTTCTAATTATTTGATGTGGTTCACCTATGATACGGATTTAGCACGACTTAACCAGAAAAAGCATTGATGAAGTTGGTCAGAATATTTGAATATGAAAAAAGGTTGAGCAACCGCCCAACCTTTCTTGTTTCTATCTAAAGTCGATTTAGATTAGAAATCGTAGCGTACACCTAGGCGAAGTGTGTCTTCACCAGCTGTCACGATACCTTTTGCATTTTTAACTTCGTCTAAACCATTAACGTAGTAAGAAAGGTATGTGCGGAAATTGCTGTTTAGTTTGTAGTAACCGGCTAATTCAATACCGTCGACAGCGTCTACTTTTGCTCCGCTGTTGATTTCATCTTCTTGGTAAGTATATACGACTGCAGCAGATACTTGATTGGTGAATTTGTATTGCGCTGCAAACTCCATAGCAGTGAATGACTTAGCATCGGTACCTGTCGCTTTATCATCTAGGTCGCCTGTTGAATAAGTCGCTGCTAAGTACAGGTTGTCTAGAGAATACGCTAGGCCGGCAAGGATTTGGTCTGCGCTACCTTTATTTTCCCCTAGGTCTTCACCTGAGTAGGCTAGGCCAAGATCTAAGCCCATTGGCAGTGAGTAAACACCAGAAATGCCGTAGCCGTCAGAGTCTTTTTTGCTGTTGGTTTGGTAAGTGGCTTCTAGTTGCAGGGCATCAAAACCGCCACGGTATGCAAATACGCCATCTTCTTTATCAGAAGCTGCACCGAATGCTTGCTGCACACCAGAAAACTCAGTGATATCCGTAAAGTCAGATACTATGACTGAAGCCATATCTTGGCGACCGACAGAAATGGCTTGGCCGTCAAAATCAACACCTGCGTACATGTAACGGTTTTCAAACTTATCAGAACCTGTGTCTTGCTCAGCTTCATAGAAACCGAATGCCGTTGCAGTATCTGTAAGTTCTGTTTTACCACCAAGATTTAAACGGAAACGAGTTTTATCTTTCATTGAACCTTCAACTTCAGCACCACCGGAACCAATGAAATCACCACGGAATTCTGCACGACCGCCAATTTTAAGTTCTGTACCATCTGAGCTGTAAATCGTTGCTGCTAACGATGAACCTGAAACTAGTGCCGCTACCACTGTAGAAGCTAGAACTGCCTTTTTCATAATCACTTACCTTGTATTTTAAATTCCGTGAGCAATGCGCTCTCCGTTTCAATATGAAACTAATCTAGAGCAGCTAAATTAAGCTTTCATTTCTGTAAAATTACATTTTCGTGAATAGGGAACTTTTTAAGTGTTGATTTTATTGCACTTTTATTTCAGAGAACTGAGTTGTTTGTGAATGGCCATACAACTCGTATGTTTTTATTTGGTTACTTTTTCAAGTTGCTATTTGGGCGAGATGATAATGATATGGTGACGCTTTTGGTGAGGTTAGAGCTTCTTCATCTTATTAACTGTTTGTACTGATTAAGATATCCTCTATGATGCCAAAACTTAGAAAAGAATAAATTTTGCTCAACAAGATGGAGACGTTGGATGAAAACAGAGTACTTAGGCGATGTTTTACAAGGTAGGCAGGTTATTGGCGCCTTGAATGTTGAAGACTTACCGATTGGAGAGCATCAGTTTTGGTTTCAAGTAACCAGTGATGGGTTAGGGCAACCTAAAAACATGCCTGTTTCTGTTTTCAAAGGCAGTCAAGACGGCCCGAAGTTGATGATCACTGCCGGGATTCACGGTGATGAGCTAAACGGTGTGTTGGCTGCTCAGCAAATTATCCGAGATTTAGTAGGCAAAACATTAAAAGGCACGGTGACAGTTGTACCAACTGTGAATTTGTCTGGCTTGCTTAACCACAGTCGCGATTTTATCTCTTCGGATCCGGGCTCTTGCCCTGCCAACCTTAATCGACTCTTTCCTGGTGATGCACACGGCTTAGCCGCGGAGCGATTCGTCGCATCTCTGTGGGATCGCTTACTCAAACACAACGCGACATTTGCTGTTGATCTGCATACCCAAACTCGTGGTGCGGTGTATCCACTTTATGTGTTTGCTGATTACCGAGTAGAGCAATGTTTGGAGATGGCGAGGTTAATGCAGCCCGATTGTGTTCTTAATGATCCCGGCGATCCGGGTATTCTTGAAACGGTCTGGAATCGAAGTGGAATTCCGAGCATTACAGTGGAAGTAGGGATGGGGAAATTTACTCAACCTGACATGATTCAACGAGCCGTAGATGGTGTTTTTAATATTCTTTCTTACTACGAGATGCTTGATGCTGAAGGTTTACGAGACAAAAAGCCACTGCCGAGTATAGATTGGATAGAGGGCAATAATGTGGTATCTATCCGCGCTGATATTGGTGGCTTTGTGTTGCCTCAGGTCGAGCTTTTACAAAGCGTAGAGCAAGATGATCTTTTGGCGATTCAATACGACGCTTTTGGGAATGAATGTCGTCGTTATCATGCGCCGTCTGCCGGACGTGTACTTAGCTATAACGTGGATGCATTAAGGGAGCCAGGGGCTCTTGTCTGTCGACTATTGAGTTGAGATGCTTTTAGGTGAGAAGCTCTTAATTGGTAAGCTCTTAATTAGTAAGGATTTAATTGGTAAGTGCTGAGTTGAAAAGCTCTTCGGCGGGCGTCTCTTTGTTAATCTGGTGCATCATTATTTGAAACGCGTAAAAAAAAGACCGAGCAGGGCTCGGTCTGATAGCTTTTATCTCGAACAAAAGTTAACCACGAAAGGTCAACACGCCCTAGTATCGCTTTAAGATCTCGATGATCTCTTGCTCTGTTTCCGCTGCGATAATGGCATCAATGTCATCATCATTTTGGAACAACTCTGATAGCGCCATAATAGTATGGATATGGCTATCTGAGTCCATCGCTGCCAGAGTGATTGAAAGGTAAACGGCACCGTTGTCTTCCGACTCTAAATCAACACCCTTTTTGAATACTGTCACCTGCAGTGATGCTTCGTTCACACCATCTTCAGGACGAGCATGAGGCATCGCAATCTTTGGTGCTAGAACATAGTACGCGCCGATGTCTTTGTGCTTTTGCTTGATAGCTTCAACATAGCTTGCTTCAACTTTCTTGCTTGCTAACAGTGTTGAACAGGTTAAATCAATCGCATCATCAACCGTTAGGTTCTCTTCAGAGTTGATGATAACGCCTTGGTTACCGATTAAATCGAATAGGCTCATGAAACAATCCACCCTAGAATCAGACCAACAACACCGAAGTCGAAGTCAGCAAATGTTGTCGCTTCAAGACCAAGACCACCCAGTACTGGAAGTAGTAGCATTGGTAGGAAGGAGATACACAGACCTTGTGTAAACGAACCTAGAATTGCACCACGTAGACCGCCAGTAGCGTTACCGTAAACACCTGCCGCACCACCTACGAAGAAGTGTGGAACCACACCCGCTACAATGATTGTCCAACCAAGTGCACCTTGAACTGCCATTGCTAGTAGGCCAGCCGCGAAAGAACAAAGGAAACCGATTAATACCGCGTTTGGTGCTACTGGGAATACCATAGGGCAGTCTAGAGCAGGTTTTGCTCCTGGTACTAGTTTGTCAGAGATACCTTTAAATGCAGGAACGATTTCAGCAATTAGCATCTTCACACCTTGCAATACGATGTAAACACCACCAGCAAAGATTAGAGATTGCATGAAGGTAAATACAACCCAGTTTTGACCGCTTGATACTGTTTCTACAAACTCGCCGCCCGCAATAATAGACGCAAGCATGAAGAAGATAGCCATTGTTGTTGCTACGGCTACTGGCGTATCACGCAGGAACATTAAGCTTTTAGGAACTTGGATGTCTTCTGTTGATTTTGATGTGTCACCGAATTTGCTACCAATGAAGCCAGACACGATGTAAGACAGTGTCGAGAAGTGACCGATAGCCAGCTGATCTGTGCCCATCACTTTTTCTGTGTACTTCTGACCCAGTGCTGGCATAACAACCATCAATGTGCCCACAATGAGCGAGCCGATTGCGACTAGAGCGGTGCCTTCAATGTTTGCTGTAGACAGAATTACTGCTACTAGCATAGACATGAACATTGTGTGGTGACCCGTTAAGAAAATATATTTTAAAGGAGTAATACGAGCCAGTAAAATATTCACAACGAATGCGAAGAACATAATTAGAGCCATCTCATAACCGAATGCTTCTTGTGCTAATGCAACAATTGCTTCGTTATTTGGAATAACACCACTTACGCCGAATGCTTCAGTAAATACAACGGAGAAATTATTTAGTGCGCCAACAAGAGCGCCAGCACCAAAACCTAAAATCAGGAAACCCATTACGGTTTTAATTGTGCCTTTTAGAATGGTGGAAATATCAGCTTTCTGTGCAACAAGGCCAATGAAAGCAATTAAGCCTACCATGATTGCTGGCTCTTTTAATAAGCCGAGCATGAATTCGAAAAAGTTCTGCATAATTTTGACCTTACATGAAAGTTTTTAGTTGTTCTTCGATTGATGCTTTGTCAAAAATATTTTTGAGGCTGATGATGTTCTCTTTGCCGCCTTCTTTTAGTTGGTTTGCAACGTCTGTTGCTGCTACCCAAATATCAGCATTGCTTGATGCTGCAGATGATAGATCTTCGTGATCAACTTCTGCTTCGAAACCGATTTTTTTAGCCACTTCTTTCACTGCCATTTCCATCATTAGCGAAGTACCAAGGCCGTTACCGCAAACTACAAGAATCTTCTTCATAATATTTGTCTCAATTGGATTTTAAGGGTTGAGAAACTTCGTTCTCTTATTGTGTGAGAGCATAGTAATGGAAATATTGAGATTTCAATAAGATCTCCATCACAAAGCTAAAATGAGATTGTGACGGGGATCTCGCTTGTGTGTGGTAAAGATCCAGAGTGAGACTTTGATCAAATTTAACTTTTCACACGAATATGCAATGTATCTATTGAGAAAGGTGGCGGGGAATGTATTTGTCTATTGGAATGTAAATATATAGTGGGTCTGTTGGAGAAAATAGAGAATTAATCGTATCGACCGTAGTCGGTAAGCATTTTCTTAAGCATGCTATTAACGTCTTTGGTCTTTTTATTTCTTTTAGTTAGTTGGCTAAGAGAAGTTGGTTTTGGCGAGGTAACATTTTCACCATCTATTTCTTCGGTTTTATCTTTCATTTTCTGTACGGCAGGCAATAACATTCTAATTTCTTCATTATTGATATTGGTCAGAACCACAATATTTTCAGATTCAACTTGGGTAATAGTTAATATTCCATGCTTAACGGATTCAACCTTTTCACCAATCATAATTGATTCAGGTGCAACAGAGCGATCGGTTAACTGACCTGTACGTAATTTCGCCGCACTGATAGCGCGGATATTTCCGGTGTTTTCAAACGCGACAATAACAGTATAGGTATTATAATACTCAACTACTGTCACATAGCCGTGTCTATTTGTTTTGAATCTAGCTCCATTGTTCATGTCGTGCGGAGCTTCCATTTTCTTCACGTGTTTCCTCTCTTAGTCTCAATGGCTGTTATATCTAATCAGCTCTTCTCGTTTTATAGATAATGAATGGGTGAGATAAAGCAAAGTATATACGCATCTAAACTTAAGATGAATCTTGAAGTCATAGTAAATGAGGGAGAACACAGAAAAGTGGTAATAATCACACAGAATTAACCGAGAGGTTACGCTCATACGCTTAAGGACTTAACATTCCAAATTCAACCTTATACAGATTGTTTACAGTTTTTGAAGAACAAAAACGGCGGCAAACACTGCGTTTTGTTTAATCCTTGACCGCGCGATCGTTTGCGTTAAAAAATGTGATGAAAGTCTCACTTAACTGTTTATACTTCTTTTCCGGTTTTAAGCCGGTGCTTAGCCAATACAAGCCGTCACATGGATATGTGAATGACCCCACGGACCGGACCAGCTACGTCCCACTGCTTGTATAAGGTGATTATTTACATGAACAACTCGTTGTTACATTCGCTAACGTTGTTAGCCCCTTCATCGCGTAGCGTTTTGCTTGCGGTTCTTTGTCCTATTCCTTTGATGTCATTCGTTTGGCTCATGTTCACTCTTTAAGGATTACTAGGACACATTATGAATATTCTATTTGGTTTTGTCGGTGTTCTTGCACTGATTGCTTGTGCGTACCTGCTATCTGAAAGTCGTTCTTCGATTAACTGGAAAACAGTCTCTCGTGCACTATTACTTCAAATCGGCTTCGCTGCTTTGGTGTTGTATTTCCCTTGGGGACAATTGGCGCTAACAAGCCTAAGTAATGGCGTTTCTAGCCTGCTTGGTTTTGCAGACGCTGGTATCGCATTCCTTTTCGGCGACCTTGCAACTGAAGGTTTCATTTTCGCGATACGCGTACTTCCAATCATTATCTTCTTCAGTGCTCTGATTTCTGCACTTTACTACCTCGGCATCATGCAAAAAGTGATTCAAATCTTGGGCGGAGCGGTGCAAAAACTGCTGGGCACCAGTAAAGCTGAATCCTTGGTAGCGACAGGTAATATCTTCCTTTCTCAGGGTGAGTCTCCTCTTCTTATTCGTCCATTTTTAAAGTCTATGACTCGTTCGGAACTGTTTGCTGTAATGGCAGGTGGTATGGCGTCGGTAGCGGGCAGTGTGCTTGGTGGTTATGCTGGTTTAGGTGTTGAACTTAAATACCTTATCGCAGCAAGCTTCATGGCAGCTCCGGGTAGTCTGTTAATGGCGAAGATCATCGTTCCTGAACGCAGTACACCAAGTGATTACGACCATATCGAACTAGATAAAGCTGACCAAAGCAACGTGATCGATGCACTGGCAAGCGGCGCGATGAACGGTATGAAAGTCGCAGTGGCTGTCGGTACTATGTTGATTGCATTCGTGAGTGTGATTGCGATGGTCAACACTGGCCTAGAAAGCCTAGGCGAAACGTTCGGTTTTACGGGCATTACGTTGCAAGCTATCTTCGGTTACCTGTTCTCACCATTAGCATGGTTGATTGGTATCCCGAGTGATGAAGTATTAATGGCGGGTTCTTACATCGGTCAGAAGATCGTAATGAACGAGTTTGTTGCTTTCATCGACTTCGTTGAGAACAAAGCTCTGCTGTCTGAACATAGCCAAGTCATCGTGACTTTTGCTCTATGTGGTTTTGCTAACATTGGTTCTATTGCAATTCAGCTAGGTTCAATCGGTGTTATGGCACCAGAGCGTCGTGCTGAAGTGGCAAACTTAGGCTTGAAAGCAGTCGCTGCAGGTACGCTTGCAAACCTAATGAGTGCATGTTTAGCGGGTATCTTTATCCTGCTTTAAGCGAGATTCAGTTAAAGCGCCTAAATTCAGTTAAAGCGGGCACCTTTCTTGCGGACTCAACGTGAGAAGGGTGTCCGCTTTTTTGTGCCTGCTCGTTAAGCTAAATCAGGCTTTTTGGTCGATATTCACTTATCAGTAGTATGTAATAGCTCACTCGGAAGAGTAATAGAGCTAGTCCTTGTTATCCGATATACTTGAATATCATCAGGTTGCGATTAACTACATTCGGCTTCAATTAAGAAAATCCGGTTTCTATTAAGAACACTCGTTCCGATTCAGAATATTCCGTTCCGACTAAGAATACGGCAACCAAGCTCAAATTTATCAAGGGTCTCTCTATGAACATGCGCGTTCTCATCGGTCTTATTGCTACCTTAATTGGCTTGTTTGCGATGGTTTATCTTATTGCTGGTGGTATTCAGTTTCCTATCTATCAGTGGCCGCAAGAAGCGTATCTTGGTTTGGTGTTTAGCGTAGTATGGGGCACTGGCGTCGCAGCATCGGTGGCTTATGTCTTCTCAGCTTTGGTGTTTGTGACTGTCGCGGTGGTTTGCTATGCGGTCGGTTATAAGATTGGTGGACTCTTTTCTTCAAATTCTGACGTCTAAGTTTATTGAGGCGTACTAATGTTCATTGAAGTGAGATTTGTTTGAATGCACTGGCTCGATCGTTGGAAAGTGTATCGCTATCATCGAAAACAGGCTAACCGCTCGAATGGCGACAAGGCTAAAGCTTTAGGGTGGACCAGCGAAGATAGCCAATTATGTCGCTTTGAAGTGATTGCCCGCTCAGCCGACTTTGAGAAAAAAAGTGTTTTGGATTTAGGGTGTGGCTACGGAGAGTTGTTTGAACTGCTCGACAGTATCTATCGCATTCAATCTTACACCGGCGTTGACCAACACGCAGGCTTTTTAAAGAAGGCGAAGCAGAGCTATACAGAAGATCGTTGTCGGTTTTTGTCGGGTGATATGAGCCAAATGAGCCTTGAGGTACACGATGTAGTTATCGCCAGTGGCTCATTGAATTATATCTCTCGCGACTCGGATTATCTGACTAACATGATTACTCGTATGTTTGGACTAGCGAATCAGACGGTGATTTTTAACCTGCTCAATTCAAGCCAGTATCCTTCACGTAATACCTTGATGAGTTATCACCCTCAGGGCGTATATAGATTCTGTAAAACACTCTGTGACGATGTTTCCTTGGTAGAAGGATACGCAGAAGGGGATTTCACGATAGTGATGAATAAAGCCGTATCCTGAGTCTGAATGAAGTGTTGGTGTGGTAAGAGTTAAAAAAGCCGCAGACCTTGAGAGGTTTGCGGCTTTTTGGGTTCTAAAATCAACTTAAGTATTACTGCTAGTGCTTCAGCGGTTGATTTTCAACTAGCCCGTAAGGGATGTTAGTAAATACTTTTGGGTTACCTTCATAAGTCGGTGCTTCGTTCACTTGCTGCCAATCGAGTAGCATGATAGCGAGTACGTTGCGGTGCTCCCCATACTTGAGATCAAAATCACCGGTGACCGAAGGGATCATGCCTTTTTTCTTATCGATAGATGCTTGGATTGCGAGCCTAGTTTTCTCTACTACCGGGTCATTCTCTAGACCGGCTAATAAGAAAGTCAACCCAACCTCAGCAATCACATCCTCTTTAGCTCGTAGCAGGATCGTATCGATGTTTTCTCTGAAGTAATCGTAGATCCATTGGTGTTCTTGCTCGCTTACTTGGTGCTGGTAATACTCAGAATCTCCAAAGATCACATGTGTCATACCATAGATCTTATTGCCGTACTGCTGGCTTGAGAGCTTCTTGTCTTTATCGTCTGGGTAGGCTTTTTTGAAGGTGTCGACGAACTCATCAACGACATCTTGCTCACCCAGTTGGCGCAGCCAGTAAACCTGATTAGCTAATTGTGCCGCCCAGGCTTTTATCATGTCTTCATTGGTTACATAACGAGAGAAGTCATAGCGACGAATGATTTCGCGTAGCTTGGTATCGTTCTTGTGTTCTAAACCGTACTCATTGGCACGCGCCATAGAACCAAGAAGGTCAACGCCAAGGTATAGATATTCTGGCATGTGCTTGGTGATGTTGTAGCGTCGAACACTACGTTCATCGTCATCACCCACATACGAAGCCACGCGCTTTTCTGAGTACAGTACTATTTGTTCCATGGTTTGAACATCATTAGACAGGCGGCTAAGCTTGCTTGATACACGCGCCATGTCACTCCATACCGCGGCAGAATATTTATCGTCTAATGTTTGTCGATACATACGTAAACCATAGTGACCTTCTTTGAAGGCGGGCAGGGTATAAAGTTGGCTTTCGTAGGTAGTGCGAATGAGGTCAGCAGACTGTTTGAAAGACTGTTCTTGAGAGGGAATAATATCAGCTTGTGATTGAATATTTGGTATGTTTGTTGCTTGTATGTTAACTGGCTCCTGTGTGTTAACAGTCTGTTGTGTGTCAAAAGCCGTTAGCATATCTGAAGTAGCGTGTGCGTGAACCGCAACTGAGATTGATAACAATGTGCACAGAGTTAGCGTTTTTAGCTTCATGTTCGTAAGGTACCAAGCTGATTAATTGTGAATATAAAATAACACTCATGAATCTTTCAATGTAAGGTTTTGGTCAATACATTGTAAGCTTTAATAAGATTGATTAGATGTTTGGCTCAATAATCAATGTGTCTAATGAGTTTTAAGTGACAAATGACTCAGTAATGAAAAGAGTACTAGGCTAAGTGTATGTATTTAAATAGTTTGGCGGCATACTTGAAGAGTCAGTCTGAAATGAGCAAATTTAAGAATACGAAGTATTAGGGGGTCGTAATGCCAAGTGGTTCTAGTAAGCAATGGCCTGTCAAATTATTATCTTTACTGTTTTTTCTAATGGTAATGAGTGCTATTGAGTTTTTTCACTCAAAAGAATTATCCTATCTTAAAGATGAATCCTACTCTGAGGCAAAAAAGCAGCTATCGACCATTCGATCTCGTATTGAAGCAATGATTGTCTCAGACATGTATGTCCTCAATAGCCTATCTACTCTTGTGACCATCGACCCAAATGGTGATAAAAAAGGGTGGGAGCAGATTGCTCAAAACATTATCCATGATGGCTTCCATATTCAATTGATTGGCTTAGCTGAAGACGATGTGCTTAATTTCGTTTATCCAATGGAAGGAAACGAGCAGGTTCTTGGTATTGACTATCGAGACTACCCAAATCAATGGGAATCTATTCAGATTGCCCGCGAGATCGGTAACACTGTTATTTCAGGGCCCTTTGATCTATTTCAAGGTGGACATGCACTCATTGCGCGGACTCCGATCTTTCGAGACCCACCTTTCAACAGAGATTATTGGGGGGTCTCCAGTGCCGTTATTGATTTAGCGGCCCTGTTTGAAGACGTTGGAATTGGGAAAATAGAGAATAAGTATGAACTCGCCATTCGTGGTGCAAATAGTTCGGGTAAGGACGGTGCTATCTTTTATGGTACCCAGGATGTGTTTGATAATGCGTTTGCTACCGAACAGGTGAGCTTCCCTTACGGTGGTTGGTACCTTGCTCTCGCTGGTAATGATCATGTATTAATGGATGTGCCTTGGTATCGAATTCAAGCGGTAAGGTTAGTCGGTTACACCCTCATGTTATTGCTAGCGTTTGCCTTCTTTACTATTTATCGTCTGTACCGAATTGCAGACAGCCGCTCTATGCATGATGAACTCACCATGTTACCTAATCGCCGATACTTTATGTTCAGCCTAAAGCAGGCGTTTAAAGTCATCCAAAAGCAGAGATCAAGAACCTTTGCTGTGGTAAATATCGATCTGGATGGCTTTAAAGCGATCAATGACACTTTTGGGCATGCGGCTGGCGATCAAGTGCTTATTGAGTGTGCTAATCGCATTAAGAGCGAGTTACGTGGTTCAGATATCGTTGCGAGAATCGGTGGTGATGAGTTCTTAGTTTTGTTACCACGCATCATTGATGATCAACATGTCTCTTCGATTGTAGCTAAACTTCGAAGAGCGATATGTAGCACACCTGTTGTTTATGATACGCACTCGATTTATCTTCGAATTAGCGTTGGTTGGGTAATTCATAACAATAACTACAGTGATGTCGATGCACTACTCAAAGCAGCTGATGAAAAAATGTACGAACAGAAACGACAAATTTTATAGGTTGGATTGGATCTGTTATTAGAATTTAGTTGCTGAATGTGGGGAAAAGCCTCAGAATACCGCGCTTTGCTCTTTATCAATCCTATTGATGAGCGAAAGCTGTAGCAACGACTTCTTTCTGCGCGTTGCTCATACTAAATGTTATTCAACTGAGAAAATAATCTATGAGTTTTACCTCCCTTGGCCTTTCTGAACCGATCCTTAAAGCTATTGAAGCACAAGGTTACGATAAGCCATCACCAATCCAAGAGAAAGCCGTACCAGCTGTCCTAACGGGCAAAGATGTAATGGCCGCTGCTCAAACAGGTACAGGTAAAACTGCTGGCTTCACGCTACCTATTCTTGAAATGTTATCAAAAGGCTCTCGCGTACGTCAGAACCAAGTTCGTGCATTAGTGCTAACCCCGACCCGTGAACTTGCTGCGCAAGTGAATGGCAGCGTAGTTAAATACGGTATTAACTTACCGCTTACTTCCACGGTCGTGTTTGGTGGCGTGAAAATTAATCCTCAGATGCAAAAACTTCGTAAAGGCAGTGATGTGTTGGTGGCAACACCGGGTCGTCTACTTGACCTATACAACCAAAATGCAGTGCGTTTTGATCAGCTAGAGATTCTAGTATTAGATGAAGCTGATCGCATGTTAGACATGGGTTTCATCCGCGACATCCGTAAGATCTTGGCTTTCCTACCTAAGAAGCGTCAGAACTTACTATTCTCTGCAACGTTCTCTGATGAGATTCGTAGCTTGGCTAAAGGCTTAGTAAATAACCCAGTTGAAATCTCGGTAAGCCCTGCAAACTCAACAGCACCCACTGTTGAACAAAGTATTTATCCAGTAGATAAAAAGAAAAAAGCGCCAATGCTAGCTAAGCTGATCAAAGATAATGATTGGCGACAAGTGTTGGTGTTCAGCAAAACAAAACACGGTGCAAACAAGCTTGCTCGTTTCCTTGAAGAGCAAGACATCACTTCTGCACCTATCCATGGTAACAAGAGCCAAGGCGCGCGTACTAAAGCCTTAGAGAACTTTAAAACAGGTAAGGTACGAGTACTAGTAGCGACCGATATCGCTGCTCGTGGTATTGATATCCCACAACTTCCTCAAGTGGTTAACTTCGACCTTCCAAACGTATCAGAAGATTACGTTCACCGTATTGGTCGTACTGGCCGTGCTGGTGAAGTGGGTAAAGCAATTTCATTGGTTTGTGCAGATGAAGTGGGTGAATTATTTGGTATTGAACGCCTTATTCAACAAGTACTGGAGCGTCGTGAACTGGAAGGTTTTGCACCCGTAAACAAGTTACCAGAATCTCGCTTGGATTCGCGTCCGATTAAGCCTAAGAAACCGAAAAAGACACGTGAACACTCGGATGGTCAACGTTCTGGTGAGAATGCTCGCGGGCATAAGCCAGCAGGCAAGAACAAGCGTCATGTAGCAGGTAATGGATCTGCACCAAAGCGTAAGCCTAACTCAGGCAACAAAGCATCTGACAGCAACTCTTCAGCTGCTGGTGATGATAAGTCTTTAAGAAATAATGGCAGCAACTATAAACGCGGTAATACGGCTAACAAGCCTTCTACCAATAGCTCTGGCAAGCCAGCCGGTGCAGGTAAACCTAAGAAGTCTGGTTTCGGTGGAGGCAATGGTTCGAACAAGCCTACAGGTAACAAACCTTCACCATCTAGAAGCCGTTCTAAGCCTGC
This sequence comes from Vibrio sp. SNU_ST1, assembly GCF_030563405.1. Lineage (NCBI taxonomy): Bacteria > Pseudomonadati > Pseudomonadota > Gammaproteobacteria > Vibrionales > Vibrionaceae > Vibrio > Vibrio sp. SNU_ST1. The sequence continues at coordinate 333,784 of NZ_CP130749.1, forward strand.
ATCTCAGAAATAGAAGATCTTTGGTAGACAGAATGTTGCTCAGATAGCTTTGCAAAGATTATGTAACGAGATCGCTTCGTAGGAGGGTTCTCGTCCATTGACGACTTCCTGCTATCGAACTCGAATAAGCGCGAATATTGAATTTCAATGTTCGCGTTTTTTTATGGGTGTAATTAAGCAAACAAGAAGAGGTTTCTTCAGAGTTGAAGCTATCGAATTTATTGAAAAGTAGGTATTTATAGGAAGAGAAATTAATCTTTAATGATCTATTAATAACAACATAATCACTAGCGATTTGTTGGGTTTTGCAATTTGCAATTTCAGTTTGCAAAACAAACAAGCATTTATGGCTAATACGTGTTCAGATGCGTAGTAAATACGTATATTTAAAGTTGGCACGTATAGTGCATTAGTAATAGTGACCCTTCTTAAGCCGAGGGTCACCTAGCCAACTGACGTTGTTAGTGAACCCATATTGTTCACACAAAATATATGACCAATCACCCTTTTGTGATTGGTTTTTTTTTGTCTGAATTTTGAGTTCTACTTGTTGGTCTTACTTTTTATTAATTGTTATTACTACTTATTATTAAGTGCAGTTAACTCAAGCAAAACAAGCAGAGTACGACAATTTACTCATCATGCTCATACCATTCCTGCTCTAACACTCACCACATTTTGAGTAACAGCTTGGTTGGCGCGGGCATTCTCCACCTCGGGAGCAGATAAGCCTAGCCTCTGTCTCAATTCCACGTTCAATCCAATTTATATTTAGAATCTTGGCTATTGTCGTGAGATCTTTCTTGATGTTACGCGGGATTACCACCGAGCCACCATTGTTAACGCATGATGCTTTAAGTTGCTCTGCAATGTCTCTTGAATTACCGCCTTGTGCATCAATCGCAGGGTTAAGGTCTATGCCAGCACACAATACGCGATTGTTACCTGCAGGATCCGTCATATTGATGGATTCACAGCAGTAGATTCTTGGTTCATCACCCACATTTAAAATAGATATTTGAGCCGAACTCCCTGCGCGAGGTTCTGACAATCGACGGAACACAGCCCAATGTTGACATGGGTCGGCAACAGTTCTCATATTTCCCCAAGGCAGTGGAATCCCGTTCCCGCGGTACACCGCTTTGAGTTTCCCTGGCCCATAAGCATCAAAGTAGTGCCAGTGAGGGTAGGGCGATACTACCGTCATTCGACGCATAGCAACAGAGGGGGAAACCCCCGCTCTTTTGTGAACGTCGATTTCGTAACCAGTGCGGTCAAGCAACTGTCTAAATGGCACTTTCGGGCAAAGAAGGGCGCCAGCAAAGAAGCTAGATTCAAAGTCTCGCCATGCTTGAAGAATATCTTGAGAGTTAAGTTGCGAAGAGCCTGAAACCTGGTTGTCGTCCCATGTGTTATTGTTGCCGACCGACAACACACTCTTTAGGCCTTCTTTGCTATGCAGAATACAATGGCCAATATAGACCGACAAATCGTATTTTAGACGAGTGGGGTACTCTTTCAGAATTTCGTTTAAGAAGATTGTGCTGGGAGGTTCAAAGAACGAAGTGACTAGCTGTTTGGCATTAACCCCGAGTTCATCAACAACGTCTTTTGGTGTGCGTGTTACCCAACGGATGTTAATTCCTAGGCTTCTAGCGATGTCTATAAGGTCTTCTACGCTGAGGTTAAGACGTTTTAAGCCAACTTCTTCCGCTGCGCGCTCAAGGTCAGGGAAGTGGTTCTGATTGCTTTCTTGGTGTGCTCGAATCAAGAGGTGTGCGAACTGGCGGCCTGAGATCCCCGTTTGCGACAGCATCTCTGGAATTGCAATTTGCAGGATGTCGTTGGAGAAAAGAAAGCTAGGCTCGAGTGCCATGCCACTTATCCCACCACGATTCCCTTTATCAGGAGCAATGGCTTGTTGTTCAGATTCGTCGTCAAGGAACCAGGTTGGATTCTTCTGAAAGACCTGCGCGATGACTTCTAGCATATCGATGCTTGGAACGCGCTTTCCACGTTCAATCATTGAAAGGTAAGAAACGGAAGGTGCGTATTCTGGGTTGATTCTAATACAACGCGCAGACAGATCTTCCATCGTTAAATGGTTGCGTTTTCTTAGGTTACGTATTTTCGTACCTAGGAAATGAGACTGACGAACTAAACTTTTTGACAAGGCCATATTTGTAAAATTCACATTGTAAAATTTTTGTTGTGAAATTGTAGGTAAAAAAGCGCTAATCTACAAACTAAGCAATTCACAAAATGACAAATAAGTTAAACGTTAGTTTGGAATAATTGCTCTAGGACACGTTTTTGCTATAAAAATCGGTGAATGTTCACCGGGTTAGTCAAGAGGGAAAGACTATGAATATGCTTACATTCGATAAAACAGAAATCCAAAAACAAACAAAACCATTTATCGCTGAAGCTATCTTTGCCGTGGAGACTATCAGTGCCAAACAGCAAACTGAGAAGCAACTCAAAGCGAAGCAACTGCTAGACAGATTGTTCCCGTTAGAGAACGGCTCACATCAAGATGTAACGAGCTACGTAGTTGATTACCGCCATATCATGGCTTATTTCAAAGATGGCCAACACAGCGGTCTAAAGCATCCTAAGCAGTTTGTAGCTTACATGGGTGAGAAGTGTGACCCAGACTCAATCTTGTTCCGTGATAGCAGTGGAAGCCATTTAGAAGTGATGTTTGGTTGTCATAAAGGGACAGGTTGCATTGAATTGGTCGACATCGATGATATTCAGTTGGAATCATGCACCACGTTTGGCCAGTCGCCAATGGAAGCGGTACAAACGAATACAGAGCGTGAAGGAATCACGACAGCAATACGTCACTGGATCAGCCTAGTTCAAGGTGATGAGAAGGGTAAACCAAAAGCATGCAGTGAAGACAAAGAGTTTAGAGCTAAGAGCGGTGAGGATTACTGTCTTAACTATTGCTACGCCCTTTAATGTCACAGCTACACCTTTGGTATTTATGAAAGATGTAGAGCTAGACACTCTGATTATATTTAGCATTGAACACTGACGACTATGGCATAAACGACAAAGCCCCAACGATTAACCTACTGGTTATTGATTGGGGCTTTTTGCTTTCGATGTTAATTGCGAGTCTATTTTAAAGCCTAATGCCTAATGCCTAATGCCTAATGCCTAATGCCTAGTTCTCAGGGCTTAGTAAGCAGACCGTTTAACGGTAATTTGTTTCGATGATTGCAGACTACAGCGGCATCACTCTATTTCGACCAAGTGACTTCGCTTCGTAAAGTAGCTTATCAGCGCGTTCGATCAGTGATTGTGCCGATTCACCAGGTTCAAGTTCAGCAACACCAAACGATGCGGTGATGCTACCTACCTGTTGCCCGCTACGACGATCTTTAATCGATAGCTTTTCTAGAGAGCGGCGGTTGGTGTCTGCAAGTTGGCGTGCAATGCGTAATGATTTGTTTGGCACGATTATCGCGAACTCTTCACCACCAAATCGGTAAGCAGAAATACCTTCACGGCACATTTGCTTCAATTTGCGCGCAATGCCTTTAAGAACCATGTCACCAAATAGGTGGCCATAAGTGTCGTTGAAGTTTTTAAAATGATCGATATCGAGAAGAATTAAACACAGAGGCTGTTTCGCTTCACACAAGGTGTCTATATCACGGTCGAAAGAGCGACGGTTATAGAGTGTCGTTGTGCTGTCAAAGAGTGCATCTTTCTGCACTTCTACCAACTGAGATTTTAACTTAGTGATTTCTGATGTTGCAGAATTCAACTGAGAATTTAAAAATTGAGTAGAGTGACGAATATGACGAGATTCAGAAACTAACTGACGAACTAAAGACATTACTTCATCGATCGATAAACTTTCATTGTCAACGCGGGCCAAATCCTCGAAGCTTTTATCAATCATTTCAGAAAAAGCAGAGGTATCGGTCAGTGTGTCATTCATCGAATTCGAAACTTCCGAGACCAACAATTCTAAATTTGCGCGGAGGTCATTGATATTCGTTTCAGACTTGCTAGCAACATAATTATTGTAAAGTTGCTCACCAACGGCTGGAGGACAAATGCCATAGTATTCCAAAATACCATCCATGTCTTTAGTCAGCTGTGGGATAGCATTGTCAACATAGGTGTACCAAAGTGCGTAATTTGCAGGTGTAGTAGACACCCGGTTCTTCATCATAAGAGGCACCGCTTTTTTTAGGTTTGCGGTGGATTTTTGAAATTCGTCTTTTTTCATGATTTTTGCTGCAGATACCAAACTAACTAAGCCACTGTGACCAAGATTAGCGGATTTTACCGATCTTTGCTTTAAAAATTATATAATTAATGGATGAGGATTGGGTAAACAACTCATTTTCATTATGGAAATCGATTGCATATTTATATCGAATAATAAATAGGGTGTTATTTGACCAAAGAGGAGAGGTCCGGTTTTTTTGGGGGGGATACGGCTGTTGGTGAGTGTGGAAGAGGTAGTAACTCAGTGGAAGTTTTATTTCAGGCACAAAAAAGCGCCGATAAAAATCAGCGCTTTAAAATTCTTTTTAGCTAAAAGCTAATTATTGAGCAACAACGTTTGCTGCTTGTAGGCCTTTTTGACCGTTTTCAACTTCGAAAGAAACCTTTTGGCCTTCTTTCAGAGTTTTGAAACCTTCTGAAGCGATAGCACGGAAGTGTACGAATACGTCAGCACCGCCGTTGTCTTGAGAAATGAAACCGAAACCTTTCTCTTCGTTAAACCATTTTACAGTGCCAGTATTTGTGTTAGACATAATTTGTCCCTTATTCATAAATTTTCTAAATTGTTGATTGCATTACTGCAATGCGCTGATAATTGAATTATTTAATATTACTAAGAAATAAGGAAAAACTACTTACAAAAACGGGTAACGATTTTACATGTCATTTTTTACTATTCATCTAACTTAAATAACTCCGGCTAACAGAGCGAGTGCATGTTAACACAGTCTTTCCGGTTGTACACTCATTGATTGAGAAATCAGCGAGTTTTTTTGTCATGTTGTGTTCGTTAACAAAACCAGCAGCAATAGCTGATAGTTTTATAAAGTTACACGCCACGGCAAAGTGAAAAGGAAGCCTAAGCCTCCTTTTCTTCATCAGTATAGACGATATTACCGTTTGAAGTTGATATCTTCAGTCTTATCTAAATTAATTTTTGTTCTAGCTGGTTGAGTCTCTGCAATCACCTTACCGTGACGTACTGAGTACTGCACCGGGACTTGGCGACGAACAGCATCAAAACCATTGTCAGCAGGAAGAATTAGTAGGCTTCCTGGCTTACCCACCTCAATACCGTAGTTGTCTTGGATATGTAGCGTGCGTGCTGAATTTTTGCTGATCAAATCAAGCGAAGTGTTGATTTGGTCGTAGCCCATAACCTGTGTCACATGCAGTCCCATGTGCAGAACTTGAAGCATGTTCGCTGTACCCAGTGGGTACCATGGGTCAAACACATCATCGTGGCCGAAACACACATTAATGTTAGCCGCTAGCATCTCTTTAACACGTGTTACGCCACGACGTTTTGGGTAATCGTCGAAGCGACCCTGTAAGTGAATGTTCACTAACGGGTTTGCCACGAAGTTAATGCCAGACATTTTTAATAGACGGAATAGGCGAGATGCGTAAGCACCGTTATAAGACCCCATCGCTGTGGTATGGCTTGCCGTTACCTTCTCACCCATTTCGAATTTGTGCGCAAGGGCTGCCAGCGTTTCAACAAAACGAGATTGCTCGTCGTCAATTTCATCACAGTGAACGTCGATCAAGCAGTCGTACTTGCGTGCAAGATCGAACACGTAATGCAGAGATTCAACGCCGTATTCACGAGTGAATTCAAAGTGAGGGATAGCACCGATAACGTCAGCACCGATCTTCACTGCTTCTTCAAGCAACTCTTTGCCGTTAGGGTATGAAAGAATGCCTTCTTGAGGGAATGCAACGATTTGAATGTTGACCCACTCTTTCATCTCTTCGCGGACTTCAACCATCGCTCTTAACGCCACTAACGTTGGGTCTGACACATCAACGTGTGTACGCACGTGTTGAACCCCGTTAGCTATCTGCCATTTCAGTGTTTGCTTGGCACGAGACTTTACGTCTTCGATTGATAACAATTCTTTACGCTCAGCCCAACGCTCAATACCTTCAAACAAAGTACCAGATATGTTCCAGTTAGGTTCTCCAGCCGTTTGCGTAGTATCTAGGTGGATGTGCGGTTCACAGAAAGGAGAAACTGCAATGCCACCTTCAGCATCAAGGATGTCACCTTGATGAGTGATTTGAGCGTCATTATCGAGAATGCGAGAAAATTGACCATTTTCAATCAGAATCTGTTTCAAGCCCTCTTGGTCTTGAAGTTTCGCGTTCTTGATTAATAAGGTTGTCATAGTGTGTCCTTAAGCGGCCTGAGATTTCAGAGCTTTTTTGTTCAATAGAGGATTTAGCACGAGGTAACTGATTGCACCACCAAACACGGCATTCAAAGGAACGATGCCAGGTAGGAAGTGACCAGCGGCTACGCCTGTTGCTACCGCGATAATGCCAGCCCAGTTAACGGTTTGGAACTCTGCATTTGCAAAATCTTTGTAACGTTTACGGTTCGCGAAGAAGTCGGCGATGATTACGCCACCAATGGGTGGAATCGCCAGCGAAAGGAAGGTTAACCAACCAACGAAGTTGTTGTATAACCAAAGCGCGAAAATCGTACCGATAATACCGTTAATGATAGACATTGTAGTACTTGAGCGACCTGTGATGTTAGATAAACCCAGACCTGACGCATAAAGTGCATTTTCATTGGTTGTCCAGATATTCAAGCCAAGCACGATGATGGCTGGAAGCAGTAGACCTTGCGCGATCATCACATCTGAAATATCAGCCTGGCCGGTTGCTGCTGCGCCTGCTGCGCCGAAGATAAACATCAGCGAGTTACCGATGAAGAACGCGACCATTGTAATTAACACGGCGCTTGCTGGCTTTTTACCGAAGCGAACGAAATCGGCAGTCAACGTACCTGCACTTACAAACGAACCTACAACCATTGCTAGTGCCATTGAGAAGTCCATTGGCGTCTCTGGCTTAATCAGCTGCAGTTGCTCTAGTCCACCAACACTGTCTACGGCTGTTAGTACTGAGTAACCACCCAGAATCGCAATCGCGGGTACCGCAATCGCTGAAAGCACCATGAGCGCTTTAATACCGAAGTACACCGTACCTGTCATCAACAAGCCAGATACGATAATTAAGGTGTTGGTATCAATGCCTGTGGCTTTTTGCACCGGAATCGCAAACATGGCAACGCCTACACCAAACCAGCCGACTTGTGTACCACCAAGTAGAGCAGAAGGAAGCCATGAGCCTTTAGTACCAAAAGAGAAACGAGCAAGGAGGTGAGTAGAGAGGCCTGTTGATGAGCCGATGTAGCCAAGAAAAGAAGTGTAAATACCAAGAATTAGGTTACCGATGAGAACGGCGAGGAAGAAATCGTTGAAAGAAAGACCTGTCCCGAGTGAACCACCAGTCCACATACTTGCAGAGAAGAAAGTGAGTCCAAGCATTACCATGGTGAGTGAAGCGACTCCTTTCCTAGCCGATGTAGGAACCGGCCCGAGACTGTAGTTATTATCAGCAGCCATTTTTACCTCCGCAATTGTTCAAAATTAAAAATAACGGTCGCCGTATTGCAGGCAAACGAGCGCATTATGGTGATATAAATCACGTAGTCAATGCTAGTTTTGTCAATAAGTCAGTTATTAAGGTGGTTATGTTAAAAATAAGCATTTAAAACATGAGGTTACTTTTTATGTTTGTTCTTAAAAAATAATTAGAAAACGTTTTCTATGGCGTGGGTGATGAGTCAGAGTTGAACTTCACTATGAATGTTAGCGATTATGACTGTGAATGGATGTCTGTATATTGGATGGACGATGTTTCTTAAATTGCAGGCAAAAAAATGGCCAATCGCAATACTCGCAATTGGCCTATATATATCGTGAACAAGAAAGGTTCACTAACAACGTCAGTTGGCTAGGTGACCCTCGGCTTAAGAAGGGTCAATATGTACATTGCAGTTAGTGTGCCAACTTTGAAAGCAACGTGAAATGGTAGTTTTATAGCAATTTAGTGCGTATTTAAACGGTTTGTTCGCATTTTGGAAGTTAACGGTTGCGTTTTGCAATTGCATTTTGCGATTCATGGTGTTGTCATTAAGGAATAAACGATGAAAGTGAATACTGCTTAGTTTCTTGATTTTTGCTGCTCTGTCTGCAACTAACGGTAAAATAGATAAAAAGCCCGTGCGATCTCAGATCTCACGGGCTTTGTATCGTTTTATCTAAAACAAGTATTAGATTGAGTAGAAGAAGTACAACTGGGACTTCATTCTAATGATGATCCCGCGTATTACGTCTAGGAACGCCATAAAGCTGATAGGCTTCTCACCGCTTACCCAAGCTAACCCTACAGAGCCGACTGGAATATCGTAACCTTCCGCCTCGTCAATTTTTAAGCGGACAAAGTGGTGCTTGTTCTGAAGGTTTCGACCTGTGGTGACACGAACTTGTTCATCAATACCTAATAGGCTAGCTTGTGCTTCACCCGTCGCTTCAACAATGCCTTCTACGGTTGCGGAGAATATCTTGCCTGGGTATACCGCCGTTGCAAACTCAGCAGGCTGGCCCACTTTTACGTTACGAATAGCTTGGTGATTCACTCGCATTAACACGTATTTCTCTTCAGTGTACATTTGGATACGAGGCATCATTGATACTCGTTGTCCTTCACGAAGAATGAAGTTAGTTACAAAGCCGTCAGTCGGCGCCGTTACTTTGGTACTGTTCAAATCCCATTGAGCTTGAGCCAATGTTGCTTTTGCCGAATCTACCTCAGTTTGTTTCTTACTGACGTTGGTTTCTGCCTTGTGGATGTTTAACTTCGCGTTCTCTGCATCAACTTCCTTCTTACTCAGTTGAGATTCCAATGTGGTGACGTTAAACGTTGCTAAGTCTACCTTTGCCGTTTGCTGGTCGATGTCACTCTCAGTAATCGTATGTTCTACAACTTTGTTTTGCTTTTGGTAACGGTCAAGTGTTTTAGATTGCAGAACAAGATCTGTTTTTGCTGATTCTATCTGAGCGACAGAGGCTTTGATATCTTCAAGCGCTGACTGATAGCTTACTTTAGCGATGCTCACTTCTTGGTGAGCGGTATCTAAAGCAACGTTCGCCGATTCAAGTTGCACGCTAGCCTTATCTCTTGCAATAACATATTTGGTGTCATCAATTTCGTAAATGAGTTGACCTTCAATCACGTCTTGGTTCGGTCTAATGTGAACCTTAGTTGTTTTGCCTGACACATTGGTTGAATCTGGACGTAACTGAATGTGTGGTGATTGAACGACTGAACCTCCAGAGAGATCCATCGGCGTGTAGTTAATGAGTCCAACCCAAACAAACAATAACCATGATGTACCACCTAGATAAGAAAATGCTTTGGTGCCCTTATTCCACGGCATACCAATAAGCCTAAGTAGATAGATGAACAGTGCCCACAGAGCTAAGCCTTCTAACATGTTTGGCTCTCCCCATCTTGATCATTCTTAACTTGTTGTTCTGTTGGTTCCGCAGGTGCTTTCCATGTGTCTCTCAGGTTTATGATGGCTTTATCCATATCAACAAACGCCAAAATGACGGCAAGTACCCATACCCAGTGCCATATGAAGCCAATCCAAGTTAAAGCGGTGATTAAACCGAGTTGTTGGTGCTCTTTGCTGTGAGCTTTATTGATTGGTAATTCATGCACACGCCAAAAGCCGTAACATGCAGCAGCGATAGTTGCGATTAACACAACACCTGCAACTACATGTAATACGGTGTCTGCGCCAGTTCCGACAAATGGGACACTCACTAAACTCATTGATCAACCCTAAGTAATATTTGAACGCCGAGTGTGATTGAAGTTGGATTTACAGGTTGTAAATTTACTAATTACTTCGATAATGGCAATTATATGATTTGATCTATGATCTTCTTTCTAAGGGTTAGCGACGAATGAACAATTGTAACTTCTTAAGAGCATTAGGGATTTTGGGTATTTATCAACACGCTGGTACAAACCCTGTGGTTAATACGGAGCGTTTAGGTATTCCGAAGTCTGTATTTACTAACTCAATGAATCTTATTCCGGTCAATGAAGTCGATAAATGGTATGGGTTTCTTGAACAGCAAACTAATGATCCAGATATTATTCTGAAACTGTCTGACCGAGTGGATATTGAAAGATTAGGCCCGTTAAGCAACTGGTTTTTTTCTGGACATGATCTTGCTTCTACGATCCGCCGAGTGAACATCGGCCTGCACTGTTTACAGTCTGGTGCGTTCTTATACGGTGCGCAGGTAGGGACAATGATTAAATGGTGCTACGACAATCCTGCCTACTCAGAAACGGGTAAAGTGCATGACTCAATAAGAGTCGCGGTTTTCATTATGAAGATTTTACGTCGATATTTGGGGAATGACTTTAAACCCGTCGCGGTTTCAATAGCAGGTCGTCGAGAGAATGTTGACCTCTACCATGAATATTTCGGCTGTACGATTCAATGGGGACAGCCTCGCACAGAGGTTTGGATCCCGAGTGAATCGAGGTTATCCATCAATCAGTCACTATCGAACAGTAAAGCAAATCTGGCGATGAACTTTCATGACTTGGATAACTATCTAAACATGCCAGATGCTGGTGATGAACATAAGGTCACCTATGAGATGATCAACTACAGTCGCCACTTTGGTTTACCAACCCTTCACAAGGTTTCCAGTTTATTAGGACTCTCTGAACAGCAGTTTCAACGCCGTTTACATAAATCGGGCATCAATTTTTCTACCATTATGGGGTATGCGTTAAGCAACGTGGCGGTAGAACTACTGATGTATTCAGTGCCAGTGGAAGAGGTCTCAAAGAGGTTAGGTTATACCAACGTCGCGAGCTTTAATCGGATGTTTAAGAAACATCGAGGTTTAACGCCCAAACAATATATTGAGCGCCTAGGTTGAGTTTGTTAGTGATTGCACTATAGGTTAAGCCTTTAATGCGTGATAGATCGTGTTAAGGTATAGAATTCGTCACCAACTTTGGGCTTTATTTTAACGTACCGCTTGTTGCTCACGTTTTCGAAGTTACCCTTACGTTCAAACTCAAGCAGACGACAACTCCCCGGTAAATTACGTATTTTTTTGAGTTCTTTCATCGCGACCACCGCCAAGATGCCACTCTCTTTATCGCAGACAACACTATTTTTTTTGACAGTGATATCTGCAAGAGACTGGAATGAAATAAAGGTTAAACTTAGTAATAGAATTTTAACTTTCATACTATCGTTACTCTCATACTAAGAGCTTAGTGTTTCTGATTTTATAGTTTTCGTACCAGTAGCCAAGGGTATAGGTACAGATGGTGATGTCTGTAATGGCGAACGGGATAAAACTGGCGTTTAAGTGTGCTGTTTCGGGGTTGAACATGTTTGAAACGAACAGGTATACCATAAAAAGTTTTTCAAGAAATGAATATAGGATGATCGATTCTCTCCAGCGAGGTACGTAAGCTGAAGCGGCAATAAAGAAGCCCATTAACCCGACCATGATTCCCCAATGTCTGAACAAGAAGACATAATTAGAATCGTAGGGAAGATTGTTCATATCGAGTAGTGCGGTTTTTGGGTTAATCGCATAAATACCCGCATACATGGTGACTAAACCACCAATGACCAGAAATGGTTTGAGAAAACGGTTAAAAAACATATCAAGATTCCTACAGGTAGCTATCAGTTCAAAGCCAAAATGTTGATTTCAACGCGACGGTTACAGGCTCTGCCTTGTTTTGTGCTGTTCTCACAAACTGGGTAACGCTCACCATAGCCTTGTGTAACAACTCGACCTGAAGCAATCTTTTGATCAATAAGGTAACGGCCAACAGATTGAGCGCGCTGTTCTGACAGAGTTTGGTTACTTGAATCATCACCTGAGCTATCGGTATGTCCTTTAATGTCTAAGCGTGTATCTGGGTACTCACTAAGGATAAGTGCGACACTGTTTAAGGTAGAGTAGATGCCGGATGACAAATGATAAGATCCAGAGTCAAAGCCAATGCCATTCTCCATCACTAACTTCAGTTCTTTGTCGTTGATACGTTTAACTTGTACACCGGAACTCACCAACTGTTCACGCAGCGCTTGTTCTTGTTTATCCATGTAATAGCCCGCACTACCTCCTACAACGCCACCAATAGCAGCTCCGCGTAGGGCGTCAGAGCTATTTCCTGTCGCTGCACCAATTGCCGCGCCCGCTAACATGCCGGCTAAAGCGCCTTTCGTTGCTGAGTTAGTTTCGGTTTCACCCGTAGTTGCATTGTGTCGTTGAGTCGCTTGGCAGCCTGAAAGTAAAGCTGCGATAGATAGGGTGACGATTACACGTTTCATAGAATCTTTACTCAATAATTATGGGTGTCTAATTTTATTTATTTCCAGATATACACCTTACTGTAGCGGCTGAATTTATACTCACTACACCTATATCGGGAAGTGCTATCTTAATGGCATTAAATTAAACATTGTGCAGAAAAAATACTGCATTGAAGAGGATTTGATGAAAACTAAAGAGTTTTTATAAATAGATAACGTTTAATACATAATGACTTGTCGTTTCATAAGCTGAATGTAAGCAGTAAATATACCTAATCGCTATATATTGTACTTAGTACGTGCTTCCAATATATCTAATTTTTCTTGCAGAGAGTTTCGTACAATATTAATACAGAATCGGTATAAAGGGTGGCTGTGGTTTCGTTCTAGATAGTAAATGGCATGGCTCATTTGAGCGGGAGCAAGTTCAGTCAGCCAAGTAGGTTGGACACAATCAATCGTGTTAGGGCACATTGAAGCGGAGAGCGTTTCGGTAATCGCTAAAATGTCTGAGTGCTCAGCGAGGCATGTTAAAACAGACATACTGGCAGAGCGGTATTTGAAATTAAAAAACTCAGGGGCTCGACGCTCCAGTATTGCATTAAAGTCAGTGAGCCCCGGAACGAGAATTCCTCCCGTCAGATATTTGTTGAAATCTTCTAATTTAAACTTCTCATCAGACCATGGATGGTTTTTTCTCATGATAACAATGGGTTTGCTTGAGGTCAGGTCAACGGAACGGATAGATTTCGGTGTGTCAATTGGGCCGAAATTCAACCCAATATGGACATCACCATTTTGTATGTCGGTGAGTGTTCTATCTGTCCAGGTAGTGACATTCAGTTTTGCTTTTGGAAATGAGTTAAACACAACCGAGCTCGTTAATTCTGTAGCCATCGCTTCTAGGAATACACTTGAAACAGCGATCGTGAGCTCGCCATCGAATTCACTTGGGTCTTCAAAAAGATCTGAAAAAATCCGATTGTCTAGCGCGTCGAGTTGCTCATTTAGGCCTAGACCAATAGCATCAGCTCTATGGGTTGACTGTAACTTACCATTGGCTGAATAAAATAATTTGTCGCCAGTGTAGTCACGTAATTTTGCTAATGTTTGGCTAACCGCCGATTGGCTAATACCCAATGCCGATGCAGCTAACTTGGTGCTTCTATGAATGTAAATAGCATCAAACACGCGTAGATAATTTAGGTTCACCTGTTCATTATATTTTTTGTACATAATATTCCTAGCCTCTGCTTAACATTATTAATCGATGGAATAAGTGATGCTTATTTTTCGTATAAGTAGCGTGGAAATAGTCATCTACATATAGTGGCACCATCTTCTTAAGTGTCAGTTTTGGTGTATACAATGAAAAATATTAAAATCGCTTCTCTTTCTCTAATTAGTACAGCATTAGTTTTGGCTTCAACTTCGGTATTTGCAGAGCAAAATAGTGAAGCAGACAATCATGAGTATCATGATGCTGACCCTCGAAACAGCAGCATGAGAGCGGCGGTATTTTCAGATGATGAAGGCGAACTTAAACTCCTTGCTGGTGGTGGAGCTTCAGGCCTCACCAGTGATATATCTCAGACGGTTGGTTTCGCTGAATATTACACTCAGTCAGAGAATGCGCGATTGAGAGCTGCTCACTTTGATTCTTTTGGTGGTGTTTATGTAGATGTTTACCAACTAAAAGATGCCGCTAACATGTACACCACAGGCTATATGCTGCCTCTAAGTAGTGAAGATGGCACTTTGTTCTTCCCTTCGTTGAACTATACCTATGTCGACGGTGGTGATGCATACTCAACATTGAATGGACTAGGCGTGCCTCTACAGGGTAATGAAGAAGCTCACTTAGGCTCAGTTAACATGTACGCGCTACACCCTTGGAACGATACCCACTTCTCTGTGTTTAATATCAATCTTGGTTCGTCGTACGGTGGCGCTGAAATGCAGGTTGCTAACCTAATGTGGCTGCAAGGTATTAAAACCAAAGTAAAAGGTAAAGATTTCAACATCATGTTTGAATTTAAATACGATGTAATTTCTGTGCAAAATGAGCGAGGTATTAATGAAACTTCCGAAGAAGTGACCGCCTCGATTGGTATTGATTACCGCTTCTAGCACCGAGAGTAAAACGCTGAACTCGAGAGTTCAGCGTTTGAAGTTACTGTGAGCAACATTAGAAAGTGAAGTTTGCACCAACGAAGTGGATGCTTCCTTCAAATTCACCTTGAATCTGAGTATATGGCTTGCTAGAACGGTCAATTTCCATCGTGCCAAAGTCTGCGTATTCATAGAAAATATCGACACGAGTTGAGTGCCAATATGTACTCGCACCTAGTGAATAACGGTATTGTTCACCTACAGGTAAGTCGACCCATTGCTTCGTTGGGTCATCCTGCGGGGAAGTCTCGTAAGAGAATCCAGCTTTAAGATCCCAGGCAGAGTTAAGTTGATAATCGACGCCTACTGCGAATTTCCAGACATCTTCCCAGTCTCGATCTATTGCTTGTGGAAGAGTTGGTGCTGAATTTAGTGTGTCGTTGTAAACTGGGGTCTCTGAGAACTCACTCCACTGATGGAATTGAATGGAAGATAATAGAGTTACTTGAGCATTAAGGTCGTAGCTTGCACTGATGTCAGTTATTGCTGGAACAACAAGTTCAGTACCCACAATCGCATTGCTACCATTGACCAGAGAGGCAGAGATGTCATCAAAGTCATGAATCAATTTCGAACGGTAACTAAGACCTAAAGCCCACTGTTCTGCTTTGTACATTGCTCCTGCATTGTACCCAAATGCCCAATCGGTACCCATATCGGACTCAAAGCCAGTCGTACTAACTTCAATTAAACCGTAGTTTATTTGCACGCCAGCTGCGATCGACCAGTTGTCATCCAGTTGGTAGCTGATATTTGGGTTTAACTGTAGTGCCGACATGAACGCTTTATCTAAATGGTTAGCGCCGTCCCAGTTATTACCATACTCAATAGAAGAGCCGCCAATCGCACCAAAATTGATTCCGACGTGTGTACTTTCAGTTACTTGACGTACATGGAAAACACCAATCGATGGCATCAAAGTATCTGCACTTGCGTCGCCATCCGGTGTATTTAGGAAGCTGCTATCTTTAGATGCATCGGTATAGTCCATCTGTAGATACAGTGCCATCGTGTTGATGGTTGTTTTTCGCTCGCCCATGTGGCTCATGGTTGCTGGGTTAGTGTAGCCCGCAGTAGCCGTTTCAGTATATACACCGTCGCCAGCCCCAGCAGTACCAGCATTAGCTGTGACAGCCTCTTGGAGCAGTAGACCACTAGCATTGGCTAAATTTGAAAAGATTAGTAAAGCGAGAGCAGTTTTTTTCATGTTGTTTTCCAGCAGGTTAGCCTTGAGGGCATGGATTAATTAACTGCAGATAGTGTAAGGAAGGAGAGGTGGGATATATTCAGTATTTTTTCTGTATTGAAACAAATTGCTGACTCGGTTCTGTAGCCATGTCTTCTCACTGAATTAAACAATAAAGCTGATATAGGCGAGAATAATTATCATATCGGTTTTTTCTAATCTTATTTATTAGATGCCAAGTTGAATTTTACTGTTTCCAAAATGCGTCTAATTAGACTGTTCACTATCGTTTGTTGTTATTTAAGCTGTTGATAATAAGTGAATGTGGACAAGCAGCTTATTCACTGGCTAGTAGTAAGTCACAGATTCCTTCCCTCGTAAAATTGGTTAATTTAAATATCAATAGCCAATTTGAATTCTCTCTCTAAAATAACCACAAAAATTATAAGCCTTACCTTAAGCAACAAAAATAAAAATAAAAATAACGATTCTAATAACGAAAACATGGAGGCCAAATGGCCAACTTATTGATATCTATTGCCCCTATTATTTTACTTATATGGATGATGACCAAAAAGAAGGCCATCCCTTCAAACATTGCTCTGCCGTTAACCGCATTGTTAGTCGGTATCATTCAACTCTTTTATTTTGATGCGGACATCATGCCTGTGGTGGCTAGTGCCATTGCAGGTGCGCTATCAGCTATCACACCAATTTCGATTATTGCTGGAGCCATACTTTTAAATCGGACCATTTCATTATCCGGTGCCGAAGCGGTGATTAAACGTTGGCTCGAAGGAGTCAGCCGCAATCAAATTGCACAGCTTATGATCATCGGTTGGGCGTTTGCGTTTATGATTGAAGGCGCCTCAGGTTTTGGTACACCGGCGGCAATTGCTGCGCCAATTCTGGTTGGACTCGGTTTTCCTGCGCTTCGTGTTGCGATGCTGGCGCTTATTATGAACTCAGTGCCGGTTTCATTTGGTGCGGTGGGCACGCCGACTTGGTTTGGCTTTAGTGGCCTGGGTCTGAGTGAGCACGATCTCCTGGAAATTGGTCGCACCTCTGCATTGTTACATACAGTCGCCGCTGTTTTTATTCCAGTGATTGCGCTGAGTTTTGTCGTAAGTTGGAAATCCATCTTACGTAATATCATTTTTATTCAGCTCAGCATTTTTTCCTGCACTCTGCCATACCTCGCTTTCGCGCAGTGGAACTATGAGTTTCCAGCGTTGATTGGTGGTGCGATTGGCCTCACTATCTCGATTATATTGGCGCGATTAAATATCGGTATGGAGCCGAAACCGTTAAAGGAAAAAGAACAACAAGAGCGCATCCCAACGGCAGAAATTTTCAAAGCGATGAGCCCGACGTTACTGTTGATTGCGATTCTTATCATTACTCGTATCCAGCAGTTAGGGATAAAACAGTTGTTAACGGATTCGACTCAGCTGTTCACCATTCAACTCGGTCACTTTGCAGAGTTTAGTGTTTCGAATGCGTTGATTTTAAAACTTAGTCATATTCTGGGAACAGAGACTTCATGGGCGTACAAAACCTTGTATGTCCCAGCATTAATTCCTTTCTTATTGGTGGTGTTGGTTAGTGCGCTCGTCTTCAAGATGAGTAAGCAGCAGCTAGGCCAAGCATTTACGGAAACAGGGCAACGAATCAAAACGCCATTCATCGCACTTGTCGGCGCTTTGATCATGGTGAAGTTCATGATGATGGGAGATGCAAACTCTCCAATTATGACAACAGGTCTAGCTCTATCTGAACTGTTGGGAACAAGTTGGCAGTACTTTGCTTCATACCTTGGCGCGTTAGGTGCGTTCTTTTCGGGCTCAGCGACAGTTTCTAACCTCACATTCGGTGGTATTCAACAAACCATCGCGCAGACAGTCGGCTTGCCGCAAAACCTTATCTTAGCGCTGCAATCTGTCGGTGGTTCGATGGGCAACATGGTCTGTATCAATAACATCATTGCAGTTTCAACCATTTTGGGTCTTACCAATAAAGAGGGTTACATCATCAAGCGAACGGTGATCCCAATGGTTCTGTATGGCGTGTTCGTCGCCTTAGTGAGCAGTGTTATTTAATCCTATTATGCCTACCTGCGCTGTAGTAGGGGCTTTGGTAACAGAGTCATGCAGGTGGGCAAGTCATAAAAAATCACTGGATTTAAGGCGCATGCCGAGTAATCAAAGTCAGTGAATACTGGAGCATAAAATGAAGGTTAACTTTTTTGTCACTTGTTTATGTGACTCTGTGAAATCGGAAGTCGCCCAAAAAACGGTTCTACTTCTAGAGCAGTTAGGTTGTGATGTTCTATTTCCAACTCAGCAAGGGTGTTGCGGCCAACCGTCTTTAAATAGCGGCTATATTGAGCAAAGTAAACCGGCCATGAAAAAGTTGATTGAGAGCTTTGAAGGTAATGACTTCCCGATCGTGACACCAGCAGGCTCTTGTGCCGCCTCTATCAAGAAGTATCCAGAATATCTAGCCTCTGAACCAGAGTGGGCAAAAAGAGCGCAAAAGGTCGCGGATCGCTTGTTCGAGCTGACTCAATTCATTGTGAACAATTTAGGTGTCGTTGATATTGGTGCTCGCCTTAATGGTCGTGCGGTTTACCACCCATCTTGCAGCTTGATTCGTAAATTGGGTGTACGTGAAGAGCCTCTCAAGCTACTAGAAAACGTAGAAGGGTTGGAAATGCTGCCGATCAAAAACCAAGAAACGTGCTGTGGTTTTGGCGGGACGTTCTCGGTCAAAATGTCAGAAATCTCCGGCGAAATGGTTAAGGAAAAAGTCCGTCATATCAGTGATGTCAGCCCAGATTATTTAATTGGTGCTGATATTAGCTGTTTGATCAACATTGGTGGTCGTATTAGTCGTGAAGGCAAGCCCGTTAAAGTGATGCATATCGTTGATGTGTTGTTGAGCCGTTAAGGAGAAGAGTATGTCGATGAAAACCAGCGATGTGAACTTTAAACAGCGCATCAAAGTTAAAATGCAAGATGAGTTTATGCGTCATTCTGTGGCGAACGCTCAGGAGCGCATGTTCAACAATCGTCAAATAGCGGCTGACAAGCTTGGTCACTGGGAAGAGTGGCGCGATATGGGCATGGATATCCGTAATCATGTGTTAGAGAACCTAGATTACTACCTGCACCAACTGAGTGATAACGTCGTCAAAAACGGTGGGAGCGTGTTTTTTGCTTCGACCGCTGAAGATGCTACGGATTACATAGAGAGTATCATTCAGCAGAAAGAGGCCAAAAAAGTCGTCAAATCCAAATCTATGGTGACGGAAGAGATTGGTCTTAACAAAGTGATTGAACGGAATGGCTGCGAAGTCGTTGAAACCGATTTAGGTGAATACATTTTGCAAGTGGACGATTGCGACGCGCCTTCGCATATTGTGGTGCCTGCTTTACACAAAAACCGTACGCAAATTAAAGCGATATTTAAAGATAAGCTCAACTATCAAGGTTCGGAAGATCCTGAAGAGATGACTCGCTTTGTTCGTGATTATATTCGCCATGATTTTCTGGAAGCGGATATTGGCATCACAGGTTGTAACTTTGCCGTAGCGGAATCGGGGACGGTCACTTTAGTCACGAATGAAGGTAATGCTCGTTTGGCTACGAGTCTGCCCAAAACGCATATTGCGGTGATGGGTATGGAGCGTATTGTCCCAACTTTTGAAGAACTTGATATCGTGATCAGCTTGCTCTGTCGCAGTGCGGTCGGTTTACCGTTAACCGGATATGTCACAGCCTTAACTGGCCCACGTGAATCGGATCATTGTGACGGCCCGGAAGAGTTCCACCTAGTGATTGTCGATAATGGCCGCTCTGATATTTTGGGTTCAGAGTTTAAAGACATTTTGCGTTGTGTTCGTTGCGCTGCTTGTGTCAATACTTGCCCGGCTTATCGTCATATTGGCGGGCAATCATACGGTTCTATCTATTCGGGGCCAATTGGTGCGGTGCTTTCACCATTACTTGGTGGATACGACGATTTTAAAGATCTGCCATACGCTTGCAGTTTATGCAAATCTTGTCACGATGTTTGCCCAGTTAAGATTCCACTTTCTGACCTATTGATGAAACACCGTGAAAAAATGGCCAGTGACAAGATCACGCCTTTCAGTGAGAGGGTTATCGTTTCTGGTTTCAACCTAATCAACGCTAAGCCGCTGTTGTGGGATATGAGCATCAAAGTTGGTGCAACGGTCGCCAGTGGTCTAATCCGAGATGGAAAAATGCCACTCAGTATCGGCGCAATTAAACAGTGGAATGAATCGCGAGATCTTCCTACACCAGGTGGCCAGTCGTTCCGTAGCTGGTTTGCCAACCGAAAACAGAAATAAGGATCTCTATGATGTCTACGCCAGAAAATAATAGCCAGACAGCGGTTCATAATCGCGATCAGTTTCTGCTTAACATTGCCAACAAACTTGGTCGGAGTGCTCCGTTAACTCAAGTAACAAGACCTTTGCTTCGTCATACTTGTCACCAAGATGTTATGAAGGGCTTTAGTGCTGATCAGTTAAAGCAAGTATTTCAAGATTACGCGCACTCCTCGTTAGGAGCTGAAGTGATTGAAACGACAAAGAGCCAGTTTCGAGAGGTTTTAGGTCAGATCTGTCACCGCGCTTGTGCCGGCGAGCAAGAGGCAAAGCCAGTTGATACGATTTTCTCAGCTTCTCCAGCTTTATTGGAACTTGTTACACCTTCAGATTTTGTCAATGAACAGCATCAAGTGCACGTTTGGGATAACGCTTTAGGTTATGAAGCGAATATCATCATTGCTGAGCGCGCTAAGATTGGTGTCGTGATGGCCGAACAAGCACTCGCAGAATCAGGGACTGTTGTGCTTTACAGCGACCCCAAACAAGGGCGTGCAATCAGCTTGTTGCCTGAAAGTTCAATCTTTGTCATTGCAAAAAGTACGTTGTTACCTCGTTTAACGCAGGCAACGATGACACTGCACAGCAAATCTCAAAATGGTGAACGTATACCTTCCTGCGTTAACTTTATCTCGGGGCCAAGCTCCACGGCTGATATTGAGCTGATCAAAGTGGTGGGTGTGCATGGCCCAGTCGCGGCAACCTACATCATTGTTGACGATATGTAATTAGAATTCAATTTGCTCTATGGGAACAGGGCATCAAGGCACATCTCATGTGGATGTGCCTTTCTTCTATTAATGGGTCGTCTCCGATTAGGGGAACCGCTATAATCCTTTCATACTTTTGCTCTCTTTAAGGGGCTCCTATGCCGCAAGTTGATGATCTTATTCTGTTTACTCAAGTCGTTGAACACGGCTCGTTCAGTAAAGCTGCGGAGCATAATCACTCCACTAAATCGATGATCAGCAAAAGAGTGAGTAAGCTTGAAAGTGATCTTGGTACCCAGCTGCTTTATCGCACGACTCGTAAGCTAACCTTAACCGAGGCTGGAGAGATGCTTTACCATCGCTCTAAAGATATCTACTCAACAGCCAATGCTGCGTTCAAGTCGATAACGGGTTACAACGAATCGTTAGCGGGCCACATTCGAATGTCGGTGCCAACGATTTCTGGCGAGTTATTACTCGCTGAATCCATTTCTGAATTTTGTAATAATAATCCTGGCTTAACCGTTGATATGTCGATGGACAATCACTTCGTTGACTTGATTGAAGATAACTATGATTTGGTGATTCGCACCGGCTATTTAGAGGATTCAAGTCTCATCGCACGTTATATATTTAGCTCTCGATGGATGATTTGTGCGTCTCCTCAGTACCTTGAAAAACACGGTGAGCCGAAAACGCCAAAAGCCCTCCAAAGGCACAATTGCTTGGGTTACACCCATGAAACGGGTGGAACCTTTAATTGGCAATTCAAATGCAATAGTGACAATTATACCTTCAAAGTTTCGGGTAATTTTTCTTCGGATAATGCAGGTGCGCTTCGAAAAAGTGCGATTTCCGGCAATGGGCTCGCTTACTTACCGACATGTTTGATCTATCAAGATCTTCAACAAGGTAAATTGGTTGAGGTACTTTCAGAGCACACCAGTAAAGAGGTCGGAATTTACGCGGTTTACCCATACACTCGCAATCCTGCAAAACGGATCCAAGCATTGATTGAACATATCAGAGAAAGTTACTTAACGATTCAAGAGCGTTTTTAAACAGGTAAGAGCATAAACGTAGAGACTTGCCTCTCCAGCTTACTAAGCTGCTCAATTGTTGGGTGACAACTTCTAAATAGTGG
Source organism: Vibrio sp. SNU_ST1 (assembly GCF_030563405.1). Taxonomy (NCBI): domain Bacteria; kingdom Pseudomonadati; phylum Pseudomonadota; class Gammaproteobacteria; order Vibrionales; family Vibrionaceae; genus Vibrio; species Vibrio sp. SNU_ST1. The sequence continues at coordinate 355,897 of NZ_CP130749.1, forward strand.
AAACCCAGCAGCCTATAGGGGGGCACATCATTCCTGATGTTGCTGAGTTTCCTGTATGGTTATGTAGCAGTTAGGACATTAATTAGCGCAATGTAAAGCGAGGAAAATGAACGCTGTAAGTAGAATCAATTGACTCTTTTTCCTATGCGTTATATCGACAAAATCGCAAATCTTATGGAATTTATTCATAGTCTTACATGCTATATATGAAGTAAATCTGAGCTTTCATTCGGATAATGATGCCGCGAATGACGTTCAAGAAATTTAAGAATGGAATTGGCTTTTCTGCATTAACCCACGCAAGTCCAACCGCACCGACTGGAATGTCATAGCCTTCAGGCTCTGATATACGTAAACGTACAAAGTGGTGCTTGTTCATCACGTTTTTGCCTGTTGTCGCGCGCACATTCGTTTCACGAGCAAGCAAAGAGCCTTGAGATTCACCGGTCGCTTCAACAATGCCTTCTACGCGAGCATTAAATACTTTACCTGGGTAAATGGCGGTAGCAAACTCAGCTTCTTGACCTACTTTGATATTTCTAAATGCTTGATGGTTAATTCTCATCAAGACAAACTTCTCATCGCTGTACATTTTTAGTCGAGGCATAGCACCAACAAATTGACCTTCACGAGCCATAAAGTTGGTGACATAGCCATTGCTGGGTGCGTAGATCTTTGTTTGTGCCAAATCCCACTCAGATTGTGAGAGAGCGGCTTTCTTGTTTTGAAGATCTGCCTGTTTACTGGTCACGGAAATCTGTGACTTCTCAATTAGGTTTAGATTTTTCTTCGCAGTAATTTCTGACTTCTGATATTGCGGCTCAATGATCGTGAGTTGGTTCTTGGCAACTTCAACGGCAGTTCGTTGTTGATCTAGAACGCTTTCTGTAATCGTACTCTTTACTTTTGCATTCTGGTCGACATAGCGCTTCAACGTACGCTGTTTTAGTGTCAGGTCTTGTTTTGCTGCTGCAATTTGGCTCTGGATGATCTCAATATCTTCGAGCGAAGCTTGGTAGTTTGTGTTTGCGATATTGATGTCTTGAACCGCTGCCTTGTGAGCCATTACAGCAATCGCGAGTTGCGCTTTTGCTTTTTTAACGGCGATAACGTACGAGTCATCGTCGAGCTCGTAAATTAACTGACCCTTTTTAATTTCACTGTTTGGTGAGATGTAAAGTGTTTCAATATTACCGGTTACTCGTGTTGACCCTGGTCGTAATTGAATGTGTGGTGATTGCACAACAGAACCACCGGATAGATCCATTGGAGCCCACGTAATAAGACCAACCCATACGAATACTAGCCAGATAGAACCGCCGCCATAAGCAAACATTTTAAATGGTTTTGTCCAAGGCACTCCAACAAGACGAAGTAGATAAATAAACAAAGCCCAAACAGCTAAACCTTCTAACATCGTTATTCTCCTGCTTCTGTAGTTTTAGTCGGTGTGGAATCATGCCAAATATGACGAATGCGGCGTATGCTCTTTTCTGTATCGACAAAAGCAATAATGACAGCCAGCACCCAAACCCAGTGCCAGATAAAGCCTATCCAGGTGAGAATGGTGACTAACCCCATTTGGCCATGTTTCTTCTTGTCTGCGTGATGAATAGGGAGTTCATGGAACTTCCAAAATGCATATAAAGCGCCTAAAACAGTACCGACAAGTACCAGTCCTGCTACTACGTGTAAGCCAGTGTCGAATGCAGTGTCGACAAAAGGCATGCTGATTAAACTCATAAAGCTTCCTAAAATGGGTATTAAAAATTTGAGCTAGAGCGGGTTCACTTAAGGGGTGTGAACGAGTAGATAAATGGTACGGAGCTACTACACAGAGTGAATCAGTAAAAATACGGGTCATGATGTTTTGTCGAGGAAAACATAATCTAGAGCGAATCTAAAAGGGGGGCATGTAGAGGGGGAGTGGAGAGTTGGAAGCTCAATACCTTCAATGAGCTACCAACACGCTTTTAAACTACACTGAAGTACGTTTTATTAGCTTAGAAAATAGAGAGCCTAGAGCCTTTTCACCGATGACCTTTTGCACAACAGTCATGAGCTTTGCATCTAACGTCGTTTGATAACTCAGTTTAGGCTTAGTATCAAATCCAGCTTTTAGCATGTGGTTTACGGTTGATTCTGGCGTTGCCCCTTTTCTATACGCGTCGTGTAAGAACTGATGAGATTTGTCGACGATTACTTTATAAGACGAAAGCTGATTAGTTTCTTTCATATCCTGCAGTTGAATAGCATCAAGCTCAGTTTGTACGCAACCTGGTTCGATCGTTGAAATTTGAATGTTAAAGTCAGAAATCTCTTGAGATAACCCTTTTGCCATACCGTTTAGAGCATGCTTTGTCGCGGAGTACCAAGAGTTCATGCTGGTAGAGACACGCGCTGCAATGGAGGTAGTAAAAATGATACGACCTTGGTTTCGTTCTCGCATGTGAGGCAATACCGCTCGTACCACACGCGCAGCTCCGTAGACATTAGTGTCGAATAGAGCGTGTACTTTTTCTATCGGGGTTTCTTCAACAGGCCCGGCAATTGGGTAGCCAGCGTTGGAGTAAACAATATCAATATGACCGACTTCTTCAATCATCTTGGCAACGGCTGTATTGACCTGTTCTTCATCTCTAACATCAATTTTTAGAATCGTGGCGCCTAATACTTTTAGATCGAGCATATTATCAAAGCGTCTTGCTCCGCAGTAAACGGTGTGGCCTTCCTTTAGAAGTTTAATCACCAGATCTTTACCAATGCCAGAGGAAGCACCAGTGACCAATATATTTTTGACGAACATAGACAAACTCCAGACAAATAATCAAGAAGCAAACCAGAACGAAATAATACATGTGGATACTTGATGGCTTTTATAAATTAGCGAGCCAATAGCGATAGACATATATTGAAGAGGTTGGTTTGCTGATGTACTAAATTAAATCCTGTCGTTGAAGTTGTAAGCAGTAGTATTACGGCAATAATGCATACAATGGTATGCATTATTTTCAAAAAATAGGGGTAAAGCGTATGCGTTTTTTTTTGGGGGGGGGTTATTGATCAATTCCAAGCCCGTTGCGCAGTGCGAACTGGATAAGCTCAGTATTGTTTTCAAGTTCCAGTATATCGATCATTCGGTACTTGTGTGATTCAATGGTTCGAGGACTTAAAAACAACTTTTCAGCACATTGCTTTGCCGTAAAGCCTTGAGCAAGTAGAGTCAGAACTGAGCACTGTTTAGGCGATAACAAAAGAAGCTTCTCACCTTCATTGGCATTGGTTGTCTGATCTTGTTTTAAATTTCGAGACATTGTCGAATGTTGCCAATAACAAAGCCAAATATCGCAAATAAGCTTAAGACGTTTCATATCTTGGTCTGATAGAGGCTCTAACGTACTGTTGAATCGAGAAAATGATAGAGCGCCCCAATCCTGACCAAACAGTTTGAGCGGGATGATACCATGCCAACGCCCACCTTCCGTATACAGTGTTCTGAGGACCGATATCTTGTGGTCACTCATCTCTTGTTCGCTAAATGTCAGCCAACGTTTTTTGGTTCTGAGCTGTTTTAGATAGTCTAGGTAGTTGCCACTGATAAAACTTTGAGGGTTGAGCTCAGGCACTCCATCACGAGCGATAGTGACTGTTTTCCCATCGTTAAGCATAATCATTGAGTTGGGAAACAGCGTCACTCGGTCTATTCCAAACCAATCTAATACTGTGTGCGCGATTTTTTGCCAGGTAGCATCAAAGTCTTTTGGCAGAGAGCCAATCAATGCGTTGGACTGTTCTGTCACCAGATCTTCGAAAGACATTTCAGCAGTATTTTTCATCGTACAGAATCAACCTTATCAACAATAATCACTATGAGTAAGCTAGCTTTTTATTATGCTATAAGTCAAATATTTGCCTATATAATGGATGAATATCGCCTACTTAGATATCTCACTATTCTTTAAATCAGTAATACTACTGATTACCCAATTTCATGTTTCTTAAATAATAGCTCACGAAAAGAAATTACTTTTAAAATTACAAAAGGTCTTGAGCTATGTTCAAAAAGAAAACCTTCCTACAACTTGCGATGGGTGCAGCACTTGCATCTACTGCAATGGCAAGTTACGCGACGACGGATACAAGCCGCCCTAACATCCTAGCTATCTGGGGGGATGACATTGGTATCGATAATATTTCAGCATACACACGAGGCCAAGCGGGTCACTGGACTCCAAATATTGATCGTATTGCAAATGAAGGCGTGCTATTTACTGACTTTTATGGTGACCAATCTTGTACTGCTGGCCGTTCTTCTTTCATTACTGGTCAACACCCTATTCGTACTGGTTTAACCAAAGTCGGCATGCCAGGTGCTAAGCAAGGCATGAAACCTGAAGATCCATCACTTGCGACCATGCTTAAAGAAAAAGGTTACACGACAGGTCAATTTGGTAAGAACCATCTTGGTGACTTAGACTCACAATTGCCGACTGAACATGGTTTTGATGAGTTCTTTGGTAACTTATATCACTTGAATGCAGAGGAAGAGCCTGAGCATCCAGATTATCCGCAAGCGCCAGGCTTTAAGAAAAAATTTGGCCCACGCGGCGTAATTCACTCATACGCGGATGGCCGTATTGAAGATACGGGGGCACTAACCATCAAGCGTATGGAGACCGTGGATGAAGAAACGTTGGAAGCAGCGCTAGACTTTATCGACCGTGCACACAAAGAGCAAAAGCCATTCTTCTTGTGGTACAACTCAACGCGTATGCACATATGGACTCACTTAAAAGAAGAGTCTAAGGGGATCTCGAAGCGTGGTGGTCTATACGGTGATGGTATGGTCGAGCACGATAATATGGTCGGCCAACTGCTTGATAAATTAGATGAACTTAAAATTGCAGACAACACCATTGTTTCTTACACCACGGATAACGGTGTAGAGAAATGGGGTTGGCCTGATGGTGGTACATCCCGTTTCTACGGTGAGAAAAACTCGACGTGGGAAGGTGGTTTCCGTGTTCCAGCTATGATGCGTTGGCCAAACAAGATTCCTGAGGGAAGTGTGGCAAATGAAATTGCATCTCACCTAGACTGGGCACCGACTTTCGTTGCAGCTGCGGGTGAGCCTGAGCTTGTTGAAAAGCTTAAGAAAGGCACCAAGTTAAACGGTAAGGAATACAAGGTGCATCTGGATGGGTATAACCTGATGCCTGCACTGAAAGAAGGTAAGAACACAACCGCTGACAATAACCCTAACTGGCCGCGTAAGAACTTTATCTATGCGACAGATAACGGTGATATTTCAGCAATTCGTTTCGGCGATTGGAAAGTAATGTACACGGTGAATAATTGTCATGGTATTGAAACTTGGACATGTTCTTTTGAAGAGCTGCGTTTCCCATACATTTTCAACTTACGTCAAGACCCATACGAATCGGCACTGCATGAAAGTACAGGTTATCAAAACTGGCGTGTAGAACATCTGCCGTACATGTACATGGGTGCTGCTCAAACGTTCCAATTCTTACAAACGTTCCAAGAGTTCCCTCCTCGTCAAGTACCGGGTTCGTTCTCAATAGACAAGATAGTTGAGAAGATGAATATTTGGCAGCGAGCTCAATATCAATAGTATTGAGTAACAAGCTAATAATATTGAGTAATAAACTCATATTACAGAGTAAATTGGCGAGTCAAACCAGCCCCCGCTGAAAAACTGATGAGCTACCCCAAAGAGCGATCCTTGTGATCGCTCTTTTTGTTTTCGCTTTTTTTGATTTCAAGAGCTCTTTTGTTTGCAGCCACTCTTTGGTTCCCATGAACAATGAATAGAATCCGTAATTCTACTGATTACGCCTGACAAGTGCTGCTGAATAATGGTCATAGATAACCGTTACAGGTCTTCATCTTAGGGAAATAACTGCACAGTGAATGTGAGTGAACGAGAAGAGGAATAACAATGACCCAATCAGCTCAACACAACACCATTATGTTGCCCAAAGCAGCCCCCGCGCAACGAATGAACATTATGACTAAGCCCATTGGCTCGGCGTGTAATATTGATTGCACGTACTGTTACTACCTAAGTAAAGAAGAATTGTTAGGCCATGAGCGTGGTTGCGCGACTCATATGAGCGAAGAGATGCTCGACACCTATATTAAAGCCTATATTGAGCAGCAAAATTTCCCTGAGATTATTTTCCATTGGCAAGGCGGAGAACCGACGTTATTAGGCGTGAACTTCTTTCGTGATGTAGTCCGCTTGCAAAAGAAATACTGCCCAAAAGGCGTGAAAATCGAGAACAACCTGCAGACTAATGGGACGTTACTTAATGATGATTGGGGCAAGTTCTTAAGTAAAAACAATTTCATGATTGGCTTAAGCATTGATGGACCTGAAATGATCCACAATGCTTATCGTACCAACAGATCGGGACGAGGCACGTTTAAACAAACCATGAGAGGTGTCGACATTCTTCATAAACACAAGGTCAACTTTGCGACGTTGACTTGTGTAAACAACCTTACGGGTTCAAATCCACTCGAAGTATACCGCTTTCTACGTGATGAAATTCGCTCACCACAGATGCAGTTCATCCCTATCGTTGAACCGAAATCATTCCGAGAGACAGCACCGCAGAAGTGGTCAGAAGAGGAGATTCTTTTCCAAGGGATGCCTGAAACTGAGCCTAGTCATCCAAATTCAATTGTAGAGTCTTGGTGTGTTTCTGCTCATCAATGGGGTGACTTCCTGTGCTCCATTTTTGATGAGTGGTTAGAGAATGACATCGGTAACGTGAATGTACCGTACTTTGAATCTTGTGTTGAAACCTGGATGGGGCGAGTGAACCCACTTTGCACGCTTGCTCCTATGTGTGGAAAGGGCTTAGCCATTGAACATAACGGTGATGTTTTTGCTTGTGACCATTACGTTTACCCCGATTACAAACTCGGCAATATCAAGGATGCCAAACTCGAAGATCTACAGTTTTCACAAGGCCAAGAAGAGTTTGGCCGAGCAAAAGAATCAACGTTACCTAAACAGTGCCGCGAGTGTACTTATCAGTTTGCCTGTTTTGGTGAGTGCCCAAAAAATCGCTTTATCAAAACCCTCGATGGTGAAACTGGGCTGAACTATTTGTGCGCAGGCTGGAAACAATTCTTCTCACATATTGATCCTTATATCTCAATGGTTGTTGCGACGATGGGCTACCCAGTGAACAAAGGCATTAATAGCGATGCAATGAAGATCAAATTTTAATAGAGGCGTTATCTGATGAAACTCAAAACTGTTGTGCTGCTTTTTTCTGCACTGATTAGCCAAACTGTTACCGCTCAGGTTGAAGAGGTTTCACCGACAGATACTCGATTTAATCAAGCATCGGTAAAAGCGGTGATTGATATGGCTTTTCATACCCAAAGTGAACGGTATACTGAATTTGCTACGCTTTTTAACTTGTGTCAAAAGCTGCCTGATAATCAACAATGCGGCGAGAAATACGAGAAGAAACGCTCAAACTACGAGTTAGCTAAAGCGAATTACAATGTGCTTTTGATGGCCAACGAACCTCAATGGAGCACCTTAAGGATGCCTCCTGCTAACTATGAAGAGTTGGTCTCTGGCTTAAAAACGTTGGGTTACTTAAGCGATGAGCAAGAAAAGGTCGAGCAAGCTCAAACACTTGAAGGGCTAAACCAATGGCTTGAATTTCATAATTTCGCGAAAACGGATGAGATTTACTTTATGCATGCGCTGTTGGTGAGGGCTGAAGAGTTATCGAAACAATTGTCTGTAGAGCGTCACCCAATATGAAACATCGGTTAGTTAATTGGCCTGCAGTGGTGCTCATTTTTGTTGGAATGCTACTTAGCTTTTATTCTTGTGTCACTCTGGCGACTAGTGTTCAACCTTCAGGTAGTGAAAGCGCAAGCCAAGTGGCCACTGTTGTTGAACAGCGTGAGCAATTGCTCGCGGAGTACTCTCAAAATGAAGCTCTACCCATAGAACAACGTGCCGCAGCGACCGTGAATTTAGGGATGTATTATGGCCCGAATGCGGTTATTGCCGTTGCTAGAGCGTCGCGTTCTGAACATCCACAAATGCGCTTGGCAGCAATACAAGCCGCAGAACAGTGGCAGGGTAAAGCTAAGTGGGATGTAGTCTCCCCGTTACTCGATGATGTCGACCGTGATATAGAGGCTCAAGCAGTTCGTACGCTGATCGTTCTTTGGCCGCAGTTGTCTGGGGAATATCTCGATCGTTTAGAACCAGCCATTGATAGACACTTAACCTTACTATCCAATGATCTTAATGGCGACTTAGAGCGAGCTTGGCTTTATACCTTACAAGGCAAATTTCCAGAGGCTGAGCTGATCTACTCAGATCAATTTAAAAATCATAAAGAACCTAGGGTTGCCATAGCTTACGCAGAGTATTTGAAAGGCATTGATGACGATGAACAAGCTCAGCATGTTTTAACGCAGACGTTGGTTGAGTTTCCTGAATCGGCGGCACTGCACTATAGCCTTGGTTTGTCTTACTTGCGAACTGGGGAAAGCGTGAAGGCGCTACGTCGCCTGAGAAATGCATATGAACTTGAATCGATGAACGGTTCTTATGGATACACTTATGCGACTTTAGCGCGAGAGCATGATGCTGAGACTGCGATTACTGTCTATCGAGCTATCTATCAAAATCATGCTCAACTAGCCTATCTCTATGCTTTGTGCGACACCTTATTAGTTGCAGGACAAGACGCGAACCTGTGTCTTGCTGAACTTGAATCTGTCGCACCTCTAGATGTTGTGTCAAAACTTAAACAACTCTATCTGCCAAATTAAATCAACGCTGATATCCCTATTCAGGTACTACAGCTTATTTAGGTAGCTTTACAAGGTAACGTTATGTCTACAGATACTCGTGCAGCCATTTGTCAGTTAATTGAACAGACGAACCAATCCATTATAGGTCAAGCTCATGTTACACAATCAATGATGATCGCGTTGTTGTCGGGTGGGCATATTTTATTGGAAGGGCTTCCTGGAACGGCGAAAACTCGTGCTGCAAAAATATTGGCGGAACAATTGAATATGGCTTTTAGCCGTGTGCAATTCACGCCCGATCTACTTCCTTCAGATGTCACTGGCACGCAGATTTATCATCAAGAGCAGTCGAAGCTGACATTTCAGCCGGGCCCTATTTTTAGTTCTATGGTATTGGCCGATGAAATAAACCGAGCACCAGCCAAAGTTCAAGCAGCACTATTAGAAGCGATGGCTGAAGGTACAGTGACGGTTGCGGGTGAAACCATGTCATTGCCAGAACCTTTCTTAGTGATAGCAACGCAAAATCCCGTTGAACAAGAGGGCACCTATCCGCTACCAGAAGCGCAGATGGATCGCTTCATGATGAAAGTGAATGTTGACTATCCAGACCGAGACTCTGAAATGTTGATTATTGATTTAGTGCGTCAGGAAGAACTCGCAGTAATGGATGAGGAAGTGAGCAAGAGTATGGGTACAGGAACGTTACAACAGGAACAAAATGAATTGCTAGCTGCGGCATTTGAAGGCGGTGTTGAGCACATTGCAGCTGGTAAGGAGGCGGTAAAGCGTATCCATACCTCGCAGCCCATTAAGCAATATATTGTGGATCTTGTTATGGCAACGCGCTTCCCACATTTGTACCCGGATTCAAATTTAGATAAGTGGATTGAAGTTGGCGTAAGTCCTCGCGCATCGATCGCACTAGACAAATGCAGCCGTGCTCATGCTTGGTTAGCGGGGCGTGATTATGTGACTCCAGATGACGTGAGAACGGTCGTGGTTTCGGTATTAGGTCATCGTATTACTCCAAGCTTCGATGCTTTGTCGAATTCGGTGAGCGCAGAAAAAATTGTTGATGAGCTGCTGCTCAATGTGCCTCTCTCTTAGGGAACCTTGTTATGAATGTGTCCGATGACGTAAGGGTTGTTAGTTCATTTGAATCTCTGATGGCGACAAAGTTGAAGTCGACAGGTTTCTCGTTGCCACCCATTGCCAAAAGTCGTTCTCGACAAGCCGGTAACCACTTGTCTCGTTACCGTGGCAGAGGGCTTAACTTTGAAGAGTTTCGACACTATCAAATGGGTGATGATATTCGCAGTATTGACTGGAATGTCACACAGAGAATGCTTGAACCTTATGTCAGGGTTCAAAGTGAAGAAAAAGATCTGCCGGTGGTGTTGCTCGTCGATCAACGCAGTAGCATGTTCTTTTCATCGGTCGATACCATGAAATCGGTGGCGGCAGCTCAAGTTGCTGCTTGCTGTGCTTGGAAAGTATTAAAAGACAGTGATCGCATTGGAGCGTTAATCTTTTCAAATGAGCAGCTGTACTGGCATAAACCACAACGTCATTCAGCACATGTAGCACGAATTCTTCAGTCTCTGGCACTAGCTAATCAAGATTTGTCTCGTGCAGAACAGAAAAGTAAAGAAGTCGCAGGTTCAGGGTTATCTGATGCTTTGACTAAGCTAACGCAGCAAAAGTTAAAAGGTTGTTTGATCGTGATGATCAGCGACTTCAATGATGCGACAGAACAAGATGTTCAACGAATTAAATGGTTAAAGCAGCACAATGATTTGATGGGCATTGCGGTCAACGATCCTATGGAACTTGAACTTCAATTTTCTCAACCGATTCATATCAGTGATGGTGAGTGGCAGCTATTGGCTGATACATCATTGAACGAGAAACTTCATCGATACAACCAAGTAACCAAGCAGGGCTACCAAGATATCCATCAGTTATTGAGTGCTGATAGGGTTGATGTGGTTAGATTAGACACGTCTGGGAATCACATCTCTGATTTTATTCAAAAGATGAGTGGGGGCTACCGTGTCCGATAATCGAATTTTACTTAAAGGTTTTATCGATCCGGCCTCTACTGTTGATGTCAGCTGGTTACCAACAACAATTGGTTGGAAAGTCACCTTTATTCTGATCTTAGTGCTGGGGGCTTGGAAATCGTTCCACCTTTTTCAATCCTACAAAGCGAACAAATATCGTCGTATAGCAATAAAAGCGATCAGTAGAAATAAACAAGACACCATTAATGATCAGTTCTTGCAGCAAGAGTTGCAAAGAATAAACAGCGTGTTGAAACAAGTGGCTTGTTGCTCGTTCCCTGGAAGTAAGGTTGCGATGCTCAGTGGCAATGAGTGGAGTGAGTTCCTAACTGTTTCTTCACCGAACCCCATTTTTGACCGACCGATTTTGTTGCAATGGCAGCAAGATATCTACAAGCCCGCATCAGATTATGGTTGGACCGAAGGTGAATTAAGTCAGGTTCGTTTAAGTGCTATTGCGTGGGTAAAAGGCCATGTGAGAGGTTCTGATGGTCGAGTTTGAATACCTTTGGGTCTTTGCTTTATTGCCCTTGCCGATTCTTATCTACTGTTTTGTACCGAGTCATCAAACCCCTCAAATTGCCTTGAAAGTCCCTTTTTTTGATGCGCTGGCATCAAGTTTAGGTCTGAGTGCAGAGAAAGGATCAAACCAGATTAAGGCGGGTATTTGGCAACGTTCTTCCCTGATTTTAGGTTGGCTTTTAGTCGTGTTGGCAGCAGCGAAGCCTGTTTGGCTAGGGCCTGAGGAGACCAGAGAGCTCGCTGGACGTGATGTGATGATTGTTCTGGATTTGTCGGACTCTATGGCAACGGACGATTTCTCTAATCGTGCAGGTAATCAAGTGACTCGTTTGGTGGCCTCAAAAGAGGTGTTGGACACGTTCAGTCAAAAGCGAAGTGGCGACCGACTCGGCCTGATAGTCTTCGGTGATTCTGCTTTTTTACAATCGCCCTTTACGGCTGATCACACCGCATGGTTAGCGCTGTTAAATGAAACCGAGCCTGCAATGGCAGGGCAAAGTACCCATTTAGGTGATGCAATTGGACTCGGTATTAAGACATTTCTTTCCGAGAATCAGATAGACAAGCAAGAGCAGTCATCCGACTTACATAGCACTCAACCTGATCAGCTTTCTTCTGAAAACCTTGCTCCTGAAAAACATGAGCACGACAGCCTTACTCACGAACACCTTAATCGAGAGCACTTGATGATTGTGCTTACCGATGGCAATGATACCGACAGCTTAGTGCCGCCGATTGATGCCGCGAAAGTGGCTGCTGCGCACAATATTAAAATTCATCTTGTGGCAGTGGGGAACCCTAACACTTCAGGTGAGCAAGCGGTTGATATGGAAGTCATTGATACTGTAGCCAAGTTAACGGGAGGACAGAGCTTTCTAGCGATGTCACCTACTGAACTGGATAACGTATACGACACAATCAATGAACTCGAGCCTAGTGTGTTTGAAAGCTACCGTTACCAGCCGAAACAAAGCCTTCACTATGTGCCTTTGCTGATCGCCTTCATTTATCACTTAGTGTTTATGGTAGTTCGCTCTATTTTGCGATTTCGTATCAAGCCTGAGATTCTAAAATCGAGGGCTTCATGATGGGAAACTTTCACTTTATTCGCCCTGAATGGCTATTGTTAATCGTGCCACTTGCCGGGGTGCTGCTCATGAACTGGCGCCGAAGCCAAAAGCAGCATTCGTGGGTAACCCATTTGCCCAAGCACTTGTCTGATGCTTTACGTGTCGGTGAGTCGTCTCGTGTTAAACACCTTCCGATCTTTTTGCTCAGTGTCATCTGCTTGATCGCGATAGTGATTGCTTCTGGGCCAAGTTGGTATCGTCAGTCCTCGCCTTTTGCAGAAGACACTACGCCATTGGTGATTGTGCTCGATGTCTCTGAGTCGATGCTACAAAAGGATGTTGCGCCAAGTCGTCTGTTTAGAGCAAAGCAAAAAATAGCCGAGCTTATTGATCTGCAAGGTAAAGGGAAAACAGCGTTAGTCGTCTACTCGGGTACCGCCCATTTAGCTATGCCTTTAACGCAAGACGTTGCGGTGTTTAAGCCTTTACTAGAGGCCATTCATCCCGAAGTAATGCCAAGAGAGGGGAAGTTTGCGGAATATACCCTGCCTATCATCAACAAATTGGTATCTGAAACGGACAATGCAACGGTATTGCTGGTGACCGATGCCGTTAATCAACTGGCTTACCGTGAGTATCAAGGTTATTTCAAGGAAAAAGGCTATCAACTGCTGGTTTATGGTGTTGGCAATCAAGACGTTCCATCTCCGTTACCTATGGAAATTGAAACTCTATCGAAATTAGCCAGCTCGGTGCATGGTGATTTCGTTGCTTTTACTCAAGATGACCAAGATATACAAAACCTTAATGGGAAAATAACGTCTTTTGCTGAACTATCAGCAGACCAAGCTGAACCTTGGTTTGATGCCAGTTACCCTCTGGTGTGGCTGGTGCTAGTGCCGTATTTATTATGGTTTAGAAAAGGTTGGTTGGTTCAGTGGTGCGTTGTGGTTTCTCTGTTTTATAGCGCGACTTACAGCCCTAATTTATACGCAGCAGAGTTTTCGTTGGTCGATATTTGGCTGACTAAAGATCAGCAGAGCGCTCTGTATTATCAAGATCAAGAATACCAACAAGCCGCGCAAATCTTTGAAAATGAGTACTGGAAAGCAACGGCCTATTACCAAGCTGGCGAATACGAAGTGGCACAACAATTCTACATGCGCAGTGATACCTTACAGGGGCAATTAGGTGCGGCGGCTTCATTGGCGAATCAAAAAGAGTTTGTTGCGGCAAGGTCTTTGTATCGAGAGATCTTGAATCAATACCCTGACAATCAAGAAGCTCTTCATAACTTAAAGATTGTTGAAGATGTGATTGCTTATATTGATAGTTTTACCAAGGAACAATCGAAAAGCAATGAACGTCAGGTGAGCCGAGAAAATGGGGATAAGCCAAAACGCTCTGATGGTGTAAAGCAGCAAGTAGAACAAGATCAAGTGATTCAAGAAGTCTTATCCGCTGAACAAGTCTTGAGTGATCCTGGCGCCAACGAAAAATGGATGAAGCGAGTTCAGAGTGATCTATCGAGCTTTATCTCAACCAAGTTTGCATTGCAGTATCAACAAGGGGCGGCTAATCAAACGGAGTGGAAAGATGAAGCTAAGTAGGCTATTTCGGCTTTTGTGTTTGGTTATTAGCTTAATGAGTCATTTTGCTTATAGTCAGCTCTCAGCTTACAGTCAAACTACTGTTCATAGCTCAGATCCTGTTTATAACCAGCAGCTAGCTTCGCTCTATGATCAAGGCAGTGTGAGGCTTAACGTGTGGTTGAGTCACGTCAGTTCGGATATTGCCGTGCATGAGCAGGTCGTTCTCAATATCGAAGTGATGACAGACACATGGTTCACCAAAGGCACCAAGGTGCATCGTGTCGAGGTTGCTAATGCGGTCGTATTGCCAATGAGTTCTTTTGCTGTGAACTCCACAGAACGTATTGAAGCGAAAGTGTTCTCCAAACAACTCTGGGAAATTGTGCTTTACCCATTACAGAGTGGAGAGTATCAAGTCCCCCCCGTTACGCTTGAGATTGGCGTAAAGCAGGGCAGTAATAATGTTGTTGGGGTGGTGATGACGAAGGCTCTGTCTTTCAATGCTCATAAGCCTTCCGCCAATATGACGTCTGATCAGAGATGGTTAACAGGTACTGAAGCTAATCTAAAAGAAAAATGGATGCTTGTCTCTCAAAATAGGAGTTCACAGGGCTTAGAAGAACAGCTCAGGGTGGGTGACGCCATTACCCGTGAAATAACATTATCTGCACACGACACTATCAGCGCACTTTTGCCGGAAATCACGACACTCCCTGAAACCTTAACGAGTCAATTTTTGGTATATCCTGAGTCAACTCAGTATCGAGATGATGAGCAAAGGGGTGTGCGTCAGGCTCAAAGATTAGAGAGGGTGACTTATATAGTAAACAAGGCTGGTCGGGTTACGCTTCCTGCAGCCAGTGTGTTTTGGTGGGATTCTGAGTCTCAGCAGCAAAGCACTCTTTTCTTGCCAGAGCGAAGTTGGCAAGTGTCGCACACTTTCGCTTCCTTTGTGGAACAGTACAAGGTGTTACTGGGCGGGTTCGCTGTCATTGTTGTTGTGATATTGAGTACTGCACTGTTGTTCCGCTATGTTAAAACAAAGCCTAAAAGCAAATGGCTTTGTATAGCTCAAGCTATCTATAAGAAAGATATACCTTTGTTCGAGAGTTCGATTTATCTGGTTTTACTTGAGCATTTTCAGTCTAGAGTGCTAACGCCAAGAGTAGAAACGGTCGAAGGTATTGAGATGATATGGCAAAGATATAAGGAAAGCCCTGAGCATAAAAAATTACGAGAGTATGAATGTTCTCGATTAGCTTTGCTAAAAGTACTGATAGCCTTCCTTTTGTCTGCTCAATCGGGTGGATTAAACCGTTAGCTGGTAACACGACTGTTTCTCATCAACTCAGACAGATAGACAACCCCCCAAGTACTCAAAATAAAAGGAGCCGTCAGCGGCAGTAGTGACAGCTCGTGAAAACCAAGTGTGACAAGGCAGCTCAACAGTATGCCTAATAGGATTAACGGCCAAGGGATTCGCGGATAGAGCACAAGTCCTAGAGTGGCAAGAATGGCGTTGTACCCGTAAAGACCTTGGGCTATCAGTTCATCAGGAGCACCAATAAAATTGCTAAATAGGGTGCTGATTACCACAGCAAGCGAAACCCAAATGGCATGCTTAATATTGTTGAGTGCGATGGCAACCAAGATGACTAGACCCGATAGTGCATTATCGATAAAGCTGACTTGGCTGATCCCTTTCAATAATGGGAGCACCGCTGTTGGTAAGCTAAACCACGAATCTGCCTCAAGACTGATTAGTGGCATAAGCGGGGAGTCAGGTGCCGAAAATGCCGATAGATCCAAGGCTGATTGGATAGCATAAATCAGCCAACTGGTGAGGATAAAGGCACTAGTGTAACCGCGATATTTCTTAAAACTGAATACGATGCGGGCAATAGGTACTGTGAGTAATGCGCCTAACATTGTCACTATAACCAAAAATGGGGTGACACCAAAAAAGTTACCGATAAATAAACCAACTAAAGCGCCATTTAACGCATACATACCGCTATCAATATTGTCATCTGACTTGTTGGTGTTGGTGTTGGTGTTGGTGTTGTACATATATCTATAGAAGGCCAATGCATAGCTGCAACAGGTGCCAAGCAAGGTAAGAAAAGCCAGTGCAAGTGACTCAATAGAAATGGCAAGCAATAGTAGAAGCGACGTCATGACCGACGGAGTGAAATAGACTTGCCCAATGCCATTGAGCAAGCCTTGAAATGGTGGGATATCCTTATTCGTTCTCATCGTCTGACTACATTATTTTGCTATGTTGAATCTTTGTAGCTCAGATTGTATGCAATTTTATTAAGTTGACCATCTTTGTGTATCAATTCTGATACCAGCGCTCACCATAGGCTCGTTGGTAATCTGGTGTTTCAATGATGCCTTCTTGCTCTGGAACGGTTTCTAATGGCCCAACGACCGTTCGATAAGGTAATACGCCAGCCCATACTGGGATATCCATATCAGCTTTATCATCATTCACTCCATGTTTACCAATCTTCACGGATGCTTCTGTTAAAGGGATCGCCAATAGCTCGGTGGCGGTGAGCTCTTTCTCATTACTGAGCCTGACTTCGTCGGTTCTTCCCGGCGCGATTTGCTCAATGAAGATGTTCAATAAACGATCTTTTTCTTGGTTGTCCTCGATGACTGAAAATGACCCCAATACCACAGCAGAACGATAATGCGCACTGTGATGAAATGCAGAACGAGCCAACACCCAACCATCGAACAAAGTGAACGTTAAACAGGTTGGGTCCCCCTTCTTCAGGCCTCTCAATAAGCGACTGTTTTTGGCCCCATGAATGTAGACCATGTTATCCACTCGCCATGCGAGCATCGGGATAACCATTGGGCCTTGTTCGCCTTGCAGTGCAATGTGTGCGATTAAGCTTTCGTCGATGATTTGATGCAGTTTCTCTTGTTCAAATACGGCTTTGTGAGCCCCTTTTTTAATCGTGGTTCTTTTCGTGTTAGATAACATAATCGCTCCTTAATCATTGCCTTTTGATTAATGTAGCGATTAACTGGTCTATTAAATAGAGCCACTTTTAAACACTATTTGGATCCAGTTATGCAGCCTATTGATGTCGGTGACTTACAGTTAGACGAGCAACATGACACACGTCAAACCGCCTTGTTCCACGCAATCAGAGAGAAGATCGTTCAAGATTTATGGAGCAAGGGCAGCAAGTTACCTTCAACACGTAAGCTAGCCGTCGAGTTATCGGTGAGTCGAAATACGGTGATTTATGCGTACGAACAACTGGTTACTGAAGGTTATATTGAGAGTAAGCAAGGCTCAGGGTTTTATGTCTCGGTTGAACAACCTGAACACTTTCTAAGTTTGTCTCAACCGAAGTGTGTTCAGGATGCGAAGATTCAACAAACCGTCAGTAAACCGAGTGTAAACATAGCGAAACCTAACGACATTAACCGCAGCTTTGCCCCCGGAGTCCCTGACTTAGATGCGTTCCCTTTTGCTAAATGGCAGAGGCTGCTGCAACGCCACTCTACGCGTCAGAACATTGCGGGCAATCAAGAGGTTCAGGGAAGCTTAGCCTTGAGGGAAGCGTTGAGCAGATATCTTGCAAGCAGTCGCTCGGTTCACTGTAGTGCAGGCCGAATCATCATAACCGCAGGTGCTCAGCAAGCTATCTCAATTGGTTTGATGGCAACGTTAGCGATCGGCGAAAAAATCCTTGTGGAAGAGCCCGGCTACCGACAAGTGCATAAAATCATCGACCTGTTGAGGCTAGAGCTAGACGGTGTGAGTGTGCGTGAAAAGGTTGGATTAGATATTGAAAAAGTGTTGTCCAGTAATGCTAAGGCTCTGTATGTCACGCCGAGTAACCAATACCCAATGGGTACGACCTTAAATACTGAACAACGCCTTAAGCTGATCGATTGGGCTAACAAACATCAGTCATGGATCATTGAAGATGACTACGACAGTGAGTTCCAGTTTGCTCATCGTCCTTATACCAGCATGCAAGGTTTGGCGGGTAAGTTGGGATTCGATGATCGCATCATCTATGTCGGATCCCTGAGTAAGGTGATGTTCAATGGCCTGCGACTAGGTTATTTGGTGGTGCCAGAAAGTCTGGTGGCGAAGTGTCTTGAGATTAAAGATGCGCTCACCGGAGACACGGCGTCCCATACACAAGAAGCATTGGCGGATTTTGTTCGAGAAGGCGATTTATTGCGTCATATTAGAAAGATGCGTCGGTCATACAAACTCAAGCATGAAGCGATGATAGAAGCGATTGAAAGTGAATTTCCTGGCGATCTTGAAGTGATTAGCCAAGCGGCGGGGTTACATGTGACTGTGAAGTGGTATCAAGGTATATCTGAACATGAGTGGAGCCGACGAGCTGAGTTTGAAAATATCATCATTCGCCCTTTTGACTTTTATGAATATGGAGCAAGTGATGCTCGTGATTGGAGTGGTGCAGTACTTGGGTTTGGAAATATCCGACTGGCTGACATAAAGCCGAAGATCAAACAGATCGCTCGGCTTTTTTATCCGTAATATTGGTAGGGCTTGTTTGCAATTTTCTGATTCATCACTAATCGAATTACAACTTGTGGATAGATACTGTGGGTTTACCCAACCATTTACGCCAAGGTAGTGACAATGTCACAAAAATAGTTACTGCATAGAGCATCGACCAACTTAGGCAGATAAACACCAAGGTACAGATGACCAGTGAAATCATGGCTGTGTATCTCGATGTGCCAGTCAGTAATCGGCAGGCCGCTAACATCGCGAGCAAATAAACCAGTACAAAAATACCATTGGCGAGTTTAAGAAAGAATTCGAGATCCAAATTAGACAGCTCGCCGATTACACACGAGATAAGCGCAATAAAGCCAATTGCTAAGGTTGGATAAAGTGGTACGCCACGGCTGTTGAGCTGCGCCATTTTACTGGTAGGAGTGTGTTGGCGAGCTTGAGCCCAAATCATGCGAGACAAGCTTTGGGTGTAAAGGTTTAGGCTAGCAAAACAAGCAAAGAAGCCAAGTATACTGATGACGGTTTTAAAGCCATTGCCAAACAGTTGTTCTGTCACCCACGGGATAGAGGCAGCATCAAATTCGGTTGAACCATAAGCGCCTAGCTTGATAATAACCACAGAACAAGCCCAGTACACCAAGCCTGCGACGAAACACCCGGCAATGATGGCGATTGGGAAGTCACGCTGTGGATTTTTAAACTCCTCTCCCATGTGAGCAAAGGCTTCGATTCCTACAAAGCACCAAAACATAACCGCCAATGCAGCACCAATCGACCACATTGAATCGGACGTCATGGTCGGAACTGCGATGTCGGCTGCAGTGATATCGGCTTTCCAGACAAAGGCACTAACCAAGGCAAAAATCGACAAGGCAATCACGGTTTGTAAACGGCCAGAAGACTTACTGCCCATCAAATTGACGGCAATAAGCAGAGCGACGGTAAAGGACTGAGCGCCAAGTGGTGTGTCGAGTGGCGCTGGTAATAGTTGCTGAGCGAAACCACCTGCCAATGCAATTGCGGCTGGGATTCCGACTGGAATGACGCTGACGAATAGCCATGCCACACTGGTTTCTAATCGCTCACTGAACGCCTGACGAACAAAATAGGCAGTACCCCCTGCATTCGGGTAGCGTTTTCCTAATGCGGCGAAGGTAAGGGCGATGGGGCAAATAGCGATAAACAGGATTAACCATGCTAGTAGCGATAACTGCCCTGCAATGCCTGCCGCGATAGCTGGGATCATAAACAATCCTGTGCCAAGCAAGGTTGTAGAGAGTTGTCCTATTCCTGAAATAAGCGTGATTTCTTGTTTGAGTTGCGTCATTCGCTGTCCTTGCTATTGGCTTTGATATCGGTTTTATGGTGCTGTCTTGTGAGGCTGAGATTGAAAGCATACATTGTCGACATCAATAATACAGCTAGCGAAACGTCTTAAGACACCGTCAATTTAACGGTATTAATTTGATTAAGCGTGAAAGTGTCGGCTGTCATAATGGCTGTTATAAGTAGGAAAGTTGTGTCAAATTAGGCGTTATAAATAGAACAATAAATGGGAAGAATCAGAAGCATGGATAAATTTGATCGCCAAATTTTAGATATTCTAAAAACTAACGCTCGATGTTCAGTGAGCGATATCGCCAGAGACGTCAGCCTGTCTCGTTCTGCGGTGAACGCCAGAATCAAGAAGCTGGAAAGCGATAAGATCATTACTGGATATTGTGCACAGGTGACCGAGCCTGATTTACCGAAGAACGTTGGCGCTTATATCTCTTTGAAGTTTGACATGTCGAGCAGTAACCATAACTGTGAGTCTTACGCTAAAAATATCTACGCCATTGATGGTGTGCAGTGGTGTCACTCTATCAGTGGTGAGACCGACATGATGCTTTATGTTGAAGTTGAAAGCATGGAGCGTTTGAACCAAATTCGCGACCAGCTGCAAGGCTATCCTGAACTTCGACATCTTATGACTCATACTGTCTTAACGGAATTCTTCAACAAGCAAACTTCGTCTTTTAATATGTCTTGAGTTAATGCCGCTTACCTTCACCGTGTCGTCATTTGTCCGAACTTATTCTACTTATTCGTACTCACTCTATTTTTATTCACTCTAAGGTTGCTGATGTTAGGTAATATCAATTTAAATTTGCTGCGGTCGCTGCATGTGCTTCTTGAAGAGTGCCATGTCAGTCGAGCCGCTCAGCGTCTGCACATCACGCAGTCGGCGGTTAGCCGTCAACTGGCTCAGCTTAGAGAGCTATGTGGTGATCCTCTTCTGGTTCGTGATGGGAACAAACTGGTTCCAACCAACCGTGCTTTGTTGCTTAAAGGCAAGCTTGACGACTTGCTGGGCGAGTTTGACCACTTATTAGATGATAAGCCATTTGATCCACAAGATTGGCAAGGTGAATTGGTGTTGGCTTCGAGTGATTATGTTGCCCAGTATATCTTGCCCATTATTGTGTCCGAGGTGTCGAAGGACGCGCCCCATATCAACTTGGCTTATCGTCTATGGCAGCCTAACTTCCTTGAAACGCTCAATGAATCAGGTATTCACTTGGCGTCGAGTATGTTCCCCAAAAAGCCGGGTCATGTCTCAAGTATCAAGCTCGGAGAGGATAAGTCCGTGTGTTTGATGAGAGCCTCTCATCCGTTGGCTAAGCAATCAGCCATAAGCTCGGAAGACATCGTGAGTTACTCACATATCAAAGTCACGGGTGGGGGAGACAAAGACAGTTATTCGGATATTGCGTTAAAGAAACAGGGACATAAACGCAGAATCGCATTGCAGGTACCGTTCTTTTCATCGGCGGGAAACGTGTTAATGCAAGACGATTACTTGATGATTGTGCCGGAGCATATTGCTTATAACTTGGGTCGACATCTCGATGTCGCTTACTTTTCGCTGCCGTTTGAGACAGAAATGCATACCTATTGGCTGATATGGCATCCTAAGTATGACAACGACTCTGCCCATAAATGGGCTCGAGAGAAAGCGTTTAAAGCCATCCAAAAGTCGAGTTACAATATAAGTATGATTTCAAATCATACTAGTAATGATAATCTTTGATTTCAAATAATACCTGCTACGGCTTATTGTAAGCGCTAAGTATTGAGTATTAATTGTAGAGTGTTCAGCTGGAACGCTTTGTTTTACTAGGAATGGAATGATGACAGTAACAATTTGGTTTTCTTTATTAGCTATCTGCTTGTTGGGTGCAATGTCTCCGGGCCCAAGCTTGGCGATGATCGCTAAACATAGTTTGGCTGGTGGCCGTATGAACGGACTTATCGCAGCTTGGTCACACGCTGCGGGTATAGGTATTTACGCGTTCGCAACCATTGTCGGTTTAGCGGTGTTACTTGAGCAATCGCCAATGTTGTTCAAAGGGATCAGTTTAGCGGGTGCAGCGTATCTGCTCTATCTCGGTGTAAACGCGTTGCGTTCGAAAGGTGGTGTTGCCGCGAAACTGGACGCGGGTGAACAGATGAGCTACATGCAGTCTGCTCGCGAAGCTTTCTTGATCTCTATCTTGAGCCCTAAGATCGCTCTGTTCTTTATCGCTCTATTTAGCCAGTTTGTTGCGTTAGGTAATGAACTTAGCAATCAAGTGATTATTGTCTCAACGCCACTGATTGTTGATGGCCTTTGGTATACCTTTATTACTTTGGTGCTCTCTAGCCCGTTGATCGTAGAGCGCATTCGAGCAAAAGCGCAGTTGATCGATCGATTGTCAGGCGTGGTGTTGATTCTGCTTGCTGTGCGTGTGGTGTGGACGATATAGCGATAGTCCATATACTGGAAAGAAACGATATCCATTAAAAAGGCTCACTAGACGTTATCTAGTGAGCCTTTTTGACTTCTATGGATTGGCTTCGACAGGTTTGAGCTTGTTAGCCTTCTGAATTCAGTACAGCATCGAGCTTTTTCATAGAGTCGGAAAAATATGGATTGTAGGTCAAACGAGCATGGTTTTTACCTTCTTCACGATATCCCCATGCTGAGTACCAAACCTTACTTGTCGCGTTGCACTGTGCTTCAAAACCTTCCTCTTGACCATTGGAGCAGATCTTCTCGCTACCATTGATCCCGTAGTAAGGATTGCTTGGCGAGAACAGTAAACCCATATGAGAACCGTTCGAAATGCGTTGCTCCGGGAGTTTCATGCTGTACTCAACAGCCCGAGGATCTTCGAGTGTCGTCTCCCCTTGCCAAATCAATACATTGTTTGGGTTTGGCATAGATTCAGTAAACGCCTGCTGAACGAAGCTGGTGTCAATCACACTGTCGCCTTCACTCATCATAATAAATACGGGCTTATCGAAGTGTTTATCTTGTAAGTCATCACGAACCACTTCTGAGGTTTGGTAGTAAACAGAAGCACCATTCATTGGCAGTGAGTTATAGCGAAGTACATTGTCTTCAGGATCTTGGTCAGCCCAAGTGACAAAATAGCTTGCTAGCTCTGCATATTGAACCGCAGAAGAACTCGGTTGAAACGCAGGAGAGAACAGCAGTAGCCCTGAGATATTAGGATCGTTCATCGCCTGTGAAGTCACGAGGTTTGCGCCTGTCGAATAACCGCCAAGCCACACAGAATCATACTCTTGCTCTAGTAACTTCGTATGATGAGCTACAACACCTTGCCAATCTTCTAAGCTTGGCTGCATTAAGTCACCGACTCGGCTGCCGTGGCCCGGTAGCAATACCGTTCTCACTAGGTAGCTTTGTTCTGCTAAGTGCGTTGCGATGTCTTTAAACGAGTAGGGTGAATCACCTAACCCATGAACCAATAAAACTGCCTTACCATTCGGTGTCGCAGGTTGATATTCGGTAGGTGAATTGAGTTGAATCTCTAGCCGCTTGTCTTTGGTCATGAATACACGGTTTTTCAATAACCAATCTTGAGTTTCATTGACGTAGTCATCAAAGCTGTCTTGCTGATATTCAGGCAAGTTTGGAGATGTTTCGTAAGCAGGTATCGATGTCTCGTTGGAACAACCAACGAGACTTAAAGTCGTTAAGGCGAGCAGCGTTAGAATGGTATTTCTATGCATTTTTTGATGTTGTCTCTGTTGTTCTTTTACTATGTCTGAAACTGAAGTTTAGATTACTTTCTGCTTGAAAGGTCTTCGTATTCACCTTCAATAACACCGGCATCACTGGTAGATGATTGACGTGTGTTCATGTGAGCTGCGAACCCCTGTTTTTTCATTTGATTCTGAATGCGCTTGCCAGTGATTAAAGCTGCAATAGCTAAAGGAATAGCAAGAATCAAGCTCGTGAATAACGCCAATAGGCCAGTAAACAACGCAACAATCGTAACTAATATATTTTTCATATTCATTCCTCTTTTTCTATGTTGTCACTATATCGCTTCTATTCTGAACGAAACATGAACACCGTTAATAAATATCAGAGAGTCACTATGACACAGGCGTGTGTTGATTGAGAGTTTATATGTAGTCATATTCACGCACTAAAAATATGGAGTTTATTTAAGTTTATAAAAATCAACAACTTAAAAGTTGGCACGCTTGATGCTCTATAGGGTTTGGAATAAGTCACTGTAAGCAAAGTACTTACAGCTAATAAAAAATTACTGGAGCCCCTTATATGTTCTGTATTCAATGTGAACAAACAATTCAAACCCCAACCGTAAAAGGCTGTTCTTTCGCACAAGGCATGTGTGGGAAAACGTCAGAAGTATCTGACCTTCAAGACGTGTTGGTGCATTCTCTTCAAGGTGTTTCTTTTTGGGCAAGCCTAGGTCGCGCTTGCGATGTTATTGATACAGAAGTTGATGAGTGGGCACCAAAAGCGTTCTTCGCAACGCTGACTAACGTTAACTTCGACCCTGCTCGTATTATCGAATTCGCACAACAGTCTCATGAATTCAAGCAGCGTTTGGAGCAAAAAGTTCGTGCAGCAGCAACATTGATTGGTTTTGAAATTCCAGAACTTTCTGCAGCAGCACAGTTCGATCTCCCAACAGATTCTTCAGAGCTATTGGCACTTGCGCCTCAAGCTGCGGTAAACCGTGGTCACGACTCTCAACACGAAGATGTGATTGGTCTTCGTCTTCTTTGCCTATACGGCTTAAAAGGTGCGGCAGCCTACATGGAGCACGCGCGTGTTCTTGGTCAAACTGACAATGCTATTTTTGCTGAGTACCACGAAATCATGGCGTTCTTAGGTACCGATCCATCTGACCTAAAACAACTGCTAGATACGTCTATGCAAATTGGCTTGATGAACTACAAAGTAATGGAAATGCTGGATAAAGGTGAGACAGATACATTTGGTCACCCTCAACCAACAACCGTGAATGTTAAGACTAAGAAAGGCCACTGTATTCTTGTTTCTGGTCACGACTTGCATGATCTAGAAAAGATCCTTCAACAGACTGAAGGCAAGGGTATCAACGTTTACACTAACGGTGAGATGCTACCTGCACACGGTTACCCAGAGCTAAACAAGTACCCACATCTTGCGGGTAACTACGGCAGCGCTTGGCAGAACCAGCAAAAAGAATTCGCTAACTTCCCTGGCGCAATTGTAATGACGTCTAACTGCCTACTTAACCCTGATGTAGGTTCTTACGCAGACCGTCTATTTACACGCAGCATCGTGGGCTGGCCGGGTGTTGATCACCTTGAAGGCGACGATTTCAGCGCAGTGATTGATTGTGCTCTTGCGCAAGAAGGCTTCAAACATGATGAGATCGAGCAGATGATCACTGTTGGCTTCGGTCGTAACGCACTGATGGAAGCGGCACCTGCGGTTATTGAGCAAGTGAAAGAAGGTAACATCAAACACTTCTTCCTAGTCGGTGGTTGTGACGGTGACAAATCTGAACGTAGCTACTACACAGACTTCACAGCTCAAGCGCCAGAAGATTCAGTAATCCTGACACTTGCATGTGGTAAATTCCGTTTCAACAAAAACCAATTCGGCGACATTAACGGTATCCCACGTCTGCTAGATGTTGGCCAATGTAACGATGCTTATTCAGCGATTCAGCTTGCTATCGCACTGTCTCAAGAGTTTGATTGTGGTATCAACGAACTTCCGTTAACGCTAGTTCTATCTTGGTTCGAGCAAAAAGCGATCGTTATCTTGCTTACTCTGTTCGCTCTAGGTGTGAAAGGTATCTACACAGGCCCTACAGCACCTGCGTTCCTAACTGAAAACCTACTTAAGATTATGCAAGACGAGTTCGATATGCGTTCTATTTCAACGCCAGAACAAGATCTTAAAACAATCTTAGCGGCTTAATCTAAGCCAACCTGAAGCCTCGTTGTTGTGACGTTTTTAATAAAACAAACAGCTGCGGGGCTTTTTAGATTTAAATCTTTAGTCATTTAATCATCAGTAAGGTGCGTGAACTATGTATGCATGGTCGGATAGCGATTCAATCAATTTAGTGTGTTTAAAGAAATGGCACGAGACGCCAGATACGGTCAGCTTTGAGCTTGGCAGTATTCCACAAGACTTACATTTCAACTTTAAGCCTGGCCAGTTCATCACGTTGGGTTTGGATATGCCGACGAAAACAGATTATCGCGCCTATTCTGTGGCTTCTTGTCCGGAAGATAATCGTTTGAAGCTTACGGTAAAGCGTGTGGAAGGTGGCTTGGTTTCGAACTTTATTGTTGATGAACTTGATGAAGGTGATGAGGTTTCCGTATTGAAGCCGGCAGGTGCGTTTAACTGTATTGATTGCATGCCAACGGAAACAAAGAAAGTAACACTAGTGAGTGCAGGTTGTGGTATCACACCAGTAATGGCGATGGCAAAATATTGGCTGGCTCAAGGCAGTGATATTGAGATCGACTTCGTCCACATGGCACGCAATAAGCGTGAGACCATTTACTTTCAAGAACTGCATCAATTAGATGAGGCGCACAGTAACTTCAATCTTAAATTGCTGCTAAAAGACAGTGAAGGAACATTAGCTCCTCAAGGTCGATTAGATAAGAATTGGTTAGTAAAACTGAGCCCAGATATTTTAGACCGAACTGTTTATCTGTGTGGCCCAGTTGGCTTTATGCAAAACATAGAAAGCTACCTGAAAGAACTAGAATTCAACATGGACAATTTCTATCAAGAAAGTTTCACGCCAGCGAACCAAAACATTGATTCACCAGCCAATAGCAATACTTCATCAGAAGAATCACAGGCGGAAGCGTCTGCAGATACAAATGGTGTCGTTAAAGTGTTTGTACCTGCCTTTGGTGCCGAAGTTGAAGCTGAAGCCGGTACACCATTAGCTGATTCATTAGAGAAAGCCGGTGTTCCGATTATTATTGCTTGTCGTAGCGGTATTTGTGGTTCTTGCAAATGCAAAGTAACCAAGGGTTCTGTGGAATCAAGCAGCCAAGAAACATTGACGCCAGAACAGATTGAGCAAGGTTATGTCCTTGCGTGTTCAAGTACGATTCAGTCAGATGTTGAAGTTGAATTGTAGCCATCTTATACAAGCAAGAATGAAGCACGTGAGAACGGAGCTTTGTTCGTTTGGAAGACAAAGTGTTTAGAAGACATAGCGTATAGCAGATATAAAAAGGCCACTTAGATCGTTAGAGAGAGCAGATCTAAGTGGCAACCCTATTGTTTATACGGGGGAGCAAAACAAAAGGGGTTACGAAGCCCATAACAGACTTCGCAGATATAGTTATTATGTTGTGGAGCTGGTTGCGCTGAGTTAGTTACGAGATCGAAGTCGTTTAAACTTCAGGGTATGTCTTGTAACGAACGCCCATCATCTGTTCCATACAGTGAACAACTTGGCAGCTGTAGCCAAACTCGTTGTCGTACCAAATATAGAGAACAGCGCGGTTGTCTTGCGCGATAGTTGCAACACCGTCAACCACACCTGGGTGACGAGAACCCACTAAGTCTGTAGATACAATCTCAGTTGAGTCGGTGTAATCAATCTGTGCAGATAAAGTTGAAGATAGCGCCATTTCACGCAGGTATTCGTTCAACTCTTCTTTGTTTGTGCCTTTCTCAAGGTTTAGGTTTGCTACTGCCATTGAAACGTTTGGCGTAGGTACGCGAATCGCATTACCTGTTAACTTACCTTCCATTTCTGGCATCGCTTTTGATACTGCTTTTGCAGCACCTGTTGATGTCAGTACCATGTTCAATGAAGCAGCACGGCCACGACGATCACCAGAGTGGAAGTTGTCGATCAAGTTTTGGTCATTGGTAAATGAATGAACCGTTTCGATGTGACCCGATAGGACACCAAACTTGTCGTGAACCGCTTTCAATACTGGCGTAATCGCGTTGGTTGTACAGCTTGCAGCAGAGATGATAGTGTCTTCTGGTTGAATGTCATTTTGGTTTACACCAAATACTACGTTCTTGATCTCACCTTTGCCTGGCGCAGTCAGTAGAACCTTCTTCGCACCATTACACGCAACGTGTTGGCTTAGGCCTTCAGCGTCACGCCACACACCTGTGTTATCAACGACAAGTGCATTCTCGATACCGTAAGATGTGTAATCCACTTCTGCTGGCTTGTTTGCGTAGATAACTTGGATGAAGTTACCGTTAACGATGATCGCTTTACGTTCTTGGTCTACAACGATGCTGCCGTTGAATTGGCCATGAACCGAGTCTCGACGTAGCAAGCTTGCACGTTTTTCTAAGTCACCATCTTTGCCGCCACGAACAACAATTGCACGTAAACGTAGTGGGTAACCTGGGCCACTTTTCTCGATTAATAGACGAGTGAGCAAGCGGCCGATACGACCAAAACCGTACAATACAACATCGCGAGGTTCTGTCATCGCGTCGCCTTCAAGCGATTCTAAAAGTGCAGTTTGTAGGAAATCATCCAACCCGATTGTGCCTTCGCGATCTTGCCAGAATGTATGAGCAAGGCGACCAACATCGATACGACATGGAGACAAGTCCATAGAGAGAAGGTGTTGAATGATTGGTTGAGTCTGTTCAGCGGTAAGCGGAGAACCTGTGTAACGTTTTGCGATGCGGTGAGCTTTGATGATGTCGATAGTTGTTGCGTTAACCAGTGTTTTACCGAAGAGGATAACTTCAACGCCTTTTTGGCGGTACAACTGACCTAAAGTAGGAGCGATTGATTCAGCAATAGTTTGACTAGTTTGCCAGTCTAGGAGGTGCTTTTCGGGACTCATCTTTACTCGGGACCTTTCACGTTAATTTCTGCAATCATAGCGAATGTAGGGTAGCCATGAGTGCATGGGGGAGTTGAGCTATCTAAGCTTTTGTGGTCTTTAACGCCACTTAAATTTGCTTGATATGCCTTGTGTGTAATTTGTAATTTTTATGTGGCAGGATTGTAAGGCACGACGAGTTATTCTGCTAGGAAAAATAAATGCAGATTAATTGTCTGAAAATTGGCTTTTAGTTGGTCATAAATTAAGGTTTTAGCGTCAAGAAAGGCTATTGACTTTAACAGTCTGTAGTACTTAATTTTCGCCAAAAAATACTCAGATCAAAACATAATGTGTAATAAGGGAGTTGCGATCATTAAAGATGTGATCATTAGCACTGGTTACACTTAAAAAGTAAACGACAGATAAGGTATTCAGCGAGTTTTCTAGTTCGACCTTTGAATAAGCTGAGTTTGAGTACAGAAAGTTCGTGACGCAAACGATTAGATCTCACAAATTTGACTTAACTTTGGTGTTTATTGGTTTCTAGAGCAGTGATTTGCTGTCATCTAGAGGCATAACCTTATCCTTTCACTTGTTTAAAACAGACCTTCCTCTTTAAATCCTGTATGTGGGTAACGACTGACGCCAATTTCCTATGATTAGCTCATAATGTCATTTGTTCATATTCAATTTGATCAATAACTCCTGTTAATGTCCTATTCTTATATTGGGCTAGGTAAAAATACTATCGGGAAAGGAGTCGTTATAAAAATGATAAATATGTCAATTAGATGGCGTCTTATTTTTCTTTCAACAGTTTCTGTATTCATCATGTTTGGGTTTACAGTCAATGAAGTGCTCAAGAACGATAAGAAGATGAATCACCTTGAAGCAACGCGAATTAAGGTGGAAGCACTTCAATCTTTTAATGCTGTTTCAAGTGGTGCTTATCAATGGTTAGTGCTGTCTATAGACTCCCCAGAGAAAGGTCCGTTATTTTTAAAGCTACAAGCGGAAGTGGATAGGCTTGCTCATTACGAAATACAACTTCAACAGTTCGACAACAGTTGGACTGTCGAGCCGCAGTTGATTGAGTTAAAGAGTGTGTTAGAGAAGATCGCGCGGGTAAACACTAGTATTGATAGCGACGCATCACAGATTACTGTCAGCAACGCACAGCAAACGGAACGTGCCTTTGACCTGTTGAAAGGCGTGTTAATGGATCTGTCTGAATATCGTGCCAATATAGTGGACGAAAAGATCAGCCAAACAGATGCGATGTTCATCAATCTTACTCACTACGTGTTCTGGACTCAGCGAGAAGCGTGGTTGAGTTACCGCTTGTATCGTTCTCCAGAGCTGATTGATCAATATTTATTGAGCTATGTTGGAGCTTTAGAAAGGCAACAACAGCTGTTAGAGACGTTTTTACGATCAGACAGCCACTCGCTAGAAATTAGCAAACTGTTAAACATGTTCTCCCAAGATGAATTTCAAGACCGTTTTACTGCTCGGCTTCTCAAAGGTGACTTCTCGATACCTGAAATATATGAACATGTGGAAAATTTAGAGCGAAAGAAGCTGGCGATCTCAAAGGCGGTTGGTGCTT
Source organism: Vibrio sp. SNU_ST1 (assembly GCF_030563405.1). Lineage (NCBI taxonomy): Bacteria > Pseudomonadati > Pseudomonadota > Gammaproteobacteria > Vibrionales > Vibrionaceae > Vibrio > Vibrio sp. SNU_ST1. The sequence continues at coordinate 386,265 of NZ_CP130749.1, forward strand.
ATACCGATCAATTAAAGTTTGATTTGACAAAAAATATAGCGCTACAGAAAAGGCAAACGGCGGTTATGACATTGCTTATCCTTGTTGTTTCAGGTGCTTTGTTATGGCTTGGTGTCGCGACATCTTTGCGCTTAAATAGAAACTTATCGATTATTTTGAAAGGGGTGTCTGAATGCGCGGATAGTTACGGCAAGCCTAAGGTGATTCATATTCAAGGTAACGATGAACTTGCCGAGTTCACTGAAACCCTCAATCGAGTGATGGAACGTAACCATCATCACAACAAAGAGCTGATAATAGCAAAAGAAGATGCGATTTCTGCGAATAAAGCCAAGAGTGCATTTTTAGCGAACATGTCCCATGAAATACGTACGCCGCTTAACGGAATTATCGGTATGGCGGAAATTTTATCTCAGAGCCAACTGAGCGCTAACCAACAAGAGGTACTTGAGGATATCGAGTCGTCTTCACATTCGCTGTTGGTGTTGCTCAATGACATTCTCGATCTTTCTAAGATAGAGTCGGGTAACTTAATGTTGTCGCCGCATAATGCCGATTTGCGAGAAGCGGTTTACGACTCTGTGAGTGTAATTTTGTCGAAAGCGATCAGTAAAGACATTGAACTTGATATCAACATTGATGCTCAAACCCCAACACAGTTGTTTTTCGATGAGTATCGTGTTCGACAAGTGCTAACCAATTTGCTGTCTAATGCCATTAAATTTACCTCAAAAGGCACGATTACAACGGATATTGCTTATACACCGATGTCTTTGGGGCGAGGTAAGCTTGAATGCAGTGTGTCTGATACCGGGGTTGGGATTGAGCCAGAGAAGCTAGAGTCCATTTTTGAACCTTTCACTCAAGAAGATGGCAGTATTACACGCCAATTCGGCGGTACAGGGCTAGGGCTTGCGATTTGTCGGCAGCTTGTTGACTTGATGGGCGGCTATATTACCGCGCGCTCAGTGAAAGGAGGAGGCTCTACATTTACCTTTTGTTTGTACGTAGACACGGTCGAGGCTCACGCTCAAACGTTCGATAACCTAAGCCGTGCGACTATTATCTCGAATTCTTTCAATTACCTCGATCAATTGGTCAAAGAGTGCGAGCGCTTAAATGTTCGACCTAATGTTGTGTCATCCATTTCGGAGCTTGGTGAGAGCCTGAAAGAAAGTGACTTGGTACTTTATTGTCACACGCTGCATCACTCCATGGATAAAGATCTTGCGACGCTGAAGGCGTTGTATCCGCTGACTCGCGTTATCGTGTGTCAGCATCACCTATTTAAAACCAATCTAATCACAGAAACGGTTCACTCGACTCATACATTACCATTTTTGGGCAGACGCTTTTTAAACAGCCTACGATCGCTTGATGACGGTGAAGTACAAGCACCGACTGTGGAAGTAAAAGATGAAGAAGTTCGTTCTCTGAATCGACGTATTCTTATTGTTGAAGATAACCTGATGAATCAGAAGATAGCTAGCTTTTTCCTTGAGCAAGCGGGCTATGAATATTTGATTGCCAGCAATGGCCAAGAAGCGGTAGATGTCATCACTCAGGGTGCTCAGTTTGATGCCATTTTAATGGACTGCATGATGCCAGTTATGGATGGTATAACGGCGACTCGTGTGATTCGAGAGTGGGAGACAGATCAACAAGCCCCACCACTCCCCATTATTGCTTTAACTGCTAGTGTCTTAGAAGAGGACATCAAAAATTGCTTTGAAGCAGGCATGAACGCCTACTTGCCGAAACCTTATAAATCCCACCAACTGTATGATCTTTTCAGTAGCCTTGATATTGTCTAATGGTTCCAGTATCAAGGCTAGCGCAGTGTGATTTAGCGTACTTCTTGCCCAAGGCTGTATTGTGCAACACAGCGGCCTACGTAGCTGACTTTTAGTAACCCGGCCACTAATATGGTGCTGATGTGTGCGAAAATTTGAATGGGTAGTGAGAAGTAATCGGCCATCGGATAAGCAACAATAATACTGAGTAGCATAAGCAAGGCGGTGATCGCTAAACTGAAGTTTGAAACAGAAAGTAGAGTTTGAAAGCGTTGAGTCATCGTCTTCATATTGAATTCCTAATTGCTATTAATAATTATGATACTTGTTATCAATAGCAATTAGCGTTCCAATTGTGTTTTTATTATTAAATCAATGGTTTAATTTTTTGGTCTTATTTTTTGTGTCATAATGACCTCGTTGATCTATATGTCTTTATGACTCGGTTGGGTGTTTACCACTGTCTGAATCCACAAGTATCGATGTGGAATCGAACACCAGAATACAAACCCAGTCCAACGTTATTCTTTTGCCCAAATTCCGCATGAATCTTTTTAAGCTTCACGTGTAGGTTTTCGCGAGTAATATCATTAGCAGGCACTAAGTCTAAAGCGCAGAACTCTAAGTGTTTACTTCGCAGTGCGCCACCCGCTTGCTGATTGTAGATATCGGTTCTTTCTCCAGACACAGGAATAACAACGCCAATCTCAGGCTCAATATATTGTTGAATATACTTAAGGGTATTAATCATTTTTGGCACATGCTTTTTATTGGGTAGGGTAAACAGAGTGGTGTTGCTCATAGCCCAGTCGGTCCCTTGCAACAAGACTAAGTGCAGAGGCATGCTTCGGGTGATGCCGTTATCTTTGAGTTGCTGTCCGATCGCCTTGACTTGATCTTGGGCGTGGTTAAGGAGCATCCAACCTCGAAATGCTGATCTCGTGGGAACCTTGTAGCCATGAACATCGACCACGAGGTCGTCATAAGTGATTTCGGTTTCTTCGGTATAAAGTTTCTCAAATTTTTCAGGGTAAGGTTGCGTTGTTGATAGTGCCAAGGTAATCAGAATACTTCCGTACATAAAGTCTCTCCATCGCTTAGGTTCGCCTCGTTATTAACGTTCACCTAGTTACTAACGTTTACTCAGTTACTTACGTACACTAAGGATATTACGTTCGATTAAGTATAGACGCTGGAATTTAGGCACAAAAAAACCCACTACAAAGAGTGGGTTACTATACAAGTAAACTCGCTAGGTTAGATTATTTCTTACCTTGAGTTTGCTTGTCTTCTTCTGTTAGCTCACGAATGCGGCGGCTGATGTCGCGACGAGCTTTAGAGATCTCTGCACTCTTGATGATGTGATCATCAACGCGGTCTTCGTAGTCAGCTTTCATGTTTTTGATAATGCCTAGGATCTCGTCGTGAGTCATCTCTGGCTTGATGTAATCAAGTAGGTTATCAAGAAGGTCGACACGCTTGCGGTTGTCGCGAACTTTCTTTTCGTTGTCTAAAAGTTCACGCTTAAGTTTGTTCTTACGTCGTGCTTGGTTAACAATTTCAAATACGCTGCTCATAGATTCCTTTTCCTAATCGTCAAATACGTTGTCTGGTTCTGATTAAAGCACATCAGTTGGTGTTGTAACAGTCTTTAGATCAAAGCAAAAGTAAGGTTGTATAATTATTCGACACTCTCGCTTAAGTGCGATTGTTTTTATCTAAGAGTTCAAGTTAGTATCCAGTATAGATACTTCATTGATACGAAATGTGGAATGAATCAACAACAATTAGAAACAGACGATCTGGTTGAGGGTGTTACCGAATCTTCAGCAGAACAAAGCAAGCTTCGAGAGGCGTATGTACAAGAGCGCACTAATTTGGAAGTCGTGGAAATAGAGCTAAATCGTTCTAAGATCATAATGATTGATGAACAAGGCAGAAAGAAACGAGTACCGATTTTGTCTGAGCATTAGCCATTACTGGCTGCATTGTTAAATGTTGAGTTGGAATTATCAAAATAATAAAAAGGAAAAACGATGAACACAGTACTTTCCCCAATTGAAGCGAGAATTATCGGTTGTTTGATCGAGAAAGAAGTGACTACTCCAGATCATTACCCACTGACACTGAATAGCTTAACAACGGCTTGTAATCAAAAGAGTAACCGTGAGCCTGTGCTCTCTCTGTCTGAGTCAGACGTTTTAGATGCGGTTGATGGTCTGATAGCTCGTCGTATGGTGAGTGATGAGAGCAGCTTTAATAGCCGTGTTAATAAGTATCAGCATCGTTTCTGCAATACTGAATTTGGTGATTTGCAATTTACAGAGCAAGAGCGTGCAATCATCTGCTGCATGCTGCTTCGTGGGGCTCAAACCCCGGGTGAGCTTCGTACTCGAACGGGTCGTCTTGCAAACTTTAGTGATGTGAAAGAGGTTGAATCAATACTCGAAAAACTCGCAGCAAGAGAAGCGGGTGCATTAGTCGTGAAGTTACCACGAGAAGCGGGTAAACGAGAATCACGCTACCAACACTTACTGAGCGGCGAAGTAGACATTGAAGCGTTTGCGACGGCATCGGTAAGCGCTGTTTCATCATCTGCAACTAGTGAAAAGTTTGAAGAACTTGAATCAGAAGTCGCGAGCCTACGTGAAGAGGTGGCAGAGCTTAAGGCTCTGGTTGAATCACTGCTTTAAATGTCGGAATCTGATAAAAGTGCGGATTGGGTCGTGTATTTGATCCGCAATCGACACAATGCCCTTTATTGTGGAGTGACGAATAACTTAGAACGTCGATTCGAACAACATCAAACGGGCAAAGGTGCAAAAGCCTTAAAAGGTAAAGGCCCACTTAAGCTGGTTTGGAGTATTGGTGTTGGGTCAAAAAGTGAGGCGTTAAAGACCGAATACGCGATCAAACAATTACCTAAATCTCGTAAGGAAAAATTAGTATCACTCAAACTGATCATTGAGTGGAAACAGGACAAAATTCAGTATATTCCAGTATCGTAACTCATCGTTAGAATTCTTATTCTCGCTCAATATTAGTCACGTTAATTGTTGCAAGTTTGCCATTTAAGTTATTGATTAAATGGTAATGTTTTTATTTTTGATTGAGTTGGCTTTATCTTAGGACTCATTAATCTTAATCTCTATTCCAAATTTACACACTGCACATTTAGAATGACATTCCAATTAGTATTAGACGCTATCATTTATCCTCGTTGTCCTACATAATATCTTTCAGCCATACAAAGAGATGGTGTCATGCTAGGTTAAAAAATGAGCCAAAGTAGCTCATATAAAACGAGAAAAATATGAAACGTTTACTTATATTATTAGGAGTTGCCGTGTTTTCTGCGTCTGCTCTCTCCCACGGTACTCACGTCTTGAATGGCTATTGGGAATATCAGGATTACCTCACTAAATTTCCAGAGCAAAAAGCATTGACCGATAAAATGGTTGAAGCTGTGCAAAATCCCCCTGTGCCATTGAGGCAAGTTCAGGATGAACCTATCACGATTTCAGTTGTGTACCCGGGGCAACAGATCTCTGATTATTGGGTTCGTAATATCCAAGCCTTTGAGAAACGCCTAGATAAATTGAGGATTAATTATCAAATAAATCAGGTTTTTACTCGTGATAATGCCAACCCCTCTCAGCAGAGTATCTCTTTGCAAGAAGCGATTGAAAATAAAACGGATTATTTGATTTTTACGTTAGAGACGACGCGACACCGTAAGTTTATTGAGCATGTGTTGAGCTCAACGGACACCAAATTGATTTTGCAAAATATTACCACGCCAGTACGCGCATGGGCAGATAGGCAGCCGTTCATGTACGTGGGTTTCGACCATATGACAGGTAGCTTAAAGCTGGCGGATTATTTCAAACAAGTGAGTGAACCGGACAGCAAGTATTCTGTGTTATATCGTTCTGAAGGTTATATTAGTGATGCTCGTGGAGATACCTTTATCCATGATGTGAATTCTGATACCAACTTTGCTCTTAAGTCGTCGTTTTACACTAAATCAAGTAAAGAGAGCGGTTACCAAGCAGCTAAAATCAGCCTAGCTAACGATAAGGATCTAAACTTTATTTATGCATGCTCAACGGATGTTGCTCTGGGCGCAGCAGAAGCTATTCGAGAATCTGGTCGAGATGTCTTAGTTAATGGCTGGGGAGGCGGCTCTGCAGAGTTGGAAGCTATAGCAAGGGGCGACTTAGATGTTACGGTCATGCGCATGAATGATGATACGGGTATTGCGATGGCAGAGGCAATTAAATGGGATCTTACAGGGTTGGAAGTTCCTACCGTTTATTCAGGTGAGTTTGAAATTGTGACTAAAGATGATTCTCCAGACCGTATTTTAGAACTTAAGCAGCGAGCATTTAGGTACTCAGACCAATAATGAAAAAAAGCTACGCCATTACACCAAAGAACACTTTAGCCAAATTAATTACGCGTATCATTATTTTAGTGATTGGCGTGATGGCGCTTGGCGTGCTTATTCATAACTACGAAACAAGCAGTAGGATTGTTAAGCAAGAGACGAATAGAACGGTTAAGCAAACTTCTAGCTTGATCCAAAACATGTTCGATTATCGATTGTCAGTGCTACAAATCCATCAAGACAGTAGCTCACACAGTGAAACTTTAAGGGAGTATTTTGATACCAACAATGAAGAGGCTCTGAGCTACTTTTTTTATGGTGTTGACCAACGTGAGCCTGATCATGCTCCTGATTTGCGTTTTGTTTCTACTTATAACGGTTTAGCTTGGGAAGATGGCAATGGGCAGTTTTATGGTTTGGATGAATCTAGTTTAAAACATATATCTGATCAGGTCGCTTTTAGCAGTAACTGGCACTTCATTCAGCTGACTACGGATATCGGTAAGCGTCATTTGTTGGCTCGGCGAACCCCTATTGTTGATAACAAAACCGGTGAAGTTCTAGGGCAGCTTTATGTTGCTATTGTGCTCGACAACAATTTTTCATTGGCTGAATCTATCCAGCAAGGCAGCAATTGCGAAAATATCGTCATTGAAGCGCATGGTACTCCGGTGACATCGACATTCAGTGGCGATGAAAGTTATACAATAAAAGACGTCCTCAGCTATGAAATGTACGAGCAGCTACCTCGTCATTTCGTCACCATTGCAACCATTAAGATCAATGCTGTTGAAACTCCTCTAACCATTCGCGCGATCCAGAAAAACACTAATCTCATTGCACTCGAAGACAATTATGAACGTACCATCATTGTTATGATTGTGGTGATCATCATCATGTCTTTCCTTGCGCGAGCTTGGATTCAAAGAAGAGTCGCGGCAGAACTTGATAAGTTAATGGAATTCACTCGCTCTGCAAGTGGCAATGAAGAGTTCAGCAAGTTTGATGGTTCAAATATTTTCGAATTTCACCACATTGGCTGCACGTTGGAAGATACTTTTGAGCTCTTATCTGAGCAACACCAAAAATTTCAAGATCTGTTTAATTTTGCGCATTCGCCAATTTTGGTTTGGTCCGAAAAAGGTGACTTAATTCAGATGAACCCAGCGGCTCGTATGGCGCTATTTGATGAAGATGATAACTATGGTGCAATGGCTCGAGAGTTTGAGCTCCGTATGTTGCCGAATATCCAGATGGTGGTTCAAGGCTCTAAACTAACGGGCATTAACGTGCCAATCGGCGAGAAGGTTTTTCGTTGGAACATGTCTGCAATCCGTGTTGAACACGGCATTAGCGGTGTGGTGGTGCAAGGTCAAGATATTACTAAACTTATAGAAGCAGAAAGACAGGCAGATCGAGCGCGTGAAGAGGCAGAGCATCTTGCCAGTGTGCGTGCAGACTTCCTCGCTAAAATGAGTCACGAAATTCGTACGCCACTGAATGGTATTCTCGGTGTCTCTCAGTTGCTTAAACGTTCAATACACAGTGAAGATAACCGTGATCAGGTTGATGTACTTTGTCATAGTGCAGAACATCTACTGGCGGTACTAAACGATATTTTGGACTTTTCTAAGATAGAGCAGGGACAATTCAATATTCAGAAGAAAGATTTCCTTCTAGGAGAGTTGGTTAATACCTTAGATAGCATCTATCGCCCACTTTGTGAGGATAAATCCGTCGAGTTTACCATTGTGAATCACTTGGTTGATGACATCAAAATAAACACCGACCAGGTTCGCTTGAACCAGATCATGTTTAATTTACTGAGCAACGCCCTTAAGTTCACTCATCAAGGCAGTATTTCCGTCAGTTTTGAAATCGAAAGTATCTTGAATACTGATTACGCTAGCTTGATTGTTCGAGTAAAAGACAGTGGCATAGGTATTGATGAGAGTAAGATCGATGCTATTTTTGAACCTTTTGTTCAAGCAGAAGAAACGACGACTCGGGAGTATGGCGGTTCAGGACTTGGGCTTACGATTGTAAAGAATCTTGTCGATATGCTGGAGGGAGACATTCAAGTCCGAAGCGTTAAAGATCAGGGGTCTGAGTTCATTATAGAAATTCCAGTGGAGTTACACACCAAGCCTCTGTTTGTCGACGTTAAGAAACAAGCCCACATCGAGCCTGAGGCGTTGTTTAGTCGTTCGTTGAAAGTGCTGCTAGTGGAAGATAATCACACCAACGCCTTTATCGCACAGGCATTTTGCAAAAAGTATGGGATGGTGGTTACTTGGGCAAAAGGTGGCTTGGAAGCGATAGAGCTAGCAAAAAACACGGTTTACGATCTTATCTTAATGGATAATCAACTCCCTAATCTTGGTGGGATTGAAACCACTCAGCAACTAAGAGAGCAAATTGGCGTAACAGCTCCGATTTATGCGTGTACTGCTGATGCTCAAGAGTCAACAAGAGACAAATTCATGGCCGCTGGAGCAAATTACGTGATCGTAAAACCGATTAAGGAAGCGTCGTTGCACAAAGCTTTTATCCATTTCAAACAACTGTACTGGAATGATAGTGAGCACTAAGTCAAAGCCAAAAGTGAGTCGCTGACTCAAGCAAACAACGGCTTACTCTTGCTGAAAAACAAGATACACTGCTTCAGATATGTACTTGATGGAGAAATATTAAATGGAACTGCAAACCTTATTGAATACTCTGGCTGATTCCCCAGAAAGCGTGCAATTTGAAGACACAATACAAGTGATAGAAGCTCATTATGATTTTGCTGAGAGTGAATTTCGTAATGGCGATGTAGTGAATGCCGCTGGGCAGAATAATGGTTCGTGTAAGATTTTTGCTTTTGGTTTAGAGCAAGGTCTATCTCCCGAGCAAACACTCGCTTGTTTTGGCCAATTTTATCGTAATGACGTATTAGGTTTTCCAGAGAACACTGACCATCAAAATATTCGTAACTTCATGACTCATGGTTGGAGCGGTATACAGTTCTCTCAGCCTGCGCTGATTGCAAAATCGAAGTAACCACTAACTAGATAACTATTAGTAAGTAGTAAGTCGAAACTTAATGTCGTATCTTGAAGCGAGAGAACAACCTCTCGCTTTTTTGTATATGCTGAACAGGCTTATAACCTGCTGACTAGCTTTGCAAGCTGTTGGTTATGTTTACAAGCTATTTGTTATGTTTGCAAGTTGTTGATTATGTATGCAAGCTATTGGTTATGTATGAAAGGTATTGATTAGGCTCGCAAACTATTGACTAGGTTCGTAAGCTACTGAATAGGCAAGGCAGACAGGCATTTACGGCACATACAAGCACCAGCCTTTGGAATATTGCTAGTATCACGCTTCTCTAACTCAAAGCACCAACACGTCTCTTTACCCACACTAATATCGCATTGAGCTGGCTCATGACACTGTGGACATTGGTGAGTTGAACTGACCCCACTAAGATTATCCATTACCGACGTTCGTTCGTCTTCAGATAAGCCTTTCCAACCTATAATTTCATCTATAGTTCGAAAGCAGCCACTGCACATTCCGCCATTATTTTTACAAGCCGCTCGGCAAGGTGTTTTCATCTATCTAACCCATGATTCATTTGGGCTGAAATGTAGCATATTTGCTTCCTTTTTAAGAGTCATCAAACCAAAAACACAAGGGTCTGTTGATCTTTCGAGCTGATTTTTGCAGCACTTTGTGGGAAATTTCTACAAGGCAGAGGCTTTGAAGTGTAGCTAGCCTACATGAGAAGCCGATAACACAGTAGAAATGAACCACAAAGGCTGCCCGAAGGGTTCGGTTAGAATCGTTTTATACTTTGTTAAGATGTATTTACTTAGAATGACTAGGCTACATACATCTTGCCGCGCCTAAAACGATTCTATCTCGAACAAAAATTTAACCACGAAAGGTCAACAGACCCTAAGTAAAATCGACAAATGACCTCGTAATTTAAAGGCTTTTCATGTAGCATTTCGCCCCTTTTGTTGAGTGGGGGATATTATGTTTATTGGGTTTGATTATGGAACAGCGAACTGTTCTGTCGCGGCGATGGTTGATGGAGAACCAAGCCTGTTACCATTAGAAGGTAGCAACCATTATATTCCCTCAACGGTATTTGCACCTACTCGTGAGAGCGTTTCTGAGCACCTATTTCGCCATTTGAATATCAAACCGAGTGATGCGATTGGTGAGCAGGTGTTGCGACGTGCTATCGCTCTGAACCGGGAAGAGAGTATCGACCTAGTGCCAGAAGACATGGCATTTGGTCAGGCTGCATTGGACCTTTATTTGGAAGACCCGCGTGACGTTTATTACGTTAAGTCCCCTAAGTCTTTCCTTGGTGCCAGTGGATTGCATGATGTTCAGGTGAGTTTCTTCGAAGATTTAGTGTGTGCCATGATGGCGAATATCAAGCATCAAGCTGAAATCACGACTCAAGAGCCGATCAAACAAGCTGTTATTGGCCGACCAATTAACTTCCACGGTCGTGGTGGTGAAGAAGCAAACCGACAAGCCGAAGATATACTCTCACGTGCAGCCAAACGTGCAGGTTTCCTTGATATCGCTTTTCAGTTTGAACCTGTAGCAGCAGGCCTTGATTACGAAAGTACTCTGACTGAGAACCAAACGGTATTGGTTGTCGATATTGGTGGTGGTACCACCGATTGCTCATTGTTAGAAATGGGGCCAAGTTGGTCTGGTAAAGCGAACCGTACCCAAAGCTTGTTAGCACACAGTGGACAAAGGGTAGGGGGTAATGATCTTGATATTTACCTTGCCTTCAAACAATTGATGTCACCTTTCGGTATGGGTAGTAAAGGTATTTCGGGTATCGATATGCCGTTGACTCAATTCTGGAATCCAATAGCGATAAACAATGTTGAAGCTCAAAAAAACTTCTATTCAAGGGAAAACCTAGCGGCGTTAAAGTTACTTCGTAAAGAAGCTTCAGAGCCTCAAAAGTTAGACCGTTTAATGAAGGTCTATCAGGATACTTTAGGTTACAGCATTGTACGTCGGGCGGAAGAAACCAAGATTGCATTGGCAGAATCTTCCCAATATCGAACAGCAATCAATGTTGCATCAGAGCTGATTGAAGTGGATATCTCCGTTGAGCAGATGATTGAAGCGATTGAAACGCCAAAATCTAAGATGATTGAATTGGTCAAAGAAGCGATTCAACAAGGTCAGAAAAAGCCAGATGTCATCTACATGACGGGTGGTTCAGCCCGTTCTCCTATTCTTCGAGAAGCAGTACAACAAGCCGTACCGAATGTGCCAATTGTGAGTGGTAACTATTTTGGTTCCGTAACCTCAGGCCTAGCACGTTGGGCTGAGATTTGCTTCAAATAAGAATGTACTAACTTGTATTAGGGCAACCAGTCACGGATTGGTTGCCCTTTTTTGTATTTTCTCTAGTGAACTTCCAGTAAAGCAATAACCAATAATTAATAAAGCGACTTTTCCTAGTTCAAATTGGGAATTGTTTCACAAGGCTAAATATTTCAGTACGGCTCATTATGTTACAGAATGTTTCTAGGTTAATGGTATGTCGCAGAATGGTCTGGAAAGTCGTTTGTAGCTTAAGTGTCTAATGTTGTTTTTGCGATTGGAAAATCAAAAAACGGAAGGTTTTTTATGTAAAAACATACCAAAAATTAGCTTGAGGTTTGTTTTTAATTGGTTGTTTTTAAGGGTGTTTTTTGTTTTTATAGCGCGATTTTTTTTATTTTATATATTTTAATGCAACTTTTTTGTCGGTCGTATATTAGTGTTTTCCTACTTGTTAAATACAGGTAACAACTTCTCCAAGCACGAGGTTGTTATTGAATCACTCTCCCAGTTACAAATGGATATGACAATGAATAAGAAACTTTTAGCGCTAGCAATTTCTGGTGCAGTATTTGGTACACAGGCAGTTGCGGTAGAGCTTTATAACGAAGACGGTACAGCCTTCTCTGTTGGTGGTCACGTTTCTGTAAACCTTAATGGTTCAGAGAAAGGCGATACGGATGTTGGTACAAACTCACCACGTATCAACTTTAATGCTACGCAAGAATTAGGCAATGGCTTCACAGCTGACGCTAAAGGCGAATGGGCGCTTAATTACCTAAACGGTGGTGATGAGTCGTTTACTACTCGTCTTGGTTACGTAGGTTTAACTCATGATGAGTTAGGTCGTGCTGTTGCAGGTACGCAGTGGGCGCCATACTACGATGTAGCTTCAGCTACTGATATGCCGATCGCTTTCGCGAATGATTTCTTATACGACAACCACGGTGCGCTAGGTACTGGTCGTGCAGACAAAATGGCAAGTTACCGTAATGGGTTTGATTTTGGTGAAGCGGGTGAACTTAGCTTTGGTCTAGGTTGGCAGGGCAGCAATGATGTAACAACTGACACTGAAAATGTTGTTGGCGGTGTTGTAATTACTCGTCGTTCAACTGTGTCTTACGACGATCGTATTCAAGCGACTCTTGGTTACTCAATCGCTGGTGTTAAATTGGGTTATGCCTTTAATACTGGTGACTTCAAAGAGGGTGGTGTTTCTAAGACGGCTGAATCTCACCTAGTTTCTGCTGCATACGGTTCTTACGGTTCAGGTTTATACCTAGCAGGTATCTATGCTTCAAACGAAAACATGAACGTAGGCCTTGAAGAAAGTGATGCATATGAATTGCTAGCGGCTTACGCTTTAGCGAACAGCTTAAACTTAAGCGTTAACTACGAAGTTGTTGAAGGCGAAGCGACGAAAGGCGCGGCAACACAAACTGACCGTGAAGAGCTAGCTCTTCAAGCTGAATACAACTTTACTAGTAATTTTGTTGGCTACACTGGCTATCAGTTTGATCTAAACGATGCAGATAACAGAAAAACTGACGACAAGTGGACTATTGGTGCTCGTTTCTACCTATAAGTCGCGACTCATTTAGTTTGACCACTATTATGCATAGTGTTTACTCCTTAAATTTACCTTTTCGGATACTGTCCTAGACACCATGCTAAGCCCTCTCAAACCTTTTGGTTTGAGAGGGCTGCTTTCGTTCTATACGCATCTGTTTTAGCTTTTCCTTCATGTTACCCAGCCATTCATTTCATCTACGTAGCTATGATCTACAAAGCTATGATCTATGCAGCTATGGCTCTTGTCATCAGTTCTTATACGTCGCGATCTTCGAATAAAAGTATTTAAATCATTTAATTGAGCTAAAGATCAGAATTTAGATATTGGTAACCATCTTGTCGAAGATTCTCTTTTAATGATGCGGTAAACTCTGCGCTCCAAAAAAACAGTTTAGGGAAAAACTATGAGCAGCGTTGTAGATCAGGAGCAATTGATGAATTCGAAACGAACAGCAACACCCAGCAAAGTACTGTGTATTGGGCGCAATTATGTTGATCACATCGAAGAGCTTAATAATGTTATCCCTGACTCTATGGTGGTGTTTAATAAGCCGAGCACTAGCGTTACGTCTTCTCTCTCATCTTTCCATCAAGAAACGTTACATTATGAAGCTGAAATCTGCTTCATTGTTGAAAACGGTGAATACTCTGCCGTTGGGCTAGGTTTAGACCTTACCAAACGCCAGTTACAAAGTAGTTTGAAAGCGAAAGGCCTGCCTTGGGAGCGTGCTAAAGCTTTTGATGGCTCTGCTGTTTTTAGCCGCTTTGTTCCCATAGGTAACTTGGACCTCTCTGACTTAAACTTAGAGTTATTTATTAACTGTGTCCGTGTTCAAAAAGGGCATGTTGAACAGATGCTTTATTCCCCACAGACCATCCTCGAAGAGTTATCTTCGTATACGACTTTGCTAGACGGTGATGTTGTGATGACGGGCACTCCGAAAGGTGTTGGAGAGGTACATCAAGGCGATATTTTCCTTGGTCGTCTAAAGTGTGGCGAAACCACTGTGATTGAGATCGAGTGGGTAGCACGTTAATTAGTCTGTTGTATTTAGTTAATAAATTGGTTTTACTGTTCATTGGTGGTGTTTAATTCGATTGATTTAGCATATAGCAACTGATTGCATCTGGAAGGGTGTTGGTAATTGATATAAAATTCGCCTCCATTTTTATCAATACTGAAACCCATGATCGATTTAACCATCCTACCTGTTTACCTGACGGCCGTTGTTGCACTTCTCCTTTTACCTGGCCCTGATATGTTACTCATCGCAAGCTCAAGCATGAGCTATGGCCGTAAGGTCGGTGTGTTTGCGAGCTTAGGTAATGCGACTTCTGGAATTATCCTGACAGTATTGGCAGCAATGGGCGTTTCAGCGTTGATTGCGATGAGTCCAGTGGCTTTAAAAGCCCTTCATCTATTAGGCGGTGCATACTTATTAAAGATGGGGTGGGATTGTCTTCGAACAGAACAGGGCAATGCGCCTGAGTTAAGCGACAACCGTGCTGCAAAAGCGTACTACCAACGAGCACTTATTAGTAACCTGCTTAATCCTAAAGCGTTGGTTTTTTTCGTGATGTTCTTACCGCAGTTTGTGTCAACGAGTATTGAAGCGACTTCGGGCGAGCAGATGCTCGTTCTGGGTTTATTACTGAATGTGCTAGGTTTAACGTTCAACTTTTTACTTGTGGCGTTAGTGGGTACTATTGGTAAATCTCTGGTAGAAAATGCTAAGTTTCGCACCTATCAGCAACAAGTGATGGGCGGAGTTTTTATCGTGCTAGCGGTGTGGATGTTGTCTTCCTTTTTTACGTCGTAGACTGCAACTCAAACAGTTTGTCGCGGTTAGCCGCCGATACAAAAATGGACGCTTAGAGCGTCCATTTTTTATGTCTATCAGTTACATATTGCACTTCATGGAACTGATGTTTTGAAAGAATGATGAGCTAAGAGTTCAACTCTTTCTGGTGTTGTTCGATGAGCTTATCCATGTACTCTTCACCGCGCTTGCGAGTATCGTCATAGGTTTCTGTCCCTTCGAACTTTGTTACCGTCTCATAATAAACCTTAACTTTTGGTTCTGTTCCTGAAGGGCGGACGATAATGCGTGAACCGTCTTCGAGATGATAGATGAGTACGTCACTTGCTGGCAGGTTAATTGCCTCGGTAGCCCCACCGACAATAAAGCGCAAAGAAGACTGCAGATCTTCAATCACAGAGATAGCGATACCGTTTATAGCTTTAGGTTGTGCCGCTCTGAGTTTAGAACCAATCGATGGTGAATCTGGGTCTAGGGCAATACTTCGTTGCGCGTTGGTATGAACCCCATGTTCAAATGAAATTTGAGCGAGAAGATCCCAAACGGTTCGACCTTGAGATTTTAACTCTTCAACCAGTTGAGCAAACACGACGATAGCAGACAGCCCATCTTTGTCTCGTACCTGAGTACCAATTGTGTAGCCTAACGCTTCTTCATAGGCGAACAAGAACTCGTTTTTCTCATCTTCTAATTGCATGCCAATATTCGCTAACCATTTAAACCCGGTCAGCGTTTGGAAGTAAGTTGCACCATGGGATTGAGCCACTTTTTCAAGCAGAGTTGAAGATACGATACTGTTACCAACTAACTGGTTTTTAGTGTGTGGCTTTGATAGCAAGTAGTGCGCGAATAACACACCCACTTGGTCACCTGTGAGCATTTTATATGAAGCATCTTCAGTTCTAACTTTATCATCGGTTCGAACGGCAACGGCAAATCGGTCTGCATCTGGGTCATTAGCGCAAGCGATGTCGGCATCGACACTTTTTGCTAAGTTAACCACAAGATCCATCGCGCCTTTTTCTTCCGGGTTGGGGAAGTTCACGGTTGGGAAGTGACCATCTGGTTCTCTCTGTTCGGCAACACTGAATACTTTATGGAAACCTGAATCATGAAGTAGGTCTTCCGCCATTTGTGCGCCGACACCATGCATAGCGGTATAGGTGATGGTGGTATTCGCCGATTCGATCTCTTTACTCACGTGTGGACTCTGGTTGATAGCAGCACGATAGGTTTGATAGTAACCTTCAGTTAACCATACCAACTTACCTTGTGTTTCAGCGTCACTAAGGCTCATCAATGGGATGGGCTTGGTCGATGCGATGTCTATTTCAGCAGCAATGCCTGCATCATGAGGAGGAATGATTTGAGCGCCATTCTCCCAGTACACTTTGAAGCCATTGTACTCCGGTGGGTTGTGGCTGGCCGTCACTACAACCGCCGCCGCTGCGTTGAAGTGCTCAATACCAAAGGCTACGATAGGTGTCGCTGCAACATTCGAAGTTAGGTAAACCTTGATACCTAAAGCGGTGAGTACAGAAGCCGTATCAATCGCGAATTGCTTTGAATCTAAACGACCGTCGTAGCCAACCACTACACCACGCATAGAGGCATTTGTGACATGCTCAATTAAATAGTGGCCAAGACCTGTAGCCGTTTCTTGTATGACCAAGCGGTTCATTCTATTTGGGCCGCATCCGACTTTGCCGCGCAGTCCCGCTGTTCCGAATTCTAATCGTTGAATAAAGCGGTCTTCAAGTTCGTCGTGCATTCCCTCATCGATAAGGTATTGAAGCTCTTCACGAGTTCTTGGGTCTGGGTCTCTCGCTAACCAGTTCATTGCATCTTGCATAATCACTAAACCTTTTAATATCGGGGTGTCTTTCTGTTGATTTAATTTAAATGATACTGATTATCATTTCCATGAAGGCAATCGTAAAACTCGATTTAAAATAAATTCCAACAGTAAGGGAAAGGCATATGGGTAAAGCCACTTCAAATAATTGACTGTTTAATAAGTAAACTTACCTTGAACAATTGGATATCACTAACTAGCCTTTCACATAAATATAACAAAATTTAACAAACTCGTCGTTTTTGAATCTTTAGTGGAAACTTCCAATGCTTATGACCCGTATTGGTTCTTAGGTTGAGATGAGGTCAGCAGCCCGTTTACAGGCTAGTTCCATGTGAGTTGTAGATTGAGATTCAGCCTTTCATGTGCAGCTGGAATAACAATGAATGTTGTCTGGCTCGGAATGACATGTAGTTCGTAATGAAACATAGCTCGCAACGAAATAGAGCTCGCACGACATTTAGGTCGCAAGTATCCAATTAGGAAGGATAAGGAGAGATCTTTTGAAAAGATTACTGGTTAGGCTAGCGTGGCTTTTGAAAAGTTTTGTTGTAGTTTTGGTGTCGCCTTTGGTGCATGCAAGCAGTGAATACAACATGACTCAAGGTGTCACTGAGATCAGCGGTAAGGTATACGAGCTTCATATGCTGATCTTCTATATCTGCTGTGCGATTGCCTTTGTTGTTTTTGGAGTGATGTTCTATTCGATTCTGAGGCACAGGAAGTCGAAGGGTGCGGTTGCTGCCCATTTTCACGAAAGCACGAAAGTAGAAATTCTTTGGACCATCATTCCTATTATTATCCTTATCGCTATGGCGATACCCGCCACTAAAACCTTGATAGCGATGGAAGATACCTCTCAATCAGATCTGACCGTTAAAATCACAGGGTCACAATGGAAATGGCATTACAGCTATTTTGGTGAAGACGTTGAGTTTTTCAGCCTCCTAGCAACCAGTGACAAAGAGATTGAAGGCATCGAAGTGAAAGGTGCGCATTACCTGTTAGAGGTTGATAAGCCGCTTGTACTGCCTATCAATCGTAAAGTCCGCTTTTTGATGACTTCCGATGATGTTATTCACTCATGGTGGGTGCCAGCATTCGCCGTTAAAAAGGACACCATACCTGGATTCATTAACGAGGCGTGGACCAAAATTGATGAGCCCGGTGTTTATCGAGGCCAGTGTGCTGAGTTATGTGGTCGTGCTCATGGCTTTATGCCGATAGTGGTGCATGCGATGGAAGAAGCTGAGTATGACGCATGGCTGGCGGAGCAAAAAGAATTGGCGGTAGCCGCACAGCAAGCCGCGCAAGATGCATTAGATGCGTCACTTTCTTTGGAAGAGCTCAATACTATTGGCGAAGAGGTTTACAAAACTCGTTGTGCAGTTTGTCACCAAGCCAACGGAGAAGGTATTCCCGGAGCATTTCCTGCCATAAAAGGAAGCCCTATTGCGCTTGGCGATGTGGATGTTCATATCGACACTATTGTTTATGGTCGTGGTGGGACGGCGATGCAAGCATTCGATAATCAGTTAACTGAGAAAGAGATCGCAGCGGTAGTGACTTATCAACGAAACGCTTGGGGTAATGAGACTGGCGATATTGTTCAGGCTTCAGATGTGAACGCTTATAAAGCCAAGCAAGAAGGCGGGGAACAAGCTTCTGACGAACAAGGTTCAACGGATGGAACGCAAGGCTTAATGGATGAAGCACAAAACGATGCTAAGGAGCAGTTATGAGTTCACCAATCAATAAGCCGGTGAAATCGGCTCCAGCAGAAGACCAAGCACTGAGCCATTCTGCGGAAGGTACACTAGGCAATAATGATTTGCCTGTTGATGATCACGACTCACATGAGGCACCCAAAGGTTGGGCGCGTTGGTTGTACTCAACCAATCATAAAGACATTGGTACATTATATCTTTGGTTCAGTTTTGCGATGTTCTTAACGGGTGGTGCGATGGCGATGGTCATCCGTGCTGAGCTATTCCAACCGGGTTTGCAACTCGTTGAGCCAGATTTCTTTAATCAGATGACCACAGTCCATGGTTTAATCATGGTATTCGGTGCCGTGATGCCAGCATTTACGGGCTTGGCTAACTGGATGATCCCGATGATGATCGGAGCTCCAGATATGGCGCTGCCGAGAATGAACAACCTCAGTTTCTGGATTCTGCCTTTTGCATTTTTAATCTTGATCGGATCTTTGTTTACTGAGGGAGGCGGGCCGAGTTTTGGTTGGACATTTTATGCCCCACTCTCAACAACTTATGGCCCAGACAGCACCGCGCTATTCGTATTCTCAGTCCATATTATGGGGATCAGTTCGATCATGGGGGCGATCAACGTCATTGTGACCATAGTGAACATGCGTGCGCCGGGTATGACTTGGTTCAAGCTACCGATGTTCGTATGGACATGGTTAATTACCGCTTTCTTACTGATAGCCGTGATGCCCGTGCTCGCGGGTGCGGTTACCATGGTACTGACTGATAAATACTTTGGTACTAGCTTCTTTGATGCCGCTGGTGGTGGGGACCCGGTGATGTTCCAGCACATATTCTGGTTCTTTGGGCATCCCGAAGTGTACATCATGATCTTGCCGTCTTTTGGTATTGTCTCAGCCATAATTCCAACATTCAGTGGCAAGCGACTATTTGGTTATCACTCGATGGTGTACGCGACCTGTAGCATCGCATTGCTGTCGTTCTTGGTGTGGGCGCATCACATGTTTACCACAGGTATGCCGGTATTTGCCGAGCTGTTCTTCATGTATTGCACCATGCTGATTGCGGTACCTACCGGTGTGAAAGTCTTCAACTGGGTGGCGACCATGTGGCGGGGTGCTTTGACCTTTGAAACCCCAATGTTGTTTGCGATTGCCTTTATTGTTTTGTTTACGATTGGTGGGTTGTCTGGATTGATGCTCGCTATCGTTCCTGCGGATTTTCAATACCACGATACTTACTTTGTTGTGGCTCATTTCCACTATGTTCTGGTGACAGGCGCCGTGTTCTCCATTATGGCCGCCGCCTATTATTGGCTGCCGAAATGGACAGGGCATATGTACGATCACAAGCTCAGTTTGTGGCATTTCTGGACGTCGGTAATCTCAGTTAATGTACTGTTCTTCCCGATGCACTTTTTAGGCTTAGCGGGCATGCCGCGTCGTATTCCTGATTACGCCATACAGTTTGCTGATGTTAACCAAGTCGTGTCGATTGGTGGTTTTGCCTTTGGGTTGTCTCAGTTGATTTTCTTATGGCTGGCTATTAAGTGCGTAAGAGGCGGAGAGCCTGCACCAAGCAAGCCTTGGGACAGAGCTGAAGGGCTAGAATGGACAGTACCAAGCCCTGCGCCTCACCACACCTTTACTCATCCACCTAAAATCGATTAGAGGAATGAGCTATGAGTGATAAGCAAAGCGATTCCAATCAAGATAAAAAACAACCAAAGCGCCTATCTAATAAGCGATCTACTAAAAAGCTGACGGGCTACTTGGTGTTGAGTGTGGTTGCGATGTTTGGTTTTGGTTTCGCTTTGGTGCCGCTATACGATGTGATGTGTGAGGCTTTAGGCATTAATGGTAAAACCAACACGGTCTCTGCCGTTCAACCTCAGGGAATGCAGCCTGATTACTCTCGTACTGTTCGTGTTGAATTTATGTCGCACATTAAGCCAGATATGCCGTGGCAGTTTTCGCCTGAGGTTCGAGTGTTAGAGGTTCATCCTGGTGAGGTGGTACAAACTAACTACATTGCCAAGAACCTTTCTGGAGCTTCATTGGTTGGCCAAGCCGTACCATCGGTTTCTCCTGGTATGGGAGCGACTTACTTCAATAAGATGGAATGCTTTTGCTTTAATCAGCAGCCATTGGACGGGTACACGAGCGCAGCTATGGGGTTGATATTTTACATCGAGCCCGATATTCCAGAATCGATACATACGCTTACGCTCTCTTATACGTTATTTAATATCACGAGTGATGCTGGCTTGAACAAGAGTCAACCTAAAGCCGAGACACTCGCAAGTAACTAGGGATTTACAGAACCAGTATCAACATAAGGAGTTGAGCGATGAGTTCTAAAAAGGAAGTTTATTTCGTTCCACATCAAAGCCACTGGCCATTAGTAGGTGCCGTTGCGTTGTTTTTGGTCGCGGTTGGCGCTGGCTTGACGGTGCAAAACATGGGCACCGACGCCGCTGGTGGCGTGTTTGGCAAAGCAGTGCTGTTAGTCGGGTTTTGTGTGTTGCTTTACATGCTCGCAGGTTGGTTTAGCAATGTGATCACGGAATCATTAAGTGGTCTTTATTCTGAGCAAATATCTCGGTCTTTTAGACAAGGTATGAGTTGGTTCATCTTCTCTGAAATTATGTTCTTCGGCGCTTTCTTTGGTGCGCTTTTTTACGCTCGTATGATTTCTGTGCCTTGGATTGGTGGGGCGGGCAACAATGCAATGACCCATGAAGTATTGTGGCCGATGTTCCAGTCAATGTGGCCGTTAACCACGACCCCTGATGGTGTGACGACAGAAGCGATGTCTTGGCAAGGTATCCCGCTTAAGAACACAATTATCCTGCTGCTTTCTTCTGTGACGCTGCACATAGCACATATTAGTCTTGAACAAAATAAGCGTATGGCTTTGATTGTGTGGCTAGAGATAACCATTGTTCTGGCTGGCTTCTTCCTGTTCTTCCAAGTTGAAGAGTACCTTCACGCTTATCAGGAGATGGGGCTGACACTTCAATCTGGCATCTATGGCAATACCTTCTTCTTATTGACAGGATTTCATGGTTTGCATGTCTGTTTGGGAACGATTTTTTTGATTGTGTTACTGGCGAGAGTCGCGAAAGACCACTTCACTCCGAAAGACCATTTTGCGTTCCAAGCGGGCAGTTGGTATTGGCACTTTGTTGATGTGGTTTGGTTAGGTCTGTTCGTGTTTGTCTATGTACTTTGATGATATACGGGGCTGCTTTAAGTCGTGTTTTGAAGAATAAATAAGTTTGAGATAACGAATAAGTTTGAAAACGTTAATCAACTTGAAAGCCTTAGTAAGGTCTTGGATTTGGAGTGATGGTGCCAGAGGCTAGAGCAAGCAACAGCAATAGTACGACGATGGCAGACAGCATCACACGACGACCTAAAAAGTGACTCAGTCTTTTACCATTGTGTTTACCTGAGGCGATTTGGATTAGGCCTTTCATTAAATTGAAAGCGATGAAGAACAGCAAAGCGACTAACACAATTTTAAACAACAACACAAAGGTAGATGACGCCATAGTGATAACTCCAAACCGATTGATTGATGATGAAAACAAGTTCCGCAGTAAAGGTTTTTGGACAGCGGTTGTTTTAACTGTGGTTTCAGTCGGCACTTTAATCAAGTTAGGTTTGTGGCAGTTAGATCGAGGTAACGAGAAATTACGCTATGAACAGCAGCTATCAGAAAGAGCGCAGCAATCGTCTAGGTCATTGGATGCGGTTATCTCTGAATGGAAGGGCTCGCGTACACAAGCGCAAGGTGCATCTGAACAGCCGTCTTTAAA
This sequence comes from Vibrio sp. SNU_ST1, assembly GCF_030563405.1. Lineage (NCBI taxonomy): Bacteria > Pseudomonadati > Pseudomonadota > Gammaproteobacteria > Vibrionales > Vibrionaceae > Vibrio > Vibrio sp. SNU_ST1. The sequence continues at coordinate 408,606 of NZ_CP130749.1, forward strand.
TGGTTTAAGAGTTGACGTGGAGCTGGAAACACCCAGTGGATTAGTGGTTTTGTTAGACAACCAGATTAACCAAGGAACGGTGGGGTATGTGATTTACATGTTGGGCGAAGTTCCAACACAAGATGGAAGAAAACAACTGTTGATCGATCTTGGGTTCGTTGCAGCGAGCCGTGACAGAAGAGAACTCCCACGACTAGGAAGCATCACACTACCAACCAAAATGTCAGGGCGTTTGTACACACGTTCAGTGAATCCGTTAAGTCAGGAGCTTGGGTTAGAAAATACGACACCAAATAGAATCCAAAACTTAAACATAACAGCGTTATCAGAGTACACCGGGCAAGAAGTGCTGCCCTTTGTCTTCCAACCGCAAAGCTTAGAATCTTGGCCTTATGAGTTGTTATGGCGACCAACGGCGATGAAGTCTGAGAAGCACTTTGGTTACTCGTTTCAATGGTTTGTAATGGCAGCGGTGCTTTTGTTATTGACGTTGTTAATTGGTTATCGGTACCTAAAAGCATCACCTATCACGGAGAACAAAGATGGATAAGTCTCAAGTACAAGTGAACAGGGAAATTACCGAGGCAAACATGGCTGAGCTCAGAAGCCGTCGTACTAAAGGGCGCTTGGTATTAATTGGACTTGTTTTAATTTTCGCTTTGCCAGCCATTATCGCCAAAGCTGTGCTGGACCAGAATTGGTATACCTCAGGTGTCACTAACTCGGGTGAATTGGTAGAACCAAGAACCACGCTTGCGGATTTCGGCGTAATGGTGCCCATGGCAGGAGAGGGGTGGTTGGTGGGTTATATCGCTCCTACAGAGTGTGAAAGCTTGTGCGAACAACAACTCCATTATTTGAATCAAAGCTATTTGGCGCTAGGGAAAAACAAAGAGCGAGTGACTGCCGTTGTTTTTGTCTCAGAAGGTAATTCGTTATCGGGTTCGCTCGATAAGCCAGATTTATCTTTGTTAGCTGGTGGTGATCAGTTAAGTACTGAGTTTTCGCCTGCTTCGATTGTCATTATTGACCCACTAGGGCAGTTGGTCATGGAGTACAAAAGCGTTTCTGACCCGTCGCAGTTAGTTAGTCAATCTAAAGGCATGATTCATGATCTAAGAAAGCTACTCAAGCTGTCACGAGTTGGGTAGTTAATCAGCTTAAGTTGATAAGCTGGAGTTGATGAGCTTGAGTTGGTGAGCTGTAGAAGATGGCGTTAATGCTGAGTGTTGTTAGCGAAAAGGGAATAAATATAGGGAGATAAACGATGCAGAATAAAACCCCTGATTTACTCATACACATGATGAGATTAACCATCTTATTAACCCTTACCGTGATCGTGCTCGGTGCTTATACCCGTTTGTCCGATGCTGGCCTTGGCTGCCCTGATTGGCCAGGGTGTTACGGCAAGATAACCGTTCCTTCTGATGCCCAAGCAGTGAATCAAGCCAATCTACAATTTCCAGAACGTGCTCTCGAAGCAGACAAAGCGTGGATAGAGATGATCCATCGCTACTTTGCAGGAACATTAGGGCTGCTTATCTTTGTCGTTGTTGCTTGGTGTATTAAAAAGAATATAACAGCTGCTGGTCTACCATTACTTATCTCTGCAACCGTGATATTTCAGGCTTTGCTTGGAATGTGGACGGTGACTCTCAAGTTGATGCCCGTTGTGGTTATGGCGCATTTGATGGGGGGCTTCACGTTACTGTCACTGTTGTGTCTGCTCTACTGTCGTTTGTCTCAATTCCAAAGCCGTTTTGGTGAGGCTACGTATACTTCATCACTTAAGGCTTGGGCGCTGTTCGGGCTACTCATTGTGGTCGGGCAGATACTGCTTGGTGGTTGGACATCGTCGAACTATGCCGCGTTGGTGTGTACCCAATTACCTATCTGCGAAGGTAACTGGATGAGCTATCTCGACTTCAAAAATGCCTTCGATTTTGCTCAACACGGTCATGATAACTATGAGTTTGGAGTGTTGGAATATCCCGCAAGGCTTACCATTCATGTCATGCATAGGTTCGGGGCTATTGTGGCGACGTTAACGGTGCTGATGATCGTGTACCAGTTATGGAAATTTGGCCAAGTGCCTCACCAAAAGCTGAGCGTGATTGTCGCATTAGTCTTGTTTACTCAAATCAGCCTTGGGATCAGTAATGTATGGTTTCACCTGCCAATCTCAGTTGCGGTTTTACATAACCTAGTCGCGGCGATGTTGCTCATCAGCATGGTGGTGACCAATTTTGTCGTGTGGCAACGCAAACCAAGTCAGAGCTTGGTGAAGAACAGTGTATTACAAGGAGGTAATCATGGTCAGTAGAACGTCAACACAACATGGAGTGGTGGTTCAAGACGTAGCCTCAAGTCCTAAGATAGCAATCAGCAATGACATCGTTTTAATTAACGAAACGGCTGCAAAAAACAAAGCTGTTTGGAAGGTCTATTTAACACTGACCAAGCCGAAAGTGGTGGCTTTGATGCTGCTAACTGCATTGGTTGGAATGTGTTTGGCTGTGCCGAATGGATTGCCTTTGCAACAAACTCTGTTCGGAATGATTGGGATAGGGCTAATGGCAGGTTCAGCAGCTGCATTTAACCATTTGATCGATAAAAAGATCGACGGCCAGATGACTCGAACCAATCGACGCCCTTTACCGTCAGGTGAGCTGAGTAGTGTGCGTGTATTCAGCTTTGCCGCGGGTATCGGCTTACTTGGTTTCGTCACGCTTGTGGTGTGGGTCAATCAACTCACCGCTTGGTTAACCTTTGCAAGCTTGTTGGGTTACGCAGTGATTTATACCATGTATCTGAAGCGAGCGACGCCGCAAAACATCGTGATAGCAGGGATAGCTGGCGCAATGCCTCCGCTATTGGGCTGGACGGCAGTTACTAATGAGCTTCATTCAAACGCTTGGTTATTGGTGATGATCATATTTATTTGGACCCCTCCGCACTTCTGGGCGTTGGCAATTCATCGTCGTGACGAGTATGCCAAAGTGAACATCCCCATGCTGCCTGTGACCCACGGAATCGAATACACCAAGACTTCTATTTTGCTCTACACCTTGTTGCTTAGCATCGTGTGTATATTGCCTGTATTGGTCGGCATGAGCAGCTGGATATATCTGAGCGCTTCATTGGTACTCAACGGTGGGTTTGTTTATCACGCTTGGGTACTTAAGTATCGTGATGAGCCTAACATGGCGATGAAGACCTTCAAGTTCTCCATTTATCATCTTATGATTTTGTTTGTTGCTCTGTTGGCGGATCATTATCTGCTCTGATAGCTCTGATAGCTCTGATAGCTCTGATAGCTCTGTACAGATCAAACAAGGTTATTCCCATATCAAAACCAAACCTTTGGTTTCCACTAACCAAACCCTGACATGTCATGTATGAAAAGCCGGACAATTGATTGGCATGAATTATATAAAGGAACCGGTAATGGAATTCACTGAGCAAGATAGAGATGCTTTGTACCAAACGTGGATGTCACAAAAATCTCGAATGCGAATTACGCAGATGGAGTTTTCAAAAAAACTAGGCATGAACCAGTTGGATTTTTCGCGAGTGCTAAGAGGGGAGAAAGCATTAACCATGTCTTTCGTTAGTCACTTCTGTCGTTTGCTTCATTTGGAGCCAAGGAATGTGCTCCCTTCACTTAAAGAAGACAATGAATCCGGGCCTAAAGTGGTTTATCTGAAAAGTAGAATGAGTGTTGATGGTGAGATCCAAAATGCTTATATCGAAGGTAATCAGGTGATCGTAGAGTATGCACATACCGTTCAGAACCATTGATTTTAGATCGAGCTCTGAGTTTTACCTCTTTTTCTACAACTCTTTCACTTAGGGTATGGCATACTCAGTTAATTCTTTGATTCCTTGATTTAGTTGAGTGCGTTATGAAACCTTTAAAAGTCCTTTTGCTTGTTGCAACCAGCATGTTTTTGTTTGGTTGTGCAGGCGGCCCAATTAAAACCGCTACTAAATTCACCAGTTATGAAGATTTTCGGCCTGGCCCTGATGGAGGCGTTGATTTAGTTTGGGCAAGGATAGGGCTGCGTGACGAACAACGTTTGAAATCCAAGTTAGACGCTTATGACTCTGTGGTGATCGACCAAATCTTTGTGTTAACAGAAGAAGGCACATTAGATCAGGAAGACATTCAGGAGCTCACAGATCATATGGTGAGTCGTTTGGAAGCGAAAATATCGCCTCATAAAATGATTGTCGATGAACCAACAGGGAACACGCTACGTTTGAGTATTGCCTTAAGTAATGTTGAAACGCCCAACCCGATCTTAGCCGTGACAAGCAGTGTGCTGCCGTTTGGCCTTGCGATGTCGACTATATCTAAGGTGACGACAGGCGAGCACACCAACGTTGGGAGCGCCAGTGTTGAGCTATTGGTCAGTGATGCGCAAGACGGCACACCGTTGTTTGCAGCCATCGACCGCGAAGCGGGTAACAAAGACTTTTCTACTATGATTGATTCGCTAGATGATGCCAAAGATGCGATCAACTATTGGGTTGAACGTTTAGGTGATACTCTACAGAACATCGACGACGTCTAGAAAGAGCTTGTAATGCTAGAGAAAGAAAACCTGATTAAGCTAGCCAGAATGCAAATGCCTTTTGGCAAATACGCTGGCCGCACCTTGATTGACCTGCCTGAAGAATACTTGCTGTGGTTCGATAAAAAGGGCTTCCCACAAGGTGAGTTGGGCGACTTAATGCAGTTATGTTTAGCTCTCAAGATTGAGGGCTTAGATTCTGTGGTGCAACCGCTTAAATATGACTATTAGCCCTAGTCGCATCTCACAGTCATAAATCAACATCCCATCCAAATAAGTGACGAGTTGTTGTGGTTTTCTGAGGAACACTCAATACAGAGGCAAGAACTGAATCTTGCCTTTCTAATTTAACCCACCAGAGTCGCTGTAACTTTAATATCGCCCCTTAACACCTTTCCTCAAAGCTCCCGAATTTATTATTACTTTTAGACATTCACATGTTCATTAATGACGAGTTCAGAATCGACTAGCTTTACCTTCCCCTCAGTGACCTGTACACACAGACAGTTTATTGTGTATTGAATCAATCATGGCCTAAAGAAGAGTAGTTTTTATTTTTGAATGAGCACGAATCTAACGAGGGTAATGATGTTAAGTTGTTGAATAGTAGTGCATTGGTGAGTGACTAAGAATGATAATGTGCCCTACATCGGCGGCAATGTGTGCTTGCACGTTTTCACACTGAATGTTGAGACCCGATTTTATATTAAATGCATAGCATTCAGTTGGTTATAAGCAACCTTTTTGATATATTAATCGGATGAATTCGTGCTCGCACGAATTAAAATGTTGAGTTGCGGTCGCAACTTGAATGATTGCTACTATAAATTATTGATGTAATGGGAAATGTTAATGAGTAAGGAAGAGTTTGAAATTCGAATTGAGTGCGGTGGTACTATTAGTCAGTATGGTAAAGTAGTAGTAGAAGATGTAAATCAAATAGAAGATACACTTCTTTACAAGAAAGTGTCAGAAGTTGCTAAATCATGTGCGCATGATGGTAAGTGCAAGATAAGTACCATATCTGTAAATGATTCAGATTATTATAAAGACATTAAAACACCTTGTGGTTCATCAATTTCTAATAAAGCCAGAAAAAAAAAGGAACAGAAACTAGCAAAGTTAACTTTTAATGGTTCACTTTTGTTTTCTGGCATATTTTTATTATTTACTCTATATGTGATGTCAATAAGTTTTGATGATTCAATTACTCTGATTATTGTATTAGTAGCTTACCTTTCTTTTTCTTTTAACATAATAGGTGACTACCCGGGAGCTATTATGGCTAATTTAAAAAAGATACTAGCTTTAGTTGCCTTACTTCTAACATTATATAAATTAGGCTTTTTACAATATATTGTTGGTTAGTAAAACAACCATACAATAAGGATTAAGGTGTTGCGCAGCTAACACTAAATCCCGAGTGTTGAACAAGCCCGAAGCCACTTTATTAAGTAAATTGTACGATTGAACTTGAAGGGCACATCGCTTTGAGGCTTTTCTCAAGGCGAGCGAGGTCAAGATAAGGTTGCGATAGCAATCTTATCAACCAGTTAGCTGTTTTTCGTTTCTTTCGTCGTCACATCTCCTTTGATTTCGTCAATGCTATTATCCTTATTATCGATGCCTTTCGGCTACGTGGCTCCGCTCACTTCTACTCATGTCAAAATCGACAACCATAAATTGGGCATCGTGACCGAGTTTATTGAGTGTTCTTGCCCAATAATGTGCACCACCACACGCTTCAACGCCTATACGCATGAGTGGCATATTTGCTATTGTAGTCAGTAGTTTAGTTCGGGTTACTGACTTATGAAGTATGACCTTACCGTTTTGGTCTACGGCATGAAGACTAAAGTGGTTTTTAGCTAGGTCGATACCGCAGAAATAAGAATAATTAGACATGGTGCCTCCGGTACAATTAAGTACCACATAAGTGTGGCAGATCCTCGGTAGGGGGAATCCATGTCATTCGTTATGTGTAAAAGAGGATTATTATGTACTACCTTCCCAAGTTGTTGGCTGAGAAGCTTGCTTACTTTAGCAAGTTCTCAATATTAGGTATCTGGGCTATTTCATTCGTTTCGATGATCTTGTTTGCACTTATTGCATCTGCGATAGCTTCATTGAACGAGCTATTGGTCGCTCCGGCATTTAGCATTTACTTGCTATTTGTCTTGGGAATCGTTTCGGCTAAGTTTTTTTCAAGAAAGAAAATTACCTTAACCGCTCCTGTCGCAGTAAGAATAGCTGCATCAGATGTAGGAGACTCAGCCGCTAAAATCGGAAAAACTCTTTCAGAAATAGTTTTCTTACTGTGCTTTTACTTTTTTCTATTCGGGTGCGTATTTTTTGCGTTATCACCTTTGTTTTTTTTGGCATACACATAACGAATAAGGACTAAGGTGTTGCGTAGCCAACACTAAATCCCGAGTGTTGAACAAGCCCGAAGCCACTTTATTAAGTAAATTGTACGATTGCATTTGAAGGGCGCACCGCTTTGAGGCTTTTCTCAAGGCGAGCGAGGCAAAGATAAGGTTGCGATAGTAACCTTGTCAACCAGTTAGCTGTTCTTCGTTTCTTTCGTCGTCACATCTCCTCTGTTTTCGTTGATGCCATTCTCCTTATTATCCAATGCCTTTCGGCTAGATGGGTCGGTTCACTCCAACGCACCACGATAGAGATAGCGCGACAAATAGTTGAGCGGCGACTGACCGTAAGCAACCTGCCTACAATCGACCACCCATTGTTTGGGAATGCCACTCGGCAGCCACAAGGTTGGGTGTTGATTAATCGTCTCTAGTATTCTTGCCCGACATACTTTGGCCAAAGCAAACGCGTTAAAAAGGTAATGCTTGTTGCCTTTGTGCCACATTTGTCTTGATGTGTCGTATTGGCCTGCCGCCACAATAATGTGCAGATGTGGGTGTAAGTTTCGTTGCCTACTGTGGGTATGAAGTGCGCTTGGTAAGTTTGTCGTGGCGCACCTTATGTTAGGCGCTATATTCACAAAGCTTAAAGCTTAAATCCGTATTAGATCCGTACAAGTTGTACTTTGGTTGTTTAAATCTTATACTCAATTTAGTTACGGAATTACTCCGTACGATTGGAGGTTCTATGGCTACTGCAAGACTTGATATTCGCTTGGATGAAGAAATCAAAGCTAAGGCTGAGAAAGCTTCAGCTTTACTTGGTTTAAAAAGCTTAACTGAATACGTTGTTCGTCTAATGGACGAAGATTCAACTAAGGTAATTTCTGAGCATGAAAGTATCACTGTTGAAGCAAATGTATTTGATCAATTCATGATTGCTTGTGACGAGGCTAAGGCTCCGAATAAAGCACTACTTGAAGCTGCTGCATTTACTAAAAGTGGTGAGTTTAAGTGAGTTATTCCAAGACTTTCAAAGAATTGGATAAATCACAACACGATAGAGAATCATTTGACTGCGGTGAAAAAGAGTTAAATGATTTTATCCAAACTTTAGCCGCTAAACATATGCGAGCAGGTATCTGCCGCACTATGGTTTTACCTGCTTCTGTGTCACTGCCAAATCAAAAATATCCAATTTGTTCATTTTATAGTATTGCGCCAAGTTCAATTAGCCGTGATACGTTGCCACAGGCGATGGCTAAAAAATTACCACGCTATCCAATTCCTGTTTTCCTTTTAGCTCAACTGGCAGTTCATAAAGAATTTCATGGAAGTGGGTTAGGTAAAGTTAGCTTAATCAAAGCTCTTGAATATCTTTGGGAAATTAACTCTCACATGAGAGCTTATGCCATTGTTGTTGATTGTTTAACTGAACAAGCTGAGTCATTTTACGCAAAATATGGTTTCGAGGTTCTTTGTGAAATCAATGGTCGTGTAAGAATGTTCATTCCGATGAAAACAGTCGGTCAATTATTCACTTAGACGTAAGAGTGAATATAATGAATAATGAATAATGAATAATGAATAATGAATAATGAATAAGGATTGAGGTATTGCGCAGCCAACACTAAATCCCGAGTGTTGAACAAGTCCGAAGCCACTTTATTAAGTAAATTGTACGATTGCATTTGAAGAGCGCACCGCTTTGAGGCTTTTCTCAAGGCGAGCGAGGTCAACGTAAGGTTCCGATCGCAACCTTATCAACCAGTTAGCTATTTTTCATTTCTTTCGTCGTCACATCTCCTCTGATTTCGTTGATGCCATTCTCCTTATTATCTAATGCCTTTCGGCTACGTGGGTCGGCTCACTCCAACGCACGCCATCTCATGCTCACAGCAAGGGCATATTCGTATTGCTTTGGTCCTTATCGGTGCCGTTAGCGGCGGCATAATATAGAGCAAGTTCAATAACAGCAGTTGAATGCGGGCCCTTAAGGCGTGAGCTTGACCACGTAAACCCTCGTAGTCTCGTACTCGCTGTAACCCCTTGGGTAGCACGTGCTGCAAAATGAGCAGCAAGAACTCGATAGTCGGTAAGGTGCGTGTTCGCCATGCATTGGTTTGGCTCTCTTTATAGCGGAACGTGACCGTATCCCACGGTTTATTGAGCGTGTAGCGATAGAAGAACTGTAAGCCATTACGATCGAGTTTAATGGTGCTTCACGAGTGAGGACGTAAAGAACTGTTTGAGGTCGGCAGTGGTTAATGTGTCAGGGACGCGATCGTAATGATCGGTGATCCGACGAACCGCACGGGAGTCAGCATCAATCGTCGCAGGGTGTTTACCTTGCAGCTTTAGGTTGGTAAGGTGTTGTTAATAAAGGGAGTTGTAGCGTTTTAAGTCATCGGGTTTCATGGGGGTTCTCCTGTAAATAGCCATCAAGATGATGGTGCTACAAGAGTATGGCTTGCACTCGTTTTACTCTGCCGCGCAGCCGCTTCGTTCAACAAGTTACTTAAACGGACAAAAAACAGTTGGCTTTTGCTCGCTCCTCGCTATTTTATACCAATCACAGTAAGTAAGTGTTCAAAAATAGCGTAGAAAAAAAGCTTGAGAACAAGGCAGGATTTTTCGATAAGTAGTTATTCTACAATCAAAAATTCTAACGAAGTTATCGAGGTTTTTAACAAGCTAGGGTGACCAGTTATTTACTACGATTGGTATTAGCCAACAATTTTATTGCCGCTTAGCAAAGGGTTATGAGTACACAGGAGTTTCAGTGGCTGTATATCTAGATTCAATAAAAATTTCACCTAGAAGAGATCTGTTAAAAGTTATAGATGAATATTCAATGTCATCAGATAGTGTCAGTCTAACTGATGATATTCGCTTCAAACTAGTAGGAATGTTGCCATTGGATTCAGTGCCTGAAGATAGTTTCGCTGAAAACGATATAGCTCTAGTTGTGCGTGTGCCATTTCATAGAAGAGGGACGTTATTGTTTGGCTTCGGAGCAATCTTAGGTTGGCGCCCTCTAGTGACAATAGAGTTTGATGTTATTTCTTTGGCTAGCGGTGAGACAATCGAAACATTGGGTTCAACAAACAAGCTTAGTTGGAGTGGTTATATTAAAGGTCTCCTACGTTTGAATTCAATCATTCACATTAAACCAGAATTTGGGTTTTCTGACCTTGAGCCACTTATAGAGGAGTGTGTATTGAACCTTTTGAAGGAAATTCGAACGAAGTACTCATAACAATAAGGACTAAGGTGTTGCGTAGCCACCACTAAACCCTGAGTGTTGAATAAGCCCGAAGCCATTTTATTAAGTAAATTATACGATTGCATTTGAAGGGCACATCGCTTTGAGGCTTTTCTCAAGGCGAGCGAGGTCAACGTAAGGTTCCGATCGCAATCTTATCAACCAGTTAGCTATTTTTCATTTCTTTCGTCGTCACATCTCCTCTGATTTCGTTGATGCCATTCTCTCTATTATCAATGCCTTTTGGCCAGGTGCCTCCGCTCACTTCTACGCATGTCAAAATCGACAACGATAAATTGGGCATCGTGACTTAGTTTATTGACTGTTGTTGCCCAATAATGTGCACCTAATATGCGCTTTAGTGTTTATTTGTTTGATTGATATATTTACTATTTTAGTCAGTAGGTTAGAGCCCGTTACCGACTTATTAATATGACCTTACTATTTTGCTCTACGGCATGAGGGCAAAATGGCTTTTAACTAAGTCGATACCGTACAATTAAGAATAATCAGACATGGTGCCTCCGGAGCAGTTAAGTATCACATAAGTGTGGCAGCTCCTCGAAAAGGGGAGCCATGTCTTTCTCTTACGGCTTCTTTATTAATTTAGCTTTCAAATATGGTAATCATTCTCTTTGAGTAGTAGACTAATATTATTTCCGCATAAATGTGCGAGGTAAGCATGAAGTACGAATTATTAGTTCTAGCTGCAATGACAAGATTGGAGTCTCCAAATACTCAAGCTATCGTTGCCGCAACTGGTATCTCTGAGCGAAAAGTACAATCTGTGGTTAATTCATTAGTTGAAAACCTAGGCTTAAATATTGAAAGAAAGCGTCAAGGTAGAACCTTTCGTTTTTCTATTAATAGTTGGGGTGTTTTTGAGTCGGGGAAAGTGATTCAATCTCAACTTAATAACATTGATTTAGTTATGCCAACTAATTCAATACTCTGCTCTTTCGAAGATAAACATGCCTATTTCGAACAAGTTAAAATGGATAACTTTAAAGAAAGTATGCGTTTAGAGGGGCATGATGTTGCCAGTGATTTCGACTTATCACTCGACAGAGAGCAACAACGTCAAATTTTGTTAAACAAATACTCAAACGTAAATTCGTTAGAGGTGCTCAATGACTGATAAATATGGCACAACACAAGATCCTTATACTTACGAAAATAGTTCGGTTCTTGTTAATAAGCTCAATATCAGCAATGAAGCTGTGTTGGAGGCTGCTGAACGTGATTTAACAACGTTAGCTGCAATGTATGTAGAGTTTCAATTGCCTCCTTACGATTTCAGTTATCTGCGTTCAATTCATCACACTTTGTTCTCCGATCTATTTGAATGGGCTGGTGAATTAAGAACGATTGATATTTCAAAGGGGAATACACGTTTTTGTAATGTAGTTAGGATTGAAAAAGAAGCAAATAATCTGTTTACCATGTTAGAAAAAGATAAGTATTTAGTTGATCTTCCATACGATGAATTTATTACTAAATTAGCTGAGTATTATTGCGATATTAACGTTCTACATCCATTTCGAGAAGGTAATGGTCGTGCTCAACGTTTGTTGTTTGAACATATTGCAATCAACTGTGGTTACAATATTAATTTTTCTGGTATTACTTCTGAGCAGTGGGTAGCCGCAAATATCCACGGCTATCATTGTAACTACGTACCAATGAAAGAGCTGTTTTCTGTTTGTGTAATTAAAGTTGAAAAGCACAGTTAACGATTAAAGATAAAGGTGTTGCGCAGCCAACATTAAATCCGGAGTGTTGAAAGCCCTAAGCCATTTTCCGCTTCTTTCGTCGTCACATCTCCTCTTGTTTCGCCTGTACAATTCTCCATATACCGTTCCTGCGCAGAAATTGCCAAATTTGATCGGTTCTATTTATCGATGAGCAACATCCCAACCAAAGTTATGGTGCTGGTTCCCACTTTTTCTCTATACGACGAAAAGTCTTTAGCTCTCTATTTTTTGTGTATGCGTTTGTAAAGACTGTACGTGTGGTAAAGAGCTTTTATCTATCGTTGCGTGAGACATACTTTAGCCAGGATAGTTTGAAGAGCTGTGTTCTTGATGTGTCTGATAACTGCGCAATCGATAGCGTGTAAATAATGCTATACGGGGTGTTTTAAATATAAAACACAAAATAAATTGCGTTTTTTTTTAATTAGTGATTGAAACTGTGGTTTTTACTAGTTAAGTTACAGGGAACAAGAAGATAAATGCTGATGGAAAGTGACGTGAGATAACGTGCATTCAGCCTCAAGGATAGAAAATAGGAAGAAGTAAGCAATGTTCCAGACTGATGATGTAAGAATTAACAAAGTAAAAGAGTTATTACCACCTGTTGCTGTTTTAGAAAAGTTTCCTGCGACAGAAATTGCTTCTTCTACAACCTTTGAAAGCCGCAAAGCGATCCACAATATTTTAGAAGATAGCGATGATCGCTTACTTGTTATTGTTGGCCCATGTTCTATTCATGATACAGAAGCTGCGCTTGAGTACGGTAAACGTTTGAAAGTGCTACGCGACGAACTAGGCGATAACCTTGAAATCGTAATGCGTGTTTACTTTGAAAAACCACGTACCACCGTTGGTTGGAAAGGTTTAATTAACGACCCGTACATGAACGACACGTTCAAACTAAATGACGGTCTTCGTCTAGGACGTAAGTTACTACTTGACCTAACTGATATGGGAATGCCTACGGCGAGTGAATTCTTAGATATGATCACGCCGCAATACGTTGCAGATCTAATCAGCTGGGGCGCAATTGGCGCACGTACTACAGAATCTCAAGTTCACCGTGAACTGGCTTCAGGCCTATCTTGCCCAGTTGGCTTCAAGAATGGTACGGATGGCAACATCAAGATCGCAACAGATGCAATTCGCTCTGCAAGCGCTTCTCACCACTTCTTGTCGGTAACTAAATACGGCCACTCAGCGATCGTTGAAACCGCAGGCAACCCTGATTGTCATATCATCCTACGCGGTGGTAAAGAGCCAAACTATAGCGCAGAGCACGTTGGCAAGATTAAAGAAGAGCTAGAAGCTTCAGGTCTTCCACAGAAGGTGATGATTGATTTCAGCCACGCGAACAGTTCAAAGCAGTTCAAACGCCAAATGAACGTTTCTGATGACGTAAGTGAACAGATCTCTGGTGGTGATAAAGCAATCTTTGGTGTGATGATTGAATCTCACCTAGTTGAAGGTCGCCAAGACTTAGTTGACGGTAAAGCGGCGACATACGGTCAATCTGTTACTGACGCATGTATTGGTTGGGAAGATACTGAAACAGTACTTCGTCAACTTGCAGGTGCTGTTGAAGCACGTCGTAACAAATAGACTGATTATTACACATTACAGTCGGCGATTAAGCTGCTGAAAATTCAAAGCCCTTACTTAGCAATCGCGAGTAAGGGCTTTTTTGTGGATCTTAACTACTAGATAGAAGTCATTGGTATTACTTCTTAATGACCTTCTGGGTTGGAAATGACCATACCTTGAGCTTCGCCAAAATCTTGAGGATCGATCTTGAGTGTTTGTGTTGGGAAGGCGATATCAGCATTGTGTTTATGGATAATCGCCAACACCTGCAGCAGGACATCTTGCTTAACTTCGTGGTATCTTACCCAGTTGACCGTTTTGGTGAAGGTGTAGATAAAGAAATTAAGGGTTGATGGACCAAACTTATCAAAGTTCACGATCAGCGTTTGCTTTGCATCAATGTCAGGGTGTGTTTCGAGCATGGATCTAACTTCATCAACAATTAGAGCTAGCTTGTCTGCATCTTGATAACGAAGCCCGAAGGTTTCATTGATTCTGCGGTTCAACATTCTTGATGGGTTCTCCACCACAATGTTACTGAATACCGAATTTGGCACGTATAAAGGTCGCTTATCAAAGGTGCGAATGATGGTCATGCGCCAACCAATACGCTCGACGGTACCTTCGATCTGACGATCAGGAGATCGTATCCAATCACCGACTTTAAAAGGGCGATCGAAGTAAATCATCATGCCGCCAAAGAAATTCGACAGTAGATCTTTTGCTGCCAAACCGACGATTAAGCCACCCACACCACCAAAGGTGAGTAAGCCAGATAGGCTCAGACCAAATGCCTGCATGATGGTCAGGCCGCCCATCACCATAAAGAACAAGCGAGCGACTTTCGCGATAGCTTGCACTGTGGTTTCGTCTCTGGTTTTTTGTTCTAAGACGTACGCTTCAGTGTTGGTGATCATTCGTAAGGTAAACCAAACGAAGGTACAGATAATCAATATGTGCTTAAGCGTCTTTAACCAATTGATTTCATTGCCAAACTGGTTTTGAAGGATTAACCCCACAGAGACGGTAGCAGGCCAACACCAAAGTAACGTACTGACAGGTGTTTTTAGCGCTTCTAGCAGTAGGTCATCCCAGTGGAATGGGGTTTTCTGAACCAGAATTTCTAAGCGATTATGGATAATTCGCCAAGCGACCCAAGCGAGAAAGCTCGCAATAGTGATGAATAGGACGCTGTTTGCCCAATCACTATGGCTCTGGTTAATGTAGGTTTGTACTTGGGTTATGAATTCATTCATTGTGTGTACTGCCGCAGAAATAGTGGGTTAGAAATTAGCAGAAATCACTTTTGTTCTCTACCTTTATAAATCAAGCGATTAGCTGACAATTGTATCTATATATGGATATATAGTCGTTTTTTTGTATGAAGACAATTTCATTATTTGTTTTCGATGTTACGTAGCTTTGTAAGTGGAGTAATAAATGAGTGACAAACAATATGCAGTTATTGGCTTGGGACGTTTTGGTCTCTCTGTCTGTAAAGAGCTACAAAGTTCAGGCTCACAGGTACTCGCCGTAGATATTGATGAAGAGCGAGTGAAAGATGCGGCGGCTTTTGTTTCTCAAGCGATTGTTGCGAACTGTACAAGCGAAGAGACAGTTAAAGAGTTAAGGCTCGATGAATATGACATGGTGATGGTGTCGATTGGATCTGACGTTAATTCCAGTATTCTCACAACGTTGGTCGTTAAAGAGTCAGGCGCAAAAGCAGTCTGGGTGAAGGCGAACGATAAGTTCCACGGCAAGATCCTAGCTAAGATTGGCGCTGATCATATCATTATGCCCGAACGAGATATGGGGATTCGTGTCGCGCGTAAAATGTTGGATAGACGCGTTCTTGAGTTTATTGATCTTGGCAGTGGCTTAGCGATGACGGAAATCGTTATTGGATCTAAGTTCTTGGGTAAGCAACTTCGCGATCTTAAGCTGTGCAAAGAGGTTGGTGTGGAGGTACTTGGCTTCAAGCGTGGCCCGAACTTAACGAAAGCACCAGAACTGGATGTGAGTTTAGAAATTGGGGATGTGGTGATCATTGCTGGGCCGAAAGATACCTTAGCTAAAAAGCTGCGCAATTGGTAATAGGCAAATAGTAACTGGCAATCGGTAATAAGGTAACAGTATGAATTCGTTAAAACGAAAAGGTACTTTCTACACCCTTAAGATTGATAAGAAACCACGCAAAGGCTCTGAACCCAAGATTATTCTGACCAGTTTCTTAGGTGTTCTTATCCCCTCAGCAATCTTGCTGACGCTGCCTGTGTTCTCTGTGACAGGTCTAAGCTTTACGGATGCACTGTTTACTGCCACGTCGGCGATCAGTGTGACCGGTTTGGGTGTTGTCGATACGGGCGATCATTTCACTCTGGCGGGTAAAATCTTATTGATGTTCTTGATGCAAGTGGGTGGGTTAGGGCAGATGACCCTGTCTGCGGTACTACTCTATATGTTTGGCGTGAGATTAAGCCTCAAGCAACAAGCATTGGCGAAGGAAGCGCTGGGTCAAGATCGTAAGATTAATCTCCGTAAATTGGTAAAGAAGATCATCATCTTTGCATTAGTGGCTGAATTTATCGGTTTTGTATTGCTCTGTTTCCGCTGGGTGCCTGAGATGGGATGGTCAATGGGGAGCTTTTATGCGTTATTTCACGCGATATCAGCATTCAATAACGCAGGCTTTGCGCTGTTTTCAGACAGTATGATGAGTTTTGTTGACGATCCACTGGTGATCTTTACCTTAGCTGGCTTGTTTATTTTCGGCGGGCTAGGCTTCACAGTCGTCGGCGACTTATCGAGTAACTGGCGTAAAGGTTTCAGACATCTACATTTACATACCAAGATAATGCTAACTGCAACCCCTGCCTTGTTGTTGGTTGGTACGGTATTGTTTTGGTTGTTGGAGAAAAACAACTCCGCGACCATGGAAGGCCTTTCTATCCAAGGTCAGTGGTTAGCGGCATTTTTCCAATCGGCGAGTGCTCGTACCGCTGGTTTCAACAGTGTCGATTTGTCTCAATATACACAACCGGCATTATTGGTGATGATAGTACTGATGTTGATTGGTGCTGGTTCGACTTCCACTGGCGGTGGTATTAAGGTCTCGACTTTCGCGGTTGCATTTGTTGCAACTTGGACATTCTTGCGGCAGAAAAAGCACGTAGTGATGTTTAAACGCACCGTAACTTGGCAAGCAGTAACAAAGTCATTGGCTATTATTGTGGTCAGTGGCGCGCTATTAACTACCGCGATGTTTTTGTTAATGCTTACTGAAAAGGCTGCGTTTGATCGAGTCATGTTTGAGGTGATCTCAGCCTTTGCAACGGTTGGCTTAACAGCTGGTTTAACTGCAAACCTGACTGAGCCCGGTAAATACATCATGATTGTCGTTATGGTCATCGGGCGTATTGGTCCTTTGACTTTGGCGTACATGCTGGCTCGTCCAGAACCTTCCTTGTTGAAATACCCTGAAGATACAGTGTTGACGGGCTAATAATGTTAACGGGGTAATAATGCTAACAGGCTAGGATTTATAGTTCTTGTTAGTGTGTTAGAAAAACAAAGCCAGCGTTATGCTGGCTTTGTTGGTATAGGTGTAGCACTAATTTCTTAGTACTTAAGCTTTAGCCTTCGAACATTTCCATATATTCTTCGTAGCCTTCTTCAGCCAATTTATCTGCTGGGATAAAACGCATAGCGGCTGAGTTCATGCAGTAGCGTAAACCTGTTGGCTTTGGACCATCTTTAAAAACATGTCCTAGGTGAGAGTCGCCAAACTTACTGCGAACCTCTGTTCTCGGGTAAAGCAGTTTGTAGTCAGTGGTGGTTACCACATAAGCTTCGCTGATTGGTTGAGTAAAGCTCGGCCAACCTGTACCTGATTTGTATTTGTCTTTTGAAGAGAACAAAGGCTCACCCGTTACGATATCAACGTAAATGCCTTCCTGCTTGTTGTCCCAGTACTTGTTGTCAAACGGGCGCTCTGTTGCGTCGTCTTGTGTGACATCGTATTGCAGTGAAGTTAGAGATGCTTTGATCTCGGCATCAGACGGTTTCACGTAGGTTTTAGCGTTGGCTGTCGCATTCTTACTGTCGATGATTTTTCGGATCGTTTTCGGGTTTTCTTTTCTATCATCACCGAAGATTTTATCTAGGTATTGATCACGACCTGAAGCGTAGCGGTAGTAGTTATAACGAACCTTGCTCTTCTTGTAATAATCTTGATGGTATTCTTCTGCTGGCCAGAATTTTTCAAACTTAATCAGCTCTGTTTTTAGTGGCTTACCAAAGACCTGAGCTTTGTCTATTTCCATCATGAAGTTCTGAGCAACGTCTTTTTGCTCTTGGTTATGATAGAAAATAGCAGGTCGATATTGAGGACCTCTATCTACGAATGAGCCTTTATCATCGGTTGGGTCGATGTGTCTGAAGAACTGATCAAGAACCTGTTCATAGCTAACGATATCTGGGTTATAAGTGACGTTGATCACTTCGATGTGTCCAGACTTACCCGAGGAAACTTGTTTGTAGGTTGGATTTTCTAATTCACCACCGGAATAACCAGAGATAACGTCGGTGACGCCGGTCAGTTTTTCTAGGTCGGATTCGGTACACCAAAAACAACCACCAGCCAGTGTCGCGATTTCACTTTTACCTGAATCCATCGCTTTATCCATTGTATTGGCAGTGCCAGTCTGGCTTACAAATAGCGAAGTCAGTGGTAGTGCAACCACGAGTGATACCAATATTTTAGATAATTTATTCATAGATACCTCATCTTGACGTTTTTCTCATTCGATTTTGAATGTACGAATAGAGACAGGGTTTAGATGGAAAAAATTACACTATTCATGAAAAAAATATCTCAAACAGAAAATCTTGCTCATAAATGCTGCCAGTAGTAGGGTGTCCATTATTGATATAATAGATAATGATGGCGGTTTCCGTACATCTAAGGAACAGCATGCAAGCAGAAGTTAAATGGGTCGAAGGCTTTAAATTCCTAGGTCAATCTCAATCAGGTCACTCTGTCGTTATGGATGGTAGTGGCGGTGCTACCGCGCCAAGCCCTATGGAAATGGTGTTAATGGCTGCTGGTGGTTGTAGCTCTGTTGATGTGGTTGATGGCTTGAAATCTGCAGGTCAGAACATCACCGGCTGCAATGCAAAACTTGAAACGACACGTCGTGACGCGGCACCAAAAATTTTCACTGTAATTAATATTCATTTTGAAGTATCTGGTGATGATCTTGACCCCGAGCTTGTAGCTAAGGTCTGTGCGGATTCATTAGAAAAGTACTGTTCAGTATGTTTAATGCTGGGTGCTGGCGTAGAGATGACCCACAGTTGGGAAATCGTCTAGTCTCTGATTGTACAGTTTGGCGGTAGACTGACTTTTACGGCTTCTACTTATAGCTGACGGCATATGGGGAGAGCCAGATAAAGAAAAGGGCGGAGCACTTTCAAGTGCTCCGCCCTTATTATTTAGGCCAAGGTAGAATGCTATTATTCAGCCGTTTCTACGATAACTTCTTCCATTTGCGCTTTTTCTTGGTATTCGAAGCTTGGGATCGTTGCGTCAACACGACGGTTTTGCGCACGACCTTCAGCTGTAGCGTTTGATGCTACAGGGTTTTCTTCCCCTTCACCTGAAGCTGTAATGCGGTCCGCTTCAATGCCTTGCTCTTCAATGTATGCGGCTACAGCAGCAGCACGCTTCTTAGAGATCATCATGTTGTACTCTGCCGCACCTGTTGAATCCGTGTGACCAACAACATTAACTGATGATTGAGGGTGAGCTTGCAGAACTTCAACTAATGGCATTAATGCAGTTTTGCCTTCTGAAGATAATTCAGTGCTGTTTGTCTCAAACATACCTTGAGAGAAGCTTTCAGTTTTCGCTTTAGTAACCACAACTTCTTCTTCAACAACAACGACTTCTGGTTCGGCAATTGGCTCTGCAGGAGCCTGTGTAACAACGACTGCAGAAGCGGCGGCTGCTGAAGCCGTTGTGTTACCTGTACCAAAGTTGTAGCTAAGGCCAACGGTAACAAGGTTAGAGTTTAAGTCTTGAACATAGTTGTCATCGAAATCATCGAAGTATTGGTATTCAACACGCAGTGCCCAGTCTTCTGCGAATTGCTTTTCAGCACCGATACCAAGAGACAATACTACGTCATCTTCGTCATCGTGCATGATGTAAGCAGGGCCAGCTTTGAAGAAGATATCAAATTTTTGTTGGATAGCGAGTCGATACATAGGGCTCAGAGAGATAGCGACGATTGAATCACTATATTGCTTCAAAGTTCCTGTGCTATTAAAGCTTGTATCGTAGTCTCCTAGGTAGTCTGCACTCAGTTCAAGAGCAAACTTGTCAGAAAAGTTGTAGCCACCGTAAAGGCCACCCGCTACAGAATCATCTTCGCATTTAACGCCATCGACACAGGCACTATCTAGCCAACCCATGCCCACTTTTGCACCAACATAAGTGGTTGCAGCAATAGAAGGAGCTGCCGCTAAGCCCGAAGCTGCGACGACAGCACACATGATTTTAGAAAGTTTTTTCATAATCTTATCCTTGGATCAATTTTTATTGTTATCTGAACTGGCCTGGAAAGCGATAACTTACTGGCTAAGACACTGCGACCGTAAGTAAATCAAGGCGTTGATTCAGGTAGAACTTTTAAGGAACTACTAATATATTGTTAGTCTGATTGCGTATGATAGTCAATCGGATTGTTGGTATTCATAGTTTTCAAGGCGCTATTTATAGCTTTTTTGTTGATCAATTGTTGTCTTAAATGTTGGAAACGATGAAACCTCATATCATTTTAAGGTGATATGAGGTTTCATCTTTTTGTGTGCACGGATTATTTAGCTACATAGCCTGAGTTGTAGGATGGAGCGGGGGTGTCGCTGTTATGGGCGCTCACCGGCTAACAAACGTTTTTCAATGTCTGCAATGACACCCGGCAAATCTGCAATCGTATCGATTAGGTAGTGTGGTTTTGATTTGTTGAGCTTAACAGATGCTTTTTCGCGGGCAGCTTCGAGTGTTGCTTCATCCGCATCTAAGTATTCTTGGTAGGTTAAGCCGGCTTCGTTCCCTGATAATACAAGGCCTACCGTCCACATACCCGCATTGTGGCCCTCATCGATTCCCGGTGCTGCGTCGTCTACTTTTACACACGCAGCAACGCTAGTCACACCTAGGTCGATTACGTTTTTAAGTGCCATAAATGGAGCAGGGCGGCCACCTTGAGGTAAGTCGTCAGTTGCAACTACGTTGTCAGGAAGATAACCGTAATCTGCTGCAGCTGGAATTAGCACATCCATCACTTCACGTGGGTAACCAGAACAAGAGCCGATTTTTATGTTCTTTTCTTTTAGGTCATTTACCACTTCAATGGCGTTTAAAATTGGTGCTGCGTGGTCGGCTACTTTCGCTTTCTGAAGAGGCATGAATGCCGCGTAGATCGCATCAACGTCGTCACTTGTCATCGAGCGTCCGAATTGGGCATTCCAACGAGCGTCAACAGCAGGGATTCGACCCACGGCTTGAATGTGATCCCATTTGCCGATCCCCATAGGTTCACGAGCTTCTGCTAAGTCGATGTCAAAGTCGAAACCTTGTCTGAATGCTTCAACGAAAATACTCGTTGGAGCAAACGATCCAAAATCAACGATAGTGCCAGCCCAGTCAAAGATAACCGCTTGGATAGGTGATGTTGTGTTCATAATAGTGTCCTATTTCTGTGTCACTACCAGTTCAAAAGTACTGGGGGACGAATGATTGCTTTAGGTTATTGGTTGATTGAAATTATTTCTTCAAGACATGTTTTAAAAGGTGGTTTAAAGGTACTCAAAGTCTTTGCAGACTTTTGCTATTGCGTTTTCGAAGACAGACAGAGCGACTGCTAGTTCGCTGCGGCTGATGATCAATGGTGGGCTCAATTGAATCACGTTACCTTGTGACACCTTAAAGCTCAGACCATCGTTCAGACATTGGTAAAGTACTGCTTCTGCTTCATCGAACGCTCGGGTTTTGGTGATATGGTCGGTGACCAACTCCACGCCCCAAAGCAGGCCGATGCCGCGAACGTCACCAATAACTGGGTATTTCTCTTTCATTTGAAGCAATTGTTCGCGCACGAATGCGCTGTCTGCTTGCACTTTTTCAAGTAGGTTTTCTTGCTCAATCACTTCCATGGTGGCAAGTGCTGCCGCGCAACCAATAGGGCTCTTCTCATGGGTGTAATGACCCAGTGAAATTTGCGCTGCTGTGTTGTATTTGTCTTTGGTGACCATCGCCGCAATTGGAACTAAGCCGCCGCCAAAACCTTTACCGATACATAGGATGTCAGGTTCGATATCAAATGCTTGGTGAGTAAACCATTCGCCGCTACGACCCATACCGTTTGGAATATCATCAATGATCAACATGACGTTGTGCTTATCACAGATCTCACGGATGCGTTTCCAATAAGCCTTACTTGGCACTTGAACGTCCGTATTACGAACCGCTTCGGCAATGAAGGCACCGATGCCACCTTCTTTTTCAATGACGTACTCAAGGTAATCGGCATAGTGCACATCACATGCAGTTTCATGGTCATCGCTTGCGCTATTCCCACTTAACGGAAAACTATCACGAAGCGAAAAAGAGTCACGAAGCGGAAAAGCACCACGATAAGAAACCGCTGGTGGAATACGCTCTACGCCTGCCAGTAAAGGCCCCATGCCTTCACGAAAACAAGCTTCACCGCCGACAGAGATTGCATCCAGTGACGCGCCGTGGAATGAATCCCATAGCGATACTACTTTGAAGTTGTTGGTGACATGTCGAGCCAACTTGAGTGCCATACCAATCACAGAGGTGCCACCGGGAGCAAACAACACGCGATTCAAATCACCACCGCAGATCTGTGTCAGCTTTTCAGCGCACTGAATGGCTGTTTCATTGGTAAAGCGACGCGGTGAAAACGGCAATGACGCCATTTGTTGAGTCACTTTATTAATGATGTGTGGGTAGCCATAACCTAACTGATGAACATTGTTGCCGTGAAAGTCCATGTACTTCTTGCCAGTCGCATCTTGAATGTAGATGCCTTCTGCCGCTTTAAGTGTGTCTAGGCAAGGTGTTGACATTGCTTGATGAAGAAATACGTCAGAGTCACGTTTTAACATCGCTTGAGTCGCATCATCGTTTAGCGACTCGTTCCATTTCTCACGAGCTGGTGTGGTGTTCACATCGCCTTCGCTTCGAAAGTGTGTCGCCTTTAGAATTGGCTCTTGATTGGTCGTCGTCATTATTTAATGTCCCAGTACATTGCGTTTTTCACTGCGCCAATGAGGGCTTCAATGTCGGAAGGGTAAACTTCACCAATGTTACCGATTCGAAAGCAGTCTGCGTTTGAAACCTTGCCCGGATAAATCACAAACCCTTGTTCTTTCAAACGGTCATAGAATTCCTTGAATTGGTAATCACTATGAGTTGGAGAATAGAAAGAGGTGATGATAGGTGAATGAAGATCATCATTAAGCAGTGGTTCAAAGCCAAGAGAGCGCATACCTGTAACCAATGTGGTTTGGTTGGTTTGGTAGCGATTGTGACGAGCTTCGATACCACCTTCTTCCTCCAATTCAAGTAGAGCTTGGTAGAAAGCGCGCACCGTATGAGTCGGAGACGTGAAACGCCATTTACCATGGTTGCTTTCCATGCAGTGCCATTGGTCAAACAGGTCAAGGCTTAATGAGCGAGCTTGGCCTTTGCACTTCTCTAGCTCTGACTGCTTAGCAATAACAAAGCCGAACCCCGGTACACCTTGAATGCATTTGTTGGCTGAGCTGATCATGTAATCGATACCTAATTCAGCAATATCCATAGGGATACCACCAAAGCTCGACATCGCATCAAGAATGACGGTTTTGTTATGCTGCTTTGCCAATTTGGCGATGTCTTCAATCGGATTCAACATACCGGTGGTGGTTTCACAATGCACAATTGCAACATGAGTAATGTCTGAATCCATGGCCAATGTCGTTTCCATTTCGTTCAAGTCAGGCTGTGATGTTTCACCTGGGGAAACGACATGGCATGGAATGTTTAAATATTCTGCGATTTGAGCAATACGAGCACCATACGCACCGTTATCAACAACAAGAAGCTTGCCGCTTTTAGAGATAACGCTACCGATTGTTGCCTCAACGGAAGCGGTGCCGCTACCTTGCATTAATACGCTCGTATAACCCGTCTGCTCAGTCGCCAAAGTCACTAGCTTGCTACGAATCACTTCTACAACGTCTTTGTTGTATTCATCATCCCATGTACACCAGTCTTTTAGCATCGCTTGGCGAACGGTTTCGGAAGTAGATAGAGGACCCGGTGTCAGTAGTAAGTATTCGTTTCTCATGCTCAATTCTCGTGATTTCTTGTTTTGGACTATACCAATATTCACGGTTACTTTAACAACCAATTTAAACGGTCGTAAATAGCCCAAACATCATTTTCATAAAAGCTTCATATTCAAATGCGTCGCTTGTCTTGAGAAAGTTTTCGATCTTGAAACTGCCATTTTTTGTTCATTTAACCGTCACAAAAGTCGATTAGGTTAGTACTCGCCATCTGGTGCATACCAATGCAAAGGTATGTACTAACAACCTAAATGAATTTATGGATATAGGCGCCTCTTGATGGGGCTTCTAGCTTTAACAATTTTAACCTTGGCAACTTCTCACTTTAGAGTTGAGCCTGACTGGAGAAAATGATGAAAAACCGTTTTATGAAAGGATCACTTGCAGCATTAGTTACTCTATTAGCTGGTAATGCTTATGCAGCACAGGAAGTGACGGTTTACACCGCTTTTGAAACTGACATTTTAGCGAAATACAAAAACGCATTTGAAAGTGAAAACCCAGACATCAACATCCAATGGGTTCGTGATTCTACCGGGATCATGACGGCAAAATTATTAGCTGAGAAAAACAACCCTCGTGCAGAAGTGGTGTGGGGTCTTGCGGGTTCTTCTATGGCTTTGCTTAAAGAAGAGGGCATTCTCAAGCCTTACACTCCTCAAGGTGTAGAAGCGCTGCGTGCAAATCTTAACGACCCGCAATCCACTCAGGCTTGGTATGGCAATGACGCATTTTTCAATGCAGTTTGTTTTAACGAAATGGTTGCTAAGCAACTTAACTTACCTGCACCTAAATCTTGGGATGACCTAACGAAGCCTATCTACAAAGGTCACATTGCGATGCCAAATCCGGCGTCTTCTGGTACGGGCTACATGCAGGTTTCGGCTTGGTTACAAAACATGGGTGAAGACCAAGGTTGGAACTACATGCAGAAGCTAGATCAAAACATTGCTCATTACACGCACTCCGGTTCGAAGCCATGTGTTCAAGCGGGTATGGGTGAAGTGGCTATCGGTATTTCTATGGCGAGCCGCGGTGCGAAGCTGAAAACTCAAGGTGCGCCACTTTCTGTGATTACGCCTGAAGGTATCGGTTGGGAATCTGAAGCGGTAGGTCTTGTTAAGCCTTCGGATGCAGCGCAACGTGTTATCGATTGGTCTATCTCTAAAGCAGCGAATGAACTTTACATCGAAATGTACCCAGTTGTTGGCCACCAAGATGTAACAGGCAAAGCAGAGAACTTTCCGAACGTAGAGAAGAACATGGCGAAAATGGACTTCGCTCGCATGGGCAGCGAACGTGCAGATGTTCTGAAAACTTGGTCTGAGAAGTTTGACGCTAAATCAGAGCCAAAATCTTAATCTGCTGAGCTAGTTAGTTTATTGGCTACTTGGTTCATTAGGCATTTAGTCCATTAAATATGCAGCCCACTAGAAGTAAGAAATCAGCAAAGGAAGGCTTCGGTCTTCCTTTTTTAGTTTTACGCCTTTAGGTTTTAAGTAAGGTACAACAAATGACAAAGCATTACTCATATTGGTTCAAGCAAGCATTGGAACAGGAATTTGGCGGCATCAATGCGGGACTAGATTCGGCTAAGCCGCTTCAAAAAGACGTTAACTGTGATATCGCCATTGTCGGCGGTGGTTACACTGGTTTATGGACGGCGATTTTCATCAAACAACAACAGCCTCAAAAGCACGTTGTGGTGATTGAAAAAGGTTTGTGCGGCAGCGGTGCTTCTGGCGCGAACGGCGGGTGTATGCTGACGTGGTCGACAAAGTATCCAACGTTGAAAAAGCTCTATGGAAAAGAACAAGCGAAATGGCTGGTTAAGGAGTCTGAAAAGGTCATTTACGAGATCGAAGCTTTCTGTAACGAACACAACATCGACGCGCATCTGTATCGCAGCGGTACTTATTACACGGCGACTAATCAAGCTCAAAAGGGTGGAATGGATCCTGTTGTGAATGAATTGGTCAAGCAGGGCATAAATAGCTGGAAGAAGTGCGATCAGTCATTGCCTGATAAAGCCGGTTCAGACCGTCATATTGAAGGTTATTACTCGGAAGCCGCAGGCAGTGTGCAACCGGCTTTATTAGCGAGAGGCTTACGCCGAGTTGCGATCGAATTGGGTGTCGAAATTTACGAAAATACAGAAATGACTTCTCTTGATTACGGATCACCAGCTCGCGTCCAAACCAAGGGTGGGACGATAACTTCCGATAAAGTGATCTTAGCGCTCAATGCATGGATGCTCGATCACTTTAAAGAGTTCAAACGCAGCATTGTGGTTGTCTCGTCTGACATGGTAGTGACTAAGCCTATTCCAGAAAAACTCAAGCAGTTTGGTCCCGAAAAAGGAGTGGCGGTAGTGGACTCACGCATCTTTGTTCATTACTACCGTGACACTGAAGATGGACGACTCATGTTGGGCAAAGGCGGCAATAAATTCTCGTTTGCGAATCAGGTTGAAAGCATGTTTAACCAAACGACTAACTACCTACCGATTCTCAATCAATCTTTCCAGAAATTGTTCCCTAAACTGAAGCAGAATGAATTCGATTACAACTGGTCGGGCGGTTCAGATCGTTCGGTCACAGGATTGCCATTTTTTGGTAATCTAAAAGGCCAAAACAACATCTATTATGGGCTCGGTTACTCAGGTAATGGTGTGGCTCAAACTCGTATGGGCGGAAAGATTTTGTCTTCAATGGTGTTAGGAGATGATAACGAATGGACACGTAGTGGCTTAATTAGCGGTCCACGAGGCTATTTCCCACCAGAGCCATTTCGTTGGGTTGGCGCAATGATGGTTAGAGATGCTGTTCGAAGAAAAGAGAACGCGGAAGATTCTGGTAACACGCCATTGTGGCTCGATAAGCAATTGGCAAAGCTCGCGGGTGCGGCAGGCAAAGCCGACAAGGTTGAATCATAAATTGATTTAAGGTTCAAATTAGAGGTATACACTTAGGCTCTCAGTGACTTATGGGCTAGTCATTGAGGGCTTTCTTAATTCACTTTCAAAGCCGAACAAATAGCAATCTTTAATGCTTATTATTTCTGCAATATAACTGTCATTTATCTTCTATAAATTTGTCACTCAACTGCAATATTCAAAGTTTAAGTTTGGTATATACCATTTAAAGAGTGCTGTAGTATGAGCAACCAAACTTATTTGAATATTGAAAACGTTGTAAAGCAATTTGGCCAATTTACAGCGTTAAAAGACATCTCCCTTTCGATAGATAAAGGCGAGTTCGTCTGCTTCCTTGGCCCCTCTGGCTGTGGAAAAACCACCTTATTACGTGCGATTGCAGGTCTAGACTTGCCAACTTCAGGTTCTATTGAGCAGAACGGTAATAATACGACTTTCTTGCCACCAGAGAAGCGCGATTTTGGCATCGTGTTCCAATCTTACGCTTTGTTTCCAAATCTCACTGTGGAAGAAAACATTGCGATTGGTCTGAAAAACCAAGGCATGTCGACCAAAGAAGCTCTTGAGACGGTTGAGTCTTGGTTGGAGACGATTGGTTTACCAACGTCTGGCCAAAAGTATCCGAATCAGCTGTCTGGCGGACAACAGCAGCGTGTTGCGCTAGCTCGCGCATTGGCTCTTTCTCCAGGTTTACTACTCCTCGACGAACCGCTCTCTGCGCTTGACGCGAAGGTAAGAACACATCTGCGTGATGAGATCTGCCAATTGCAGCGTAAGTTGGGCATCACCACCATCATGGTGACTCATGATCAAGATGAAGCCTTAACCATGGCCGATCGCATTGTGGTCATGAATCATGGTGTTATCGAACAAGTGGGTGCTCCGCAAGAAATCTATCAAAACCCAGTCAGCCGCTTCGTCGCTGAATTCGTTGGTAGTATGAACTTCATTCAAGCTTCTGTTGCCGCGCAAGGCAAAATGCGTATTGCTGAGTCGATGTTACCGCTGCCAGCTTTAGATAACTTGACCCCAAAGCATGGCGATCGTTTTGATATCGCAGTGCGTCCAGAGCAAATCCAGTTTGTTGACCGTTTTAACGAGTCTTTGCCAGTCAGAATCGTATCGAGCGAGTTCCTAGGGGCTTTCTATCGAGTTGAGTGTGAATTACAACATGACTCAACGGCGAAAGAGATCATCGTTGATGTATCAGTTAAAGAGTTCAACCGATTGAAGCTGCGTCGCAGTGATATTCGTTATGTGGCCTTTGACCAAGAAGGCCTGAGAGCTTACCCATCGAAAAGCCTGCAAGTGATGAAAGACGAGGCGGCGTAAATAATCATGGAATCGACTCAAATGATGCAATCTAAGCTGCTAATTCAACGACGAGTACAGCCTTTTCTGGCTCGATTAAGCAAAGACAACGTAATTCTATTTGGGATGCTGGCCTTTTTGTCTGTGGTCATGACGCTGTTTATCCTGATGCCACTGTGGGCAATGTTGAAAAAGAGTGTTCAGAATGCAGACGGGGAATTTGTAGGTTTACAGAATTTCGCAACGTATTTTGTTTCGCAAAGCCTATGGCAATCGGTAGGCAATACGTTCACGCTTGGGTTGCTAGTGACAGTTGTCGTGGGCGTCTTAGCGTTTGGTTATGCCTATGCGTTGACTCGCTCATGCATGCCTTTTAAGGGGCTTTTTCAGGTGTTGGGTTCAGCACCGATTCTAGCTCCGTCGTTGCTTCCTGCGATCAGTCTGATCTTCTTATTTGGTAACCAAGGTATCGCCAAAGAAGTGTTAGGGGGAAACTCGGTATACGGTTTGATTGGTATCTCGCTTGGCTTAATATTTTGGACTTTCCCTCATGCCTTGATGATTCTGACCACCTCGTTAAGGACCTCAGATGCTCGTCTGTATGAGGCGGCACGCGCTCTCAATACTTCATCGCTTAAAACCTTCTTCATGGTGACCTTACCTGCAGCTAAATATGGCTTGATCAGCACTCTAATCGTTGTGTTTACGCTGGTGGTTTGTGACTTTGGTGTGCCAAAGGTGATTGGTGGCAGTTATAACGTGTTATCGACAGACATCTTTAAACAAGTGGTAGGGCAACAGAATTTCTCTATGGGTGCAGTGACCAGTATTTTGTTGCTGTTACCTGCGTTGCTTGCGTTTACAGTGGATCGCTGGGTTCAAAAGAAACAGAAGAGCCTGTTTGATACCCGCTCTGTGGCTTATCAACCAGAACCAAACACCCTGCGTGATGGTGTATGTTTCCTTTATTGCACTGTCATCTCTGCTGCTGTGGTTATCGTGCTCGGTATGGCGATATACGGTTCTATGGTCACGTTTTGGCCTTGGAATAAGGCGTTAACGTTAAACAACTACAACTTCGCAGAAATGAGTACCTACGGTTGGACTCCATTCTTTAACTCATTAACGCTAGGTGCATGGACCGCCATAATCGGTACAGTGCTGATTTTCCTAGGTGCGTACTGCATTGAAAAAGGCAGAGCATTCGCTCCTGTTCGCCAAGCGATGCAAATGCTCAGTGTTGTTCCTATGGCCGTTCCGGGAATGGTTCTTGGCTTAGGCTATATATTCTACTTTAATGATTTGAGTAATCCTCTCAACTTCTTGTATGGCACGATGGCGTTCTTGGTGATTAACACCGTGGTTCACTACTACACGGTAGGGCACATGACTGCGTTAACGGCATTAAAACAGCTACCTGACGAAATTGAAGCAACCGCTGCCTCGGTTAACCTACCGCAATACAAGTTGTTTTTTAAGGTGACGGTGCCTGTTTGTCTGCCTGCGATTTTAGATATTGCGACATACTTGTTTATTAATGCACTTACCACGACATCTGCGGTAGTATTCTTGTATTCTACCGATACGATACCTGCGTCAGTTTCAGTTCTGAATATGGACGATGCGGGACAAACCGGTGCAGCAGCAGCCATGGCCGTCATGATCATGATATCGGCGGCAAGTGCGAAGTTGATTCATATGCTAATCAACAAGTTATTTGAGAAGCGCACCCAAGCTTGGCGCAAACGCTAGCGAACCATTTTATATTGCAGTTGGCCAAGGAATGGCTGACGACAAGAACAAGAATAAAAGGAAATGAAGTGCAGTACGTAAAAATCAAAGACGTCATCGTAGAGCAGATAGAGTCGGGCATGTTAACGCCACGACAGAAGCTGCCTGCGGAGCGCAAACTGGCTGAATCGTTTGATACAACACGAGTAACGTTGCGTGAAGCGCTGTCTTCACTTGAAGCTGAAGGGCGTATTTATCGAGAAGACCGCCGTGGTTGGTTTATCTCTCCAGCGCCACTGCGCTACGACCCAACTCAAACGCTGAACTTCACTAATATGGCTTTGTCGCAGAATCGTAAGCCGAAAACAGAGTTGGTGGCGGCGAAAAGTATGTTAGCGACCAAGGAAGCGACTAAACTTCTTGAGCTGCAACCTTTCTCGGATGTTTATCGAGTCGACAGAGTTCGTTACCTTGAAGATAGACCGGTTGTGTATGTGACCAACTATATTCGACCAGGGTTGTTCCCTAACTTGCTTGATTATGACTTGTCTAAATCGTTGACGGACATCTACCGTGAGCACTTTGGCGTG
Organism: Vibrio sp. SNU_ST1; assembly: GCF_030563405.1. Taxonomy (NCBI): domain Bacteria; kingdom Pseudomonadati; phylum Pseudomonadota; class Gammaproteobacteria; order Vibrionales; family Vibrionaceae; genus Vibrio; species Vibrio sp. SNU_ST1. The sequence continues at coordinate 439,147 of NZ_CP130749.1, forward strand.
GTGTATCAGAAGATCCGTTACCGCGTGAGCACAACGTCTTTGCTTGGCGAAACAGCGCAAGCTCTGCGTGCGACTTCTGGCTCCCCCGCAATGGTGGTTGAGCGTGTTAACTACAACCAAAACGGCGATTTGATTGACTGTGATATTGAGTATTGGCGTCACGACGCGATCAGTATTGAGTCGATCGCGCAGCTAGAGCGCTAGTCTGTCAATTTGAACGTTAATTATACCTAGAATACACATCGTACGGGCACCGACAATTTTGTAGGGTGCTTAAATGAAACGATCAAAGGTCTCTTATCTGGAGGCCTTTTTTATCACCGGTTGTCAGCCGTTGCGCTTATTCATCAATAAATTAGGAATGAAATGGAATTCTCTGCCATCGTCATCGTGATTATTTCGGCTTTGCTTCATGCGGGTTGGAACGTTCTAGGTAAATCGAATCAAGGATCGGGTTCATCTTTCTTCTTAGCCTCTGGTTTTGCCGCCGCGGCGATATTGACGCCTTACTTGATCTGGTATGTTCACAATGTAGGGCTATCAAATATCTCACTTCCATTCTGGCAACTGGTTTTCTTGAGTGGGATCTGCCAAATCATCTATTTGATTGGGTTGGGCGCTGCCTATAAACAAGCTGATATCGGTGTGATTTACCCTATGGCACGAGCACTGCCTGTGTTGATGGTGGGTTTAGGCACTGTGTTGATTGGCTATGAGTTGTCACTGAATCAATGGATGGGGTTCACTTTAATAACCTTAGGCTGCATGTTTGTACCACTTAAGCAGTTTTCAGACCTTAGGTTAAAAGCCTATCTCAACCTTGGCGTGCTGTGGGCGTTAATCGCCGCTATTGGTACCACGGGCTATTCCATCATTGATAAAGAGGCGCTTCTATTATTAGAGCCTCTAAGCACACCAACCATTACTAACAAACACACCGCGATTTTCTACCTAGGCATCCAGTTTTGGGCGATTGTGATTCCGCTGAGTGTTTGGTTATTCGTAACCAACCAAAGAATCGAGTTTACTAATGCTTGGATACTGCGAAAGAAAGCCACACTGGCTGGCATCATGATGGCTTCGACTTATGGTTTGGTGTTATTTGCGATGACCATGACAGAGAACGTCAGCTTGGTTGTGGCACTTAGGCAAGTAAGTATCATCTTCGGCGTAGTGATGGGGATCTACTTTTTAAAGGAAAAGTGGCACGTTACACGTGGTGTAGGCGTCGTTTTTATCATTGCAGGTTTGATTATCTCACTGACTTAAAAAGAAATTAAATCCTACATCCAACCTATAATGTGACTTTTTAGTCGCATTTTTCTTATTGATAGCAAACGTTTTACTAATGTTAAAGATGTGATCTTTCTCATAGACAAGGCTGTAAAGTTACCGGTAACATCCACCCCAACGTTACCGGTAACATATAATTACAAACCGGACTCTGTGAAACTCATAAGGATACCCAAATGAAAGCTCTGACTAAAACGCTGATTGCTGCCTCCCTCACTGGTCTATTTGCTACTTCAGCAATGGCTGCAGACTTTAAACTTAAGATTCAATCTTCTGACCCATCTGGTGATTTGAACTTCAAAGTTCAGCAGAAGTGGGCTGAGCGTGTAGAGACGATGTCTAACGGACGTATAGATATCGACCTTCTGCCTGTAGGCGCTGTGGTTAAACATACTGAAACGCTGGGCGCGATTAAGATGGGCATCCTTGATGGTCACATCACAGCAACCGGTTACTTCTCTGGTAAAGATCCAGCATTTGGTCTTATCGGTAACATGGTTGGCGCATGGTCAGACACAACCCAACTGCTTCAGTACATGAACTACGGTGGCGGTAACGAGCTAATGACCGAACTGTACAAGCCTTACGGTGTTCAGTTTGTTGGTGCTTCTACGACGGGTGTTGAATCTTTTATTTCTAAAAAGCCAATCGATGGTGTTGCGGATCTTAAAGGCCTGAAATTACGTGCGCCTGAAGGCCTAGTTCAACAAGTATTTGCAGCCGCGGGTGCGACTCCAGTAAACCTACCGGGTTCTGAAGTATTTACTGGTCTAAGCAAAGGCGTAATTGATGCCGCAGACTACACGGTATTTTCTACCAACCAAAAAGCGGGCATGAACGACATTGCAACACATCCAGTTCAACCGGGTTTCCATTCACTACCGCTTATCGATATCTCTATTTCTCAGAAAAAATGGGACAAGATGCCAGCTGATCTACAAACAATGCTGCAAACATCAGTGCGTGACTTCTCTTACGACATGACAACTCAGCTGAAAATGGCTGACCAAGCTGCGCTTAAAGAAGCTCAAGCGAACCCTGAAATTACTATCCACGACTGGTCACAAGAAGAACGTAAGAAGTTCCGTGAAATCGCGAAAGGCCAATGGAAAGTATTTGCAGAGCGTTCTGATAACGCAGGAAAAGTTTACACTTCAGTAACAGTGTTCCTAGAAGAAAACGGCTTACTGTAATTTAAACTTAGCTAACTGACGGGGGAGGGCATTGCTCTCCCGTATTCTCCCAGGAAATTTGGCTCATGACCGATAAAATCCCCCACGCCCCAGCGGAAAACGACGAGCAACCAAGAAATGCGCTTGATCGTTTTGTTATAAAGTTCAGTAATCTCGTTAGCTGGTTGTTTATTTTTACTGTATTGATTTCATTTTATGAAGTTGTGATGCGTTACGTATTCGATGCCCCGACCACATGGGTACACGAGACGGCTTCGTTCATCGGTGGTTCTTTATTCATTATTGGTGGTATCTACGCGTTTGCCGCGAATAAGCATGTACGTGTGGTTCTTATCTACGATTCAGTGTCTAACCAAGCACGCAAATATCTTAATCTTGTTCACCACATTGTTGGTTTGGCCTTTGCTGGCATGCTCGCTTACGCGGCTTACTTCACTGCAGAAGAAGCGTGGTTTGCACCATGGGGTGAATTCCGCCTTGAAACATCAGGCTCAGTGTTAAACGCGCCTTATCCTGCGCTGCTGAAAGGCCTGATCTTTGTCGTTTTGTGTGTTCTTGTTGTCCAGTTTGTATTGCACCTAATCCAAGAGTTGATAGGTCTAAGGAAGAATGACGATGTTTGATTTATCTTCTATTGGTATCGCGTGGGGCAGCTTGCTCATGTTAGTTATGATGATTGGCTTGCTACTGACTGGTATGCAGCTAGCGTTCGTAACAGGCTTTGTCGCGATATTTTTTACTCTATGTTGGTTTGGTCCAGATGCATTGCCTTTGATCGCAAGCCGTACCTACAGCTTTGCTTCTGGTTATGTATTCCTCGCCGTCCCAATGTTCGTATTGATGGCGGCTTTATTAGACCGTTCGGGTATCGCGCGTGACCTGTTTGATGCAATGAAATCTGTCGGACGTAAGGTTCGTGGTGGTGTTGCCGTTCAAACGCTATTAGTTGCGGTTCTATTGGCTTCGATGTCGGGCGTTATCGGTGGTGAAACGGTACTATTAGGTATTCTCGCACTGCCACAAATGCTTCGTTTAGGTTACGACCGTAAGCTTGCTATCGGTACAACCTGTGCGGGTGGCGCACTTGGAACCATGCTTCCGCCAAGTATCGTACTGATCATCTACGGTATGACAGCCAGCGTATCAATCGGCGACCTGTTCAAAGCTTCTTTCCTACCTGCGTTTATCCTTGCGGGCTGTTACATCGGTTATGTATTGATTCGCTGTAAGCTAAATCCGTCTCTTGCGCCTATTCCGAGTGATGATGAGACAGAAGAAGACATCGCTAATCAACCTAGCTACTTCAAGGCCCTGTTTTTCCCGCTGCTTTCAGTAGCAACAGTTCTAGGAAGTATCTACACAGGTATCGCTTCAGTAACCGAAGCTTCTGCTCTAGGTGTGGTTGGTATCATGATCAGTGCCCTAATCCGTGGTGAGCTGAACTACAACATGTTGAAAGAGAGTGCCATCGCAACAATGCGTACCTGCGGCATGATCATGTGGATTGGTATTGGTGCAAGTGCATTGGTTGGTATCTACAACTTGATGGGCGGTATTGATTTTGTTGAAGAAACCATCCTTGCACTCAGTGGCGGTAACGCGACAGTAACGCTGTTAATCATGATGGCTATCTTGTTGGTATTAGGCATGTTCCTTGACTGGGTAGGTGTAGCACTTCTAACAATGCCTATCTTCGTTCCAATCATCACTGGCCTTGGTTTTGACCCAGTATGGTTCGGCGTTGTGTTCTGCCTAAACATGCAGGTGTCATTCTTGTCACCGCCGTTTGGTCCTGCGGCGTTCTACTTGAAATCAGTAGCACCAAAAGACATCAGCTTAGGTGAGATTTTCTCTTCACTCCTGCCGTTCATTGCACTTCAAGTATTGGTTCTGGCACTGGTTATTATCTTCCCTCAGCTCGCGCTTTGGTGGCAATAACTGCGAAGGTTCCTAAGCGAGTTTAACGTTCGGGAACCTATTAATAGCAACACAAGTTTAACTATTAGATTCGATTGTCAGCCCCTGTTTTGGTTGGGGCTTAGGGAAGGCTTGCCTTATGAAAAGCAAAAAAATACTCGTGATGGGCGTATCTGGATGCGGAAAAAGCTTGATTGGTAGCCGTATCGCGCAGGCTTTAGAACTCCAATTCTTTGATGGCGATGACTTCCATCCGCAAAACAATGTAGAAAAAATGCGCCAAGGTATCCCGCTGACTGACGAAGACCGTCAAGGATGGCTAGAAACACTCAACAAACAATACCTTGAGCAGCCAAGTGCTGTGATTGCTTGCTCGGCATTGAAACCTCAATACCGCGACATTCTACGAAAAAATAATGAAGGCTTAGTTATTGTGTACCTTCAGGGTAGCTTTGACACTATTTGGAACCGCCATAAAGCGCGTGAGAACCATTACTTCAATGGTCAAGAGATGTTGAAAAGCCAATTCGCAACCTTGGTTGAACCTGAACTAGATGAAGCGTTATTTGTCGATATCTCCCAAGATGTTGAGCAAGTCGTAGAAAGTGCACTTAAACAAATTAAGCAGATAGGCTAAACCATGACTCAGTTAAAAAACGACATCGCGATGATTGGTTTAGGAGTGATGGGTAAAAGCTTAGCACTTAACCTACTGGATAACGGTTTTAATGTCGCAGGCTTTGACCTCAGCACCGACAACATTGAGCGCGCTAGCGCTGAAGCAAAGAAACTTAATGAGACCTTTGAAGGCAAAGGTTCGTTTACCAGTGGCGCGAATCTTAAAGAGGTTTTACAAGGATTAGCAAAACCACGAGTCATTGCACTGTCGGTTCCGGCAGGAAAACCGGTTGATATCGTGGTGAGTAATTTGTTAGAAGCTGGTCTAGAGCGCGACGATATTGTTATCGATACAGGCAACAGCCTTTGGACAGATACCGAAGCACGCGAAGTGAACTACAAAGGCAAGCTGAGATTTTTTAGCACCGCCGTTTCTGGTGGTGAAGAAGGGGCGCGTATTGGCCCTGCGCTCATGGCGAGTGGCGACCAATCCGCTTGGCAATATGTGAAACCGATGTGGGAAGCGATTGCCGCAAAAGTGGATGCGAACGGTTTGCCTGTTGCTCAGTTTGAAGCGGGTGAAGCGTGCGCGGCGTATGTTGGTCCCTCTGGTACAGGGCACTATGTAAAAATGGTACACAATGGTATTGAGTACGCCGATATGCAGCTCATCTGCGAAGTGTACCATTTCATGCGTGATGTGCTGCAAATGCCAGCTCAAGAGATTGGTCAAGTCTTTGAACAGTGGAACAAGGGTGTGCTGAACAGCTATCTGATGGAGATCAGCGCTGATATTCTTCAACAAGATGATGTGGTGACAGGTAAGCCATTCGTTGAGGTGGTACTCGATAAGGCGGGGCAGAAAGGCACAGGCTTGTGGACCGCGGTGAACAGCTTACAAGAAGGTTGTCCTACACCAACCATCGCTCAAGCGGTATATGCGCGTGCGATTAGCGGACAAAAAGCACAGCGTGTTCAAGGTAGCAAACTGCTAAAGGGTAATGTTGCAGATGCAAGCCAGTTAGATAAGGATGAAGCTATCTCTGAACTGCATGATGCTCTGTATTGCGCCAAACTGTCTGTTTACGCGCAAGGCTTCGATTTACTTAAGACAGCGTCAGACAAAGAAGGTTGGAATCTCGATTTCACTCAAATAGCTAAGATCTGGCGAGCGGGTTGTATTATTCGTGCAGCATTCTTACAAGGTATTACATCGGCTTATCAACAAAATGGTGAGCTGGCGAACCTGTTGTTTGACGAGGCTTTCATCAAACAAGTGGAAGAGCGCGAGCTTGCTTGGCGCATCGCGGTAGCGAATTCAGCTTTGTATGGTGTGCCGATGCCAGGAATCAGTTCTGCATTAAGCTACTTTGACTCATTGCGTTGTGAAGTGCTACCAGCGAATTTACTGCAAGCACAACGTGACTATTTTGGTTCCCATACTTATTCGCGCGTGGATAGAGATGAAGCTGAAAAGTTTCATGTCACTTGGAGTCAGTCCCCAAGAACTGAAGTAAAAGTGAACACTTAAACAATCAATAACGCCCTCAACAAGAGGGCGTTTTTAATTATGATGCAGTATCAATATTTTACTAAATTAGGCTTCAAATTCCACGTCAGTCGGATACACTGTTACCAGTAACATAACTCAAAAATAATAATTACTAATTATGTCGAATAAGAAAAAACGTCCTACATTACAAGATGTTGCTAACTTAGTTGGTGTCACAAAAATGACCGTCAGTCGATGTTTGAGAGATTCTTCTCAAGTATCAGAAGCTCTGCGAGATAAGATCAGCGCTGCAGTCGATGAGCTGGGTTATATCCCAAACCGTGCGCCAGACATCCTTTCCAATGCAAAAAGCAATGCGATTGGTGTCTTGGTGCCCTCGTTAACTAACCAAGTTTTTGCTGAAGTTATCCGCGGTATTGAACAAATCACCGCACCTGCGGGTTACCAAACCATGATTGCTCACTATGGCTATAGTGTAGAACTGGAAGAGCAGAGTATCGCTTCGCTGCTTTCTTACAACGTTGACGCGATTATCCTTTCTGAAAACGTGCACACCGATAGAGCGCGTAAAATGCTGCAAACTGCTTCTATTCCTGTGATTGAAATTATGGATTCGGTGTCTCCCCGTATTGAACAAGCGGTTGGCTTTGATAACTTCGAAGCGGCAAGAGCGATGACCAAAACCATGCTCGACCGAGGGCGCACCAATATCGCTTACTTAGCGGCACGTATGGATGAGCGAACTCGCTTGAAAATGGCGGGCTATGAGCATGCGATGCAGGAAGCCAACAAACCGCCTGTAACACTGCAAACAGAAGATGCTTCCTCGTTTACTCTTGGTGCAAAACTGATTGGTGAGCTACTTGAGAAACACCCACAAGTTAATGGTATTCTCTGTACCAACGATGACTTAGCGATTGGTGCTTTTTACGAGTGTGTACGACGTGGTATTCAAGTACCAGGGCAGATGGCGATTGCAGGTTTCCACGGACACGACATTACAGTGGCGATGACGCCGCGTTTAGCGACTGTCGTAACACCTAGGGAGCAGATCGGTAAAGTCGCTGCACAGCAAGTTGTAGCGCGTCTACAAGGTAATAAAGAATGGGTGGCGAAGCTAGATCTTGGTTACAAGATTGAAGTGGGGGAGAGTATTTAATCTTACACATAGGCTTTAATCTTCATCGGATTCAAACTAAAACGCCCTTAACGAGATGAACTTTGCTAAGGGCGTTTTCTATTTATCTAGCAAGAAGATGTATGTAGTAACAGGCTTAACCCGCTAAAGCTTGAGCATCTTGTTGCTTCAATACTTTGTGACCATCTTCAGTGACGCCACGTTTCCAATAACTACTGATGTAGATGTTCTCTTTCGCGACTTCTTTCTCGTTTCGGAAGTACTGTCTCAGCTCACGCATGCTTTCAAACTCACACGCGGTCCATACTGAAACCTGACCCTCTAACCACTCTGTGTTGCGAACGGTTTGTGAAAGTGACTCTGAGGTTTCATCTTCAATTAGCCAAGTGATTTTGATGCCTTGAGGGGCTTCAAGTACTTGTTTGTCTTCCGCTGAATTGATCTGAATAACAGCGTGACCTGTTGCGTGTTCTGGAAGTGTTTTTACTTTTGCAGAGAGCGCAGGTAGGGACGTCATATCTGCCACTAAGAAGAACCAATCCGACTCTAGATTTAGCCCTTGAATTAACCCAGGACCAGCCACTGAGATCGTGTCACCCACTTTTGCGGTCATTGCCCATCTTGCGGCAAAGCCACATTGCAGATCTGTGGTGGTGTGGCGAACGAAATCAACCTCAATAAACGGCTCTACAGGGTTGTACTGACGAATGGTGTAGGTGCGCATGGTTGGGCGTTCACCTTCGTTCAGTTGGCTTAAATCAGTGGTGCCGAGTGGAGAGAATAAAAGCTTGATGTAGCCGCCGGCACATTCGGTTGGATACTTACTTAATCCTTCACCGCTAAGCGTTATACGCTGCATGTTCGGTGTAATGGTTGAGGTTTGAGTAACAGTTAATGTGATAGGGCTAGGCTTGCTCATATAAGGCTCTCTTAGATTTTGATTTCCACATCATAGTCCTGAATCAGAGTGCACTCAATACTAATAGTTATCATTTACTTTGATTTACACAGCGCAACGTAACTTGAATCACCTATCTATTTACAACAGGCATCCATACCGACAAAAAAAGCCCTTTAGAAAACTAAAGGGCTTGAAGTGTTGGAGCTATTTAACGTGAGCAGAATTAGCTGTTTGCTTCCTCTAGTTCGATCGTCTCATCAGCGGCTTTCGCTGCGTCTAGCATCTTACGAATAATGAACGATGCTGCCATTGCGATACCCACCATTACAACCGCTAGAACAGTCAGCATTTGGAAGTAATCACCGTAAACCGTTTGAACGATCTCTTGTGTGATCTCTTGGCCTTTCTCAAGTGCAATAGACGTTGAGAATACGGCACCAACAATGCCTGACATTGCGATTGCTACAGAGAATAAGCTTACTGAGAAGTTCTCGATGTGCTTGGGTGCAACAGACAGAATGAAGGCTACAACCATAGAACCAACAATAACTTCACCAAATGCTAGGAAGAAGTGGATTGCTAAGAAAACTTCAGGGCGAATCAGAATATCTTCACCTACGGTCGTTACTGCCATCGTTAAGATACCGAAAGCGATCGCCGTCAGAATGAAAGAGAAACCTACTTTGGTTGCGGTAGAGAAGTGAATGTTTTTCTTTTCTAGCTTAGAGAAGATACCCGTAATAATAGGGCCTGCAACCATACACCAAAGTGGGTTCATTGCCATTGAAGCTTCCGGGGCTACAGGGATGAAGCCGAGTAGATCGCCACGCATTGTGTTGATCGCTACCATTGTCATCGACGTCATCATTTGGCCGTAGTACACGAAGAAGCATGTCGTCAGGAATGTGATGATTAAGATAGTACCCATTTTCAGCATGTCTGATTTCTTCGATTTCATCATCAAAGAGACAAAGTAGACGATTGCTGCCGCGCCGATCGCGTAAACGATGTTCTGGCCAATATCCATGTTAGAAAACATGAAGAATACCAAGCCAATCATTGCAGCAGAAAGACCAAGGAAGGCTGCCCAGTTTTTCGTACTTACTGGTTGTTGATCGATTTCTGCACTTGCTTCAACAAGACCTTTGCGAACAAAGATCATCATCAGAAGCGCCGCACCCGCTAGAACAGCAGAAAGAAGGAAACCACCGTGGAAACCAACAACAAGCACTAGCATTGGGAATAAGTATTGACCTAGCAGAGCGCCAATATTGTTTACTGAGTAGTTGATTGGGTAGCAATTCTCAAAATCTTCTTGAGTTTTGAACGTGCGTTTGTAAAGACTTGGGTAAGAAGGGGACATCAAACCACGTGCATAACTTGCTAACGCAATACCACACAATGCCATAGGCACATTGGTTGCTGCAGCGCCTAGTACCAGTAAAACGTAACCACTCGCGAATCCCAGAAAAGCGATGGTTAAAGAACGATAAGCACCTAAGAATTTGTCGGCGATAAAGCCACCTGCGATAGCAAATAGCGGTCCGATTGCAGAGAAAGCACCAACAACCATCATGGTGTCGGCTTCATTGTAGTTCAGATCTTCAAGGAAGAAACGAGTCAAGATCACCATGACGCCATAGAACGAAAGTCCGAACATCATTTGGCAGAACATCATTGATTTGTTTAATCTATTCCACATTATTTTATTCTCACATTTGTATTAATATGTAGTGTAATTACCCAATTATAATATCATTAGCAGTAATACATAAACTGAAACATCTATCCCAAACAGAACTTTACTCGATATATCTTTTCTTATGAGTGCATTCATATTTCTCATGAATGAAATTTGCAACGTTAGATTTTGCTAGTGGATGTATAGCGGTTTGAAATTTAGCCGCCATCATTTGCGGCTAAGTAATGAACTAATAAAGGGAAAGTTAGAGATAGACATTCTGTAAGTTATTTTGGGTGAGTATTACTTTCAATTGGCTGCTGGGCTTGAGCCAATAAAAAAGCCAGCTTAGTGGCTGGCTTTGTTGAGATATTGAAACCTAAGTTTACAAGAATACCGTCTCTATAGAGGCTTTCTCCACTCGTGTTTTATACCAATCGTAGTAAATAACTGGTCATCCTAGCTTGTTAAAACGCTCAATAACTGCGTTAGAAATTTTGATTGTAGAATAACTACTTATCGAAACTTCTTATCGAGAAGAGCCGCCTTGTTCTTGAGCCTTTTTCCTGCGCTATTTATGATCACTTACTTACTGTGATTGGTATTCGCGGTTATTCACAAGGAGGAGCCATGTGGATCACGGCTAGGCCGCCTAGAGAAGTTTCACGGTACTTCTTGTTCATGTCTTTACCTGTTTGATACATGGTTGCGATAACCTTGTCTAACGAGATAAGACACTTACTGGTGCGTTTCAGCGCCATACGTGATGCGTTGATAGCTTTCATTGCGCCCATTGCATTGCGCTCGATACATGGCACCTGAACAAGACCACCGATCGGATCACATGTCATGCCTAGTGAGTGCTCCATAGCGATTTCAGCTGCAATACAGATTTGCTCGTTGCTACCACCGCGTAGGGCGGTTAGGCCTGCTGCAGCCATTGATGAAGATACGCCAACTTCGCCCTGACAACCCACTTCTGCACCAGAAATCGAAGCGTTGGTTTTGTACAAGATGCCAATAGCGCCAGAGACAGCTAAAAAGTCTTTCAACTGCTTGGTGTCTAGCTCTTTGATGAAGCGGTGGTAGTACATTAGTACCGCAGGGATAACGCCAGCCGCACCGTTAGTTGGCGATGTTACGACTTGTCCACCCGCTGCGTTTTCTTCACTCACAGCAAAGGCAAATAGGTTAATCCAATCCATGATCTCCATTGGATCGTTTTCAATCGAAGCATTGGCCTCAAGCTTTTTCAAAAGAGCAGGAGCTCGACGCGTCACTTCTAGACCGCCATCAAGGATGCCTTCGGTGTCGAAGCCTCGCTGCATGCACAGAGACATCACCTTCCAGATTTGGTCGGCTTTCTGGTCAATCACATCCATACCTTGGAAAGACACTTCATTACGCAGGATTAAGCCTCCAAGGCTAAGTCCTTGTTGCTCTGACAATTCAAGTAGCTGGTCAGCGGAAGTAAAAGGGAACTCAACTTGCGTTTCTGCTTCTTGCTTGCCATTTTGTAGCTCATCAGCGGTTGCGATAAAGCCACCACCAATTGAGTAATATGTTTCCATCTCTAAAAGGCTACCGCTTGCGTCAAAGGCAGATATGGTCATGCCATTTTCATGCAGCGGAAGGTTGGTTTTATGGAACAGCAAGTCGCTTTCTACGTCGAAGTGAATTTCATGGTTACCGCTAACCAGTAGAGACTTATCTTCAATTGCTTTACGCATTGCTTGGTTAGCACTGGTAATTTTAATGGTGTCGGGGCGGTTACCGAGTAAACCTAATAAGGTCGCTCTGTCTGTATGGTGACCAATACCCGTTAATGATAACGAGCCGTATAAATCGATTTGAATACGCTTTACTTGTGTAAGCTGAGCATCAATTTTTTGGGTAAAGTTAAACCCAGCGATCATTGGTCCATTTGTGTGGGAGCTGGACGGCCCAACCCCAATTTTGTAGATATCAAAAATTGACAGCATAGTAACTTCCTGTGAAGACGGTTCGATGAACGAACTCTGTGTAAAATTTGTATTTCGTTAGTTCCACTTCTTTGAGTGAACCTGTTCTTTGGGTGAAGCAGTTCTTTGGCTGAAACAGTTCTTCGATTGAGCTGGTTCTTTGCTTGAAACGTTTCTTTTATTGAAACTCGAGTTAAGCAAGCATAGAGCGATGAAATACAAGAGCGTGCTATGTTTGCTTTAAAGCGACACGTCTATTCTTGTATGATCCGAGATGTTGTTCTCAATAGTGAGCATTATTGAGAACAACATGTAAGAATTTCAAAATACTTTTGTTAATAAGTATTGTATACATAATTCACTCCATCTCATCCCTAAAACGAGACTTGAACATAAAATGAGCATTATTCACCTCCTTATTGTGCTAGGTAAGCGACTTAATGAGAATAAATTGACTAATGAAGGAATTAGTCGAGTTGATGCTTTAGTTGAGTATCTGGCGGGGCCTTTGGCTGAAGAGTCGAACCAGCAAACGGCTGTGGCGTTCTGTGGTGGGGTGACACAAGGGCAAACCCTTTCTGAAGCCGATGTGATGCTCGAGTATTTTCGAAAGCTTGAAAATCAACGTGAGCATCCGTTTCCCATAGGAGAGGTTTTACTTGAGCAGCATTCGACAAATACGGTTGAGAACATTCAAAACTTAGCGTCAGAAATGATTGAAAGTGGGCTGTTCACACGCGGGCAGAGTGTGAAGGTGACGTTCGTTTCTAATGACTACCACTTACAACGTATCTTCGAGATTCAATCGTTGATGGACGAGCAAGGTTTGCTTAAGGTTTTGGTCGAGAAGTGCTCTGCACTTGGGGTGGAACTACAAATAGATCGTCAGTTAGAGGCTCATGTCGCGGTGCCATACCCTCATCAAACAGAGCAAGGGCAATTGTTTCTGTTAATGGATGCCCTGACGACCTACCGAGTCTATCTTGAAGGCGTAAGCGCAGGGGCGTTTCAACGAGATTTAGATATCGTTAGGGAAGAGCCACAAAGACTCTCCGTTGAAGCGTTGTTTAAAGCAAAAGAATTGGTAGGGCGTTCCTCTCATTTTGATATCGTAGAAAGCTTGCTTCCAGTGTTGGAGACCTGCATCCAAAATACCCCAGTAGGAATCGACATAGAAAAAGTTAGGGAGTACCTAGCATTGCTCGATACTAACCTGACTTTATTGAATCGTTATTTAGATCCTGAATCAGATCACACACATCGCTGGTGGAGATAGCGAAAAACACCAATATTAGTAATACAGGTAGGTAGCCAAAAGGTGCTTTGTGTATATAGGTGATGTGTGTATAAAGTTGATGCGTATAGTAAGGTAAACCGACCGCTCGATAGCGAACAGTTTACCTAATGTCATGTGATTTGATTGGGTGGCATTCGTGAAGGGTTAACGTCGTGTATAGGTGTGACGTTAACCCTTCACGATGTCGCAGCTTAGCTTTCTTCTTTTTGCTCATGGTTGTTGCGGTAGTATTCCCACTGCTCAATACGTTCACCGTCATCAAATACACAATAAGTAGTGCGTTGATTGTTTTCAGTTACGGTGTCTAATTCACCATCTTGTTGAACACAATAAACCGCTGCTGGGTTAGCCACTGAAACACGTTGGCCTTCGCTATATTCTGCATAGTCGTTTGCACAACCGCCCAACACAACGGCAAATACAGCCATCAAACCAATTTTCTTCATGTTTATCTCCTACGTGATAACTCTATAATCGAATGCGTTAAGTTCTACAGAACCAGATTAGAAGCTCTATGAAACTAGTATATTTTAGATTTCAGAAAAGGTTGTTTTAATTTGGTCAAGATATTGAAATAGGTTGATATTTCGCTATTTTCAACTGCTTTTTGAGTGTTTGGTCATGCTGGAATAGCTGGTGCTCTAACAGGAACGGTCTCTGTCAATAAAGTGCTACTTGATGGTTATTTCGACTAGATAGCAGTGGGCGAACAGCGATCAAAAGCAGAGGTTATGTGTTCTTTCAGTGGACGGAGAACGTCGAATCTATTGATGATTATGATATGATGCCGCCAAATTCAGTAGAGCAGTCAGTATCATGAGACACCTAAAAACCACTATTCACCCTGATATCGATCACCTAGACAATAAGACGGTATATAAGCGCAATGCTGCACGTGCGATTGTGTTAGATGGCGAAGACATTTTGATGCTTTATACAGAGCGTTATCACGACTACACCATTCCTGGTGGTGGTTTGGATGATGGTGAAGATGTGATCGCAGGTATGGTTCGTGAGCTTGAAGAAGAGACGGGTGCGAAGAACATTCACAGTATTAAACCGTTCGGTATTTTTGAAGAGTTTCGTCCTTGGTATAAAGATGATGCAGATATAATGCACATGATTTCTTACTGTTACTCATGCAAGATTGATCGTGAGCTTGGCGAAACAGCTTACGAAGACTACGAAGTGAAAAACGGGATGAAACCGGTGTGGATGAATATCCAAAAAGCTATCGCTCACAACGAAAAGACCATGGCCGAAAGCCCTAAAAAGGGCATGAGCATTGAGCGGGAAACCTTTTTGCTACACCTCATCGCAAAAGAAATGCTTTAGCGTACCTTAATATTAATTTTGTTCAGCTATCAATTTGCCGCCACGTTGGCGGCAAATTTGTTTCTTACCGTTCTAAAATAGAGTAACCGTGACCAGTAGATAATGGTGATTCACTTAGTTTTTGATGTATCTTTATCTTAGCGATGACATATTGAGCTTGATTGCCTATTCAGTCGTTTAATCACCAAAATTCGGTGAGCCTGCCCTAAACAAAGAAGACTATGAATAAAAGACAGTTTGTTGCCCACTATCTACGCATGAATCGTACCTCGTACTTATGGGCGATTGTGTTCATTTTTCTCGTTAACTGGTTACAAGTAGAAATCCCTCGTTATATCCAATTGGCGATAGATTTGATTGATGACGCTTCTTCAACGGGTCATCAGCAACTTCAAAGCTATGTCTGGATTGTGGTCGGGATGTCGGTTGCCATGGTTGTGGTGAGGATTCTGTCTCGTATCTATGCGCTTAATCCGGGACGAATTACAGAGGCCGCGCTCAAAAGCACCCTTCTACAAAAGCTGAATCGCTTGCCGAACAGCTTCCATGAACGCTTTGCTTCTGGTCGCTTGATCTCAATCATCAACAATGACCTTGGTGGCATTCGACTGCTGTTTGGTGTCGGCTTCTTGCAGTTCTTCAATGCGTTGCTTGCCTTGTCGCTGACACCTCTTTACATGTGGCGCATATCACCAGAACTGACACTGTATTCGATTATTCCTATTTCAATCGCTTTTGTGATTTTTCGAGTGGGCTTCCAGCGTATGAAAACGCTGCATTTAGAGCACATGAAACGTCTGCAAAACCTGTCTGCTCAGCTAATGAGTTACTTGTCCGGGATTGATTTGATTAAGAGCCAGCAGATGTCACCTTGGGTGAAAGCTGAAACCGAAAAGCTTAATCAGTTATTACTTGAATGCCGCCTTAAAATTACACGTATTCAAGTCTTCTTTATGCCAGTACTCGATTACGCCAATGACTTGATGAAAATCATCATTCTAGGGCTTGGTGGCTACATGTTAATGAGACAAGAGCTAACCCTCGGTGAGATTACCGCCTTTCTGACTTACTCCGTTTTGTTGGCAATGCCATTGATGCAATTAGGCAGAATCGCGACCATTTATCAGCGTGGCATGGTCGGCATTCAAAGTGCACAAACCATTCTTAATGCCAAAGTTCCAGACCTTGATGAAGATAAGCTCACTGAGTTAGATGTTGAATCTCTGAAGGGAAAAACGTTTTCTATTCGCAACCTCAGCTTCAGCTATTCGGGTGAAGAGCGTCTGATTCTCGATGACATCAGCTTTGACATTCCAGCAGGTAAGAAAGTGGGTGTGCTAGGCGGAATCGGAGCGGGTAAAACGACATTAGTGAATTGCTTGAACCATCACTTGGATGTACCAGAAGATTCAGTTTTTCTAGGCGAAAGAGATGTCACTAGTTTCTCACGCAGTGATTTGCGCCGTTACGTGAAAACCGTGACTCAAGACCCTTACCTGTTTTCTGCAACCGTCGAAGACAATATCCGCTTTGGTAGCTTAGATACTGATTTGGCAAAGAGTCAGGTTGATGAGGTGTTAGAACTGAGTCAGTTAGCCAATGACGTGACACGTTTTGAGCATGGCGACCAAACCTTAGTTGGAGAGAAAGGGATCATGTTGTCGGGTGGTCAGAAACAGCGCTTGAGTATTGCGCGATCTTTATTGCAACCCACCGATTTGATCATCATGGATAACGTTCTATCAGCGGTTGACTATGAAACAGAACGTAAGATTTTAGAGGGCTTGTTTAAGCGCTTGGAAAATCAATCGGTACTTGTGGTTTCACACCGTGTTAATGCCCTTGAATATATGGATGAAATTATCGTGTTGAACGAAGGTAAGGTGATTGCGAAGGGCGACCACGCAACGTTATTGAAAACGTGCGATTACTATTACGATACATGGCAGTTACAGCAGAATGAAACGGAGGCAGCAGCATGTTAAAAGGTGTTGATCTTAAGTACCTCAAGCACTTTTTTAAGTTTGCTAAGAAATACAAACGCTCTGCGATTCTGGGCATTGCTATGCTCCCGCTCTCTGTCATTACAAGCCTATTGTTTCCTTGGCTGATCATTCAAGTGATCGATGTTCATTTAAGTCATGGAGATATGGATGGACTGCTCGAATATGTCTTCTATCTAGTTGCTGTGCTAGTGGTTAGTTATGTGGTGGATACCACTTATTCGTATAACCTACGTAAAACGGGGCAGTACACGATAACCGACATGCGTTCAGTGTTGTTTGCTCGCGTACTTAAACTGCCGCGTAGTTATTTTGATAACACACCGATTGGCGTAACGCTTTCACGACTAACCAGCGACTTGGAAACCATCGGCGAGACGTTTGTTCAATCGGTTGTTGGTCTAGTGAAGGATAGTATTAACACCATTGCTCTGTTGGTAATGATGTTCTTCATTGATTGGCAATTAACGATGATTGTTTTGATTATAATGCCGCCAGTGATGTATTTAACGGTGTATGTGAGAAACCGACTTCGTGAACTGTACAAGGTGACTCGTTCTTCGCTCGCTCGTGGTATTGGCTTTTTACAAGAAGTCTTATTTGGTATGAAAACCGTTCAGATGTACCGAGCGGAAGATCAAGTAGAACAGCGTTACCAAGGCTATACCGATGAGTTTTTAAGAGCGCAGAAGAAGATAAATAAATACGATGCGATTTTGTTCTCGTTTATCTCTGGCATCACTTCTATCACCATCGCAATTATGATCTGGTATGGCTCTGAGCAAGTGATAGAAGGGGCACTCACGTTGGGTGTGCTAATTGCGTTCATCAACACCTTAGAGAAAGTGTTTGTTCCGATCCGTGACTTTACTTCGCAGATTGCTTCGATTCAGAGTTCATTTGCAGCGTTTGACCATATTGAAGAGCTGTTTGTTGAGCCGACTGAAGAAGAAGGGCGCAACCTGCTGCCATCTAACAAGGTTGAAATACAGCTCGAACAGTTTGTGAGCCTGGAGTTTAAGAATGTGAGCTTCCGTTACAAAGACGACTCTCCATATGTTCTAAAGAATGTTTCGTTTGTATTGGAGAAAGGGCATCAAATCGCGCTTGTAGGTTCGACGGGGTCGGGTAAGTCGACGATTCTGCGTCTGATCTCTAAAACCTACCAAGACTATGAAGGCAGCATTTTGTTGAATGGAATAGAGCTGTCACAGATTTCAAGCGAAGACTCTGCTCATTTGTTCTCAATGATGATGCAAGATGTGCACTTGTTTGAAGAGACAATCCAATTCAATATCGCGCTGGGCAAAACGCATCTATCTAGAACTGAGGTTGAACAAGCAGCACGCTATGTGTACGCCGATAAGTTTATTGAACAATTGCCACAAAGCTATGACTTCCATTTAGAAAAGAACGGATCCAACCTATCTGTGGGGCAAACGCAGCTTATTTCGTTCGCTAGAGCGGTTGCTCAAAGTGGACAACTGATGATGCTTGATGAAGCAACTAGCTCGGTGGATTCAATCACCGAAGACCTGATTCAAAAAGCAATGCAGCGTCTGTTTAAGGAAAAAACCGTGATTGCGATTGCACACCGTTTGAGTACAGTTCGTCACTCGGACACCATTCTGGTGCTGGAAAAGGGTGAAATTGTTGAGCAAGGTAATCATCGACAGCTGGTGGCTCACAATGGAATTTACGCAGGATTGTTGGAAGAGTCGGTGGTTGGAGGAATCGATTGTAGAAGTGAGTGACTATCGAGCTATAAATAACTATTAACTAATACGAATAAGCCAAACTTGTCGACTTCCTAGCTTGTATGACTATTACAAGATACAGTTAGCTTAAAGATGAAATATATAAGGAATGTATAATGCTTCGAATCTTATTGATTGCAGTTATCTCGGTGTTCAGCACGGTTAGTCTTGCAAGCGAAGAAGTTGAGTACTCAGAATTGGACTACTTAGATCGACCGTTGATGGAACGCTATATCTTGGATGAATTGAAGCAGCTAAGAATGGACCAACAAGATCTTGAAAGACGTTTGACTATTCAGATGACCGACCGTGAGCTCGCTGTGGCGGACAAATCGCTGAATTACGCCAATGTGACCGTAACCTATTTCTTCTACATTATTGCGGGTGTCGCTTCACTTATCGCATTAGTTGGGTGGCAATCGCTTAAAGAACTCAAGCACACCACCAAAGAAATGGCTGACCAGCGATTGAATTCTATCGCTCAAGAGTACGAGAAGAAGTTTAACGTTCTTGAAAGGGATCTAAAGCGTAAGACTCGAATCATCTCAGAGAACAACCGAGAAATCGAAATCATCAATGAAATACACAACTTATGGTTGAGAGCGCAAAATGCTCAAACCGCCGAGCAAAAAATTGAAATTTATGATGAGATCTTAAAAGTCCGCCCTGGTGATTTAGAGGCGCTCACTTATAAAGCTGATGCGGCGATGGACATGCAGGAATACCACTGGGCAATGAGTTTATGTAATCGCGTATTGGAAGTGGATGATCAAAATGCCCATGCCTTGTACCAACGAGCTTGTTCGTATGCAAGGTTAGGAGCTGAAGGTCAGGCAATAGACGACTTAGAGCGCTCTATCGAAGCCAGTGGCTCAATGCGAGAGTTGCTAGCTGAAGAGCCTGATTTTGAGATGCTGAGAGGTTTAGATCGCTTTGAGACGCTTTGTGAAGAGTAATTATTTAATGGCATGGTGAGCTTCGTACGCTCACTATGCTTTTAATCGTTTTTACGGAACGGTTTCTTACACTTCGCTTATTTTATTGAATGAATTGTTATGTTATAACAATCGAAAAGTTCATTATAATAACCGTTAAGTATTTTTATGAAGTTCCTCCGCACTGGCCTGATTATTACTGCTATCAGCGCATTTTCACTTGCTTTATATCTTTCTATTTCGCCTAAACCACCAGAAGACATCGTTATCAAAATTACACCTTACCAAGGTGCTGTGTCGGCTGATGAGAAGCCATTGAGTTCAAACGTTGAGTCAAGTTCTCTGGTAAGAGTCCATTATTTTGTCAAAGTTGGGGATACACTCAGCAATGTATTCACCTCTTGGAAACTACCTTACCGAACGGCTCAAAAGATACTTGAGGCCGATCTAGAATCACTGAAACTGGATACGATCAAACCCGGCGATCATCTAGAGCTGTTGTTGGATAGTGACTCTAAGCAGCTAGTCGAATTGATTTACCATGAGAGCTTGGTTGAGCAGGCTGTCTACACAGAAAATGATGACGGTAGTTTTAGTTATCAGTTCATCGAGACTCCTGGGGAATGGAAAGAAAAATTGTACGCAGGTGCGGTGCAGGGGAGTTTTTCCACGTCAGCTTACAAGGCCGGTTTAACCAGTGCTCAGATAGCCAATATCACTCGAACGCTGAAAGATAAAATTAACTTCTCCAAAGATCTCAGAGCTGGCGACAGCTTTAATGTTTTGGTTAAAGAGCAATACACGGAAGATCACTTAACGGGTAAGACTGAAGTGCAAGGGGTTTCTATCAAGCTACGAAATAGGGAAGTGGCGGCTTTTCTTGCTGCGGATGGGCGTTTCTATGACCGAGAGGGGAATAGCCTTGAGCAAGCTTTCAATCGATACCCAATAGACAAACAATTCCGAAGAATTACTTCATCATTCAACCCATTCCGAAAGCACCCTGTGACTGGACGTGTATCGCCGCATAATGGTACTGATTTCGCAACACCTGTGGGTTCACCCGTTTATTCAACGGGAGACGGTAGGGTTGTGGCACTTCGTGACCATCCATACGCAGGGAGATACATAGTGATTGAACATAACAGTGTTTACAAAACTCGCTATCTGCATTTGAGTCGATTCTTGGTTAAGAAAGGGCAACAGGTTAAGCGAGGTCAGGAAATTGCGTTGTCGGGTGCAACTGGCCGTTTAACAGGGCCTCACTTACATTTTGAAGTGTTGGTACGTGGAAGGGCGGTCGACGCGATGAAGGCTGACCTGCCTTTGGCAAGCTCTATATTACCGAAAGACAAGGGGGCGTTTCTTGCTCGAATTGCCTCTTTTGATGACATCATCTCTGAGCAAGAAGGCAGAACGAGTTAAATTAACTTCAGCCACGGCTTATCGCTATTCCAACCTTCTGGTGATGAAAAAACCGAAGGTTGGAATAAGCATTTATTGAATCACATAATTTCAGATTCGATTAAGCGACGACAACCGCTGTGCCGCTGGCTGATACCATCAGCATGCCATTACCTGTTCCTAAGACTTCATAATCGATATCGACACCAACCACTGCGTTTGCACCCGCTTCAATCGCTTTCTGCTCTAGCTCTTTGAATGCGTAGTTACGTGCTTTCTCCAGTTCCTTTTCATAGGTGCCAGAACGTCCACCGACGAAGTCTCGAATACCTGAAAACATATCCTTGAATACGTTAACCCCGAGAATGGCTTCTCCAGCAATAACCCCTTTGTAATCGACAATGCGTTTGCCTTCGACAGATTGTGTAGTGGTAATAATCATAGTGGCCTCTGTAAGTTAGATGATTGGTTACTAGGTGAGTTGTTACTAGTTGATTTGTTACTTGGTGATTAGTTACTCGCTGAGTTTTGTATCTGAGCGCGTGAATTCATGCCTTAACCATGTTCTCAGTTTTAGCACACTTTCTTGTTTTAATTTGTTTTTTGGACAAACGAAATAGAAATCTTGATGGGGGTTAGCCACTGGCTCACTAATTTCGACCAGCATGCCATGGCTGATGTCATCTTTCACAAACAAGCGGTGAGTGACTAATACACCAAGCGAACGAATGGCAGCTTGCACGGCTTGAATCGAGACATCGAATGTCAAGTTACTGTGGAACGTCGGCATGGGTATTTGGTAATGATCGCACCACACCTGCCAGTCATGCTGTCTTCTTGGGTTGAATACACCAATGGTTGGGTTTTGTTTCACCAGTTGTTCAACGCTTAATCCCATTTGGTTTTTCAATAGTGCAGGGCTGCACACCAATACCAGATCATCGTTACCGAGCTTTTCGCTGTAATATTGGTCCCACTCGCTCGGTTTGCCGTGCACAAGCGCGATGTCGACACCTTCTTGCTCTATGTCGAAAGTGCCCGTTAACGTGGATATGCGAATATCAAGAGAGGGAGCAAAGCTTTGGAATTCCGAGACTCGCGGGATCCACCAGTGCATGGCGAGTGAGTTCACCATGTTGAGGGTGATGCGGTGGTCGTTAGGCGTTTTGGCGAGTTCTTCTGTGGCTTCTATTACTTGTTCCAGTGCTGGTGCGACTTTTCGATAATATCGCTTACCTGCTGCATTGAGTACAACACGACGGCCCACACGTTGGAATAGCGGTTTGTTGACCAGTTGCTCCAATGATTTTATCGCTTGGCTTACCGCTGAATGGCTGACATACAACACGCGAGCGGCTTCGGTCATGCTGCCTGTTTCGGCTACAGCAATGAAAGCATAAACGGATTTAAGTGGAACGAGTTTCTTCATTGGTAAGTTTTCCTTACAGTTGTGGTTAATATTACTCGCTATTTCTCATCACGTCACGCCTCTAAAATAGCTGTCATAGGAGGTGATAATTATGTCTGATATTACCAAGGCGACGACTTTCATGTTGTTGTCGACATTCAGTTTGTCTTTAAGTGGCTTAATGGCCAAATATCTATCTGAAGTGATGCCTACTTCGTTACTCAGTTTTGTGCGTTTTTTCTTACCCAGTCTGTTTTTATTTCTTTTTCTGACCTTTTATAAGATCAGCAAGCCGACACGAGAAATGTGGAAACCGTCAGTGATGCGGGCGATCTTTATGGTGGCGTGCCAGTGGTGTTTCCTTACTTCACTACAAACTTTAACTCTGGTTGAAGGGGTAGTGTTGTTCAGCACTGGTCCTCTGTTTATTCCATTGTTAGAAAAGTTAATGTTTGGCACCAAGATTCATACAACGACGATAGTGTGTTTAGTTGTCACCTTTGTTGGCGTAGTGATGATGGCTGGGGACTGGTCGCAGTTTGAATTTGGCTCAGAGTTCTTTAGGCCAGCGTTGTTGCTGGGGTTATTGGCGGGTGTGTTTAATTCGGGTTCACAAGTGAGCTTGTACCGGGCGTCTAAAACCAGCTTGACTCCGGCAGAGCTTAACGCGTGGACCTTTTTAGTTGCGGCAATGATTGTGATACCAATGGTGGTGTTTACTTCAGTTTCTGCGGTTCCTGAGGTGATTGAAAGTGCTGAAAAAGGTTTCCTGTCGGCGTTGTTGTCTTTTGACGATTTACGTTGGATTGCTCTCGGAGCTTTCGGACTTGCACTGTTTACCATCAATACCCAAATCTTCCGTTCCAAGGCGTATAAGCTGGCAGACAGCGGTTCCCAGTTGGCACCTCTGATTTTTACAAACATGTTGTTTAGCGCGTTATGGCAGGGTTTGTTCTTTGATGATGTGTTTTCTATTCAGCAGATGATTGGCATTAACCTGATTGTTGTGGCGAGCATTACCAACACGCTATTAGCGAAGAGACATAGCAAGGCGAAAGCCAACCAGACACCGCGAGTTACAGTGGCTGTAGCGACGGTAGCCACTGTAGTGGACGTTGCGGTGTTGGATTCTGCTGCTAAAAACTAATCATTGATCTTATAGCCTAAAGACTAAATGGTTAGCTCAAACTTAAAATAATGAGCGTATGTACTCTTTTACTCGGTCGATGTGTTGGTTTGGTTCAATCTCGCAACGCTGTTTAGTCTCTAGGAATCGCTCAGCGTATTTGTCATAGATTTTGTTTTCTAAGAACAGCAAATACAGCTTGGGATCGATATGACCGCTGGTCGCCATGTCGGTCATGATGTTGAGTGATTCGCTTAGGAGTTTGCCTTTCTTATACGGGCGATCACTAGAGGTGAGCGCTTCAAAGACATCAGCAATGGCCATCGCTCTGGACGGCAGAGGTAATTGGTCTTCGCTTAAGCCTCTTGGGTAGCCCTTACCGTCGATACGCTCGTGGTGTCCACTAGCGATATCCGGAATATTCTGGAGGTAAGGCGGATAAGGCAGCTTGTTAAGCATGGTGAAGGTTTGAATAATATGATCGTTGATCATGAAACGTTCTTCATCGTTTAACGTGCCACGACGAACTTTCAAATTGTGCAGTTCACCTTGGTTGTATTTGACCTCTCCTGGCTTAAGCACAAACGCTTCTTGCCATACATCAGTAGGGCTAAAGCCATTATCCCACGGTATTTTATGCTCAGGTTTATCGGCAAGTAGCGGTTCCATAACCGGCAGAGTTTGCTTGGTTTTAATTGGCTCTAAGGGATTTGGTTCTTCGGTATTTGGTTCAGCGGTATATTGTGTTGCTGAAGTTTGCTTCGTGTTAAACCTCTCTTCTTCAGACCATGACAGCCCCAATTGATCATCCAGCGTGCGTTTCCATTGGCGTTTAGCTATTTGGTCCAAGCGTTCGAGTTGTGCTTCTGTCATCGACTCACCACCAAGGTTGCACTCTGCAACGAAGGCAAATTCTTCATCCAATTCTGACAAGCTTTGTTCGAGGATCGTAAGCTGATCCTCTTGAAGCGCTCCGTTCGCTATGGCTTTCCAATAATCGGTTTCCGCTTGTTGTTTCAATAACTCAAAACGCATTCGCACTTCGTGGATTCGGTCATATATCGTTTCTAGTTTTGTTGCCTTATCCACGACATATTCTGGTGTCGTCACTTTGCCACAATCGTGCAACCAAGCAGCCAGCATGAGTTCTTCCCATTGTTTATTATCCAATGAGAATTGCGGGTAATAGCGGTCATCATCAATGGTTGCTTGAGTTAGCCATTTGGTGAGCTCAGGTACTCGCTGGCAATGCCCACCCGTGTAAGGTGATTTGGTATCAATCGCTGATGCAATCAATTCGATAAAGGCATTAAGCATGTCTTTCTGTTGCTGCATTTGGTCAATGTTATCTTTGGCTATTTCAGCAAAGCTTAGCAACTCTCGCAAAAAAGCATGCTTATCTGCCTGCATTTTAGTAATCGGTCTTTCATAGCCAATTGTCACAATACCCACTAAAAGCTTCTCTCTGTTCAATAGTGGAAACAGGTAAAGGTCTGAATTGAAGATTGAGTCTTGGTAGTAGTTAAGAACATTGTCTTCTCGGTTTAAGTGGATGATCTCCCCAGATTTAAGTTGGCACAACAACCAAGGGGTATGTTTGATGAAGTCATTAATGTCGGCTTTAAAGGGAATAATGGCGAGGTTAGCAGCAGTATCAAACACGTCTTTCTCTTTTGATTGGGTGAAAAGGACGATGGTTTCTGCTTTGGTAATTAAATAGCTTTGGTGAGCAATATTCTTGGCTAAGATCGAAAATTCCTGATTACCTGCAGTGTCTCTAAGTAGTGTTATCAGATCATGAAGCGTGTGTTCCATCAGCTCAATCGAATGGGTGAGGTTAGCCACTTCTTGAATCATGCTTTTGGGATAATGAGTACGCCTGAAGTCAAATCGAGCGATGTTGTCGGTGAGTTGCATCAGCGTATTAAGCGGCTGAGACAGTCGATTAGCAACAAACCATACGATAGCGAAGCAGATGAACAACATCCCAATCGCGACCGCAACTTGCTTGTCTCGCATTGAGATAAGATCAGCGAGCAGCTCATTGTGTGGCGTCGCTTCTGCCAAGTATAAGGTGACGTTTTGAGTGAGTTGAACCGGCGTTAGCGTTAATGCCCAAGTGTTTAAGTTGTATTCAACGTTTTTTAGGTTGAGATTAAACTTCTCTTCATCAGAGATAAGCGGCGCTATGACGGAAGCTTTCAATGCTTCCATCTGTTCACGTTTGGGCACATTAAAGAAGCTTTGGTCTTGCTCACTACCAGAGAGCTTTCCCGTCGCTTGGTTATTCGTTTTCTCAATTTTATTTGGGTCATTAGGCTGTGAGGTAAGCTTGGGAATTGATAGATCAAGTTGATGCTGACCGAGAAGATTAAAATGTTGGTCGAACAAGGCGAGTCGAGTTTGCGGAGAGTAGGCCAATTCACTGATCTGGGAAGAGAGAGATTTCAACGTGAAGTCGGCACCAACGACATGCTTGCCATCCAAAGAACGTCTAGAAAGCGTAATGCCATTGGTTTGCAGGAAATAGAATAGGTAGGGCTCAGAAAGTTGTATTGAGCCGTCAGGCTTTGCGTTACGAAACCAAGGTCGAGTCGTAGGGTTGAACTTACTCTCGGCTTGTCGGGTACTGATCACTTGATGTGCGCCATCGAGAAAGGTAATAAAGTTTTCACCATCTAGATTGGTGGTGCTGACCATCATGGTCGCCTTGGCTGGGGCGTTGTTGTCGGCTCTCTGTTTAATGGAACTCAGAGGTCGAAAGATTCTGAAATTACCATCTTCAGAGCCATAGAACAGGGCGACCAAGTTGGTATTTTGCTTGAAGATAATATCGACTGAAGCAAGCCAAGAATCTTTTTCGACAGAGGAGGTTTGATGGGCAACAAACGGGCTCACCGCCATCACGTTTAAGGTTGTGATGACAGGGGCAATGGCTTGTTTAAATACCGATTCTAGCTTGTCGCGATGTTCATTGCTGACTTCGCGCACTGTGCCTAAAAGCAGTTCTTGAGAGTGCCGATAACTTATCGAAATCAGTACGGCACCGACAAGAGTTGTCAAAATTAAGAAAAGGCTAGTGATGTGGATACTCAGCGGATATCGTCTTCTTCTCATCTAACACTCCAACTTGTGAACTGGTTTAAGTATTGACGAACTTGAGTAGGTTGCAAAAAATTGGCGCAATTACCTGAGTTTATTCGTTCTAGTTAGATACGACCAAGCGTTAGTGCGTTCTGGCTAACCACGTATTCTCGTGCAGTCTAAATAAACCCTCAGGTTTGGGTGCTAATTGTCACTTTCAGCTGATAAACTGGTCGAATTGTTGCCATTAAGCATTCCTTTTCAGAAAGCGGTTCAGGGATACCTTTTTGAAAAACGTTTAGAGACCAAGCTAGAGGGCATTGTTTCATGGAACTCAAAGTAGATACCCACACTCACACATACGCAAGTGGTCATGCTTACAGCACGCTTATCGAGAATGCCAAGTCGGCAAAACAAAATGGCTTAGACATGTTTTGTACCACTGATCATTCAGAGTCGATGCCGGGCGCGCCACATTATTGGTTCTTCAGCAACCAGCGTGTACTTCCTCGTTTTATCGAAGACGTTGCTATTATCCGCGGCGTGGAATCAAACATCATGAACACTCAAGGTGACATCGATATTCATCCGAGCGTTGATAAGAACTTGGATTGGGTGATCGCGAGTTTTCATGAGCCAGTATTTCGCCCATCGGATGTCGCTACCCATACAGAGGCTCTCGTGAATGTGATTAAGGGCGGTCGAATCGATGCACTTGGCCACTTAGGGAACCCAAATTTTGATTTCGATTTTGAAGCTGTGATTGAATGCGCAGCTCAATATAACGTAGCAATCGAGATTAATAACACCACACTCAAAGGCAATAGCCGTGTTGGTAGTGTCGACCGTTGTTTCGAGATTGCGAGAATCGCAAAAGCGAAAGGGGCATTCATTACTACTGGAAGTGATGCGCATTTCTGCCAAGACGTGGGCGGGCTGGATCTTGTGTCTTCATTACTTGATGAGGTGGGCGTGGATTCCAGAAAGGTGATCACTCATTCTCCAAAGCAATTCCTGTCATTTTTGGCGTTGCGCGGTCGTAATGAAATCCCAGAATACTCAGCTCTTATTTAAGAGAATGTCGGCGGGTTTGCATTTCGACACAATCAATTTTTGTGCCTGACAGATTTTTGTATACACTAGCCGAAAATAATAAAGTCGAAGTGCCACAGTAATGATGGCTCTAACTTCAAAGGCACCGCTTCACTTGGAGAAACAATGAAAACTCGCTCAATCCTTTTATCTGGTTTAATCGCTGCTTCAGTATTGTCTGGCAACGCATTTGCTAACGTAGACCTTAAGAAAAACATGCAAGAAATGAAGCTTGCGTTCAAACAAGCGGCAGAAGCTCAAAGCATTGAAGAGATGCAAAAGCCTATCGTTCGTTTAGATACGCTAGTGGCAGAGCTGAAAACGGGTGTTTACCCAATAGAGAAAGAAGATAACTTCATGGAAGGCTTCAAAAAGATCAGTGCATCATTGGATAGCATTGAGCAGAAGCTAGACCAAGGTGACTTCGAGTCAGCACAGCAGGAACTTCGTACTATTGACGGCCTTCGTGAAGAGTACCATGAGAAGCGTAACCCAAGCATTTGGAGCAAAATCTTCGGTTAATTCGTTAATCATGAGCGTTTGCTAGATGCGTATCAAAGAGCAAAACCTCAAGATTCGACTTCTAAAACGTCGCCTTACATTATTCTTTTTTAAGAAGGTATAACGCGTCGTTTTTTTATTGTCGTTTCTCTAAACAGTTTACTGCTATTTTTCTAGACATTTTACTGCTAATAGGCGCGTAACATTCTTTTGGCTCTTTCTTTGTAACCAGTTTTTAACTAAAAAGAGTGTGCGTTAGCTTCAATTTTTTAACTTGCTGTTAATCTTTACGTTTACCTATATTCCAAGTTCCTCATAATAAGGGAAATTTATAAAGATTTGGAATAATGCGCCGAACCTCGTTCAATTTCTCCATGTTACTTGCAACAGCATTAAGCTGGGCGCTAGTGACATTAATGCCTGTTATCAATGCTCATGGTAATAGTGCGGGAGTATGGGCGTCGTTATGTACGGTCAATGGCTTTGAACTGGTTCAAATTGAAGAAGGTGAACCTAATACTCATAAAGGAAAGCCGTGCCCTTTTAGCCATTTTTCCACGTTTCACCAAGACGAACTTCCAACTACACTACTGACAACTCGATTGAGTTCTATTGTCTCAGACAGCTACGCTTTTTTGGCTCTAAGTGAAGGCTACACGAGACAAGCCCCTCGCGCCCCTCCCTTTGTAAGTGCTTAAACCTCACTCATTAAAATAATTAAAAAATATAGTATTAAGTAAAGTTAAACATGCCTTAGTGACTTTCTGATTTTTCAGAAGGTTCGTTTGCGCATGTAAAAGGAAATAATAATGTTGAGAAATGAATCTCAAACTACTGTGAAGGCACAAGCGACTTCGCAGTCTACAAGCAGTGCAACAACCGGTTCGAAAACCCATATAAAAAGCAAAGAGCGTAATAAAACCCTCTACTTTCTCACCTGGCGCTGGCACTTCTATGCTGGTCTATTCGTTATCCCATTCATGCTGATGCTAAGTGTTACTGGTTTAGTGATGTTGTTTGACGATGAGATCGAACTGGCTTTTCATCAAGAAGCGATTGAAATTGCAGTATCCGGTGAGCCGATCAAGATTTCACAGCAGTTAGCGGCAGTGCAAAATCAATATCCACAAGGCTCGGTGACACAGTTTGTACCGAGCAAAGCTCCTGAATTAGCTAACCGCTTTTCAGTATCACTGGAAGATGGAACTTCCGTTTTCGCGACTGTGAATCAATACACTGGCGAAGTGGTAGGAGAAATCCCGCGCAGCGATAGCCTATATCAGCTGGCGAATGACATTCACGGCACTTTGTTGATTGGTGATTGGGGGGATTACCTAATTGAAGTTGCAATAAGCTTATCGATTCTTTTACTTATCAGTGGTATTTACTTATGGTTACCGAGAGATAATGCGAGCCGCGCCGGTTTTCTTAAGCTGAGAGTTTCATCTGGGCCACGTGTACTGATGCGTGATCTGCATGCGAACATTGGTGGCACGCTATCTCTTATTCTGCTGCTTTTTATTCTCTCAGGATTGGCGTGGACAGGTTTTTGGGGTGGTAAATTGGTTCAAGCATGGAGCACTTTCCCGCCTCAAATGTGGGACGATATTCCATTGTCAGATAAGACTCACGCTTCCCTCAATCATGGCTCAGAAGAAGAGCTTCCATGGAATCTAGAACAGACACCGCTGCCTTTGTCTCAAGATCAGCCAGCAGAACACGTCCATCAAGTAGAAGAGGCGCCTGAAGCCCATGATCATTCTAAGATGGATGAAGACCACTCTCAGCATGTGTTGTCAGCTAGCAGCTTCGAGATTGATGACGTTATTGAAAAGGCACACTCACTTGACTTTACACAGTACAAGGTGAATTTCCCTCGTTCAGAAACGGGTGTTTACACGGTGACGGCCAATACCATGGGCGGCGATATCATCGATCCAACGCAGGATCGTACGACACACCTAGACCAATATTCTGGTCGTATTTTGGGTGAGGTGACATGGCAAGATTATAACTTCATTGCCAAGACGTTAGCGGTTGGTATTTCATTGCATCAAGGCGACATCAGCATCATCAACAAGCTTCTAAATGCCTTGTTTTGTTTGGCGTTCATTGTTGTGTCAGTGACAGGCGGTGTGATGTGGTGGATGCGCAGACCTTCAGGTCAAAGAAAGCTTGGTACGCCACCGAAGTTTGGTGATGCAGGGCTTTGGAAGACAGGCTTAGTGACCGTGATAGTTATTTCAGTACTGTTTCCACTCGCGGGGGCGACGATTGTGACTGCAATGCTATTGGATTGGTTACTGTTTTCACGCGTTGAGAGATTCAAGACCGCGTTGAGTTAATTGACATGCAAACGGACTTTCTCGGCTTGAGAAGGTCCGTTTATTAATCAGATGGGCGATTTTTTTGTGAGGAAGACTTTAGACTTGATACAGCTCTAGATTTGATAACGCTTTAGATCTGATAAAGCTCTAGCGGCAGGCCGTCTGGGTCTGCGAAAAACGTAAATGATTTGCCCGTAAACTCATCAACTCGAATCGGTTCTACTTCAATACCTTGTGCTTCTAAATAGCTTTTGACATGTTGAACGTCATCAACACAAAAAGCTAAGTGCCTTAGTCCTTGAGCTTCCGGAAAGCTTGGTCTTTCAGGTGTGTCAGGGAAGCTGAATAATTCTATTTGAGCACCATTAGGTAGCGCTAAATCAAGCTTGTATGACTGGCGAGCCTCACGATAATTCTCGGCAATTATCTCAAGCTTTAAAATTTCTGTGTAAAAGCGTTTCGATAATTCATAGTTTGAACAGATTATTGCCGCGTGGTGTATTCCTTTCAGCATTCGTTTATTTCTCCTGCCAGCTTGTCACTTAAGTGTTCCATTGCGTAATCAATGAATACACGTAATCGTGCAGGCATATACTTGGTTTGAGCAAACTGCATCGCAATCGCACCATGGTAGTTACTCTTGATGGTCCAATCTTCCAATACTTGTACTACAGAACCTTCAGCCAATGCATCTTGAATCACGAAGTCATGGAAAATCCCAACACCTAGGCCTTCTTTTACACCTTTTAGTCGCATCTGCGAGTGGTTGACTGCGTAACGCCCACTGACTGGTACCGTGTGGAATTCATCATCTTTAAGAAAGTCCCAAATGTGGTCTTTGTCTGTCTCCGCAAGATACAAACAGTCGTGTTCAGAAAGCTCGGTAGGGTGGTGAGGAATTCCTTCGGCTTCTAGATAGTCGGGGCTCGCACATAACACGAGGTTTGTTTTTCCGAGTTCTTTTAATACCAAACTCTCGTCAGGTTTGTCGGTAAGGCGAAACGCAATGTCGATGCCTTGACGCAATATGTCGATGTCGCCATCAGCCGCTCTCAATTTAAGTTGGATCTTTGGATACTGATTTAAGAATGGAACAACGAAAGGCTGTAGCACTGAGTTCAAGAACGCCTCAGGCGCCGCTACTGTTATAGAGCCTGCAGGTTCAGTGTGGTCAGAGGTAGACAGTTCAACTGCTTGTTGGGCCGCGTTGATCATAACCACGCTCTGATCGTAAACCAGTTGACCTGCTTGCGTGATGATAAGGGTACGAGTGGTTCGTTCAAACAATTTCACCGACAGTGCTTTTTCTAAACGAGTGATGAGTTTACTCAAGGCTGACGGCGTCACACCTAACTGCTTTGCTGCGGCGGTAAAGCTGCCCTCATTAACCACCAAAATAAAGGAGGCAAGGTCAGGAAGTAGGGCTATCAGTTTTGGGTTGATCATAACGTTGGGTACTCGGCCAGTTGGCTGATATTTTTAGAAATCGACAATCAGCATCATACGTCAAACTCCATTCAATATTAAGTGGAGTGTTTT
Source organism: Vibrio sp. SNU_ST1 (assembly GCF_030563405.1). Lineage (NCBI taxonomy): Bacteria > Pseudomonadati > Pseudomonadota > Gammaproteobacteria > Vibrionales > Vibrionaceae > Vibrio > Vibrio sp. SNU_ST1. The sequence continues at coordinate 471,170 of NZ_CP130749.1, forward strand.
GTATGGTTTGCACCATTTTCGTGTAGTGAAACAAGCAGGAGATCTTGTCTTTTATAAGAATCACTTGAGTGGTCTGTATTTATACAACTCAATCCATATACTGGCTGAATAACAATTATTAAACCAGTTGGTTAATAAAGGGAATTCTATGGATAGATCAGAAAGTTTATTTCAAAAGCAGCGCGTAAAACGCTTCAATTTCTCAATATGGACGGTACTGACTGGGACGCTACTCGCCCGAACGAGCTACTTTATGGCATGGCCTTTTCTGATAGTCTTTCTCTATGAAGATTACGGTGCATCCGCGATTGAGGTCGGCACTATGTTGGCGGCTTCTGCTGTTGTTGGTGCGGGTACTGGACTCTATTCCGGTTATCTGTCTGATAAACTGGGTCGCAAGTGGGTAATGGTGTTTGGTAGTTGGATTGCCGCGATCTCGTACTCAGGCATTGCACTCGCAAGTGAGGTGTGGCAGTTCTATGTGCTGATTATGATGACAGGTTTGATGCGTCCGATGATAGAAGCACCCGCAAAGGCTGTGATTGGGGATAATCTAAATGATCAGAAAGACCGAGAGCTAGCACTCAACATTCGTTACTTTCTGTTGAATCTGGGCGGTGCTCTTGGGCCATTGATTGGCATTACTTTAGCTCTCGCGCACCCTCAAAATCTGTTCTTTGTGGCTGGTGGTACCTATGTAGTTTACGGATTTTGGTTGTTACTTGGAATCGAGCGTAAAGGGACCTTCACCAAGCCGGACCCTTCTCAGTTACCGAACTTCACCGCGACCTTAAGTGTCATTCGTAAAGACAATATCTTTGTTAAGTTGATGGTTGCGAACTTCATTATGATGTTTGTCTACGCGCAAGTAGAGTCATCTATTCCTCAGGTCATTGTGCGTTCATCAATAACAGATGCAGCACAGTTAATCGCTGGGCTGGTTTTGGTCAACACTCTCACCATTATTGTGTTCCAGTTCCCGATGCTTAAATGGCTAGAGCATGTGCCTCTGTTTGTGAGAACCCGAATCGGCATGATCTTGATGGCTGTCGCGCAAATTGGCTTTCTTTTTACCCCAAATGACTGGCCATTAGGCTGGGGAATTGCTTGTTTTATATTAAGTTTAGGAGAAGTGATTGCTTTCCCAACCCTTAATGTACAAATCGATAGAATGGCACCGCCACATCTAAGAGGATCTTACTTCGGTGCGGCTGCACTTTACTCTCTTGGATTTGCTATTGCGCCACTGTTTGGTGGTGTGGTGATAGAGATACTCAGCGCCTACTGGCTATTTGCGCTCTGTTTCATCCTATGTTTGGTGATGATTTGGTTGTACTGGTTGGCAGAACATACAGAAGACTGCGTCGATAGAGAGTCAATAGTCCAGAGCTAATGAGACAAACCTTGTTGTTATCCTTGTACTCATTGGCGAAAGCTTTTTAATTCGACATCACTCAAACTTGTAGTGTTTCTAAGCTCTTCCCAAATCAGATGAACACTGAATTGTGACTGTATTCATACTTAATGTATTTTATTTGTGCTTTAGATTCATTAATGTTTTTCCAACTAAAGGGATAATCGGAACGAGGATGTTCAACTAGAATATAGGCATGAGTTTTACAGTGTAAATGATCTTATTGAGATCCTTTACATCCCTACATAATGCGGCGCGCGATGCTGCTGAATAATAATTAGGAAGGAATAGACAATGTCTTCTGCATTTTACCAACAGATTCAAACTCAAATCGAAGAAGTTAAAGAAGAAGGTCTTTACAAGTCTGAGCGCATTATCACTTCTGCTCAAAAAGCAGCGGTTTCTATCTCGACTGGTGAAGAAGTACTAAACTTCTGTGCAAACAACTACTTAGGTCTTGCTAATCACCCTGACCTTATCGAAGCTGCTAAAGACGGTATGGATCAACACGGTTTTGGTATGGCTTCTGTTCGTTTCATCTGTGGTACTCAAGACTCTCACAAAGAACTAGAGCAAAAGCTATCTACGTTCCTTGGTAAAGAAGACACTATCCTTTACACATCTTGCTTTGATGCAAACGCTGGCCTATTCGAAACGATTTTAGGTAAAGAAGACGCAATCATTTCTGATGCTCTAAACCACGCATCTATCATTGATGGTGTTCGTCTGTGTAAAGCAATGCGCTTCCGTTACTCGAACAACAACATGGAAGAGCTAGAACAGCAACTTATCGCAGCTAAAGAAGCGGGTGCTCGTCATACGCTTATCGTAACTGACGGTGTGTTCTCAATGGACGGCGTTGTGGCTAACCTTCCTGCTATCTGTGACCTTGCTGATAAGTACGGCGCACTAGTAATGGTTGATGACTCTCACGCAGTAGGCTTCATGGGTGAAAACGGCGCGGGTACTCACGAGTTCCACAACGTTGTTGACCGTATCGACATCATCACAGGTACGCTTGGTAAAGCAATGGGTGGCGCTTCAGGCGGTTACACTTCTGGTAAGAAAGAAGTGATCGACTGGTTACGTCAGCGCTCTCGTCCATACCTATTCTCTAACTCTGTTGCACCTGCAATCGTATCTGCGTCTATCCGTGTTCTAGATCTTCTAGCGGAATCTGGCGACCTACGCACTCAACTATGGGAAAACTCTGCTCACTTCCGTACTCGTATGGAAGCAGCTGGTTTCACTATGGGTGGTGCTGATCACGCTATCATCCCAATCATGCTTGGTGATGCAAAAGTAGCGGCTGAATTCGCAGAACGTGCACTAGAGAAAGGCATCTACGTTGTCGGTTTCTCTTTCCCAGTAGTACCAAAAGGCCAAGCTCGTATCCGTACGCAAATGTCTGCTGCACACTCTCGTGAGCAATTGGATCGCGCAATTGATGCGTTCATCCAAGTTGGTAAAGACATGGCTATCATCTAATTTTAAAGGGGTGCCTGTGCATCCTTTGATTAGATAGAACAACACCCAATAGAACATATAGATTTTTGATTCTCGCCTTGTAGTAAGGCGAGATGAACTGGATAACATTATGAAAATTAAAGCACTTTCTAAACTTAAGCCTGAAGAAGGCATTTGGATGACCGAGGTTGAAAAACCTGAAATGGGTCATAATGATCTTCTTATCCGTATTAAGAAAACCGCAATTTGTGGTACTGATGTACATATCTACAACTGGGATGAGTGGTCACAAAACACAATTCCAGTACCTATGGTAGTAGGTCACGAATACGTGGGTGAAGTTGTTGGCATCGGCCAAGAAGTTCGTGGTTTTGAAATCGGCGACCGTGTATCTGGCGAAGGTCACATCACATGTGGTCACTGTCGTAACTGTCGTGGCGGCCGTACTCACCTTTGTCGTAACACAACAGGTGTTGGTGTTAACCGCACTGGTGCGTTCTCTGAGTTCCTTGTGATCCCTGCGTTCAACGCATTTAAGATCCCTGCAGAAATTTCTGACGATCTAGCATCAATCTTTGACCCGTTCGGTAACGCAGTACACACAGCGCTTTCTTTCGACCTAGTAGGCGAAGACGTGCTAATCACTGGTGCTGGTCCAATCGGTATCATGGCTGCTGCTGTTGCTAAACACGTTGGTGCTCGTCACGTTGTAATCACTGACGTAAACGAATACCGCCTAGACCTTGCTCGTCAAATGGGTGTCACTCGCGCAGTAAACGTAATGGAAGAGAAGCTTGAAGACGTAATGTCTGAGCTTGGCATGACTGAAGGTTTCGATGTAGGCCTAGAAATGTCAGGTAACCCATCTGCGTTCAACAGCATGCTGACTAACATGAACCACGGCGGTAAGATCTCTCTACTAGGCATTCCACCATCAGACATGGCAGTAGATTGGAACCAAGTAATCTTCAAGGGCTTGGTTATCAAAGGTATCTACGGTCGTGAGATGTTCGAAACTTGGTACAAGATGGCTTCACTAATCCAATCTGGCCTAGATCTAACACCAATCATTACTCACCACTACAAAGTGGACGACTTCCAGAAAGGCTTCGACATGATGCGCTCTGGTATGTCTGGTAAGGTAATCCTAGATTGGGAATAAGCTTTAACTGAGTAACAATATATTAGAAAGGCGACAGTTTTCACTGTCGCCTTTTTTGTATCTTAGAGTATAAACTGCGGCCAAATATCGATAATTTAGTTCTCGATAACGGTAGTAAATTAGATGAACTCAAGCAAACAAGTTGTGGTAACTATAAACAGTCCATTATAAAAGTCTTCTTCGAAATATTTCTTTAGTTTTATGATAACTCATTGTATTTACAAACTCTCTTGGTGATCTTCCATAAGTATGTTTGAATTTTTTACAAAAATATGATGAACTAGAAAATCCGGTTAGATAAGCTACCTGTTTTACCGTGTATTTTTTTTGTAGTAAAAAACAAGCTGCCTTATCCATTCTAGCTGAGAGAATAATATCTGACAAAGTCGTTTTCTCTCGGGACAGCTTTCTTGTAAGTGCAGCTCTTGATAGGTAAACCTGCTTGCATACTTCTTCTACAGTCCAACTGTGCTGGATGTTTTTTGATATTAATATGTATATATATTTGGATAAAGATGTTTTCTTCCCTGTATTATTACTCTTGAAATTTCTCTGGGCATCTCTATTTATTAAATTGGATAAAAATCGAGTGTAAGTTAGATTTTCTTTTTTTATTTGAAATAATGACTCAATATAAGGCAGCATTTTTTCATATATATAATCATCGTAGTCGATATGACATCTTACTAAATGTAATGAGAAGCTTTCAGTAAGTACATGTTTTATAGAGAAGTTTATTAATACATTTTTAGGTAGATTAAGTAAAGCCTCACCATCAATGACGATCACATTCCCAGGGTAAGAAATAGCTCCAAAAAAACCACTAAGTTTAATTATGTGTTTTGAATTTGAAAGAAAATGGCCAGATTTTTTTTGTTTTAAATCTATATGTATTCGTTTTATGTTAAACATGTTGGATTTTTTTAGTAACTTGAAGTTTCTTACTAAGTTGTTTCAAATTCATTGGGTATGAATAAAAATAGCCTTGGACTAGAGTGTTTAGTTTTTTTACAATATCATGCTGACAAGCGGTTTCTACCCCCTCTAAGATTAACCCTTTTTTAGAATAAGGAGATATGACACTTAAAAGATAAGTTAGTGACTTACTATCTTCATAATTATGATAAAGGAATAGTTTATCTATTTTTATGTAGTCCCAATCAATGAATCCTAACGAAAGGTTAGCCTCATTATTTTTGTGGTAATAATCATCTAATAAGAGCTCTATACCATAACGCTTTAAAAATATTATATTAGCCTGTAATTGGCGACAATTTACATCAGTATTTAGTTCGGTTACTTCTATGTTAAAAACTACATCCTTTATACCTACTATATTACATAAGAACGCTGTGTCTTTTAAACATGAGAGCGTGAGATTGATCGTTACAGGTGTGTTTATCTTGTTAGCTCCACAGAATTTTATTTGTGCTAGGGCGACAATTTTTATAAAGTCATCGTCCATGTCAGGAAAAAAAGTTTCACTTTGGTATATTTCACCTGAATCATTCAAGACTCTTGACAATACCTCAAGATATTTTACTTCTTTGTTTTTTAATTCAATTATAGGTTGAAATAAAAACTCTAATTTCACAAACGTATTTTTACTGTGAACCGTTATACCGTTATCATTGTAGCTCAAGTTGTACATATTATACCTCCGTGAATAAATTTCCTAAAATAAGCTATGTACGCTTTCTCATGTCTATATTTTGCACTTTGTAGAGTGCTAAGTGGAAAAGGTGAATATACCTTTAATCATCAAATTATTGACAATAATTCCTTTAATACTAGATAGGAAGCAAAAAATAAAATAGAAAAGATCAGCCCCAAAATAAGGGCGTATTTTAATAGCATGGATTTAAGCCTCTCATCTAATTTTTAAGTGACTGACAGAGCGAAATTTAACAACATAATTTAAACTCATGCAATGTGATCGAGAGTAGTATATATTCTACGTGTGAGGCTATGTAGTACATACTCTACTTGTGGAATATAATATAATATAATGGTGATAGACTGACTTTATATTTAATAATTAGGCGACTCAATAGAGTGATGATATGAATTTTATAGTTGTAGATGACCACCCAATAATTACTAGTATGATAAGGAGTTCTTTGAAGTATAGGTTCTCAATGAATTTCTATGAAGCAGAAAATGGTTTGGAAGCAACTAACCTAATTAAATCAATGAAATCAACGTTTACATTAGTAATATTGGATTTAGATACACCTATTTTATCTGGGTTCGAAGTGCTAGAATTACACCCGCCGACTAGTAAGTTAAAATATATAATTTTCAGCTCCTTGATTACCCCAGAGATCGAGAAATCACTTTACTCTAAATATGGTCTATTGGAAATTCATAATAAATCCCTATCAGGGATTAAAGATCTGATTGAGTCAATATCTAATATAATTTCAGACTTCAATTCTTCAGGTAACTCGTTAATATCAGTTAATACACTGTCTAGCCGAGAGAAAACAATTATAGAAATGATTGGTAGTGGTATTTCAAATAAAAGAATCGCATTAGAGTTAGGGTTAGAGGAAACAACCGTTAGTACATACAAACGAAGGGCTATGGTTAAGTTAGGGTTAAAATCTTCAAAGGAGATTTATTTTTTTTGTAAAGAGAACTTTTCTTATACGTCGTAAATTTATCTCCTTTCAGATAGCTATACAATCTTGGGTGTATCGCGGAGTACGGCGTTGTTGATCAAATCATCCCAAACCGATTCGGGGCATTTTTGTTTTCTATAGATGACGACTTATCGAGTTTGTTTTGGACTTGTTTTCTTTTATTCCTATATGCAACCGAAAACTGATGGTCGAAGATTTATCTGTCGTGCCTGATTTTACATTGAGTTTTAATATCAGCCCTGTGGTGGAAAACAAACTGGCGTCTTTGTTTGAAATTTGTGTTGTTATTAATCATAGGTTAAAACAAGTATAGAAAATTATCAAAAACACAGATTAATGCTGGCTTCCCTGAGCAAAGGGCACGACTTCTGGCGAGAACGCTTAATGATTCAATAAATGAAATAGATCCGGTTTCTCGCCTTTATGGAGCACATAAAAAGTAAAGCGAATAAAAAATCCGCTACTGACGAACCAGTAGCGGATTTTCATATCCAACGGATTGTTGACGTTATGCGTATTAACCCGCAGCAACCTGCATAATCAGACCACAGATGTAAGCGCCGTATGTACCGAGTGCATAGCCAAGTACCGCCATAAGGATACCTACTGGTGCCAAAGCTGGGTGGAATGCCGCTGCTACGATAGGAGCCGATGCTGCGCCGCCTACGTTAGCTTGGCTACCTACAGCCATGAAGAACAATGGTGCACGTATTAGCTTTGCCATCACAATCATTAGAATGGCATGGATAGTTAACCATGTGATACCAATGAAGAAGTAACCTGGGTTGTCTAGGATAGCCGTCACATCCATTTGCATACCGATGGTTGCCACTAGGATGTAGATGAACGCTGAGCCCACTTTCGATGCGCCACTGTGCTCAAGGCTACGTGTTGATTTGAAGCATGAAGCGATAAGCGCGAACGTTGTCACCATTACAATCAACCAGAAGAAACCAGACGTTAGGCTGTATTTCGAAAGCTCTGGAGCGTTGGTTGAGATCCACGGTGCAATCATGTCACTGAATAAGTGAGCCAAACCTGTTAAACCAAAAGCAATTGCTGTGATCTTCATGAGATCGGTTGTCGTTGTTGGGCGAGCGTTCTCTTCTTGGTATTTAGAAACTGTCTCTTTTAGCTCTTCGATAGATGATGTGTCTGCTTTTAACCATGCGTCAATCTTCTTCTGACGACCTGCCATGATAAGTAACACGGCCATCCAAATGTTGGCACAGATAACATCAACGGTAATCATTGCAGAGAAGAGTTGGTCATCAACCTCAAACACTTCTTTCATTGCTGCTTGGTTCGCACCGCCGCCAATCCAAGAACCTGCAACGGTTGTTAGGCCGCGCCATACGTCGCCAGATACAAGGTCAGGGTTAACTTGGTCGATAATTAGAATCGCTAAAGGCCCACCAATGATGATGCCGACAGTACCGGTTAGGAACATGATGACGGCTTTTGAGCCAAGGCCGAAGATTTTACGTAGATCTGCTGAGATGATCAGTAGAACGAGTGCGCTTGGTAATAGGTAACGACTTGCAACGAAGTACAGCTTAGAGTTTGATGCGTCGATAATGCCTAAACTGTTTAATAGAGAAGGAACAAAGTAACAGAGCAATAGACCCGGAACGAACGAGTAGAATTTTTTCAGTGCGCTATTTTGGCTACTTTCCGTGATAAAAACACCGCCAAGAATAACAGCTAACATGCCCATTATTACAGCATCATTAGTAATCATTATTATATCTCCTTTAAGGTGAGCGCAAAGGTCTCACTTTTTGAATTGCAGGACTATACCGATAACTTTTATTAGTTACAAATTGTAACTAAAGACATACTTTGAAATGTTTATGTTAATTCTAATGGGTTGAGTTTGTGAATGTGGCGCATTATTTATTTGTTTGATGAATGGTTTGGGCGGGGCTTGTGCCGTGTGTTTGGATATATGCAATGTAACTCAAGCGTTAGAGGATGGTCGATACGAATTGGGTCGATGCTAGAATTGTTGGAATGAGTGCATATATAGCCATGTTTGAGGTGTGGTTTATGCAAGATTGGAATGTTTCAATAATGTAAAAAGATAACTTACTTTTGCTATGTGGTCAGAAATTAAAAATTTTAGATAGATCACATAAATCTGCCGGATTACGAATTCTAGCACCTACTCTCGTGCTCATTTGACGTTTTGTAGGGGCTGAATGAAAGAAAAAGCGGCTTAATCGCCGCTTTTTGATAGATGCTTATCTAGTGTTGTTATTTAGAGTACTGTTTAGGACTCCTCTTCCTCAAAGCCGTCGGCATAGCCCTTCGGCGGTGGTGTCCAACCACGTTCAGAGTGAGAGTGCTTATCTGAGCGGTCTTTTTTCATATCTTCTTTCATCGCTTCTTCTAGATGAATAAAGATTTGTCGGTAGTTGTTGTCGTAGCGTGGGTTCTCTTCCGCTTCAGACCAAGCTTGGAAAAGCTTTTCAGACTTACGGCTTTCAACACGCTGATACGTTGATTTTTGCTGCTCAACGAAAAATGGGTGGTGGCCTAAAGAGCGCAAGGCTTCTGCGCCCATTTCGAGTGCTGAGTGGTAGGTTTCTGATTCTACAAAATCTGCCCCCGCTTCTCTTAGGCGATAGCTGTGACCACGGTCGAATGCGCGGGCTAAGATCTTCACATCAGGGTAGGTGTGTTTAACGTACTTAACCAATTCAACGCTTGAGTCTTGGTTATCGATAGCTACAACTAACATCGCTGCTTCTTCGATACCTGCGGTATGTAATAAGTCGTGACGAGTCGCATCACCAAAGTAAGACTTAATATTGATTGAGCGTAGTAAATCTACTTGGTTGGCCTGATGATCCAGTACCACCGTATTGACATCATTTGACACCAACAAGCGGTTAACGATTTGACCGAATCGGCCAATACCCGCAATGATAACGGTACCTTTCTCTTCGATAGTATCGGCTTCTCGGTCGTTAGATTTTTGTTCGTAACGAGGTAAAATGACCTTATCAAATAAAATGAACAGACCTGGTGTTAGGAACATTGAAAGGGCAACAACTAGCGACAGAGTTTGGACTATATCAGCAGGTAATACGTGGTTTTGAGCCGAGAAACTCAAGAGTACAAAACCAAATTCACCGGCTTGCGCTAAGCTCAACGTGAACAACCATCGGTCGCTATTTTTTATTTTAAAGATCAGCGCCAGTGTAAACAGTACCAAGGCTTTAAGTGCCATGACGCCCAGTGTTAAACCAATGATTAAACCAAAGTCGTTGAATAGAACATCAAAGTTGATGCCCGCACCAACGGTAATAAAGAACAAGCCGAGTAGCAGCCCTTTAAACGGGTCGATATTAGACTCAAGTTCGTGGCGAAATTCACTGTTAGCCAATACCACACCCGCAAGGAAGGTACCCAAAGCCGGTGATAGGCCGACTAGGCTCATCAGTGCAGCAATACCAATGACCAACATCAGTGCCGTTGCTGTAAAGATCTCACGCAGACCTGAGCTTGCCACAAAGCGGAATAGTGGACGACTTAAGAAGTGCCCACCGACAACAACAATCGCAATAGATGCCGTGATCACAAGGCCATAAGCCCAACCGGGTAGGCCAGCAACGAGACTTAATTCTTCATGGTGATCAGAAGCCGAAACGACCGCGCTTTGTGCAGCTTCGATTAATTCTGGCAACGCCAATAGAGGGATAAACGCCAACATAGGGATGACGGCAATATCTTGAAACAGTAAGACCGAGAAAGCGTTCTTGCCGCCTTCTGTTTTGGACAACCCTTTTTCATTGAATGTTTGTAGAACAATCGCGGTTGATGACAGTGCAAAGATCAAACCGATGGTAAGCGCGATCGTCCAGGGCTGCCCGAAGAATAGGGCAATACCCATAACAATCGCAGTGGTGCCACCAACTTGCAACCCTCCAAGACCCATAAGTCGGTTTCTCATTGCCCAAAGCATTTTCGGTTCAAGTTCAAGCCCGACTAAGAACAGCATCATGACCACACCGAATTCAGCAAAGTGTTGAATGGTTGTAGTCTCTTCGCCAACTAAGCCAATAATTGGACCAATCACTACACCGGCAATCAGGTAACCGAGCACAGAACCGAGGCCAAGTCTCTTGGCGATAGGGACAGCGATGACTGCCGCGAGCAAATAGATAAATGCTTGTAGAAAATATCCTGTCATGATCTAACCTCTGCTCATCATTTCATCAACGTAGTGATTTAGCTTGTCAGCCTTGCTTGCTTTTTTAAGGTCGACTTCGCCAGCAACAAAAGCTTCTAAAAGCACTTTATAGCTATTTACGTGATCTTGAATTCGATTTTCTTCCAACGCAGTACGTGAACCAAACAAAGCCAATGGGGCCAAGTAGTTCATGCCGCACAAAGAAGCGGTTTGTTCGATTGGGTGAAGCAGCTCTCGTATGGTGAAATGGTTATAGCCATCAGTTTGATAAGCATCTTTCTTGCCGCCAGCGGTGATACTGCATAACAAGCTTTTACCTTGCAGTTCATTACCGTCGGTGCCGTAGGCAAATCCGTATTCTAGAACAAGGTCTTGCCACTCTTTAAGAATCGCGGGTGTTGAGTACCAATATAGTGGGAATTGAAAAATGATAATGTCATGGTCCAACAGGCGTTTCTGTTCACGATCGATATTGATCTTGAAGGTCGGGTATTCAGCATAAAGGTCGACACAGGTGACGCCTTCAATACGCTTGGCTTGCTCAAATAAGGGTTTATTAGCTTCAGAGCGATGCTGAGAAGGGTGGGCGAATAGCACCAAGACTCGATTTTTCGACATATAGCCCTCTTTGTCCATTAACGAATAATATTTATTGGAATTATAGATATACAATAATAGAAGAATGGTTGAACAACAACGAATTAGCCCATACTTCTCTATTTAGATGCGTGTGTTTTTCGGTGCTTAATTATATAAAGCATCAATCAATTTGAGTATTTCCGACACAAGGTGCTGATGACTGAGTAAAACTTATTATTCACGAATAGTAAAAGCGAATATGGGCATTTTATGCCACCTTTGGCGGGGTACGTAAATAATTCAATAACCCTACATAGAACAACAATGAATAAAGGAAAAAACTATGAGCATGGACTTGCGTCAACAATGTGATTTGTTGCTTTCTGGTCACTTAGAACCGACTCCAGCACAAACATTCGCTCAGATGGCTGAATGGTGTGAAACACATAATGTGAGCCATGATAGCTATGGTGATGGTGAGTTTATCGAGAGCTTTGAGAACAAGGTTGCAGAGCTGCTTGGTTATGAAGCCGCTGTGTTTGTGATTACCGGAACCATGAACCAACCAACAGCATTGGAAATTGCGTGCCAAGAGAAAAGAAATCCTGTGGTGGCGATGCATGAGTCGAGTCATATTATACGTCATGAACGCCAAGGGTATCAGCTCCAAAACCGCTTCAACGTACTGCCTGTTGGCAACGTATTTCGCACTTGGAATGTTGATGACTTAAAGGCGTGGCCTGATGAGATTGCCGCTGCTTTGTATGAACTGCCTATGCGTGAAATTGGCGGTCAATTACCTGAATGGGAAGAGCTTGAAGCCATCAAACAGTACTGCAAAGAACAATCGATTCATCTGCATATGGATGGTGCTCGTTTGTGGGAGTGCGGCGCGTATTATCAAAAGCCATATAGCGAGATTGCTAAGGGGTTCGATACGGCTTATGTTTCGCTGTACAAAGGATTAAACGGTCTTGGGGGGTCACTCCTATTAGGTGACAAGGCTTTCGTAGCAAAAGCATCGGCATGGATGAAGCGTCAGGGCGGAAATGTTTATCATCGCACGCCTTACGTGGTTTCGGCAGCAATGCAGTTTGATGAGCGATTAGCTTTGATGCCATCACTGTTTGAGCGAACAAAGCAGATCTATCAAATCTTACAAGATTACCCGCAGTTCAAAGTGAATCCGCAGCAACCCCAGGTAAACATGCTTCACCTCTATTTACCCGTGAGTTTTGAGGATGGCATCATCCTGCGCGACAATATAGCTAATAAGCACAAGGTTTGGATAGGAAACCCAGCGTTTTGCGAGTTGCCAAACCAATGTAAGATTGAGTGGTATGTTGGTGATAACTTATTAAAGTTGCCAGATCATGAGTTGATCGATGTACTGGATTTTATTGCAGAGGAACTGATTTAATTCGAACTGAAATGGATATAGGAAAGAGGTCCAGTATCCATTTATTCAGCTAGGACAACAGGGTTGGTTACATATACTGATTGATGTATACGTCGACCAAAAACATGAATACAGGCACCGTGCTGAGAAGTCCGAAGAAGACGATTGGCACCCAGTTTTTCATTTTCTTTTTAGGTTGCTCAGTGTTGTTCATAAATTCGGCCTTCATTAGTTGTTGTAGCTGTTTAGCTTCGTGGTACTAAAATCTAAGAGCATGGTATCAAATAAAATCGATGAGCCCTATGCGGATTTGGCGTTTCGTGGTGTGTATCAATCACATTAAATGTAAGTGATTCATAAAAGGTTCATAAAGACTCAATAATAATGAACCTATTAGAACAAGTATTGCCTTATTCGGCATATGAAATTAACAGCATTCAAAGATTTGGAGAAGACAACATGAGAACAATAGGAAACATCATTTGGTTTCTGTTTGGTGGCGTATTTATGGGACTGGCTTGGTGGTTCTTCGGACTGCTCGCATTCCTCACCATCGTTGGTATCCCATGGGGTAGAGCGTGTTTTGTAATGGGTAATTTTTCATTCTTCCCATTCGGTCAAGAAGCGATTTCACGTGATGAATTGACGAATGAAACAGACATCGGTACCAGCCCACTAGGTATGATTGGTAACATCATTTGGTTCTTATTTGCAGGAATCTGGTTGGCGATTGGTCACATCATGTCAGCAGTGGCGTGTTTCATTACTATCATTGGTATTCCGTTTGCGATTCAGCATCTTAAGCTAGCGGTTATCTCATTGGCGCCAATCGGCAAAACGGTTGTCGACAAGCGTGAAGCAGAAGCGGCACGAGTAAGAAACTACAAAGGTTAAGGCTACAGCTTAAGCCTTAGTTAGAACTGAAAAAGCACATCACATGATGTGCTTTTTTTGTGCCTCGGTTCCTATCTCACTATGCCCGCATCTCACAAACACTAACTAGACGCTAGTGGGCTAGACACTGTTTAACTAGATATTATTTAGCTAGATATTGTTTAATTAAACATTGTTGAACAGAACTTCAAGTCGAAGAGTGATGTTGGCTTCTTCGGTATGTTTCTCATAGGGATTTCGTTCCCATTGATAGCGCGGAATCAGTTCGTAGAATAGCCACTCTTTCCAAATGTTTTCTCGGTAGGTTATCGACACCTGTGAATATTCGTAGTGGTTATACGGTTCGCTGGTTGCTGTGATTGTGGCGCTGTATTGCAGAGCTTGGTCTTGAGAAAGGTAGTGATACAAAGTTAGCCCTGTACCGTAGTCCCAGCCTTTAAGGTCGTCGTTATAACCTGCAAAGTTCGACCATCGTGCTAAGAAGTCATCACTCAAAGAAAGATCAAAATCGATATCGGTGATCTCGCCAGTTTCTTGCTTTTCTTGATACACACGTTGAGTCAGTCTGAATACAGCATCGGTGGTGAGAGGGTAGGTAAATCGGTAGCGAGCTTCAATCCGCGGGCGCAGTGTCGCTTTAATATTGAAACTGCTATAGCCTTTGGCATACGCGTCGTAACGCAGACCAAGTGCACTCTCCAATTCTTCCGAATCTTGTGGAAAGAAATCAAAGAACTCTTCATCGCTGACAGATTCGTAGATTAATTTTAGGCGCTTACTCGCAAAGGGAAGATGTAAGCGTGCATTGAGTTTTGTTGAGTAGTCGACGTCACCACCTTCTGAGTAAATAAAATCGTTATACCAACGGACAGAGGTGCCCGCTCGAGCATCTTCGGTAATGCGATCATCAACAAAAAAGCTGTCAAACCACAGAGCGGGTTGGCAAAATTTACTGTTGAGGAAGTGGTAGGCGTTTTCGACAGGGGCGTCTTCTAAAGGCTGACTGTGGCACTCATTTCGTTCCTCTGCCTGAGCGGAGTAGGCGAAGAGTGACGCCAATAATGAGGTGTTAACTTTCCAACGACTCAATGGAACCTATATGTCATTCTATATATTCATAGTTTGACTATAACTAAGCGAACGCAACAATGCGACTTTTTAGTGGTGAGTAGCTAGTGATTCGTCGCTCTTAGCTTGTGTGAAGATAAAGAATTGAAAGGGGCAGACAGATAAAAGAAAACGGGCCAGAAGGTGAACCCGTTTGTGTTAGCTATTTGTTTTTAGCAAGAGCCGCGTGTTTCTAGCTCGAATAACTTGTATCTAGATTACATAGCCGCTTCGAAGATCGCTGAGATTTCTTCATGAGTTGCTTGTTTAGGGTTAGTGAAACCACAAGCATCTTTTAGTGCGTTGTCAGACAGAGTCGGGATGTCTTCCAATTTAGCACCAAGTTGAGCAATACCCGTTGGGATGTTCACGTCGTTTGCTAGTTGAACAATCGCATTGATAGCTGCTTCTGCGCCTTGCTCTGCTGTCATACCTTCAACATTCACACCCATTGCTTTTGCAACATCACGTAGACGCTCAGGACAAACTTGCGCGTTGTAGCGTTGAACGTGTGGAAGCAAGATAGCGTTACATACACCGTGTGGAAGGTCGTAGAAACCGCCCAGTTGGTGCGCCATTGCGTGAACATAGCCAAGAGAAGCGTTGTTGAATGCCATACCCGCCATGAACTGTGCGTAAGCCATTTGCTCGCGAGCTTCAATGTCTTCGCCGTGCGATACTGCTGTTCTTAGATGTGCTTGCACAAGTTCGATTGCTTTAATCGCTACAGCGTCGGTAATTGGCGTTGCTGCGATAGAAACGTAAGCTTCGATTGCGTGCGTTAATGCATCCATGCCAGTTGCAGCAGTTAATGAGGCAGGTTTAGCTAGCATTAATTCAGGGTCGTTTACTGAGATAAGCGGTGTTGTGTGCTTATCAACGATAGCCATTTTAATGTGACGAGCTTCGTCAGTAATGATACAGAAACGTGTCATTTCAGATGCCGTACCAGCCGTGGTGTTGATAGCAATCAATGGCATCATTGGCTTTTCAGATTGGTCTACGCCTTCGTAATCTGCAATCTTGCCGCCGTTAGAAGCAACCAGAGCGATGCCTTTTGCACAGTCGTGTGGAGAACCGCCACCTAGAGAAACAACAAAGTCACAATCGTTGTCAGTCAGCAATTCTAGACCATCGTTCACGTTAGTGATGGTTGGGTTTGGTTGAGTGCCGTCGAATACAACGGCGTCTACGCCGCGCTGGCTAAGAAGGTCTTGTACCTGCTTAACTACGCCAATTTGATTCAGGATCTTATCAGTAACGATTAGACCTTTTTTGAAGCCTTGGGACTGAATGCTATCAGCAGCATCTTTCAAACAGCCAGTACCCATGAAGTTGATTGTAGGGATGTAAAATGCAGTAGACATTGGAAAACTCCGTTAATTATGATTTTTTAATTTCCTACATGTTGTCGGCAATCAAGTGGTCGACCATTGATCTGGAACAACTTTGATTTCGAACTACCACTTTATGGCTAGCTGTTGTGATGGCGCTCATATAGCAATCGTTTTTATGGTTTTCTTATGTGTTTATTGTCAGTAATGGAAAGAGAACTATTGATTGATTTAAGAACAGAATGGCGATCCATGACTATGAAAAGTAAAGGCTATTCACTCAAAATCGGTTCAAGTTCAGTTTGTGTCGATGGTTTTCGTGAGTCATCGTTAGCTTCTATTTGTGGTTGTTGAGACTCATCGGTATCTAAGGTATCTAAGGTGTCTTCTGGTTCTTCATCATAATACTTAACAAGGAATGGGGTGAGCATGACGGATGACGGTAAGAAGTGCTTCATGGTACCTCCCGGTACTTAAGTGTATTTTTAGGGCGTGTTGATTTTTCGAGCTGATTTTTGCAGCGAGTTGCTGGGTATTTATACAAGGCAGAGGCTTTGATGTGTAGCTAGCCTACATGAGAAGCCGTTAACGTAGTAGAAATGACCAGCAAACGCTGCCCGAAGGGTTCGGCTAAAAGCGTTTTACTCTTTGTTGAGGGAAATTTACTTAGAATGACTAGGCTACTTCCCCTCGCCGCGATTAAAACGCTTTTATCTCGAACAAAACTTAACCACGAAAGGTCGACACGCCCTAGTATGGTATTGGTTTAATATGTGGCAAAATTTGCGATACATCATGACTTGTTGCTTGTTTTCTATAAATTATTAGAACTATATTCAGGCTCACAAAATTGATAGTAGAATGCACATCTGGCCTTTGAGGCAACGAGAAAATAAATACAAGCACAGCTCAACCGCGCGAATAATAGGACATAAAATGAAGTACGATTGGATATTCTTTGATGCAGATGAAACCTTGTTCCACTTTGATGCTTTTCAAGGAATGAAGCTGATGTTCTCCCGTTTTGGCGTGGACTTTAGCGAACAGGATTATTCAGTTTATCAAGAGGTTAATTTGCCGTTATGGGTCGATTACCAAGATGGCCGTATTACGGCGGCACAACTGAAGCACGCGCGTTTTGAAAGCTGGGCAACAAAGTTAGAGACAACAACGGCAGCACTAAACAGTGCGTTTTTAGCCGCAATGGCAGACATTTGTTCTCTGCTTCCTGGTGCAAAAGAGTTGATGGAGTCGTTAAAAGGCAAAGTGAACATGGGCATCATCACCAATGGTTTCACAGAGCTGCAGTCAATCCGTTTGGAACGAACAGGAATGACAGACTACTTTGACCATGTGATCATTTCTGAGGAAGTCGGTGTCGCTAAACCAGACGCGGAAATTTTTGAGCATGCGCACAAGCTGATTGGATTGCCATCAAAGCAAAGAGTATTGATGGTCGGGGATAACCCACACTCTGATATTTTAGGTGGCTTGGATTTTGGTATTGAGACCTGTTGGTTGAACAGCCAAGAGAAAGCAACGCCAGCAGGAATTAACCCTCATTATCAGGTTAAATCTCTGGCTGACCTGCAAGCCCTTTTGTTGGCATAATTGCTAATTGCTAATTGCTTTTAGATTTTTGAGTGAATGATTGATAGCCGAGTACAGTTATGTGCTCGGCTACTTATTTTTACTTACTGCAACTTATCGATAGTGGTGCTGAAGCCTATCTTTGCTTTAAGCTCACTTTGATTACCCAATTACAATAAAAAGAAGGAAGAGGCGTGCTGAAATCTCATCGCCATAGCTGCTACGGTATTGCTGCCATTTTACTTTGGAGCTGCTTAATTGCATTGTCTCGTAGTGTTTCAGAACAACTGGGCCCAATTGGTGGCGCAGCCAGTCTTTATACGGTGAGCTCACTGCTGTTGGTCTGTGTTATGGGGTTACCTAAGCTGTCGCGCTTCTCTAAATCGTATTTGATGATCGGTGGTGCCTTATTCGTTTGCTACGAAATCTTCTTGGCTCTGGCTTTAGGAATGGCAAACAGCCGACATCAAGCCTTAGAGATGGCGGTTATCAACTACCTTTGGCCTGCACTGACGGTATTGTTTGCAGTATTACTCAGCGATAAAAAGATAAATTGGCTGGTGTACCCAAGTATCTTTTTGGCGTTTTTTGGTGTCGCTTGGAGTATCAGTGGCGACCAAGGCCTCTCTGTCGAACAGATTGCGGCAAATATCGCGACTAACCCTAAAACCTATTCGATGGCGTTTTTCGGTGCGATTATTTGGGCTGTTTACTGCAACTATACCCAGCGTGTCGCTAAAGGGCAGAATGCGATTGTGCTTTTCTTTATCGCTACTGCGGTCACTCTGTGGATCAAATACGCATTGAGTGATGAAACCAGCATGGTGATGACAACGAGTGCGGCGGTTGATTTAGCACTAGCTGGCGCTTGTATGGGGGCTGGCTATGCACTTTGGAACACGGCGATTCTAGGTGGCAACATGGTCTTTCTTGCTACCATGTCGTACTTCACTCCAATCTTTGCAACTGTGCTCTCTTCTCTGATTTTAGGGCTAACTCTTACTATTACGTTTTGGCAGGGCGTATGTATGGTGACGATTGGGTCACTCGCATGCTGGTGGGTAACCAGAGACAAAAAGCCGACGATTAAGGTGTCGGCTTCTAAAAACGTGTTAGTTAAATAATTCAAAGTTACTAGCCTCTCAGAAGACTAAACTTGATAGTTAGGTTTAGCCTTCAATCAATATTCCATTTCTTCCTTGGTCTTTTACTTTGTAGAGTGTTTTATCTGTTTTTTGGATCAGCTCTTCATTGGTTAGATTTAAAATATCAAAGTGTGTGAATATCGCTCCACCAACCGAAAGAGTTAAGCGATCACTGCATTTAGACTTCTTGTGGCTGATATTTAAATCATGCACACCGGATAAGAGCTGAGAAGTTTTTGCTAGCAACGCGTTTTTTGTTTCACCGGTACATAAAACTAAAAACTCATCACCGCCAAATCGGAATACCTTAAAAGATTCTGCTGAAAAATGATGTTTAAGCTGTTTTGATATGGTAACCAAAACCTCATCCCCTTTCACATGACCGTAGCAATCATTGAATTGTTTATAGTAGTCAATATCAATTAATAGTAACGCGTAGGGTTGTTCTATTTCTACAGTATCACGCCACTGTGTGATGGATTCTGCCAAGGTTAAACGGTTAAATAATTGACTGAGCGGATCTAAATTCATCAGTGTTTTGAGCGTCATTTTTTGTTCTTCAAGTTGTTTCTTTTGCTGCTTATTTTGAAGATCAATGGATAAATAAGAACCCAAATGTTTCATTAAAGATAAGTGATGTTCTTGGTATGCGTTGGGCTCAATGGATTGGACGGTAAGAACACCAAGGCGCTTACCCTCAAGAATGAGCGGCAGCATGATAACAGACGAGTAGTCTTCTTTAGTTACACCTGTTAAAGCGTGTTCACCGAGTGGTTTATTTAATAGTTTGTTCAGTGCTGCTTTTGTAAATGCACCATGACAGAAAGGTATTCTGTTATTAATGCAATATGCACTTAATGTCGCTTGTTTTGTACAGTCGACAGTGAAAGGTTCGAGTGTAACACCAAGGTCTAAATAAATTTCATAGGTCAGTTGTTGTGTGTCTTCGTTATACAAAGCTAGCCCAAGAGACTCAACTGGCATCACCTTTTTCAGATCTTCGTGAAGGCGTTGCATCATATCGGTGAGGTTTGAATGTGAACTTAAATACTCACCAAATGAAGTAATTAAATCTAAATCTGTTGTGAAAGAGTGTGCTTTCTCTAATGCGGGGCGTTCTGAGTACAGTTGATACAATTGAAAAACGGCTTCGTTATTACTCTCGGAAAGGTTCTGGAATGCTATTGACTGAAGTTCAAAGGCCTTCTCAACTATCTTAGATTGTTGGGCTTCCGTTGCTTCTTGGCGACTAAAATTAAATAGTGATGAGGCGAGTTTTTGCAGTGATGTAGCGCTGCCATATTTGTTTCCTAAAGATATAGCACGGCTTAAATATGGCTCAAGGATATCGTTTCTTTCATGCTCTATTGCACATGAACAGTAATTTTTTAAAGTTTCGATTAAGTAAAAATTGTCGCCCAGTAATTCACAGATTTCAATTGCAGTCTTAAAAGAAGAGAGTGCTTCATCAATCTGGTTGATAGATTGAAGGTGTTCTGCATAGCAACTGTGGTAAAAGTAAGTACCAATAAGACTAGGGTGTTTATTGAGTAGTTCTCGACATAAAGTGAATTTTCTTTCGGCCTCGGCTTTATTACCTAGCGTTGAATCAATGATAGCAAGATTACTTAATATTGATCTCGATGAAGCTTGAAGAGAATTTTTTTCTATTTCCCATGCGAGCTTGCAATAGTACTGAGCTTTTGAATAATCTTGGGTTTCTAAAAAAATGTAACCTAAATTATTATATATTCGAGTTAGGAGGCGTTCATTGTTAACGGCTTTTGATGCACTTGCTTTAGTGAGAGAAATAATGGCTTTTGAATAATAGCCTAATCGTATGAGAGCAACGCCAATAGAGTATTCTATGCAGAATTTAATGTCGTGAATATTGGATATTTCACTTCGATGTAGTGCTTCAGTTAGATGTTCAAAGGCTTGATGTACTTGCCCCAATTTTAATAACCGTGATCCTGTACAAAAATAATCAACGGCGCTTGGGATTGGTAGGTCATTTTCAGAGGCAAACTCTCTTATTTTAGCCTCAATCGTAAGAATACTTGCTTCATTAGGAGCTTCAACTATGTCGTTCATTTTTTCACTTAAAAAATAATTAAAGTGCTTAGAAGGGGTCATGTCACGATCACTAAAATAAGATAATCTCGTATTGTACGAAGGGGCGAACAAATTTGAAAGTAAAACTTATAATATAAAAGTGATGTATAAAGGTTACTAGGGACCAGATCATTAAGCCGTAATATTTAAATTCAATTGAAGCTCATAAGGCATTTTAGATAAGCGTCGCTTTAATTGATGGCGTGTTCGTTCAATATCATCAACCGTAATCGCATCTTGGTCGTTAGTATGAATATCAACATTGATTCTTAGCTCCGGGCCAACCTTAGTCACACCCATTAGTTCCAAATCTTGATCCGCATCTTTGTCTACCGCGACAACATTCTTATCTACCGCGTCACAAATGTCTTTGGTTGCCGACATCATCAGCAGTTCGCGCATTGCTTCACGTAACATGTCAAGCGGCACTTTGATGAAGTAGAAAGACATCAGCAACATCATCATTGGGTCGGCATATACCGCGTATTCAGCAAATGGAGAGTAAGCCACCAACCAAGCAACAACGAAACCTGCCGTAACTGCCACACTCAAAAGCGTATCCATCTGCCACTGTTTAGACTCAGCTTGAATCAAACCTGAAGAAATACGTTTGCTCTTGTTGGCGATGTACCACCAAGCGTAACCACAACCTAATACGTTGAAAATACCAAACAGAGTTGCGATAGAGGCATCGACTTCACGACCGCCTGTCATCAGAGCACCAATCGCGGAGTAAAGCGAATAACCGACCACAAGCAGAATCACAATTGCTTTAATCGCGATTACGATTGGCTCAATGATTGCTCGACCGAATGGGAACTCCCTGTCTGATGGTCGATTAATGTATTTCGAAGCAGCTAGTGACAATAAAGTTAACAGTAAGCTGATCAGAGAATAGACACCGTCAAATACTATGACTAGAGAGCCAACGAGAAGACCCAACACCAATCCGCCAATTGCGAAGCCTGATGCTAAAAGGGCTGAGAACAATAGTACTCGGTTTTCGTTTTGGCTTTTCCTGTCACACATAATATTTTCCAGATGTTTTTGATAACTTCATTGTTCTAATATTGAGCTAGCTTTACAAACTTTATCTGATGACGTTTATATGTCGGCAACCCGTTTTATATTAAAGTTATTACTATTCAATTGCTTAATGATAGAATCTGGTGTCAGTAAAGTTGACGATGACTGTTTTTTAGGAAATGTGAAACTGACGTTAAATGGTTTATGATTAGTAAAATACATAGGTTGTGAAGGTCTCATAGGCTCGCTGTGTAAAGGGTCAGGCTGTTAAGGTTGCAGAAATCGCACTGAAACCTTATACCTTAAACTTGGGTTTGAACCTTGAGCGTAAAGCTGAGTTGAACTTGAAAAGGAGTGGATGAAGATGAAATTTGATGATCTCAATGATAGCGAATTATGGGCGATTGCTAACCCGATAATGGACAACTTGATGGACGGCTCAACCAAGGTTGACCATGCTCAGCACTGCCGAGACTTTACGCAGCGCATGAAGGATATTGTGACGCCTGAATATTTGGCAAAGGTGTGTCATCACTATCAACACAGCAACGGCTTTTTTGCTGAACGTGAACCCGTTGCGCTATTCAGACGCTCCGATTCCATCGCCTTTGTTTGGAAACAAGCGTATACCATTGCGAAAGGCGAGTTTGTGGCAGAAATGGTGCTGGTTGAAGAAGACGGACGTTATTTAGTGGATCACGTGATGGTCTTCTAAAGGAGAGTTTTCTATTTGTTAGATGATTTTAAGTATCGAGATAGAACATTATCTGACACTTTAAAAATCAAACAAGTAATCGCTGATCTGATCCGCTAACCAATTCATACCTGGGTGTTCTGCCATACCTGCCGCGGTAAACATACAGTAGTCTTCTTGAGTCAAGCCATAAGTGTGTTTGATCACCGCCAGTTCCTGTTCGCGCAATAAATGGCGTATCAATGGCTCTGGCATTACGCCCCATGCATCTTCTCGTAGAATCGTATCCAACATAAAGTCGAAGCTAGAGAAGCCGATGTATCGGCGAGAGAAGGGCTCAAGCTCAGGGTTATCTTTTTCATTAAGATAAACCATCGTCGCTTGCATCGAATTTCTTAGTACTTCATCCGACACTCTTCGCATCGCACTTAAATCATGTCCTTTCTTACATACCGACATCATTCGGATCTTGCCGAGTGGGTTGTAGATAATTCTTGGGTCGTCTACACGCTCGTAATCAACACCAAACGCAAAATCAACTTGCTGAGTTTCGACAAGATTAGCCAAGTCGCCGCTAGAAGCGAGAACGAAGTTGAAAGAAGTGGAAGGGTATTTGTTGTTCAGGGCGTGCGATAAACTTTGCCACATTTCGTCGGGTAGGGAGTCATCGCGTGCGATCCAAATCTCTGCGTTGAATTCACCTGAAACATGTAAGCAGGTTTGCTTAATGCGTGCTGCCGTTACCAACATACCTTCGCAATCTTTGTAGATAGCTTTGCCTGCTTCAGAAAGCTCTACGTGGTTGCCGCTGCGAACAAACAGTTCGACATCTAACTCTTTTTCCAAGGCTTTGATCGACATGCTCAGTTTGGTTCGGTTGCATTCTAGCTGTCGCGCAGCTTCAGAGACGGATCCTAAATCAGCAACAGAACAAAAGGCTTGGACTTGAGAAAGGTTCATTTCATTTCCATATTGAGCGGGTGGCGGTGCATATTATCTGAATATTGTGCTGACTATCTTAGAAATAGTCCATCTTTGCATGATAACTCTATGACGAATTGACTAATTTGGTTTATTCTGGGGGTGTTCCGAACCTACAAGAAGTAAAGATGGAGGCCATGATGGCGAAACAATGGGACGAGTACGCACCTGATTGGGATAACGATCCCGCTACTGCTGTATTCGCACAGTCCGCATTTGACCAGTTAACACAGCTCGTTGATTTGAACGGAACCCGTGTCCTTGATTTTGGTTGTGGTACAGGATTACTCAGCCAGAAAATATCTCCTTTTGCAAAAGAGATCATCGCTCTCGATATCTCAGAAGGGATGATTGAAGAGTTAGATAAAAAAGAGCTGTCTAATGTAGAGCCTGTCGTTGATATCTTATCTCGCGGACTTGCAGCCCAACACCCAGCATTCAGAAATCAGTTTGACTTAGTGGTAGCCTCTTCGGTATGTGGCTTTATTCCGAACCTACAAGACACGGTCAGCCTTATTTATACTCTGTTAGAAAACGATGGGGTTTTTGTGCACTGGGATTGGTACTTAGAAAACGACAGCGAAGATTTTGGGGTCAGCGAACAGCGCTCCCAGAATGTATTGAGCGCAGCAGGTTTTTCGATTGTTGAAGTCTCAACACCGTTTTCAATCGACACCCCACAAGGTACTTTGAAGGTACTGATGGGTGTAGGCCGTAAACAAGTGGTTCCTCATCTATAGTTCACTTGTCTGTAGTTGACGTATCTGCAGTTGACGTATAGATAACTGATCAGATAACCGCACTCACGCTTAATTGACTAAACCCACATCAACGATCTTTGGATCCGTTATGTGGGTTTTCTATTTATACGCACTTGCGTTTTAAACTAAACGGTTCAATCAAGGGGTCTAATCTTTTCTGCTTACTCTTTCCCTTCCCACCATAAATTTTGCTCTACCGTTCATTTATCGCTTTCCCAACGACAATCATCGATAAACAACCATCGTTAATTTGCAAATAGCCAATTTACAAGCTGTCTATTCACAAATTACCAAGTTACAAATGGTGTTTTCTATTTTGGAAATGTAGCATTGCATACATTTCATTAGTGGAAATGTAAGTGTGAGATATAAAATAAGCCCATAAGAATATTAAGGGTTTAATCATGAGCCACCAATCTGCATCATCTACTTCTTCACCATTTTCAGTGCAACAACAACGCTTTAGCAATATCATTTCAGATGCCAGCCTGTCCCCAAAACAGAAGTCGAGCTATCTTGCCTTAGAAGCCGAAGCCAGCCTGCCGTATATGCCGGTAAGCAATGAAGTAGAGCAAGCCTTACAACAAGGTGTGCTGTGTGACATGTTTGAAGGACACGCTCCATTTAAGCCGCGCTATGTGCTTCCTGATTATTCTAAATACTTACATCAAGGCTCAAAGTATTTAGAGCTTAGCGCGGCAACTAATTTCGACGAAGCATTGAACATGCTCACCATCCTTTATCATCACGTTCCATCGGTGACTTCAATTCCGGTTTACTTAGGTCAGTTGGACGATGTGTTGATGCCTTTTGTTGGCGATTTGACGGATGTGCAGGTATATCAAAAGCTGAAGCTGTTCTGGATTATGCTGGATCGAACACTGCCAGATGCCTTTATGCACGTGAATATTGGCCCAAGTGACAATATTATATGCCGCACCATTTTACGTGTGGATGCTGAATTGAAGCAGATCGCACCTAATTTAACTTTTATGTATGACCCTGCCGTCACGCCTGATGATCTGCTTCGTCATGCGGCGAGCAACATTTGTGAATGCAGCAAGCCGCATATTGCCAATTATCCTGCACACGCCGCTGCGTACGGTGATAAGCGTTTTGGCATTGTGAGTTGCTACAACTCTTTGCCTCTGGCGGGTGGTTCAAACACGCTAGTACGTATGAACCTGAAGCAAGTGGCTCTGAAATCTGAGGACAGCGTAGACTTCTTACAGCAAGTATTGCCTAACTACAGCAGTATCATGGTTGAGTTAATGAACGCGCGCAGCCGTTTCTTACATGAAGAATCAAACTTTTTCGAGGGTTTCTTAACCAAAGAAGGCCTGATTGAAGAGGACCGTTTTGCGCCAATGTTTGGCATTTACGGCATGGCTGAAGCGGTCAACATCTTAATGGAGAAAGAAGGCAAATCAGGGCGCTATGGTCACGATGAACAAGCCAACCAGCTTGGACATCGTATCTCTGAAAAGCTGGCAGAGATCGTTGAAAGCTCTGAAGTGAAGTATGGACTAGAAGGTAAAGCCTTGTTGCATGCTCAAGGTGGTATTAGCTTAGACGAAGATGTGACACCTGGTGTGCGTATTCCTTATGGAACAGAACCTGATCCAGTTTCTTACGTACGTGCGACGGCTGGTCACCATAAGTTCTATACCTCGGGCATCAGTGACATTCTGACGATCGACGAAACGGTGAAATCAAACCCAGAAGCGATGTTCAACCTGTGTAAGGGAGCGATTCAAGCGGGTTACCGAGAGTTCACGGCTAACGTAGCATCGAACGACTTAGTCCGTGTGACTGGCTACATGATCAAGCTGTCTGATATTTCTAAATACGACGATCAAGGTTCACGCACCAATACCACTTTCCTTGGTGCTGAAGCTGCAAAAAACACTGGTATCCTAGAGCGTAAGCCACGTGTGGCAAGCTTAGAGATGTCACCGACATACGAATAGCTTTAACGTGCGTGTGTTATGTGTGTGTTATGCGTTTCGAATGCGAACAATGTGAATTATGAAAATTTCTGATCTAACAACTCAAATGGCTAGGGTTAAAAATAATAAGACAGAAAAACAAGCGAAGGTCAGCCGTGTGCTGACCTTTTCTTGTGTTGATGGCCCCGGAAATCGTTTGGTACTGTTCCTACAGGGCTGCAATTTCGATTGCATCACTTGTCATAACCCACACACCATCAACAACTGCAACCATTGTGGAGATTGCGTTAGTGGCTGCCCGAGCAGTGCTCTGAGTCTTATTGAGGGCAAAGTGAAGTGGGATCCGGTAGCTTGTACCAACTGCGATCAGTGCATCGATACCTGTGATCATAAGTCGAGCCCAAAAATCACCACTATGACGGTCTCAGAGGTGCTTGAACTGGTTAGGCATAATCAATTCTTCCTGAGCGGTATTACTGTTTCGGGTGGTGAGGCGACTATGCAATTGCCGTTTGTCATCGAACTATTTCAAGCGATCAAAAGCGATCCGCAATTGGCTCATCTCACATGTTTTATTGATAGTAATGGCTCACTGTCGCAACAAGGGTGGAATAAGGTGTTGCCTTACCTTGATGGTGCAATGATCGACCTAAAATCATGGCAATCTGAAACACATCAATGGCTAGTGGGTAGAGGAAACCATCGAGTGTTTGAAACCATCAACTACTTAGCTGATAAAGATAAGTTACATGAAGTCCGGTTGCTGCATATCCCTAATAAAAGTGACCTCGATATCGAGGTAGAGCTGGTCGGTTACTACTTGAAGGGCTTGCCAAGTGATGTTCGAATTCGGCTGAATGCGTTTCAACATCATGGGGTAATTGGTGAAGCTTTGGAGTGGCCGAAATGTACAGAACAACAGATGCAGAGTTTTCACGACAAGCTCTACGCGATTGTTCAAAGGCCTATGCATACGCAAGAGGTTTATACCTAATATTCTCGGTCATCTATAATGAAATAGTTAGGCTTCTAAAAACAGGTCACACAGCCATTTGATCGCCTGATCATTCATGTTTGGCTTGTTCCACACTAAGCTGTACGCCACTTTTCCGTAATCGAAGGGAAGTGGCTTACTCACTAATCCATGCGCTTGTTTCGCGTGTTCAGCCCACTGTTTCGAACAAGTGAACAGGAAAGGAGTATTGTGACAAAGCACCGCCGCTGCGCCAAAATCCGCTACCGATATCGCCATATCTCTCGGCTTGTGACATTGCACTAAGTTTTGCTCAAAGTAAGGCTTAGACAGCTCGTTATCTAAGATTCCAATGTGTTTGTAATCTAAATAGCCTTCAACCGTTAGCTCTTGCTGAGCGAGAGGGTGGTGAGCGCCCATCAAACAAACCATTTCATCAGGAAGAATTGTTTCCCACACCAACTCTTTATTATCCGTTGGTGGTTGGGATATATCATGGGGCAACAAGATCAAGTTGACCTTACCACTGAGCAAAGCATCGAATCCAAGCTCCTGTTTCGAATAGATATTAAGCTTGGCTTTTGGTGCAAGTTCAGTGGTGATTTTGCTGATCTTGGAGGCAAACACTTCGAAGGTACTTTCACGCATCGAAAGTGAAAAGCTGCCTTGGTAATCTTGAGGAGTAAAACTCTTTTGGTGAAGTAGCCCATTCATGCTGGAAAGAATCGCGTGAACGGTGGGCGCTATTTTCAGGGCAAAGGGAGTCGGGATCAGCTTGGTGCCGTCTCGATAGAAAAGCTCGTCATTAAGGATGTCACGTAGCTGAGACAGAGTTTTACTTACACTCGAAGGGCTGACAAAGAGTTGCTCTGACGTTTGAGTGACGCTGTGGGTGTTCAGCATAATATGAAGCGCAGTGAGGTGTTTAAGGCTCACTCGCGATAAATGTAAGTAATCCATACACAATTCACTCAATACGTGACAACGGTCGGTTTAAGGTTTTATAACAGAAACTAGCGCGCTAACTTGTGATGAGCGCGCGAAAAGTGACCCGCACAGAATGCGCCTACAATCGATAGCTCACCCGCCAAGCATAATGCAGCACATACTTCGGCTAAGGCTTGTGATTTACCATTGCCGTGTAGCCCTAGTAAATCGAGACACGCTTTTTGGCTTGGTAGGCCAGTACCGCCACCGACTGTTCCTAACATCAAGTTAGGAAGCGTTACGCTCGCGTACAAACCACCTTCTTTGTTGAGCTCCATACGAGTCATACCAATCGCAGACTCAGCAACACACGCCGCGTCTTGACCGCAAGCAATGTAGAGTGCAGCAAGTGCATTGGCATAATGAGCATTGATACCAATCGTACCGCTTAGAGCGCCACCGACTGTGGTCATTTGTCCGAACTGCACCATCTTCTGTGGTGTGGTGTGGAGATACTTAGCGACAAGCTCAGCAGAGATATTGACCTCGGCTGTGACTTTTTTACCACGGACACTGCGCAAGGTCTGGGTATTGGCTTTTTTGTCGCCCGATAAGTTGCCATCAAGGAAGGCGTGATCGGGCTTCACTGGTGTATGATCAATGATGTACTCAAATACCGCGTTGGTTGCGATAGTTACCATATTCTGACCAGAAGCATCTCCGGTTAGAAATTCGAACACCAAGTAAACATGGTTGCCTTCGATGTTGATATTGATGTCGGTAAGTTTGCCGTGCGACGTTGTTGATTCAGCTAAGGTTTTAAATTGGTCATACTGGGTCACTGCCCATGCCACAAACTGTCCTGCTTCAACTAACCCTTGGAATGCGAACCCAGGGGTGCGTGTGACACCTTCATTGAGCAACATTGCACTTGCGCCACCACAAGCTGTGATCAGCTTTGAACCACGGTTGTAAGACGCCACAAGCGCCGCTTCTGTTGTTGCAAGCGGTACTAGGTAATCGCCTTTAGCAAACAGGCCATTGACTCTTAAAGGGCCAGATATACCAACAGGGACTTTAACGGTGCCAATAAAGTGCTCAATGTTTTTCTCATAAACCTGAATTTGGCTTTGAGTATGAGGGTCGAGCAGTTCTTGCTGCGAGTCTGCATTATCGAGAGCAGTCCAACGACGTGTAAGGTTTTTTTCAGTCAGATAAGGGCTCGGAGTCAGTTTATTCACTGGCTTCTCAAAATGAGGCTGGAGCTTCTTTTCTAATTCGTCTGCGGAGATGTCGCCTCCTAAAATAGAAACATAGTCACGGCGATGCAGATTTAGTTTTGGCATAAGTAGTACGAAGTAAAGTTTGTGCTGCAAGGATAGTTTGCGCTGATTCTACCGAGTAATAAACCAGAAACAAGCGTCAGATATAATGAGTTACAGTTTGTGTGCTTATAGAGTCAAAAAGCATCAAAAGTGATCGAATTAAATGGATTCAGGGCATAGGAAACAAGCACTCAGTATGAGTATAGATCAGATATGGATGTCGAGAAGACTGCCGATGGCTTCGTTTTGACGGTCAACGATACTTGCGCCAATGCGATTGTAATTTGCGCTTTGTGTCAGTTTTATTAACGCTTCAGTAGAGGATGAAGCAGATTCAGGCTCTTTTTCTTTAAACGAAATGGGTTGTTCAGGTTCTATTTGATTGAAGCTCAAATCGCTAGTTTGGAAAGTGTCGTCGGATTTTAGAGAGTGTTTGGAGTTTTGGTTAAGCTCGATAGCGGCTTCTTCAGCCATATTGGTTGACTGCTGAATGATGGCGTAACCAGATTGAATACCAGATATCGACATAGCAGAACCTTTTATTGACGTATGAAATGAGTCTAGGCGGACGATATTTTGAGTGCAATGGTGAACGGGTACAATTTACTGAGAACAGGTGAACTTAGGCTAAAATAGTGATCTCTGTCTACTAATTAAACAGGTCATTTAGTGCGTTTAACTCTTCATCAGTAAGCAGAGAAGGCTGATCCGTTTCAAGGTTGCCGTCGATTTCACCTTGAAGTGCTTTCAATTGCTGTGGGCTAAGAAGCTGTATTTGCTCCTTAAATGCTTCAAATTGCTGTGTATTCATAATGTGACCTTAGTTCAAATACATATGCTCTATTGAGCATAGCCTACTGATTCAGGAAATCAAACAAGATTAAGTGAATATTAAATGAAGTTTGAAGTTTCCTAAAACTAAGACAACTATAAATTTCTGTGGTCGTTTTTTGTCCGAGAAATGTTAGGCAAAGTTATGGCTTGGTCAATCAAAGTCAGAGAATTTCTACAATGTGAAAATCCCCGCATCCCTTGTACTGCAAGGGTAGGTAAGCAATTGCTCTACCAAATGGGGGGGGGGAGGTAGAGCAATGCATAAATATATTTAATGATCAAAAGGTGAGCGATTGACGGTATCTTTTTGTTTTTACAGTATTTTGTTTATTGATCAAGAAGTTTCTGTTTCAAACGACTTATCTATCTTTACCTTAACCGCAAACTTGGTAGCTAAGGTGTGCAGTTCTGGAAGCATTCGATAGATCAAATGCAACTGCTGTAGGACCATCCTCACAGAGCTTTCATCCTCTTCTCGCCACTCACTCAAACGTTTATCAAGTTCAGGGTCGTAAGCGTTTTTCACTTCGCATTGTTCTTGATGACAAAACAACTGGTCGTTGAGAGCGTCGAGGTGCTCGTGTATCACTCTGTGTGCGTCCAGTACCAGTTTATGTGTTGCTTCGTCATCGATACGCGTTCTATGAGCACCCAGAGCAGAGATATAGCTGAGTAGTGCATGATTGAGTGTTAGGAATCGGAAGCTCTCATCTTCAGACGTACGGTACTTACCCGGCTCAACCAGCATGCTACTAATAGCGGCAGTCAGGTTTGCATCATTGTTATGTGCACTGCGGCGTGCAATACGATAGCTAAGGCTGTCTTTTTTGCCTATACGGTATTGGCCAATGATCTGAGCGAGATAATCTTTATTGGAATCAAGCGCATCTGCCATCACCTTGTGAAGTCGTTTTGATTGCCAGTCTGGTAGAATGTAGATAACCGCTAAAACAGCAAGCGCACTACCAATGAAAGTATCAGCTAATCTTGGCAATACAACTGCGTAGCCTTCCCCTAATTGATTGAAGCAGAAGAGCACAAGCAGTGTGATAAATGCGGTCGCGAATCCGTAGTTATTGATGCGGAAAGCGAAGAACATCACGCCACTGACCACAATGAATACTAGCTGACTCTCTTGAGATGGAAAAAAGGTCAGTAACGGTACTCCAATTAGCAAACCTGCGACGGTGCCAATGACACGAGCCGTCAGTTTTTGGCGGGTTGCGCTGTAGTTTGGCTGGCATACAAACAGTGTCGTCAGCAAAATCCAATAGCCACGCTCTATGTCAAAACCTTGAATGATCCCGTAGCCGAGCGTCAATGTGACCGCCATACGAATTGCGTGGCGAAATAGCATCGAGTCGGTGTTCAGGTTGGCTTTGATCTTATGCCACATCGCCGTCAAAGTATGAGGGTTGGTATCATCCAGTACGCCTTCTTCTAGTTTTTCAGCATCTGGGTTACTGATATTGGATAGCTGTTTTTCGACGGTAGCTAGGTTATTAAATAAGTAGTCCAATTGGCTGAGCAATGGTTTCCATTCTGATTTCTTCTGCTGATGCAGATGATTAAGTGAAGACATTAGTTCATCAAGTGCCAGAACCGATTTTTCGCCATGTTGGTATTCCGTCCCGACTTTCAATGAAGCGGCCACTTCTTTACAAGCGGTAGCTTGGGCTTCAAGTAAATACTTAAATCGAAACAATACGTCTGAGCGCTCAAAGTGCTTTGCCAGTTCTTGATAGCGGTAGTGGGTAGAGCTCACGCGCTCATGAATGTCTTGTGCGATGAAATAGGTGTTTAGGAATCTATCGCTCGGACCATCAATGTGTCCGCGTTTAGATCGGTTGAGTAGCGTCGCTTTACACATGTTGAGCGCGTTAACAGTGCTAGCGTTCAGTTTGGCTTCAATGATTCGATGTGGTTGGGGAATCAAATCTGATACAGGATAGAAGAGCTCCGCTTTGGAACCGATGTAATTGCCGATTTGATCGAATACTGTTGCTAGGTTTTGCTGCACTGGTTGCATTGGCCATACGACCTGCCAAATCATCGACATGAAGTAGTACCAAGCTGCACCCGTTAACAGTAGTAGAGGTTGAAACCAAAGGTTAGTGCTCTCGTGAGCCCCAAGCATGGCGTAGATAGCCACAAGTAATGATCCAAATGCGATACTGGCATATTTAGGGCCAATTGCCCCAAGTATAATAAAAGAGAAGGTTGAAACGAAAAGCCCTATCGCGAACAGCCAAGGGGTGTCGAAGAGAATCTCAATAGAGAAGGCTGCAACGGCAAAACAGATAAAGGTTAGCGTGAGTGCTTTCAACCGCCCGGTAAAGCTGTCATCACTTTCAGCAAGAGCCGCAGCAATAACCCCTAAAATTAATGGTGTGATAAGTGTGTTTTGACCATAATACCAAGCAGGTACTACAACACCGAGCAAAGTGATGAGAATTAATACGCTGTAATTTATGGTTTTATTCGCCCAATAAAGGCGTAGTTTTGCTGAGAAGTCCACAGTCGCTCACTTGACACACTAAAACCATAATCCTAACAGAAATCAAGCACAAGAATTTGATACTTATCCATAATTGCCCCTAGGTGGTCATGAAAGCGTCGATAAGCAGTGAGACATTATTAATTCTCACTGCATCATGATATAAATTCAATATTCCCAATTAAAGAGCACGCTCCAATGCAGCTAAGCGCTAATAAGACTGCACAGTTTTTTATTCAAAATGAATATCATCAGGTTGAGCTTGATGGCCCACGCCTGCTGTTATCTTCAGTAGGCAGTGAAGAACGTATCCCTTTCACTATTTGGAGTGGCAAGATCGCGATAAAGCGCGGATTGTTTTGGGGATCGTTGCAGTTTTTTGCTAATCAACAAGATGGCAAACAGCGAAGCTGGTTAGTCCAAGGCCTTCCATGGGAACAATGCCGTCAATTTGCGCGCGCATCGGTTGCTGCTTATCAGAAGTGGCATGACAGACAATGTGAACAGTTGGCAGAGCACGTTCCTCAATGGGAAGCTGAATTGACACGTCTTGAGCAACTTCCTGCTTTCCTACCGCATTCTAAAGTGAAAACTTGGGTCGACATGGTCAATGTCGGTCTGGAAAATATGACGATGACTTTAGAGGAAGCGGCGCAGCGCATGCCAAACCGAATCGCGCGAATGCAGCCATGGTTGTCTGAAACGGAAATTAAGCAAGCCGAGAGGAATCAACAGTGGTTAGAGACAGAAAGACAAAACTGGGAAGTATTGTTTGCTCAATGTGAATCGTCACCACTGAACTTATCGCAGCAATATGCGGTCTTGATGAATGATGATCACAACCTTATTTTAGCGGGCGCAGGCTCAGGTAAAACCAGTGTTCTCACAGCTCGCGTCGCGTATTTATTGCAAAGCCACCAAGCTCAAGCTGAAGAGTTGTTACTGCTCGCCTTTGGTCGTGAAGCCGCGGAAGAGATGAAACAGCGCCTTAACAGCAAAATTGGCATATCAGCTGAGAAGGTGCAAGTCAGTACTTTCCACCAGTTGGGTCTAAAGATACTGAATCAAGTTGAACCCGAACGCGTGGTTATTTCTCCGCTCGCGCTCGATGACAACCAACGCCAAGCATGGTGCATTGATTGGTTGAAGAAGCACTGGATGACACCGACCAACTTTAAACGTTGGCAAAAGCACTTGTCTAAATGGCCAATTGCTTATTTAACCGGTGATGATGAGCTAGGTAGTCATGTTTCAAATCTCAAATTGATTGGTTGGCTTGAAAAGCAGCTTGAACAGTTGAATGCGTCGGGCTTAACGAAAAAAGAAATACAGCAACAGCTGATTGATCACCGAGACTATACGCGCCTCAACAGCGAGCTTTCACTGTGTTGGCCATGTGTATCTGCTTGGCAAAAGGAATTGAAAGAACAGAATCATATCGACTTCTCAATCATGATTAGCCGAGCGACACAGTATGTCGAGAAAGGGAAATTCATTCCGCCTTGGAAGTTCATCATGATCGATGAATATCAAGATATCTCACCAGACCGTTTAGCCTTGGTTGAAGCCTTGTGTAATCAATCGAAAGCGCAGCACCAAGCTTCTATTTTTGCCGTAGGTGATGACTGGCAGTCAATTTACCAGTTCGCGGGTGCAGATGTGGATCTTACGACGGGCTTTAAAGATCGTTTTGAGAGCTCGACAATTCATCATCTAGATACGACTTATCGATTTAACAATCAGTTAGGTTCGGTTGCCAATCGCTTTGTGCAGGAAAACCCGATTCAATTACCAAAAGAGCTCAACAGCTTCAAGCAACAGAAACAGAAGTCGGTTTATAGTGCGCCAAGCAAAGAAGTTGAGAAGATCCTCGATCAGATAAACAGGCAAGCAAAAGGTAAAGCGAATAAATCTGTGATGTTGCTTGGGCGAAATCATTACCACAAACCAGATCTGTTGGAAGACTGGAAAAAGATCTATACCTCAATTGATATCAGCTTTATGACTTGTCACGCAAGTAAGGGTAAAGAAGCGGATTTCGTGATTATTCTTTGCGTTGACGAAGGACAGTTCCCCGCGAAGAAGAAACAATTGCACATTGATGGCGCGTTGACTGAATCTTCGGATGTGTTCCCTTATGCGGAAGAGCGTCGTTTGTTTTACGTGGCAATGACGCGAGCGAAAGAGAAAGTATGGATCACGCACAGTGGCGATGGTTCTGGCTTTGTGCAAGAGCTACATGGTTCTGATTACCCCGTTGTTCGTAAAAAGTGATGTCAGTTGACGTGATTGTCTAAGATTAGATCTCCAAGCGCGCTACTCATTATTATTAGGGCAGAAGCTATTCTAATTAGGGCGTAAGCAATTATCATTAGCGTGCTACCTATTCTAATTAGGGCGTAAGATATTATCATTAGGAAAAAGGCATAAAGCAGAAGGAATCAGTTATGGAACACGGCTCAATTAACTACATTGAATTTGCAGCGCGAGACATCGCCGCCACTAAGGCGTTTTTCAGCCAAGTGTTTAGTTGGGTCTTTGAAGACTATGGTCCTGAGTATTCTGCTTTTGAAGGAAAAGGCTTAATGGGTGGGTTCTATTTAGCGGATCTAGCGTCCAATGCTGAAAGTGGTGCGGCGTTGATGGTTTTCTATAGCGAAGATCTTGAGCAAACCGAGCGTGAGGTGTTGGATGCTGGTGGAGAGATAAACCGTGAAATATTCAGTTTTCCCGGCGGGCGACGCTTCCATTTTAGAGAGCCAAGTGGTAATGAAATGGCAGTATGGAGCGATAAGTAGAGAGTTAAGATTCTGGTAAACAAAAAGCCACTATGCGAAATGGTCCTGTAACGCTGGACATTTCTGTTAAGCGGTAATCAAGGCCTGACTATCGAAGTCAGGCCTTTTAGTTTCACTTTATACGTTTGGTATTGTAGAACTAATTATGCATCAACCCAGTTTAGGGTGAGACAATTTAGTCAAGATTAAGCTAGAAGCTCTTTTGCTGTGTTTACTACGTTTTCAGTAGTGAAACCAAACATCTTGAATAGCTCACCTGCTGGTGCAGATTCGCCAAACGTTGTCATACCAATGATCTTGCCGCCGAAGCCAACGTATTTGTACCAGAAATCAGCGATACCAGCTTCTACAGCGATACGTGCAGTTACGTCAGATGGAAGTACAGACTCACGGTATTCAGCGTCTTGCTTATCGAATGCGTCGGTTGCAGGCATAGATACTACACGTACCTTCTTACCTTCAGCTGTTAGTTCAGCAGCAGCGTTAACCGCTAGCTCAACTTCAGAACCAGTCGCGATAAGGATAAGCTCTGGCTTGCCTTCACAATCTTTCAGGATGTAACCACCCTTAGCGATGTTAGCAACTTGCTCAGCGTCACGATCTTGTTGTGCAAGGTTTTGACGAGAGAAGATAAGTGCAGAAGGACCATCTTTGCGTTCGATTGCCAGTTTCCAAGCAACAGCAGACTCAACTTGGTCGCATGGGCGCCATGTGCTCATGTTTGGAGTCAGACGTAGAGATGCGATCTGCTCAACTGGTTGGTGAGTTG
The DNA here is from genome assembly GCF_030563405.1 of Vibrio sp. SNU_ST1. Taxonomy (NCBI): domain Bacteria; kingdom Pseudomonadati; phylum Pseudomonadota; class Gammaproteobacteria; order Vibrionales; family Vibrionaceae; genus Vibrio; species Vibrio sp. SNU_ST1. Next base: position 507,753 of record NZ_CP130749.1, read on the forward strand.
GACCATCTTCGCCAAGACCGATAGAGTCATGCGTGTAAACTTGGATGTTCTGAGTTTTCATCAGAGCAGCCATACGCATAGCGTTACGCGCGTATTCCATGAACATTAAGAACGTTGCGCCGTATGGTACGAAACCACCGTGCAGAGCGATACCGTTCATGATTGCCGTCATACCGAATTCACGTACACCGTAGTGGATGTAGTTACCAGAGAAGTCGTTTGCTTCAAGTGACTTAGAACCAGACCACATAGTCAGGTTTGAAGGCGCAAGGTCAGCAGAGCCGCCCATGAATTCAGGTAGCATAGCACCGAATGCTTCTAGAGCATTTTGAGATGCTTTACGTGATGCGATGTTTGCTGGGTTAGCTTGAAGATCAGCGATGATTGCCGATGCTTTCTCTTCCCATTCAGCAGGTAGGTCACCGTTTACGCGGCGTTTGAATTCAGCTGCCAGCTCAGGGTATGCTGCTTCATAAGCTGCAAGTTTCTCGTTCCACGCTGCTTCCTTAGCTGCGCCTGCTTCTTTCGCATCCCACTCTGAGTAAACTTCCGACGGAATTTCAAAAGGACCGTGCTCCCAACCTAGTTGCTTACGAGTTGCTGCGATTTCGTCAGCGCCTAATGGTGCACCGTGACAGTCGTGCGTACCTGCTTTATTTGGAGAACCAAAGCCAATCACTGTTTTAGTACAGATTAGAGTTGGACGAGGATCCGCTTTAGCCGCTTCTATAGCCGCGTTGATAGCGTCAGCATCGTGACCATCAACTGCAGGGATTACGTGCCAGCCGTAAGCTTCAAAACGCTTAGGTGTATCGTCAGAGAACCAGCCTTCAACTTCACCATCGATAGAGATGCCGTTGTCATCCCAGAAAGCAACCAGCTTACCAAGACCTAGCGTACCCGCTAGAGAACATGCTTCGTGAGAGATACCTTCCATCAGACAGCCATCACCCATGAATGCATAAGTGTAGTGGTCTACGATGTCGTGGCCTTCTTTGTTGAACTGTGCAGCAAGCGCTTTCTCAGCCATTGCCATACCAACAGCGTTAGTGATGCCTTGACCTAGAGGACCAGTCGTCGTCTCGATACCAGGTGCGTAGCCGTACTCTGGGTGACCTGGAGTCTTAGAGTGCAGTTGACGGAAGTTCTTAAGATCTTCAATTGAAAGCTCGTAACCTGCTAGGTGAAGCAGAGAGTAGATCAGCATTGAGCCGTGGCCGTTAGACAGGATAAAACGGTCGCGGTCAGCCCACTCTGGGTTTGATGGGTTATGGTTCAGGTGAGAACGCCAAAGTACTTCAGCGATGTCAGCCATACCCATAGGTGCGCCAGGGTGACCAGAGTTTGCTTGTTGTACGCCGTCCATGCTTAGAGCACGAATAGCGTTAGCTAGATGTTTGCGGTTCATAATTGCTTCCAAAATTGATTCGAAATTAATAATTCGTGGACAGATGTAAAAGAGGAACGAAATTCGTTCCTCTTATTTATTACGTAGTGATTACAGCTTAGCTGCGATCATGTCTTCTAGTTTGCCTTGGTCAACGGCGAAGTTGCGGATGCCTTCAGCTAGCTTCTCTACAGCCATTGGGTCTTGGTTGTGATCCCATAGGAACTCAGCGTGAGTCATTGCAGCAGGACGCTCTTTAGTACCGTTAGAGTCGATTAGCTTCTCTACTACTTCACCTTCTGCTGCTTCTAGGTCAGCTAGAAGTTGAGGTGCGATAGTTAGACGGTCACAACCAGCAAGTTCAAGGATCTCGCCGATGTTACGGAAGCTTGCGCCCATAACAACAGTCTTGTAACCGTGCTCTTTGTAGTAGTTGTAGATGTCTGAAACAGAGATTACGCCTGGATCTTCTGAAGCTTCGAAATCGCGACCTTCTTTCGCTTTGTACCAGTCCATGATACGACCAACGAAAGGAGAGATAAGGAATACGCCAGCTTCAGCACAAGCACGAGCTTGAGCGAAAGAGAATAGAAGCGTTAGGTTACAGTTGATGCCTTCTTTCTCTAGGATTTCAGCAGCACGGATGCCTTCCCAAGTAGAAGCAAGTTTGATAAGGATGCGGTCGTTAGTGATGCCAGCGTCGTTGTACATTTTGATAAGTTGACGAGCTTTAGCAACGCTGCCTTCCATGTCGTAAGAAAGACGAGCATCTACTTCAGTAGAGATGCGGCCAGGTACAACGTTAAGGATTTCTTTACCAATGTTCACGTTAAGCATGTCACAAGTGTCTTGAACTTGTTGTGCTTTGTCGCCACTTTGCGCTTTAGCGTATTCGATAGAAGCATCGATTAGAGGTGCATACTCAGCAATTTGAGCGGCTTTAAGAATTAGAGATGGGTTAGTTGTTGCATCTTCAGGAGTGTACTTGCTGATAGCTTCGATATCGCCAGTGTCAGCTACAACAGTTGTTAGTTTACGAAGTTGCTCTAATTTATTGCTCATTTTGATCATCCTATGTATCGCAGAACACCCCTTTAATGGGAGAGGTGTGGGCATTTGCAAGCGAACTAATGAAGTTCCTCATGGTTGTACCAGTGAGTCAAACTTACATTAATTTAAATTTTTCTCCGAACGAACATTTGCACAGAACATTTGATCGCTCGATGAGTAAATGATGTAGCCATATTTATCCGATCTAGCCCCAAAGTCAACGGTAAATAGTGCTGTATGGTGACTTCAGTCAAATATATTTCGCTCTAGTAATCATGGGGTATGCAAGCAAACGTTTAACGAACAAAGTGAGGTGAATTAATCAACAGCAAAACTATGGTTATGATGCTGAGCAAATGTTTCTTGTTGTTACATATGTTCAGGGTGTAAGCTTGTGTATCACTTAATGAGCTCTCCTATATTAGGAAGCACAGCAGGTAAAATAATTGTTAAATATTGGTTGAGTGGTATATGAGTAACAATATCCAAGATGTTTCCGAAGAAAACACTGATCTCCTAACCGAAGTCGCCGTTGCTTATTATCAGGATGGCGCGACTCAAGAAGAGATCTCCAAAAAGTTCTCTATCTCTCGTGCAAAGGTTGGTCGAATGCTCAAACAAGCGCGCGATGAAGGGATTGTTGAAATCACCGTGAAATATCACCCTGTCTTCAGTGCCAAAATTGAACAGCGTCTCATCGAAAGGTTTGGTGTGAAACGTGCATTAGTAGCTCTTGATCAGCCGAATGAAGAGAAGCAGCGGTTACAGGTTGCTGGTTTGGTGTCTAACTACCTAACGAGCACCTTAAAAAACGGCATGGTAGTAACGGTCGGCCAAGGTCGAAACGTATCGTCGGTTGCTCACCATACTGGGGTGATCACACCGCGTGACTGTAAATTTGTTTGTGGTATCGGCGGTATTCACCCAAGAGGCGGTATGTTTAATGCCGACCATATATGTAGACAACTCGCCAAGAAATACGGTGGATCTTCTGAAACCTTGTATGCGCCTGCTTATGCAGAGAACAAAGCACAAAAATCCGCGTTCATGGAAAACAGTACTGTTAAGCAAACACTCGATCTCGCCCGCAAGGCAGATGTTGCATTAGTCGGTATTGGTGACATGAGTGAAAACAGCTATATGGTCGACCTAGGTTGGTTTACGGCGGGAGAGGTGGTTCAATCTCGTTTACTTCAAGGTGTCGTCGGTGACTTTGCGGGTTATGACTTTTTCGACGTGCACGGTAAAGCGGCAAACACAGTAATGAGTGACCGAGTCATCGGCTTAGGCTTGGAAGAGTTCCGACCAATTGCCGAGGTAATCGCCATCGCTGCCGAGAACAGTAAGCCACTCGCTTTGTTAGGTGCGTTAAGAACAGGTGTGGTGGATGTGATTGCGACTAGTGTAAGTAATGCTTTGACGGTACTTAACTTGGATGAGCAGTTGAAACATGCGTCTCCATAGTTAACTCTTTTGTAAATATCTATTATTTTAATAAGTTCGCGGGTTAATTAAACTGTCCAATAATAAAAGATAGAATTATCCATTATCTATCTTTTATTTTTATAAATTTATACGATCATAATTAATTCTTATGTTTTATCCTATAAGTAATATTTATAGGTTTAGTTAGAAAGTTAATTGGTTAATATAATACCTCATTGATAAAGTCTCGTTTTATTTAATAAATGAATTGTCTCTTTCAGAGAAATTCAAATAACGAGATTACCCTAATGAGGACAAAATTAATTTGTACACTAATTACAGCACTCATTGCTGTTGGTTTTGTACAAGCGACTACTTTACCTGCGCCAACTTGGCACACAATGACCTTCATTGATGGCAGTACAAAAGAACTGCGCTTAATGGGGTCTCAATATATGTTTTGGTACCAAGACCATGATGGTCACCTATACGTTCAGGGTGTTGATAATCAGTGGTACTTTGCTAAATATGAAACAAGTGAAAAAGGGGGGGGGAGTGTTGTTTCAACTGGGGTGTTGGCTTCGAGTGATACTGAAATACCCGTTGAATCAAACATAAAAAACCTAAAAATTGATCCAATACATATCAATGAATCTTTTGACTCACCCGCTGCGAACCACAAAAGATTTACCCCAATAAATAATCAACGTTCGCACCTAAATAGTTCTTCGCCAAAAAGGGTCACTGAGCAGGCCTTGTTGGTAATACAGGTCAGTTTTTTAGACGAACAGATTGAAAATGATTTTCAGTCGACGATATTTGGTGAAAACCAACAAAGTGTTCAAGATTATTTTCTAAAAAATAGTTATGGGAATTATAAAGTTGTTCCAGCCAAAGAAAATGAAGGAACAAAAAATGATGGTGTTATTAATGTCACGCTGGATATGGATCATCCCAACTGTCATTCAAAGTCTGAAAAAAATTGCCAAACTAAGCTTAATAATGTATTCAAAAAGGCATATGAAGCGCTAGATGTTGACTTTGACCTTTCTCTATATGATTCGAACAATGATAATAGCATCTCAGCTCAAGAGCTGTCAGTCATGTTTGTCTTTGCTGGGAATGACAAATCTAGCGGTACACGAAAAACCCCGACAATTTGGCCTCATAAGTATGCTCATAGCACTGTCGAGATCGATGGAAAACGTATTAGTGCTTATTGCTTGTTCGCCGATTATCAAGGTGACCATCAGTCAACAATGGGGGTGATAGCACATGAGCTTGGACATCTGATGTTAGGACTTCCAGATTTATATTCTTATAAGCATGATGGTTCTATTGGTCATTGGGGGTTAATGGGAGGGGGCAGTTGGGGGAGAAAACCGACGGATCAGTATGCTGGCGAAACTCCGGTCAACATGTTGGCTTGGAGTAAAGAGGCATCTGGTTTTTTAAAGCCGAAAGTTCTCTCCAATAACGGGAGCATTGAAGTTGGTACAATCAAGGGTGAAAGCGTTATCCACCTTGATCCTTACCTTAAACAGTTTGGGCCTCGTGCTTATGTGGAAAATAGACGCAAAAACGATTATGACCAAGCGCTTCGTGGTGAGGGGTTATTAATCACAGCCGTGAATATAGATAACCAATTCAATAGTTCTGGTCCGATGCAAGTACAGGTATTCCAAGCCGATGGAGAGGGGTTATTAGAAAATGGATTCTCTTCTGGAGACACTGGCGATGTCTTCCCTGGCAGAGAATCGGTTACCAATCTCTCAGATGATTCAGAACCTTCCTTAACAGCGATTACGGCGGGGCGAAAGACGGATATCTCAATAACCAATATTGTTAGCGATGATACCAAAGCGAGTTTCTCTTTGTTGGTACCTAACACCAACAACAAATCATCCTGGGTAACCTCCTTTGGGAGAACATACCCACGTTACGATGCGAATATTAATGTTCTAGGCTTCCCCATTGATGTGGTCAAGGGAAACCAAAGTATTGCAGGAATTCACTTTTACGCGAAAGCAACGAGCGTCGCGATGCCGATGTTTTATCGTTTGGTGGAATATCCATATCAATCAAGATTCGGCAATGCAGTTATTGACGAGCAAGCAGCTCGATTGTTACACAGAGGTATCGCGAGGCAGGGCGGTGGACAAATCATTTTTGACGAGAAAATTAAGCTTGGGCTAGGCACAAAGTTAATAGTCTTAGAGATTGAGAATGGTACCCCTGAATATTCAACCCAGTTTTTAGATGCGTATTTAGGGGATGGACAAAGAAAAAGCCAATTCTCAGGTACCATTTCTGATTACAAAACTCGAGGGTTGAGCCGAGGTTTCGGTCAGAATTTTCCTTTTGCAGCGCTTTTTGAGTTGCCAATAGATGCCAAGCCTATTGCTGTCGATGACATGATATCGACTGAGGAAGATACCCCTTTTATGCTTAATTTATTGGCTAATGATATCAATTTACCAAAGCCAAATAATTACTCTGTTGAAATCGTTCAGAAGCCAATGAAGGGAGTGATAAAAGATGGAACCTACTTCCCAAAGGTTGACCAGTTTGGTCGTGACAGTTTCACATACCGTTTGGTAAATAGGCTAGGATATGAGACGGATTTTGCTCGTGTGTCAGTTGATATTAAGCCTGTGAATGACGCGCCCAAGTTAACAATAGATAGGCTAGAGGTTACGTCTAAGCCTGGTGAAACTGTTACTTTTACGGTAACCGATATTACCGACGTCGATTCTTCTGAGCATCAAATTATGTGGTCTCAAATTCAAGGTCCAAGCCTGAAATTAAGTGGATCACGCTCCAAAGCCCTACAAGTGACAGTACCTAGCGATGCTTCGAAAGGAGAGCGATACCGATTTACGATTTTGGTACAGGACTCGTCAGGAGGTAATGCAAAGCAGTCTGTAGTTCTGGATGTGCAAAGAACGGAAGCTTTATTATTGGGCACCAAATCGTTGCAAGTAAAATATGGCGATACAATTGATTTAGTTCCTATTACTAACGGAGATGACCACACATTATATATTTTAGAATTTCCACGTAGTGGTATTGCAAAAATTGTCGATAGTAAGATCATTTATAATGCTCCTGATCAACGTAAGCTCGCTTTATATGACACTATTAAATATAAGGTTTTATCGGCCGATGGTGATGAGTGGGTCGGATCGTTTGATATAGAAGTTTTACCGAGTGTTTCAACCGCATCATCTGTGCCAGTAAGTCAAGATGAGTCATCAGGAGGAAGTTCCTCACTACCTATCCTCTTTATATTGTGTATGCTCTTTCAATTACGAAAGCAACGATAGAATAAATTGAAATGAAAGAGCTATATTTATTGGCTCTTTTTATTTTTCTGTACATACATGAGATAATCGAATAAAGAATGTTTTGTCGCACTTCTTTCCTTAGGTTACATCAATAAGTGTTTAGTTGCATTTTGGTGTAATCTTGATCACAAAAATAGATAATTGTTACTTTGAGTGTTTTTTGAGCTTTAATCCTATGAGTGGGGAATATTTACATAAATTTCAACGATTTTCGTCAACGAAAAGGTGGAGAGTGCATAGGTTTTGGTTATAATTGTGTTGATTGTCATTTGCACTGGAAAGGTGTTGTGTAAGGGCTTTGGTATGTGAATGACACACAAAATATGTTGTTTGTAAAAGCACATAAGGATTTGTGAATCAGTTGTTGGTTGTGGTGGGTGTATTTATTTATATAGATGCATATAAACATTATTTATGAGTATATAAATAATGTTTTTTTGTATCTGGATGACACTATTGCTACTTTGACGCTGATTTTTAATAAGAATAATTAATAAAATAACGCAACATCGGGGTAGTTTGCACCATGAAAAACGTCAACAGGTCTATCGACGTCAAATATTTAAGAACATTTTCGCACGTTGCTAAACACAAAAGTTTTACAGCAGCCGCTGAGTCTTTATTTATGACCCAGCCCGCTGTATCTCAGCATATTAAAAAGATCGAAAGTACAATCGGGGCGAGTATTTTTGATAGGAAAGAGGGATTTTTACTCACTAAACACGGAAAAGTATTACTTGATTATGCAGACCAAACAATGTCTATGTACGAAAGATTGTTTGAAGATTTGGAAAAGGTTGAATTAAGAGATCAGTTCAATATAGCGATTTCTGAATCTTTTTGCTTTGATATGGTTGAGCGTGTAATCAATGAATTTCGAATGTTGAATAATATAGACTTGTCCATAAATAGCTTCACAAAATCCTCTTTATTAGATTCGTCTCGTTACGATTTAATTTTTACAATGGATAGGATTTCACAAGAAAATGGAAAATCGTATCAACTGAATACCGTGAACTATGTTATCGCGCATTCTAATTCACTTGACCCGCATGAGTGTTATCCGCAGAGAGTTGTTTTTTGTAGCTCCCTTCCCAAATCTTATGTACAAGAGATTCTCAACGATTATAACATTGACTCAAATCATGTGACGAGTTGGGTGAAAACAAGTTCATGTCAATTCCTTAAAAATGAACTGGAAACGAATGGAACTATTTTAATATTTCCTGAATGGTCGATACGTCACAATAAATGCAAGACAATACCATTACGTCAAAAAGTAAACATGTACGTTTGGTGTAGTGATGAAATTTCACAAGAGTTAGAGGCGTTAGGTATCAAAGATAAGATTCAACAATTATTTCAAATCAGTGATATTTCTAGTCCTATATTAGAGCGCAATATTATGTAGTCAGTTTGCTAAAATGGATATAGTGCTAAAAAAGAAACAGCTCACAGCAATAGGTATTCCGTAAGGAATGCCTTTTGTAAAGCTAGGTAATCCTCTTATCTTTCCTACGATGTACATAGCGAAAACCAAAAAGCCTCCTAGAAAACCTATACAAATCAATGTTATTGTAACTAAATTCGGCTGTATGCCAATGATTAAGGCACTGAGTAACTTTACATCTCCAGCTCCTATCACTTTTAGATACCAAAGTATAAAAAACACCACGAAACATAAAATCGCAATGGGTAGTGATGACATCAAGTAACCGTTATTTAACGCGACAATATTACTAAATATCAAAGCTATTTTGTTTAGGTTGTTTGGGATTTTTCTATGCCAACCATCAAAGAAGAATACAAACGACAATATTAAAAAATTTGTTGATATTAATACAATGTTAACTAATAAATCTATATTCATAGTTTGAGGGTATACTCAATAAATTTTCATTTCAACTGATGTTACGGTTATATTATTTATGGCTTTATAAAAATACCTTATCTCAATGCTCAATAAATTTGTGTTATGTGTCCATAATAACTATTAATTTGATGTATGTTTTTGTATCAGGTAAATTTTCCTCGCAATTTCAATTAGACCAATGGTCAACATACTTTTTATAGGATTATTATGTACTACAAAACCTTAGCAAAAATGGCTGAACTTAAAATGAAGTTCGAAGATGATGTACGCGGTGTTACCGCTGTGGAATATGCAATTATTGCTGTTGTAATGTCGGCTCTAGTATTAGCGGCATTTCAAACTGATGCGCTTAAAAATGCTATCACTGGTGCATTAACTAAAGTGACCACCAATTTGACTACAGCTACTACAGGCAAATAATCAGCCTCTAAGAATAATATATAAAGGGGCTTTTGCCCCTGTTTTAGGCTTAATATGAACAGAATTATCATTCTCCTTCTTGTCGCTTTTTCTATTTTCTCTACATTGATTTATATCAATATGAACTATATGTCATCTGATGAAGAACCACAGGAAGTTCAGCAGAAAGAAGAACCTAAGGTCAGTATTTTAGTCACTCAGAAAGCGATAAAACGTTCTCAACCGTTAACTCCTAATTTTTATGATAAGAAGTTTGTCCATATATCTGATTTAGATGGTTATTACTACACGTTAGAAGACGATCTTATTGTTGAACCTGGTGCTCTTTTTAAAGATGACATCAGTGCAGGTACCTATATAACACAAAATATGATCTCTAACCCGGGTGACCGAGATTATATGTACCTGTCATTAAATGACGGTGAATTACCTTATTTTTATGAAGTAACTGGTATCGGAGTCGTACAAACCGCAACGCTTACCCCTGGTGATAAAGTGAGCTTCGTTTCCACAACCTCATCAAAATCAAATCTAGTTGAGAATGGATATGGTGACATCGGTGATCTCGTTAGCCGAGTGATTATTAGTGGAGCTCGCGTGCTGCAGGTAATAAAAGGCAGTGAAGATACTGATTCAGAGGATGCCGAAGATAAAAAGTACAGTTTAGTTATTGCATTAAATATGCGCAGCGTTTTGAAACTCGAAATGGCTCAAAAAATCGGTGATGTGAATATCATTCCATCTGAAATCGAGAATCGCTATTTATCTATCCGCAGCAGTGACCTTTTAGAAACTCAGTTCGGTGTCAGAGAATTACGTGGTAAGGAATAACATGACTTTGAAGAAGAAAAATATAGCCTTGCTATTGTGCGGGATTCTTTCTTGTCCATTACTCGCATCAGAATTAATGAATTTGGATCAAGGCGCTGCGAAAACCATTAATTTGAAGCGACAGATATCAACGGTATTTGTGGCGAATCAAGAAATAGCTGACTACAAAATTATCGATGAAAACAAGGTTGTGGTTTACGGCGTTGGCCAGGGTACTACCTCAGTGATTGTTTATGACCGCGGTGGAAATGAAATTTACAATGCGGAATTGGTTGTCAATCAAAGCTTAAGACTTCTTAAGCAAACGCTCATCGCTCGATTCCCTGATGAAAGCGTTATGGTTTCCAATGTCGGTGACCAAGTGGTCTTAGACGGTATTGTCGGTAGCGAAGAGATTAAACAAAAGATCAATCGACTTGTCGGCGAAATGTTGAAGAAAGATCGTCGTAGAACGGCTTACGAGCTAAAGGATGCTGATGGTGAAGCTTTAGACGAGCTAGAGTACACGGCACAATACAACTATGACCAAGTCATTAATAACCTGAAAGTTTTAACCACCGAACAGATCAACGTAAAGCTGACTGTGGCGGAAGTGTCGAGCTCTTTCCTTACTGAATTAGGTGTGACTTACAGTGACAGTGGGGAGCCTGGGACTTTTGTGAATAAGCTCCTTGATTTTACGGCTCAAGATATCGTTTCTGTTATCTCCGCAAGTGGTGATGACAAAATCGGGCGGGTATTGGCCGAGCCCAACCTTTCTGTTATTTCGGGTGAGCAGGCCAGTTTCCTAGCAGGTGGCGAGATACCAATCGCTGTTCGAGATGAAGACGGGATTACCATCTCTTATAAAGAGTATGGAGTTAAGTTGGCCATGGTTGCAAAGGTCACGGATACAGAGAACATTCGTTTGACTCTTATTCCTGAAGTCAGTTCGATTGATGAATCAAACAAAACTACGACAGGTCTAATTTCTGTGCCTTCTTTGCGGACTCGACGAGCTCAAACAACAGTTCATTTAAAAGACGGGCAAAGCTTTGTACTGGCGGGGCTACTTACGTCAGAAGAGCGTGAATCGTTAACCAAGATACCAATTCTGGGGGATATCCCAATCCTTGGAGCTCTATTTAGCCACACTTCTACGAACCGCTCCAAAACGGAATTAATCATTGTTGCGACTGTCAATCTCGTTGATCCCGTCGAGCAAGAACAAGTTAAGTTACCAAGCTTTAGACGTACCAGTGACCTAGAACGATTGCTAAGAATAGACCTCTCAGATCTCGATGAACCTGAGTTGGAAGACACGATTAACCAAGGAGGGTTCAACTAATGAGATGGATCGTTATTACTTTAATAGTTTTTTTCACTTCTGCTTGTACTCATCTTGATACCAGTAACTCTAGTGTTATTGAACAATTAGAGGAACGCTTTGAATTTGACATGACGACTGATGAAGATTCGATGCCTCGTTCTGTGGCTTTTATTCGAGATCTCAACGTAAGAGAGCCAAAGGCGACGTTTTTGGTCAGATATAAGCCTGATGCGAGTGAGTTTGTCGCGAAGTTAAGCGATCGATTTAAGTCAGAGTCTATCTCTAAAGACAGATATAAAGTCGAGCTTGCCGATCATTACCAAGAAAAAAACATCCTAATCATAGGTCGATATGTCCGAATTAAAAGCAGTGACTGTGGAGTGATGGTGTTCTCGAAAAGGGAAGATTATCAATTTGGTTGTAGCGTTGAGCATAACCGAAACATCAGCTTGGTTAACCCAATTAAGAAGGCGAAATAGCTATGGACTTGGATATCTTGTTTCGTAATTCGTCTTCGAAAATGAAGTCGACAGTTGAGGCTACCGATCTCATTGTTTCAGACGATAGCGCCTTAACTGAATCGATTAATGATCTATACGCGATTGAAGGCTTTCCTAAACCACTTGAAGTCACCGATATTGATTTAGATGGCGTTTGGAATCAGTCAAATATCAAGCTTAATCATGTTGTACTTGATCTTCGCAGCGCATCTAACGTTATTGAGCAAGTATCCGAGATTTCGATTCGCCTAGATGTGAACATATCTTTGCTTGTTCTCTGCGATGTCGATTCTATAAAACTGCGTAACCAAGTGCATTCTCTGGGTGCTACTTATGTCTTGTGGGATCCTGAACTTGATGCGTTACTCGCGGCATTAAAAGCGACGCAAGAAGGTGAAAGCACCGTTAAAAAAACGCGAGTAGCTAAACGTATATTAGTGTTAGGAACCAAAGGCGGCATTGGAGTATCTTACGTAAGTTCTGTGTTAGCACATTCCTTAGCAGAGCAAGCAAACCTAAAGACACTCCTGGTGGATCATGATTCTGGAGCGCTAAACAGCGACATTTATATTGGTGTAAAAGGTTTGAAAGCCAAGCACAATAGTATCGACTTAAATCAGATCGATATCGACAGTGCGATAGCGAAAACCTATGTGCATGGCGTTAAAGAGAAACTTGATTATTTGGTTCTAGAGAAGAATGTTGCCTGTCTTTCTGATCACGCATCTACGCTGTACAACCTTTCGAGTCAACTAATTGATCAGTATAACTTTATTATCGATTCAGCGCCGCTGTCTTGCTACGAAGAGATGCACGATCAGGAGTTATCTGATAAGTATCACCGCATTTTTATTGTTTGCGAACCTTCGGTTTCTTCATTGCGTTCATACAACTCGTTGAAGAAGAAGATCGGTAAGTCTGAACACCAAGTTATTTTCAACCTGAATAGACCAGCGAAAGACTTCATGGTGACGCTCGCAAGCGCAAAAGAGAGGATCAAAGCCAAAGATAGCATTGATTTTATGTATGAGCCGTCACTTGAAAAAATAGTGGTGCAGCAGGGTATCAATGAGTTGCTTAAATCTAAGTCCTCGACTGCCGTTTTGAGTATGGTTGCCACGTTAACAGGCAAGAAAATTAAAACCAAATCACGTTTCAGTTTGTTTAGAAAATGAATCAATTAAAAGAAATTTACATCCAGCTTCGAGATGAAATCTTCGATGCTTTGGACGCCGCGACGCTTGTTGAAATCAGTAATCAAGAGTTAGAAGAACAGCTTAAGGATTCTGTCAATATATTGATCGACAAGAAGCAATTGCAAGTCAGCTCTCTTAAGCGCGTTGATCTAGTTAAAGCATTACTCGATGAGTTGAAAGGTCTTGGGCCGCTGCAAGCTTTGGTCGATAACGATGACATATCGGACATCATGATCAATGGGCCTTCCGATATCTTCATTGAAATCAATGGCAAAGTCGAGCAGTCACCCATTCAATTTGTTAATGAAAAGCAACTGAACACCATCGCTAAACGAATTGCTTCGAATGTAGGTCGTCGCATTGATGAATCGAAACCTCTTTGTGATGCTCGTTTGATGGATGGGAGTCGTGTAAATATTGTGATTCCACCGCTTGCAATAGATGGCACATCTATCTCTATTCGTAAGTTCAAAGAACAAAAAATTAGGCTTGAGAATCTAGCTGAGTTTGGTGCCATGTCTGTGGAAATGGCAAAGCTATTGTCCATAGCCAGTCACTGTAAGTGCAACATATTGATCTCTGGAGGTACGGGTTCAGGCAAAACGACATTGTTGAATGCGTTGTCTGGGTTCATTGGTGAAACGGAACGTATTGTTACCATTGAAGATGCTGCTGAGCTACAGCTTCAAAAGCCTCACATCGTTAGGCTTGAAACTCGACAAGCCAGCGTCGAAGGGACGGGAGAGATCACCGCGCGTGACCTTGTGATTAATGCCCTTCGTATGCGTCCCGACAGAATCATTGTAGGCGAATGTCGTGGTGGTGAAGCCTTTGAGATGCTTCAAGCCATGAATACTGGCCATGACGGATCTATGTCGACATTGCACGCTAACACACCTCGTGATGCCATTGCTCGTACTGAGAGCATGGTAATGATGGCAACAGCCAGTCTGCCTATATCAGCAATACGTAGAACCATCGTTAGTGCAGTAGACCTTATTGTTCAAGTAAAGCGCCTCCACGATGGTAGCCGCAAGGTGATGTACATTTCTGAAATTATCGGGATGGAAGGGGATAGCGTGGTGATGGAAGACATTTTTCGTTATGAAGCTACTTCAAATTTCAAAGATGGAAAGATGGAAGGTGAGTTCAGAACACCCGGTTTATCGACTCGTTCTGTGATTTATGAACGCGCAAAATTCTTTGGTTTAGAACAAGCAGTGAAGGAGATATTTACATGACCTTAATACTGATTGCTTCATGGAGCGCTTTGCTACTTTACTTCCTTATCCATCGCTCTCGTCAAAGCAAAAAATTGAGCAGCTTAATTGAGATGGAAGCTGAATTTGAAGGGGTTAAAGGTGTTCGTTCTGTTATTGATTCACAACAGTTTGAAGAGAGCTACAAAGCCCGGTTGAGGAAAAGTTACAAGAAGACCATCAAAGTATTTCAACCTAATATGTCTTTGAAGTTAATTCTATTTGCATCTGTGACAGCATCGGCAGTCTATGCGGTCAATGAGTTCTTCTTGCGTCAGGATTATTTTGTTTGCTTACTCCTTGCTGAACCAATCTTGTTCTTTGTTTTTTACACAAAGTTAAAGCAAAGACAGATGGACCGTTTCAAAACTAACTTCCCAGACGCATTGAACATTTTGAGCGGCGCTATTTCTTCTGGTCAAAGCATCATTCATGCGTTTGAGTACGTAGGTAAGCAGCTTGATAATGATGTGGGAAAAGAGTTCAAGCTTATGGCTGAGCGATTACTTATTGGTGAAGATCCTGATGATGTTCTTGAGCGTAGCAGCAATACTTTTCCTTATTTAGAGTATTTCTTTTTCGCTTCAACGATAAGAATCAACCTTGCTCGGGGTGGTCAGCTCAAAGATGTGATCAACAAAATTAATCGACTTATGTTTGATTCTCGAGCCGTTGAAAAAAAGAAAAATGCATTGACCTCAGAAGCGCGAGCTTCTGCCAAAATTATCGCCTGTTTGCCCGTGATTTTTCTTATCATCCTGAAGTTTACAAGCCCTGAGAACTACAGCTTTGTTATGTTTGAGGAAGCGGGACAACCTATTTTTTATTACGTTCTAGTGAGCGAATTATTAGGTTTCTTTTGCATCTGGCTGATTTTGCGAGGTGTAAATTGATGGACTTTGAAACTGCCATTGTTTGGAGTGTCATATTTATTATCTCTATGGTTCTAGCAACGTATTGCTTGCGTTTTTGGGATAACACGAGAGCAAATATAGAAACTAGAAAAATAATTGGTTCAACACGCGAAGAAAAAAAACGAACGGATTTATTTAAGGCTGTTTTGTCTCGGCTTAGTTTCAATAAGCATGAAACTAAGCGGAAGTTAGTCGCAGCTGGTTTTTACAATGACTTCCTTGCTGATGCTTACTATTTATTGAAAATAATCCCTTTTAGTATTTGCCTAGTATTAATTGGTCTTGACTTCTCTAACGGTAAAACCGAAGTAATATTTGCCTTACTGTATTTATTGGGGGCCTTATTAGCGTTTGTCATCGCGCCGGATTCTTATGTGTCTGCTCGAGGTAAAGCCAATATAAAGCACATCAGTTCAAGGTTACCTTTTTTACTCGACCTTATGAATGTTTGTGTCCATACCGGCATGACTATTGAGTCTAGCTTAGAGTACTTGGCGAAAGAACTTCACTCAGTAGACAGTAACCTTGCTCATGTTGTGAGAGTGACTGTCGAACGCTCGCGCCTGGTGGGCCTTGAAAAGGCATTAGAAGAATTTTACGAACTCGTACCAACCAGTGAGTCACAAAGTTTCGTAATGACCATGGTGCAGAGCCTCCAATTTGGCTCATCTGTTGGTCCCGTATTATCGACCTTAGCTACTGATATTCGAGAGCTAAACATGATGGATTTAGAAGAACGAATTGGAAAGATGGGGGCAAAAATGTCAATCCCGCTTATCGCTTTTATCATGGTTCCTATTGTTGTGCTAATTGCTGCCCCTGGTATTTTGAGGATGTTGATGTGATAAGAAAATATATATTAACCGTAATTATGTTGGTTTTAATCTCTGGTTGTACAACGGTTAATAATCAACTTGATACCAAAGAACAATTGCTCATTGGATCGGGTGATTCACAAAAGCTTATAGAGTTTTATAAGGCGAATATCCAATCTGACCCGGAATATAAAGTAAAACTTGTTAATTTGTATCTAGATCTTAAAGATATCAAATCGGCTGAATTATATCGAAGCACCTATAGTGAAAGTGACCTTGATGATCCTGAATTTATTCTAACCAATGCTCGAATTTACTATCAGAAAAAAAACTTTGAGTACGCATTAGAAGAGTTAGACAAGTATAGAGATGAAGGTGGAGCTGAGTATGAGTACCAACTTTTAACGGGAAAAATACTTGCTCAGCAAAAACGATTTTCTGAAGCAATTGAGCATTTTGAGGAAAGTCGAAAGCAAGGAGCCTCAGACAGAGAAGCTGGAAACAATATAGCCGTTGTAAAAATAATGCAGTCTGATTATTTAGGTGCGACGGACATTTTATATGACCTTTACCTGTCGAATCCAAACGACCAAAGAGTGAGCTCTAACTTGATTCTATCTTCGGTTAAATCTCAGCGACCGGATATCGCATTGGAAGTTCTGAAACATTCGAATAGTGATGAGCAGGCTCACAAGCAGCTATCTGCATTAATGAGGTCAATATCTAAAAGCAAAGGGAAGAAGGCCGTGACACAGTCAACGATAGAAATGGAACAACAGCTTATTGGTTCTCAAGTTAATTCAGGTGGCTTTGTAGCACCGACATCGCGAGTCAGTAAATTGGATACGACCGCAGAGTTTCAAGCTTCTAGACGCAGTGTCGATGGTTCGGTGCTTGACCCAAGAAAACTTAAACCCGGTGCAAAACCCATTTATCGAGTACAAGTTCTGGCTACGTATACGGCGATTCCTTCGGATTTCTTGAATTACTTAAAAACGAATTATGGCTCTGTTTATTCGTATACGCATGGACTGTGGAAGCGTTATTGCATTGGTGATTTTAATGACTTAGATGAAGCGAAAGCGTTCTTAAACAGTATCGATATTAAGGGAGCATTCGTTGTTGATTACACCAAGAAAAGGTATGTCCGACTATGAGATCGTTGAAACGAAAGCAAAAGGGGTCGTTGACGGTTGAAGTTGCTATGGGTATTCCGATCTTTCTGGCTATTGTCTTTGGATGGGTTGAAATCTGTATTTTGACCTTCTCAATGAGTATGACTGATCACGCATTAACGACAGCGGTGATGCGAACTAAAAAAGCGGGCGACTCGAGCAGTAGCAACTCCATTAACTACGGCCAAATGATCAAAGATGAGTTGGACAAAGCGGGCGGCTCTTTGTGGAGCAACGTAGTCAAAGAGGGGAGTGTGATCGTCCATGTTAACTATTTTCGAGATTACGAAGGCTTTCTGAAATGCACGGATACTTATGCTTCTGCAGATAAGTGTCCAGATAAGAAAGATGAACCGGAAGGTATGGCATTGGCTGTTTACGCTTTGGAATACACTTATGATCCGATTGTCTCCATATGGTTCCCAGACATGCCTATCAAGCGGGAAATTATCACTATTCAAGAATATGAAAGATGCTCTTTCAAAATTGGTCAGGGAGCGGGTTGTGCAAGCTAAACAAAAAGGTGCATTTGCAGTTGAGTTGGCGATGGTATTGGTCTTTGCGTCAGGCATTTTTGTCGTCGTAGTAAACCATATGTTGGCCATCAATAAAAAAGGACAACTCGACAGAGCTTCCTATTCATTGACCACAATCTTTGCTGAACGAAAACAATTGTTTAATGCCAATATGGATATCTGTGCGGGCGATTGTCGGAAAACAGAACACAACGCGTTTGTGATTGCTTCTGCTTCGATGAAACGAATGATTCCAAACTTTGATAAAACCAAATTTGGGATGCGTATTGACGAGATTAGGCTTGAAGAAACTGCTTTGTCTGGAGGTAAAGTAAATTACCGAAGGGTTCAAAAGACTCTGACCAAAGGGAGCATACACGGATGTGATTTTCCAGACATGAGTGATGTAACCAAAGAAAAAGCGATAGAAATACTCCCGCTGACATCTCGAGGCCGCAGGTTACCTATGTATCAGGTTTCTCTCTGTTATGAAATCCCGACGAATTTGATTGGTATCGCTAACGGAGAGGTTTTTCGCCTTGTGAGTACATCTTATTCATTTGCGAGGGTTTAAGGTGAAATCGATAAAGAAAAACCGAGGTGTCGCAGGTATTTTATTCGTTGGTCTTTTGCCTATGATGGTTATTTTTATGGCATTTTCGATGCAAATGTCTCAACAGATGCTGGCGCATACAAGGTTATTGGAAGCCGCAGAGGTTGCCAGTTTAGCACTTATTGCGAGTCCTAAAGAGGACGAAGAAAAGAACGTAAAGTATGCACGCTATTTAGTTGATAGATACGTTGTTGATAATACGGATGACGTTGATGTCGCGGTGTTTACAAGCCGTTGTGAGTACAAAGACGGCTGCGTTCAAGCAAGTGGTGAACTTGCTCCGTTTAGTGACTTTGTGGTGAGTGCGACTGCCAAGTATACGTCTTGGATCGCGTACGAAGAGATGAACTTAAAGCCAGAGTTTTCGGTAAGTGGGCGAGCAGTTACGCGTAAGTATCTCCCTCAGCCTGTTGATGTCTACTTTATCGGTGACTTTAGTGGCTCTATGACTTACTCGTGGAAGAACGGAAAAATGAAACTCGATGTTGTAAAGGAAACCATTAAACGAGTCGTCGACGACATTGAAGAGTTTAATACGGAAGAAAAGAGCCGAGTTGCTTTGCTCGGGTACAACCCGCTCCATGTAAAACAATCTGATGAGATAGTAAGACTTAATGCTTATGGTTATCGTGCTTCATGGCGAAAGAAATATGCTTATGATTACGCTCGGAACTCTCCTGCGACAACGGTTAGACAAATGTTTGATAAACCAACTTTGTATAATGAGATCATTGAACCATCGTATGGAATGAGTAGATATCAAGTAGAGAGACTTTATAAGCGAAATAATGATTTTGATGATGACTACAAGTTTTATGATATTCCACTGACTGAAGACTATGACAACTTTCGAGCTCAGTTGATGAGCGCTCAGTTGAAAGCTAGTGGAGGCACCTCTTCTTGGAACGGGATCATTGCCGCTGCGCAAGAAGCCAATAAGGCGACCAACCTTAACCCTGAACAAGTGTTTATTGTGTTATCCGATGGTAGCGACAATGACGAAACTTATTTACAGAAATTAGTGGATCAGGGGCTATGTAAAAAGCTGCGCTCAACCATTTCATCGAAACGAAATCGTTTCCAAAGTAATGCACCAACTGAAGCTGAGAAAACCAAAGTCACGATGGGTGTCATTGGTATTAATTATAAAGTGGCAGAAACCGATGGCTTTGGAGATTGCTTTGGTAAGAAAAATATCTATCACGCCAAAGATGGTGAAGATGTGTACAAGTACATTTTGAATTTGATTAATGAAGAAACCGGAAAACTAAAGGATTAACATGAGATACCTAGTGATTTTATCTACGATGCTAATGTCTCCATTGGGCTATGCAAACTGCTTGGGTGATGTTGGCGAATACGTCACTTCGAAAATGTTGGTGTCTTCTCATACTGTTACGACACAAGTGACTGGGAAGCTGGTAGAGCTAAATGAGAAACCTCAAAATGAGGTGATCAATAGAGAGAGTGAAGTGATTCAAATCGGAGCTCAAGATGATGTGTGTTTCTATGATAAAGCGACGCAATCCCTGGTGCTTAATTACCCAACTAATGTGTACCAATTGGATGAAAGCCATAAGCAAGTATTAGGTCAGTACCTTAGCTTAGTGAGTGATAAGTCCAAGATTTATATAGAGGGTCACGCAGATAGTGTAGGCAGTAAAGGCTACAACAAAGCCCTGTCATCTCGCCGTGCTGGGCAAGTGGCGAGCTACTTGAAAAAAGATCTTCATCAAGGAAGTCGCATTGTTGAATATGCATATGGTGAAAGCGCGCCAATTTGTAAGGTTGAAGACAACAAGGAAACAGGTTGTAACCGACGAGTTGTGATCACTGTTAAGTCGTAATGGGCTTGGTGTTCGTTGTCTGTATTTTTATTTTTTGGGCCGCGATGTTAAGCGGTGTATAAAGAAAGGGAGCCCGTTTGGGCTCCCTTTTTTGATTCATCGCGTTATTTGATAACTAGAGAAGATAACCAACCACCTACACCGTTGGTTCAGGTAGTTCTTCTTTCTCAACCTGAGTCGGCGTTAGATACTCACACAGCTCATCGTAAGGAATAGGGCGAGAGAAGTAATAGCCTTGCATCAAATCACATCCACAGGCCTTTAGAATTGCGAAGTGCTCGTTTGATTCTACACCTTCTGCTAATACTACCATGCCGAAGTTTTTGCCGATTGCGATAATGTTTTGCACCATGGTGAGTGACTGCTGGTCTACAGCAATGTTTTCAATGAAACTCTTATCGATCTTAAGTTCGTCGATAGGGAGTGCTTTTAACATGCTCAATGATGAGTAGCCCGTACCGAAGTCATCTAGAGAGATCTTAATATCGTTTTCTTTGAGGGCTTCAAACAGTGGTTTCACTATAGTCACATCTTCAATGAACAAGCTTTCAGTAATCTCGAGCGTTAAACAGCTTGGAGAGAACTGATATTTCTCAAGCGTAGCGAATAGGTGTTCTGAGAACGACTTATGTGAAAACTGACGTACGGATATATTGATCGAAAGACCGATCTTTTGTTCTGTCGTTCGGTGTAAATGAGCGATCTGCATAACACTAGATTCAATAATAAAGGTGCCGATTTTTTGCATTAAACCTGTGCTTTCAGCAATAGGAATAAATACATCTGGAGGGACAAAACCCAGTTCCTCGTCTATCCAACGCACAAGTGCTTCTACACCGTGAGTACTTTCATCGGCACGAACTAATGGTTGAAAAACCATAAATAAAGCTTGTTTATCGATAGCGATACGAAGCCTTTGTTCTACTCTCATTTTGTAGAGGTGGGCGTCTTGCATCTCGGTAGTGAAAATACTGTATGAGTTTTGCTGCTGTTTCGCTTTGTACATCGAAATATCGGCAGAGCGTAACAGGCTATCTAAATCTCTTCCGTGTTCTGGGAAGCGGGCAATACCTATACTACAACCCAACAAAAATTGAGAATTTTCCACGTCATAGGGTTGAGAGAGTACTTCAATAATTCGTTCTGATAGTCGCTTAATTTCAGATTCACTACTCAGCGGTGTTAAAAACAAGAACTCATCACTGGATTCTCGTACCAATAGGCTGACTCTGGAGCGAAACCGCATCAAACGTAATGCTATTTGTTTGAGCACCTTGTCTCCGAAGTCATGCCCATGGGTATCATTAACACATTTGAAGTTATCGATGTCGATAAACAGCAGTGAGAATGGCTCTGACTCATTTTCAATCCACTTACCAATGTTTTTTCGCATATAGGAGCGGTTGGGGAGAGAGGTTAATGGATCGTGATTGGCTTGGTAAATCAATTGGCTGCGAGTTCGTTGCTCGTTCTTGGCAATCGATTTTACTAAAAAGTAGAAACCAAGCTGAAGAACAGCAAAAACAAAGAAAAGAGCACCGAACTCTTTTGCGAATATACCATCAACGTGTGCTAGGTCTGTACGGCCGACAACCCAAAGCTTGTAGTCTGGAATGTAATTAGCGCTAACAATCGAGGGGGATATGCCATCATCGATACAGAAAGAGTACGTGTCTTTGCCCGCTTTTACTTCTTTGACGCTGACACTCACTTGTTCTGAAAAGCTTTTGGTAATACGAGCCATCAGATCGCCATCAACCGGTTTTAAATATGAGTCTAGCGATTCGATATCGCTAGAAAAAAACTGACGATAGTTGTCCGCTCTGAGTAGGGTCAACGTGTTGTAACTGCCTACGTGCGCATTGTTTTCGAACAAGATTGTGCTGTCTAATAGTAAGCCTGCTGTCATGACCGCATCGACGTTTTTGCCATCGACAGAAATGGATTTTCTCAACGGGATCACTAGGCTGTTAAGAAATTTTTGAAAGTAAGTGCGCCCCAAAACCATTTTATCGCTAGACATAGCTTCTAGGAACGAGTCTCTAGTGTATGGGTATTCTAGTAAGTTAAGTTGATCAGCCAGTTGTAGATTTGAACTGACTGCGAGGTAGTCTCCCTGAGGGTTTAATAACCCAAAGGCAGCAATTGCAGGGTGAGTGTCAAGCAGCTTATCTAATATTGGTCTAATTTGAATAGAAGCCGTACGGGTAAAATCAGACTGTTTGGCCAACTGGTGCCCAACCACTTCAAGTAATGCCTCTTGGCTAGTCAAAAGAGATCTTACTGAGCTAGAGAAAATATCGACTTGAATATGTTGTTGTTCAGTAAAGTCATCTCTGTTGGATTGCCACTTCGTTATACCAAACACACTGAAAAGTATCAGGGTAAGCAGTACGATCA
The DNA here is from genome assembly GCF_030563405.1 of Vibrio sp. SNU_ST1. Classification (NCBI taxonomy): domain Bacteria; kingdom Pseudomonadati; phylum Pseudomonadota; class Gammaproteobacteria; order Vibrionales; family Vibrionaceae; genus Vibrio; species Vibrio sp. SNU_ST1. Next base: position 530,629 of record NZ_CP130749.1, read on the forward strand.
GAGCGTACAGCGACCAGATATTTTTCTTAAATAGAGCCATGATATGCCTTTTGTTGGTGACTACTTTTAACTGACTGCAAGTGACAAACCTTTGTTTCGCTAGTGTGATTAATGCAACGAGGCATAGAAACATCAAAGATGAAGATATCTATGATTAAATAGTGTAACGGCTACGAACAGAGATTCTTGAATGAAATATTAACACTCATAAACGTGCTTACAATTAACCCATGATTAATCACAGTTTTACTAGAAATCATTTGGCTTTGCACAGTAGAAGCGTTAACTAAATCACTATGTCTTCGAGCAAACACGTTCGTCAAGCAACAAGAGGTTTTCTTGTCGAGGGTTTAACTGATCATCTTTAGTAAGTACTCTATGAATGCACAGTATATTCTAACAGTATCAGTAAGCTAAGTTGAATCACTTTTTAGTTATGGCAATAGGTAGCCTCTCGTTAGCGCCCCATTCAGTCCATGAGCCATCGTAAACGCCCATATCACTTGAATAACCAGCCAGTTTAGCGGCTAATAAAATGATGCAAGCCGTCACACCAGAGCCACAGCTAAAGAACATAGGCTTAGAAGAGGTTAGATCTAAGGTTGAAAATATCTCAATTAACTCTTCTTGAGGTTTCATTTTACCTGCATTTAAGACTTGTGCGAACGGCAAGCAAACTGAGTTTGGGATGTGGCCACTACGTAAGCCTTCACGTGGTTCTGGAACTTCTGAATCGAAGCGAGCTTGAGAACGCGCATCTACAATGTTCGCGCTCTTGTTATCGGAATAGCTTTCAATTTGCTGAGCATTAACAAAATAGTTGCCTTGAATATTTCTATTAAAATTCCCGGTTTGAACTTCTGTTTTATAGTCAGTGTCTGTTACGTAGCCGGCTTCTATCCATGCAGGTAAACCACCATCTAAGATATAAACGTTGTTGTGTCCCATTGCCATAAACATCCACCACGCACGTGGGGAGGCAAAGGTTCCTGAGTTATCGTAAACCACGATTGTGCTGTCTTGATTGATCCCGATTTCGCGAGCGCGAGTGTTGAAGTGTTTTTCGGTCGGGAACATGTGAGGAAGCAAAGTGTGCTTGTTACAAAAGTCCTTATCGTAGTCAAACCGAACGGCTCTAGGAATCATTTGTCCTTTGATCTTTTCCGACTCACTTGGAATCTGAAACTCGATACTGGCGTCGAGGATGATGATGTCGTTTTCTTCTAGTAGACGCTGTTGAAGCTGTTCTGGTGAGATGAGTGGCTGGTTCATTCTTGTTATATCCATTCTTGTTGTTATATCGAATATTGTTGTTATATCGACGGCTACTGCGCAGTTCGACAGTGGATGAACTGATAGCTGTTTTGTTCAGTTATTTGATTAGTTAATGTATCAAGCACAACAATAGAATCAATAGGGCAGTCTGTTGTTGGTGGAATCGATACACGAAATGTTTCTGTTTTGTTTTTTTCGCTTAACTCATTGTCTGACATTTCGACTGTTAAGTAACGTCTGTGTCCGTCAAGGGATTGAGTCAGAGTATTGGAGATGACTGTGGCTTCAATGCGTTCTCCGGTAGAAGATGTCATCGGGAAATAGGTGAGAGCCAACAGTACACCGACACCACACATTAAGATAAATAGACCTATTTTTAACTGTTTCATGAGAGTAAGTCTTTGAAGGTTATCTTGAAAAGATAAGTCAGATTGACGGTAAAGTGAATGTCATCAATCAGAAAATTTGAGTGGCTATCCATTCTTATACGTTCAAAAAGTGAGCATTGCTGCTCACTTTTTATTGATACAGAATCAGCTTTGCATCTGTTGACTACCAAACTGTCTCCGTCGATTACCAAACGATCTGGGAATCACTGCTTGATACCACTTGTTGTAATGGCGGTTGACCATCATAAAACCAAATCTCGACCAACAGTGAGTCGTGGTTGACTGGAGCCGTAAAGTTAGACGCGAAGACTCCGTTGTTTAATGAGCCTGCAATCACTTTACTCGAGTAGTCTGGTTTTAAGGTAGAGTCATCTCGTGTGCTAAAACGGCTATAAACGGTAACAAAAGACCGCGCAGTTGAGATACTGCTGATGTCGATATCGAGATCAAATTGCTCGACAGAGCTGTAATCAAACCCGTCGGGCACAACTAGGTCGTTCATTGTATAGATTGGCTCTGCTTCCACACTTGTGACTGGCGAGGGCGATGTTGTTACAGGAGGAGTTACTACCGGAGTTGTGGATACGACAGGTGCTGACGGCGTTGGTGATGGTGTCGATGCACTGCCGCCTTCACCTCCACCGCCGCCCCCACATCCCATTAATGCAAGTGGAGCAGCAGCTAAAATAATGGCTAACGATTTCTTCATGTTCCAAGTGCTTTGTACAGGCATACTTTCTTCCTTAGAGAGATTGCGACTTGAGTCAACGCAACAATTGTCTCGATATTGTTTAGTGTGAATAGTCATAACATCTCTCCTTAAGGTTCGTAGCGTTGGTTGTCAGCAGGTGATTGATACCATGTTTGGTTCGTGTCACCACCTGATTCCGCGTATTGTTTGAACTCTGGGTAAGCGGTAACAATATCCACGTACTCTAGAGGCCATTCCCATTCATCGTCGGAAGTCACTATCAGTGCCCAAGGATGATTCTCTGCTGTTTTGAAATATTTTCCAATTGTAGGATCACTGTCATCAACACCTAAGCCTGAGTCAAATAGGTTGTCAGTATCAAAGGCCTCGGTTGGAGCTTGGTCGGGTAAGTGAACCTCCCAGCTACGACCTGGATGCAGAGGTAAGTTTTCACCGTGATAATGCCCAGGAGTTGCGAAAATGAACGGGTCGTAAGGCATATCTGTCCAACTACCTGTACTTACTCCATCATTTGCTAAAGTAATACCGATTTGGAAGGAGAATTGTTCGTCATTCTTACATCCATTACTGGTACGGTAGAAGGTACAGTCGGTACTGATTTTCTCTGTAAGGTCGTTAGCAATAATAAAGATCGCCTCGCTACGTCCTTCTTCTAAGTCTAAATCCGTAAAGATGCCGTTGTGTTTCATGTAAGAGCTGCCGCTATCAACTGATGATGGTGCTAAGTTTGGCAGGCGAATGGCAAACCCGTTTCTGTAGCTTGCCCCTACCGCGGCTAAGCGGCCGTCGATGGTGGATTTCACTACTTTTCCATCTTTAAGGATCTCTGTAATTCGGTACATAATTACGGCGTCGTTCATATCGTAGTCCGCTTTATATGGCCAGTTGTCCTCGTAAGCTAGGGTTGCGTAACCAGAAGCGCTAGGGAAGTAGCGTGCAGTAGCGCCATCGTTGAGAACATCAACTTGAATATCCACCACCTCACCAGATGTAGAACCACCAAAGTAGTTCAAATTGGTTTGTTGACTGAATCTAAAACGAGCCCACGTAGTACCAGTCAGCGCGTTGATGTCAACGTTAAGGAATAGATCGTTTTCGCCCGCAGAAAGTTGGTAGTCGGTAAATACTTGTTCATTGGTACCGTCAAAGCTGCCATCTTGGTTCCAATCGATCCAAGCTGATAGATAGCCCGTTGTTGAAGCCTCGATTACAACTTTAGAATCAAGCCCTGCTTCTAGTGCGGTTACAAAACCGATACCACCGTTAGCCCATTCATCATCTACGCCAACAGTTTCATCAGACTGTGGTGTCACGTAACCATCTAAGTCAGCATCTGGTGGCGTTGTTCCTAACCAAGTTACGCCATCCAATTCATGTCTAGGACCATTGCTTGCTAACAGCGTTAGGTAACTATCAGGAGCATCCCCGAAGTCGATGCTTGAATCTTCATCCACAACAGGAGCATTAGCACAACGAGCACCATCATTTTGACCAGACGCTGGGCCATTCGACACAAATTCAACCGCAGGAACAATACCAGCATCGATATTGGTAGCGTTGCCTGGAGATAAGTTAATACGGTAGATTTTTCCGTCTTGGTTTCGAGATACGTAATAATAGCCGTTCACATCAAAGTACCCAGCACCAAACGTACCTAGTTCGCCGGTATCACCGATGTAGGTTTCTGCACCTGTGGTTGGGTTGAATTGGTACAAACCACCGGAGTTGTTATCAATACCATATAAAGAGCCATCACTAGGGTGGAAGGCAAAATCGGTCAAGTTTACAGTTGCAGGGCTGCCTGAAATTTTATTTACGGCTACGGTTGCGTTTGAATCGGTATCTAAAGGGGAAAGATCGACAGTGAATAGGCCTTTTCCTTTACGGTATAGGTAATAAACGTGATTATAAACATCACCAACATAAAAGGTGTGCTCAGTGGGTAAACCACTGGTATTGATCACTTCTGCTTGGAAATCTTGGCCAAGGCGAACTAAGCGTTTGTTTGTGGTGTCGTACCCGTAGATATATCGGTCTTCAAAATCAAAACCAACACCATTGATGTTGGCATTCATGCCCGTATCGTCTTCGAGAAGGGTAGTTGAACCAGTCACTAGGTTTACACCCCAAACTTCGACGGGTTTTGACTGAAAGAGGTATGCCTTGCTTGGACATGTATCGAATGGCGCTGCGTTGGCGACTAGAGGCGCACTTAATAGCAAACTTAACGTTGTGATTCTCATATCTACATCCTTGTCATGGAAGGTATAGATACTTAATCAAGTTGTATGCCATGTTTAAGTGTTTGATTATTAGGTGTTTTACCTTCTGTGAGTTGGGTTTTTACTTTTTTCTCAAAATGAGAATTCAAATGAAACCAATCTCTCATCTGTTATTTCAAATTGATAAAGACGTTAGCAGGCTAATTTTGAACGATAAAAAGCCCTGACTCGAGGCCAAGGCTTAGGTGTATAGGAGAGAGAATTGTTCGGTTACCCACACACTGAGCAATTAGGCATCTTCATTAAGTTCATCTCACGCCAGTTGTGTGACATCGCATCTAGAATTAAAAGTTTGCCTTGCTTGGGTTGCCCAAACTTAGCAATTACTTTGATAGCTTCCAAAGCTTGAGCCGCGCCAACCATGCCGACAACCGGAGCCATAACACCCGCTTCAACACAGCTTAGCGCAGCATTGCCAAATAGAGCACTCAAACATTGGTAACACGGTGCGTCTGCATCCTGATAGGTGAATACGCTAATTTGACCTTCCATGCGAATTGCGGCTCCAGAGACAAGTGGTGTCTTTGAGGCGTAGCACAAGCGATTAAGTTGATTGCGCGTTTCAACGTTGTCACTGGCATCAAGAACAAGCGAGTGCGTTTCAATCAACTTTTCAAGCGCTTGGTCATCAAGCCTGTGGTCGACAGTTTCAATTGTCAGATGAGGGTTCAATACCTGCAGCGACTCGGCTGCCGAATTGACTTTCTTCTTACCAATATCAGCATCGGTATGAAGCACTTGTCGCTGCAAATTCGAAAGTTCGACATCATCATCATCGATAAGAGTCAGCTTACCTATGCCCGCAGTTGCAAGGTATTGAGCAGAAGCACAACCTAAGCCTCCTGCACCTAACACCAAGATCGAACTCTGCTTAAGTGCTTCTTGGCCTTCAAAATCAAACTGTTTAAGGATGATTTGGCGGTTGTAACGAAGCATCTCTGCGTCAGACAGTATTTCCATCACAAGCCTCGTTAGTAAAGCGTCGAGTTAAACAGCTGAATTTGAACCGTTTCACCCACTTCTACACGTCCGCGTTCGCGCTCTAGTACCACAAAGCAGTTTGCTAGACTCATAGAACGGAAAGCACCTGAACTTTGGTTACCCGTTGTTTCTACAACAAACTGACCGTTTTCAATGGTGTAAATACCACGCTGATAATCAGTACGGCCTGGGCCTTTTTTGAATGCAGACTTGGTTATAGCAGGAATAGATTCTGGCGCTGTCCACGCAGTATGACCCGCAAGCTTAGCCAGCATAGGTTGAACCAGTACGTACATCGTCATCATCGCTGATACTGGGTTACCCGGTAGGCCACAGAACCACGCGTTATCTAATTCACCGAATGCGAACGGTTTGCCCGGTTTGATTGCCAGTTTCCAGAAGCCGATTTGGCCGATCTCTTCCAAAATGTCTTTGGTGTAATCCGCCTCACCAACACTCACGCCACCAGAAGTCACAACTACATCTGCTATTTGCTGTGCTTTTTCGAAGGTTTCTTTAAGCGTCGCAGGACAATCTGGGATGATACCTAGGTCGATTGCTTCACAGCCAAAGGCTTCGATTAATGGTTTAATACCGTAACGGTTACTGTCGTAGATCTGACCGTCTTCAAGAGGTTGACCTAATGGTTTTAGTTCATCGCCAGTAGAGAAGAAAGCGACTTTAGGCTTGTGTAACACAGTTACGTGACTCACACCCAATGAAGCAATCATTGGAATGTCGCGAGGTGTTAAACGTTCGCCGCGGCTGAGAACGATATCACCTTGCTTGATGTCGTCACCGGTAGGACGAATGCTGTTGTTTAGCTTAATATCATCTTGTTGGATTTCAACGCCTGCGTCTGTTTCACGCGTGTTTTCTTGCATCACGACCGCATCACACCCTTTTGGGATTTTTGCGCCTGTCATAATGCGAATACAAGTGTTCGTTGGCCACTCGCCTTCAAATGGTTGGCCTGCGAAGGACTTGCCTGCCAAAGGTAGTACTTTACCGTTCTTTAGATCGGCTAAACGCAGTGCGTAGCCATCCATTGCTGAGTTATCAAAAGGAGGTACGAAAATAGGGGATAGAATATCTTCAGCAAGTACGTAACCCAATGCATCCGCCAGTGGCAGTGATAAAGTCGTTTGAATCGGTTTAATTGGTGATAGCAGCTTATCTAGTGCTTCTTCAATTGGCATCAAGCCCGGAGCGTCGCAACAGCCCATAATTGAAATCCTTTGGTCGTTATTATTTTGATTTAGTGGTTGGCAATGGTGGCTCAATAATTATCAAATCACGGTTGTTCGCCAACGAAATTGCAGCCACTTTAGCATAGTTTAAGCCCCGTAAATAATGACCTCCCTTAAAATATGGGTGTATTTATTCAAAATTACGAGTATCCTTGTTTGCCATCCAGAAGGGGTATTAAAAGAGGAAGTTCAATGTCAGGTCTTAGCGAATCAGCGAAGTTGGTTAAAGATGCGCTAGCAAGCCGCGGATTAGAGACACCAATGCGTCCTAACCAGGTTAGCCGAGAAGAGAAAAAGGAACGAATCGAACACCATATGCGTGAGATTCTCACTCTCCTTGAACTTGATCTTGCCGATGACAGTCTGGAAGAAACACCACAACGTATTGCGAAAATGTATGTGGATGAGATTTTCTCTGGTTTGGATTACGCCAATTTTCCTAAAATCACCGTGATCGAAAACAAGATGGGTGTTCGTGAGATGGTACGAGTAAAAGACATTACCGTAACTAGCACATGTGAGCATCACTTAGTCACCATTGATGGTAAAACCGCAGTAGCTTACATTCCGCAAGGTAAGATCATTGGTCTTTCGAAGATCAACCGAATCGTTCGTTTTTTTGCTCAACGTCCTCAAGTTCAAGAACGTATGACGCAGCAAATCCTTGTAGCATTGCAAACCCTACTAGAAACGGATGATGTTGCTGTCACCATGGATGCGGTTCATTACTGCGTAAAATCTCGTGGTGTTATGGACGCAACCAGCGAAACGACGACAACAGCACTGGGTGGTATCTTCAGATCAAACCCAGCAACGCGCCACGAATTCTTACACGGCCTGCGTTAATACGTTTCGTTATTTGATAAGCTCGATTTAGCCTCTGTAAATTGATGTTCGTTGAAAATAAATTTTCTAAGCCTCGCTTTTTGCGGGGCTTTTTTGTACTTGTAATGAAGTAAACGGCAAAGACCGCGAATGTCGTCATTCCCTAGAGTGAAGAATGAGCGACTCATTCACTTTTGTCATTCCCTAAAGTGAGGAACGAACGTAATAGGGAATCTGTTTTGATTAGGTGTTTATTAGTGTGGTTAGCGGGAGATCCCCGACTCAGTCGTTCCTCCTTCTCGAGGATGACGGCGAGTGAGGTAAAATACGAGGGTGGGGGTTCAGTGTGTATGCTACGCCAGCCTTTTAGAAGCAAACGCTGATGATCTTGCAGAATGAGCGACTTAGTCCCTTTCGTCATTCCCTAAAGTGAGGAACGAGCGTAATAGGGAATCTGCATTTTCGATGTGGGTTGGTTGGAACGGAAATTAGATGCGCTCTACAGAATCTATAAAGCGCAAATTTGGGTACAGCAGCTGGTGGAGTGCTTAAGAAAGATTAAACAAACGCTTAAAGCGGTGAACAAAACCGGCCGGCTTGTTCTCAGCTTGATAGGTGTTCAAACCATCATAAAAACTTGCCATGAACTCTACGCGTATCTCATCACCGGTGTTTCTCGATACGCGAGACAGTAGCGCAGCGGCTACTGCAGCGTGATCATTGGCTAAGCTGTAATCCATTCCTAGCCGCCCCTGAACGAACAACCACAAATGAGTGATTAACTTTAACTGCTGAGCGTTAGAGTTTTGAAACTTGTCGCTGTGCTCAGTGCCCACTGTAGTATCGAATACATTTTGCATTGCCTCATTCGCTTCTTTATTGCTTTCAAAGCGATAGCTTGCATCGATATGTACCTTGGTTAACAGGCCAAGCAACGTCTGACGTGCAGAGTTGTCCGGTTTGTTCTCGCAAGCGTGTCTAAACAGAGCATGGTTTTCATCAATAAATGACTTTAACTCTTTTTCATAACCAGTCGTCAGCGCTTTGACTGAATCGAGACCTGCGCGCTGCAAACAGGCTTCGAGCTTAGTTTGGCGCTGAGGTTCAGTCTGAGTTTGGATCTCAGTCATTACTCTGTAGCTCTTCCCACGTGACTTCTGCAGATTGAGTGTCGCTGTTTACAAACGCAGAGTTACCCGACAGCATTACTGAAAGGTCCATAGTACGTTGTGTCATCGCTGCTAGTTGCTCAATACCATCGTTGTCTAGACGAACGATCTGAGCTTTCAGGTAACCGAATTTACCTTTGTTCTGTTCCCACCAAACATTCGATTTAGTGTTGAAGCTAAACACGCTCACAGACTTAGATAGGCGAGTCGCTTTCTTAACACGTTCTGGATCGGGTTCGCCCACATCAATCCACTCTAAGATTTGGTCATCTAACGACTTCTGCCATAAATCCGGTTCTTCAATGCTAGACAATCCTTTAGTGAACTCAAGTTCAGGAGATGCATTGATACAGAAAGCAATGATACGCGCCATCATGCGCTGTTCTGTTTCAGAAGGGTGTTGTGCAACCGTTAGATTAAAAGAGTCGTAATAGTCGCGATTCATATCGGTTAAAGAGATACGAAACTTATAGATTGTGGGTTTTAGAGCCATGTGATGTAAGGGTTCCAATCGGATGAGGTGTACTATAGGTGTACCAATGAGTTTTTTGAAATCACAGCCTATAGATAAGTTGTGCCTAGTATAAACGAAGTAGAACAGTTAGCTAGCAAGAAGAAATTTTAAGTAATACTTGATTTAACGGTTGCCCCAAATTGACTGATAGTAAGTCGTTATTTTCTTTCGAGTGAGTTTCATTAAAATCATTAGATTATGATAAATAGAAAAATCAGATGGCGACAACTCTCTGTTTTTTTTGAAATAGATAGCACTCATTAAGTTAATTGGTCTGAGTTTATGGTTAAAATGATGTTTCTGACAGTAAATGTGCGGATTGTTCTATTTACGTGCATACCATCAACTTTTGCGAATTGACAATTCCAGTCTAAATATCTAAAAAACATCTAGAGTTTATGCAATTTGAGAAGTATTGATATGGCAACTATTGGTGTTTGTGAAATAAAAAACATGCAGCTTAGTAAGAGAAGCAAGAGAGATGTAGCTGATATTAAGTCGATTATGGAATCAGGGAACCTCTTAGCAGGAGTTCTAGCGGCAACTCCATTTTATTTTATCTTTGGCACACCAAGTGTCACGAAAAGCCCGTTTGAAACGATGATAACAATCAGAGAAAATGACTGGGATACGTTTGGTCAAGCGATGTTGAGTTCAAGCTCTTATACTCGAAATGCGATCCTTAAAATAGCAATGGAACGTGAGATATTCACAAATGGAGAGGAACAAAAGTTCTGGGGGTGTGTGGTTGAATTATCGAAGTAAGGTTTTAATAGCTCTTTCGTTGTTATCTGGTTGTGCCTATAGCCAAACAAGTGTGGAGAGCCTAGAGAAACAGTGGTTACAGAGAATCGATTTTTGTATTGAGTTAGCTCAGAAAAACGAAGTCCCGTTTCCAAAGTCTGATTGGTTTCAATCACTCTCGATTGAAGACAAAAAGAGCGTAGCTAGCTACATTGCGAACTACAATGACAGACAATGTTCACACTTCGAAACTGAAGCTTTGCTCAAAGCTATTCAAGAGCAGGATGCCCAAGAGGTATTCGATAGAAACGCTGTCGATTTAATACCTCTTGAAGAGCAAACGTCGGAAAGAATGAAAAATATAGACGTGATTAAGGTCATGGAACTTCAGAAACGCTTTAGTGAACCATTTAGTACTCGCTATGTGATGGAAGAGCAGGGTTGGTATCCCCCGCAATAAGTCGATCTGTGAACAATAGAAATTGACCGTTAAAGGCTAATGCCGTTCGCTCTTAAGTGAACGGCATTACAGCAGAGGCTGGCTATTTTTAGAAAGATGTTTACCACTCTGTTCGCTTCTGTTTCTTTACGAATCGAAACAGTGCTCCGTGTGACTTTAGCTGCATTTATTCTGGCTGTGATTGCTGTGAGCTTAATTCTCAAATATTGCTGAATGAGCTTAAAATTTAGGACTACCAGACGTAGAACTTAAAACAGAGCATAATGAAAATAGCGGTAATGATTCCTAGCCAGCCTAATGTTCGAGTGACTACTTCAGGTGATTGACCATTAAAATGGGGGAGCAAGATAGCGCCTAACGAAACAAGTGGCAGAAAGCCGTAGAGCTGGCCATCATACTTGGTCGTCATTACTGGGAAAGGGGGAATAATCTTGTAAACAAACAGGTATACAAGATAAACCGACATGGCGATAGATGCTTGTTTTTTGCTGGTATCACTTCCAGACCAAAATAAAAAATAGACAGCTAAAGCTAAGAAAGATAATAGGTCAATCATATAATTATTGAGCTCAGAGGCTGCGGTATCTAAAGGAAGATTATTTCAGTTTGTTCGATTAGCGACAAGTCTTATGTATAAATTAAGTTTGATTAGTGTTTATGAGCTACTTTTAGTCACTATCACTACTAATTTGGTGCGGATGTCACCTTCATTTTGTTTGTTTTTTTATTAAAATCATAGACCTAATTTTTAAGGCGAGTTATAGATTATGGTTAAAGGCGAGTTTTGTCGTGTTGAAGGTTTTAAGCCATCAGCCCGTACGCAGGAATACATTGAACAAATGAACCACATCACAGACATGAGCTCTGTTCTAGACAAGATCATTAAGGCAGTTCCTTTCTTCCAAATCTTTGCTGGCCGCGACTCTTATAAAGGTGTTGCTATTGCATCTGCGTCATATAATGCAACTACCTATGATTGGGTGTTGTATCAAGATGCCGTGGCAGCAGTTGGGGCTCTTGAGCGAAGCAGGTTAGTGCAACTTTCAGGAATGGCAGCACTAAATACTCATGGGGAAGAGCGCAAGTTTTGGGAGTGCGTTCATAATGCGTTGTAGGAGCCTTATCTCTATGCTTTCGTTGGTAGCTTTTTCAGTGTCAGCTTCGGATACCTGGGAGGCGCACTTAAAAGCTGATATGGAGCAGTCTTATCAAGCTCTAGACGAAAAGGTTGATCTCTGTTTATCTCAACGAAACAGCTTTCAATATAGCAAGGGAATCCAAAATGTTTGGTTTAATAACTTAACTGATGAGAACAAGAAAGGAGTTCTGCTGTTTGCATTCGAAAGGGCTATGGAGCGATGTTCAATTGCTGAGAGAGCGGAGTACACTCGTATAATGCTTAGATATGTATCATTTACCAATGATGAAAAGCCTCTTGAGCAGTGGAAAAAGTTAGTAAGGGGTTTTCCAGATACCATTGATTCTGTCGTGGAGGTGGGAATTGAAGATGCTAAAAATTTTTCCGACACGCATTTCTCACAACCATTTGATGTGTTGCAAGTAGCAAAATCTCTAAGCTTGTAACCGACTATTCTGGGTGATTATGTGTTGCTCCTAAAATCTTCTATTCAAACTCACTTTTGTCCAAGACCTTGATAGGTTGAATAGCTTTTGTTCACCATCAGCAAGGGACCTACTTGTGAACACAAATAGGTCCCTTCGAGTCAATGTTTTTATATTCCCTACAAACCATTAATCGCTTTTATATTTTTCGGTCGTGTAATTTATGTGGGAACAACTGGGTATAAACCTGCCACAATGTGTTTAGGTTTCTATGACCAGTTACTTGAGCAACTTCCTCAATGGTGAAGCCTTTCTCGAACAAGTGGCTTGCACCTCCACTGCGTAGGTCATGATACCGCAGGTTATCAACTCCAACCTTTTGACACACTTCAACAAAGCCTCGGCCAACTGAGTGTGGGTTATAAGGGAATATCAATTCTCCTTTACGTTCTTGCCTCATCACAATATCTAATGCTTCACCAAGTAGAGGAACGACCATATGGTGCCTTCTTTCTTACGTGGGTCTTTTCGGTCACGTGCGATCACTGTTCTAAGTTCTTCGTTCAAGTCTTCCCCCCGAATACCACACACTTCGCTGACTCTCATACAGCTCAGGATGCTGAAGTCTAGAAGCATAGAGTAGGGCGTCTTGTTCGTTTCTCTGATTTATCGATGAGTTTCATGCAGAATAGGCGTTGCTTCTAAGAATGTGTTCACGTTCGCGGAAACGTTGAATAGAACTAACTAGTTTAAATCTCTGAATAGCGGGTAAAAAAATAGCCAGCAGAGGCTGGCTATTTTCAGAAAGCTTTAAAATACTAAATTAAAGTACTTTGATGCTGTCAGCTTGTGGGCCTTTTTGACCTTGAGATACAGTGAACTCAACTTGTTGGCCTTCAGCAAGAGTTTTGAAACCGTCGCCTGTGATTGCAGAGAAGTGTGCAAATACGTCTGGGCCGTTTTCTTGCTCGATGAAGCCGAAGCCTTTAGTTTCGTTGAACCATTTTACTTTACCAGTAACTGTGTTAGACATGATGATATCCTAAAATTAAATTTTTATTTTGAGCCAATTGTGGCACTGATAGCGCGGAAAAGTTTATTGCTATTGCGTACAACACAACGGGGTTACTAGTAATCCAACGAAATGTTTATATACAAAGAACTTTCTTTCTAGCCGAGATGAAGTCTAAATCAAATTAGGGGATAGTCAATCGAATCCATAGTGAAAGGTTGTAGAAACTTGGGGGTAGTCAAACTTTGCATTCCTTAAATATCATGGAGTTACAGTTGTATGGTGATTTGTTGTAGTTTTTGTGAAAAAGGTAGTCGAAATTGATGACGAATTTGGAGTAATTGCACTGTTTTTGCACATTAATTTTTCAAATTATTAAGCCGATAATTGGAGCTTGAATCCAATTTTAACGGCTTATATTTATAATCTCACTGTAAGCATCATGTTTCTATTGGAACGAGCTTTTGACTACTTTTTCAATCGATATAGGTTGCCATTATCGGTACTGAAAAAGATGTCGCCACTTAGTGAAGTTTCGATGTCTCTTATCCTCTCGCCTAAATCTTCTAAAATGCGTTCTTCTTCGGTTGCCTCACCTTGTTCATTGACAGTCACAATATTGATGTGAGTAAGTTTAAGCGCGCCAGCCAGAAGTTTTCCTTTCAACTCTGGGTATTTGTCACCTTGGTAGACGATCAAGCTGCCCGGAGCAATTGAAGGAACGTAGACTTTTATTGGAGACTCGATGCCGTCTTTGGTTTCAGATTCGCCAACGCGAATTGGGCCCCAGTATTCTTTACCGTGTGACGTGACAGGCCACCCGTAGTTGGCACCTGTTTTTATTAGGTTAATTTCGTCACCACCTCGCGGGCCGTGTTCAATCGACCACAGCTTTTGGGTCGGGAAGTCGTAATACAAGCCTTGTGGATTACGATGACCATAGCTCCAAATTTCATTGAGCACCTTGTTGTTATCCGAGAATGGGTTATCGCTTGGTGTACTTCCATCGGCATTTAATCGCAATATTGAGCCAGCGTGAGTCATGGTGTCTTGGCCGTTGTCTCGGTCACCGCGATCGCCGATTGAAAAGTACAGGTGGCTATCATCAAAAGTAATGCGACTCCCAAAGTGACGTCCGGTGTCTGTTCTGGACTTTGTCACCAACACGTCTGTCCAATTGGTGATTTTATTATTGCTGTAATTAGCAGAAGCCAGTGTCGTTACACCTTCACCTCCGACGTCTTTACTGTAAGTGACGTAGAGTTTTTCGTTTTCAAAAGGGGAGAGAGTGATATCCAATAGACCACCTTGGCCTTTCGCCCATACATTTGGCAGCCTGAACAGTGTGCTTTGTTCACCCGTCTTTAAATCAACCTGTTTAATGACGCCAGCTTTTTCTGTGAGAAGCATAGTACTGTCATCGACATAAGCGAGGCCCCATGGAATCTCGAGGCCGTCTGTGATTTTCTCTACTTGCCATGCCAACGCTGAGGTTGAAGCCATTGGACTCGATGCGATGAGTGCCAAAGTACAGGAAAGAATACGATGATGATTGTTCATGGAAGCCCCTTGATTTTCATGACGTGGTATTAGTTTAGCTTGTGCATGCTCAAGTTTAAGGAAACATTCATTCCGTTTTGGCTCATGGTGCTGAGGAGTTATCTAAAAAGCGAGTGATTAACCCATTTAGCTTAGGTTATTGGCAAACAACGGCAACCTTCTCACTCGCTGCAGTATTGGCTGGAACTGGATGGTCGATCAGTCGAATAGGAGATTCATACAAAGCGGATAGCGCTTGTTCATCAAGTAACTTATTTGCGCTACCTTCAAACGCGACCTGTCCTTTCTTTAGGGCAACGATGTGTGTCGCGTAACGCAGTGCTAGATTCAAATCGTGCAAAATGACGATCACTCCAACATTTTCCGTTTTGTTGAGTTCAGACAGCAAACCCATAAGCTGAAACTGATGATGCACATCCAATGCCGAAGTCGGCTCATCAAGGATTAGTACTGGTGATTGCTGAGCCAACAACATCGATACCCACGCGCGTTGACGCTCTCCTCCCGATAAATCATCCGCCAAGGCTTGTGAGAATTCAGTGACACCGGTTCTTTCCATCGCTTGTTGGATAATCGACTTATCTTCTGAATTCCAACGGCCTAGCGCGCCTCTCCATGGGAAACGTCCTAAACGAACCAACTCTTCTACGGTTAAGCCTGCAGAAGCGGGGAGCTTTTGCGGTAAATAAGCAATCTTCTTCGCTAAGTCTTTGCTTTTGAATGAAGAGAGGGAAGCGCCGTCTAGTTCCACGCTGCCGTGATCCGGCGACATCTGTCCAGAGAGTAAATTAACGAGTGTAGATTTACCCGAACCATTATGGCCAAGAACGACTGTCAGTTCATTGGTCGGAATCGTGAGGTCTTCGATTGAGAGGATGGTTCGTTCATCACGAACAATTTTGATGTTTGAAAGCTGAAACATGTCAGTCCTGTAATTAGATCAGTAGCGAAGCTCAATGGGAGAAGGCTCGTCGTATTGAACTTTAATAAATGGCGTGACTAAGCGATTTTTTTGTTGTCTGGATGCCTAGGGCAATTATCACAGTACTTTCTTGAATCGCATTTATAAACGAGGCAGCAGCTGATTCTGATCAGTTTTAACATCCCCGAACTAGAGTCCACTTTAAGGCTGTTTAAATGATTTTCAGGCAACTGGCATGCTTCTAACCAAAGCTTAGCTTGCGCAGTAATGTAATCGTTGCTCAGGCTTGGTTCGTGCTGCTGAAGTTTTATCAAACTGCCTAACAATAGATCGGCCAATAAATGATTGGTAAATCCTGGGCGAATACGTGTCCATTCACTGATCTGGCTTCGATAAAACTCAGTCAGTGCAAGAATGGCTTCACCAGCATCTGGAATCAGCTCTTCTGGTGAACCATGTTGATGATCACCATTAAAGAAGCGGTAACCAGTAATGAACTCTTTGTATCTAAATTGACCGATATTCTTGATGTCGGGCAATGAATGAAGCCCATAGATAGAAATGAAAGTCACATAGATAGGCTGCCAACACACGAGATCCCAGGTTCGCGTTAACCAATACGCTTTACCTGCTTCTGGGTGGCTTTGCGAAAGACCATCGTAAACTCGTTTGAGCTCTTTATGACTATTCTCATTTGTTACCGCAATGCTCCTGTTATTAAGCGCACCAAAGCTTCCGCTTAAATAGGGGGTAACTTGTTTTGAGTAAGCGAAGATTTTTTGATGTAGAGACGGGGCTTTCCGACGGGTGATAATATTGTGCAGTTGGGGAAGCATCTTAAATCAATAAATGAGAATCAGTTGCGTTATCATAACGAACATAGTCGAGGATAACCATACAAAATGGAGCATCTACTCGGTGCTTTTAATGTTTTTGAGATTTATAAAGTTTGGGTGGGCTGTCCTTTTTTCAGTGATAAAAGCCACTTTAAGTGATAAAAGTATTGTTGAACCCAACACGCCCTAGTCAAAAATAGAGAAGATGAAAGCTTGAATATGAACACACCTGCATTTGATCGTATCAGCCGCGTTCTGGCTTATATCCATGCGAACTTAAGCTCAACACTATCGCTAGAAGATATTGCGAAACAAAGCTGTTGGTCTCGTTGGCAGCTGCAAAGAGTGTTTCAAGCCGAAACCGGGCTTACCGTGGCGAACTATGTGAGAGAGCTAAAGTTAAGTCAGGCTGCCGAAGAGCTGCTTGATGGAAAAGATCGTGTTATCGATATTGCGCTTGGTCTCGGATTCAATTCAGAAATAAGCTTTAGCCGTTCGTTTAAGCAAATGTTTGGGGTAAGCCCAAGTCAGTATAGAAAAGCAGGTAAAAGAGTAGGGCTAAAAAAGCCGATACAAGTATCTGAAACGGCGAGTAATTCAGAAAATAGGGCGTTAAGCTTTGTGGAAGTGCGCATTGATGAAAGAGAGTCTTTCTTAGTGAAAGGAATGACATCAGAAATCAGTGGCTTGTTTTCACTCACGCAAGACTTCACACAGAAAGTCCCTCAGCTATGGTCACGTTTAGAGGGTGAGGTTGAAATCCCTGACGCCAACATGCTCCAGTTCATTGGTGTTGTTGACCTGACTCAGTCTTGCTTTGACGGAACCAATATTTACTATTGGGCGGGCGTTGAGCTTCATGACGAGATCTCTATCCCGCAACTGCCTAGTATTATCTCTGATAAGTTAGAGGTGCTGACGATTCCGAAGCAAACCTATGCTGTAGTGAAGCACCGTGGTCCTATAGAGCATCTACCCCATACTCTAAGTTGGTTCGTGCTTAATTGGCTTCCAAATTCAGGTTATCGTGGCGTTGATGGTTATGAACTTGAGATGTACCCATTTGGCTATCAAGCTCATGCTTCTGATGCGGAAATGGAGTACTGGGTTCCAATTATTAAATCGTAGTCATATTTCAGCCCTCCGACTTTCTCCCCCCTTCCTCAAAAGCCTTTTTGTTACAAGGTCAAAGGTTACAAGGTCGAATGCTACTAGAGCAATTGTGTGTTTAATCAGCAATTGACCTAATTTTACTAAAAATAGGCCAAGTTCTTTTTGAACTTGCACCAAATTGTTAATTATCCCATCTCTAGATACATACAATGCAAATGAGATTTATTACTATTTACAATTAAGCATTGGTACCGAGGGAATCATGACCACTCACACTCGTTTTAAGTATTCATCATTGGCAGTCGCGTTGCTGACTGCGTTTTCAGCGCAAGCATTCGCGGAAGATACCACTACTTCGGCAGATTCGAATGTAGAAACTATCACTGTTATGGGTAAAGCTTACCGTAATACAGCAACGAAAACCGTTTTAGCGCCAGAAGAAACGCCGCAAACACTTAACGTTATCGAAAGCGAACAGATGGAACAACGTGGTGTTAAGTCTGTAATGCAAGCTCTTCGTTATGCACCAGGTGTATCAACCGAGAATAAAGGTGGTGCAGTGGTTCTTAGTGATTGGGTTAAAATTCGCGGTTTTGGCTCTACGAATAACTATTATGACGGAATGATGTTGCCAATCCTTCCTGGATGGAACGTACAACCTCAGATTGATCCTATTGCTATGGAGCGTTTGGAAATATTCAAAGGTCCAACATCGGTTCTTTACGGATCAATGCCACCAGGAGGCATGGTCAATATCATTGCAAAATCGCCTAAGTTCGAAGAGTCTACGAAAATTGGCTTGGCAACGGGTTTAGATAACTTAGTTGAAGCTTCAATTGATACAACGGGTGCTTTGAGTGACAACGTTGCTTATCGCTTGGTTGCTCTGGGTCGTAAGAAAGATACGCAAGTAGACGGTGTTGAGGAAGAGCGCTATGTGATTGCGCCATCAATCGATTGGTATGTGTCTGATAAAACCTTTATTAACTTCAATCTTTATTATCAGAATGACCCTGCACTAGGTCAGAACGTGACACTCCCATTAGCGGCGATTGAATCAGGAAAAGTCTCACCTTCGACATTTGCCGGGGATGTTAATTACAACACCATCAAACGTGATTTCTTGATTACTGGTTATAAGTTTAACCATGATTTCAACTCAAATTGGGCATTTCTTCAGAATTTCCGTTATATGAAAACTGACTTTTATCAAGAAAGTACTAGCAGTGGCAATTTTGATGTTTCAACTGGCTCATTAGCTCGTTCGGCATATAGCACGGATGAAAGCTCTACGGGTATTAGTGTTGATAACCAACTATCGGGCTTAGTGTCTACTGGCTCATTGGATCACTATTTACTTTTTGGTGTGGATTATCGAAACACAGAGGGTGATGTAGCCTACGACGCTTTCGCAGGTGTTGATAGCATCAACCTTTACAATCCAAATAACGATAAGCTGAACCCGAATGATTTTACAAAAACGTATTATCAAAATAACGACATTGAAGTGAGTCAGCTTGGTTTCTATTTCCAAGACCAGATGTTGATTGATAATTGGGTGTTCATTGCTGGTGGTCGTTTTGACAAAGTCGAAACAACGACAAAAGTATCAGTATTTGGTGGTGCACCAAGTAAAACGGATACTGATGATACTAATTTCTCATACCGCTTAGGTGCTTTGTACAAATTTGATAATGGTTTATCTCCATTTGCTAACTTTGCTACCAGTTTTGAACCGAGTGTAAAGTTAGATACTAACGGTAACAACCTAGATCCTGAAACCGGTGAACAAGTCGAGTTGGGCCTTAAGTATGACTCATATGAGAATATGATTTCAGGCTCGATGGCTCTGTTCCAAGTGAACAAAAAAAATGTGGGCGTTCGTCCTGATGGAGCTTCACCATGGACTTCAGTTGGTGAGATTCGCTCACAAGGTATTGAGTTAGAAGGACGAGCACAAGTCACTGATAACTTGGATGTGTTAGCGAACTACACATACACAGATATGGAAATTACTGAAGATAGAAACGCATCAAATATCGGACAAACACCAGTATTTGTACCAGATCATACTGCAAATGTTTGGGCTAACTATTTTGTACGTAGTGGTGCAATGAGTGGTCTTAGAGTCGGCGGTGGCGTGCGTTATGTGGGAGAAACGGTTCTAAACGATACGTCAGACAAAAATAAAGGCCAAGTACCATCATATACTTTAGTTGATTTGTCTCTAGGTTATGACTTAGGCGAGGTTAACAGCTCGCTTAAGAACGCAACAGCTAATGTCGTTGCAAATAACATATTCAATGAAGAGTATTACACTTGTTGGAATGAGAGCTATTGCTGGTACGGTCAAGAGCAAACTGTAGAATTTAATGTTAATTACGAATTCTAACTAAGTTAGGGTTATCAATTTAAAGCAGCCTTTACTGGGCTGCTTTTGTCGTTTGAATAAATATAGAATTTAGATTGAGTAGGCAACAATATGAATTTACAACGAATAGCTTCCCATGTTTCTAAAGTAAAGAGCTTGAATACAAAGCTAGTGGTAACTGTATTAGCGAGCGCTTTATCGTTTAATGCGATGGCCAATTTTCAAGTTGAAGACAGTGAGGGCGTAAAAACCCTTGAAGCTCAGCCCGTTAGAGTGGCTGCGTTAAACTGGGACATTGCTGAACAAGTGATTGAACTCGGTATCACACCAGTAGCGGTGCCTGATATTGCAGGTTATACCGATTGGGTTGTTCAACCTGCGATTCCAGAAGGCGTGGCGGACATTGGTACTCGAACTGAGCCCAATTTTTCTGCTTTGAAGAAGCTAAATCCTGATGTGATTCTCATCGCTTCACCGCAGAAAGATCTTCAGGATCGACTCTCTGAAATTGCGCCAGTACTTTACTACCAAACGTACAGTGAACAACACAGCAATGCAGCGGCTGCTATTGAGAACTTTAAGAAGATTAGTCAATTACTGGGTAAAGAAGATCAAGCCGACAAGAAGCTCGCAGCGATGGACGAACGTATCGCTGTTCTAAAAGCTGAGTTAGACAAAGCGTATCCGGGCAACAAGCCAAAAGTCACTTCTTTCCGTTTTGCGAGTACCACATCGGTGTTTATCTACGGCGATAATTCGATTCCACAATATGCACTTGAAAAGCTTGGTTTTGAAAATGCGATGGATCTTCCTGTAAGCCAGTGGGGCATCAGTCAAAAACGAATGACAGAGCTTAAGAACGTTAAGAAGGGCATTGCGCTTTATTTTGAACCTTTCCCATATCAAGACAAACTAGACCGCTCTCCAGTCTGGAAGAGCATGCCCTTTGTTCGTAATGGTCAATTTAGCCCAGTGGCAGCAAGTTGGAGCTACGGTGGTGCCATGTCGATTTTGTACAACGCGGAAGCTATGGCGCAATCGCTGTTGACCTTAGCGGAGCAGTAATGAAATCCAGTGGTTTGGTGATGGGGGCAGCGCTGTTTTTCGCTTCCCTTGTTCATTTATGGTTAGGGCAATCTGAATTTGGCCCTATTGGTGAGCTGCTCCAGCAAGTTTCACTGATCAGTGACAGCGCGACATTCAATTCAATGGTTGATGATTCATTCGAGTTGATGGCGTTAATCTATGTCAACTTGCCTCGCTTAGCCATGGCGATCTTGGTTGGTGGAACACTCGGCACCATAGGTAGCCTGTTTCAACAGCTGACGCAGAACAGAATGATGTCTCCGTTAACTTTAGGTACATCATCAGGCGCTTGGCTTGGTCTGGTTATTCTTAATGTGGTTGCACCGATGTTGGTCGCTCAGTATTCAGTTTGGTTCGCGCTGATCGGTGCGCTGCTCGCGATGGGGCTGATTGTTTCGATTGTCGGCATTAAAAACATGAGCGGTTTACCCATTGTATTGGCGGGTATGGCGGTCAACTTATTGCTAGGGGCATTTGCGACAGCGATTATTCTGCTCAACGATCAGTATGCGCAGAACTTGTTTGTTTGGGGAGCGGGCGATCTAGGGCAAAATGGTTGGGAACAAGTGCTTTGGTTGATGCCTAAACTACTGCCGATTTTGGCCATATTCTTCTTAGCTCCGCGAATTCTGACTTTGCTTTCAATCGGTACAGAAGGGGCTGCTGCGCGTGGTCTTAACATCGGCATGACCTTCTTTGTATTAATGGCGATTGGAGTTTGGTTAGTTTCTGTGTCGATTACCTCAGTGGGCGTGATCAGCTTTATTGGCTTGATAGCTCCTAATATCGCAAGGCACTTGGGCTTTTTGAAGGCGAAATCGGAACTCATAGTAAGCTGCGTGTTAGGTGCGCTGTTGCTTTGTGTGACCGACAGCTTGGCGATCTTCTTAGCGCAATGGTCTTTGGATATGATTCCAACAGGAACGGCAACTGCGGTAATCGGTGCTCCAGCTTTGATCATTATTGCTCGCAAGCAAATGTCTGCTCAAGATCAGCTGTTTTTCTCGATGCCTAAAGGACCAAAGTTTATTTCACCTTTGGCTTACTTCTTATTGGGCACAATGATTTTCGGGTTGCTGGCGTTGAGTACATTGTCTCAGCCTTCTTCTGATATGGGCTACTTTGTTATCCCAGACGCATTTGAATGGTCTATCCGTTGGCCGAGGATGTTAACTGCGATATTCGCTGGTGGCGGCTTGGCGGTTGCGGGTGTGATTCTGCAAAGGTTAGTTTACAACCCATTAGCAAGCCCAGACATTCTTGGGGTTTCGGCGGGTGCAGTTTTGGCGTTGATTTTAAGTAGCTTATTTATGGGCTATTCGATTCACTCATTGAGCCCTTGGATTGCTTTCTTAGGTAGTGCGATTGCACTCTGTTTGTTGCTGTTCCTTGGCAAGAAGCACCAGTTTGCTCCGTCTATCCTAATACTTACAGGTATCTCGTTGACTGCAGTGTTAGAGGCTTTAGTGCAATTCTCTTTAACGCGAGTAGGAGAAGGGAAATACACCTTATTGGCGTGGTTGGCAGGTTCTACCTATCGTGTGGAACCCGAGTCAGCAGCGATTATGGCCATAGTGATAACCGTTTGTATTGGTGTGGCTCTGCTGCTGAGTCGTTGGGTGACCTTAATTGCGACCGGACGTCAGTTCGCGAGAGCCAGAGGGTTGAATATCAATATCGCTTACGTGGCATTGTTGTGCATTGTCGCGATTTTATGTTCGGTCGTGACAACAACCATGGGGCCTGTCGCGTTTGTCGGCTTGTTAGCTCCGCATATCGCTGCAATGGTGGGGGCTCGTTTGATTCGAGAGCAGATCATCTTGTCGTTTTTAATTGGTGCTGCTCTCATGCTATTTGCAGACTGGTTAGGGCAAGTGGTGGTGTTCCCAGCGCAGCTAGCTGCAGGCACGTTAGTTTCCATTATTGGTGGCAGTTACTTTATCTTTTTATTACTCAAATCCCGAAGAGCATAGGTTCTGCTAATAACCTAAAGCCATTGGTAAGCAAAGCTATTGGCAATTAAAGCGACGAATGAAAAGCAGTGAATGGAGCGACCCATCACTGCTTTTTATTGATGCTGTCTGTGTAAGGGGAAGTGTTAAGCAACACAGGTCTCGCTTCTTAATGTGCAAGTTTGGCATATGTTAATAAAATGTATAATCTAAAGGTCTGACCACTTATAAGGTAGCCACCATGCCAAACCTCGATCGTATTACTTGTTCTATCGATGAAAACCAAATTGCGACGGTTGTTTTGAACCGACCCGATAAGCTCAATGCTATTGATATGGCTATGTTTGAAGCCGTTAATGACATGATAAGTGATCTCAAGAAGAACAGAGATATTCGAGCTGTTATTGTTAAAGGCAGTGGTTCAGACTTTTGTTCTGGTTTAGATGTTAAATCGTTATTGAACAGTAAAGTTGGGGCGATGAAGCTTTTGTTCAAATGGTTACCGACATTACCCAATGCTGCGCAGCGATTTTCGCTTGGTTGGCGAGAGATCCCATGTCCTGTCATTTTTGCGATTCATGGTCGTTGTTGGGGAGGTGGCCTTCAATTAGCCAGTGGTGGTGATTTTAGAATCGCTAGCCCTGATGCAAATTTCTCGATATTGGAAGCGAAGTGGGGTTTGATTCCTGACATGGGAGGCGCCATCGCATTTCGCGAGCTGATGCGTAAGGATCATACGTTAGAAATGGCGATGACGGCCAAGGTGATCGACAGTGAAACAGCGAAAGATTATGGACTAGTAACCAAGATTGCCGAAGATCCTTACGCGGAAGCTTATGCGTTGGCATTGGAATGCGCGAATCGATCGCCAGATGTCGTCGCTGCTAATAAGAAACTTTACAACAAAACTTGGTGGTCAAGCCCTGGTATGGCTGTGTTCTACGAAACTTGGTATCAGATAAAGGTCGGGTTAGGTAAGAACAGGGCGATTGCTGCTCAACGTGAAATTCATCGTGACAAACCACGGCCGTACGTCGCCAGAAAGTTTAAATAGTGTTTGTACAGGAATAATCGATATTCCCTTTGTTTATGGGGCTTTGCGATAACCTTAGAGTAATTTAATGTCTAAGGCTGAATGAGCAATCTGATGAACAAAACTTTTACTTACTCGCTAGCTGCCGCCGCAATTTTTACTAGCTTAAATGCTTTCGCAAGTGGTCTATTTTTACAAGAAGCTGTCGTCGCTAATGCTGGTACTACCGGCGCCGGGGACGGTGTTTACACTCGCTCTGCTGCTGCGATGTGGACTAACCCTGCAACCATGTCTCACATGGGCGAAAGCAAAACGACCATCAATACTATGGCGTTCGATCTTGAGATGAAATATCAAGACAACGGTGATAAGCAAGATGGTAAAGCTCATTCAGTTATGCCGTCATTTGGCGCTTTCCACGCGCACCAAGTAACAGACAAACTACACCTTGGTATTGCGCTTGGCGCTGTCGGTGGCTCTAGCCTAGATTACGGCAGTGAATGGGCGGGTGCTGCACTTCTAGAAGATATTACTCTAACTGCAATGCAAGTGAACCCATCACTCAGTTATAAGCTGAATGACCAATGGTCAGTAGGTGCCGGTGTTCAATTCAGTTGGGCTGCGTTCCAACAAACGACTTCAATGTTAACGGCCAAACAAGACACTGACTGGGCTTATGGCTATAACCTTGGCGTAATGTACACACCAACAGAAAAACTTAAGCTTGGCGCGAGTTACCGCTCTAAGCTAGAGCATGAATTCAACAATGACGTGAATGGTAAACTAGGTGCTAGCGTTTTGAATTCATTATCGACAGATATTGCTTTACCTGAAATTATCGATGCCAGTGCGAGTTATGCACTGAATTCTCAACTAGACCTGCTTGCAAGCATTCAGTTCCACCGTTGGAGCGCGTGGGACGAGACAGTACTAGACTTTGGTGCATCAGTGGGTGGTAATCCTGTGGGTGGGGTTCCAATCAAGCGTGATTGGGATGATGTTTGGAAATTTGCGGTTGGTGCTGATTATCAACTTAACTCAGACTGGCGTCTAAAAGCAGGCTTCTCTTATGAAACATCGCCACAAGACGATCCGTCAATGCAATGGGTTGACCTCCCTGTAGGCGAACAGTATCGCTACTCGGTAGGCGCGTCTACTTACTGGGATGAAATCTTGATCGATGTGTTCTACGAATACGCAGACTTAGGTTCGGTTGAGATGAATCGTGATGGACCTACAGGGCGCAACTTGCTCAATGGCTCTTTCGATGGCCGTATCCACTTTGTTGGCGTTAGTGCGACCTTCTAATGACATTACGTACTCTATTACTTGTTGCTGCGGCAACGCTCGGGTCTATGGGGGCTTTTGCTGAAGAGAAACACCCTGATGATCCGACTAAGATCGTAACCAAAGCAGGCGTTGCTTATAACGAAGAGCTTAAGTTTTCGGGCTCTATTGGGCTGGATGAAGCGCGAATGATCAATGCTCGTGTTAATGCAGATGGTGAAGAGTGGCGAGTAGGCGGTTCATGGCTATTGCCATTGGGTATCGTCAACTTCAACTTTAGCCGTTCAGAATACGACAACGATGCTTATAAGAATAACTACAGTATTGGTACGTTTATACCACTGAGTTATTTCGATATTGAGCCGTTCGGTTGGCAAATCTTCCCAATGGCTGGTTACAGCTATAACGATGGTGAAGTAGCCGTATTCAATGATGAGAATGTGGGCTCGGATTATGTATTGATGCCGAGCTCGACACATGGTGGCTATATCGGAGCGTTTGGCTTAAAAACGATAACCTATGAATGGTCTATCATGGGCTTTGGTGGTGGTTCAATGGGTTCTGACGATTACTCTGGCTATTGGGCTGGTGTTGGTGTGAGCTATAAATTGAGTGATGCTCAATCATTCAATTTCTTCACAATTTTTGCTGAGGATGATTTTGGAGAGAACAACAGTGTTGGTGCATCTTACACCTATGAGTTTAAATAGCTGTTAGCAGGCCAATTCGCAGGTGGACACCTCTCGTAAGAACTACTGACTTAGTCCAGATTAAATTGAACAAAGTCGCTTATTAAAACTGAGCGACTTTCTTTTATTCTATTTCCCAATCTTTTTATCTCCTTCTGCTGTTTTCTATCTCTTTCTCATGTGAGAGTACTGCTCTCTTAATCTAGATTAAGTTTTCCTCGTCTTATTCTCTGTACTATCCGCATAAATCAACGCCCATTCAGTAATGGACAAAAGAGAGTCACTTTGTGAAAAAGAAGTGGTTCTCTTTTGTCTTTTAAAATGGGCAAACACAATAAAGATTTAATGAGGATAAGACTTGAGCACTTTGTTTACAGAAACCCGCATCGGCACAATGACATTGAAGAACCGCTTTATGCGAAGCGCGACGTGGGAAAATATGGCAACAGAAGATGGCCATATGACAGACAAGCTTTACGCTATCTATGAAGAGTTGGCTCAAGGTGAAGTCGGTCTGATCGTGACGGGCTATGCCAACATCGTCGAAGAAGAGAAGCCTAATGCGGGCATGATGGGCATGTATAACGACTCGTTTATCGAAGAGTATCAAAAGCTCACTCAATTGGTCCATGAAAACGACTCTAAAATCGTAATGCAATTGGCTTATGGCGGTACGAAAACCACATATGATCTAGGCGAACGAGTGATCTATGCACCGAGTGAGGTTCCGGAAAAAGGGACCCAAACACTAGGCAAAGCGATGACCAAAGACGAAATTGATTACATTGTTGATGCCTTTGCTCAAGCGTCATTGAGAGCACAGAAGTCAGGCTTTGATGGCGTCGAAATTCATGCTGCTCACACTTACCTGATTAATCAATTTCTAAGCCCTTATTACAACCAACGTGAAGATGAATACGGTGGTAGCCTAGAGAATCGCATGAGATTTTTGCTAGAGATCTACACGGCAACGCGCAAGTTAGTGGGTGATGATTTTCCAATCCTAGTTAAATTGACTGCTTCTGAGTTTTTCGAGGGCGGTGTGACCTTCGATGAGACGCGCCTAGTGTGTAAAAAGCTAGAAGAAGTGGGTGTTGATGGCATTGTGGTTTCTGGCAACATTCATGGTAAAGCTGACACTATGATTGGCGAGTCACATGATGGGTTTACCATTCAAGCTGAAGGTTATTTTCACGAATATGGTCATGCTATCAGCCAAGACGTTAATATCCCAGTTATCACTGTGGGTGGATTGAAGGATTTCGATGCCATAGAAGCTATCGCAAATAACACGGGCATTGAATACTTTGCGCTTTCAAGACCGCTGCTTTCTGAACCAAATTTGGTTAAGCGTTGGAAAGAAGGGGACAGAAGCCCTGTTGAGTGCGAAAGATGTTCAAAATGCCGAACTAAGCGTGGCAACTTCTGTGTCGTGAATAAAGACAGAAAAGCACAGCTTGCTCGCATGTAGTCGTTGAACCTATATCTAAAAATATAACCGAGTCTGATCCTGTTTAATACCACAGGTGCAGACTTGCTCTGTGTTCTACGAACTTATATTTGAAACCTTATTAATCACATTTCTCTGTCAAATTGGTGCGTGCTAAGGGATACAATCCACACGTAAATTTTCCAATCGAGTTATTCTGAGCATACTGTGAAATTACTTCCCCTCTTAAAGCAACCTCGAATCCACTGACGCCTCTTTAGTTTTAGCGACATTGCTATGATTTAAGCGTGATACTTATTATTTAACTCAATAGAACCTGTGTTTATTGGGACGTTAGCTTGTGCACCTCGGATCTGCAAAGTCGAATGTTTTGATATTTAAACGAATAAAACGAATAAGTTAATCAGAGGTAGAAATGCAAAATAAGCATTGGTCTAAATTCGAATTGCTTCATGAGGTTGTTACTAACCCCAACATTCACATCAAGGGTCAACACAGTTATTACAGCGATTGCTGGGACAACGGGTTTGAAGGTTCAGTCGTTCGTTATCTTCATGGTGATGAAGTCAGTCGTCAGTGGGAGCCACGATGGGAAATCGACGAACTGTATATCGGTGATTATGTCTGTATTGGTGCAGAGGTTGTGATTCTGATGGGCGGTAACCATACCCACCGAGTCGATTGGTTTTCTTTGTATCCATTTATGGATGTGATTGAAGATGCCTACATCGGTAAAGGGGACACACATATCAAAGATGGTGTTTGGCTAGGCATGCGAGCGATGATTATGCCCGGCGTGACGATTGGCGAAGGCGCAGTAGTGGCGTCGAACAGCGTCGTTGCAAAAGATGTTGAACCTTACAGTATTGTGGCTGGCTCCCCAGCAAAAGTGGTCAAACACCGCTTCGATAAGACTATTATCGAAGAGCTAATCTCAATGAATATATACGACTGGCCGCCAGAAAAGTTTGAATCATTGAGGCAGCACTTGTGTGGTTCTGACTTAACGGCACTTAAGAATGCGATGGCTGAATATGATACTCATAAGTCGTTGAATACTTAATCGTATCCAATAGAAGGGGCACTCTATTGCTTATGGAGTGCTCTTTTTGTTTATCTATGCAGCAGTAACTGTCAATTTCAGCAAATATTTGTCCGTCATCGTTGACCTTACCCTAAGGGTAACCTTTATAGTCGTCTTATAAATTTAAAGGTTAGCTATGACAAACACACTCCGAACAAGTTGGATTACTGTTTTCAGCATCATCGCGATGTTGATGTCTAGCTATGCCTCAAGCTCATCGACTATGATGACTAAAGTAATGATGATGGAAATGAGTTCGAGCGAATCGGCTTGTTACCACAGTGATACGTCGACTAATGACTCAATGGCGGGATGCCATGTGATGAGTGAAGAAGCACCTGCTGAACACTCTAATATGAGTGCCCATGATTTGATGGCTCAATGCGATATGTCTTCAATGAGCGAAGACGGCAGTCATATGATGGGTAACCATTGTTCAGGTGCCGATTGTTGCGCCTCAGTATGTTCTGCGACTTCTTACCCAATTCAGGCGGTTCAAGTCGCTAATCCATTTGTCTCTTCTTTAGCTCGTTTCCAATCTGTCATTATCGGCCAAAAAGTCGCACGCGCTCAATCTTTGTTACGCCCACCCACCGCATAAATCTATATCTAAAAACGTTGCGATATCAAAGCTATAAATCTGATACGCCGATCTTTTATATGCGTTATTTAACGCTAGATATGGACATTCATTGTGAATATAAAACCGATAAACTCTGTGTATGTAATGAACACGAGTTTCATGGTTGCTGCTGCCTTTATTTCAAGCTCTGCTTTTATTTCAGGTAGTGCTTTAGCTGCAGCTCCTGCTTCAACACAAGCAAATCAACAAAGCTCAACACAGCAACTTAATACACTGATTGAGATTGCTTTAAGCGAAGATGGAAATCGCAAACAGTACTTTGCTCAGTCTCAAGCGATGCGAGAAACGGGCATTGCCAGCGCGACCTTAATGGACCCGAAATTAAAAGTTGGATTTGGCGGTTTGCCTGTCGATAGCTTTCAATTCGACGAAGACCCGATGACCAATATATCAGTAGGGCTGATGCAGCAGTTTGAGCGTGGCGATACGCTTAACCTCCAACAGAAAAAGGCAGGCCAGCAGGCTGATGCTTTAGCTTTGCAGGTGCAAGCAAGAGAATTGACGGTTGCGAATAGCATGACGCAGCTTTGGCTTGAGTTAGGTTATCAGCAAAAGGCTGAATCGGTGATTCGTCAAAATCGTCGTTTGTTGGTTGAGCTTGAAAACTATGTACAAACCAATTACTCGATTGGCAAAAGTGAAGCGCAAGATCTGCTTAATGCTCAGCTTCAAGTTAGCAAGCTCGATGAGAAACTTCAGGCAAACCAGCAGGTTCAGCGTCGCTTAATCTCTCAGCTTTCTGAATGGTTGGGTTCTGATTGGTTGGACTCTCAGATTCTTGATTCTCAGGGCGTACTGAATGCAACTAATCAAATCGATTGGTCGTTGTTAGAAAGCAAATTGGCGAGCAATATCGATTCAACCAAGCACTACCAGCTCCTGACTGACCATCCTTTGGTTAAGATCTCCGATGTCGGCATTTCCTCCAATCAAATTCAGGTTGAGTTAGCCGAGCAAGCCTATACCCCGCAGTTTGGGGTTGAAGTGATGTATGCCCATCGACAAGCCAATAACATGGCGGGCAAGCCTGCCTCTGACCTTGTCAGTGCTTATTTAACGGTCGATATCCCGCTGTTTACAGGGAACCGACAAGATAAAAACCTATCGGCGGCTCAGTACCAAGTTGGCGCGGCCAAATCTCAAAAAGATACCTTACTCTCCCAAATGAACGCGCAAGTGAACTCATTGCTGGTGGACAGATCAAATCTGCTCGAGCGATTAGATCGCTATCAAACGTCCTTGCTTCCTCAAACCGCGGCACGAATCAGCGCGGTTGAAAGGGGCTATCAAAATAATACCGCTCAGTTCAACGATGTCATTTTAGCAACGACCGATGAGCTGGCACTTAAGTTAGAGCAACAACGTTTGATCACCGATCTCAACATCGTTAACAGCAAGCTAGCCGGGTTAGTCAGTGGTTTTGAATACCAAGTAAACCAACCACAACTCAACTCTAGCGCAACTAAACACACAGCCAATCAATAAGGGAATAGACAATGAATACAGTAAAAGTAGCGACTATCGCTTTATTGGTCGGTGGTGCATTGGGTTTTGGTGTGAACCATTTTCTAATTAATCCAGCACACGACATGTCAGCAATGGCAACGAGTACAGGCGCAGATGTAAGTAAACAGACCAGCGATGAGCCTCTGTATTGGGTGGCTCCGATGGACCCAAATTATCAGCGAGACAAGCCGGGTCAGTCACCTATGGGGATGGATTTAATTCCTGTTTACGCGGGTGACTCAAGTGGTGCAAAAGATAAGCCCGGAACCGTGTTTATTGATTCTTCTGTGGAAAATAACCTTGGCGTGAAAACCGCACAGGTCACAAGAGAAGCGCTCTCACCGCGCATTGAAACTGTGGGCTATGTGGCATTCGATGAAAGTGCACTATGGCAAACCAACGTGCGTGTTTCTGGTTGGGTAGAAAAACTCTACATCAACGCTGTGGGCGAAAAGGTTAACAAAGGTGATGTGCTCTTCACACTCTATTCTCCAGAGCTTGTCAAAGCTCAAGAAGAGTTGATCAGTGCTTATAAAACGGCTCGTAAAGGTTTGATCAAGGGCTCGACTGAACGCTTAATTACCTTGGGTGTTGATAAGAAGCAAATCCGCGCTATTACGCGACAAGGTAAAGCCACGCAAACCATTGAAATTAAAGCGCCAGCCGATGGTGTTATAGCCAGTTTGAATATCCGAGAAGGTGGTTACCTTTCACCTGCACAAGCGGTGATCAGTGCTGGCCCATTAGGCGAAGTATGGGTTGATGCTGAGGTGTTTGAGCGTCAAGCGCACTGGATCTCGTCAGGCAGCAATGCGGTGATGACGCTAGATGCCATTCCCGGCAAAGAGTGGGTGGGTAATGTTGATTATGTTTACCCAATCCTTGATCCAAAAACTCGGACCTTGCGTGTTCGTTTAAAGTTCTCTAATCCAAACGGTGAGCTTAAGCCAAACATGTTCGCCAATATTGCACTGAAACCCATCAGTGATGAATCTGTTCTTACTATTCCAAGATCTTCGGTGATTCACTCCGGTGGTATGACTCGAGTGGTGATGTCAGAAGGTTCCGGCAAATATCGCTCTGCTCGTATTGAGGTTGGTCGTGAAGCTGGCGAAAAAATAGAGGTGCTTCAAGGGCTAGAGCAAGGCGAAAACATTGTCACTTCTGCGCACTTCATGTTGGATTCTGAATCGAGCCAATCTGCTGATCTGTCACGCATCAATGGTGTTGAGGAAGAGGCTGAAACCGTGTGGGCAAACGGTGAAATTTCCGAAGTTATGCAAGGCAGTCGCATGGTGACGATTAACCATCAGCCTGTTCCTGAATGGGATTGGCCGGGCATGGTGATGAACTTCACCTTTGCGGAAGGCTTAGACATGAGTGACGTGCAACGTGGTAAGGCGATTGATTTTGAGATGAGAAAGACAGAGTCAGGGCAGTACGAAGTTATTGATTACAAGGTCAACAAACACAAGATCGCCGGCGAAGTTTGGGTAACGGGTGACATCACCATGTTGATGGCAGATTTTGGCATGATCACTGTAAAACATCAGCCAGTCCCTGAGTGGAATTGGAAAGCGGGTGAAATGAATTTCCAAGCCAGTGATGACCTTGATTTATCGGAGTTTGCCGAGGGTCAAACCATTCGGTTTCTAGTGGCGAAGCAGGGTTCTGACTACACGCTCAAATCTCTCGAACCAACGAATAGCAAGGGTGAGGGCACATTATGATCAATGCAATTATTCGTTGGTCCATCAGTAACCGCTTTTTGGTGCTGGTTGCCACTGTAGCCATCGTATTTGGGGGCTTATACAGCGTTAAAAACACACCGGTCGATGCGATTCCTGATTTGTCAGATGTTCAGGTGATTATTAAAACCAGTTATCCAGGGCAAGCGCCACAAGTGGTCGAGGATCAGGTGACTTACCCATTGACCACCGCCATGTTAGCTGTGCCAGGTGCTGAAACGGTTCGTGGCTACTCGTTCTTTGGTGATTCCTATGTATATATCATCTTCAATGACGATACCGATATGTACTGGGCGCGTTCACGAGTGTTGGAGTACTTAAGCCAAGTTGCACCTAACTTGCCATCGAGTGCCAAGCCAACACTAGGGCCGGATGCAACCGGTGTGGGCTGGGTTTACAGCTACGTGTTACAAGACAAAACTGGTCAGCACGACTTGGCCGAACTTCGTAGTTTGCAAGATTGGTTCTTAAAGTATGAATTGCAAACAGTAGAAGGGGTGTCTGAAGTGGCGACCGTTGGCGGCATGGTGAAGCAGTACCAAGTACAGATTGATCCTGCCAAGTTACGTGCTTACGACCTAACGCTTCAGCAAGTCAACAAGGCGATCCAAGATGGTAACCAAGAAACTGGCGCGTCTGTTGTTGAGATTGCCGAAGCCGAGCATATGGTTCGTACTACGGGTTACCTCACAAGCATCGAAGACATTCAATCTCTGCCGCTAAAAGTGACCGATAAGGGAACACCGCTGTTATTGGGTGATATTGCTGACATTAATCTTGGCCCGCAAATGCGCCGTGGTATCTCTGAGCTGAATGGTGAAGGTGAAGCCGTTGGCGGCGTTATCGTGATGCGCTTTGGTGAAAATGCCAGTGAAGTGATCGACTCGGTGAAATCCAAACTCGTTGAACTGCAAGTGGGCTTACCTGATGGTGTCGAGATTGTCGCGACTTATGACCGTTCGACTTTGATTGATTCAGCCGTTGAAAACCTATGGAAGAAGCTGGCTGAAGAGTTCATCGTGGTCGCCGTGGTGTGTGCGCTGTTCTTGTTCCATATCCGCTCGTCGTTGGTTATCGCACTAAGTTTACCTGTCGGAATCTTGGGTGCATTCATCGTCATGCATTGGCAGGGCATTAACGCCAACATCATGTCTCTTGGCGGAATAGCGATTGCGATTGGCGCCATGGTGGATGGTGCCATAGTGATGATCGAGAACGTTCATAAACACATTGAACGGACTCCGCTCACTGACAAAAACCGTTGGCAGGTGATTGGTAAGGCAGCAGAAGAAGTTGGCGCACCGCTGTTCTTCTCTCTGATTATCATTACCTTGAGCTTTGTGCCTGTGTTCGCGTTAGAAGGCCAAGAGGGCAAGATGTTCTCGCCACTTGCGTTTACCAAGACGTATGCGATGGCGGCAGCGGCGGGTTTGGCTATCACGCTTGTGCCTGTGCTAATGGGTTACTTCATTCGCGGCAACGTGCTACCTGAGCACAAAAACCCAGTAAACCGTAGCCTAGTGGCTATGTACAAACCGCTTCTGAACCTCAGCCTAAAATATCCCAAGGTGATGATTGTTATCGCACTTGGCTTAATGGCGTCTGCTTATTACCCAACCAGTAAGCTTGGTAGCGAGTTCATTCCTCCTTTGGACGAAGGGGATTTGATGTACATGCCAACCACATATCCAGGGATCTCGATAGGTAAAGCGCGTGAATTGCTTCAGCAAACCAACAAGCTAATCAAAACCATCCCAGAAGTTGAAACTACATGGGGCAAAATCGGACGCGCAGAAACGGCAACGGATCCCGCACCTCTGACCATGATTGAAACGGTTATTCAGCTAAAACCTCGCGATGAGTGGCGTGACGGTGTCACCACTGAGTCATTGCGTAAAGAGTTCGATGAGCTGATTCAGTTCCCTGGGTTAACTAATGCTTGGGTTATGCCAATCAAAACCCGTATCGATATGTTAGCGACGGGTATTAAAACCCCAATCGGCATCAAAATCGCAGGCCCGGATTTGAGTGTGATTGAAGATATTGGTTCGCAACTTGAACCCATCCTCAACAAGGTTAGTGGCACTGCTTCGGTATATGCCGAACGTGTTGCGGGTGGTCGTTATGTGACGATAGACATTAAACGTCGCTCGGCTGCGCGATATGGCTTGAGCATTAAAGAAGTGCAACAGGTTATCTCGACTGCGGTTGGTGGCATGAATGTGGGTGAAACCGTTGAGGGGCTAGAGCGTTACCCAATCAATGTCCGTTACCCACAAAGCTATCGTGATTCTGTCGTTAAATTGCAGAACCTGCCGTTAGTGACACCAAATGGAGCGCGAATTGCTTTGTCTGATGTCGCGGATATTCGTTATGAAGATGGGCCCCCAATGATTAAGACGGAGAACGCGCGTCCCAATGGTTGGGTGTTCGTTGACATCGAAGGTCGCGATCTTGGCTCTTACGTGGCCGAGGCGCAAAAAGTCGTTACAGATCAAATCGTCTTGCCTGCTGGATATTCATTGGCATGGTCTGGTCAATACGAATACATGGAACGTGCGAAGGAGCGTTTGAGTGTCGTAGTGCCAATCACCATCGCCATCATCATGTTGTTGCTCTACCTCAGTTTCCGCCGCGTCGGTGAGGTGATGATGATCATGCTGACATTGCCACTCGCGATGGTGGGGGGCCTATGGCTGATGCATCTCCTCAATTACAACTTCTCCATTGCGGTGGGTGTGGGCTTTATCGCCCTTGCCGGGGTAGCTGTAGAGATAGGTGTGATCATGTTGGTCTACCTAAACCAAGCATGGCACTACAAAAAATTGGATGCGGAGCAGAACCAGCAAGCACTTCAGGGTGAAGACTTAACAGATGCGATTCGTGAGGGCGCAGGACTGCGTGTTCGCCCTGTGATGATGACAGTACTTACGGTGATCATTGGCCTTATTCCAATTATGTATGGAGAGGGAACGGGCTCTGAAGTGATGCAGCGAATTGCAGCGCCGATGATAGGCGGAATGGCGTCTGCATTGTTGCTTACCCTACTGGTGTTGCCTGCAATCTTTAAGCTCTGGAAACAGCGTGAGATTTCGCATAGCCACAACGAGACAAACAAATAACGTATTGATTATTAGCCCTTACTTACCAAAACAGAGTGGGTAAGGGCGTACCACATGAACATGTGAAACTAACAAATAAATAACTGAATTATTCTAAGGAACGATCATGAAAAAGACACTTATTGCGATTGCAATGACGTTAACTACTACAACGGCTTTTGCTGAAATGGACCATTCGACCGTTGATCATTCGAAAATGGATCACTCGATGATGAAAAGTGGAGAGATGGATCATTCAAAAATGGAGCACAGTATGATGAAGGGTGGAAAGATGGACCACTCAAATATGATGAATATGGAAGGCATGATGGACATGGAAGGAATGTCAAAAGTGGGTATGCCTGCGACAGGCGCAAAGCCGGATAAAGTGGTTCATGTTCTACTAAGTGACGATATGAAAATCACATTTAAGAACAAGGTTGATATTGAGCCGAACGACGTGGTGCAGTTCGTTGTGATGAACACGGGCAAGATTGACCACGAATTCTCGATTGGTTCTGCCTCAGAGCAGCTAGAGCACCGTGAAATGATGAAAAATATGGGTAACCACGCTCATGACTCGGGCAGTACAGTCACAGTTAAGCCGGGTAAAGCGAAACAGATGCTGTGGCATTTCCATGGTGATAATAACGTAGAATTCGCGTGCAATATTCCTGGACACGCTGAAGCGGGGATGACTAAGACTCTGGTGCTTTAACGCTTGATGCCTTAATTCCCGGACTTTGACGTCTATAGAGATGCCCAGTATTAACTGGGCATCTTTACGTTCAACAGTGTTAACCGTGACGAAGTGCGGCAGAACGACCAAGAATAGATAGGGTGGTTCCATTGTGAAGCAGTGCACTCATTGCAGGGCTAAGGTAACCGAGTGCTGCCGCAAGCATAATGCCGCTGTTTACGTATTCAGCAATTTTGATGTTTGAATGAATGACTCCCATTGCAATATTTGCCAATTCACGAGCCTGTGATAGAGCAGAAAGGTTGTCATGCAATAAAACAACGTCAGCAACTTGTCGAGCAAGCTCAGTTCCTTGAGACATAGCAACACCTACATCTGCAGTTGTTAATGCTGGTGCATCATTAACGCCATCTCCAATAAACATAACACGCTTGCCTTCACTTTGAAGCGATTCAACAATGGCTGATTTAGTGGATGGAACGGCTTCAGAAAATACGCGATCTAATTGAAGTTCGTTACCCAAGATTTGAGCTTTGAATCGACTATCTCCGGTTACCATAATTAGTTCAGTAATCCCTAAGCTACGAAGACTTTCTAGCGTACTTTTCGCATCTTCACGAAGATGGTCTCGTAGTCCTAACATACCAATTAATTTTCCATTGTATGAAATAAAGATCAAATGTCGACCTAGTGCTTCATATTGACGAATAGTATCTTCGACTTCGTTAAAATTAACTTGCTCGTGAGCTTCTAAGAAGTGTCTACTGCCCATAACGAGCTGTTCGTTATTCAATGTGGTTTTTAAACCGTGTGCGATGACGTACTCAACTTCCCCATGATCGATATGTGGGAGTTCATGCTGTTTTGCAGCATTAACAACCGCTTGAGAAAGTGGATGGGTACTGTGTTCTTCAACTGAGGCTGCCATAGCAAGTAAGTCGCGCGCGTTACTTTTGTTGCACAGTGGAATGACATCAGTGACTTCCATATCGCCATAGGTGAGTGTGCCGGTTTTATCGAAAACGCAGGTGTCGATATTCACTAGCTTTTCAATCGCAGAACCACCTTTGAATAGAATCCCTTGAGAAACGGCACGGTACATAATGGACTTAAATGTCACGGGCGTGCTGAGTTTCAAAGCACAAGAGTAATCGACAAGAAATACGGAGGCGACTCGGTTAATATCTTGAGTGAGTGCAAAAACAGCGGCACCAATACCTAGAGTTATCTTAACGCGTCGATTTGCCATGTCTTGTGTGACTTGCTGAGTCTCACTTTTTTCACTCAAAGAATCGTAGATTAACTTTGCAATTTTAGCGGTGGTTGCTTCACTCCCTACCTTATCGACACGAACTTGAATGGTGCCATCGTGGACACTGGTTCCAGAGTAGACTATGGCGTCTTCTTCCCTTCTTACTGGTACGTTTTCACCTGTAAGAGAAGATTGGTTAATGAGTGCCGCCCCTTTAATAACCGTGCCGTCAATAGGAATAGCGACACCAGGGCCGAGCTCAATAACATCATTTGGGCTGAGTTTTGATGAATGAACTTGTGTTCTATCTGTACCAGACACTAACCAAACAAGAGTTTCTTGAGGACGCATGAGATCAGCCAATAGCTGATCACTATTGCGGCTTGTCTTTTGCTCCATGTATTCGCCAAGGCTAATTAAGCTCTGAGTCATCATCGCAGTGCTGTAATCTCCGCGCCAAGCGGATAGCCCAACAGCAATAGCATCGAGTACTTCAACTGATACTTCTTTGTTCTTGAGATCTTGAATACCTTCAAACAAAGTAGGTGCAATTAGAGTTGCGGTGCTCATTGCTGCCCATTTGTTAGGAAGTAAGGCTGCGGCGATGGTGCCTATAACATTCATTGCAATATCGCCACGAGTATATTCGTGTTCGGTGTCTTCTTGGTCTGCGTCAGAGAAGTCCAGTTGCATTAGGCGAGATTCAACGGTAGAAGCTTTAAGGAGTTGGGTGTCATACTCCACGACTATCGAATTTGCCTCTTCATTCACGCGAACTTCGTTTATCCCTTGAATTGCGAGTAAACTGGTTGTTATCCAGCACCCAATATCTGAGTATTGTCTGAGTGCCGGAACTTTAAAACGAACTCTTCCTGGAAAGTGATGTTTTACTTGTAGCCCAATCATTCGTCGCCTTTATGCAGGTTGCGGTAGTATTCCAATTCCGCTTGAGTGTCCTCCAAGCGTTCTTTGAGTTCTTCTACTTCGCCTCGTACTGCTGACCATGCTTTTTCTCCAGTCGCGGCAACACCTTTTTTAAATTTCTTATTTGTAAGCAGATAAGCTACGGCGGCACCAGCAGCTATACCCATGGCAAAGTGCGTTTTAGTGTTTTGTTGTTGGTATTGTTGAGGTTGCTCGGTTTGTTCTGGCTGTTGATAGCCGTAGTACGGGTAGCCGTAAGGGTTATTGTTGTTCATTATCTTTGTCCAATTTTTGATCTAGTAAATAAAGCCCAGCAGCACCTACACTTAATATCGTCAGAAGAGAAAGAACAGGGCGTCCGGCCATTTTCTCTGCAATGTAAGTTGTAGATCCTGCAATAGCGCTAGCTTTAATTGCGTCTTTTGTGGCTTCGGCTGCCATGATATTAGTGTCAAGGTGCCCAGTTCTATGTTGCTGCCAGTTTTTAGCAAGTGAAGCGCTGCCACCAGCAATTGCACCAACGAGCATCGCTCGGTTAGCGGTACTGAGTTTGTTGGTTGCGTTACTCATCGTTATTGCTCTTGAATCGCTGGTGTATCGTCATCTGATTTAGAATCAGTTGGCTCTTGTCCTGGTTGCAATGGTTGAATCACAGGTTCTGCTTTATGTCTTTGAACAGAGTCTTGATAGCCTTGTTTGCCTGCTGCATAAGTGTCTTTAAAGATTTCGCTACTCGTTGAAACGTTCTCTTTCACCGTTGAAGCTGTGCTGACTGCTGTTTCTTTTACTGTGTCACCGCCGGTCTTAAGCATGTCGCCAGCGCCTGATACAAGCCCCATTAATTTTCCACGCACGTTATCATTACTTAAAATTAGTGCAGCAGCAGCGCCAACCATTGCGCCTTTCCAAAATTCTTTATCACTCATACCAAAACTTCCTAATATTTCTTTGAATGTGTTTGCGTCTTCACCAAGCGCACCGTCGAGCATCGCTTGCGCTTGATCCATAAATACGTTGTTTTCTTGCTCTGAAGAAGCGCCGTTAGTCGGCGGAACTTGTTGCTGAGGTTGATTAGGTGGCATTCCGTGCTGTTGCCAATGTGGTGGCATCATTCCAGGGTGCATTCCTGTCTGGTGCATAAAAGGAGGATGCATCTGTTGCCCCTGCATCATGAATGGAGGCATTCCCATTGGAGGAGGCATGTTAGGATCCCAATTACCATTTCTCTGGGCTTCAAAGTAGGCATTTGCCATTTCTTTTTGCATGTCCATCATGGCATTGAAATATGCTTGGTAAGGGTTACTCGTCTCGTTACTCAAGGTTATCTCCTTAGAGTTTTAGCTGTTCGGCTAAGGAGTAGCATGCTTGTTCAGCTTCTACTTCTGAGTCTGAAAATAGGGCATCGATAGTTGAAGACTGGATATTATTTGCATCGTATTCAATCACAATACTTCCGGTCGCTACGTTGATTTTGTAATTTTTGAATGCAGGTACGGAGCTAATTGCTTGTTCAATTTCACTGTTTCGAAAGCTTGCAAGGTGTGCAACGATGCCGAGCTTGTACTTTAAGCGAACCCGTCCTGGGATATGATGGCCAATCGATACCCACTTTCTAAGTTTTAAGGCCTTGTCTATATGTTGTTTCATAGCTCAGATTATAATGGTCACATGAAACATATGGCTAAGGACAAGTAATAAATGAGTGATTTAATTGGAGATGTTTTGCTCCAAGTCAAGTTTAATGCTATTTTAGTATTGAGATTGGTTATCATTAAGGTTTTTGTTTCGATGAACACTTACATTCACAGTACAAATCAAAGGCTTAGAGTTAGATCTGATTACATAAAGGGTCACCCAGCTGAGGTTGAAAAACTCATCAACCAGCTAAAAGATATTGACGCGGTGTTCACAATTAAGCATAAGAAGTATGCAGGTTCTGTTGCTATACAGTTTGACCCCAATGATTTGGATTGTGAAAGTCTATTGGAAATACTAGAAAGCCATCACTGGACCCAAAGTGATGAAAGACCATCTTTTGTCGAAAAAGCTATGGTATCTGGTACAAAAACCTTGGTTAAAGGTGCGGCAACCATTGCACTGAATCGCCTAATTGGCTCTTCGGCAAGTCGCGTTGTTATGAGCCTGGCGTAAACTAAAGATTGAAAACAAAAAAGCAGCCGTTGGCTGCTTTTTTGTTTTTGTTCACTTTAACGTTATGCGTAAGCCCTATGCCGTAAGTTGAAACTTTTTTGCTGCACACTTACACAAGCCATTTTGCAGGGCAGGGCATCGTTTACAAGGGGGAGATTTTAGCGGCATACGACCAATAGAGGTGACATTATTTAGTGTCTGGCGACTCTGAGGAGGAGTTAAACCGGAAGAGTTCGCAGCTCGCTTAGGCTCGCTTAAGGTATGCCCTGTACTTGGAGCATCATTTAACCAAGAGATAATCGGGTTCAGTGGCTTTGCCAATTCAGAGACAGCACTTATTGCAACTTGTTCTGCAAGATCTTGGAGTTCATTCTTTGTATTTTGATCGATAGAAAACTTTCGATCGGTGGTTGCTGAAGGGGCATTGCGATTCTTGAGCTTTTTTAGCTGCAATACAGAAGCTGAAGTCGATTTGGAACTCGCCTTTTTATACAGTTTCTTTAATGCCTTCTTTGTTTTCATGAGATTCCTCTGTCTATCTAGAACAGAGTCTATCAATAATAAGAGTACAAATAAATCTCATTTACAAGTGGTGAATAATAGCAGGGTGGGTTAATTGCTATTGAAGCAGAATGGATGCCTCCAACACATGATGTACTTCGTTGCTAAAATGAGGCATTTCGGTCATGATTTTTACTAGCTTACTATCTATAGAATCAGTTTCATTTAGTGATCGAAAACATTGAACAGCCAGATCTGGTTGCTCTTGGATACAGCTCTTCAACGAAGTTAGCTCGACTTTGTTTGCATTTTCAACTTTGGATAAAGCGATATTGATTGCTTCGATATTTATGCTTAACTCTTTGGTTTTTAACATTTTTATTTCACACGTTTCTTATAATGCGCGAACACTAACACACAGGGTAATAATATTTATTGATTAAGGTTAATAAATCGCTCTGTTAGCATTATATTTTGTGATAGGTGGATTTGTTCTTACGAACGGTGAAACGTTTTATTGAGTAGAACGGTGCTTTTGTTTCGTTAGGGGGAGATGTTGGAGCGTGCAGCGGGAATCGAACCCGCATCATCAGCTTGGAAGGCTGAGGTAATAGCCATTATACGATGCACGCACACTGTCTTATGAGTAAGACTGAGGCATCAAGAAGACTGGAGCGTACAGCGGGAATCGAACCCGCATCATCAGCTTGGAAGGCTGAGGTAATAGCCATTATACGATGTACGCACATCGTCTTAACGAGTTTGATAATGCCACATCTAACTGAAAACGAAACCTTTTTCTTTCATTTTTATTCTAAGTGCTCGCATAACCACCACTCCGCTAGTTTTTCCATCATGTTTGACGTTTTCAGAGTGAATAAAATGTGACTAAAGTCTCGTTAAACGTAGGGCGAGAAACAGCCAAAAATCCTCCGCTATTTCTAAGACCCACTCAGTTGGATTTATAAACCTATTTTAGTGGTGTTTCCTCATCATAAAATCAACATGAATACAGGCAATTTGACTGTTAACATAAACTGATTTCCATTCGTATTTTGATGCCCATTAATAACAATCTGGATGCATGATTTTAACTTGCCAGTCTGTCAAAGTATTCATCAAGCGAATCCGAAGCGGGAGGAGTAATAGGTTCCTCTAAGCATTCGAAGAAAAAAGTAACGAATTTAGTTGATAATTCATGCAAAACTCTCGTCATTACGTCTATCGTTTGGTACATTTGCCGCACATTTTGTCTCCCCTAAAATTCCCATGCCTTCTCAGTTCCGAATTAACAAAATTGTTGAAATTGGTGACACTCTTCATCGCAGTGGTTGTGCTCCTTACAAGCTAGAGAAATACACCCAATTCTATGCAAAAAAGCATGGTGTTGATGTGATGATCCAAGCAACGCCAACCGCGATTAATTATCAATTTCCAGACGATAACAACGCCGTTATTCTTAAACGTCTAAAGCCTGCTTCAATTAACCTGAGTTTGTTGGCCAATACCATCATTCGTATTAACCAACCGAGCAGTGAGCCTGTGCCAGAGCCAGTCGGTTACTCTAAACTTGTGACAGCACTGGCTAATATGGGGATTCCACCTGCGTATCTGATGCTTATTGGCAGTACGTTGGAAGCCGTTGGCTTTTCTGCTTTACTGGGTTTGATGGTTTGGGTATGTCAGCAAGTTCTTCATTCACGTCGCGCTATTGCGGTTGAATT
This sequence comes from Vibrio sp. SNU_ST1, assembly GCF_030563405.1. Taxonomy (NCBI): domain Bacteria; kingdom Pseudomonadati; phylum Pseudomonadota; class Gammaproteobacteria; order Vibrionales; family Vibrionaceae; genus Vibrio; species Vibrio sp. SNU_ST1. The sequence goes on from NZ_CP130749.1 coordinate 573,438, forward strand.
CATCTCGGCACTATTAACGGGTATCTTTGTGGCATTTTTGGCAAGCACAGGCTTGCCGATTCCCGTGTGGGCGTTGTGTATCGCTTCGATTGTCTTGTTTGTCCCCGGGTTATCCATAGCCAACGCACTAGAATGTTTGGCGTTTAATGATCTCGTCTCTGGTACCAGTTTGTTAGGGCAGAGTGCTTTAACCCTGATAAAGCTGTTTGTCGGGATTATTATGGGGCTCAACATTGGTGAAGCGATATGGGGACAAGCGGTGTCCATTGACTATACCAATGCGGTTCCGACATGGATGCACATATCTGGTTTGGTGTTGATCTCTGTATCTATCGGTGTAATGTTCAATGCGCGTCCTAAAGACATCTTACTTGGCTTGCCAGTGGCGGTTCTGGGTATGTGGGGGCCGTTCTATCTAGGTTTTGATAGTGGTTGGGTTGTCGGCACTTGGGTTACGACGGTTCTTATTACTTTGTACGGAACTTGGATTGCCAAGAAGATGGAGCTCACGGGCTCTATTTATATCGTGCAAGGGATCATCATCTTGGTTCCGGGTAGCCGAGTATTAGTAAGTGCCAGCCAGTCGGTGTTTGAACAATCGATTTTGCCTATTCCGAGTATTGGTTTATCGGCGTTATTCATGTTCTCTGCAATCGTGGCAGGGCAAATCACCGCTTACTCGATTTACTCGCCAAAAGTCGAACGTTAATCCGTTCCGCTTCCCAAGCCTTTAAACAAACACAGCTTAACGGCTGTGTTTGTTCGCTTTAGGTACTGATCTTTTTAAGACAATTAACTCTTAGTAAAACTTGTTAGATTTATGCTCGCTAAGCTTAACAAGAGCCATTAAAATGGAACAAATTCTATTTAAATTAAGTATTAACGTATGTCTTTACCTCCTTGCCCGCAATGCCAATCTGAATATGTCTACCCAGACCAAAACAACCTAATCTGCCCTGAGTGTGCCTATGAATGGAACCCAGAAGAAGAGCGTTTAGAAAGAGAAGCTGCGCGTGTAAAGGACGTGAATGGCGTTGTATTGGAAAGTGGCGATAAAGTTACCTTCATTAAAGATCTAAAAATTAAAGGCAGTTCTTCTGTACTGAAAATTGGCACTAAAGCGGTAATCAGACGAATCAATGAAGGCAAAGATCACCAGCTAGATTGTAAGCTTGATGGTGGCGGTGAAATGTTAGTCACAGCTAAGTACGTTAAGAAGCAGTAGTCGGGACCTCAAAACTATATGGACATAGTCAAAGCCGATATATCGCATTCAAGAGCCTTTCACCTGTATGTGATCGCTTGTATTGATGATGGACTCGATATCTATACTGGCATTTCTGATGGCAGCGATGCCTATTTAGAAAGGCGAATTGCTTATTCAAAAGGAGAGGGACTACCGGAAGGTTGGACCCCAGCTTCTACCTATTTTTGTATCGATTCACGTGAGATCCTTGGCGTTATTCGAGTTCGTCATGGAACTAGTGAGTACATTCATGACGTCATCGGGCACATAGGGTATGAGACTAAGCCACAAGCTAGGGGGCGAGGCATAGCAAGTCATATGTTGTCTTGGGTACTGCATCATGTGCTAACAGAAAGCGCTATTATTACTTGTGAAAGTGGCAATATAGCTTCACAGAAAGTGATTGAGAGGTGCGGTGGCCTGTTCTTAAGTACCTTTTACTCAGAACAAGATCAGCAAGAAGTTTTACGTTATCAGCTAGACCCAAAATGAACACTTAAGCATGGCCTTACTTCTGTTCGCTTAGTTTCGTATAAGTGAATTATTAGTCAATGAAACTACTAGTTAGTGATTTTGGTTCATCGATTATTGTTGGAGATATTTTGAAGTATTCGACAAGACCCGCTCAGTCATCAGATTATGAATTTCTGTTTGAGCTAAAAAAGGCGGCTGAATTTGAGCCCATCAAGGCTGTCTTTGGTTGGGATGAGCAAGTTCAGCGGGATATACACGCTGAAGAATGGGCTGAAAAAAGGCCTGAAATCATTGAATATCAAGGAAAAGCGATTGGTAGTGTGTTGCTGCAAGACAAAGGTGACCACTTCTATTTGTGTCGATTCTTTTTATTGCCTGAGTATCATGGAAAGGGCATTGGTAGCCAAATCTTAACGAATTACCTAGCTTACGCGGAGAAACTCAATAAGCCTGTAGAACTCTGTTACTTGCAAGGTAATCGAGTTGGAGGGCTATATCGGAGGTTTGGCTTTGAAATGACCTCTCAAAATGACCAGTTTGTTTATATGTGTTTCAGATAGGCTGGAATATGCACTCAATTATTGCCGATTATTAAAATAGTGGCTGATAAGATCTTTTGTTTAAGTTTGAGTGTAACTGATTAAATTTATGGTGTTTTTCTTGATTTCATTCATAATCCCTATGGATTTCATAAAAAACATAAAGGCTTAGAATGAAAAAAATTTTTGCGATTGGACTAGCTGTAACTGTAGTTGGTTGTAAAACACTCCCAAGCGATTCAACAGACACCTTAGCAAGTCCACACGGCGATGGTGCATTGGCGATTGCTACAGTAATTTCCAAATATGACTCAACTTACCCATGTGAAACTTTCACATTTGATATGCAACGCGAAAATGAAGTAGGAAAAATCGAGTCGAAAACATTGCGATTTTTTGTACAAGAGGATAAGGAATATGCACTTTTTGATGGTATTAAACCAGGGGAATACGTTCTTTCTCAATTCAGATGTAATATAGAGCATGGTTATGTAGTTGACGGAAAATCGTATCTTCCAATTGATATTGAAACAAATATAACTATCGAAGCAAACTCTGTAACAGTGTCGCCAGAGTTAATCTACGCAACACAAGATGAAGACCGATCTTTTAGTATACATATTCAAGCTTTGCCTGAGTATGTGGAAGCTATCGAACCTTCTTTATCTGAGGCTATCGACGACAATTGGAAGCTAATTTTTCCTGGCAGTTAATTAAGAAACCACCTTGGTGATAACCTCATAAAGGTGGTTGATTGTAATTTAGGTCTTCGAAAGTTTTAATTCAATGGTCTTACACCATTGGATACTATCTTTATACTGCTATGTCCTGTGGCGGCACACCAAAGGTTTTCTTAAAAGCGTTAGTGAAGTTTGAAGGATGCTGATAACCCGCTTCATAGGCGGCCTCGGTGATTGAAACCATTCCTCGTTCTAAATGCTGGCGTGCGATCTCTAATCGTCGAAAGCGGATGTAACCGTTTATTGTCATATTGTATGACTGCTTAAAGCGTCTTTGAATGTTGGATACACTCATCGAAAAGTGTTCAGCAAGCATTTTTAGACTCAGTTCTTGATCTAAGTGGATTTCAATAAAGCAGATTATTGCTTCAATCCGTTCGTCATAACTTTGATGTTCAATCATAGCTGCCCGCGAGGTTGAGCTTGTGGCTTTTTGTTTAGTTTGGTATGCATAACAGCATGTCTGTGGTAGTTGGCATAGAGAATTAGCAAGGATCTGCTGAGTTAAGGATTCTATATGTAGCTTCTGATGGAAGTTATTTGGTGAAGAACAAGTCGTCAATTCTTGTGTAAGCTTCAAGATTTGTTCCGTCACTTCTAATTGGTAGTTGGCATTATGGGTATTGATGAAATTTCGGCAGGTACACTCTTCGGTCACTCGAGACTCGAACCATTTCGGTTTAACTAAAATGTTAATTTTGTTGAGTTGATTATTTGCTGACATCACTCGGCGGAAATTAGCGGGTTTGGTGAGGTTTACCACCACGCCTTGAGGTTGATGGGTTGCATCGAGATTAAATTCGAGATCATCGTAACCAAATGACAGCTTACCTTCCAAAAGAATTGTGATCAGAACTGAAGCGTGGGCTGTAGAGATTAGCTTGGTATCTACGAGCTCAATACAGCGGCCGCCGTGGATAAATATTAGTTCATTATATTGATAAGAAAGAAATTTCCCTTCAGCCAGTGACGTCTGTTTAGTCTGACCTTGTGTCACAATAACTTGCTTTTCTGTTTGCTCTAACTTTTTAGTCAGAGTGACTTTGCCAATTTTAGCGTGTTTAGAAGCTACTTCACTCATTTGACCGTTCCTAATAACAGCTGTGCGTTTTTGCATAAGCAAATCATCTGTGCATTTATAGGCTACAACTCTATCATGATTGATAATTATTATCATTTACAACTAGGATTGAATTTATGGAAAGCCCAGTTAGCTCAACAATTAAGCTTTCAGCCCTCTGCATTGCAATTGCCAGCGCGTTTAGTAGCTCCGTTATTGCTGAAGAAAATACATCGCACTTCGATGAAGTTGTGGTGTGGGGAACGAAAGTATCAAGCAACACTGAATCGATCATTGCCGATGACATGTCACTCAAGCAAGCTGACCATATGTCAGATCTGCTGCGTGAAATCCCCGGTGTTGATGTTGGGGGAACACACTCGGTCAACCAACGAATTACTATCCGAGGGTTAAGTGAAACTGATTTAGACATTCGATTAGATGGCGCTTCTCAGCACGCGAACATGTTCCATCATATTGGTAACTTGACACTTAACCCCGACATATTGAAATCAGCTGATATCCAAGTGGGTAACAACTCGGTGACGCAAAATGGACTGGGCGGTTCAGTACTGTTTGAAACCAAAGATGCGAAAGATCTACTGCGTTCCGATGAAAGTTTTGGCGCTCGCGTTTATGGTGGCTATGCGACTAATGCAAGCCAGCAAGGTTCATTAACAGTGTACGGTTTGTTGTCAGATAACGTTGATGCCATGCTTTACAGCCATTACATGAGCCGTGATAACTTTGAAGACGGTGATGGTAAGGAAACCTTTGGCTCAGAAGGGGATGTATACAATATTTTAGGTAAGATTGGTTTTGAGCCAAGTGACTTGCACCGTTTTGAACTCTCTTATGATTTATATCGTGATAGCGGTGATTACAGCCCACGTCCTGATATGTCGGGTGGTACGAATGTAGGTTTGTCGAAAAACATCCTCATTCCTACCGATTACGACCGTGACACTATAACGGCTAGCTATGAGCTGCGTGGCGAAAGTCATCAAGGTAACGTGACTCTATACAACACGGAAACAGAGATTAAGCGTGATGAAAGTGTAATGGCACCACGTTGGCCATCTAATCGCTTATCCAAAAACACGGCTAAAAACCAAAACTTTGGTCTTAATGCAAAGTTCCAATCAGATTACCGCCTGATGTCGTTTGACAATACCGCGACCTATGGCTTTGACTACATGGACAAGTCGTCGAGCAGCTATTATGGCAGCAGTAAGTTTATGGATGAGTCGGCTATCTCTACCGCTCTTTTTGTTGAAGACCAGTTCTACTTTACTCAAGCATTTTCGGTTACAGCGGGGCTTCGTTTTGATGATTACCAACGCAAAGCCGCGATCGGTAACGATGACTTTGACGACGTAACTTGGTCTCTGGCAAGCCAATTGGACGTGACTCAAGATTGGACGCTCTTCGCGAGCACACGTTCGTTGTTTAAAGGTCCAGAGTTGATGGAGAGCTTTATTGCTTATCAAGATGTCGCTTATTTGGCTAACGATCTGAAGGCAGAGACTGGTCAGAACACGCAAGGTGGTGTCCGTTTCGACAAACGTTTAGATAACCACTTTATTGGTGCCAACCTGACCGTGTTCCAAACCAATATCGATGATTACATTGCCGAAAAGTACCAACGTGCGAGTAAGAGTTATTTGATTTATAACTTAGGTGACGTTGAGATAAAGGGCTTTGAGGCAAGCTTATCTTATGGCTACGAGATGTTTAACAGCAAACTCTCTTATGCACGCTCAGATACCAAAAATAAAGACACAGGCGGCGCTGTCGCTGGCGGAAATGGCCGCAGTATTGATATGGGTGACAGCATCACGCTAACGTTGGATTATCAGTCAGAAGCCCTTGAAACGATCTTTGGTTGGAACTCTATGTTTGTTAAAGACGAAGACAACGTATTCGATGGCCAGCCAATCAAAGAAGGTTATGATGTTCATAACCTCTACGCACAGTGGGTGCCTTCGAATCTTGATGGATTGTCTGTCACCTTTGGTATCGATAACGTGTTTGATGAGCAATACACCTCACACGCTTCTCGTTCGGGCACGGCGAGAGGATTTACCTTGGATGACTATGAACCAGGCCGTAACTACAAGCTTTCTGCTGCTTATCAGTTCTAGAGAAGGCTTTAGCGTTTAGGTTTGGTTAGCGCAATAAACTGGCGGTCGTAGGGATCCGCAAAGTTTAGCGCCCAAAGCTGAAACTATCCGTTTAAGTCGGTCGTTTAAAGCATTCATTTAAGTCATTCTTTTTAGTGATTACTTTAAGTGATTAGTGAAAGAAAAGCGCCTCTCAAGCAAGGAATCGAGAGGCGCTTTAGTTTTATTATTATTGTTTGAATCACTCAATAGGCAAAGACAATACACCGCCATTGAGTTCGACTTGTTTTAGCCATTCGGTTGGAATTCTGTCATCTTCTTCGTAGAAACACGCCGCTAATACCGCGCCAATCACAATCGCACGCCCGCAGCTGTCACCACCACATAAGATGTTGTCGCGAATGCCTTGTTTGTAATTCTGAGCACCCGCAATGATGCGAATCAGCAGTGGAAACGCGGCACTTAGTTCACAATGCAATCCGAACTTTTTCGCGGCATCTGTTATTGAAAGCTCGGGATCAGCCAGAGCCATGTCGATTTGGTCGTGTATAAACTTGCTACAGGTTTGTCGCACCATCTCTACCGACAGCAATGGCGAGTTGCCTTGAATCGCTGCTTGAATCAACAGGGTGATGGCTTGCGCCCATTCCACGGCTTTGTCGTTATTGTTAGTAACTCGTACCGCACTCTCTACCATGGCAGGCAAAGTGTGAGAGGTGTAAGTACAGGCTACTAATGGAATGATCTTTGAAACTGCGGGGAGCTGCGTATCGTCTGCGCCACAGGCAGTAATCGAGGCGCCCTCTAGTTCTAATTGATGGATGTTCAGCAAGCTCATGCGCGTCGCTTTATCAATGTAGCCTTGCCAACTACCACCGAAATCAAACCAGTTGCGGAAATGTTGAATATAGCTCGCTTCATCATATTTTTGATTGTCGACTAAACTGTCGACCATCGCCAATAACTGAGCACCGTATTGCGATTGCTCACCGGACGTTTTTCCTTGGTGAGCAAAGTAGCCTTTGTCTTGATAATCGAACTGATTCGGTGAGCGAAATTCTGGCTCGAAACCAGCCACGTGTAAGATCCTCTCTTGGTCATACAGCCAGTGCAGCCCCATGGAAGCGGCGTCTCCAACCAATGCGCCAACAACGGCGTAAAAAGCTCTTTCTTTATGATTGTCCATGTTGAGTGATGTCCTTGAGAAGAGTCAACGTAGTTCGATACTTTAAGTATAGTGATTCGGCGAGTATTTTGCTGTGTTTCTAAGAAGGAATATAAAGGGATAAATCCTGATTGGTCAATAACTTAAACCAATCAGGTGGAATTGATAAGGGCAATGAATGGTCGGGCGAGTCGATACTTTTGATTAATGGTGTTACTGATGGTTAAGGTAGGCGCTAGAACGCTGCTCAATCACTTTGAATAGACGCGAAAGTGCAAAGCACAAAGTAAAATATACGAAGCCAACAATCAGCCAGATCTCGAAGATCAAACCTGAAGAGTTTGCCATCTCTGTGCCAACAAACGTCATCTCTTGGATCGAAATCAGAGACACAATCGACGTGTCTTTAACCAAGGAGATTGCTTGGCCAGCCAATGGTGGGGTGATGGCAGTTAACACTTGTGGGCCCACCACAAATCGATACTTAGACAATGCAGACAAGCCAAGCGAATCGGCCGCTTCCCATTGGCCTTTAGGAATACCTTCTAAACCCGCTCGAATCACTTCCGCAATATAAGCCGAAGAGAGCAAACCAATACAAATAACACCAGACGCTAAGTTTTCCCAAAGGTTAGCTGGGCCGAACAGGAAATCTTGAACTGCGTTAATCTCACCATTGTGTTCACGTAAGATACTTTCTAAACCAAGTAATGGAATCAGTTGGTTAGAAACAAAGAAATAGAAGATGAATACAAACACCAGTGGCGGAATATTTCGAACTAACTGGATAAAAATCAGTGCAGGCGTTCTGAAGAAAGCGATTTTAGAGTGTCTTGCGATACCGAGTAATGTCCCAAAAGAAAGAGCTAACACCATGCTCCAGACACTCAAGCGCAGTGTAGCGATCAAGCCTTGGAAAAAGTAGGGAATACTGCCTTGAGAAGGTGGAATGAAAATTAGGGTAAACGCATCTTCCCAGCGCCACTGGTAGTTAATACCAACAGCGGAACGATAATAGAGCCAGCCAGCAAACGCACAAATGACGGCGAGTAACACGCCATCTAAAAGAGTAAGACGTTGATACCAAGGCTTCATATGAATGTTGGGCTTAGGTGTTGTTAATGCGCTAGTACTACTCACGTCATTCCTGTTTGAACATTAATTATTATTGGGTTGTTGCTTGGATCTAAAACAAATCAAATAAAGCTATTTAAAAAGGCTACTTAAATCGTCGATGAGAAGGCAGTGCAAACAGTGCACTGCCTTGATTTAGATTCACAGAATAGCTCATATTAGCAAAGTGAGCTCAACTTCAGATTACTGACCTTGAGCTATCTGGTCTTGCCAATCTAGAGTAGAGAACCAGTACTCGTAACGCTCTTTCAACCAACCGTCTTCAGTACGTGCTTTGATCCATTCGTTGAAGAATTCTGCCTTGTCAGTTTCACCTAGGCGAACTGCAAATGCTTCGTTACCTTTGGATAGACGCTCTTCAAATGGAATAAATAGCGTGTCTGCGTTTTTTATCGCTTCATGTTCTGGTTTCGGGCTAGACGCGATAACTGCGTGCGCGTTGCCGTTTAACACTTCTTGGAATGCTTGAGCATCGTCATCGAACTGTAGAACTTTCGCTTTAGGAAAGGTTTCACGAGCCACTTGAACTGTGAACGCACCACGACGAGCAGCAATTTTCACGCGACGAGAATCAAAATCAGAGATCTGAGTAAAACCTTCCGCTAGCTCTTTATTAGCGGCCAGTTGAACACCAGAGTGCGAGTAAGGTTCAGTGAACAGTACGCTTTTGGCACGAGCTTCAGTAATAGACATACCGCCGATGATCACATCAAATTTCTTCGACAGTAGAGAAGGGATGATTCCGTCCCATGCTGTGGGTACAAATTCGACTTTCCAACCAGAATCTTCGGCAAGGCGTTTCGCCACGTCGATTTCAAAGCCAACGAGATCACCTTGTTTGTTACGCATCGCCCAAGGAACAAATGTCGACATACCAACGCGCAGTGAGCCACGTTCGTTGATTTTATCGAGGTTAGGCGTTTCAGAAGCAAGTGCAGGCAAACTTACGGCAAGCGCAAGTAGGGCTGTAATTGCGGTTTTAAATAGCTTCATGCTGATAAATCCTTATTGTGTTCGCCAGTTAGCCCCGAGCTTATGCTCAAGCCAAGCAGCAACGGCAGAAAGTGAAAGTGTAAGAGCAAGATAAATGATCGCCACAGAGAACCAGATCTCGAATGGCATCGCGGTTTCAGAAACGATGTTTCTGGCTTCAGTCGTCAGGTCAAAAATAGCCATGACACTCACAATTGAAGAATTTTTAATAAGAGAAATCACTTCATTGCTCAAAGGTGGCAAGGTTCGTTGCACCACCTGAGGGAGAATCACATCCCAGTAAGTATAGATCTTTGATAAGCCCAAGGATTGAGCTGCTTCAAATTGCCCTCTCGCAATACCATTTAAACCGGCACGAAATATCTCGGCAGTGTAAGCGCCTTGGAAAAGTGCCAAGGCTAAAACGGCAGTACTAAAGCGATCCAGCCCCAGTACAGGGCCAAACACAAAATAGAGCAAATAAATTTGTACTAATAACGGCGTGTTACGAATCAACTCGACATAGCTGGTGGCTAAGGTGCGACCGACTACTGAATTGGAGTTACGTAATAGGGCTGTGGTTAAGCCAATCACCAGTGTTGCAACTAAAGAAATCAGAGAGATATTGATGGTAACGAGTAGTCCCTCCATCAATTCTGCAGGCCACCATTCACCATCTTCATAGAAAGCGATGTAGTCAGGTACTCGATCCCATTGCCAGCTGTATCCCATCGCCTGTGCACCAGAATCGAGGACCCAAACAACGGCTGCCGCAAGCACCACAATTTGTACTAAGGCAGATAGGGCGGGTTTAATAATTCGAATCAACATCAATAAGTCAGGATCTGATTTAGGAACGCTTGAGTACGTTCATGTTGAGGATTTTCAAAGAGCGCTTGTGGGGTATTCGATTCCACAATTTGTCCTTCATCCATGAAGATAACTCGATCAGCCACTTGCTTCGCAAAGCCCATTTCGTGGGTAACACACACCATAGTGATGCCTTCGCTCGCTAGTTCAACCATCACGTCGAGCACTTCGTTGATCATCTCCGGATCAAGCGCTGAAGTCGGTTCATCAAAAAGCAGTAATTCAGGCTTCATGCACAGTGAACGGGCGATAGCCACTCGTTGTTGTTGGCCACCAGAAAGTTGTACAGGATACTTGTTGGCTTGTTCTGCAATGTGCACACGCTCGAGGTAATGCATTGCTATCTTCTCTGCTTGTTGTTTGCTTTTTTTCAGCGTACGTATTGGAGACAGAGTCAGGTTTTCAAGCACAGTAAGATGGGGGAACAAATGGAAGTGCTGAAACACCATTCCGACTTGACCTGGTGTGTTGAACCTGCACGGAAGCGCTTGTTCTAGCACGGAAAGCTCACCACTTTCGAAGGGTTCTAGCTGATTGATACAGCGGATCAAGGTTGATTTACCTGAACCAGACGGCCCGCAAATCACCACTATCTCTCCCTGTTCAATATTTAAGTCGATATCCTTTAGGGCATGAAAATCACCATACCACTTGTTAAGTGACTTAAACTTAACCATTTCCTTGAGATTGTTCAAATCGTTATTCATACCTAGTAAAGAGACAGGTTTACCTTAACAATATGGAAATATGATTGCACATAAAATTAGGGACTTAAGAGAATTTAATAGCATCTTGTCGGGCCAATTAAAAAGCAGCGCCCAAAATGAACGCTGCTTCTGTTGTACGAAAGAAAAAAGCAATAGGTTCAGTCAGATGTGAAAATTCATCTTTGTATGACCGCTACCTTTGCTTTCTCTCTATGTTAGCGGCTCTTATTGAATCGCAGACTCCAGAATCTCACGTGTTTTCTCTGGCGTAATTGCCTGGTTCTCACCAAGTTGCAGGTAACCGTGTGATTCAAGCTGAGCAACAACGTTGTCGATTGCTGCCGCTTTGGTTGCTTCGTAGCCGTCGAACATAGTTGCAACGTCTAGGCTGTGGTAGAACGCTTCGATTGCATCGATAGTACGCTCTGCTAAGTCAGCACCTGCTTCTAGGCCAAATACGTTACGACCCATTTGCTCTAACTTGCCACGCTTCGCTTCTATTTGGTTGCGAAGTAGTGAAGGTTGAACAATCGCAAGTGAACGTGCGTGGTCTACGTGCCATAGTGCTGTGAACTCATGGCCAATCATATGTGTTGCCCAATCTTGAGGAACACCTGTGCCAATCAGACCGTTAAGTGCTTGGTTTGCTGTCCACATTAGATTTGCACGCCATGCGTCGTTATCACGCTCGTCGTATTGCTCACCCAGTACAAGTAGGTTTTTCAGTAGTGTTTCTGAGTAACCGTCTTGAACCATCGCGTTAGCAGGCATAGTGATGTATTGCTCACACACGTGGACCCAAGCATCAACTAAACCATTTACTAATTGGCGCTCTGGTAGAGACTTCATTACATCTGGGTCCATAACCGCAAACTTAGGCTGTACCGCAGGGTTCATGAATGCCAGTTTCTCTTGAGTCTCTTTACGAGTGATTACCGCACCCATGTTAGATTCAGAACCCGTCGCAGGAAGTGTCAGTACTGCACCAATAGGAGTTGCTTCAGTTACTTGGTGTTTGCCCGCTAGGATATCCCAACCATCGCCGTCGTATTTAGCCGCTGCAGCAACGTATTTAGAACCATCGATTACCGAACCACCGCCAACAGCGATAATAAATTCTACGTTTTCTTCTTTAACAAGAGCGACTGCTTTATCTAGCGTCTCTTTCGTTGGGTTAGCTTCAACACCAGCGAACTCAATCCAAGCGTGATCTTTTAGAGAAGCGACAACTTGGTCGTAAACACCGTTGCTTTTGATTGAACCGCCACCGTAGATGACTAGTACTTTCTTCGAAGTATCAACCGCTTGGCTGATAGCGTTAATTTGGCCTTGGCCGAAGTGGATAACTGTAGGGTTAACATAAGTGAATTGCATTAGAGATTCCTTGTGTAAAGCTCAATTTGTTATTTTATTTGATTGCTCAATTTCTATATTTGCATATTAGTACAGTAACCTAGGGTGATGAAGAGCTGATCCTCCAAATAAATTGCCTATTTCTACAAACTTGATATTCTTTCTCTGCTTTAGCTTACTTACTCCTAGCACTTGGAATGGAAAGTCGCCACTTATGAAAACACTCGCGCAGTTATTACAGTCTTATGTAGAACACAAAGGTTGGGATGATCTCGAAGGGATCAGAGAAACAGAGATTGAAGGCGTGTGGTTGTATAGAAGCAGTGGCGGGAATCAGCGTCAGCCATTCACTTACCAGTCGGGTATTATCATGCTCGGGCAGGGCAAAAAGAATATCTACATTGGCGACAGACCCGTTACTTACGCTGCAGGTGATTACCTTGTGGTAGGTGTACCAATGCCATTGGAATGTGAAGCCTTGCCTGTAAATGGCGAACCTTTGCTTGGTTTATCTATCAATATTGACTCTCAACGTTTGCACAGCTTGGTAAAAAAGTTAGAAGACCAAGGCTTTCTTGAGAGCTACTGCAATAAGCACAAACAGAATTCTAGCGGCTTAGAGTCCACGCCGATGGAAGAGCAAATGCTAGAAAGTTTTACTCGATTGGTGAAAATGCTGCATTGCGACATCGAAGCCAACATATTGGGTGATGCCATGGTCACCGAAATTGTCTACCGCGCCCTAACCGGTACAGAAGGGCGAGTGCTGTTTGATTTGGCCCATCATGACGGCCATTACGCACGTGTCGCTAAAGCGCTGTCCAAAGTGCATGAAGAGTACGACCAAACCATTACTGTTCAATCGCTTGCCTACGAAGCAAACATGAGTGTGTCTGCCTTCCACAATGCATTCCGTAATGTCACCTTTGAATCACCTCTTCAATATTTGAAGAAGGTAAGACTCAACAAAGCCAAAGAACTGATTCAACTAGAAGGCCTGCGAATTAGCGATGCTGCACGCCGAGTCGGCTACTCCAGCCCATCCCAATTCAGTCGTGAATTTAAGCGCCACTTCAATATAACCCCAAGAGCGGTTTAGTTCTTCTTTCAACGAAACTATGTGTTGAGAGCTATGGTGCCAAAAGCTATGGCGTCTCGTTCATCGTTGACGCCATCGTGATTCCTGAAAGTCCCATTTCTTGGCTGAACAACCATACTTATGATGTCATCACCCCTGAGCCTCATATTTGTTGAATTATATGAGTAAATGTATCTAATAATAGGCATTGTCAGATTGTAGGTATTTGATTCTCGAATATATTATTAACGTACTTATATAAAATAAGCTCTCGAAAATAATTAATTAAATAGCCTAAGAGTTTATGCACGGGTATAAGGGGTAAAGTTACTAACCTAGCTAGTAACGGAGTTTTAGTGTGAACAACCTATCAAATATCATCTAAATTTGGGGAATTATCCTTCCAATTATCTGAGAGAGTATTCAGGATTATTGAATAGACTTAAAAATAAAGAGAATTTAGCAGTTGATAAAGCCAAGTGTGACGGATAATTAGTCGTTTGATGACTAATTATTCTGTAACTTGCTGATTTATAGTCAACTGAGAGTCTGATGGATATCACGTTTACCCTCAAATAATTCACTTAACATTGCGCTACTTTAATCATTCTTTCCAATACGATTGTTAAATATAAATACGTATTCCTATATTATTAAAAGGATAATTCCGATGAGTAGCGATATCATTAAAATTTCAAGAAATACTGAAAACGCACCAATAAACTCTGTATCTACACAAACGGTCGCTTTTTCTCATTATAATAACTTTTCTGCTCAATTGCCTGTAGATCCTAAAACAGGTGAAGTAGTGATTGGTGATATTAAAGACCAAGCAGTACAATGCTTAAATAATATTAAGGCCATTGTTGAAAGCATCGACCATGTTATGGATGATGTCGTAAAGATTAATATTTTCGTTAAGAATATTTCTGATATCGATGCTATTGATGAAGTTTACACAAGCTTCTTCAACAACAGCCTGCCGACACGTACAGTCGTGGGTGTAGCTGCACTGCCAAATAGCGATGCGCTAGTTCAAATGGATGCGCTTATTTCAAACGGCGAAGGTACTAAACCACAAGCACCTTGCGCACTAGTTAAGGTCTCAAGAAATACGGATAATGCGCCTCAAAGTGCTGTGTCCACTCAGACTGCGGCTTTTTCTCACTACAACAATCTTTCAGCTCAGTTACCTATAGATGTAACCACAGGTGAGTTGGTTGATGGTGGTATCGAAGTGCAAGCGGCACAATGTCTATCAAACATTAAAGCGGTTCTAGAAAGCATCGGTCATGTCATGAATGATGTGGTTAAAACGACTATCTACGTAAAAAATATCGCAGATGCGGAAGTGGTAAATGAAGTATGTACTAAATTCTTCCCAAGCTACGTTCCTGCTCGTACCGTTGTTAACGCAGCTGAATTACCAATGGGCGCTTTAATTCAAATTGATACATCCGTTTCACATGGCGACGGCACACCGCCGCAATTACCAGAAGACACTCGCTTACTGGTTATTGAAACCAATAACACTGGTGCCGCACCATTCATGCCTTATTCGCATACTGTTGCTTTTTCTCACTACAATCATATCTCAGGCCAATTACCTTTAGACCCGAAAACAAATCAAGTGGTTGCTGGTGGTGTAAAAGAGCAAGCTGAACAATGTTTGAAAAATATTAAGGCGATCATTGAAAGTGTTGATCATAGTATGGACGATACAGTGAAGATCAATATTCAACTTAAAAATGTTTCAGACATTGATGCGGTGAACGAAGTTTATACCACATTCTTTAACGCTGACTTACCAGCAAGAACGGTGGTTGGGGTTTCAGAGATCCCTATGAATGCTCTGATACAAATTGATGCAGTCGTTTCTAACTGCGAAGGAACACCACCACAAGACCTTACTGTGTAAACAAAGTTAAACCCACTTCAAGCTAAGCGATCAGATTGTCGGTGATGATCTGATCTGCTCCTTCTTTAAATTGTTGGCTTGTACAGCACATTCTCATACCGTTAGAAATAATTAGTTAAACGTTTGGCTAGCCTGAGCCCGAAGAAATGATCAATACTGGTGATTCGAACTACTGCTTGTAGAGTAGATATCGCAGATTTTGAACTGTATTGGAGGTGCTTTTGAAAAAGTCATTAATTGTACTGGCGTTAGTTACTACATCTTCTTTCGCTGTTGATGATGAAGACCCTTGTAACGTTGAAGGTGGAGGGGTTACTGCGGGTTATCTGTGTGTCGAAGAGAAAATGAAACTAGCAAACATCGATCTCAATAAAACATATCAAGAAGCCATTATGCGAATAGCCGAGGAAGAAGCCGAATTGCAAAAAATCGAGTTTCAAATCGATCTAGAAGAACCTTTCCGGAGAGCTCAACAAGCTTGGTTGAAATACAGAGACGCAGATTGTGAATTTATTGGTCAAGCGTATACGCCTTCTCCTTGGGCCGGGGTTCAAATCGAAGAGTGTAAGCTAAGGATGATTTTAGAGCGTATCGAGTATTTTAAAGGTACATATTCAGTTCCAGATTGAAGAAGCTTAAACTTGATTCTGGGTAATTAAGTTGGGGTTCATAGAAGCGATGTACCAAGAACCGAAAATAGAATTAGAATGCGAGAAAGAAAATTAAGTGTATGAAATTTCGAGTTATTTTATTGTTGTGCCTAGCGATAGTGGGGTGTTCATCCAATCAAGAGCTAACACCTGATCCGACAACTATCACGCTTTTTTATGGTGAGACGTCGATCTCGGCGGGTGTGTTAGAAGATAAAACATTTAATTCGGTTCTAGCCGATAGAAAAGAGAGTGTTACTTTCTCGGGCTCACTATCAAAGCAAAACTCAGGTTACTTAGTTGATATGTTAGTAATCAGAGAAAATAGAGCACCACGTTCAAAGCGCCAATTAAACACCTTACTTCTTATGAAGCCGGGCGAGTTAGTGGATGTTGGCGGTGTGAACAATGATGTGTTCAGAGTCATTCTAGAGTAACAATCCCGAAGTAATCAATTAATGTAAAATTTTTCTTTACCTCAACCTAACTTCAAGTCTTAAGCTTCTCTTACCCAATAAGAAGGAGCTTATTATGCAAAATAACTACGTAAAAGAACTCGCCGTTAAAACTTACCAAGAAGAACTTCAGAAAGAGTACGTTAAATCTAAAGCTAGACCATTCCACGGCCCGAGTTTTATCGGTGGCGTACTGCTGTCAGTCGTGTTGGTTGGACTGTTTTAGCTATCAGGTTCATGGAATCTTTGATCCACTACCAACTCTCTTTCTTACAATTTGCTTGTACTTAATTGCTTACGGCACAATTGCTTAGGTTGATATATGGTGTTGATGTTAGAGGAAGTATGGCAAGCCAAGAGTATTAAAAGCGCAGATTACTGATATTACCTGTGGTGAGAATGTCACTGTCATCGAGCCAAGAAATTAACAGGTTTACCATAGGTTAAAAGAGACAAGCTTGCTGTTGATGATTCATAATATATGGCATCAATAGTGGTTGTTAAAAAGAGAGTTACTTATGAACATTGTGACAGTCTATAGTGGTAATCAGCAGGTATATGCGAATTTGTATCAGGGCTATGCGGCCGAATTTTCAAAGATCATCGGCGATAAACCTGATGAGTACGGCTTGTTCGAGATTTATCCGACGCTTGGCGATACCGTAACGGGCTATTTACTCTACATTGATGGTGTCCCTGCTGCGTTAACAGCCATTGAAACCAAAGCGCCAAGCGAGTTTGAGATTTGCGACTTCTATGTGGTGCCTTATTTTCGAAAAAACAAAGTAGGAAAACGGTTCATCTCTGAACTGTTTGAACATCTAAAAGGCAGTTGGGAGATCAAGCAAGTAGTGGGTGCAGACCATGCTGTTAAGTTCTGGAGAGAGGTCGTTAACGACTACACCTCAGGTAACTACGTGGAAGACCAATATCAGGACGAAAAATGGGGCTTGGTAACGAGACAATGCTTCAATCACGGTGCTAGTGCCGAGTAAAAGCTTATATATTGAAGCTGGCAGCGTCCTTCTAGCCAGCTTCGAGTCTTTTTATTTCAAGGTTTAAGGTTACTTATAGATTTGCGGTGACTTTTAGATTTACGGTTACTTCTGAGATTTATTACGTTCGATTACGCTAATAGCGATCGCCAAAAATAGAATATCTTTCACTAGGAAGAAGTTAGTGACTAAGATGCCATCCGATACTTTCCAAGCGTTTGGCGTTGTAATTAGGAAGCTAAGTGTCACAACAAAGATAGCCGCTGCAGCAATGCCTGAATAGAAAGCAATTGTCGGTTTCTTAAATCCAACGATCAGTCCAATCGCGACAATAATCTCCGCGGCACCCACCATGTTAGAGACAGCTTGTACTGAGAACAGATTGTAAAGCCAGTTCATTGCAGGATGATTCGCGATTAGCGGTTCAATGAGCATCGCTTCGGTTGGCGTAAACTTATAAATACCAATCCAAGCTAGCACTAGTGCTACGCCAACCACACCAAGGTTATACCCCATATTACTCTGTTTTAAATCATAGGTTTGAACATGCATAAAAGTACTCCATTTAATAAAATCTCTGAATATGACCGCAAGAGTTCAATTTAAATTTCGCGTTGAGAATAATACTTAATCTTTTTAGCGAATTCAGGTTCGAGCTCTGAAAAATCGAGTCGCAAGATGCTTGGTAGAGAAGGGGAGATTTTGTACAAGAAGAGGTGGTTTCTAATTTTTGTTTTCAATATTAGGAATTTGGATTAGATTACGTTGACGTAAATCCTAATTATAAGAAGAGAATCGCTCGTGAAAATCCATAGAATTAACCCGACCAAACGTTGGTCAGATGTAACTGTATTTAATGGTATCGCAAGTTTTGTTGAGGTACCAGAGACGGATACATCTGCAGGAATTAAGAGTCAGGTTCAGCAAATCTTCGAACAAGCTGAAGAAATGATGAGTTTGGTAGACAGCGATAAATCTCGTGTATTGTCAGTGACTATTTACCTAACGGATTTCGCTAACTTTGATGCACTAAATGAAGTGTGGGAAGCGTGGTTCCCTGAAGGCTGCGCGCCAAGCCGTGCATGTGTGAAAGCAGAACTTGCTAACCCTGAGCTATTGGTTGAGATGTCTTTCATGGTTGCTGCTGGTGAAAAGTTTCAATAAGCCGAAATATCGGTAGATATAAGCGCTAGTCGACGTAACTATTAATAGAGTCGACAGCGAACAGATAAAACAAAGCCACTCAGGTGAATCACTTGAGTGGCTTTTTAGTGTTCTACGCTATCCGAAACTAAATCGGATTAGGTATTAAGCGAGGCCTTGATCTCTTGCCATCTGCTTCGCGATCTTAGGTGCATGCCATAGACATGGCAGCAAGATAAACGAAACAGGAACGGCAGTGATGACAATGAACGACTGCAAAGCTGAGATACCGCCAGAGCCCATTGAGATAAGCGCGATAGCCACTGCCCCCATAATGACGCCCCAGAATGTTCTAACTGCTGAGTTAGGTTCTGTTGTACCAGTCATTACTACACTGATGGTGTAGGTCATTGAGTCACCTGTGGTCACGATAAACGTGGTCGTCAGGATAAGGAACAGGATTGCAATCAGAGTCGGGAACGGTAGTTGCGAAGTAATAGCCAGTAGTACAGCAGGAAGGTTGAAACCTTCGAATGCGCTAGATATTACGCCTGGGTTCTCTAATTCAAACGCTAAGCCACTACCACCAACAATGCTGAACCAAAAACAAGTCACTAGCGGTGCAACGATGCTGATAGAAACGATCATTTGGCGAATAGTTCGGCCACGTGAGATGCGAGCAATGAAGATAGCCATCATTGGGCCGTAACCTAAGAACCAGCCCCAGAAGAATACTGTCCAGCCACCTAGCCACGCAGTATCTTGGCGGTATAGTGCCATTGGAATGAAGTTGTCGACCATTTCACCGATGCCTTGTAGGTAACCATCAATGATAAAGCTGGTTGGGCCAACAAGGAGAATGTAAACGATTAGGCACACCGACAAGATGATGTTGTAACGACTAACCAGTTGGATGCCTTTACTTAGACCACTTAATGCCGACAGCGTATACATTGCAATAGCGAATAGAATAACGACGCTTTGGGTAGCAAAGCTGTCAGGAATTCCAAACAGTTCGCTCAGTGCGTAGCTGATCTGTAGGCCAAGGAAGCCGATAGGGCCGATTGTACCTGCGGCTACGGCCACAATGCTGCACGCATCAACGACGTTACCAATCCAGCTGTTGATTGCCTTGTCGCCCAGTACCGGGTAAAGCAGGGTGCGTGGCTTAAGAGGAAGGCCTTTTTCGTAGTGCAAGTACATAAGCACAATCGAAGAGAGACCACCCAAGATTGCCCATGCAAGGAAACCCCAGTGCATGAAAGATTGTGATAGTGCATTGAATGCCATCGCTTGAGGGTCTGCGTTGCCATACAGTGGTGGAGCTGAAACAAAGTGAGCAATTGGCTCTGCTGCTGCCCAGAACACGCCACCACCCGCAAGGAGTGTACATAGGACGATAGACATCCATTTAAACGTGGTCATTTCTGGTAGGGCAAGCTTCCCTAAACGAACATGGCCTGTGCGACTTAGTGCAAGCACTAAACCGATAATGAAATTGAGTAGAAGTAGAACCTGCCAGAAAGCACCGAACCATTTAGTTGAGTAACTAAAGCCGATGTTGACAAGTTCGGACAATACGGAGGTGTTGGTGAAAGCAAGGATGACAAAGAGGGTCAGGAAACTGCCACTCAGCCAAAAGACTGGGTTTCCGAGTTCCAGTTTTTCACCCAAAGATTGAGCTTTATTGAAATCGATAGAAGTAGATTCTGCGTTGATGTTTTCGTTGGCGACTTGCGTCAAGTTGGACATTATTTCTTCGCTATATTTGGCTCTTTCAAGCCTATGTATTTCTCCCACATTCGGATAAAAATGTGAGGCTCGTCAAAAAAGCCGCTGATACTAACATATCTGTTATCAAAAAGTGGGCGATTTCATAAAATAATCCCAAATCGCCAATAATTCCCTACTTTTTGGTTAGTTTTGATACGAATTCTCATCGAATCTAAATCATATTTCTAAATTTTTAGACACTATTTTTTTAGCTTTCCGAAATAAATTAATATTAGTTGTTGGTGCAAAATAAGTGTCGAGTCATTGCATGCTATAAACAAATTAATGCGAGTCATTTTATAAATAAAGAATATTTTAGGTGTTTAATTGACACTGTTACCTACAGTTGTTTTGCGAAGGAATTTAAGTGGCGGAAAAAGTGTCATTTACTTTAAATATCTTAAAACAACAACTTAAGGGACTGCTAACATGCACCTAAATCAAGGAAGAGTGGCCAAAAAGGTTTTTACACTCAGTACTCTCACTGCGTCATGCTTAATGGCGTTCAATAGTTATGCGGCTGTTGATTGTTCAACATTAGAAGCGTGGGATTCTGCCACGGTTTACACTGGTGGCGATCAAGTTTCACATGACGGTAGTGCTTACAAAGCCAATTATTGGAATCAAAATAACAACCCTAACCAATTCGAAGGTGACCATGCACAATGGAAGAAGGTTGATGTGTGTAGCGGTGGTGGTACGCCCAATGAAGTGCCAACGGCTTCGTTAACGACTCCATCAGCCTCTGACATGATCACTGAAGGCGATAACGTGATGTTGAGTGCAACGGCGCTAGATTCCGACGGCAGTGTTACTTCGGTTGAATTCTTCATTGATGGAACTTCAGTCGCGGTTGTTACAGCTGCACCTTTCGAAGCGACTTGGGCTGCAACGTCTGGTAACCATCAGGTTTCGGTTGTTGCTACGGACAATCAAGGCGCGGCTAGCTTAGCGAGCGCGGTCTCTATTTCTGTCGATTCAGTTACACCTGGAAATGAAGCGCCGACAGTTTCGGTTGCGCTTTCAGCAGCTTCGGTCGATGTTGGTGGTGTGATAACGCTTACCGCAACGGCAGCAGACAGTGATGGCACGGTTGATAAGGTTGATTTCTATGTGGCAGGTTCTCTTGTTGGCACTGCTGCAACTAGCCCTTACACGTTAGATTACAAAACGACTCAAGCCGGCACGTTATCTGTTTACGCTAAAGCAACAGACAATCAAGGGGCGACAGCAGACTCAGTGCTAGCTTCTGTGACAGTAAATGGCGCCCCAACAGTGAGTACATGTCGTCCTGATGGCTTGTATCAAACTCAAGGTGTCGATGTCCCTTATTGTACGATTTACGATGATGAAGGCCGTGAAAAAATGGGCGCCGATCATCCACGTCGTGTTATTGGTTACTTCACAAGTTGGCGTGCAGGGGAAGACCCACAGGCCGCTTATTTGGTTAATGACATTCCTTGGGAACAACTCACACACATTAACTACGCTTTCGTAAGCATTGGCTCTGATGGCAAAGTAAACGTGGGTGATGTAAACGATCCAAATAACGCCGCGGTTGGTAAAGAGTGGCCGGGAGTAGAAGTTGATCCTGCATTAGGCTTCAAAGGTCACTTCGGTGCGTTAGCGACAGCGAAGAAAAAACACGGTGTGAAAACGTTAATCTCTATTGGTGGTTGGGCTGAAACCGGTGGTCACTTCGCGACTGATGGTAGCCGAGTTGCTGATGGTGGTTTCTATACCATGACCACTAATGCCGATGGCTCTATTAACCATCAAGGTATCGAAACATTTGCGACTTCAGCGGTTGAAATGCTTCGCAAGTACCAATTTGACGGTCTTGATATTGATTACGAATACCCGACCTCTATGGCGGGCGCAGGTAACCCATACGACAAAGACTTTATGGAACCACGTCGTCAATACCTGTGGGCTTCGTACCAAGTGTTAATGAAAGTGCTACGTGAGAAGCTTGACGCAGCATCTGCGCAAGATGGTAATCACTACATGTTAACGATCGCGGCGCCTTCGTCTGGTTACCTACTGCGCGGTATGGAAACATTCGACGTAACCAAATACCTCGATTACGTAAACATCATGTCTTACGACCTTCATGGTGCGTGGAACGATCACGTAGGTCATAACGCAGCCCTGTTTGATACAGGTAAAGATTCTGAGTTAGCACAGTGGAACGTATACGGCACAGCGGCTTACGGCGGTATCGGTTATCTGAATACGGATTGGGCCTACCACTACTTCCGTGGTTCTATGCCAGCAGGTCGTATTAACATCGGTGTGCCTTACTACACACGTGGTTGGCAAGGTGTAACTGGTGGTGAGAATGGTCTTTGGGGGCGAGCAGCACTGCCAAACCAAGCTGAATGCTCAGCAGGTACTGGTGAAGGCGAGAAGAACAACTGTGGTCATGGCGCAATTGGTATCGATAACATGTGGCACGATACTGATCCGAAAGGCAACGAAATGGGTGCAGGTTCAAACCCAATGTGGCATGCGAAGAACTTAGAAAAAGGCATTTGGGGTTCTTATGCAGCAGCTTACAAGCTTGATCCTGTTAACGATCCTTCAGATGTTCTAACGGGGACTTACACGCGTAACTATGACAGCGTGGCTGTTGCTCCTTGGTTGTGGAACGCAGAGAAGGGCGTATTCCTTTCAACGGAAGATAAAGATTCTATCGATGTGAAAGCCGATTACGTTATCGACAAAGAAATCGGTGGCATCATGTTCTGGGAACTAGCAGGGGATTACAACTGTTACGTACTCGATGCGAACGGTAACCGAACTTCAATCGATACAACCGAACAGGCGTGTAATAGTGGAAACGGTGAGTTCCACATGGGTAACACTATGACGAAAGCTATCTACGATAAGTTTAAGTCAGCTACTCCATATGGAAACAAGGTTGCAACGGGTGCTATCCCAACGGAAGCATTAGATATTACTGTCTCTGTAGGCGGCTTTAAAGTCGGTGATCAAAACTATCCAATTAACCCTAAGATCACGTTTACAAACAATACAGGTCAAGCGCTTCCTGGTGGTACTGAGTTCCAGTTCGATATCCCAGTGTCTGCACCTGATAACGCAAAAGATCAATCGGGTGGTGGTTTATCCGTTATTGCTTCTGGTCACACTCGTGCCAATAATATTGGTGGTCTAGATGGCCCGATGCACAGAGTAGCGTTTACGTTACCTGCATGGAAAGACCTTCCTGCTGGTGGTGTGTATGAACTCGATATGGTTTATTACTTGCCAATTTCTGGCCCTGCAAACTATACAGTGAATGTGAATAGTGTCGATTATGCGTTTAGTTTTGAGCAACCGGATCTACCACTGGGTGATATCAGTACTGGTGGCGGTAATCCTGGTGATGGCGGTACTAACCCAGGTACATGCGATACTGCGGGTTTAGCGGTTTACCCCGATTTACCTCAGAAAGATTGGGCGGGTAACCCAAGCCATGCAAACACCGGTGACCAAGTGGTTCATAACGGCAGTGTTTACCAAGCAAACTGGTGGACAAGTGCCGAGCCGGGGAGTGACGGCAGTTGGAGCAAAGTGTGTTCTTAATTTAATGCTAAGCAATCTATTTATAGGCAATAGAGTGTAGTAATAGGTAATAAATGCGAATGATTTTAAGTCTATTTATCAGTGATTTAGTATGAATTAAGTCATCAACTTAAACGTAAAATCAAAACGCCGAACTGAATCCAGTTCGGCGTTTTTGCTATAAGTCACAGAAAGTACATAGAAAGCTCTCAAAATATCGACACTCGTTCAGTAAAATTAATAAATATGATATAAACAAGCCATTAATTATAAGAAATGCGTTACCTAGAATTAGAATAATATGGGGTAAATTTGAAAGTCAGACGTAAATATATCCTCAACTTTTCCATTGTGTTGGCCCTAGTATCTTTGGTCCTCTCTGCTATTCAATTTAACCGAACGAAAGAATCACTATTAGAATCTAACCAATTGTTTTTCCGTACTATTGTGAATGCAAGCTACGACATCGTAGACACTACTGTTAATGAAGCAATTAAAACTTACCTTAAAGGTGTTACAGATACTGTGGCTTTTCACAGGTTAAGTATTACTCCAGAACACGAAGTCAAAGAAATCAGCCGAATTGCCAATGAATTAGTGATTGGAGAGTCTGGTTATATCTATTTGATGTCACCTGAAGGTGTCCACCTGTATCACCCGTTTCTACAAGGGAAAAACCATTCCTATCTAAAGCATCTTCAACAACAATTGAACTCAAAGGAGAGAATGACCCAGTATTCTCATGCTAACCCACATGAAGTCGGCAAGCGTGCGAAGGTCGCGTATTCAGTGAGGCTACCGAGTGGCAATACATTGGTGGCGACCACTTATAAAGATGAACTCATGTACTTGGTCGATCTTGAAGCGCTTAAAGATAAACTAAGAAAGTATTCATATGGCGATAGTGGTTATGTATATATCGTTGATTTGCAAGGCGAGCAAGTCCTCCGGCCCAACTTTGAACACGAACACTTGAAAGCCTTAATTGGTTATTCATCAGAGTTGCTAATCGATAAGGTCGTTGCTGAACCTGAAGGGCATTTTAGTTACTCAATTTCAGATGAAAACGGTACGACAAGCAAAAACATTTTCTATAAGTTCTACCCATATCTGAATTGGATCATTTCTGCTGGAGTTCTGGAGCAAGAGCTGAACAAGAACCACAGTTTATTGCTAGTAAGTTTGATGACCCTGGTGATAAGTTTGCTTAGCATCATAGCCGTTTTGGTGCTTTACCTGCGGCACCGTCATTTAAAGATCTTAGATGTAGCTAGCTTAGATTATCTTACGGGGTTGAGTAATCGGCGAGACTTCATTTCTCAGGTCAAGATGCGAATTTTAGAGTGCTCGCCTTATCCGTTAAAAGGTGTTGGTATCATTCTTCTAGATATTGACCATTTTAAATCGGTAAATGATCTACACGGACACGCTGAAGGCGATAGGGTGATCTGCGCCGTTGCAAAAGTATTGAAGCAATTTGCAAATGAAAATCGTCTAATTGCTCGCTATGGCGGTGAGGAATTTATCTTTGCGACTTTTGATTGCAATGAATATCAATTGTACGAGTTGTCGGAAGAGTTGAGACGTAGCGTCGAAAAAATTGAGAGGTTAGTGTTACCTGTAACGGTCAGTGTTGGGTGTCGCTATGCAAATGCACTGTTCCATATAGAAGGCACGATAGACCAAGCTGACAAAGCACTTTATCAAGCAAAAGAGAATGGACGCAATAACACACAGGTATACAGAGAGAGTCAATATCGTATTGTCTGTAATTGAAGTTTTCTAAAACTGATAAGCATGAAAAAGCCCAAATAGAACGTTCTATTTGGGCTTTTTTAGAATTGTTTGAAAGTGCTAGCCGTTAATCTAAGCTTTTGCTGCTTTCATCGCTTCATTTTTTTTTTCCTTTTGCATTTTTGCAAGGAAGTAGATGTTCACACAAGCGATGAAACCGTTGGTTGCAACCACTGGCCATGCGTCAATCATAACGCCGTATGCTGTGAATAGAGTACAGCCAACAAAGTTAAGGACACGCAGACGCACGATATCTTTCATTGTTAATGAAATTGCGACCATAATAGATGCCGCGTAACCTAAAATTTCAACCATATTGAATTCCATTGTGTGACCCTCTTAAATTTGCCGATGCTTTATCGGTACCAATTCTTCTCTTCATGAGATGATTGAGGAAGCTCCGTGCCCCGAATGGTTTGGTTATCTTTAACTAAGTTTACTATACCGAGTCTATTTCTGTGGTTAAACCCCCAAAATGAGTAGAAGTGAAGGTTAGCGATTACGCAAACGTTTAATGATCTTTCTATTAATATAATTACTGTTTATGTTGAAGGTCAAATTGATAGTTATTCTTGTATAGGAAAGGAAGCCGCGAATGATAAAACGATTCATATGTGCAACAAAGGGCGTAAATAAAGTCGCGTTGTTGGCTTTGATAGCGATTGGACTGACAGCGTGTACAACCAATGAAACGACTCCAACACACAATTATGGCGTGGTGACCAGTGGTGACTTTGATTTCATGAGACATGGAGTCGTCACGTACTCATGGCATCCTGAATCAGAGCAAGTGTACCTTTCTGAAAAATATGACAAGACGGTCGTCACTGATCTTGTACGTGAAGCGATTAAAGAACAACTTTCATTGAAAGGTTATCAGTTGAAATCCGGGACTGGTGATGTCGTAGTGGGTTTTGGGTTAGCTGAAGAATCTGAACTGAACGATGAATCGATCTTTGATGCGATTCAGCTATCTACAGGTGTGCCATTTTATAGTGATGATGGAAAGGTAAGCGAGAAAGGATCTTTGTATATTGCTTTTTTTGTTCCTAATTCGGAAGTTATACAGTGGCAAGCACTGGCGCAGTCGAGTATCCAACCTGATTTAGAGCCGAGCGAAAGCAAACCGCGGGTTATGGGCTTTGTTGAGATGTTATTTAGACGTGTGCCTGAGAGGTAAAGGGAAGTGTTGAATGCATTCATTGAGTCAATCGTTCTTGTGTGAAAAACAGACAGGTCGCAGATTATACTTTTTTATTTGTAACGAACCGTACAAATACGTAAAGCAACGTAAAGTTCGCGCTTCTTTTGCTAGCATTTGTCTATACTGAACAAAACGTTAACTTAGGCTTGATTCAATGAAACTGTTCTCAAAATACTCTCTCCCTCTATTAAGTATGTTCATTGTAAGTAACGCAGCGATGGTAACTAATAATGCTGTCGCGGCACCTTCTATAGTACCAAGTCCACCTAGCCTAGGCGCAAAAGGCTATGTGTTAATTGATTTTAACTCTGGTGATGTGCTGGTAGAAAAAAACGCACACACTAAGTTAAACCCAGCGAGTTTAACCAAGCTTATGACCAGTTATGTGGCTGGACAAGAGATGAAACGAGGTAACATCTCTGCTGATGATCAGGTGCGAATCAGCGAAAACGCATGGGCGAAAAACTTCCCTGATTCTTCAAAAATGTTCATCGAAGTGAACACTGATGTCGCGATGATGGATCTTTACCGCGGTTTGATTATTCAATCTGGGAACGATGCGAGTGTTGCGATTGCAGAACATGTTGCAGGTTCACAAGATGCATTTGTTGACTTGATGAACTCTTGGGCGGCTTCGCTAAAACTGGAAAATACCCATTTTGCGAATGCACATGGTTTAGATGCGGACGATCTCTATTCAACTCCTTATGATATCGCTCTATTAGGCCGTGCAATTATTCGCGATTTACCGGATGTGTATGGTTTATACAGCGAACGCTCGTTTAGCTACAACAAGATTACACAACACAACCGCAATGGCTTATTACGTGATAGGAGCTTGACGGTCGATGGAATGAAAACAGGTTACACCTCTGGTGCAGGCTACAGTTTAGCGAGTTCGGCGACACAAGGTGAGATGAGACTTATTGCGGTTGTGATGGGCGCATCAAGCGTTAAGAGCCGTGAGTCAGACAGCAAACAATTGTTGAGCTATGGTTTTCGTTTCTTTGATACGCTAAATCCTCATCAAGGCGGTGACCAAGTCGCTGAAGAGAAGGTGTGGTTTGGTGACCAAGATACGTTGAAGCTAGGCGTTGCAGAAGATACGTTTATTACGCTGCCTAAGTCAGACAGTAAAAAGTTAACGGCATCTATTGAACTAATCTCTGAACTGAAAGCCCCAATTTCAGAAGGCCAAACCTTAGGGGTTGTTCATTACACCGTTGATGGTGAAGATGTTCAAACTCAACCTTTGATCGCGTTGGAAGCGGTAGAGCAAGCCGGCTTGTTCAAACGCTTAATGGACTACGTAAAGCTATTTTTCGCTAGTCTGTTCTAAATCGAGATAGTGACGACAAGTAGCGATGGAAAATCTAAATAGTATGGGCGTTGTGAGTAAATCACAGCGCCTATTGTTTTTCTACATCTATGAAAGCACCATTACCCACTATTTTTATTACCCACAATTTTATTGCTTACTATCTTTATTAGCCGTAGCGGTCGGTTTCGATTACTATACGCAAAATTTAGCAGTGTAGTCACTTATGACCATAGAGATAAAGAACGTCACCGAATCGGAAGTAACTTGTGCCAATTGCCAGGCGTGCTGTTGTCGTTTAGAAGTTATGATCATCACAGATACGGGCGTACCGGAAGAGCATATTGCTTATGACGAATGGGGTGGGGAAACGATGTTGCGACTAGACGACGGTTGGTGTTCTGCTGTAGATAGAGAAACTCTGATGTGCACTATTTACGAAAACCGGCCTTGGATCTGTCGTGAATTCGAAATGGCCTCTTTTGAATGTGTTGATCAGCGCAAAGATGTAATGGGTTAGGGTTAGGCGTCTGCAACATTGAAGGTTGTAGCGAAAGTACGCTACCGAGCTGTGATAAGTACATTAAAAAATTAAATTTCAGGGTTCTATATCTCAGCAGATTTAGAACCCTGATGCGTCTAATGAGACAAGAATCTTAATGGGACAAAAATTTTAGCGCGGTAATAGTTTTAGCAGGATAAGAATAGCTTAAAACTCAGAAGGCACTTCAAATTCCATCCATTCACCGGTTGTTGGGTGAATCAGTTTTAGGTAGCCAGCGTGCAGGTGTAAGCGCTCGCGTTTGTATCCGTATAAGTCGTCACCACGAATCGGTACACCAAGGCCTAATGGATGAGCGCAATGTACGCGTAGCTGATGGGTGCGGCCTGTCTTAGGGTACAAGTGAACCTTGGTTTTGCCATTGTTGGTGTAGACCGCTTCCCAGTGAGTTTTTGCATTACGTCCATGTTCATGGCAAACCAGTTGTCTTGGTCTGTCTGTGATGTCACCACGCAAGGGCAGGCTGATATCGCCAGATTCGCCCGTTATTTCACCATCAAGCAGAGCGGTGTAACGCTTCTCTACGGTCCTATCGATGAATTGCTTCTGAATGTGTTTATTGGACTCCGCCGTGAGCGCCAAGATCAATAAGCCTGACGTCGACATATCTAACCTATGGATAATCAAAGGGCCTGTTGCATCGGGATAACGCGCTTTAATACGGGTATAAACAGAGTCTTCGATAAACTTACCAGGAACTGACAAGAACTCCTCGGGTTTATTCACCACCACGATCTCGTCATCTTCATAGACAATATCAAACGACTTACCAACCGCAGGATTCACGATAAGTGGGTTATCTTCTAATTCGATGCCGTTTAGCTGGTGGTCGAGGATCTCGAAGCTTTTACTTTGGCAAACCGGGTACAGGTTTGCGTGCTGGCGAATGACAGCCGTTGGAGGCAATCCCCACCAAAACTCAGACAAAGCTAATGGTTTAAATCCGTGTTCAAAAGCAAAATTAAGTAGCTTAGGTAGACAACACTCGCCAGAGCCTTCAAGAGCGCCTTTGCCATCTAACAATTCAAGCAGGTTCTTTGATTCGAGTGTTTGGTTGATAAACCGATAATGAGACAAACGTTGCGCTTCTAATTCGGCTGAGATCGCTTGGTACTCTTGCTTGCGGCTCGTGAGTTCGCTTTCGATAGCATCAACTTGCGACTGGCGTTCTGCGATCTTTTGTTTCCACTCGATTCTAAGTGCTTTTAAGTCGCGTTTCTCTTGGCTGCTTTGATTGCCCAGTTGTTTGAGCAAATTCGCTGCTGACTCTAGATTCCCCAATGCCTTTTCTTGATTGGCTTGTTCTCTGAGTTCGTTACGCTGAGATTTGTTTGCTGCCATGGCTAATTGAAAGGCTTCGATAGATTGTGCTGATTCGATTTTTAACTCTTCAAATTCAGCCAATAATGCGTCTAGGTTGTGCGACTGTTGTAGTTTTTCAATGTCATCCGCTAGTTGCGATTGGCGAGCGAGGGTTGCACTGTTGTGAGATTGAAACTGTTCTGAATCGAAGGCTGATGGAACAAAGTTAATGTTGTTTAACTGAGAGGCCAAAGACGGATCTAACTGCAAACCTGAAAACGCAGAAAGGTAGCCTAGCTCCTGAGTTGTTGGATCCTGAACAAGAAGCACGGCATAGAGGTTGCCTTGCGATGTTTCATTCACACTGCAGTCGAGTAATGACTGCTGAAGTTGCTGCATGGCAAACTCACACGTTGGATGTGGTGTGTAGTAGTACGGAAACGTAAAACGAGTCGATAGCGGTAAGTCTACATTCGTATTGTTGTTTGTTAGGTGCAGTGGCGTGTATTGAGCAAGGTTTGCTGACATGAAGATCAAACTCTATGGCTGTTCAGTTAGAGTTCGGTATTGTTGTCGAAATGAAAGTAAATGAGAAGCCAAAGCGAAAGATAAATCGGCTTTGGCTTCATTTAGTGGCTTGTGCTTATCCTAAGCGCGCACGAGCTTGATTGAAACTCGATCAGTTCGAGTGTTCTAGCTCTACTTGCTCTGCTTTTTGGTAAGCAGGGTGGCTCGTTAAAAGCTCACCGTATTTAGCGATGTTCGGGTAGAGCGCAGTTGCTCCAAAATTACCAACGATTTCTACGATGAACGACATCATAAAATCTGCGCCTGTTAGTGTGTCTGCGACCAAGTAGGTCTTACCTTCAAGTGCATTATTCACGTAAGTTAAGATCTTTTGGTTTTCATCGTCAGCATAACCGCCTAGAAAGTTAGTTTCACAGCCGTCTTTCATCACAAAGATCTTAAGCAACATTGGCAAAATACCTGAACTCTCAGCGAAGTGAAGCCATTGTGAGTATTCCACGTAGTCAGCTGTGCCGCGCACTGGTGCGAATTTACCTTGACCGTATTTGTCGATTAGGTACTCGGTGATAGCACCAGATTCGCTGATAACAACACCATCGTCTTCAATAACCGGAGATTTACCAAGAGGGTGAACGGATTTCAATTCTGGTGGTGCTAGAAACGTTACACTGTCTCGTTGGTACGGTTTGATTTGGTAATCTACTCCAAGCTCTTCGAGTAGCCAGATGATGCGTTTTGAGCGAGATTTGTTTAGGTGATGCAAAGTAATCATGATTTTACCTAGTTAACTGGTTCAGTTTTTGAATTTATTTAGCTTCGTTTGTTTTGATAACAAGCTTACCGAAGTTCTGACCTTCTAATAGACCCATGAATGCTTGTGGCGCTTCGTCTAGACCTTCAATTAGGTGCTCACGGTAATGCATCTTGCCTTGAGACAACCATTCTGTCATTTGAACAGTAAACTCATTGTAACGGTGTGCGTAGTCATCAAAGATAATGAAACCTTGCATCTTAATACGCTTGACCAATAGGGTACCAACGAGGCTAGACATGCGATCTGGGCCTTCAGGAAGTGATGTCGCGTTGTATTGTGAAATAAGGCCACAAACAGGAATGCGAGCACCAGTGTTAAGCAATGGCATTACCGCATTGAACACCTTGCCGCCAACGTTTTCAAAATAAACGTCGATGCCGTTACTACATGCTTTAGCCAGTTGCTCCGCGAAGTCGTCGGCTTTGTGGTCGATACATTCATCAAAGCCCAGAACCTCTTTCGCGTACTGACACTTCTCTTGACCGCCCGCAACGCCAATTACACGACAGCCTTTTAGCTTACCGATTTGGCCAACGGTTGCGCCTACTGCACCTGTTGCAGCCGCAACGACTAGAGTGTCGCCTTCTTTAGGTTGGCCGATATCAAGTAAGCCCATGTACGCAGTAAAGCCTGGCATCCCCATGATGCCCAGTGCGTAAGAAGGGTGTGTTGGCTCTTTACCTAGTTTGATTAGGCCTTCACCATTAGACACACCAAGATCCTGCCAACCTGTGTAAGCCAATACCCATTCGCCAACTTCAAAATCGCTGTTGTTTGACTCTTCAACCTGACAAACGGTTGCACCGACCATCACTTCGTCAATTGAAACTGGATCAGCGTAAGATTTTGCATCGCTCATTCGGCCACGCATGTAAGGGTCTAGAGAAAGGTAGACTGAGCGAAGTAACATCTCGCCGTCTTTAATTGTTGGTGCGGCTACTGTCTCTAAACGGAAGTTGTCTTGAGTCGGTGCGCCAACTGGGCGAGAAGCCAATACGATGCGGCGATTGTCTTGTTGAGTCATTGGATGTCCTTAATTTAAATTATATATTTAGAATTAGACCAGTCGTCTAGTCTTATTATCTAAAAATCCCGCCGTCATCAAATTGATAAGAGGGCGGGTTATCTGTCGTTAATAAAAACTAAACACAGTACGTGGTTAGTTTTTACCTTTTAAAATCTGTTGGGTTAGGTTTAAAGCTGATTCTAAGCTGCGTGAGCTCTGGCTTAGTTTGCTCAATAAGCTTGCGCCCAACCACATAGAATATAGATTTTGAGCGGTTTCTTTGCTGTCTTCAACCTTAATGGAGCCATCTTCAATACCACCAGCAACACAGTGTTGTATCGTAGAGGTCACTTTTTCAGCCCCTTTTAGTAAAGCTTGGCGCATAGGATCAGAAAGATCAGACACTTCGGCGCTGAGCTTAACTACTAAGCATTTATGAGCGTTACAGGTACCGTTTTCAATCTGTGACCATCGAGTGAAATAACTGATAATTCTCTGGTAATGGTTGCCTTCACCATGAACCAAAATAGTTTCAACTCTGCTGATGTAGGTCTCAAAATAGTGCTGGATCAGAGCCTCGCCAAATTGCTCTTTAGATTTAAAGTAGTGGTAAAACGATCCTTTTGGAACATCTGCTTCTTTAAGCAATTGCGACAAGCCAACGCCCGTAAAGCCGTTGTTCACTATTAGTTGATAGCCTACATCTAAAACATGCAGGCGTGTGTCGTTCATTTTATCGTTCATGGGTGTTACTATAAGTTAAATTAGACCAGTCGTCTAGTTGTTGGGTTTCGATAGTGTTATTTGCTCTTTCTATTCTCTGGGGTGTCATTTCGGAAGAGGTTAGCTTTTGAAGGTATATTTCGTCGTTGCAAAAGTGGCTTCAACTATTCAAACGTTCACATATAAAAAAGCCCCAACATAGCTCGTATGTTGGGGCTTAAATCAGTCTCTTCAATTATTTGATAGAGATTAACTCAACATCAAAAATCAAAGTTGCTGATGGTGGGATAGGGCCTGAACCACCTTTACCGTAAGCCAATTGGCTTGGGATAAACAGGCGAACTTTTTGGCCTTCGACCATGTAAGTCAAACCTTCTTGCCAGCCTTTGATCACTTGTTTAAGAGCAAATGAGATTGGCTCACCACGCTCAACAGAGCTATCGAACACTGTGCCATCAAGCAAAGTACCGTGGTAGTGAACCGTCACTTTACTGTTCTTCGTTGGGTGCTCTGTACCTGTACCTTCTTCAAGTACAAGGTATTGAAGGCCGCTTTCAGTCGTTACAACCCCATCTTTAGCGCCGTTTTCGATAAGGAATTGTTGGCCTTGCTCGATATTTTCTTCGCCAGATTTATGGTTCATCCAAGTGCGGTAGATCATGAAGCCAGCCAAAATAAAGACAATGACCGGGATGATAAATTTAGACATAGTAAAACCTATTTATTGTTGATTCTTTATAGAGAAAAGCCGTTACGGATGAGTCAAAAGGTAGTTGATCGTTTTTGCGATACCTTGAACATCTTGGTGACCTGCTGTCAGTACTTGGTATTTACCGTTGATGATAAATGTTGGTACTGAGTTGATTTGACCTTTTACGGAGATCTCTTCTGCTTTCTTAACGTAGTCAAATAGAGCAACTTGTTGTTCTTTGTTCAGTTGGTATGGGCTAACCAGACCGCGAGAAGTGAACGCAGTCTCTAGAGCTTGTTGACGTTGTTCAGGAGTTGCATCTGCACCCATTTGAACCGCACCAAATAGGTCGTCCATGAATGCGTGGTCAGGTGTCGCCTCAAGTTGCATCACTGCTGTGTAGTAGATCATTGCGCTGATTTGAGCACTTTCATTGAACGTAACGTGCATCTTGCCAATAGTTTGGTTCGTTAGAGATTCGATCTCTGGAATTGCACTTTCCATTTGACGGCAGTGACCACAATTTAGAGAGAAGATTTCAGTGATCGGAGTCAGGTTAAATTCAGTTAGAGCAGTAGGCAGCGCTTCGTATTGAACGCCTTTCTGTGGCTCGTCTGTTTCACTACAACCCGCGATAATCAGTACGGCAGCAAGTGCTGTGATGAATTTAGTAAATGGTTTAAACATAATGTTTGCTCTAGCGTTGAGAAGTCGTGAGATTCTAACTATTTAGTACGAATTGGAAAACAATTATAAGGTAAATAAATGCAAACAGTTGGAACTGGCGGGCGATGACAGGCGAGTTGACGGTTAACTGTGATCAAAAACACTTTTTTTGGACGTGCTTTCTTTTCGTATAAAGTTTTTGTCTAAAGTTTTTCTCTCAGTGCCGATATAGACATTAGTGAATGGTTTATCTACATAAGTGGTTGGTGAAGTAATGAGATATTTAGCGATAATGTTAAGCATAGCTTTGGCTGGGTGCGAAACTACGTTACCAACAGGGTTATTCGGTGAGGATATGTTACAAACTGCACCGAAAACTGATTACGACATTATGTACCCTGAATGGGGGGTGGTTCAAACCACTCATCAGCAAGGAACTATTACTACTAACTACGGACGTGGTGTTTCGACCAATGATCCACTGGAAGTCTTTTTAAGACAAAACCGTATCGATTTTGAAGTTTTACCTGGCAACCATGTGATGGTAAAGCTTGTACAGCATGTGAACTTTAAAACAGGTTCGACATCTCCTGAACCCGCTTACAACCATTGGTTGGACACGTTAGGCAGCTATCTTTCTCGACGCCAAGACATTGATGTCGTCATCGAAGGACACACGGATAATACAGGCAGTGATCGTGTTAATGATCCGCTCTCTGAACAGCGCGCAAAAGAAGTGAAAGCTCGCTTAGAAAGTAACTATGTTTCGAGTCGTGCTATTTACACCCGCGGTTTTGGTGAGTACGTTCCTGCATGTAACAACGCTTCAGCACAAGGTAAAGCCTGTAACCGCCGTGTTGAGTTGATGCTGATTGTGTCGAAATAGATGCGAGAAGCTTGATTTTTTGAATCGAAAGAGCGTATCGATTACAGACATAAAAAATCCCTCATGAAGAGGGATTTTTTGTATTTGGCTTGTGTTGCTTTTCCGCTTATGCGAACTGTTTCTCTAAGTAAGATACGATATCTGAAGACTCGTACATCCACTCAGTTTTGCCGTCTTTCTCTATACGTAGACAAGGCACTTTCACACGACCGCCGCCAGCTTCAAGCTCTGCACGGTGTTGTTCATTATTTTTTGCATCACGAAGTTCAAATTGAACTGACTGACGTTTCATCGAACGTCGCACTTTTACACAAAATGGACATGCTTCGAATTGGTACAACGTGTGCGTTTTTGCCTGCTCGTTCACTTTGCTTTGTTCTTCTTGAGAACGCTTCACACCGCGTGGGCTGAAAACAAAATTCAACAGCAAGATGACGCGACCTAAGAACCAACGGATAAACTTCATAAATCTCTCTACATCTTTAAAATTAGCGTTACAATTTGCAGCATTATATACACAAGTTTTGTCAGATGCTCGCAACAAACCGCTAATATCTATTTTGTCCGTTCGATCGTGTGAGACTTCGCCACATTTAGCCCTAAACGTTTGGACAGTCGAGTCAGGTTTGCTCGGTCTGTTTTCAGAACTCGCCCTGCTTGCGCCCAGTTAAAGTTGGCATCTTCCAACACCTCAGTGATGATGCTGCGTTGAAAATCATCGGTAGCGCCACGTAAACCTGCGGATAGGTCGATCGTTGGTGTTGATAACGGTGTGTTTTTTACCTGTGTCGTCGCTATAGGTTGATCTTGGTCGAGTGGGCCACAATCTTCTTTAGTGATTGTCACGAGATTTTTGTTAGTGCTACGAGCTAATGCTTTTAGTGCTGAACGACTGATAACGTGTTCAAGCTCACGTACGTTACCTGGCCAACCGTAACGGTTTAGAAATACCAGTACATCAGAGCGGAATTTAACTTGGTTGATACCGAGTTTACGACGTGCTTGTTCTAGGAAGAAGCCTGCTAGCAAGCTGATGTCGTCACCTCGGTCTTTCAGAGCTGGCACTGCGATAGGGTACACACTCAGTCGGTGGTATAAATCAGCTCTGAATCGACCGTCTTCAACTTCTTGCTTTAAGTCTCGGTTGGTTGCAGCTAAAACACGAACATCAATAGTTTGAATGTTGTCTTGGCCTACAGGTTGAATTTCGTTGTTTTGCAGTGCACGCAATAGCTTACTTTGTGCAGCCAAAGGCAACTCACCAATTTCATCTAAGAATAGTGTGCCGCCATCGGCTAAAGCAAATTTACCTAAGCGGTTTTTGTCTGCACCAGTAAACGCGCCACGAACGTGACCAAATAGTTCACTCTCTACCAAGTTCTCAGGAATAGCAGCACAGTTGACGTAGACCAACGGATTACGTTTACGCTGGGATTGGTGGTGCAGGGTACGAGCAACGAGCTCTTTACCAACACCAGTATCACCATGAATCAGAATATTAAATTCAGAGGGTGCGACAACCGCAATATCGTTTTTAAGCGCGACCATGGTGTCACTATTACCAATCAATTCGCCGCCGTCACGTTCCCACGCTTCAACATTCAACTCTTCCAGTAATTGCTTTGACTGTTTTGCTTGATGTTCAAGTTGCGAGAAAGTCATCGCCATTTGCATCGTAGAGGCAGCAATAGCGGCGAGAACTTCTAGGTTCCGAGCCGGAATATTCGCGAAGACATCAGGTTTTAGGCTGTCGAGGGTTAGTACCCCTAACAATTTGTCACCAAATAGAAGAGGCAAACCCATACAGGCATGCATGGGCAAATCGCCATCGTGGTCGATCAGTAAGCCATCGAAAGGATCAGACAATGAGCTATCCGCATCAAAACGAACTGGAGAACGCGATGCACAAATCGCATCAAAACGCGGATGTTCTGAAATAATAAAGCGGCGACCGAATGTATCTCGACTGAGCCCTTGCATTGCGATGGGTACTAGCGTGTCACCTTGAAGGCTTAAAAGTGCGACACAATCACACGTTATGGTTTTACGAATGGCATCGATTAAGCGATTGAAACGGTCTTGATCGTTCACACCGCTGGCTAAACCAATGGTCATTTCCATGAGAGTGGATGCTGAGATATCTTGCATAAAGGGCTCATACTGTTTGTATTTTCATACATGGTAGAGTCTTTATGACATAAAAAAAAGGTCTTTTTGACTAAAGTTTGAAGAGGTTTTTTGAAGGAATGCTAGGCACAACAAGCTTTCGCATGTTGGCATCGTTTGTGCAGTGTGTCCATTGCGTGTTGTCTATATGACTGAATAACTGACCTATCATTGATTTGAATCAATTAATGCGAATTTATCAGCCCACGTAATTCTCATAAAAATAGTAGCCAAAGAGCTCATTGAGAAAGAATTAATATAAAGTCATCTTTAAATAAAATTAGTCAATTTGACATGAAAGGTCAAAAGACTAAGTGTTCGGAGTAAATCAATGCTAAACAATCTACATATCAACATCATCAAATCGACGATTCCTCTTTTAGAAAGCGCAGGCCCTGCTTTAACTCAACACTTCTATCAACGTATGTTTACACATAACCCTGAGTTGAAAGATATCTTCAATATGACTCACCAAAGAACAGGTCGCCAAGGTGTGGCACTGTTTGAAGCTATCGCGGCTTATGCTAAAAATATTGATAACCTAGCAGCGTTAACCACTGCGGTTGAGCGTATTGCACAGAAACACACAAGCTTTAATATTCAACCAGACCATTACCAAATCGTTGGTCACCACCTGATTGAAACATTACGCGAATTGGCGACAGCGGCGTTTACTTCGGAAGTGGAAGAAGCGTGGACAGAAGCTTATTTGTTCTTAGCGAAAGTATTTATCGACCGTGAAGCGGACCTCTACCTACAACGTAAGCATGCAGTAGGTGGTTGGGAAGCTGCACGTACGTTTGTGATTGCAGATAAAATCGAAGAGTCAGCATTAGTTACAAGCTTTATCTTACAACCAAAAGATGGCGGTGACGTTCTGGATTACACGCCAGGCCAGTACATCGGTATCGAAGTGCATCCTGAAGGCGCAGAGTATAAGGAAATGCGTCAATACTCACTATCAGATAAACCTAACGGTAAATATTACCGAATCTCGGTTAAGCGCGAAGGGCATGGTCAAGAGACACAAGGGGTGGTTTCTAACCATCTTCATGATGATGCTTCTATTGGTCAAGAGGTAAACCTATACGCACCTGCGGGTGACTTCATGTATCAAGAGCGTAACAAGCCAGTCACGTTGATCTCAGCTGGTGTAGGTGTAACACCGATGCAATCTATGCTTGAGTTTTTAAGCGGCGAACAGAAAAATGAACCTGTTCTTTACCTTCATGCATGTGAAGATGTTGGTCAACACTCTTTTACTACCCGAGTTAAAGACATTGTTGCCGACAAAGGCTGGGAAGCGAAAACGTGGTACATGAATAAGGGAACTTTAGAGTGCGAAAATACGTACGAGGGCCCAATGGATTTAGCGCCTCTTTCTAATACTCAAAGTTTCCTTGAAAGTGACTTTTATATTTGTGGGCCAGTTGGTTTCATGAAGTACATCGTTGAGCAGTTAGACGCACTTAAAGTTGATCGTTCACGCGTACACTACGAAGTATTTGGCCCTCACGCTGATTTCTAATCGTAGTCGCCTGATCTATTAACTCCTTGCCTATTCAAAGGCCTCACAGTGTGAGGTCTTTTTTTCGTTTGGTTTGTCCAGCGAGAGACCATTGGATATTGGAGTAGGGGGTGACCAAGGTAAGATCTTCTGGCGTTCGTTTTAAGAACGCTTAACTTTTTTGGATATGTCATCAGAATCAAAAAACTCAGGCCAGTACATTTTTACATAACCACCTGCCACCCAAATCACTAGGATGGTCGCGATGGTTAATTCAAAGAAGCCGAATTTATGCAGCCAATACCATTGTGGGTATTCCTCGCCGAAAAACGTGGTTAATCGATGCATGGCAATAGCGCTGATCACGGATGGGAAGGTGACGGCAGCAATTGAAGGTTGGAACTTCAGACGCATTAGGCGGATATAACACAAGTAGATCAGCAGTGTCATGGTGATAGCAATGCCAGCCAATGCGCCTGTCAGAATCGGGTCTGGGTTGTCGAAGTTAACCAAGTAAGCGGCTAAAGATAAGTTAACCGGAGCCGCCATGATAGCGAGTGTTGGTCTTGCTCGGCGTGGCAGGTTTCCTTCGAACACCAAGCGATACAACACCACTGGCAGCATGAGGAAATAGATACCGATACAAGTGGCCGCCAGTGTCTCTGAAAAAACTGTGTGTCCAAACTGTGTACCTGCTAAGGAACTGCTGATTAACCCCACGGGATACAGGAACCAACTCGGCACAATGTTCGACATTTTGAAATTGAGGATCTGGAAACTAAAGAACAACACCATCATGGTAAAATGCAACAACAACGCGCAGAACCAGACTGGATAGGCGATTATTGGAGATATCTCGGCGAGATAGTCACATAGAATCAATAACGCCATGCTCATCGGCGCCATTAAGCTTCCGCTAAGTGGATGGCGAATGTCATTGATGAAAGTATCAAAACTGGTGATGTAACGAAGTAAAACGGGCAGTAATAACAGTGCGCCAAACGCAGCAAGGTAAGGTCGAATGATCTCACCAACCCCTGGCAGATATAATGCCCAAGCTTGCCCCAGCCCGATAACGCCAAGTGCTAAAGACGCCTGAGATGGTGGAACATTTTTTACTTGGGTTAATCTTCTCCAGTTCAACGACTTGCTCCACTCAGTTAAATGTAGAACGTATACTCTAATCAAAACGTTCAGTCATGCTCACAATCGGTGTTGTTAGGCATGTAAATAATTTCGTGGATAATAGCAAGTTTAACGTTTGCTTTTAAGGTTTTGATTCGAAATTGATATATAAAGCGCGATGAAAGTGTTTTTGATTTTCTTGAGTGTTCTATAAATATTGAGCTGGGTTTGCTCATGTATCCGTGGAACTTGACTGTATTAGTGGAACTTAACGAGTTACGTTTAAGTCCCACATTTGAACTGACGTTTTCAATGCAATTAACGAACTTCCTCTTGCTGAGGGAGATCTTGCTGTCTTAGTTTTTCGTTTTTCAGCGTGCGGTTAAGTAGTTGGCTGTAAATTGGCTGACCACCTAACATCTGAGCAATGATTACAGCGCCCAAGCAGGTGATGATCAACGGTAAGATGAGGTAGTAGTTATTGGTCATTTCAATAACCAACAGTATGCCAGTGATAGGCGCTCGCACGGTGGCGGCAAATAAGGCGCCCATGCCGGCAATCGCAAACATACCCGGCTCTATGTTCAGTTCAGGGAAGAATGCCGCCGCGATAAGCCCAAACGCGTATCCAAAGAGTGTTCCTAGGGCAAGCATTGGTGCAAAGATACCTCCAGGTGCACCAGAGCCGAAACAAAGTAGCGTGGTGAGCACGCGCCCTAAGAAGATTAACAGCAGCACGCTTGCGCTGTAGTTGCCATTAGTGATATTCGGGATGATACCAATACCACCGCCAGTCAACTCCGGTATATAGAGCAGCAATAAGCCAAAGCAACCGCCCAATAGGGAGCCTGTCATTAAGTAGCGTTTACGGTCATTCTTGTGTATTGCCACAAAAAGGTCTTGGGAAAGCGTAATCAGCTTATTGAAAATCACACCAAACAGGCCGAACAACACGCCTAACAACAGGAATAACCACAGAGCATCCAGTTCAGGCGGTTGGTATTGAGGCATTGTGATAACGGCAGATTGGCCATTGATCGAACGAAATACAATATTGGCTGAAACCGCCGAGATGATGACGGCTTTGATTGAAATGAGTGAGTAGCGAAACTGTGGTCTCATTTCCTCGACTACAAACATGATTCCGGCTAGTGGTGCGTTGAATGCGGCGGCTAAACCACCTGCGGCACCCGAAGCTAATAGTGAGTGGCGAGTGTCGTCATCTTTGACTCGAAAGATATCGGTGACCATGCGACCAATACTGCCGCCCATTTGAACGGTTGGTCCTTCTCGACCTAAAACCATACCAGAACCTAATGCGCCCATACCGCCAAAGAATTTTACGGGCAATACTCTCCACCATCGAACAGGGCGCATACCGTCCATCGCACCTTCAATTTCAGGGATGCCTGAGCCTGCAGCCTCTGGAGCAAAGCGGTGAACGAGGAAGTAACCAATAAAGGCAAATGCAGCACTAATAAGGAAAGCGGCAAGCCAAAGGGGTAAATAGCTACCGATTTCATCTTTAAGCCAGTCGGTACGAGTTTCTGTGATGAAATGAACCGCGACTTCGAAATAGGTACCCACTACGCCAGCAAGTACACCTACAATACAAGAAAGAAAGAGAACGGAAGCGGGGGTCTTATCTCTTGAGAGAAATTGATTAATAGTATCCCTTGGCATTTTGGCTAATAAGGATTGCTTAATTTTCTCTCTTCTGGTCATTGAGATAAGGCTCCTGAATGGGTTAAGGCCGGGTTGTCATAAATTATACGCGTCCTCTGCATATCCTATAGCAACAAAGATGAAAAGTTGAATTTCATTTATGGAATGTACGTGTTACATAAATGGAGTCGATGGATAATTGTGGAATCGCTGTCACAATTTTGATCGATTCTATGGCTGTGGCTTGAATATCCCCAAAAATGAACCATAGTTAAATCGTAAAGCAACATAACGAACCGCAAGGAGAAGTGAGGTTTTACACACAATTTGGATGGATTCAGAAACAAAGTTTTAGTTCCTCGTTAAATGTTCAGGTCGATATTTAAGGCTTCCTGATTCGCGAACTCACGATTGAGTAACGAGGGTGAGGCGTACTGAGTAAGTACGCCTTTAGTTCGTCTGGAGCATTCCTTTTTCATCGTTCCCCCCCCTTTCTAATGACACTCATACTACATCTGGCTTAAATCATTCTCCGTATAAACAAGCGATTGGGGTCAATTTCTCCGTGATTGTGTATATACTCCTTAAAAAGGAGAACTGATATG
This sequence comes from Vibrio sp. SNU_ST1, assembly GCF_030563405.1. Lineage (NCBI taxonomy): Bacteria > Pseudomonadati > Pseudomonadota > Gammaproteobacteria > Vibrionales > Vibrionaceae > Vibrio > Vibrio sp. SNU_ST1. The sequence goes on from NZ_CP130749.1 coordinate 615,962, forward strand.
ACCAAAAAAGTTCCTACAAACATAATTACGGGTTTCTTGGGTGTTGGCAAAACGACAGCTATTTTGAACCTGCTGAAAAATAAACCTGAGAATGAAAACTGGGCTGTTCTGGTTAATGAGTTCGGGGAAATTGGCATCGATGGCGCATTGATGACAGATCAAGGTGCTTTGATTAAAGAAGTACCGGGTGGCTGCATGTGCTGTACCGCTGGTGTGCCTATGTCAGTGGGTATTAATGCTTTGCTGCGCCAGAAGCCGGACCGTTTATTGATTGAACCTACAGGGCTTGGTCACCCTAAACAAGTGATTGCGACACTGACTTCAGAGCAATACACACCTTACGTTGACCTAAAAGCGACGCTAGGTTTGGTTGACCCAAGAAATCTGTCGATTGAGAAATATACGTCTAATCAGAACTTCAATGATCAATTAGATAGTGCTGACGTGATTATCGGAACCAAAGTAGATTTGGTTCACTCTGAAGATATCGACGCATTCAATGATTGGGTGACGGATCAAACACCCGCAAAAGTATTCCATAAGCTGATTCACGATGGTGAGGTGCCATTGGAAGTGTTGGACATTGAAAGGGTTTACGGCAGTGCTTCCTCTCATCTTGAAGCACACCATCACGATCACGCTGAACAAGAGCCTCAATTCCAACTGCCTCCCGGTGAAGCGTTTATCCGTAAAGAGAATAAAGGGCAAGGCTACTTTAGTTGTGGCTGGTTGTTTGGCGCTGAACACAAATTTGATTTTGATGCGTTGTTCTCAATGCTGTCGGATCTGACGGCTGAACGTGTAAAAGCCGTAGTGAACACCGACCAAGGTTGCTACGCATTCAATGTGGCGAATCAAGTCGTGTCTGTGAACGAAATTACACTGGATGGCTTTGAGTCTCGACTGGAAGTGATCGACTCGCAGCTCATGCCGTGGAGCGATCTCGAGCAGATTCTACTCAAGCTGTGTGGCATCAAATAGCCCTGTTTTTGCTGTTTGAATCAAGGATCTTGGTGTTTACCTCGTTGAAGGCGGGGTAAACACCAGATTAAATGAGAAAGTTTGCGTTATATCACGATAAATGTGAGATAAATCACTCTAATTACTTTATAGTGCTCGGCTGAAATAAGAATGTAGGCTGTCTGCTTAAGGAACCCGTAACAATGTCATTTTCCTCTCAAGGTTTTGCTCCTGAATTAGTCAAAGCGTTGACTGAGTGTGGTTATGAAAAACTCACTCCAATTCAACAAAAAGCGATTCCAATGGCTCGTAAAGGCCATGATATTTTTGCTACTGCTCAAACCGGTACGGGTAAAACAGCGGCATTTTCATTGCCTGTTATCCAACACCTTTTGAACAGCGGTAAAAAGGCGTCTAGAGGAACGGCTCGCGGCCTTATTCTTGCTCCAACTCGTGAGCTTGCTGCGCAGATCGCTCAAAACATTAAAGACTACGTTAAATACACGGAACTAAGCGTTTCTGCGGTTTACGGTGGTAACAAGATGTCTTCACAAGTTCGTCAACTAGAGCTGGGTGTGGATATTTTGGTTGCAACACCTGGCCGTTTAGAAGAGCACTTAGAAGCGGGTAACGTGTCTATCGCAAACCTAGAATTTCTAGTATTTGATGAAGCTGACCGTATCCTTGATATGGGCTTTATCAATGCCGTTCGCAAGATCATGTTGGATGTAGAAACATCACCGCAAATCATGATGTTCTCAGCAACAACATCAACTCAGTTAAACCAACTGTCCGTTGATATTCTGCGTAAACCAAAACGTATCAGTGTTGAGCGTGAAAACTCAACGGCTGCAACTGTTGGTCACGTGGTGTACCCAGTGGATCAAGAGCGTAAAACAGAGCTACTTTCTGAGCTTATTGGCCGTAAAAACTGGCGTCAGGTTCTTGTGTTCGTGAACTACAAAGAAACAGCAAACGATGTAGTTAAAGAGCTCAAGCTTGACGGCATTAAAGCGGTACTTTGTCACGGTGATAAAGCGCAAAGCGCTCGTCGTCGCGCATTAGATGACTTCAAAGAAGGCAGAGCACGTGTGATGGTAGCAACCGACGTTGCGGCTCGTGGTCTTGATATCGAGGACTTACCGCACGTAATTAACTACGACATGCCTTTCCTTGCGGAAGATTACGTTCACCGTATTGGTCGTACAGGCCGTGCTGGTAAACAAGGTCACGCAATATCTTTCGTTAACCGCGAAGAAGAGCTGACTGTTGTTCAAGTTGAAAAACTGATTCAACAACGTATTCGCCGTGTTGAACAACCGGGTTATGAACCGAAGAAACGTGATGCTTACATCGAGAAGCTGAACACTAAATCGGCGTACAAAAACCGTCAGGGTCGTAAGAACAACGCGAACGAAGAACCACAAGATCAAGCAAGCGCTGAACGTCGTTTGACTATGATGAAGCGAATTAAAAACCGTCGTAAGTAATTACGGTTGGTGATTGAAAAGAGCCACTGTTATGTGGCTCTTTTTGTTTGTATTGTACGCAATATTGGTTATTGTCTTCATTATTTCGTTTCAACATCGCTTCATTTCAAGTCCGATCAAGAAGCAAAAGCCACTAAATAAAAATAAGCCAGTAAGGTAATAATATGGATAGCGCACTACTTTGGGCTTTTATTCCCACGTTTTTCTTTGTGTCAATCACGCCCGGAATGTGTATGACTTTGGCGTTGACACTTGGAATGAGTGTTGGATACAAACGTACATTATGGATGATGATCGGTGAACTGGCCGGTGTCGCTGTGGTTTCCATTGCCGCGGTATTGGGTATTGCATCTATTATGTTGAACTACCCATGGTTATTTGCGGGTTTCAAGTTTGTGGGTGCAGCTTACTTGTTCTATTTAGGTGTTCAGATGTGGCGTTCGAGAGGAAAATTAGCGATCAGCACTGATAACCAAACAACCAAAGTCAGCAATGATTGGGATTTGGTGGTTCAGGGCTTCGTAACGGCAATCGCAAATCCTAAAGGCTGGGCGTTCATGATTTCGTTATTGCCTCCTTTTATTAACAGTAATAAAGATTTAGCCCCGCAGTTGTTGATTTTAGTGTCTATTATTCTGGTTTCTGAGTTCGTGTGTATGACTCTCTACGCTACTGGCGGTAAGAGCTTAAAACATATGCTAGGTAAGGCAGACAATGTGAAGTTGATGAACCGTATTGCAGGTACATTAATGATGGGCGTAGGTGTGTGGTTGTTCGTGAGTTAACTGTGATTAACGGTATTGCGATCAACGATAACGGTTAGAGATCCCCGACTCAGTCGTTCCTCCTTCTCGAGGGTGACGCGTACTTGGTATGGCTTTTGGGAAAATGATGAGCTGAAGGCTCAGATTCTTACTTAAATCCAAGATTGAATAGAATATAAAAAGAGCGATAGGGCATTTAGCCTTATCGCTCTTTTTGATTTTACTTAGCTAGCGAACAGAAAGTAGATAACAGTAAGATTGCTGATCTTAGCTAGATTTGCGTATTAAACCGCGATTTCACCGCCGTCTTCACGGCGAATCACAACCGTAGATGCTCTTGGACGAACATTGCCTTGAGTTTGTGCCGTTGCATCTTCAGACGATGGCCAGTTAGCAGGGTGTTGAATGTTTACGAATAGCGATTTGAAATCTGGGCTGATGGTAAAGCCTGTTACTTCACAACCGTTTGGACCCACAAAGAAGCGTTTAAGCTGTGCTTGGTTGTTTGCATCAATCACTGCGCTGTTACCGTTGTCATCCGTTAACTGAGATGGAACCACTGCCAGCATTTGGTCATTGGTGTAGCCCGTTACTTCGTCTGCGCCGTTATCTGTCTGAATCCACAAAATGCCGCGAGCATCAAACGCTAAGCCGTCAGGGCTAGCGAATTGGTTCATGTCTGTTAGACCTGAGCGGTTAATTGACTTGTCTTCCACTGCTGGAGAACCGAAGACAAAGATATCCCAATCGAATTCACTTGCGGTTTTACCTTCATCCCAACGAATAACATGACCGAACTTGTTGTCGACGCGAGGGTTCGCAGAGTTCGCTTCTTTACGCTTGTTGTTATTAGTTAGCGTTAGGTAAGCCGTACCTGTCATTGGGTCAACAGAGCACCATTCAGGACGATCCATAGGGGTTGCGCCTACAAGGTCGGCTGCACCTGCTGTATTAACGATAAGTGCCGCTTGAGAATCAAATGAATCACCTAGCTTACCGCCTTTTGTAGTCTTGCTGCTCAGAGTCAGTGGTAGCCAAGTACCTGAACCGTCATCGTTGAACTTAGCCACATACAATGTGCCTTTGTCCATGTACTTATCACCCGCACTTAGACGGTTGCTCGGCTGTGCGTCACGTGAATCCCACTTTTCTTCGGAAACGAACTTGTACAGGTATTCAAAGCGAGAATCGTGACCAGAGTAGAATACGATTGGCTCGCCTTCGGTTAACTTACCGAACGTACAGCCTTCATGACGGAAACAACCCAGTGCAGAACGTTTCTTAGCGCGAGAGTTCGCTGTGTATGGGTCGATTTCAACAATGTAGCCGTGACCATGTGCTTCGTTACGGTAGTCATCCATTGCTGACTCACCTGTTGGTGTCACGTCAAAGCGCGTGAACTCGTCTAAGCGTTCTTGTTTGTTACCTGAAAGCGTATCCCAACCGTAACGTGTTTTATCGGTTGCGATACCAATACGTTCTTGTGCTGGCGTTGTCTCGCCTTTGTTCACGAAATAACCCGGCCAGTTCTCTTCACACGTTAGGTAAGTGCCCCATGGTGTGTAGCCATTACCACAGTTGTTCAGCGTGCCGCGAGCTTGGCTGCCGTCTTGTGAGAATTTGGTTTTGGTAAATTCACTGTGAGCAACAGGACCAGAGAGATCCATTACGGTCGCGCCCGTGTAGCGGCGGTTAAGTGGATCGTTATCCACCATTATCCATTGATTGCCTTCAAGTTTGATGCGCACCACACTCACGCCGTGCGCGTTGATCTCTTTACGTACTTCATCAATGTTAGGGCGAGCGCCTTCATTGTATGTAGGGCCATTAGCGTGCAGTGCTTTTTGGTCAATGTACTCGTGGTTGATCACCAACAAGCCGTCGTTACTGTTGCCATCAAGCGGGAAGAAGTGCATGCCATCGTGGTGCATTCCCAGTGCGTTAGCTTGGTCTTGTGCGTTGTTGGTTCCATCTTTTAACCAAGCCTTGCCTTGCTTGTTGAGTGGAGTACCCCAAGGAACCAATACTTGCGCTGTATAGCCTTTTGGTACAACGACACTGTCTGTCAAAGAGCCTTTGACCGATTCGAAGGCAAGTGTTGCGGTGCTTTTGTGCGCGCCCGTTGCTTGCATTGTCGTAGCGTTAGCCGTGCTGTGACCCGCTAAACCAAATGCGCCAAAGGCGGTCATTGCACTGATGCCAAGACCGCCTTTCAGAACGTTTCTTCTTGAAAGGTTCGCATCTAGAACTTCTTCGAAGGGCTTGTTGTTACTCTTGTTAAAACGAGTGCTATCAAATGTTTCCTTGCTCATCGGGACTGCTTCCTGTTGGCTGACTTTATTATTCGTTATTCACGTGTAACCAAGCTATTTCTAATGAGTTAATAGTTGGTTCAATGTGTGACCAATCGTGAAGCAGTTAAGTGACAGATTTTTATAGTTTTGATTAAGGTTTTGTTTCTGCAGCACGATTTTTCCCGTTAAGCCTCTCGTGTAATACAAAACTCTTGGGAATTAACGAGGAACTGTGTATAAATGCTTTATCAAACGAAAAGAGAGACAGTTATGAAATTAGATAAAATCGAAAACAAAAATCGTCGCCTACGCAAGAAATTATACCTAGGTGAATTCGCTATTTTAGGTTTTGAAGTAAGCTGCACGACTTCGATTGCTGATTTTGACCAGTACGATGTGTTTATTGACGAATTCATCGATTTTATCGATAGCATCGGTCTGTGCTTTGGTGGCGGTGGCCTTGAGCTGTTTGAAGGTTTCTTATGTTCTATTGAGCGCTACCGTTCAGTAACAGAAGCAGAACAACTGCAAGTAGCGCAGTGGCTTGAAGCTCGCGCAGAAGTAAGCAAAGTTGAAGTAAGCGAACTTGTTGACGCAAACTACGCATTCTAATTTGGTGGTGTATGGTTCGCTCAGCTGAAATCGATTGAGCTTTCGTGAGAGAACTTTGACACATCAAATAAAAGGCCCAGTCGGTATGTCGATTGGGCCTTTTGCGTTTGGTTAGCTCAACACCAGACCTCGGATTTCAGGTGTTGTAGTTTTCTTCGATTTAGAATCTGTACGACTTGTCCAAGGGGGAGCGAGCAACTTGTTGGAGTGTTTGAAGAAGAATTGGAAATATGCGCTTTTTCAATTCGTCCCGTGACTTAGTGCTCTTTACTTAGCGTCGTTTTCTTCGTTGCCTTTATTGCCTTCATTTACCTCAGCATAGAAGTGCAGCAACTCTGTTAATTCTTTTACCCAACCAAATGCTTCTGTCGGTGCTTTCAACAAAATCTTCTCGACCTTGTCACAGTGAGTTTTAAGGCTGATCGCTTGCTCAAGATTGAACGACATTGCATAGAAGTGCCAAAGCAATAGTCGAGTCATGCGCTCGATGTTTTGTTGTGAGTTATCCGAATCACTAAACGCAAGATTCACTTCACTCAGCGCGATTGCTGTCATTCGCAACATCGCATCAAATTTCGCTGACTGCATACGCTCTTCACTGACCACTTCTTCCTGCTCGAACGTAAACAGTTCCGTCATTGCATCTTCAGGAACAAGGCGATGAATCATTCTTAAACTAAATTCTTCTAGTTCTTCACGAGGCATGTTGTTTAAGCAAGTTAAAGTGTAATCGCGTTGCATGGTGTTCTCTTGGATGAGCAAAAAGGTCGGACAGTTTAATGGAGAAGCGACCTTAGAAAAAGCAGATTTTAGATAAGCCCACGTTTGTAGGCTTATCTGTGTACTACAACTCTTAAAATCACGGCTTAGGCTGGTAGGTTTGAACGCAGTATCAGGCTTTGCCATGGCTTGGCGGTTGATACTGCATAGATTGGTCGTTTCTCATGAAAATGTTGCTCGCGACCAAGCTGCCGATGCAAATTGAACCAAGCGCTAACCAAGTCATCGTATCCGGAATTTCATTGAACAGTGGGATCGCCAACAAGGTTGCAACAGCGGGTGTTGCACTGCCAAAAGCGGCTGAGCGTTCTGCTCCTAGTGTATTAACAGCATATAGATAAGTGAATGCTGCTATTAAGCCTGCACCTACGCCTTGCACCGCAGAATGCACGGCAAGCTCTGTAACTGGCCATTGAGCAATTGGTGTATCCATTAAATGGCTAGGGAGGGTTCCTGTAAAGATAAGAATCAGCAATAGCAAGGTGGAACAGAATGAAATGAAACCCGCACTGACAAGCGCATTAAGATTGGCAACTCGTGCTGAGATGGTAAAAGTCGCCCACATCAAGCTGCCAAACAAAAACAATAAGTGACCTTTGGTGTATTCAAAGTTGAAGTTGCTTAAGCTACTTCCCAGAAACAACAATATCCCAAGCAAAACCAGACCTAAACCAACGACACGGTGTCGGCTAAGCGGCTGCTTAAAAAAGAGTACCGCGATCCCTGTTACGAACAGAGGAAGTGTTCCCGGAACCAAAGCACTCCCATGTGATACAGGAACAAACTGCATGGCTGTTCCTGCAACGAGTAAATAAGGTAACCCGCACCCCACAAACATACCGGCCAAGTATCGATTCGGGACAGCAGCGATCGTGCTACGTGCTTTCCACACCAAAGGTAATAGCGCCAATGCTGGTATGAGGAATCGAGTCAGTGCGATGTCTGCAGGTGTTAAATCTGAATTTGCGCCGCCTTTAAGAGAAAGGAAAAAGCTCGCCCAGATGAGCAGAGTGACAGTAATAGATAAATAGCCAAGCTTCATAATAAACAAGGAAAGTGAATGATGATTAATTATGGGGTACTTGGTGTGCCTTAGGTTGGCAAATTTTGTTCTAACTTAAGTTGTTGTTGATGATTTCTGCTAATATCTTGTCAATTATTAACGAATTTAACCAATAATTGGTATTTGCTATGGATAGGATTGATAGACATCTTCTTGAGTTGCTTCAGAAAGACGGCAGGCTAACCACAGCTGAGTTAGCTGATGAAGTTGGCTTATCGGCTTCACCGTGCGCGAGGCGCATCAAAAGACTGGAAGAAAAAGGCATTATTGATGGTTATCGTGTGAGCCTGTCACGAGAACAGGTAGGCATCGCAATGAGTGTGTTTGTTGAGGTGAGCTTGAACAACCACCAAGAAGTGTCGATTGATAAATTTGAAAGTGCAGTTGTCGAGATGGAAGAGGTCATCAGCTGCCACGTTGTATCTGGGGCTTATGATTACTTGTTAGAAGTTGTCAGCCCTAACTTGATGGCATACGAAGCATTTACCAGAAAGCTGCAGCGACTCTCCAACGTAAAAGACATACATACCCATCTTGCGATTAGGCAAGTGAAAGGCAATGCGCCACTTCCGGTTTATACGGACTGACTGTTTATAGAGCTAACGGTTTATATGAACTAACTGTTTATACGAACTAACTGTTTATATCGACTAAGCCGTAGGTAGGTCACACGCTGCCTGATGAAATGAGCTGAAAAAGAAATGATTTTATGACTAATAGGAAGTATGGTCGCTATTAACGGCTATCTGACGAATGCGGATACGCAACAATAAAAAACGGAGCACCTCGTGAAAGGTACTCCGTATATGATAGGTGCAAAACTTAGTGATACTTAAAGTTAGAGATTGAACAATCCCCGGTTTGAGCGTTGATTCTGAATGAAAATGCATGTGAGTGATAATCCACACCGTCATTCCAAATTGTCTCTCCAAATATCTTACATAGCTCTAGCTCACTTACTGAACCGAACTCTTCCATGTGTTTAGCGACAGATAAAAGTTTACCTCTTATCTCTGCAGTCCATTCCGTGTTACTCAAGCAGTTGAAAGCCATAGTTTTTTGCATATTACCTAGCCAAAATATTTCTTGTTATTAAGTTATATGAATAATCATGATAACAATTTTCTGGCGTTTGTAAATCTATTTTGTGATGAATATCTCACATACTCACTTGCATTGGTCGGAAAATGAACATCATTGTTGATAGTTAGCACATTAGTTTTACAACTTATTGAAAAGGCGCTGATCAATTAGTTATCTGAATATTATGGGTAGGGTCAAACATACTTTTCGGAAAACTCCAGTCGAATAGGTGAGTAAACCTAGTAATCATTTCAGTTTTGTACATCGTTTATCGGTTGGTTTGTGTGGCGCGCTTCGTCTATCATCGTTGCTTCTTTTCGGTATTTTGAAGACAGCTGGCGGAATTTTTTACTGAGTGTATGAAGATCTTGCGAGAGCGATTGTGAGCTTTGTACGTGTACTTGTGCACTTTCTGTTTGACGCGGTAGTCTTGCTTTAGCGCAGTGTTTAGCTGTGGTTTGCCACGAATTCGTTAGAGACTCCGCCCCATCTAGTTCTGTAGACACAATGTACGCCTGTTTTAATAGAACCTCAGATACATCATAAGCGGTATTCATATGACTATTGAGCTGCACATTAAATCTTTGTTCGTACTTTGCCCAAAGCGCAATGATCTGCTTTTCGTTGAAATGTTTAGATAGCAACGTTTGTGATTCATAGGTCAAGAGAACTTGGTTAAATTCTTCAGTGTATTGATTATAGCGTCCTTCAAGTGAGAGCTGGCGATCTAACAGTGTTTGCCAGTTTTCACGGTCACAATGGTCTGCAAACGCGATATCGGCACTCAGAGGTACACTTATAATGACAACCTTCACTAAAAAATTCATGATTTACCTCTACTTAACTCGCTCTCTATTAAGAGTATAGATGAGCAGCAACATGAGTTGATGTACACTTGAAACATACCTAAAACGGAAGAGCTGGTGGATTTGATGAAAAAAGCGCTGATCGCTTTACTTGTGTTATTAATATTGGGCGGAGGAGGGGCTGCATACTACTTCTTCGTCATGAAAAAAGACTCTACTCCACCAGAGAAAAAAGAAGCGCCGGCTATTGAAGTCGCGCCGCAATCTGAATCTGACCTTGCATCCCTCACTACTCCTCAGCCTGAGCCAGAACAGACTGAGTTCTACGTTTTGGATAGAAAACTTAAAGTAGTCGAGCAGCCCGAAATTGATGGTTTGATAACCGACTATCTTTATAAGGGTGAAAAGGTCGAACTACTAGAGAAGCAAGGCGAATGGGCTCGTATCTCTGACTATATTGTTTTAAAGGAAGGTGGTCCACAGACGGCGGAATGGATTTCAATGTCTGGGCTATCTAATGATGAAGTGATTATCTCTGAGCAAGAAAACAGAGAGATATTAGATTCATACTTGGCTAAATCCGATGATCTGAAGGTCCATCAAGAGAAATTCCGCAACACGGTAGCTAAGCTTATCTCTGACGGGGAGTGCGACCCAAGTGATTTTGAAGAGTTAGGCGGTTGGGTTAAATCAGTTAAATACAGCAACCGAGACGTTTATTTTATTTATTGTGGTGGGTTGTCTCTTGAAAATAAAATTTATCTTGATGTAGAGACTAATGAAACATTCACGAAGTAGGAACCGATTACTATTTAATATGGGTATTCGTTACTGACTTTTAATTACTCTATTTTTCCAAGACATTAACTAAAGCCTACTCATAGATTGAGTGGGCTTTTTTATGCTACCTATAATACTGGCTTTTTCTATTTGCCCTGAAATTCATATTGAAGATTATATATAACCATCATTAAATATTTATTAATGGGTAATAAGATCTTTCCTATTATTATCATGATCAATCATTTCAAATTCCTACATTGCATTCTTCTTGAAACAAGCTAAGAGATATGGATTTATCTCGTATTAACAAAGACTTATCTACTTGATGATAAAGTTAAAATTAAATAAACCTTATTAATATCAGCACCTTGCATCGGTTTACATGTGTGTAACATTTCACGGGTTTTGGTAGGTAAGTCACGTTTTTAATCATAAGACAAAAATATTTTCTATTTGTAATAATACTTTTTGTATTTGAGTTGTAGGGTTTAATGAAAGAAAACGAAAATCTTAATTATCAACTAAGACATTATGTTATTAACATCGTTGTTATTTAATTGCTTGTAAGGGACGGAACCATTAATGAAAAAACTTGCTTTAATTACAGGGTCAAAAGGCGGTATCGGCTCAGCTATCTCCTCTAAGTTAGTTGCCGATGGATATCGTGTGATCGCGACTTATTTTACTGGAAATTATCAATGCGCATTGGAGTGGTTTAAGGAAAAACAATTTACTGAAGATCAAGTGAGGTTGTTTGAATTAGATGTCACCAACACAGCAGAGTGTGCGCTGAGCTTAAGCAAGTTGTTGGAAGAAGAAGGCACGGTAGACGTCTTGGTTAACAATGCAGGTATTACACGTGACAGTGTTTTTAAAAAGATGGATGCCGAAGCATGGAAAGACGTGATTGAAACTAACCTCAATAGCCTTTTCAATGTCACTCAACCACTGTTTGCACCTATGTGTGAAAAGGGTAACTGCCGAGTCATTAATATCTCGTCAGTCAATGGCCTTAAAGGCCAGTTCGGACAAACCAACTACTCTGCAGCCAAAGCCGGAATGATTGGTTTTTCAAAAGCGCTAGCTGCTGAAGGCGCTAGAAGTGGCGTGACAGTAAACGTTGTGGCCCCTGGTTACACAGGCACGCCTATGGTTGAGCAAATGAAGCCTGAAATTCTTGATTCAATTAAGAACCAAATCCCAATGAAACGTTTAGCGACGCCTGTTGAAATTGCAGACGCAGTGGGCTTTTTAGCGAGTGAGTCTGGTGCGTACATTACAGGTGAGACATTGTCTGTGAATGGCGGCTTGTACATGCACTAGTTAGCGAAACAGAAGGGATTTAAGTAATGGAAAAAGTATTTATTGTAGCGGCAAAGCGTACACCGATTGGCGCATTCACAGGCTCGCTAAAAAATGTATCAGCAGGTGAATTGGCTGGGGTTGCGATCAAAGGGGCGCTTGAGTCTGCAGATCTTTCGTTAGATGCGATTGATGAAGTGATCGTCGGCAATGTGATTTCGGCAGGTCAAGGTATGGGGGTTGCTCGTCAGGCTTCAATTTATGCAGGGTTGCCAGAGCAAACCCCGGCATATGGCGTGAACATGATTTGCGGTAGCGGCATGAAATCAGTGATGGATGCCGCGGCACACATCAAAGCACAAGATGCTGAAGTCGTTATTGCTGCTGGCGTTGAAGTGATGTCTCAAATCCCTTTTGTGGTACCAGCGAGTGTTCGTAATGGTCACAAAATGGGTGACATCTCAATGAGAGACTTACTGGTTAGTGATGGCTTAACGGATGCGTTTAATCACTACCACATGGGTATGACGGCTGAAAACATCGCCAACGCGTTAAATATTTCGCGTCTCGCACAAGATAACTACGCGTTAGAAAGCCAACAGAAAGCCGTAGCCGCAATCGAAGCGGGCAAGTTCCAAGGTCAAATCGTCCCTGTAGAAGTTAAGCAGCGCAGACAAACCGTCACTTTTGATACCGATGAGTATCCTAAGTCTGATGCGACGTTTGATGCTTTGCAAAAACTTCGTCCGGCATTCGATCGAGAAGGAACTGTTACGGCAGGTAACGCTTCGGGCATCAATGATGGTGCGAGTGCAATTATCTTAGCGTCTGAGTCGGCGGTAGCGAAATATGGCCTGACACCTTTAGTGGAACTGACCAGTTACGCACAGTCAGGTTTGGACCCAAAGATCATGGGGTTAGGACCTGTAGAAGCGGTTTCTAAAGCGCTTGATAAAGCGAATCTCACTCTCGAAGAAATAGATTTGTTTGAATTGAATGAAGCGTTTGCAGCACAAGCTCTTGGCGTAATGTACCAATTGTCAGAGCAGCATGATTTACCGCTTGATGCGTTCAAGCCAAAGGTCAATGTGAATGGTGGTGCAATCGCGCTTGGTCACCCTCTAGGTGCGTCAGGCAATCGAATCATTGTTTCACTCATCCATGAAATGCTTGAACAGAAAACGACTTATGGCGTTGCCTCACTCTGTGTGGGTGGAGGAATGGGAACCGCTGTTTTGCTAAAAGGTATTGAAGGTTAGACCCTAAGGTATCGGTAGCAAGCTTAAAACATCGGATCAGCTTTTCAAAGCATCACGAGCTTATAGATGAACGTTGGCTGGAACGATGGTTATACAAATTTACTAAACTATGTATTCATCAGGAGTTACTTATGTACACGGATATTTTCAAAACAATTACAGACCAAACAGAAAAGCAATTTGAACCGTACTTAAAGTTCAACAAGTTGGTTGCAAAGAACATTCAAACAATGACAGAACTGCAAATGAATGCGATGCAGACTTATACGGATATGGGGCTTACTCAAATGAAGGCAGTAAGCGAAATCAAAGATGTAAACAGCCTGACAGCTTTCAATAGCCAGCAACTAGCGGCGTTAACTCAACTTTCTCAGCAAATGATGAGTGACAGTTCAAAACTGCAAGCGGCTGCAAAAGAATTCAAAGACGATGTTGAAACACTGACAACTGAAAACTTGAAAACAGTTACACCTGCATAAATTTAATCGCCACCGAGTGGGTGCAGTTCTACTGTGACATTCGGTGGCGATTTTCCGATTATTGGAGTCATGTTATGTTTCAACACTTCTTTTCGGACTACCTTGTTAAACTTCAACAAACAAACCAGCAATGGTGGGATAACTTTGAACAAAACAAGGAAGCCGCACAATCTCCCCTAAATCAAGCTATGCAAGAATTGAATTTTGATGATGCGTCAAAAATCTTCGAGCAAGCCGCTAACCAACCAGCCGTCCTGCTTCAGCTGCAATCTCAGTGGTGGGAACAGCAGTTAAAGATCTGGCAAAACGCCGCGCTGATGGGCAACACCGAAAGTGTCATCGCTGAAGATCGCAGTGATAAGCGCTTTATTGATGATGCCTGGAAAAACGACCCGTTCTACAGTTTTATCAAGCAATCCTATTTGTTATTCAGTAAAAGCTACATAGACACCATCAACTCGATCGAAGGTATTGACGAAAAAACCAAAGAGCGCGTGGCGTTCTTTTCACGTCAGGCTATTAATGCGCTGTCGCCAAGCAACTTTATTGCGACTAACCCAGAGTTGATGAAACTGACGCTTGAGCGAAATGGTGAAAACCTGCTTGATGGGTTAGAGCAGTTACAAGCAGACGTTGAAGCGAGTGCTGATATACTCAAGATCCGCATGACCAACAAAAACGCTTTTCGATTAGGTGTTGATGTTGCTAACACGGAAGGTGATGTTGTTTTTCAAAACGAGTTGTTTGAACTGATTCAATATTATCCCAAGACATCGCAGGTCAATGCGACGCCTTTGCTGATCGTCCCGCCATTCATCAACAAGTACTACATTCTTGACCTTCGTGAGAAGAACTCAATGGTGCGCTGGTTACTTGAGCAAGGACATAGCGTATTCATGATGTCTTGGCGCAACCCAGGTGAAGCGCAGAAGGACACTGAGTTTGGTGACTATGTCACGGAAGGCGTGGTTAAAGCCGTTGCTGCGATTGAAGACATCACAGGTAAAGAGCAAATCAACGCGGCGGGTTACTGTATTGGCGGTACGGTGTTGGCTTCAACGGTGGCTTACTACGCTGCGAAGCGCATGAAAAAGCGCATCAAAACAGCGACCTTTTTTACCACCTTGTTGGATTTCTCGCAGCCGGGTGAGGTGGGCGCGTACATCAATGAGACAATCATCAATGCTATTGAGAAGCAGAACGATGGCAAGGGCTATATGGATGGTCGTTCGTTGAGCGTGACGTTCAGTTTGCTTCGAGAGAACAGCTTATACTGGAACTACTATATTGATAACTACCTCAAAGGCAGTAGCCCGATGGAGTTTGATCTTCTGTACTGGAACAGTGATAGCACTAACGTCGCGGCTAAATGCCATAACTTCTTGCTGCGAGAGCTTTATCTTGAAAACAAACTGATTCAAGACAAAGGCGTGAAAGTGGGCGGCGTATGGATTGATTTGAATAAAATTAAGATACCAAGCTACTTCATCTCGACCAAAGAAGACCATATCGCGTTGTGGCAGGGGACTTACCGTGGTGCATTGAACACTGGTGGCAACAAGACGTTTGTTCTGGGCGAGTCTGGTCATATCGCGGGCATTGTTAACCATCCAGAGAAAAAGAAATACGGCTACTGGTTGAACGACAACTTAGACGACTCTGCTGACGAATGGCTAAACAACGCAAGTCACAACGAAGGCTCATGGTGGACACACTGGGATCAATGGTTACAAGGCTTTGAAGCTGACGAGAAAGTCGAACCTTTCAATCAAGGTTCCGAGCTTCACCCTGTGATTGGCAAGGCACCGGGTAACTATGTAAAACAGGTACTTCCTATCGTCGATAAAGAAGTCGTTGATGTACAGGCTCCGAAAAACGACGCTTAGCTTGTTTAACGTGAGTGGTTGATACCTATTTCTGCTAGGGTATCAGCCACTTATATCAGAGGTGCACTGATCAAACGCATCAATACCCAAACGCCCAATACCACTTGGGGTGTATCAATACAAATCGGCACAAAAAACGGCTCTACTTGTGCTGTTGCATATACTACCGGTATGTTCCCGCAATGAAGCATCTCTATTCACCCTAAATTTACCTTCGAGTTGGCAAACTATTCGCTACTTTCATAAGGAGAAGTAGCGATGAATTACCGCATGTTAATGACTCTAGGGGTTTTGTTTAGTGCAAATGTATTGGCTGAACTTGATGAACCAGGCTGGGGAGGCGAAGTTGGAGTATTGGTCGGCTTTGGTAGTGAAACCGATGACTCAGAGGCTGTAAAAAAAGGCAGTTTGAACAGCAAGAGAGAATCGGACTCGAGTGCGCTTGTTGTACCATTAGGACAGTTGCGCTACACATTTGGTTCAGATAACGACCAACAGGTCTTTATGGGGACCTCGCGTGGCGATATCATTGAAGGTGTTTTTGCTTTTGAATTTGGCTACGCACTGGAATATGGCAACGAATCGGTTGTATCGTTCTCTTACCTTCCAACAATCGCAAATGGTGAAGTATGGGAAGATCCGTTCATAGCCAATACTGCGAGGACTAAAACCGATATCTCTGGTGATACCTTTCGTGTACAACTCGACAACTTGTTAGACATTGGTTTATCGGGTGATTTCGCTGTATACAAGCAAGACATTAAAAATGACAAATCGGGCGTTCACCTAGGAGTGCCAACAGGTGTACTCCAACGTGACGCTAAAGGCTATTATGCAAGCCTATCTATGGAGATGCCTGTTAGTGAGAGCTCTTTTATCGAACCATCGTTGTCTTATCAAAAACACCTTGCAGACGGTGAAGCAGTTTCTTTCTCTCATTACTCTGGCTCGTTGACCTACATAATGATGGTGGATGATCATGCATTCTCGGTCAATGCAGATTACAGTCACCGCTCATACGATGCATCTAATCCAGTATTCAAGAAAACACGTGAAGACAATGGATATAGCGCAACGCTTGGCTATGAATATATGGACGTTATGGGTTGGGAAGACTGGGGATTCAACGCGTTAGCGGGTTATTCTAGTAACAATTCCAATATCGCATTCTACGATACCAGCGGATATTTAATGAGTGTTGGTGTTAGCTATCACTTTTAAGTAATTGACGACTTAATCACGATGAGTTGAGGGCTAGCATATTTGTTAGCCCTTTTTACTGTTTACTTTTTCGGATAGAGGCTGCGACTGAATATGAGTGATGAAGCTTAAATTCAGTCAATGGCGACCAAAACGCCCGGTCGGATTGCCCCGAGGCTTTGTCATTCAACTTAAACGAAGTTAAGCATTGGTATTTGATTTTTCTTCGACCGGTAAATGAAGCTGAGCCAACAAGCCTCCCTCTATTTCCTCTGCTTCAAGGTGCCATCCTAGCTTCTTACATATTTTCTCGGTTAAATCCTGCCCAAGGCCAAAGCTATCTTGAAATGGCAGATCAAGTTTCTGTGTGTTGATGTTCTTGATTACTATGCTGTTTTTTTCGAAATAGATATGGATCGTACCGCTATGTGTATATTGGAAAGCGTTACGAATGAGGTTACCAACGACAATTTTGATTGGAGTCTCTGGAAGTTCCACTGTGGGGGCATGAAGGTAATTGCGGATGATGTCGATCTCTTCACCTTGAATTAAATACTCCAACTCTTCTATCAAATTATCTAATAAAGCGACTACCGAAACTAAGCTCTGATTCGGTGGAGTTTCACTCTTTCGGACTAGCCAGAGCATGGTTTCGGTAATTTGCTGCATGTTGCTGCTCGCGCGGTCGATACGATTGATCGGGCGCTGTAAATCTGAGGGCAGGGAGATGCGCTCTAAGATCTCCATATTTGCTCGTATGATTGCAATAGGCGTTCTCAATTCGTGACTAGCATGAGATAGAAAACGTTGTTCTCTTTCTACCAAATGCGCATTCTTACTTAGTGCCTTTTCGAGATAAAGCGCAACTCGATTGTATTCACTGAATTTAAAGTTGGGAGCGGGGTTCGCCAATAGGTCGTTGGACGCGCTTTCTGACCATTTGACGAGTTGTTCGGTTTTTTTTCCTACTCGATAACTGTAGAGCCAAAGCGCTAATACAATAAAAAATATATAGCCAAGAGCAATGTAGATAATCAGGTTGAAGCGATGATCGAACCACACGTCTAATGTGTCGCCAATCAGGCGGTAGTCGTACCGAGCGACTCCGAATACCAGTCGTCCGTCTTCGAGAGCAAAACGGTAGACACCAAAGACAGCCTCTTTCTTGATGTCATTGGTAACCGTTTCATCAACGAAGACGACAGTGAACTCATCATTAACCAATGTCACATCCTGAAGTACGTCTTTACCATCGACCTTTATGTTAGGCAATTGGTCATAATAAAATGACACTACGTAAGATTTAGGTAGTTTGGCCTCGGGATTTATAAGGCGTACTTCGTTAAAGCTCAACCATTCACTGGCGAGTCGCATTTTTACTGAATCTTCTATTCCATATTCAAAGTGACGGATTAAAAGTTCTCCGAATAGCAAGGCTGTCAGAAGTGACAAGCCCAAGAAAAAGGTAGTAAGGTGCCCCCGTATTGGGAAGCTCTTTTTAATGCTCATGGTTACCCTTTGATCCTCAGACCTTGGCCAACGACGGTTTCAATTAACTTAGATTCAAAAGGCTTATCGATTTTTTGTCTCAGTTGATAAACCTGCACTTTTATGTTGTTACTTTCTGGTGCGTCATGTGGCCATAAACACTCCTCTATCTCTCTACGAGTAACCACTTGTGGACTTCGGCGCATGAGGAGCTCCAAAAGCATTAGGTTGAGTCGATTTAAGTCCAAGACTTGCTCTGATCTTGATACTTGATGGCTTTCTAGGTCATAGACTAAGTCACCTTGTACTAACCTTTTATGTTGGCTACTTCTTCGCTTAGAGAGCGCCTTGATGCGTAAGGCGAGTTCTTTCATTGCAAATGGCTTGATTAAGTAGTCATCGGTGCCAGCATTGAAGCCGGCTTCTTTGTCTTGCAGCGTATCTTTTGCCGTCAGCATCAAAATAGGCGTATCGTCACCGTTGTCTCGAAGTCTTTCACAGACAGTAAAACCATCTATTTTGGGTAACATTAGGTCAAGGAGAATAACGTCGTAGTAGTTTTGTTTTGCGAGTGTAAAACCACTTAACCCATTGTAAGCATGATCGCATTTGATGTTTTCAAACTCGAGAAACTCTGCAACTGAAGCGGCGAGCTCCTTGTCATCTTCAACTAATAACACGTTGATAGATAAGTTAGATTTCATTTTTCTTAACCCCAGTAAAAGAAACGGATTGTTGGGTAATCATGTTGTGATACAGCTGCTTGATATCTTGTTGAACCATTAGTAATACGGGTACCAAAAGAAGTGTTATTACCGTTGCGAATAAGATGCCATACCCCATTGACGTAGCTGCTGGTATTAAAAACTGAGCTTGAGGAGAGGTCTCAGACAGTAAGGGTACTAAGCCAAAATACGTGGTTGCAGAAGTCAGCACAATAGCCCTTAAGCGTCCAGTTCCTGATTCAATTAACGCGTCGTATACGGTATCACCGCTCATTATCTTGGTATTAAAGCGTGAGATAAGTAACAGGCTATCATTCACGACGACCCCGGTTAATGCAAGCATTCCAAACAGAGAAAGTATACTTATGGGTATCCCTTGGATTAAGTGTCCCATCAAGGCGCCCACAATACCAAATGGAATAGTGCACATGATCAGCAGTGGCTGGAAATATGAGTTGAGCGGTATTGCAAGCAATGCGTAGATGCCGATAAGAGCGATAGCAAACACGCTATACAGTGAATTTGATATTTGTTCCTGCTCTTGTTGCTGTCCAGAAAGGACAATGTTCAGGTCACGATACTTATTCTGCAACTCTTTAAACAGGTCGCTATCTAGCTTATCAATGATCTCTTCTGGAGAGGCGATCGTTTTATCAACATCAGCTGTTATCACATTGACTCTGTTACGATTCATTCGTTCAATGTTTTTGGACACATATCGAGTCGATATATTGGCTACCGCATTGAGTGGTACTAACTTACCATTGCTCAAGCGAATTTGTGCGTATTTGAGATTATCCAGTGTTTGTCTTTTTGCCCGTGGATACTGAATTTTGACCTTTATTTCATGCGAACCTTCTTGAAATTGTTGCACTTCATAACCTTGATAGGCCATGTTGAGTTGTTGTAAGAGATTCGATGTGGTGAGCCCCATCGTTAACCCCATTTCGTTAACTTTAATATCAACTTGGGCTTGTGTATTCGCGAGGCTACTTTTTATGCCATGCACACCTTGTACATTATTGAGATGATCTGTCAGTTCACGAGTTGCGTTGCGGATCGTTGCTTCATTTTGACTTCTTAATTCTACGCTTATTGCTTTATCGCTGATCATATCGGCTAAGAAATTGGCGCTGTCTATGCCTTCAAGTGTTGGGACCATGGATTGCCATTCTTTAGCGATAGCACCAGCGCTGATTGGGCGTTGAGTGTTGCTCGAAAGGCCAACAATGATTTGCGAACTGTTATTGGTGGTTTCTACCAATACACTTTGGATTGGCGGTACAGGCAGCGCATATTGGCGCACTAATGAATCATTCAATGATGCCGCCATTTGTTCAACTTTAAGTGTTTCACGTTGTACTAACCCGTAACCAGCGTCATCTTCAAAGGCGAGATCTATAGTGATGAAGTTATTAGAAATCTCTGGGAAAAATACCGACTTAAGTTTGCCTGTTATTAGCGAACCGCCAACTAGAATACACAGAGAAAAAAAGCCACAAATTACAGCATAACGATAGCGTATAGCCAGTTGTAAACAGGGTTTGTAGAGATGCCAAGTGATGTATTTGAAACCTCGTAGAACACGCTGTTGAATATAGTGCCATACGGCAGGAATACCACGCGCTGAGGTCGGTTCCATTCGAACTCGAGCAAGGTGAGCAGGGAGAATTAATTTGGACTCGATGAGTGAGAAAATCAGACAGAAAGTTGCAGCCATGGCAAATTGCGCAAAGATCTTACCTAGTTCCCCTTCGATAAAGCTGAGAGACATAAAAGCGACGATGGTCGTTAATACGCCAAATGTGGTTGGTGTCGCTACTTTTTGTGCACCAGTGATGGTCGATTCAATGGAGGCGCCGCGCTTCTCTCTTTGCTCGTAAATGCTTTCACCAATGACGACTGCGTCATCGACGACAATGCCGAGTGCCATGATGAAGCCAAAGGTGGTTAATTCATTAAGGGTGAGTCCAAAGAAAGAATCCCCCATAAGTACCATAGCACCGGCGAACGTAACTGGTAGGCCAACGGCAACCCAGAAAGCCACACGTATGTTTAAGAGCAGAGCCAGTAAAATAACAACGAGAGCGATACCTTGAGCACTGTTCTTAAGTAGCAAAGATAAACGGTTTTTAATCGGCTCACTTTGATCATTCCATTGGGTCAGGTGGATACCGTTCGGCAGTGTCAATTGGTAAGCATCAACGATGGATTTGGTCTCTTGGGCTAGCTGGTTGATGTTTGATTGACCATACATTTTCACCGTTAAGCCTACTGATGGATGGCCGTTATAACGAGTAATGATGCCGTCGTCGTCAAATCCTAATTCAATATGTGCAACATCCGACAAGAGTATGGTTTGCCCTGTTGCTGTGCGTTTAATTGGCAGCGAAGCGAACTCTTTCGTACTTCGATGTTGTTGGTCCGCTTTAAGAACTAACGTCCCTTGAGAACCTTTGAGTTGGCCGGCCGTTTGGGTTAATGATTCTGCTCTAATTTGGCTGACGATTTGCTCCATCGTGAGACTGAAAGCTTGCAATTTGGCCTCGTCAATTTCAATCGAGACCTGCTGAGATTTTCGGCCAATGTAATCAACCTTTTGTATTAAAGGAGAGTCTAGGAGCTTGTTTCGTAACTCGTCTAAATAACGCTGTAATGCACCGATAGGCACGTCACCAAACAGGTTAATTGAAACAACCTCTTCAAGGTCGGCTTGACGCGTGATCACTGGTTTTTTTGCTTCACTAGGTAAATCGCCAATAGCATCAACCACACTTTTTACATCTTGTTGCAGTTTGTCGAGTGAATAGCCACTCGACTTAGTAATGGTTACGGTTGCGCCGTCACTATTCGAACTGCTGTGTATCTGTTTGATGCCTTCTACACCTAACAATGAATCTTCTATTTTTATCGCAATGCTTTCTTCAGCCGAGCGGGCGGAGCCACTTTGATATTCGACGCTTACCGTAATATTGGTTGGGGGGAGTGAGGGGAAGCTTTCTACCCGTGATTGGATAACCGAAAAACCACCCGCGACTATGATCAAAACCATTAAAAGATTTGCGGCAACAGGGTTGTGAACAAACCATGCGATAACACCATGAGTTTTAAGGTTATTGTCCATCATTCACCTCTTTAAGTGGTTTGTCCCCAGTGGCAGGATCCGGGAGGATCCGATTTGATGCGAGTTTGTCCGTATCGTCTGCCTGAGGGCTATCCGAAAGTGCTAATACTTGCATTCCCTCCACGTAGCTAGACAGCGGCTTTACAACCAAAGTGATGTGTTGATTTAGGTTGCCCTGTTCAAAACCAATCGCATCGATATCTTGAAACAGTGATTGAGTCTTGTGACGGTGAAGTTGACCTTCTTTGACGTACCAAATATTCCCGTCCGCAGTAATGGAGGAAGATGAAACTACAAAACTATTTGAGTAGCTCTTACCTTGAATGACAACTTTAATAAAGCTCCCGATCAGCAAAGGCTCTGGCTGTTGAAGAGGGGAGTCTATTTTTAATATGAGGTTACGCATACGTGTTGATTGTTCCACCAGCAGTGAAAGGTGACTCGCCCGTGCTGCCCATTGTTGCCCTGAGTCTGAATCTGATGCTGACTGTATTGTCACCGACAGTGCACTCAAATCGGAGGGGAGCTGTTGCCAGTCGCGTTCCGTGAGCTGAAGATGTACTTCAGCAGTTTCTATGGATTTGATCTGTCCCAACGAGGTTCCGGATGCAACAACACTGCCTGTGGTGACGTTGCTTTGGCTGACAATGGCATCAAAAGGAGCATGGATGTTCGTGTTGCTTAGTTTTTGCTTAGTATCTTCAACCGCTTGTTGTGCGGCGTTTAATCGTGCCTTTGCTGCTTTAAACTGAGGTTCTCGCAAAGCGAGGGGACTCGGTGCCTCTTTTATACCTGAAGTTTTCCACTCTTTTTGAGCACGTTGATGTTTGCGTTGTTCTTGGAAAAATGAAAGTTGTGCGTTAGCTAGCTCCTTTTCTGCGTTAGCCAATAGTACTTGGTAACTGGAATCGTCAATGCGAAATAGCAGGTCACCTTTAGATATTTGTTCACCTAGTCTGAAATTTTTCGCTTTCGAAAGAATCACTCCTGAAACCTGGCTCGTGAGCGTTAAAGTCTCTTCTGGAATTACCTGCCCGTAACCTTCAATGGTAGAGCGATGTTGCCCGGAAGCAATGTCGACTGTTGTGACTTTGATATATTGGCGAGGCTGAGCTTCCAGCGCTAACGTTGTTTCTTCGGGGATTGACTTTACGATGTACATCGCAGTGGCAACAATACTGAGTAAGCCCAAAGCCGTAACAAGTACCTGTTTCATTTTAAACCCCCATTCCTAATGCTAACCCTAAGGTAATTCTGTTTGAGAGCCGAGTACGCTGAGTGTTAAGCAACTGGATTTTAGATTGGTAAATAGATTGTTGGGCGATAAGCAGTGCCAAAACGTCACTGGCTCCTTCCTGGTAAAGGTTTTGATAGTTTTTCATACTAGCCTTGGAGAATGTAAAAGCATCTCGATAATGCTGTTCTTGTTGTCTGAGGTAGAACTCTTTGTCTAGTGCATTTCCTACCTCATTGATGGCAACCAATAGTTTCTTTTGGTAATCAACAAAGCTCTCTTCTGCTTGAAGCTGAGCTATTTTTGCTTGGGTTTGTAGTGATGATTGGTCAAGAAGAGGTGCGCTGATCCCCCCAACGAGATTCCACAGGGAAGGATTGTCGATAAGCTGGTTTGGTGTTGAGCCGCTACGATAAACAGAGGCAGACAGCGTGAATTTAGGCAGCAGATCTTTGTAAGCAACTGCCGCGCTTTTGTCGGCGGCTAGCACTTGCTGATAAGCGGCAAGGAGGTCAGGACGTGATCCAATCATTTCTCCGGGAAGACGTAATGGCGGAGCTTCAACTTCTGGGATCGTGAAAATCGTTTGGTTGAGCTGGGTGTCGCTCTTACCTCGTAAGGTATTAAGGCCTCTGATTGCGATAAGTTGATCTTGTTCTTTAGCGGCTAAACTCGCTCTTACTCTGGATGTTGCAGCACGGGCGGTGTCGAGGTCTGCTTGTTCTTTAAATCCATCGAGCACTTGTTCTAGTACAATACTTTCAGTGTCTGAAAGGCTTTGTAGCCAGCGTTGCTCGACCCCTATCACTCTTGCTCTGTAAGCAACATCAAGCCACGTCTCTATTACGCGAGCCGCGAGAGAGTTTTGTGCGTAAACATAGTCAAGTTGCGTTGCCTGTTGTTTCGCGTTAGCTGCGCTTGCTGTGTCAGCTAAGCGTCCCCAAACATCAAACTCCCAACTTAAATTCAAAGACAGTTTGTGACTGTTCTGAATCTGACTTGTTTTTTGCCTAGAGGCTTGAAAGTCTGTATTTAAAGAAGGTTGAAGGTATTGATCACTTTGCGCCGCTAATAGTTCAGCTTGCTTCAAGCGAAGTGCAGTTTTATGTAGATCGTGGTTATTGGTGAGGGCTTCTTGAACCAGATCGGCGAGAGTTTGATTGTTGAACAGCGAGAGCAATTGTGTCGACATCGTCGTGTTGACGTATCGTTGAGAGCTTTCCCATTGCTCGGGAATCTGGGTTGTATTGTTCAAACTGGTTTGTGGCGTTGGTGATAGAGAAGCGCAACCCGTGAGATAGGTCAGACTACCCAGTAGTAATAACGCGGATAGGGGGCGGTGTGTGTTCATGCTGTCTTACTCTAAGGTATTTATCTTTAGATATACCTAACAGCGAGTAAATTGGAGGTGAAATGAGTGTTTGGTTATTGATTAAAATTGGATATGGATATGGATATGGGCTGATAAAGGATTTACGAAAGAACTTCTGAAAACAGAAAAGCCACTGAAATCAGTGGCTTTCTAGGCTCGTCCGTTTTATCAAATCAGGCCATGCATGGAAAGTGCTGACCTCTTAACCCTTGATTAGCTGGCTCTATTAAAAGAAAGGGGAGACATCAATTTCAGCCTTCGTAGGAGAAATTGCTTTTACAATCGTATGCCAGCTATGTTTTAAATCCACATACTTGACGTCAATGAAACGTTTATTCTTTCTTGAATAGAAGCACTTAACGACAGGCTCAACAGGAGCATCATCATTCGATGACCATACAATTCCAAGATGACCATTGCTCAGCTCAACGATGGCCCCAATAGGGAAAATACCAATGCAATTAATAAATTTGTACACCAATTGCCGGTCTAAGTGATTAGGTGTCATACCTAACATGATTTTAAACGCTTCCGCTGGGCTCATTCCACGTTTGTAGCAACGGTCAGCCGTTAATGCGTCATAGATATCGACGATACAAGCCATTCGGCCGTGCAGCGGAATTTGCTCACCTTTTAGTCCATTAGGGTAACCTGTACCATCTAATTTTTCATGGTGCATTAAACATACATCACGGCTAATGTGACTTAAGCCTTCGATTTTTCTGATGATAGGTTTAGCGAATACTTGATGTTGTTTGATATGCGCAAACTCCTCCTCGGTTAAACGAGAAGGTTTGTGCAAAACATTATCATCGATATGCACTTTACCGACATCATGAATAATCCCACCAATAGCCAATGGCTTTAATCGGTCTTTGCCAAAACCCAAATGCTTGCCAAATGTGACCAAAAGTGTGGCTACATTGACTGAATGTTCAAGCAGGTATGCATCCTTCTTACGCAACGCAGAAACACATTGCAAAGCGTCTGAATTAATCAGTGCTGATTCAATCAGCTCATCTGCCCAACCATCCAGTTCATCCGCAACAAACGTATGCGAATCAAATGTTGCCGTAATAATTTTCTGAGCAAGACCACGCGCTTCTTGGATGATTCGCTCGGCATTTTTTTGTCTTACTTCTCGAGAGGCTAATTTACCTGAGGAGTTTTTACTGCTTTTTTGTGGCCCCTCTGTCGTTTCATCATCAGGAACTGGGTGGAATTTACAACCTTTAGCAGAGAGTTTCTTGTCAACCCAGACATACTTAATGCCTTTATTAACTAATGTATCAATGCCTTTTTTTGAAGACACGCGTCCAGCGTTAGATAAATAAACACGCTCACTTTTCTGAATTGATGTAACAAACATTCCCACAACCAATGTGTTTATGGAAATTTTTACTGAGTCTTTAAGGTCGAACTGCATTACATCCAATTAAGTGTTGTCAAAAACAGTGTGATTCTAATCCAATTTCGCGACGAATCTAGTCAAATTATTGATTTATTTACGCTAAATGGCCAAAGTTAAGAATTGGAGACCAAAACTTCACCGACTTATGCCTTTATCTTGATACTATTGCTTACTAACGGTTAGGAGGCTGTGTCGTGCTTAGCAATGAGTTGTTCGTTACTCGCAGTTCGTTTCTTATACCAATCACAGTAAGTAAGTGATCAAACATAGCGTAGGAAAAAAGCTTGAGAACAAGGCAGAATTTTTCGATAAGTAGTTATTCTACAATCAAAAATTCTAACGAAGTTATCGAGGTTTTTAACAAGCTAGGGTGACCAGTTATTTACTACGATTGGTATTAGCCCAACGGCGATATAGAAAGGAGCTTTACATCGTGGATGTCGGTGAAGAGGTTTGGTGGGGGAACTGATACTTGTTAGTCATAATACAAAACATCAGATAATAAAAAAGCCACTGAAATCAGTGGCTTTTTAGAGTCAACCCATATCAGAATGGATTAAAATTAGCTGATAAAAGTTGACGTGTATCGATTGTTAGTCGATTTCTTTGTCTTTACTCATAGATAAAATCCAAAGAGATACGGCTGCAACACCTGCAAAGCCACCAAGTACGATAACTGGCATAGCGGTGTAACCTAGGATGTGCCAGATTACGTTCTCTAAAGTACTCATTCAATTGCTCCTTATTGCCAGCCTTCAACGCCGTGCATGTCTGGTAGTTTATGTGCGATACCTTTATGGCAATCTACACATGTTTTTTCACCAGAAGCCAATGCAGTAGAGTGCTGTTTCGCACTACGAGGGCTTTGCTCTGAGAAGTCCATGTAATCGAACTGGTGACAGTTACGACACTCAAGTGAGTCATTGCCTTTCATACGTTTCCACTCTCGTTCAGCAAGGTGAGCACGACGTGCTTTGAACTTCTCTTCAGTACCTATGGTGTCTAAAATGAAGTATGCGAACAGCTCTTTTGATGCCTGAACTTTACGTACGATTTTATCTGACCATTCATGGGGTACGTGACAATCTGAACAGATAGCACGAACACCAGAGCGGTTAGAGTAGTGAATTGTTTCTTGGATTTCAGCAACGATAGGAGCGTGACAACCAGAACAGAATTCTTCCGTATTGGTTGCTTCCATACCCGTGTTGAATGCCCCCCAGAATAAAAGACCGCCCGAGAAACCCAAGAATAAAACAACGCCTACTGCTGCTTTACTTGGTGTTGCGAGTCTTTTCCAAAACGCTTTAAGTAATTTTATCATATATAGCCTCTCTTACAGTCCGGCTACGATTAACGCAGTGAATCTACAGGTTTGAACTCGTTCTCAACTAGTGGCTTAGCATTAGCTTGAGGTACGTGACACTGTAGACAGAAGTAACGACGAGGTGAAACATCAGCAAGAACCGCATCTTCACGGTTCATGTAGTGAGTTACACTCACTTTAGTCGCACCCATTTCTTTTGCGTTTTTCCAGCTATGGCAAGAAAGACACTTGTTAGCGTTAAGAGAAACTTCATAGCTACGAATAGTATGAGGTACTAAAGGTGGTTGATATACGTAGTCACTTTCAAGCACTTGGTCACGAGGGAACTTTTTGAAGTCATCTGCTGCGCGAGTTGCTTCAAGTTCACTTGCACCACGTAGAGATTCTACGCCACCAATGCCGCCTGGGTTATCTAGCTCAGCTTGAGCTTGAACTGCACCAGCTAGCAAAAGACCAGCTGATAGTAGGGCAGTAATCAGTTTTTTCATGGTTAATTTCTCCGCCTAAAGGCTAATTCTTTGAGTGGACTACTTTTTTCAAAAAGTGATGAAAAAAGTAGTCGCAATATTAAATACGTTAGATCTTGTATCTAGGTTCTAAAAGCAATTGGCGCTTAAGAAACCTTAGTGATCTTAACTGGACACTTCTTGTAATCCGTCTGCTTAGACAGAGGATCTGTTGCATCCAAGATCAACTTGTTGATCAGAATTCTTGCATCAAAGAATGGTACGAATACCAAGCCTTGTGGTGGACGGTTACGACCACGAGTTTCAACACGAACGCGTACTTCACCACGTTTGTTTTCGATAAGAACTTCATCACCACGGCGAAGGCCACGAGCTTTGGCATCAGTAGGGTGCATGTAACAAAGTGCATCCGGTACTGCTTTGTAAAGTTCTGGTACACGACGAGTCATAGTACCTGTGTGCCAGTGCTCAAGAACACGACCTGTACATAGCCACATGTCGTACTCATCGCTTGGTACTTCTGGTGGTGCTTCGTAAGGTGCATTGATGATAAGAGCTTTACCATCTGGCTTGCCGTAGAAATCCCAACCAGAACCTTTTTTAGCGTATGGATCTGACCCTTCTTTGTAGCGCCATAATGTTTCTTTACCGTCAACAACGGGCCAACGTAGACCGCGCACTTTGTGGTAAGTATCGTAAGGTGCTAAGTCGTGACCGTGGTCGCGACCAAAGGCAGCGTATTCTTCGAATAGGCCTTTTTGAACGTAGAAACCTTGAGCTTGTGCATCGTCGTTAAGCTCTTGAGCTTCAGACAGCGGGAATGCATCAACGTTGCCGTTTTTGTACAGCACGTCGTACATCGTTTTACCACGATGCTCTGGTGCTTTAGCAAGAAGTTCTTCGCCCCAAACTTCTTCAACAGTGAAGCGTTTAGAGAACTCCATGATTTGCCATAGGTCAGACTTCGCATCACCTACAGTTTTAACTTGTTGATACCATGCTTGTGTACGACGTTCAGCGTTACCGTAAGCACCTTCTTTTTCGATCCACATTGCTGTCGGAAGGATAAGGTCAGCTGCTTGAGCTGTTGCTGTTGGGTACGGGTCAGAACATACAATGAAGTTGTCTGGGTTACGGTAACCTGGTAGACGCTCAGTGTTGATGTTTGGACCAGCTTGCATGTTGTTATTACACATTACCCAGTACGCGTTGATCTTACCGTCTTTGAGCATACGGTCTTGAACAACAGCATGAGCACCTGGCTTAGCAGGGATAGTGCCTTCTGGAAGTTTCCAGATGTCTTCTGCAATCTTACGGTGTTTAGGGTTCTTAACTACCATATCTGCCGGTAGACGGTGAGAGAACGTACCTACTTCACGAGCTGTACCACACGCAGACGGTTGACCAGTTAGTGAGAATGGGCTGTTACCTGGGGTAGAAATCTTACCTGTAAGAAGGTGGATGTTGTACACAAGGCTGTTCATCCATACACCACGAGTATGTTGGTTCATACCCATAGTCCAAAGTGACATTACTTTGATGTTTGGATCTGCGTATTGCTTAGCCAGCTTGATAAGGTCATTTTGAGATACACCTGACATTTCAGATGCTTTTTCAACTGTGTATTCAGCGACAGAAGCTTTGTAGTCTTCGAAGCTAATATCAGTCATTTTACCTGAGTTAGGGTTCGCAGCTGCTTTCTGTAGCGGATCGTCATCACGAAGGCCGTAACCGATGTCAGTCGTTGCTTGTTTGAAGTTCGTGTGCTTATTAACGAAGTCCCAGTTTACAGCATCGTTTTGGATGATGTAGTTTGCAATAAAGTTTGCAATCGCAAGGTCAGATTGAGGTTCGAAGATGTAACCTGTGTCTGCAAGCTCGAAAGAACGGTGGTAGTAAGTAGACAGTACGTTTACTTTAACGTGTGGGTGGCTTAGACGACGGTCTGTAATACGAGTCCATAGTACTGGGTGCATTTCTGCCATGTTTGAACCCCACAGCACGAACGCATCTGCGTGTTCAAAGTCATCATAACAACCCATTGGCTCATCGATACCGAAAGTACGCATGAATGCACCTACCGCAGAAGCCATACAGTGACGAGCATTTGGATCGATGTTGTTTGAACGGAAGCCCGCTTTCATCAGCTTAACCGCTGCGTAGCCTTCCATTACTGTCCACTGGCCTGAACCGAACATACCAACGCCTGTTGGACCGTTCTTCTTCAGAGCGGCTTTCCATTTCTCAGCCATTACGTCGAAAGCTTTGTCCCAAGATACTGGTGCAAAATCACCATCCTTGTGGAACTCACCATCTTTCATACGAAGAAGAGGCTGTTCAAGACGGTCTTTACCGTACATGATTTTTGAAAGGAAGTAGCCTTTAATACAGTTAAGGCCTTTGTTTACAGGTGCTTCTGGGTCGCCTTGAGTCGCGACCACTTTACCGTTTTGAGTACCAACTAGTACCGAACAGCCCGTACCACAAAAACGACAAGGCGCTTTATCCCACGTGATTTTTGTTTGATCAGAGCTAGCAATCAGGTTGGTTGCTGTTGCTGGTAGAGTTACACCTGCAACGGCTGCCGCTGATGCAGCTGCGTTTGCTTTCACAAACGCGCGTCTTGTCATTTTCATACTTCACCCTCAAGTTGAGAATTGTTGCTTCCAGTTTCTAAATCCGTTTCGTCCAGTCCAGTCTCGATTTGGTGATAAACCAAAGCTGTCCCTAAAACGTTCGTAATATTATTAATTTCTTCGATGGTGTCCGTAACAAAACCTTGGTTCTCGGTTTCTAGGACCACGATGATTTTGCCTTCAGGACTGCAGCCGTAGATCTCTGCGTTATCGAACTGCTCGATTTGTGCTTTGATCTCGTCTAGATGCTCTGGGCTCACATGCACGACTAAACTTGATATATGCACTTCATTTAGTGCCATAAATTGCTCTCGTTATTTTTGTTTTATGCATTACTCACAAGAATAGCCGAAGTAGGGCAAACTGCTACGCAGGCTCCACATCCGCTACACTCATCTAACTTGATTTTTGGTAGAGCAACACTGCCGGCTCTAAGTTGAAACTGAATCGCCATAGGTTCACACATGTCACCACAGCTTCGGCATTCAACATTTTGTTGCGCTAAGCATTTATCAGAGATAGTTGCTTTGGCTTGCCAAGGTTTTTCTTCCTTGGACTTGAAAATTGGTTCAGGACAAGCGTCAGCACATTGATAGCAAAACGTGCATTCATCTTTCGAAAAGTCGACAGTAGGAAAACCACCGTCGCCGATAATGATGATGTGAGTCTCGCAACTTTCGATGCATTTACCACAACGTGTACAGTCATCTGCGAAGCTTTCTAGACTTTTAATCCAAGGCAATCGAATTTGGCTTGAATCTACTTTGCGCCTAGAAAATAGGCGTCGTCTCGATAGGTCTACCACTAAATACCTATTAATGTTGCTAAGATGTTGTAATTGTAGGTCATTGGTTCGTTAATATCTTGTCATTTATCCTCACAAGTAGTGTAGTTTTAGAAATATTTGTATAAATACCCCTTAAGGGCTAAATAGGATCCTATATTGTCTTAGATCAATAAATTATGAAGCGTTTGCTCACATATTGAATGGAGCTCTGTTTTTTGATGTGTGACAATAGGTTCCCGATAGCCACTTTATATACCTCAGGATATTGATTTTGCTTATTAAACCTGTTTCATCTGTGACGAGTACAATAGCGAAATCATTGCTATTAATATTGCTCCTTTCAGTTGCCACTACTGGTTTTGCTATTTTTACATTAGCGTCCAGCCTTAACGATGCCGAGGCGGTTAACGTGGCAGGCTCAATGCGTATGCAAAGCTACCGTTTAGCGCATGATATTCAAATAGAATCAATCGATTACGATTCCCACATTCGTGAATTTGAAAGTTCTCTTTATTCCACATCAATGACTAATTTGGTGAGTTGGGAAGTACCAAGTGATATTACGAATGATTATTATTTAATTATTGGTCGTTGGCATGAATTGAAGCAGGTTTTAAATAGTGAAGACCGAAAACACTACCTTGTGTTAGTTAAGAACTTTGTTATTGAAATCGACAGCTTTGTTTTTAAGTTGCAAGAGTTTTCAGAAGATAAATTAATTAAATTGGCATGGGCTGGAGGTATAGGTCTAGGTGGAATACTCGTCATATCTCTTTTTGTTGTTCATTTTGTACGTAAACAAGTTGTTAAACCTTTGCATGCACTTGTTCGAGCAAGCCAAAGAATAAAAAATAGTGATTTTGAGGTTAAATTAGAGGTTACGAATAATAATGAACTGGGTATTTTGACCAAAACATTTAATTCGATGGCGAAAGATCTTGGGGTGCTGTATCGAAACCTTGAAGGTGTTGTTGATGCTAAGACGGTTGAGTTACAAAATGCCAATCAATCATTACAGGCTCTTTATTATTCTTCTCAAGAGCTCACGGTAACGCGCATTGCACCGGAAAATTTCCGTGCTATTTTGCAACATTTGGTTAGCTTAGAAGGGATTGAATCTCTAAGGTTAGAGATAGTCGATAATTCGGGACGTTCTTTGATAATGGATGAAGGGTATGATTCGAACTTAGATTATGAAAAGTTTGAAATGAAGCTAGATGATAACGAACTTGTCTTGGGGTATCTGTATTGCTCATATCATCATGGTCATTCAACAAAGGCACTAATTGAGAGTTTTATCCAACTATTATCGCGAGCTATCTATTATAATCGCGCGCAAAAGAAAGCTGAGCAGCTTATTATTATGGAAGAGCGTGCGACGATTGCGCGTGAACTGCATGATTCATTGGCTCAATCTCTGTCGTATTTGAAGATCCAAGTGACATTGTTAAAGCGTGTCATTGGTAAGCTTCCCGAGCACAAACATCGAGAGCAGTCAGAACAGATAGCCTCAGAGATTGGGAATGGTTTGGCTGATGCTTATACTCAATTACGAGAGCTGCTTACTACATTCAGGTTGACTATAAAAGAGAGCAACTTTGGAGATGCTCTGAGCACCATGCTTGAAGAGCTCTCCGAAAGAACCGATGCGAAGATTAATTTAACCAATAATCTCTCATCGTTAGAGCTTGATGCTCACAGTCAGGTTCACTTGCTTCAATTGATTCGTGAAGCAACAATAAATGCAATAAAACACGCCAATGCCGATTTGATAGATGTATGCTGTATCGATGAGGACGGAGAAGTATTAGTCGTGATTAAAGATAATGGAGATGGCTTTGACCCAAGTAGTTCGAAGATGAACCACTACGGGATGAGCATTATGCAGGAGCGTGCGGCAAGACTGAATGGCGACTTAACGATTGAGGCGGCTCAAGGTGAAGGCTGTACAGTCATATTGAAATATAAAAGTTTGAAGGAAGTTAAAGTTGACGATTTGTAAAGTGATGCTGGTTGATGATCATCCATTGATGCGCAGAGGTATAAGCCAATTACTGAGCTTTGAAGATGAATTTGAAGTGATTGCAGAAGCAAGTAACGGTACTGAAGCAGTCGCTCTTGCCCATGAAGAAGAACCTGATTTGATCCTATTGGATCTTAATATGAAAGGCATGTCTGGATTAGATACCTTGAAAGCACTTCGCACTGATGGCTCAAGCGCTAACATTGTTATTTTAACCGTTTCTGATAGCCCTGCGGATATCGAAGCGATTGTTAAGGCGGGCGCTGATGGTTACTTATTGAAAGATACTGAACCCGATGAGCTGATTGAACTGCTTAAGCAAGCACATAGCGGTGACAAGGCTTACAGCAGTGTAGTCTCTCGTTACTTGAATGATGCTGATAGCCGAAATGATATTTTTGACCAACTGACTGAACGCGAAATGCAGATCCTGCAAGAAGTCGCAAAAGGTTACCGTAACAAACAAATCGCTGATCATCTGTTTATCTCTGAATCGACAGTTAAGGTGCATATGAAGAGCTTACTGAAAAAATTACAAGTGCCTTCACGTACTGCTGCAACGGTTTTGTATCTAGAACGCTATGGTGACATGAAGTAAGGCTTGCTCCTTTGAAATAAACTATTTCAAGCCGTGCCGATTAAAGCTTTTGTGAAGATTTTTTAGAGTGACACTCCAACGGATAGAGTTTTGAATATTCTAAATTAAGATACAATAAAAAAGGCGCTGAACTTACTAAGTTCAGCGCCTTTTTGTTAGGGCATTTTATATCGGCATCTCTATCTTAGCTTGTATCAGTCTAGATAGAGTGTTTCTTATAGTTAAGCTGCCATTGGAACCAATACCAGCGTACCAAAGATAACCGTGATAAGACCACAGATTACTGGAACAGAAGTACGTTTAACAACTTCAAACGGGCTGATTTTTCCCATACCAGATGTCGCAACAATTACGCCAGATACTGGAGAAATGGTACGGCCTAAGTTAGATGCTTGAAGCATAGGGATGATTAGGAACGCAGGGTTCAAGCCCATTTTCGCCGCCAGTGATGGAGCCAGCTCTACGAATGCATAGAAAGGCGCGTTACCAGAACCTGTCGCGATAGCTGCAGCAACCGTTAAACCTGTTAGGATAAGCATCAATGCGATACCGCCAGCGCCTGCCGATTCAGCAAGACCGATTAGGTTATCAATTGCACCGATAGACATTAGACCTTGAGCAAATACGCCCGCCGCAACCAACAACATTACTACGCCTTTGAACGCGTCAGCCATGCCTTGGTAGCAAGAATCTAAATCTTCTAATGTTTTCTCACCGTCAAACTTCTTAACAACGTAATCGATAACTGCACCCACGAAGATTGAACCTACCACAATGGTGTAGATATCAAGTGAAAGCCCTGGAATTGTGCGGCCGTTGAATAGGAAAACACCGATGATAGGTAGGAATGGAAGTGCAGCGTAGAAAGCTGGTGCTGTTGTTTCGATTTCAGAAACGTCAACTTTTTCCATAGGTGTGTTTTCTTTCTTATCTAGATATTTGTTCCAGAAGAAAGCGGCACCTGCCATTACGATGATCGCACAG
Organism: Vibrio sp. SNU_ST1; assembly: GCF_030563405.1. Classification (NCBI taxonomy): domain Bacteria; kingdom Pseudomonadati; phylum Pseudomonadota; class Gammaproteobacteria; order Vibrionales; family Vibrionaceae; genus Vibrio; species Vibrio sp. SNU_ST1. The sequence goes on from NZ_CP130749.1 coordinate 650,899, forward strand.
ATAGAAACTGGCAGTACCGTTTGAACGGCAAACACATCTAGAGACATGCCTGATTTTTCTGCTGCGATAACCACATCACCAGAAGTTGGTGAAAGAATGATGGCTGCAGGTGACGCACAAACTGCAACCGCTGCCGGGCGTGAAATACCCATTGCCGTCATCATTGGGAATAGGGTCGCCATCAATAGCACACCAAGGCCTGTTGCAGAACTTACTGCTAGAGACATTAGACAAGCTACGATGTAGGCCGCAACAAGAAGTACGTATGGAGACTTGATAGCAGCAAGCGGTTTAGAGAATTGTTTCACTACCACGTTGTTTGCGCCGATGTGGGTCATGTAAGAAGCAAAACCACAAAGAAGCATGATTTGCATGCCTAGGCCACCACCACGGTACTGAAGCATGTACTTAACAAATTCTAGTGAGTCGGTAACCATGTTACCTGTTGAAGCGACCTTTGCTGGTAAGACTGTGTGACCGATAAGGCCAGTAATAAGAAGTAGGGCAAGGCCTGCAGTTAGTAACACGCCTGCGGCTTTATAGCCTTTTACAATAAAGTAACCAACAGCGATGGTAATTACTAATCCGATCAAGAGCTCTAACATAGAAATCTCCACAAAGTTTAAAAAATATAAGAAAGTGTTTCAGAATATGACAATGAATGTACAGAAAACCGAACTGTGGCACGAGACAAACTTGACTTTGGTATGATCTAAGACAAACATTTTTTCCTATGTTAATTGTGGTTGTAAATATTGATTAACTACTGTTGTTTGGGTGTTAATAAACAAATTTTGCAGCTTGCTAGAATATAACTTGGATCACCTTTGTTTGTTTTAGTTGCATATAGAGACGTTGTTTTATAAATCGTGAGTGGTTTTTGTATGTTGAAAGGAAACATTTAACGAAATGGCTGTTTTTGAGTAAGGCGATGATAGTGGTGGATTTCTTAATTGTCAGAATGAGCGGATAAAAGTTTCTTGAAAAGACAAACCCTGCGTTAAGAGCAGGGTTTTTATTGAATCAGTTCTGAGTGACTGGTTAGGCGATATGCGTCATTTTATTAAGCACAAAGGTTTCAATACAGCCTTCAGTCGCAGCCATATACTCAGCGATGTGTTGGCTCGCTAAGTGTTTGTCTAGATGAGCTTCAGATTCCCAGTTCTCATGAAAAACGAAGTGGGCAGGGTTACTGTTATCTTGGTGCAGATCGTAATTAATACAGCCGTCTTCAGCACGGGTTTTATCGATCAATTTAATCATCTCTGATTTAACAAGATTAGTTTTGTCTTCTTTAGAGACGATCGTTGCAATAATAGTCAGTTTACTCATTTTTAATTCCTTAGCTCTAAACTCAGTAAGTTAAAGTAATATAAGTATAAATTCAGATTGAAGAAAGAGTTCTGGAATCCAATAACTATGGTTCTTGAAGTCCACAATTTAGACTTGACAGTATTTGGCTAATGGCTAATGGCTAATGGCTAATGGCTAATAGGTTACGCTCATAAAAAAGCCCTCATAGTAATATGAGGGCTTCAAATAAGAGTTAAACAGTGTCATTACTGGTGCATTAAGCGGATTACCCTGCCTTAAGTCTATTATTCCACCTTAAGCATACTGTTCCACAGTCATTGCCCAATTTTTTTTCTGTTGCTCAAAATTCATTTTGATTTGTTGGTAACGAACTTTAAGCAGAGAGTGTTCGTACTTCTTCACAACATCTTCGCGTTTGCTTTCAAGTAGCTGCTTTTTTACTTCGTAATACTCATTCATGTTTGATACTAGAGCATCGAATTCTTGTTGAAGCTTGTCTGCGATTTGTTGCTTGTCGGCACGATGCATGATCTTTTGCTGCGTGAGTTTAAGTAACATTGATGCTTCTGCTTTTTCAATACGAGCTTGAGGGGTTTTCTTTAGCTTACTTGCCAGTCCCATCAACGAAGCACTCTTGATCAACCACTTTGTTGGATCGTATTGCCACCAGTAGATGCCGTTACGGTAGTCGTTCTCAAAGATGTGGTGGAAGTTATGGTAGCCTTCGCCAAAAGTAAGAACCGCTAGCACACCATTATCACGGGCCGTGTTTTTGTCGGTAAAAGGTTGGCTACCCCAGATGTGAGCAAGAGAGTTAATGAAGAATGTTGTGTGGTGGTTAAGTACCAAACGAACAGCGCCTACGACTAACAACATGCCAAGTACGTCACCGTAAATAATACCTAAAGCGATAGGAACACCGAAGTTCATTAGCAATGCCAACAGAACGTAGTGCTTGTGCTGCCACATAACAATTTTGTCTTTCTTTAAATCTCGACAATTTTCATAATTTTCATACATCGAGGTGCTGTAGTTGCGAATCATCCACCCGATGTGAGAATACCAAAAACCACGTTTTGCTGAGTATGGGTCTTTGTCGTTGTTATCCACGTGCTTATGATGCACACGGTGATCAGAAGACCAGTGTAGCGCGCTGTTCTGCAGGGCAAACGCGCCACCTAGTGCAAACAGGAATCTTAGGCTTGAATGCGCTTCAAACGCTTTGTGTGACCATAAGCGATGATAACCCGTCGTGATTGAAAGGTTACAGAACGTAAAGCAGATCGCTAGCCATATCCAGTGCTCCATGCCATAGCCGAAAAAGTAGCCATAAACGGGAGCTGCAACAACAGCAAGCAGCATACTAAAAGAGAATACAAAAATATTGAGCCAGATTAATGGCGGCTTTTTTGTAGATTGTTTGTCGGCACTATTCATTAGCAAATTCCCATTGAGCTTACATCTGTGCGCTAGAATATCAGCGTACACGTGTAAGTCAATATTGAAAGTGTAAACGTGTATTAGTATGTTTTGCTTAAATATTGTATAAAGGTAGTGTGAAATGTAGTAGCAAGTCATAAATGGAAGTACTAAGGGCTAATAAATGGAAATTAAGGTAGCTGAATATAAAGATTATGAGCGGATTGCCCAATTACACGCGGATAGCTGGAAGCTATATTACCGTGGCATTCTTGCTGATGATTACTTAGAAAATGATGTTTTGGAGGACAGATCTGTTATTTGGCAGACTCGTTTGATTAACCCTCCTTTTAACCAACATGTTTTATTGCTTGAAGAGGGCGGTTTACTGGTTGGTTTCGTCTGCGCGTTTGGTAATCACAATTTTGAGCGTGGCACGTTCATTGATGCGTTACATGTAGACAATAATTATCGCGGTAGAGGTGTCGGTAAGCGTCTATTGTCTGAATTATCGAAGTGGTTGCAGCAATACTATTCGGATTCAGGTCTATACCTAGAGGTGATGTCTGAAAATCACCAAGCCATTGCTTTTTATCAAGCGATTGGTGGTAAAGAAGAACTAGAGCAAGTGTGGGATGCACCGTGTGGAAGTCAAGTGAATGAGAAGGTGATCTCTTGGAGCTCTCCCGTTGAACTTGAACAGAAAACAGCAAGCATTGTGTATTCTTAGTCACTTCAAGTTGAATAATCGTTCCTTGCTCAACAGCTGCCTCGTACTGAAGTTGCTTTAAAGCAGAAGAACAAACCAAAAAGCCCCGAGCATTAAATTGTTCGGGGCTTTTTTGATTAGAGTAGACGCTTCAATTATTTGGCGCTTAGTCGCACCATGTGATTTTTTCTTAAAACGAAGAGAGATTAACGCTTGTTCTTCAAGTAACGCTTACGGCGTTCTTCTTTCTTCTTAATTTGTTGTTCAGCTTTCAGTGCCGCTGCTTCTTCAACTTCAACCAACTCTTTGGTGATCATTTCTGGTAGTTCCAGAGTAACTTTGCCTAAAGTACCGTTGCGCAGTTCGTGAAGCAAGATCTCAGAACACTTGTGGATGTCGATATGACCACCCGCACGAAGTGCGCCGCGCTTACGGCCAATCGCTTCCATCAACTCAATATCAGACTCAGGCAGCTCTTCAATTTGGTAGCGTTCTTGCAAAAGGTTAGGGTATTGCTTTGCAAGGTACTCGACTGTGTAGAATGCCACTTCATCGTATTCCATTGCTGTATCTTTTACCGCGCCAGTTGCAGCCAGGCGGAAGCCACTGTGTGGGTTTTCTACTTTAGGCCATAGGATTCCAGGAGTGTCTGAAAGGATCACGCCGTTTTGCAGGTTGATACGTTGTTGACGACGAGTTACCGCAGGTTGATTACCTGTAACTGCAATCGTACGTCCCGCTAAACAGTTGATGATGGTCGATTTACCCACGTTCGGGATGCCCATGATCATTGTACGAATGTTCTTACCCATCTGTTCACGGTGCGGTGCTAACTTACGTACTAGCTCCATAACGTGGTTAACTTCTTCTTTTACGCTAGTCGTAATCGCAATCGCTTTAACGCCTTGCTCTTTCTCGAAGTGCTCAATCCAACGTTGAGTCAGTTCAGGATCCGCAAGGTCACGCTTGTTCAACACTTTTACACAAGGCTTATCGCCGCGCAGTGAAGAGATCATTGGGTTTTCACTACTGAACGGGATACGAGCGTCCAGTACTTCGATGATCACATCAACCTGTGGGATAACTTCTTCGATTTCTTTACGGGCTTTATGCATGTGACCCGGAAACCATTGAATAGACATAGAGATAAACCTTGATAAATATATTTGCTGCACATTGTAAGGGTTCGCTAGGGCGTGTAAAGCGCTATGTTAGTTAGAAGCCTTTCGTTAAAAGCTTAAGACCAAGTTTTTATCGGGTTCTTTTAAAGTTGAGGGCAGTCTTGCTGTGTACGTTTCGTGTGGGGTATTTGTTGTATCGCTGCATTATAGTGTTGTGAATGCCTGTTAGTTAGGCTGTACGCACAGACAGTTTATTGCTTGTTGAATAATGAATGACTTAAAAAAGAGTGGTTTTTAACTCTGAATGAGCACGAGTTTAACGAGGGCGTTAATGTTAAATTGTTAATTAGTAAATTAATGATTGGTTAAAAATGATAACGTGCCTTACATCGGCGGCAATATGTGCTTGCACGTTTTCACACTGAATGTTTAGACCCACTTTTACATTAAATGCATAGCATTCAGTTGTTTATGGGCGACATGCTCGGTTAGAGAATCCAAAAGTTCACGTCAGTTCCATCAGCATTTGTACAACGATTTTCACAGTACTAAAATACGTTTTACTACACGCTCTTAAATTAATGATTTTGTTACGGAAACAGCATGCTAACAAACGACTATGGCGTCGATAGTTAATTTTTGGCGCTGTTTTCATTCCATATAACACCATCTCTGAGCATTGAATTTAAGATTACAACCATCTTGTGCACGCATGCAATAATCGCGACTTTATTTGACTTTCCAGCGTCTAAAAGTCGTTGATATGTCGCTTTCAAACGGGGTTACATTGCATGGCAGACAGCATCGCCATGTATAATATTATACGAACTTGAGCACCTCCACCTTGTATCACTCGCTTTCCTTTGTAGCGTCCGCTTTCTTTAATGTTTGGCAAATTTAATTAACGCAGACTTATTAGATTTAATAGGTCAATGTGTTGCGGATTTTCTCCTCGATGTTCTTGCAAAACAGCGACTTGAATAAATGACTTATGCGTATCTAAGCCAATGAAGATTATGCTATCTTTACTCATGCTAGCATCCAAATTTAGTTGTTTTACACACTAATTATGGTTATAAGCTAATCCACGATATTGGAGGCTAGCACCTTTCGTGGGCGTCATTGTGTCTAGGGCAATAGGAGTATATTTTGAACAGTGATGATATTGGTTCGATCATTGAATGTTTTATATCGAAAGAGAGTGCGCTAAACGATGTTAAGAACTTTTTTATTGACAATAAAATGGAAGCACTCTCATTTCTGGCGGGAGTTGTATCTTTAGCTATTGCTTTGATTGCAGCTTTATTAGGAGACGCTACCACTTCTTACATATCGCTATTTGCTTTTTTTGCATTTCTTGTACTGTATTCATTGTCCTCATTCATTTCTACAGTTCGCTTCTTTGTGGGTGCAACAAAAGAAACTTTAAAAAATATAAATGAAAGATACCGGACGGACTATATAGTCGCGGAAGAAATTTCAACCTTCGGTGATGACAGCATAGACTGTGTTAAGGTCCTCTTTGAGGATCGCATTAGGTATTTAGAATCGAGGGTAGGTTTCCTTGTTGGAATCGTTGATAAACTCGGTATTGTTCCTGCTATCATCATGATCTACTTGGCATATATTAAAGCATTGGGTTCCGAAGAAATATTCAACTTATCACCTTTAATCACAGGCATCGTTTCTGGAGTTTATTTAGGCGCAATTACAGCTCGTATTGTAATTGATGCTTTGCGAGAAAAAATAAGTATCTTAGAGCTTTCGAGAAAAATATCTCAAAAGCGCAAGGGATTCAAGTTGCCCTAACAAACGACTATGGCGTCAATAGTTAATTTTTGGCGCTATTTTCATCCCATATAAAATCATTTCTGAGCATTGAATTTAAGATCACAACCATCTTGCGCACGCATGCGATTCATAAGCGCGGTGCGTTCACGAACCCAATGCTCTCTTATTCTATGTACCGATAGGATGGCTTGTTGCTCGGGGGATTTTATTGGCACAAAGCGAGTCGATGGACGCTGAACAGCTTCAGCTTCGCAGATAGCGACTGCATCATTAAGGTCGCTCTTTCCCTTAGCTCGATAAGGCATCACGTATTTAACGGCCATAATACGGGAATCGTGACCGAGTGTATTGAGTGTTCTTGCCCAATAATGTGCACCACCACACGCTTCAACGCCTATACGCATGAGTGGCATATTTGCTATTGTAGTCAGCAGTTTAGAGCGGGTTACTGACTTATGAAGTAAGACTTTACCATTTTGGTCTACGGCATGAAGACTTAAGTGGTTTTTAGCTAGGTCGATACCGCAGAAATAATAATAATCAGACATGGTGCCTCCGGTGCAATTAAGTACCACATAAGTGTGGCAGATCCTCGGTAGGGGGAATCCATGTCATTCGTTATGTTCTATGGAGGGAATATGCAACTAGAGTGGGAAGTCATAAATGGAGTAACAGGCATAGTTAGTGCTATCTGTTCCATTTTGGGTGTGGGGTATTTTGGAACAAAGCGTAAATCTGAAATTAATTCAAGTGATCGAATGTTATCTCTACCGATGTTTATGGCTTTTATCTTTAGTAGTGGCGGTTGGGGTCTTTTGTGCTTGTGTGGGTTATGGGTATTCGAGCCATTTGGCCCATATGTGAGTAGTGATGATTACTTACAGTTTTATGGTGTGGTGTTAGCTTTACCTGCATTTATGATTTTTAGTTTTGGACTCAATACTCTAAAAGAGCTTCGAACATAACTAATAAGGATTAAGGTGTTGCGCAGCCAACACTAAATCCCGAGTGTTGAACAAGCCCGAAGCCACTTTATTAAGTAAATTGTACGATTGCATTTGAAGGGCACATCGTTTTGGTTCTACTCTACGGACGCGCAATTGGATAATCGTAATTCCATTAACCTTGTACACTGCATTTTCAAAGCTAGGTAACAATCATCGAAGGTGTTTAGGGCTGAGATGAATAAAAAGCCGCAATATCTTTCAAGTCTTGATCATTAAGTTTACTTAGTTGTGTTTGCATCATCTCAGCGTAAGCGCCTTGTCTATCACCGTTTTGGTAAGCTTTCATTGTGTTATAGAGGTATGTTGAATCTTGGCCAGAAAGTTTTGGGTAAGCAGTGTTACTTGTTTCACCCGTGGGGTTATGACAGAAAATGCAACTTGGTGACTTCATTTTACCCAGTTCAGGATCGCCAAAATTAGAGGCATGAAGGCTAGGGGAAAGAGTGAGTAATAGTAAAGCGAAGGATCGGTAAGTCATGCTTTTGCTCCGGACAAAACATTACGATAAAGCTTACCCCAAGGGGAAGCTCAAGTCTGAATTGCTATAAAGCCAAATATTTAAGTACTCAGCAGACTTTTGCTCTGCTAGGGAGATCGAGGGTTTCAGACGTGATGTTTTGTGAGTTCACAAACTCTACTCGTGTCTTAGAGGATAGAATGTAATTAAGTCACTGATGATATTATTTAAACTGCTTTGTTCAGTCTAACTGTGATTCTATGATGGAGGGGGATAATAGAAGCACACCTTTTTAAGGGCCTAAATTATAATACGATCTATTATAAAAATCACTGCAATCCGCTGCCTCTATATTTGTGACTCAAATATTAACTACATGCCTGGTTGTATAATGGTCTCTAAGCTATTGATAAAATTTGCTTTTCTTATTGCTTCTTTTCGGTTGGTTACGTTTATTTTTTTATATATATTATATACATGTGTCTTCACAGTACTTTCTGAAATAAATAGTTCTCTTGATATCTCTAAATTTGTATCTCCTCTGATAACTCGTTTAAATATTTGAGCTTCTCTTTTTGTAAGAGTAGATAATATTACCTGTGACTTGAATGTATGGGAGCGCGCATTGGATAAAATATGCGACATTAACTTCCTCGGTAACCATAGATCGTCATCACAGACCGTTTTCAAGCAACGTGTAAGGTGTTCTACAGGAGCATCTTGATAGATTATGCCCTTTATATTAAACATGTTGAATAATTGTATTACGGTAATACTCTGTCCGGTAATATCAGAGGGAACGTCATAGATTACCCATTTATTGGACTCTACTTTTGATAAGGTAATGTAGACATCTTGGATGTCAGCTAAGAGTAAGTAACTAATGATAATGACATCGAACGTCTTGCGATGATTCGAACGTTCAATACCTGAAATACATTCGCGACTAAAAGAAAAGTCACTATACTTCTCTATTTCTCGTTGAATAAACTGGTTATTTATACCGTTGTCGCCAATTAGGAGCATGTGCTTTAAATTATTTTTTTGGTTATGCATAACGTACTCCGAAACTGACAAACTAAGTTTTGATTATATGATGTGTCGTTTTATATAATTGCGTTGCATATCTCAGGATTTATATAATTACATATTTACGGCTGCTGTGAAAGGAGAGGTTCTATAGAAATTTGTAATGTGTCGTCATATATTCCTCCCGGTTTGTTCTCTGTTTCCCCAATAACAAAACTCAAAGGAATAGGTTGACCAGTCGTAGCTGAAAGACGCTGAATTTTTGCATCAAGTTGATTGAGGTTTACTCTATCGTTATCGAGGGACAGTTGGTATGGAATATCCCATTTTGCCTCATCAGATTCGTGGCGTAACATCCCTTGATGGGATGATTCCAATACGATGGTATACGCTGTATTGCTTTGCACCCATAGGTTCGGTGCCGAACGAATAATCTTGTTTGAATATAATGGCCCAAGATCAAGATCATAGTGCTGTTGAGTTAACCCATAAAAGTGAACTTTTGCAGCTGGTGGCACGGTAACGGATACTGGGAGTGAGCTAGGGCTGATCTCTATTTGTTGATTGTCTGAGGTATAAGAGGGCGATACTTCTAAAAGCCCCCGATAGGTTCCTGACGCTAGCCACTGTTTGCTTGGGAAACGCATTTGTATGGTTGTCGAAGGTTGACTGTCGGTTAATGATAAATGCCACTGATTCGCGATTGGCACACCCACTTGTCCACTCCACTCGAAGTTGAGTTCGTCTTGGTTTAACCCTTTTAACGTCCGACTGGTATCGTTAAGTTGTAAAACCAAACTCAATTTACAGGCTTCTCCAATTATATTCGCATCGATCCTATAAGTATTAATTGTTGCGTAAGTACCTGTGTTGAAAACGTCGTATTGCGACTGGGATGAGACGGGTTGAATAGTCAATGCACTAGCTTCACATGCTAATACAGAGGGTATCGAATTCATGGCGATGAGGAACCACCCTCCCCACCGAAGTTGTTTAATCCACATACACATCTCCTAGTCTGATCAAGTTGTCACTGCGCTCGCTGAGAGTAATGACGGCTGACTCTTGTTCTTTAGTGTCAAGAATCAGTTGATATTTCCCTGGCTTTAACCCGGATATCGCAAATATGCCACTCCGATTGGTAAAGAAGTCAATCGGTAACTGTTTGGCTTCACCAAGGTAATGTGCTACACCAGCGACAAGTGAAATTGGATTGTTACTTTGACGGTCATATAGCTTGCCAATCACGGTTAAGACCGCATCGGAACCAATTTGTAGTTGGAAGCCCCGCTTATAGTCAGGCTTAACCCAAAAAGCACCATCACCCAAATCATATCCCGGTGGTAAGTTATCGACCTCATAACCGATGACTTGGCTATTATAAGCAACAAGATCAGGGACCATGGCACTGGCATCTCCGTTAAGGTAAACGCGTGCGTACTCTCCGTCTTTTGTTGGGTCTAATGCCACGTCATTCTCTGCGAGGCTTTCGTGCTTGCTGACAATAGCAAATGCTTCACGGACCGGTCTGCCGATCGTTACCGATGAACCTGCAAACGCAAGTGCGCTGCTGATGGTCACGTCGGTACTGTGGTTTCTTGTGTCACCACTAATGTCGTCAAGACGAGAGGCATGGGTCGCACTCAATTCGTAACGGTTTGCCGTATAGTTAATACCAGCGTCCATATCGGCGTCCGTTTCTTCATTCGTAATGACACTCGCAAACCCTGATATCCCTCCGGTGTTACCTATATTATTCTGATAGCTGTAATCTAAGGCGGCTTCTCTTAGCTCTGTACTGTAACGACCGACGACACGAGTTTGTCGGCTAAGAGGCCAACTTATGGTGAGCGTAGTGCTGATGTCATCGTCTTTACTGGCGTGATCTTGATAGCTAACACGGGCACTCCAAGTCGCGTGAGTATCAAACAGTCCGTCCGATAAACTCGGGCTAATTAGCCAATAGTCGTTCTCTTTGTCTATTCCTGAACGGTAATTGACTGTCATGGCGGCACGTAAAGATCGACTTAGATAAATAGAACCGAATGCAGAAGCATAGTGAGTGGTTAAGTTGATGTCTTTGTCGGAGGCGTCAAACCCGGCAACACCAGTAAAATTGTTGCTCAGATACTCATAAGTAACACTCAGTTGTGGAGCCGGTGTATTTTTACTGGGAAATTCCGCATCAAATGCAAATTTGTAAGCATCGCCAGTTCCAAATACAGGATGTTTGCTACGTGAAGCATTGAGTTCAGTGACTCCCCATCTAGAAGCGATGAGTGCGGTAGTACCATATTGGTATAAATCTTCACGGGTTTGAAAGTTGGTACCTAACGTTAACCAAGGGTTAATACCCACGTCGACATAACCATGGAAAATACGCTCATCGGTTAGGTATTCTAATTGTCCATTTTGGAGTTCAGAGGGTGCTCCGTACATAATGCTATATTCAAACTCACCGCTATTGAGTAAGTCGTTACCAGTCGCAATAGAAAACTCGATACGCTCTTCATTCCCAGAACGATCGGTAATGACGAGTACAATATCGTTACTACCTTGCGCGAGAGGTATATCACTCAGGTTGTAGCTACCAGCGCCTAAAGTTAATCGTTGGACTGCAATCCCATCTATATAGACATCGACATTCGAGGCTCTTTGAAGTGTGAATGATTGATTGGCTCGTGGTCGTGCATTTCTGGTTGGAATCAGTGTGAAATCTCGAGTTAAGCCAATACCAAGTATGTCGGTGCTGTCTTGAAAAGATTGGCCACTGTTGTACATATCGCCGAGCACAAGTCGTGTACCTTGCTGTGCAAAGTCAATATTAAGACGAGTTCCTTCTCTCACATATTGTGACTTTTGTGATGAACCATTTTCTAAATAGGATTCATATTCAAAATTGAAAAAACCAATGTTAAGTGCAGAGTCGAATTGACTTCGATAAAGATCTTGCCTTGACGATTTTTGGTCGACATATTGGCTCTCATTGGCGGAAAGGGCCACGTTAACGTATCCGCTTAATAGACTTGGCTCAGCATAGTTATAAAAATCTTCTGCGCCGTTCATCGATAGTTGTTGGGTTAAGCTAAATTCTGGCGGAACCGTCACGATACATTCCAATGAAGAAGAGTCGAAATTAAGTTCCAGCCCTACGCTCTTAAAGTGGTGTTGCGACAGCATCTCATCGTCTGTCGTGTCATGGAGCTTACCAATACCTTCTTGAGTGACGACAGACGAAAGGAGAGACAGCGTACTTTCCTTTGGTAAAAGAATTTCGTTGTTTGCGGTAATGATAATATCCGCTTCACCAAGTATGGTGTCACTTATTCTTAGTAAAGAGGTAAGTTGAATATCGCGTCCTGTCGGGTTCAATACCATTTCCTGCCCCCAAGCTACAGGGCTTAAGGCGGTACAATAAAACAGTACTAATCCCAAGACATAGAAAACTTGCCACATCTTGTGAGAGGTTTCAGTTTTCATATCCATGATAAGTGCCTACTGGTAAGTGATTTAAAGAAGAAGGCAAAGTAATAGTCGAGCGTGGTGGAATAAACTGTTCACCTAAAGCCTCATGTACCTTTTGGTTCTGAGATTCGAGCCCCTTAAAATGAAGTAACGATGTATAGGTAAATCGCGACCCTGAATTAGTGAGTGTTAGTTTTCCTTGTTCATCTATATGTAAGTTCACGTCAGGCTCTAGCGAGGATGAATGAATGTGCAGCAACGCATTGTAGTGAACTTGCAAATTGATACCAGTTGTTAAACTGGTAGGACTGTCCACTTTTCCGTTGTTTTGACCAATATTTACGGTACTGAAACGAACAAAGTAACTTTGGGAAGTTTCGAGTGAGCGGTTTCCCAACCATTGTATACGGAATACTTGACGTTCACCGGGGGCCAACATAGCGGCAGGTGGAAACACAAACATCACCTCACTCGATAGATCTGATGTTTGGAACGTGCCATCAGGTAAGAATTTCAAACGACGAACGTTAGCTTCAAGTGGGAGATCCCGCGTTGAGTTGTTAGTCACAACCAGTTGCGATGTTGCCCTGTGATCGGTATTGAGTTCAATGACGGTTGGAAACAGTGTTATGCCAAACGCTTGTGCACACAGAAAACAAGAAATTAACCCACCCAAAATATAACGTCTCATTGCTACTGATCCTGCTCGATTTCAATCGATAGAGTGTCTACATTGTAATTTTCAAGTGGCTGCATTTCGAAAAAACGAGTGGAATAGGGAAGAATTAAAGTTCCCGGAATACGTTTGGCGATTTCTACGCCTTTTAGATATGTTGATCTTGTACCGTCAGAAATTTTCCATGTCGTATTGGTCAACCGACCATAACTATTACCGCTGTTCAGTACTTCAAGGACCCATTTGTTATTTTTGTTATTTGGTTCGATACTTTTAATTTCTAGTTGAGAGGCTGTGTTCTGAGGTCGAACGTTGATAAGCGTATTAAACTGAAGTAACAGACTCACTTGCCCTTGGTTGCTGCTTGCTCTTTGAACTTTCACTTGCTTAACAGCAATACGAAAAGCTTTTGACTCTGTGATGGAAGGATCACCTAAATATCGAACCATAATGGATTGCGATCGTCCTGGCTCTATGATTGCGGTTACTGGGATTACTAATAGCTCGTCATCTGCAGGCGTCGTTGTCTCTTTTCCGTATTCATTCATAGTCATAAATACTGGAGACAGTTCGACTGTGAGTGGTTCGGTAGACGAATTTTCAACCCTCATCGTCATTTGAGCTCTTTTACCAAGTGGTGTCATCTCCATAGACATCGGCTCTACTTTGAACGCATGAGCTGACAAACAAGTGAGTGACAATAATAAGAGAACAGTCCATTTATGCATGATCCATTTATACATCGCGATGAGCTCCAAATTAAACTAGAGTCGGTAATACAACTGAGGTTAAGTTTTAATACAACTAAGGCTTAATTGAAGTCGGAGGCCAAATAATAGCCCCCGACTTTAACCTCTAGTTTGAGGTGATATTTACGGTTAATGTATCTGAATAACCACCTGCCCATGGGGAGGTTTCTGTTGTCACAATATCAATGGACGCGGCAACACCAGTCGCCAATACTCCAGAACCACCATAAGAGTTACTGACTGAAACGTCATTTTGACCAGGGCCCCCTGGCGCATTTAGTGTGAAAGGTGCTAAGCCTGAAGGGTTAAATGTTGCATCGTAGGTAAGAGCGTAGTCTTCGCTATCATCGGACTCTAGACCACCCTCTGCACTCGTCAGTGTTACAGTTGCACCATCGACGTCGTTACATTTCATGTTAAGACCACTAACAGAAAGGTTTTGAATTTGAGATACATTACCGAAGTCCATCAGTTGTGTTGAAAGACCAGTAACTTCACATACAGGTGAAACAAAACCAACTAGCTGGACATCACCAGGAGCGGCTTGAACTTGAGCACCAAAAATAGCAGTGACTGTTGCTGCGTAGAGTGTTAGCTTTTTCATTAGAAATTCCTTTATCTTAAATGATTGGCTCGAATACTGCTGAGCGTATTTAGTATCTGCAGATACATTGCAGAGTTTTTACTTGGTCACGCTATGAATCGAAGGGTAAACTTCGATCTCAATAACGTCTTGATAATAACCCGCGAAACGCAAGCTATTTTCGAGTGCTACCCTAAGGCTTCCCTGTTGAGAGAAAGGAATAACACCAGAACTGTTTATCATTACTGGTGAAGTAAGTTGGCTGCTGTGCCTACTTTCATAAAGACGAAGCTCGTCTATTTGTAATGACATATTATAACTTTCAATAATATCAACCCCTTGGTGCTGATATTTTAAGCCTCCATATTTTGAATTAATCGTTATACCCAACGGACGGTTACAATACATATTAAAAGGCAATAGTTGCACATCACGGTGTTCCGTAAAATTCATGACATTGCCAGAAAAGAAATTTATTTCGCATCGATCTTTGATCTGACCGTTAATTCCTAACGTTAAGGTGTTAGCACTGGTGTAGAATGAAAGTGACAGACTAAAAATTAACGTTGAGACGATGAAGTTGTGAACAATTCCGAATAATCTAATCATCATTTCACCTCTCATTGATTGAATGTAACCTGTTGCTTAACTTTCAAAACTATAAGTGCTTTAAAAAATGGTGAAGTAGTAAAAAAAGTTTATTATTTAGATGAAGTATGAGTTTTAGTATGAGTTTAAGGTAAGGTATAGAGAGTACATTTTTAGATAATAATTTTATTTTCAATTAGATAGGAAGTTTTTGACCCACAGTTATATTTACGAGTGAATTTTTCTTAATTGATAAAATTAGAACTATGGTCTACGGCGTGATTTTTGGTGAATTTTCCGTGGATTATTCTTCCAGGGATATTTTGTTTTTAGTTTTATTCACTGGTTTATAATTTGAATGTAACGAATATTAATGATAATAGTGAACCATAGCTATCTATATTGGTTGGTGATTTTCTATTTAAATTAGCCTCTTACGAAGATTTTTTAGAGTTGATGTGTTTTGTTTCTAAATATCGTACGTGTGGTAAATAGAAATGAAATTATTACTACTAAATTATTTGACTTTATCGGGCATGAAAAATTTCATATAACAAATGAAAGTCGAAATTTCACGATAAGTGAATACTTAAACGCAGGTTTAATACATAGAAGGTATTCACATAGGCCAAAACAAGATTGCGTTCTGCGCAGTTGATTTAGTGGAATCTATTAGGCAGATTAGTAGGTGAAGTGAAGTGGCAATTTTTCGGTGGAATAGATGAATGATTTTTTGAAAGACTAAAGCTTCGTAAGGGAAGCTTTAGTCTTAATTGCTTTAATGCGAATCTTGTTCAGCGTTAAAGCGCATTTTCCAACTTAGTTAGGAAAGTCGCGATGTCTTCTGAACTGATATCTCTATGAGTAACGAAACGTACAGGGTTACCTGGTGACATAGTAATACCTTGCTCTCCTAACTCCCGTGCGATGCGGTTAATATCAACCGACTGGTCTAACTTCGCAAACACAATATTAGTCTGAATGAAATCAGGGTTAACAGAGAAACCTTCTAACTTGCTTAAACCAATCGCTAGGTTTTTTGCGTTTTCATGGTCTACTTTAAGTTGAGCCACGTTCTCCGTGATCGCCATTTTACCTGCTGCAGCAAGAATACCAGCCTGACGCATACCGCCACCGACCATTTTACGCAGTCGACGAGCTTTAGCGATGTACGCTTTGCTACCAAGAAGTAGAGAGCCAATCGGAGCACCCAAACCTTTTGATAAACAAATTGTCATCGAATCGAAGTGTTGTGCGATCTCTTTGATGTGTACATCCAGCGCCGCTGCTGCATTATAGACACGCGCGCCATCTAGGTGCATTTGTAGGCCGTGTTGGTTTACGAACTCACGCGCCTCCGCTAGGTAAGACATTGGCAGCACTTTACCATTGATTGTGTTTTCTAAACTAAGAAGCTTAGTACGAGCAAAGTGGCTGTCGTCTGGCTTAATCGCCGCGGCAAGCTTTTTAAAATCTAACGTACCGTCAGGGTTGTTCTCGATTGGCTGAGGTTGAATCGAGCCTAATACTGCAGCGCCGCCAGCTTCGTATTTGTAGTTGTGCGCCTGTTGGCCACAAAGGTATTCGTCACCACGCTCACAGTGCGCCATTAAACCAAGAAGGTTGGCTTGTGTACCGGAAGAAGTGAACATAGCCGCTTCAAAACCGGTTTCATTGGCTGCCCACTGTTCCAATTCGTTTACGGTTGGGTCATCGCCATAAACATCATCGCCCACTTCTGCATTTGCCATTACTTCACGCATAGCTTGCGAAGGTTTAGTTACGGTATCAGAACGAAAGTCCATGCTTCTCTCCTAGAGTACTTTAGGTAGTCATATAATTGGCTATAGATAACCACATAGTTGGGCTTTGCTTAAACAAGCGATAGTTTTTGTATCGGTGATTTCATCGTGTCGTATTTTGTTGTGCAGCTCTTCTAAGCTCAGCTCTATCACTTCTATGACTTCATCTTCGTCGCATTCAAAGCGGGTAGTAAGGCTTAAGTTTTTTGCGATGAACAAGTGTTGGATCTCATCACAGAAGCCAGCTAAAGGGGTAACTTGTCCTAAGCTCTGAAAATAAGTTGCACTGTAACCAGTTTCTTCTTCCAGTTCGCGTTGTGCACATTGAAGAGGTGTCTCATCAATTTCCATCGTGCCAGCGGGGAGTTCCAAAAGCCATTTCTTAAGAGAAGGACGAAACTGGTTAATGAGGATGATTTTTCCAGACGAAGTGATAGGAAGAATAACAGCCGCGCCGGGGTGGTTTATTGTTGTATGTTTTACCACGACGTTCGTAGGGAGCGTCACGTTCTCTTCTATAAGAGAAATACTTTTCCATTGATGGATAATTTTACTCATGCAGTCTGGCCACTTTCCTTGCCAATTTTTCGTATAACTAGGGCGTGTTGACCTTTCGTGGTTAAATTTTGTTCGAGATAAAAGCGTTTTAATCGCGGCGAGGGGGAAGTAGCCTAGTCACTCTAAGCAAATCTCCCTCAACAAAGAGTAAAACGCTTTTAGCCGAACCCTTCGGGCAGCGTTTGCTGGTCATTTCTACTGCGTTATCGGCTTCTCATGTAGGCTAGCTACACATCGACGCCTCTGCCTTGTATAAATACCCAGCAACTCGTTGCAAAAATCAGCTCGAAAGATCAACACGCCCTAAAGACAAGCTCCACCATAACGTCTATGGTGTCGAAAATAAAAGAAAAATTAGGGTTAGTAATAGATTTAGTTTTACGCCGTTCGTGATGTTACTCTCATAATTGAAATCTATGATTGCGCGAAAATTGCAGCGTAACCATCTGATATAAAGGCAACTCAATAATAAAAGATACTTGTAACAAAGTGCTAACAAATGTATAAAAACGTATCTACACTCTCAACTGTTCAAAGATTTTCGGAGTAACGCATGAACCCTTCTATTTCCTCACATGCTGACAAGGCGCTACTCTCTGAAAGAATTAATAAATTAGCGCATGCTCTCTCTGATGGCGTTTATGAAAGAGAAGACACCATTAAGCTTTGTTTGCTGGCAGCTCTTGCCGGCGAAAGTGTGTTTCTATTGGGCCCTCCGGGTATCGCAAAAAGCCTTATCGCTAAACGCCTCATCCAGGCTTTTGACAATAGTAGCTACTTCGAATATTTGATGACACGTTTCTCTACTCCTGAGGAAGTGTTCGGCCCACTAAGCATTCAAGAATTAAAAGACAACGGTCGTTACGTAAGGCTGACCGAAGGCTACCTACCAACCGCACAAGTCGTATTTCTTGATGAGATCTGGAAAGCCGGCCCAGCTATTCTCAATACGTTACTGACAGTGGTTAACGAAAAGACATTTAAAAATGGCGCAGACATTGAGCGTGTGCCGATGCGCTTGTTGGTTTCAGCGTCTAATGAACTTCCAGACGAAGACAGCGGACTAGAAGCACTTTATGACCGAATGTTAGTTCGCGTGTTCGTCAACCGTATTCAAAACAAACAAAACTTCAAATCGATGCTAACGACAGGCACTCCTCAAGAAGCCGTTATTCCAAAAGGGTTAGCGATTACAGACATTGAATATCATCAATGGCAGAAAGAACTCGATAATCTGGAGCTGACGGATAATTCGTTTAACAAGTTATTTGAGCTAAAAACCATGCTTGAAGACACGGTTAAGAAGCAAGGCTCAGCATCAGAGTCGGATTTGTATGTTTCGGACAGACGCTGGAAGAAAGCGGTCAAACTATTGAAAGCGAGCGCATTCTTCAGTGGCCGTGATAGCGTTAACCCGCTCGATATTATGCTTCTTCAAGATTGTTTGTGGCATAGCCCTGAATCTCGCGATGTGGTTCGTAGCGTTGTAAAAGATTTTGCGTTGAACCGAGCGTTTGATCAGCAAGAATCGAAATCTCAAATCGAAATGTCTCGTGAAGAGCTAGAAGAGATTCAAGATGATGTTGAATCGACTCTGTCGGTGTCGCTCTCTGTGGAGTCAACCAGTGGCTTACGACGTAAAGACGTTTACCAACATGATATCAAGAACGCGAAAATGTACAGCGTCGGTAGCGCATACAATCTTATTAAATTGGTTATGCTGCAAAGCAACATGTCGGTGTCTGAATCTGAGAAAGGCGATAGTCGTTGGGTGTATGTAGCTAAAGATGATTTTGACCGTGTTTTAAAAGAAGGTCATGGCGACATTTACGGTTACGTAAACGAAAACAAAAATCTATGCCGCTTAAAGCTCGACTTGGATGCATCGAATCAATTAGTGATCAAAGACATTGCTAATCGTTCCGTATTGGTGAGTGTGGTTACTACTGACGGTTTAGATCAAGAACTGTATAACAAGTGGTTGAATGGCGCTGAGAAAGTCCTAGAACAGTTAACTGAAGCTGAATTCAAGTTAAAAAGAGTACGCACAGAATTCCATGATGCATTACCGCATAACTATATTGACCCTGATTTACCGAAAGCGATGGAATCAAGCTTACAGGCGGTAACACAAGATCTTGAAACGACAAAAGTGAAGAGTAGCAAGATCGCACAACGAATTAAGTTTATGAGTCAGTACTTTGAGTAAGGGAGGGAGCATATGTTAGGAGCTGACGGCTTAAACCTCGCTTTGATGGTGGCTGACTCAGGTATCATTGATACCGCGATGAATGATCTTATCGCTCGTTCTCAAGTGATGATGGCTGCTGAGAATAAAGGTGTGAAAACATCAGTCAAAAACCACTTAGTTAAATGGCGCGGTAAAGTGAAAAAACGCGTCACTAAAGTGTGTGAAACCGACCGTTTCCAAGAGGAAATCGCACTTTACCAAGAAGTGATTTACTGGGATGAATCACAGTTCTTTGACGAGATTGATAGCGTTATCAAGAAGCTGGAGTGGCACTCAGCATTTTATCTACAAGCAAGACGTTTGATGGAAAACAATAAAGGTGTTTATAACGCGATGTTTCCACATTACTTTTGTGATCAATGGTACCAATCGCTGTCAGATGCCATCAAACAAGCTCAAGTAACCGAGCTTGAAACAAGCAAAGAAAAAGTCTTAGCCGACCTTTATCAACGCATGGAAACCATGAAAAACATGGATAAAGTGACGGAGTCGGGCGATGAAGGCAGTGTAGGGCGCTTGTGGGACATGGCATCTGCCAAGTTAAGCAAAACAGACCTTACCATCATGAAGCGTCATGCTGAGTTCTTGAACAAGCACAAGGGCTTGCAAGAGATCGCAGAAAAACTAGGCCGTATGGCTGGTGAGGAAGATGATCCTTCACTACACAAAGCCCCTGTAGAAGAATTGCAGATGGTTGAAGAGAAAAGCGATGAAGCGGTTGATGATATTGTTGGGATCCACGAAAGTGATGATCTCAACAAGATGCTGCCAAACGAAACCATGTTCCTCGCTTACCCCGAACTTGAGGTTATCTTTTATAAGCACTTGGCCGACAAGCGTTTACTGAGCTATCGCTCGCAAGGTAAATCACGGACATTACGTAAAGTGAAAGCGCAAAAGCCGGATAGGAAGAATATCGATATTGAAAAGGGCCCGTTCATCGTCTGTGTCGACGCTTCTGGTTCTATGAGCGGTTTCCCTGAGCAGTCTGCCAAAGCAATGGCTTATGCCTTGATGCAGATAGCTCTAGCCGAAGAGAGAGACTGTTACGTGATTCTGTTCTCTTCTGAGCAGATCACCTATGAATTAACAAGGCAAGATGGCCTACGTGAAGCGAGTGACTTTTTAAGCTACTCATTCCATGGCGGTACAGATTTAGAACCTGTTCTGATGAAGTCGATTGATTTGATGACGGGTGACAAATACAAGAACGCAGATTTGATCGTGCTTTCTGACTTTATTGCTCCTAAGCAATCTGATGAAATGATTGCTCAGGTCGAAAAATTGAAAGAGCACAAAAACCGTTTTCATGCGGTTAGTCTTTCGAAGTATGGCAACCCACAACTTATGACGATGTTTGACCATTGTTGGGCTTACCATCCAAGCCTAGTCGGTCGTTTTATGAAGAAGTGGTAACGTCGAATTCCTTAATTTGCTCTATTTTGCTGCGTGTTTATTGATTGAAGAGATCGAACATGCAGCAATTTGATTTAAATGTCAGCAAACGGAATTGAAATTCATTTTTTTGTTTGACTATCTCCCCTCGATCCGTAAAGTAGGCACCCGAACACAGCGGTGTGGCTTTCTTTAGTCCCTAACGTGTTGAATTGAAAAGGCGCCTTGGCAGAGTGGCTATGCAGCGGATTGCAAATCCGTGGACCTCGGTTCGACTCCGGGAGGCGCCTCCATTCTCTTTCTCTCTTTCATGAATAAGAAGAGATAAGCAAGAAGAATGAAATTGCGATACTAGCTCAGTTGGTAGAGCGCAACCTTGCCAAGGTTGAGGTCATCGGTTCGAACCCGATGTATCGCTCCAAATTTTGTAATGTTGATTCATTTTGACATTAAGATGGTGTTTTACTTTTCAGTAATCGGCGTCGCAATAAAGAATTGCGTGCCCTGGTGGTGGAATTGGTAGACACAAGGGATTTAAAATCCCTCGACGTTCGCGTTGTGCCGGTTCAAGTCCGGCCCGGGGCACCATCTATTTGATTGTTACCTTATTGGGTAGTAATCAACAGAGTCGTTCTCTTAAAACACGACTTGAAGGCGCCTTGGCAGAGTGGCTATGCAGCGGATTGCAAATCCGTGGACCTCGGTTCGACTCCGGGAGGCGCCTCCATCATTCAGAAAAACCAGCCCTAGTGGCTGGTTTTTTCGTTTCTGGCTTCTTCATAAGCTTCCAACATACTCATTTCAATGTTTATCAAAGAAATCCTTATTGCGAATATATTTGCTCATTAAGTGGTAAGAGAAAGGCCGGATCAACCAACTGAATATTGACCGCCCGAGGCGTATTAACGTCGGGGTGTTTTCGTAGATTCGTCCGTTATAAAGCCAAAGCACTTTACCTACATGCCAATACAATAAAGGTACGGGTGGCATGAAGGTAACGATGTCGATGTCACAACATATACGGTAGGTTTTCTTACTCAAACGATAGTGCTTTCGAAAATTCCAGTCCCCAATCGCAGGTTGGCCAAAGGTCACTATTCGCTTAACACAGCCTGGATACTTTTGAGCTAGGTAATCAGCGAACACGCAGCCAATTGCACCACCAGAAGAGTGGCCGGTTATAGATATCCTTTTTCCTTGCTCTAACAAAGGTATGAGCGTAGCTTCTAAGCGCTCGATAACGTTTAACCCTAGCTTATCTTCATTGCGGCTCGGTTGGCTTTCTTGAAACATCAAATGATAGAAACCCGCATGTACCCGGTAGTTGAGCCCAATTCTTTTACAGCTTTTTGTCCATAAAGCAAAGGTAAGTAACCAATCTGAGATACTATGCGATCCTTTGATAACCACAACCACTTCATCTTTGTCACTACCCCATAAAACTCGAATCATGGTTTTGCCAAACTGGTTCTTTATGATGCGCTGTCCATTAGGATCAAAACCGTAACGAGTATGTTTAAAAACTCTCGGGTAGGCGAGGTTACAAAGAACTGCGTAGCGTTCATATTGGTATCGTTTTAGTGACTTCACGTTTTAATTTCGTAATTATAGTTACGTAAAACTTTAGTCTTTGAATGTGAAAAGCGCATGAAAACGAAGGAGTGTTTCTTTCATTCAACTGAATCAACAGCATTTAGTGAATCTGAAAATTGTAATTCGAGCCGTTATTCCCCGCGACAACTCAAGATCTACGTATAAGAACCGTACAAGCTGCACTAAATTTATTCTGTAGAGTTCGATAATTAATCACTTGAATTAAATGATAAAATTTATTGTTGACGAATTTTTTTCATCCGTTAAAGTACACCTCGTTCTCACGGCTTAGGTCGCGGAGAGATGGTGTTTTACTCTTCAGTAATCAGCATCGCATGATTGCGTTGCCCTGGTGGTGGAATTGGTAGACACAAGGGATTTAAAATCCCTCGGCGTTCGCGCTGTGCCGGTTCAAGTCCGGCCCGGGGCACCATCTATCTAGTTTCTACTTTTAGTAGAGTGTTGAACAAAGAGTGGTTCTCTTTAAACACTTCAATATATTTTATGTTGATAAAGGCGCCTTGGCAGAGTGGCTATGCAGCGGATTGCAAATCCGTGGACCTCGGTTCGACTCCGGGAGGCGCCTCCATTCTCTTTCTCCTTTCATGAACAAGAAGAGATAAGCAAGAAGAATGAAAATGCGATACTAGCTCAGTTGGTAGAGCGCAACCTTGCCAAGGTTGAGGTCATCGGTTCGAACCCGATGTATCGCTCCAAATTTTGTAATGTTGATTCATTTTGACATTAAGATGGTGTTTTACTTTTCAGTAATCGGCATCGCAATAAAGAATTGCGTGCCCTGGTGGTGGAATTGGTAGACACAAGGGATTTAAAATCCCTCGACGTTCGCGTTGTGCCGGTTCAAGTCCGGCCCGGGGCACCATCTATTGGATTGTTACCTTATTGGGTATTAATCAACAGAGTTGTTCTCTTAAAACACTATTGAAGGCGCCTTGGCAGAGTGGCTATGCAGCGGATTGCAAATCCGTGGACCTCGGTTCGACTCCGGGAGGCGCCTCCATCATTGAGAAAGCCCGATCAGAAATGATCGGGCTTTTTTACGTCTGTTGGAAAGTGATTTGGCTTTTGAATGTTGCTAGTCACAAAGTCCAAATCTGATCAGTGAACTGCACTTTTTCGATACTAGACAGAACGTTCAAGCCATCACGTAAAGCAACGGTATCATTAAGTTGAATTTTACCATTCCCCAGTTCATGGAGCTGGTATTCACTTTTAGGGCCATGGGCGATCACTGTATTTACCCCCGCGTTTCCGGTTACGCGGTTGTCATGCTCGTTGATCTCAATATTCGCATCATTGTTGCCCGATAGCGTTAGTTTAGTTAGATATTGAGAGTGATGAGTATAGGACGTTGCTGGGTCATACCTCATTTTAAATGTTCCGGTGAATGTATCGGCAAGGTATGCATCGTAAGTCAATGTTGGAGAGAAAATCTGTTCTACTATCGCTCGCGCATCGGGGTCTTCTTTTGAGAAATCGTCGCGGGTTTTAACTTGGTATAACCCCCACATACCTTTGTCGTTGTATGCTCCCCAAAGCCCGTAGTAGCTGTCAATTACAGCGGCAAAGTATTCTTGATCAACGCTGACTTCTTCTTGCCACTCTTCTAAAATATCACGGGGTGGCGTGTAAGCATGGTGTAATGCTTGTCTCTGTATCGCATTAAATTCTTTTTGAAATTCTGGTAATGCGGTTACTGCATCTTCAGGCGCGTTAAAAACCCCGATGCCATAGTCATGAACTAAATGCAGTATTTCCTCATAAGAGGCGTCACGATGCTCTTCATAATCTTGTTGGACATACCATTCACCGCCTTCAACCTGAATCTCTTCTTCGAACAAGGGTTGCCCGGGCAAGTCATCGTTGTATCGTGGCTCATCGTAATAATTCATTAGCTTTAGTATTACGCCATTGTTAGCCATCGCGTTTGCAATCTCGCGTTTTGAGTCAGTGCTCCCATACTTAGTGCCATTAACAGGGGTTAGATAGTGGTTGAGAACATTGACGGCTTTGACTATTTGATAATCGCTCAGGCGATCCATAATCAAAATATGGATAGATTTTCCATTCGGGGCATTGACCGCCACATATCGGTTGTAGCCTGCTTGAGAGTATTCAGCGAATTGAGAGGGAACGGCTTCAATCGTGACTCCATGTACAACTGACGGTGCTGCGTTTGCCTGATTGAATAGCGATTTACTTTGATTTGAACCGCATCCAATGAGAAAGATAGCTGTCGCTAAGGTAGCTAAAGATAGAGTTTTCATGACACACCTTATTATTCATACGAAGTATCAATATACGGAACTGCAGTGCGTTGTTTAGTGACAGAAGTTGCTGTTAGACAAACCCATACAATACCTTACAAAGCGAGGCTTAATTCGTTGCTACTAACTTTACCGGCTGCGAGTGAAGTAAAAATGAAAGCCTCAAATCAATGGGCTTGGTTTTGCTACCAGATTTGAATTCTTTGTTAGGGGGGATTACTTGTCGTTTCAAGATACGTGAGAGTGGCTTGAAGAGTCGTTGAGGATCGGCGATCGAATTCACTTTCAAGTATTTCATAAACCGTATGTGCTTCAAAGTTTGCCAACTGTGGATAAAGTAACGGCTCTTCCAAAAGCAACCCGATCAGTTTCTTATGGGGACAAACACCATTAAGCGCAAGTTGATTGAGCGCTGCGTGCTGAATGCCGATATACGAATGTTTGATCAATTCTAATAATTGTTGCTCGTCATTGATGTGTTTTATTAAGCCGACTCTTAAAGATAAGCAGGGTGATGACATCAGTGACAAACGGTTCTGTTGTATCCAATCATCACCAAGCCAGTTAAGGATGTCGTCGATATTTTCGGATCGCTCATCTAGCAAGAGTTCTAATGTGAGCTGATTAAAGCGTGGTGATTGTACATCGGAAAAGCCTATATTGTGTTTACATAAGGCATGAATCAAGGCGTGAAATGCCGCTTTGGTTAGATGACTTATTTTGTCGTCAGAGCAAAGGCTGCGCAGCCATGTTTTGTTTGAGCAAAACTCTAGAGCGATCGCTTGATTTTCCAGGCGCTCTATTTTTGCTGATCTTTTCGATCGCTTCTTTACTGAAGTAGAAGTAGATGCGACGGTAGAGTTAGCGTTAGAGATAGCAGGTGAGTGAGCTTGTTTTAATGCATCAAGTGTTGATGTAATAAGTGCTGGTTGAGTATTAGCGTCAATGATTTCCGCGTTAATCATTTCATTTATAGGGGCTGTGTTCGTTGCTGTTCTACTTTTTACTGAAGAATCCACAACTATGATACTTGATGTCCCTAAAGTGAGTTCTTTGAAATAGCTCTGATGGCTAGTTTTTGGGTTTTTCGAGAGGTGTTCAATCAGCAGTCGCTTGATTGAGTTACTGCAAGCTTCCTGCTGAAGTTGTTGCCGAATAAAGGCAACGCTAAATTGTTCGGAAGTTTGAGTTAATAGGCTGTTTAGGCTGTCGAGTTGTTCTGACTCTTCCAACTTTGAAAACACTTGGTAGAAATGGGGCATAAAGTGGGCAAGTTGCAACTGTTTGTGCTGAGGTTCCAAATTTGAAATGAGCAGAATAACCGCTGCAGTTGAATGGGCTACATTCGATTTATTTTCAAGGTGGGCGATGACATCCAGTTTAGCTTTGTTACTCAGCAGCCCTGTTAGTGTATTGAGCGGCATACCAGATAACAGAAATTCAAAATTAAGATGCTTTATATCTACTAGGTAATTCCATTTCGCTAATTGATGTACGGATATTTTTCTGATTGATGCCTCTGAATGAGACAGTCCGCTTAAAAATATCTGCAAGTATTCGCGGCAATTCATTTCGGATAGGCGCTGAAATGCCACTTTTTGGCAGCTAATATCAGGGTGTTGTGTGGCTTTGTACAATACCACTTTATCTTGAGTACCTTTCAAAAACATCCGGGTCTCAGCGATGCTTCCGAGTGCGTAGTTTTCATTGAGCAGAGTCGGTGAGTGACGAGAAAGTAACGCTATGAGTCTGCCTTTTAGATCTGGCTCGGGGTCATTCTGAAGTCGGTGCAGTAAACGCTGAGACTGTTTGTGATCTAACTCGTGCTTGTGATTATCTAAAATCCGCGCAGCAATCAAACTGATGTCATCACCATCATTCCAGCCACCATCCCAGTAGTCATTTTCATCGCATATCGCTTCTAATAATACCGGAACAGCTAATAGAGAGTGTCGGTTGCTCTCAATTGCCATTAATGATGCCAATTTAATTTCGCTGTCGTCCCAGTATTGATAGCAACGGAGGATGGGATCAATAGGCGCTTCATCATCTAAAGCTAAGCATTCAAGGCTAGTGAGGACAAGGTCGGGAATCTGGGACTCTAACCCTTCTATAATCAGATGTTTAGTGTCTTGAAAACGGCTTAAAATTTGTGCTGCCAAAATCTGTTCGGATAGGTTTCCAGTCAAGTAGATGTGTTTAATCTTGTTAAGTAATTTATCTCGAGACATTTATTCAAGTACCACTGAATTAACAAGTTTGAATAATAACTCTTATCACTTCTAATTGTATGATCCTAATCATATCTTTAATGTTTCATGTGTTAATAATAGGGGTAGATGATAGTAACCCCGAAGGAATGCCGATGAGCATCGCACTAAAAAGCTTGGTAGGAGTGTGTGCCCTTTTCTCTGCAACTCTATACGCCGCTCTGCCCCCAATGAGTATAAATACGGCGAAGGCAGAACTCGGTAAACGACTGTTTTTTGATACGCGCTTGTCCGGGGATGACTCGATATCGTGTTCCAGTTGCCACATTCCGGCGAATGGCTTCTCTTATCCTGAACCTTTAAGCCCTGCGTATACGGGGAGTGATGGGTTTCGTAATGCACCCACACTCATTAACACGGCTTATAAAGAGGTGTGGTTTCACGATGGCCGCATTGGCACCAACCTAAACGATGTGGTGCGGGAAAATATCACTGAAGACTGGCTGATGAATATGGACATGCGTTTGATGCAGGAACGCCTCAAACAAGATCCTATATACGTCGAGATGTTTAAAGCGGCTAAGCTAGGGGAGCCTTCAAATGGCGGAGTGCGCAAAGCCTTGCCTGAATACCTAAAAACACTGACTTCGAAGAACGTCCCTTTTGATAAAGGTGAGCTTAGCGACTTAGCGATCCAGGGAGAAAAGCTGTTTACAGGTAAAGCGGGGTGTAGCCAATGTCATAGTGGCGCTCTGTTTACAGATGGAAAAGCACACAATACCGGAGTGCCCGAAAATTATGAGATATTTTTAGATCCAATGCGGCATCAATCTTTTCTTGCTTACAACATGTTTATGGGTGTGCAAGATTACTTAACGTTAAAGCGTGATGTTGGTGCGCATGTTCAAACTCATAAAGCGGATGGTAGCGATCGCGGTAAGTTCATTACGCCAACGCTGCGAGAGCTCACTCAAACTGCGCCGTATATGCACAATGGCATGCTTGCCACGCTTGAAGATGTGGTTGAGTTTTATAATCAAGGTGGTGGCGAAGACTCAAACAAAGACTCTCGACTCACCACTCTTTCTCTAACGGACAAAGAAAAAAAGGCGCTGGTGACTTTTCTGGAATCGTTATCTGGAGACGCCCTTATAGGCGAAAAGTACGAATGGTTAGATTATGACTTCGGCTACGAATACACGGAGGATTGGTCAAATGCTCGAAACTAAATGCTCTGTATCAAAGGCGGCACTCTTTATTCTTAGTGGGATGATGGGGTTTCCTAATGTTGTTTATGCAAAGGTAAAGCTTGAGCCTCTAGGGAAAGTGCCTGTGCCTGCGGACAATAAACAAACGCCTGAAAAAATAGAGTTAGGAAAGATCTTATTTTATGACGGTCGGCTAAGCGGTGATACGACGAGCCCATGTGCTGGTTGCCATATTCAATCTCAGGGCTGGGGTTTTCCGGATGATCTTTCTATGGGGTATCCGGGTACAGTGCATTGGCGTAATAGCCAAACGATTATTAATGCGGCTTATTACGACAAATTTTTCTGGGCGGGCAGCGCTATGTCATTGGAAGCGCAAGCCAAAGATGCAGCGAAGGGCGCGGTCGCGGGTAATGGTGAAGATGACATCATGGAAGCACGTTTAGCCTTAGTACCTGAGTATGTTGAACGCTTTAAGCGAGTGTTTGGTGATGATACTCCAAAAATACATAACGCTTGGCGCGCTATAGCGGCCTTTGAACGCACGATGATTCAACGTGATACCCCAATAGACAACTATTTACTCGGTGATAAAACCGCTTTGTCCGAGTCCCAATTGAAGGGCAAAGCACTGTTTGAAGGTAAGGCGAATTGCATTGCTTGTCACAATGGTTCTTTGGCATCCGATCAAAAATTCTACAATATTGGCGTACCGCCAAGCCCCTGGTGGAGTGATGATGGCTTAGCACAGATAACGTTTCGATTTGAGCTTTATTCTAAAGGTGTAACCGAAGAAATGTACCGTACCACCAAGGCGGATCCCGGTGCTTACTTTCGAGCTAAACGCAAAGAGATGTTAGGTAAGTTCCGTACACCGAGCCTACGTTATACAAAGTACACTGCGCCATACATGCACAATGGCACTATTCCAACTTTAGAAGCGGTGATCGATTTTTACGATCGAGGTGGTGTAGCGGATGACGGGCGCACTACAGGGTATCCTCAGACCAAGTCTGCTTTGATCCAACCTCTCGGTTTAACGGAGCAAGATAAAAAGAACTTACTGAGTTTTATCGAAGCATTTTCAGGTGAACAGATTTTTATTGAAGAGCCAACCATTCCAGAATACCAACCGCTATTTACTAAAGAAGAACTTGCTGGAGCAGAGAAATGATCGCCAACTCAGAGCAAAATTCGAGTAAACGACACAACAAATGCATGATGTCACGACGTGATTTTTTACTTTATTCCGGCGCGGCCACTGCCGTATCAATGGTTCCTCTGACCTTATTTGCAGGGACTGATTCTGAAACTCAGGTAGAAGGTCGTATTGTCGGTTACCCGCGTAAGAAAATTGCAAACTTAAGTCAACTCATTAACCACACTCCGGTTCACTTTCAATATCCAGATGAGGGAAAAAACTCGATTGCGATGTTGGTTAAATCTGACATTGAATGTGGCGGTGGGATAGGGTTACAGCGCGATATTGTGGCGTACTCGATGACGTGTACTCATCAAGGTGGACCTTTAACTGGAGCTTATAAAGCAAAAGGAGCGCATCGCATTGTCGGGCAGTGTCCATTCCACCTGTCTACATTTGATTTGCGCCGTCATGGAATTATGGTATCTGGTCAAGCCTTTGAGAGCTTGCCTCAAGTACTGCTCGAGCTCGAAGGTGACGATATCTATGCGGTCGGGGTTATGGGGTTGATCTTTGGTCGAATGGAAAACCTGATCGATGTGGAGGTAATCTAGATGACTCAATCTCCTGCAAACAATCAATTTAATCAAAACCATTCATACCTTCAACCGAGCAGTACTTTATTGCCGCCTGCTGGTGCGGAAGTCATCACAACAGCGTGTGACTATTGTATTGTTGCGTGTGGTTACAAAGTCTATCGTTGGCCTGTGAGTAGCCCTTCAGGTAGGCCTGCTGCAAGTGAAAATGCATTTGGTGTCGATTTCCCGGTTCATGCTCTGCAAGCTTGGGTTTCGCCACAGCAACATAATATTATTTCGCATAATGGCAAACCACACCATGTGGTGGTGGTAGCGGATAAAGATATCCAAGTCGTCAATAAAGGCGGTGATTCTTCGGTTCGTGGTGGACTGCTCGCAAGAAAGCTCTATAACCCAGAAACACCAACCAAAGATCGATTGAAGCAACCGCTTGTTCGAATTAATGGACAGTTGCAACCAGTTGAGTGGGATTTCGCATTGGATATCGCGGCCCAAGTCGGCCGTCATGTGATTGATATGCACGGTTCAAACAGTTACTGCGTGAAAACCTATTCTTATCAGTATATTGAAAACACCTACGCGATAACAAAGTATGCATTACGTCATGTTAATACCGCGAATTTTTCATTTCACGACACGCCGTCAGATGTCACCGCAACCCCGGGGTTTCGAGATGCGGGTTTTGATAATTTTGCTCCAAGTTATGATGATTGGGGTGCGGCAGATACTTTGATGATATGCGGAACGGATCCGTATGAGACAAAAACCATCATCTTTACGCAGTTCATTATGCCTGCGGTGCATCGTGGAATGAAAACTGTGATTTTGAACCCTCGTGAAACCGCTGGAATAGCGTGGCTTAAAGCTCAAGGTGGATTGCACCTCGATATTAACCCTGGTAGCGATAATCTTGTGATTGGTGCAATTGCTCGAGTGATCTTAGAGCAAGGTTGGCAAGATAACGAGTGGATTGAAAGCTGGGTTAATAATAAATGGGAATCGAGCTCAGGTTTTGGTCAGGGTACTCGTAATACGCCATGGCAGTGGAGAACCACTTGGGGCAAGTTCCAAACCGACGGCTTTGATGATTATAAGCAATGGAATTTGGAGCAGAAAGAATACGCCCCTGAGTATGCCGCATCAATCGCAGGTATTGATGTCGAGAAGATCCACAAAGCCGCTGAGATGTTGGCAAAGCCCTTAAATGGTAAACGAATCAAAACCTCGATAGGCATCGAAAAAGGTTTTTATTGGTCGAATAATACAGGGAATACCAACGCCATTGCCTCCCTTGCAACGATTATCGGTACTGGTGGCCGAGAAGGGCGTGTTATTGGTCGATTTGGTGGGCATCAACGCGGTGGGCTAGCGGGTGGGAAACTACCAAGGAATAAGTCACCTGAAAAAGTGGCAGGTAGGCGTCGACGCTCAATAGACACCGACAGATATCTTTATTCCGGGCATACCCGTATGGCCCATGTCATTGGTACGACATGGATTCAAGCTATGTGTGGTAGTTATGGGTTGAAAGAGAAATTTACCGATTTAACAACACGTAACCCTCACCAAGCGACGCGACGTGATAAACAGCACATTATAGATACTCTCAAAAAACGAGCAGATTCCGGTGGAATGGTCGTCATCAATCAAGATATTTATTTACGTGATCCTATTGGTAAACAATTCGCTGATATCATCTTTCCGGCCGCGACTTGGGGGGAAGTGGATTTCATGCGCGCTAATGGTGAGCGTCGTTTACGCCTTTACCAAAAGTTTGCTGATGCGCCGGGTCAGGCTAAGCCAGACTGGTGGATTGTTGCTCAAATGGCTTCGCGAATGGGGTATGACGGGTTTGATTGGCAAAACTCGAATGACGTAGCCGAAGAGTCATCGCGATTTAGCCGTGGTAGCCGTAAAGATTTCAATATGATCAAAGTTGCGGCACATGCTGAAGGAAAAACGCTTCATCAAAAGCTTGCTGAATTTGGTACGGAAGGGATCCAAGGCCCTGTATTTTATAACTATGACACGAAAAAGCTGATTGGTACTAAGCGCTTGCATGACACTGAAATGAGTTGGGAGGATCTTGTCGACAAAGGACTGCAAGACGGGCCTCAAGGCGCAAATATTATGCGTAAACAGCTCACTCAATTTAATAGTCAGACGGGAAAGGTGAACCTTCAAAAGCACCCTTGGGATCTGTTCAGTGATTTTCATACTTGGCTTACTCCCCAAAAGGACGAGTTGTGGTTTTCAAATGGACGTATTAACGAGATTTGGCAATCAGGGTTTGATGATACCGAGCGCAGGCCTTATATCACTCATCGTTGGCCTGAAAACTGGATTGAGGTACATCCAGAAGATGCGGAAAAACGGGGTATAGAAGCTGGAGATGAAGTACTGGTGTATTCGGAGCGGGTGGCCAATTTTAAAGATACGATTCTGGGTATCGAGTCAGACGATTTTCAGTTTAGTAACCTAATGAAAAATGGTCACATTCAGTTGGATTATGCAGAGATTAAAGCCGTTGCGATTGTCACTTCAGCCACGAAAAAAGGTGTGTTGTATTGCAATATGATGGACATGAAGAACCCAGCGAATGCTTTAACAACAAGGGTAGTTGACCAAATCAGTGGTAACTACAACTACAAAATGGGCGTCGCCAAAATAAAGAAAATTGGTGAATCAAAATATAAGCGTGAGTTTGAAGGATTCTCCTTTGCACCACGTAACATTGTGTAAGGGAAGTTTATGTTTGGCGTATTATTGGTTTTGCATGTATTGGCTGCCACCATTTGGACGGGAGGGCATATTATTCTCAGCGTCGTTATCCTTCCTAAAGTCTTGAAACACCGTTCTCCAGAAATGTTATTGGAATTCGAGCAAGGGTACGAAAAGGTGGGAATGCCGGCTTTGGTTGTTCAAGTGGTGACCGGGTTGATGCTCGCTTATCACATGTTGCCGGACATTAGCTTATGGTTTGATATGTCAATTCCACTGGCTCATGGTATTGCGGCTAAATTGACGTTGCTGTCTCTGACGGTATTGTTAGCCCTAGACGCACGATTTCGCGTGATTCCAAAATTATCGAAGGACAATCTAGTTGATATGGCACTGCACATTGTGCCAGTGACCATTATTTCTATTTTGTTTGTGGTTGTCGGAGTTTCATTTAGAACGGGTTGGCTGATGTGATATTTTTGTACGTTTAGTGCAGAATATTTGACCATGTCTAAGTCTAAGTAGATAAGAAGAAACAGCGCCAATTCGGCGCTGTTTCTTCTTGTTACTGACCCTTTAACCTGCCTTCAGGCTGGCATTCCTATCACACATCAACAGAGAGCAGATGCTTCAAGACAGGGACAAAGGTTATTGAACTTTTTGCTCTGCTTGATCGAGCAAGCCTTGCATCTTTTTCTGAGCTCTGCGACTCACACGTTTTTTGGCCGCGGTGCGAGCTTCTTCTAAGTTAACACTTGGATCACCAACAACCACAAGTGCCACCATTCCGTGTCTGTGATGTACTTTACATTTTATGCCATAAACTCCGGGCTTATCAAAAGTGACTTCCTGAACATTTGACCCGGATATCATAAGAGGTTTAGCTCCGTCAGGAAGCATCCCTTGAATGCTATGAGCAGTATGAGATCCAACAGTCCCTTTGAAGAGCACTTTGTCTCCAGGTTCGATTTCGACGTAATCAGGAATAAATTGATACATCTTGTCGATATTCTCAGAATTCATGTCCATCACTTGTTTGATAACTTTGGTTTCAGCAAGCGCTGGGGTGGCAATAATAGATAGGATTAGTAAAAGTACGCGCATGGTATTCACTCAGTAAATTAGAATTATTTTCATTAATGCTAATTTATTCAGGGTTTGGTTTAAAGTTGATTTTTACATCAATACGATGAATTGAAAGGGTTGTTGTGTTAGATCAAGCAAACCAACCGACGCCCCAAGCTATAACCTGAGTTCATCTCGACATTAAAGGGCGAACAGCTTTGTTTACATTCCGAATAGGTAGGAGTGGTTTTCACAATTACACATAGTTTTTCACGCAAACGGTGTTCTACATGTATTTATAGGCTTCTATATATATTTATAAGAACCCAAATGAAAATGATTGTCATTTGCTTACGTTATTGGTAACCTATTGTGAAACTTTACAACATCCCGCTTAATGCACTGATGTGTATATAAAACCCCGCTAAACCCTATCTGAACTGTGGTTATTCGTTTGCTTTGCTTGATAATTAAGCATCTCTACCTCTTTTGTTCTACCCCTTTAGGGTAGTTCGTTTTCGTAATTGATTTACATCATATTTTCATTTTCTTTCATAATTCATTATTCGCTCAGTTAAGAAATATATAACCTTCAGGAATTCTTATGAGCAAGATGAAGCTAGTCGTAATCGGTAACGGGATGGTCGGTCATCGCTATATCGAAGATTTAGTCGAGAAGACAGATGTTGCAAATATGGACATCACGGTGTTCTGTGAAGAACCACGTGTTGCGTATGACCGTGTGCACCTTTCTTCTTACTTTTCACACCATACTGCATATGAACTTTCTTTAGTAAAAGAAGGCTTCTACGAAAAACACGGCATCAATATGCTGATCGGTGAACGTGCTATCAACGTTAACCGTGAAAAGAAAACAGTTTATTCCAGCACTGGCCGTGAAATTCAATACGACAAACTTGTTCTTGCTACTGGTTCTTTCCCGTTTGTACCGCCAATTAAAGGCCACGAAGGTAAAGACTGTTTTGTTTACCGTACTATCGAAGACTTAAAAGCTATCGAAGCGACGGCAAAGAATTCTAAATCTGGTGTTGTTGTTGGTGGTGGCCTACTTGGCCTTGAAGCGGCTGGTGCTCTAAAGGCATTAGGTGTGACGACTCACGTAGTTGAGTTTGCTCCCAAGCTTATGGCAGAGCAGCTTGATCTAGCTGGTGGTAACCAACTTCGTCAAAAAATCGAACGTATGGGCGTAAACGTTCATACAAGTAAGAACACGCTTGAAATTGCTCCTGAAGGCACTGAAGCTCGTAACGTAATGCGTTTTGCCGATGGTACAGAGCTAGAAACTGATTTCATCGTATTCTCTGCCGGTATTCGCCCACAAGACAAACTTGCTCGTCAAATGGGCCTAGGTATTGCGCCTCGCGGTGGTATCGAGATTAACGATCACTGTCAAACGACAGACAAAGATATCTACGCTATCGGTGAGTGTGCGTCATGGAACCAAACGTTCTACGGCCTAGTGGCTCCTGGTTACAAAATGGCGACAGTGGCGGTTGACCACGTTGTCGGTAACGAAAGCACATTTGAAGGTGCTGACATGTCTGCGAAGCTTAAGCTTCTAGGTGTGAAAGTAGGTTCTATCGGTGATGCTAACGGCCGCACTCCTGGTTGTAAGAGCTACGTTTACCAGAACGAAGAGCAAGAAGTTTACAAGCGTCTAATCGTTTCTGAAGACAACAAGAAGCTGCTTGGTGCAGTAATGGTTGGTGACACGTCTGACTACGGCGATCTTCTTCAGCTAATGCTGAACGAAATCGACCTGCCAGAACACCCAGATGCTCTAATTCTTCCTGCTCATGCAGGCGGTGAAAAGCCAACACTTGGCGCAGACTCGCTTCCTGAATCTGCAGTTATCTGTTCTTGTTTCGATGTGACTAAAGGCAAGATCGCTCAAGCGGTTGCTGAAGGTCATCACACAATCGGCGATATCAAAGCAGTAACCGGTGCAGGTACTGGCTGTGGTGGTTGTATTCCACTAGTGACTTCAGTGCTAAACGCTGAACTTGCTAAAGCCGGTGTTGAAGTGAAGAACGATGTATGTGAGCACTTTGCTTACTCTCGCCAAGAGCTTTTCCACCTAATTCGTATCGAAGAAATCAAAACATTCGATGAACTACTAGAGAAATACGGTAAAGGCTACGGCTGTGAAGTATGTAAGCCTCTAGCGGGTTCTATTCTTGCTTCATGCTGGGGTGAGCACATCCTTAAGCCTGAGCTAGTGAAACTGCACGATACCAACGATAACTTCCTAGGTAACATGCAAAAAGACGGTACTTACTCTGTTATCCCTCGTATGGCGGGTGGTGAAGTAACACCTCAGGCACTGAGCGTTCTTGCTGATGTTGCTGCAGAATACAACTTGTACACCAAGATCACGGGTGCACAACGTATCGGTCTATTCGGTGCTCAGAAAGATGACTTACCAGCAATCTGGAAGAAGTTAATCGCTGCAGGTTACGAAACGGGTCAAGCTTACGCAAAAGCACTTCGCATGGCGAAGACATGTGTGGGTTCGACTTGGTGTCGTTACGGCGTTCAAGATTCAGTTGGCCTAGGCGTGATGATCGAGAACCGTTACAAAGGCATCCGTACTCCTCATAAGATGAAGTTTGGTGTGTCTGGCTGTACTCGTGAGTGTGCTGAAGCTCAAGGTAAAGATTTAGGTATTATCGCAACTGACGCTGGTTGGAACATGTATGTATGTGGTAACGGTGGTATGAAACCTCGTCACGCAGACTTACTTGCAAGCGACCTAGACCAAGAAACGCTGATCAAATACATCGACCGTTTCATGATGTTCTACATCCGCACGGCTGCTCCACTGCAACGTACTTCGGTATGGATGGACAACCTAGAAGGTGGTGTTGATTACCTACGTGAAGTGATTGTAGACAACAAGCTTGGTATCAATGACCAACTTGAAACTGACATCGCTGGCCTAGTTGATAACTTTGCTTGTGAATGGACAGATACAATCAACGACGAAGCTCAACTTAAGCGCTTCGCACATTTCATCAATGCTGATGACCGCGATGAAAACGTAGTGTTTGTTGAAGATGGCCGTGAACAACACCGTCCAGCGACTTTCACAGAGAAACACCCTGAAGCCATTACTTCAAGGCTCCAGGGCGACATCATTCACGTAGAAACTGTTTAAGGGGAGACGACATCATGGCATTTACCAAAGTTTGTAAGATCGAAGACATTACTCCAGGAACAGGTGTTTGTGCGTTGGTTGCTGGTGAGCAAGTGGCAATCTTCCGTCCAACTAAGGCTGAAGAAGTACTAGCGATTAGTAACACCGACCCATACTTTCAATCTAACGTATTATCACGCGGCTTGATTGTTGAGCACAAACAAGAGCTTTGGGTGGCAAGCCCACTTAAGAAGCAGCGCTTTAACCTGACAACAGGTGTGTGCATGGAAGACGAGAACTTCAACGTGAAAGCGTATAGAGCTCGTGTTACCAAAGGCGCTGTTGAAATCTCAGCATAACGGTTTACTTAGCAAGATTTGATAGTTCAAGGGTTCTAGTTATCGACATTGCCTTAATTCGGCAACTAGAACCTTTTCCTATCCGATTTTAACTTTTAATTTAAACTTTTTAAGGACAACCTTATGTCTACTGATTTTAAACCGGCAGAATTCGTTCAAACTATGATCGATGTAGGTGAAGCGAAAACGAAAACAAGTACTCGCGATCTTCTGATTCGAAGCACTATGGCTGGTATCATCCTTTCTCTTGCTGTTGTTGTGGCAATCACGACTATCGTGCAAACAGGCATTGGTATTGTTGGCGCTCTTGTGTTCCCAGTGGGCTTCGTCATTCTAAGTGTAATGGGCTATGACCTAGTAACAGGTGTATTTGGTCTTGCTCCTTTAGCGAAATTTGATAACCGTCCAGGTATTACTTGGGGTCGTATCCTACGTTGTTGGGGTCTTGTTGGTCTTGGTAACCTTATCGGTTCTTTAATTGTTGCAGTGTTAGTGGCAATTTCACTTACAGGTAACTTCTCTTTAGAACCAAACGCAGTTGCTCAAAAGTTCATTGCTGTTTCTACTGCGCGTAGCCTAGGTTTTGAAAATATGGGCATGGACGGTTGGATCACATGTTTCGTGCGCGGCATCTTCTGTAACCTAATGGTTTGTCTAGGTGTGATTGGTAACATGACGGCACGTACTGTCGCTGGCCGTGTAGCAATGATGTGGTTCCCAATCTTCATCTTCTTCGCATTAGTATTTGAGCACACAGTAGTAAACATGTTCTTATTCCCACTGGGTATGATTCTTGGCGCTGACTTCGGTATCGCGACATGGTTGAACTTCAACCTTATCCCAACAATCTTAGGTAACATCGTTGGTGGCCTACTGTTAACGTGTGTTCCTCTATACCTAACTCATGCTAAAACAGCTCCTTCTCTAGGCGCGAAGTAATACGGTAAACGTAATTTAGTATGAGATTGAAAGCCCCAACAAAGTGTTTGGGGCTTTTTTAGTTTAAAAACTGTCAGTTTATTCTCGGGCAGACACCCCCTTAGTTATCATAGTGCGTTGTTTTCTATTGAGTAAAACATCTGCAATAGATTGTTTTGTTATAATTATTTCTATCTTCGTTAGTATTTAGACAGAATATTTATTTCAACACCTGATAGTCTAAGAGTTAAGGATTTTGATAAGTCATCATGAATACAGTGACTTATCACATAGATTGAAGCTTGAGATAAAACAAGCAAACCTTCGGAGCGCAGAATGTCAGAAGTATCGTCATCGAATGTTAAAGAAATAAGCAATGGATTTGTTTCATTGGTAGGTGCAGGTCCGGGTGACCCGGATTTACTTACACTAAAAGCGGCGCGAGTGATTCAACAAGCAGACGTTTTGGTTTATGACCGCTTGGTATCAAAAGATATCTTAGCGATGGCTAACCCAGAAGCTGAAATGTTGTATGTGGGTAAGAAGCTCGATCATCACTGTGTACCACAAGATCAGATCAACCAACTATTGGTGACCAAAGCACAAGAAAACAAGCACGTTGTGCGTCTAAAAGGTGGTGATTCGTTTATCTTTGGCCGTGGTGGCGAAGAGTGCGAAACGTTAGCTGAGAATGACGTGAGATTTGAAGTGATTCCTGGCATTACTGCAGCCGCAGGAGCGACCGCATATGCGGGAATTCCATTGACTCACCGTGACCACGCGCAAAGCGTACAGTTTATTACGGGTCATTTGAAGAAAGATGGTGAAGATATTGACTGGCGTTCTCTTGCTCAACACAATCACACGATCGTGTTTTACATGGGCTTGAAAGAGAGTCCGAATATTCAGAAGAATTTACTCGATAACGGTATGCGAGAAGACATGCCAGTTGCGATTATCGAAAATGGCACTCGCCAAGAGCAGAAAGTGTTTAGAGGTGGGCTACGTGACCTAGCTGATCTTGCTGGCGTTGCAAAGAGCCCCGCACTGATTGTGGTTGGAAGTGTTGCTCAGCTCCATGAAAAACTGGCTTGGTTTAACAAGCCAGCTTAAGTGATTGATGATCAAGCTTAGCTTGTTAGCTTGGTTGATGGTTAACCAAAGGCTTAGCTGACTAAGAATTAAATACTGCAGCGGCTACTTTGTCGCTGCATTTCTTGTTGGCGCATGGGCATTTCGTCAATGATATTGGTGATTAATACCCAATCTGTTCTACCACTCCACCTGTGTTTCTCTTTCCCGTCTTTACCAATCAACACGGCAGTGTGTGAACCTTTGGGTATTCCATAACTGTTAGTCACTGCATCTAAATTAAACTCTTCAACGAACCATGCAGGAACGGTGTAGCCGCTTTCGGCGATGACCATGATAACCACATCTCGCTCGTCCAATTGACAATTGTTAATCAAGACTTCATTGAGAAACTCTTTTACGATCGAATCTTCTGTTGGAGCGAAATAAATAACACTGCGGTGTGGCAGAGCTTTGGAATGAGAGTAGGCTGGGTAGGCGTGTAACGAGTTGACTGACAGAATCATAAACATAACCGTGCTTGTTATTAGAGCGTTCAGTGGTTTGGAAATTACGTTTGTTACCGATGCCTTAGTTACCGATGCCTTAGTTATGGCTGCGTTAGTTATTGCCGCGCAGCAACGTATCAATACTGAGTAAATGGTGTCGCTGCCAAGGCATGATCTGATTATTTGTCGGTACTGCATGTTCCACCTTCCTCGAAAAACTTAAACAAGCTCTAAGTTAAGTTCATGGCAACTACGTTAAGCTAACACTAGCCACGTTAAGCCAATAACAACTACGTTAAGCATAGCTAATGAGTTCATTTTTATTAAAGAAAGCGACTCGCATTTTAGAAGTGAATAGAATAGGGTATACGGAAAATATAAAGGTATGAATTTATGGAAAACATAGCAATTTTGGTCGACGTTCAGAACGTTTACTATACAACACGCGATAAATACCGTTCTAACTTCGACTATAACCAGTTTTGGTATGTTGCCACGGAAGGACGTAACGTTGTCGAAGCCAATGCTTACGCGATCTCAAGTCAAGATCCTAAACAGCGCCAATTTCACCATATCCTTCGTGGTGTTGGTTTTAATGTGAAGCTAAAACCGTTTATTCAGCGTCGAGATGGCAGCGCAAAAGGTGACTGGGATGTAGGTATCGCACTAGACGCGATAGAGCTAGCAGAGACGGTTGATACAATTGTTTTGGTATCTGGAGACGGTGATTTCGAAATCTTGGTACAACGAATTAAGGAGCGATTTGGAAAGCCTGTTGAAGTGTATGGCGTTCCTGGGTTAACCGCTCAAAATCTTATCGATTCTGCGTCAAAGTTTGTACCGATTGAAAAAGATTTTCTTCTATAGAGGAAATCACGCACTTTATAATTGAAATCAATAATAACGATAATTAGAATGCAAACAGTTCTTATTTATCGGTGTGTGAAATGTCTCGTGTTTTAGTTGTTGATGATGATATTCAGTTGTGTGAGTTACTGGGTGAAGTGTTGAAAAATGAAGGGTATCACGTTGATACCGTTCATTGCGGTGAATCCGCTTTAGAGTTTATTCAATCGAATCCCGTTGATTTGGTTTTACTCGATGTGATGCTCCCTAATTTAAGTGGTATTCAAGTCGCAAGACGTATTTGTCAGCGTTTTGCTACTCCAATCCTTATGCTAACAGCCCTTAATGACGATGCCTCCATGCTCGATGGCTATCAAGCTGGAGCCGACCAGTACATCGCCAAACCTTTCAATGTTCCTGAGCTTCTGACCCGGATTAAGGTGATCTTGCGTCGAGTTGGGTTTGAGCGTCAAAGACAATCAATGGCTTCATCTAATCAAGGTTTGTGTGAGCAACTTACCCGCTTACCTTTAACGGGCACTGAAAAAGAGTTACTCGATTATCTGATCAAAAATAATGGCATCGTTGTATCAAAATCTGACCTGCAAGTACATGTATTGAAGAAAGAGCTGTGTCCATTCGACCGCAACTTAGATATGCATATCAGCAATATACGTCGAAAATTGGTGCAGGCTGGCTTATCTAAACAACATATTAAAACTGTGCGCGGTCAAGGCTACAGCTACCTAGAGTCTGCCGGAGCATGAGTGCTAAGTTGGTACGCTGCCCTGAGTTCATTGCTAAACGCAAAGACGGGCTCACTTTCCAACTGTTTAGCTATCTCACGGTTATCTTAGTCAGTATCTTGATCCTTCAAGGCGTGGCTGAAAGAGCGTTGATGAAAGCTCTGCTAAAAGTCCCTGAGTCCGTTAAGGCTGAAATGTTGGATCTTGCTTATCAAGCGAATGTGTTGATCGAAGATGGAGACATGGATGAACTCGCGGATTGGGGTAATGCTCAACAGTATTATCTGTTCGTTATCGATGAAGATAATCGACCGATCACGCACCGTAACATGCATCCGCATTTTGAATTCAAATTGAAGTACTTGCGTACCTTAGATCACCAGTTGAGTGATCGTGTTAGTAAGCCTATATTCGGCCTACCTCTGAACAATGGCAACACGCTCGTAATTCAACTACCGCACCAGTTCCATCCGGCTAAATCCTTTGCTCCATACTCCTATATGATCAAAGCTTTGATTGCTCTGGTCGTATTGTCGCTGTTCTCAATTATTATGGCGAAGAGCTTGCAGCAACCGCTGGACAGATTGAGGGAGGCCAGTCGAAGGCTCGCACAAGGAGACTTTTCAGTGAGTGTTGTGTCTGAGTTGGATTCAACTACACGTGAATTCAATGAGCTTGCCAATGATTTTGACCATATGACCTTTGAGATTAAATCTCTGGCTGAAAAGCAGCGTCGTTTGATTCGTGATGTATCACATGAGTTGAGGACACCACTAGCAAGGCAGAATCTTGCACTTCATTTATTGCGCAGCAAAGTTGATGAAAAAAGTATGGGTTTACTCGAACGGATGGAAAGCGAAACGGAAGAGATGAATAAGCTGGTGGGTGAAATTCTTGAATTCAGCCGCCTAGAAACCTCTCGCTATGATTCTAAGTTAATTCCAATGCATCTTGAGCATTATTGCTCAATGCTAATTGTGCAGATGCAAAATGACTTGAAACCTAATCAAACTTTGACTGGTGATTTGGAAACGGCGACATCAATGGTTAATGTTGATGAGAGGCTACTTTTGAGGGTGATCAGTAACCTTGTAGGAAATGCGATCAAATACGCAGGGGACAATGCGGATATTGTCGTCAAGACCTACGGGCAGGTCAATGATAAGCGTTACAGTGTCATTTCTGTGGAAGATGATGGTGAGGGCATTCCAGATAACAAGATTGCAGATATCTTTGACCCGTTTACCCGCATTGAGTCAGCCAGAGATAAACAGTCTGGTGGTTACGGTCTTGGACTCGCGATCGTTAAGGAAGCCATGGGAGTGATGAATGGGCATGTTACCGCTGAGAACAGAGAAGGTGGGGGACTTAGAGTGAACCTTATGTTTCCTATCGTAGATTAAGCGTTAGGCTCAGCACTAAGCCCCTGCAATGAGAGGATAGATGAGAGTTGAATCGTATCGGCTCAAGGAGAACCCAATAAAAAACGCCACTGCATCAGCAGTGGCGTTTTTGTTTACACGCTTTTCATTATCAGGCTAAGGCACTGCCATTAATTGCGCCTTGGCTTGAAAGTAAGAGCACCAGAGAAGCTAGATTATGCCTGTTGGCGTGCTAGCTTTACTTCTTCTTCTTTCTCACCGGCTGCTGGGTCATTGAAGCGAGCTTCGTCAAAAGAGCCTTCAGACTTAGCCACAATGATAGTTACAGCACTATCACCAGTGATGTTTACGGCAGTACGGATCATGTCAAGAAGACGGTCAACGCCCATGATTAGCGCGATACCTTCGAGCGGCAGTCCAACTTGGTTCAATACCATCGCCAACATAAC
The DNA here is from genome assembly GCF_030563405.1 of Vibrio sp. SNU_ST1. NCBI lineage: Bacteria > Pseudomonadati > Pseudomonadota > Gammaproteobacteria > Vibrionales > Vibrionaceae > Vibrio > Vibrio sp. SNU_ST1. The sequence goes on from NZ_CP130749.1 coordinate 694,075, forward strand.
AAGACCAACACCAGGAACACCTGCAGTACCAACAGAAGCCAATGTCGCTGTTAGGATAACCATTAGGTAATCACCCATAGTCAGGTCGATGTTGTACGCTTGTGCGATGAATGCCGTTGCAACGCCCTGCATGATAGCAGTACCGTCCATGTTGACAGTTGCGCCTAGTGGAACTGTGAACGAAGCGACTTTGTTGTCTACGCCCATGCGGTTTTTAGCCGTTTCCATTGTAACTGGAATCGTTGCGTTTGAAGATGCTGTTGAGAATGCAAACATGATTGCATCTTCCATCTTACGTAGGAACGTAATTGGGCTAAGGCCTGCAAACCCTTTAAGCATCGCACTGTAAGTTACTAAACCGTGTAACAGTAGAGTACCAGCTAACACTAAGAAGTATTCCGCTAGGTTCCAAATCGCGCCCAAGCCAAGGCCTGAGAACAGTTTAGCCATCAAGAAGAACACGCCGTAAGGAGCAAGGTTCATCAGCAGCGCAACCAGCTTCATGATTACTTCGTTTAAATCAGAGAAAACCGCTGCGATACGCTCACCTGGTTTACCTGCTGCACTGATCGCGATACCAAACAATACGGCAAATACGATAACTTGTAGCGTTTTGCCTTCAGCCATCGCCTGAATAGGGTTGGTCGGGAACATATCAATGATGACTTGGCCCAAAGAAGGGGCGTCGGCTGATTTGAAAGAGCTCGCAGCCGTAAGATCCGCACCTGCTCCAGGTTGGAACAAATTACCGATAGTCAGTGCTAGAGTGATAGCTACAGCAGTTGTACCGATATAAAGTGCAAGTGTTTTGCCCCCCATACGGCCAAGAGTTGATAAGTCTTTAAGAGAGCTTGTACCGCACACGAGTGAAACGAAGACGAGTGGTACAACAAGCATTTTTAAACTGGCGACAAAGATCTGTCCGCCTACTTCAAAGAGTCCGTTAACGATGTAGTTGTTAACAAATCCGCTGTCTGCAAAAAGGGATTGAATGGCAAATCCCGTTAATATACCTACGACCATACCGAGGATAACTCGGCCAGTCAGAGACATAGGTTTCTTGGTATTCATTTAGAACACTCCTTATTATTTATAACTTTGATACCTTTCCAAAGTGAGCAGGAGATTAGCAGTCGGTTGATTAAATCGAAAAACAAAAAATGAGTTTGGAATTACAGATGTGATCATAATCACTGATAATCGTTCAAATAAAACAAATTAAAACAAAATAATTCACCAATCATTTACATTTATCGAGTGTTTTATACAAAAAATCATCGTTCTAAAGGTAATAAATAAGATAAGAGGATTTTGTTATAGATGTTTGCTTATTACATTGACTGCGCAAATAGCGGTATTTCAAAAAGTTTGGCGAAGAGAACCGATTTTTAATTCAAGTGCTCGTTAAATGATTGTATTGAATTGGTTTCTTTTAACTGCAGGTTAACGACTCGTCAGCTCGTCTTTACAAAACCTTACGAATGCAAAGAATGTAAATTCAATGCAAATAGTAATAGTTATCACTTATATTCCCCCTCGAAATAATTCAGTGGTACCGGAAACGGTCTAACGGACACATCGAATAAATAACAAAGTGTTCGTCTAAAAGAATAAAAGTGGAGAAAGGACATGTTTTCAAAAAAGCCATTGGCTTTAGTGATCGGCGCAGTATTAGCTTCACCAGCAGTATTGGCAGAAGCAGTAAAAACTGACGAGCATATGGTTGTTGAAGGTCGTGATTACGGTTATAAAGCCGACACGAATACAACAGCAATGCGTATGGAGGCGACTCAATTAGAGACTCCAGGACAAGTTACGATTATCAGTGAACAAATCATTGATGAGCAACGCGCAAGCACGCTTGGCGAAGTATTAAAAAATGATGCGTCAATTTCAGCGGGTTCTAAATCAACGAACCGTGAGCGCTTTAACCTACGTGGTTTCTCTCTAGGAAGCAGTTCTGGTTACCTGCGCGATGGCGTTCAACACTGGTCTCATTACCGTCAACCGGTAGAACTACTAGAACGTGTTGAAGTACTAAAAGGCCCTGCAGGTCTACTCTACGGTAAATCAGCACCAGGTGGCCTTGTTAACATGGTTGCTAAGAAGCCTACGTATGAAACTCAAGTTAGTGTAAGCCAAGACATTGGTTCTGACAGCTACACACGTACTACCGCTGATGTAAGCGGATCATTGAACGATGATCAAACTCTACGTGCTCGTCTTATTGTTTCACAAGAAAATCAAGATTCTTACCGCACACGTTTTGACGGCACAGATGTAGATACTGACCGCTTTGTAGGTGGTCTATTTGTTGATTACGACATCAACGAAGATGTGATGCTATCTGCGCATTACGACCGTACTCAAGAGTTGGGTGATCTAGATAACGGCTCAAAGATTGATACGAAAACAGGTAAAGCGATTACCCCAAATACGGTTAATGACCAACGCTTCGCACAAACGGACAACGACGTAGCAAACTACGGCGTGGCTGTTACCGCAAACTTGAGCGATACATGGTCAGTTAAATCGGGTATCAGTCGCCAGTTTTACGAGCGTCGCCGTACTGAATCAGATAACGTTATTGATTCAAAGAAAGACAAAAAAACCAAGCAAACACTAGGTTATGGTTACAAAGTGTCAGACCGTCATGATGAGTGGACGTTTGATACGGCTTACGTAGATTTTACTGGTGATGTTGATGCATTCGGTGTGAACCACCGTCTGTTGGTGGGTGCAAATGGGCTGCACTACGATTACAAGCGCCTGTACGTATCAGATTACGCTTGTTTTAACGCTTCAGAAGCAGACACAATGAAAGAGTGTGGCAAAGGCTTTGATATGCCTGCAGACATTCACTACAACAACGATGATTCAGTATCACACTCAAAGAGCCAACACTACGGTCTATACCTTCAAGATTTAGTGACGTTCAATGAGCAGTGGCAAGCGCTTGCTGGTGTTCGTTTCGCTTACGATGATACGACGAGCAGTTCTGGTAAAGAAGAGAGCTACAATAACATCCTACCTAAGTTCGGTGCGATTTACTCTCCGGCGCCAAACGGTTCTATTTACGCGGTTTACTCTGAAAGTTTTGAACCTGTAAGTGAGATTTCGGATAAAGATGATGTGAACTTCGGCCAGTCTCAAGATGCAAAGAAAGGTACACTTTATGAGCTAGGCTCAAAGTGGGAACTGTTTGATGAGCGTTTATTTGTATCAGGAGCAGTATTCCAGATCATACAAACGAACATGCAAGTTACAGAAGACCTTCCTGCATCTCATGCAAAAGATACTCGTACTACACAGGTGGGTGAACAAGTTCACACCGGTGTGGAGCTGGCTGCGACAGGCTACGTGACGGATGCGTTCTCTGTAAGTGCATCAACAATGTTCTTAGATGCTGAATATAAGAATGACCCTGCTCTTAATGGTAAAACACCGGCAGATGTTCCTGAATTTACTGCAAGCATCTGGTCTACTTACGCATTCAACAACGGTACTGATGTAAACCTAGGTGTGTATCACGTAGGTGAGCGTTACACTGAAAGTGCTAACACATTTAAGAAAGACGCTTACACTCGTGTAGATGCAGGTGTTGCACATACTATTAAGTACGATGAGAACTTAGATTTTGTTGCACGCTTTAATGTAGAAAACCTGTTTGATACAGATTACCTAGAAGGCGGCAGCACTCGCGGCGTTGTTGTTGGCGAAGGTCGTAACTACATGGCTACGTTACAGGTAAAATACTAATTTGTTAGTAGGGTACTATTGGTAGCTTAAATATTAAGGGGAAGGTTTCGACTTTCCCCTTTCTTGATTCTGCTATTTAGTAAAAATACCCCTAGCAATGCGAGTGGTTTTTAATGATAATGAGACTGCTTATCAATAAAACTCATTTGTTCTTCTTCTATAGTAAATGACTACAATTATGAATCTTTTAAAAACTAGCCTAGCACTTGCCATCAGTTTGGTTGCAACGTCATCGATGGCAAACAGCTTGGATCAAGCTCAATCAATTCAAAACAAGACCAATAACGCGTCGGCTTCGAGCCAAAAGGTTATTGATAAAAGCTCACAAGCAACATTATTGCTGCAAGCTGAGGTTGAGCGTCTGCAAGAAGAAGTGAAAAATTTAGAAATCTATCACGATCATCTTGCCTCATTGGTTAAGAGTCAAGATCAAGAAGCGCAGAGCATTGAAGGGCAGATCGACGAAATCAAATACACACGTCAAGGTGTTGTACCTCTGATGTATCAGATGATTGATGGTCTTCAGCAGTTAGTTGAGAAAGACGTACCAATCAAGAAAGAACAGCGTTTAGAGAGAGTTGAAAAGCTTCAAGCGATGATGACTCGTGCTGACGTAAGTGATGCAGAAAAGTATCGTCGTATCCTAGAGGCATACCAAATTGAGATGGACTACGGCATCAAGCTGGGTGTTTATCAAGGTCGTGTAGCATTGACCAGTGAAAAAACGATTGAGGCTGATGTACTGCACCTAGGTCGCATCTCTTTAGTCGCTCGCAATCTAAATGGCAGCCAATATTGGTCTTGGGATCAAACAGAAGATCAATGGCAAGAGCTTGACTCTTCAATGAAGTCCGAGCTAGATAAAGCCTACGATATTGCTGGTCAACAAGCGGCTCCAAGCTTGATTACTTTACCTGTTTCTTTAACTGTTGCGGAGGTCAAGTAATGAACTTAAAGCCATTAGCAGCATTGCTTTGCATTACGTCAATTTCATTTTCTGCTTTCTCTGCATCAGACACTACTGCTCAGCTTGTTAATAAAGCAAAATCAGAGAGTCGCACGCAAGCGTCTCATAACGTAATTCGTGAAGCTGACTTTAAAAAGACAGAACAACAACTCAAAGCGATCAAAGCACAGCTTGAAGCTAAACGTAGCTCTATTCAAGCTGCGACCGATGTTCTGACTCAGACATTCAGTGATAACGAAAACAAACTTGCTCGTTTAGAAGAGAAGTTACGTTTAGAAACAGGTAGCCTTGGTGAGCTATTCGGCGTCGTTCGTCAGAACGCAAAAGAATTGGGCGCAGAGCTTAGCTCAACAGTAAACAGTGTTGATCGTGCTGAGCATACTGCAACCGTTGAGCAAATTATCGATGCTAAATCACTACCATCAATGCCACAACTTTCTGGCTTGTGGATGAGCATGGTTGAGCAGATTCAAGCGAGCTCAGAGCTTAGCAAATCTCAAATCGCCTTCATTAACGGTGAAGGCATTACACAAACAGTTGACGCTTACCGTCTAGGTTCAATCGGTCTAGTGACAGGCCAAGGTTACGTTAGCTGGAATACTCCGCGTGAAGATGCAATTGCGTATCTAAAACAGCCATCAAATGGTCCAACACTGGCATCGCTTTCTTCACTTGTGAATGGCGAAATATCTAATGTTGTTGTCGATCCTTCTCGTGGATTCATGCTTGAACAACTAGCGCTAACCCCAAGCATAGCTGATCGCCTTCAAGCGGGCGGTGTCGTTGGTAAAGTGATTCTTGGCCTGCTGGCTATTGGTCTCATTATCGCATTGGTTCGTGGTATTTCTTTGGCTATCGCTCGTCAGAAGATTCGTGCACAGCTTAAGAACCCAAAACAAGCAGGTAATAACCCTCTGGGTCGTGTTCTTGCGGTTTACAGCAAAGAGAAAAATCAAACAGTAGAAGCATTAGAACTGCGACTTTTAGAAGCGGTAGTGGATGAACAAACTCACTTAGAGAAAGGTTTATCAATGCTGAAGCTTCTAGCTGCTTTAGCACCAATGCTTGGCTTGCTAGGTACCGTAACCGGCATGATCGAAACATTCCAAGTGATCACACAGTTTGGTAATGGTGACCCTAAAGTAATGGCGGGCGGCATTTCGATGGCACTTGTTACAACGGTACTTGGCCTTGTTGCTGCAATGCCACTGCTATTGGCACATAACATTCTGAGTACTCAGTCAGAGAACATTCGCAATATTCTGGAGAAGCAGGGCATTGGCCTTGTTGCTGAGCAGGCAGAGAAGTCTATTGAACCAAGCGCTATTGTTTCACAAGTTGGGACTGCCGCGTAATGGGTATTTTGTCGGGTTCTCTATTACCAGTGAGTTGGTTAACGAGTAACTGGCTGCTGTCTTTATCAAACTTTATGGATCAGGGCGGTTTCGTCCTGTGGTGGCTAGCGGCTGTCGTCCTCGTTTTTTGGGTACTTGTGGTAGAACGTGTGCTTTATCTCGCGTTCTACTTTCCAAAGCAGCGTCAAGCTTGGATTAAGCAGTGGCATGAAAGAGAAGATCACTCTTCTTGGCATGCTAAAGCCATTCGTGAAGGTTGGTTAGGGCAAGCGACTATCTTACTTAACCAAAACTTGAACTTTATTAAGCTGTTAGTCGCTATTTGTCCGATGTTGGGTTTACTCGGTACCGTAACCGGTATGATCTCCGTTTTTGACGTCATGGCGACTCAAGGAAGCAGTGACCCTAAATTGATGGCCTCAGGTATCTCGTTGGCAACGTTACCAACTATGGCGGGTATGGTTGCTGCATTAGCGGGCATGTTTGTTCATGCTCGTTTAGCGAAAGTGTGTAACCGCTTAGAATTGAAATTAGAAAAATCTTTAAGGAGTCAACGATGAGACTCGGTCGACGTCATTCTAAAAACGAAGAGGCTCAAATAGACCTTACTTCGATGCTTGATATCGTATTCATCATGCTTATTTTCTTTATTGTGACGAGTTCATTTGTTCGTGAATCTGGTGTTGAAGTCAATCGCCCGCAAGCTTCAAATGTAGTGAGCCAAAAAGATGCAGGTATCTTTGTCGCGATTACTTCTGCGAATGACATCTTCATAGACAAGCGTGTTGTTGATGTTGAACGTGTTCAAGCGACGTTAGAACACTTGTTGCTAGAACAACCTGATGCTTCTTTGGTTATTCAGGCGGATGAGCATGCTTATAACGGTACGGTTGTTAAAGTGATGGACGCTGCTAAAGGTGCGGGTGTTAAAAATATTGCGCTTGCAGCTGAAAAGCGATGATCTTGGAGGATCTTAATCAATGATTCGCCTATTTCTTGCATTACCTTTAGCGGGAGCGTTGGGTTTAGCTCTATTTTCTTTCATGGCTTGGATGGTCGATAATGGGCACCAACGTTCGCCAGAAAATGGTGAGACGTTAAGTTTCAACATGGTGATGGTTGAACAAGAACAAGAAGCACAGAGAAGACAACGTGCAGTCCCGGAACAACCCGAAATGCCAGAGCCGCCACCGCAAGCGCAAACGTCTCAGTCGCAAGCTGAAGTAACGCCTCTGAATTCAATGTCTTCACTGTCTTCACTGGATTTGAATACTTCAATTGAAGGCCTAGCGATTAACGCTCCAACATTTTCTGATTTTGGGTCAAATCAACAGGTAATGCCGCTTTATCGAGTTGAACCTCGTTATCCAGCAAAAGCGCTAAAGCGTGGCGCTGAAGGGTATGTCATTTTGTCTTTTACAATTGATGAAACAGGACGTTCTGTTGATATTCAAGTTACGGATGCAAATCCACGTCGTATGTTTGAACGTGAAGCGATAAGAGCACTTAAAAAATGGAAGTATCAACCCAAAGTCGTCGATGGAAAAGCGGTAGCTCAGGTTGGTCAAACCGTGAAACTAGAGTTTAAGTTGGCAAAATGATGAAACAGATATGGATATTAGTGGGCTTGTTGATACTGCCCCTTACAGTACCGGCAAAAGAGCTTACCCAATACACCGTTATTCGTGTTCAAAAGGCGAATAAACTTGCTCAAGAGGAGCAGGTTAAACAGGCGATTGAGGTTTTGGCTAGTTTGGAGTTATCTAAAGGCTATGACAAAGCCTATGTCGCTCGCATGCTTGGTGTGTTTTACTGGCAAGATGGTAAAACAGAGACGGCAATCAAGCAGCTTACTTATGCTGTGGATAGTGGCTTATTGGTCGATGAGCAAGCTTGGGTAACGAAACGTATGTTAGCTGATTTACTGCTTAGCGAGCAGCATTTTAAAGCGGCATTACCACACTATTATGAGCTCGTTAAAACAGCACCGGAAACTGAAAAGAAAGACACGCTTTGGATGCGAATTGCTCAAGCTGAATACCAAATTGAAAACTGGACGAAAGTACTGGCAGCGATAGGTAATCATAACAAGTTCAATTCAAAATCACAGTTGTCGCCTCTCTCGTTAAAGCTGGGTGCGCAACTACAGTTAAAACAATGGAAGCAATCAATTCCTACGTTAGAAAGTTTAGTTGAACTTCAACCCGAAAAAGACAACTGGTGGCGCCAACTTGTTGGGATTCAGTTAAGGTTAGAACGTAGCCGAGATGCGTTGAATACCTTAGCGCTTGCTGAGCTACAAGGTGTTAAACTGAATCATTCAGACCGTAGGCTGCTTGCTCAATTGTACGCGAAACGAGGCATCCCTGAGCGCGCTGCGCAAGAAATTAGCAAGTTAGATGATGCAAACAGCGATGTTCAACTTCTGGCTGATCAAGCAACTTACTGGCAACTCGCAAAAGAGTGGGACAATGCCATTGAAGTGTGGACGTTAGCGTCGAACATGAACACTCGATACCATTGGAATGTTGCTCAATTATTGGTTCAGCAAGGTTACTACAAGCGAGCTCTGGTTGTTTTAGACAAAGTAAAAGACAAAAACAAGCAAGCCGACGTTGCATTGGCGAAAGTACGCTCATGGTATAAGTTGAAGAACCTAGATAATGCTCTCGCTCAAGCTAAGCGTGCGAACAACATTGAACCGTCCCCTGAGGCTAAAGGGTGGATCAAATATTTGACCCAGCTAAGAACGGTAAGCGAAAGCGGAAACGTCTAATCACCTATAGTTAGAAGTTAGAAAGCAGAGTATCAAGATAAGATAATGAAGGGTGTCATTTGAACGTTCAAATGACACCCTTTTTTGTATTCAATAGACTTAAACCTTAAACCTTAAACCTTAAACCTTGGTGCTTGAGCGGTGCGGTTGTTTGACTGAGGTAAGAATAACGATAAATAAAATTCAAGTTAAAGGCTGCACATCTCGCCACTGTGTGATCCCGCAATGATCACTCCGCTTTGGTCTACAATCCAGTTAATGGTGCAGTCACGATAGGGGTTTTTGAAAGAATGTTGTATTTCACCATTCTCGAGTGACGTTTGAGTTTCTACCCAAGCAAATGTGCGTGACTCCCAAAATGTAACGGCTTGAGAGTGGGGCGTTAAATACAACGTTTGAGCATCTGCAATATTGGAACCGATGTAACTCTCGATATGTTCGTCAGTACTAACAATCTGGCTAGTACAAGCCGTTGCCAATACAGCCAAAGCTACAATAATACGCATTTCTAAATCCTTTTAAACTTGCATGGTTATGTCTGTTTTATAGTTAATAAGCTTAAACCACTCTTGAGCTAATCGTCATACCAATGCCCTTGATAGTGATCTCTGTTTTAAATAGCTTCAACATTGCTTTCTTAAATGCACGGAACTCTTACCAAACAGGGCCCATTCTATAAGCTCTAGAGCTCAGGATATCAACGTTTCCCACTTATATTGCCGCGATCCTTATACGTATTCAGTTCGATTGTTCTTCAGTTGATGTTATGTGAACTTCCTTGCGACGCGCGAGAAACGTAAACAATGTAAATTGAATGCCAATACGAATTATTATCAACTAAATTATCGCCATAAAATCTATAGGTACTGGTTTGTATGTCGTTAAAAAGTAGGGCAGTTCAATCATGGGCTCGTCGACTTCATGTTTATATTTCTATGGCGCTGTTGTTTGTTGTTCTTTTTTTTTCAGTGACAGGCATCACTCTTAATCGCCCTGAGCTATTTGAATCCAGCCAACCCAATATCCAACACTCTACGCTAACGCTTCCCACTAGTTTGTTTACGATCCAAGACGGTCGACTGAAAGCCGACGAGTCTGCTTTTGAAACGTTTTTATTTGCAGAAGCAAACCTATCTGGCGTTCCTTCGGGGTTAGACATCTATGCAGAGATTGAAGACGGTGAGTTGCTCATCGGTGAAGTGTCTATGGACTTCAAAGGACCTGGCTACAACGCTTCTGTGTTTGTCGATGTGACTTCTGAAATGGTGGAAGTCGAAATAACGAATTATGGCGTTATTGCATTGTTGAATGACCTACACAAAGGGCGTAATAGCGGTGAAGTGTGGAAGTGGTTTATCGATATCACTGCGCTGCTGATGATCTTCTTTGTACTGACTGGCGTGTGCTTACTGTTACCTAAGAAAAAGACACTGAATACTTCCATCAAATGGACGGTGTTTGGGTCTGCAATCTCACTTGCTATCTATTTTGTTGCCGTGCCTTAACTTTTAGAAGATTGATGAGTCGACAAGATGAATTAATTAAAGGTTAAACGGATTTAAAAGGTTGTTAAACATGAAAAAAATGAATTGGAGTAAGGCGCTTTTGGCTTTGTCTCTTTTGCCTAGCCTTGGAATGGCACAAGCGATTCCTGATACGGCGAAATTGGATGTGAATTTAGAGTTACCCAAGATTGATACCTCTATGTATGCGCGTCCTTACGTGGCGGTGTGGGTAGAAAACAGTGAACGAAAGTCAGTGAAAACCATTGAGCTTTGGGTCGGTAAAGACGAATGGCTAAAAGACTTACGCAGTTGGTGGAGAAAAGTTGGCCGTTACGATCGTGAACTTGTTGATGCTGTGACTTCTGCAACACGTCCTGCTGGTCAATATCGTTTCGTTTGGGATGGCAAGAGCGACAGCGGTGAAACCCTTGAACAAGGTGAGTATACGGTGCATGTCGAAGTCGTTCGTGAACACGGTGGCCGTAACTATCTTCGTCAAAAAGTATCACTAACAGATTCAAACGCCTCTTATGAATTAAAAGCAACGGAAGAGACGGGGAAAATTATCTTGAGCTACATTGCAAAATAATTAGCACGTCGGATAACACAAGCTGTGCTTTACAAGCGACAGAAAAATCAAAGGTTGGAATCGTAGGCGCCATTGAGCGACACGGTTGAAGATTACAAATAATGGAATTGAACATGATGAAACAGACAAAAATAAAGGCTCTTGCTCTTGCGGGTGTAATGGCGTTCGGTCTAGCAGCAACGACGACTGCACAAGCTCACCCTCGTTGGGTTTTGCCTTCTCATTTCACCGTTTCTAAAGAAGGTGGTGACTGGTTAACATTTGATGTGACGGCATCTCACGGTACGTTTGTTTTTGATAAGCCAGCAGGAAGTGATAAAGCATTCGTTATCATGCCTGATGGCCGTAACGAGCGTCCTAACTTCGTTGTAAAAGGCAAGCGTCGCTCAATGTTTGATTTCTATTTTGAGGAGGAAGGTACGCACAAAGTAGCGATCAACAACGAACCAACGTACTGGACACAGTACAAAGCGGGTCGTCGTGACACAGTAAAATGGATTAAAGCGACCAAAGCTGAGCGTGATGCATTACTACCTGCAAAATCACGTGACGTGGTAACTCAAGTTGGTTTCACTCGCGCAGAAAGTTACATCACAGTAGGCAAACCAACGGATTCAGTTTTCAAAATTGAAGGCAAGCTTCTTGAAATGAAGCCTGTTACACACCCTTCAGACATCGTTGAAGGCGAACCGGTGACATTCCAATTCTTCTACAACGGTGAAATCCAGAAAGACGTGAAAGCGGAAATTACTCGTGAAGGTACGCTTTACCGCAATCACCAAGAGCAGATTGATGTAGTGAGCGATGAAAACGGTGAAATCACGTTTACTCCAGACGTAGCGGGTCGTTACGTAATGAAAGCGAACTACAAAGGTGAGTTGGTTGACAACCCACTGGCAGACAAAGCAAGTACGAATGTGCATCTGACGTTCGAAGCATTACTTCAATAGTCGGTTTTATCGGGAGAAAGCTCCTGATTATTAGATAAAAAAGACAAGGGCTCATTAGAGCCCTTTAACGGTCAGTATACCACTGAAAATTTGTAACGTGGCGAGGGTACGAACGATGAAAATAACAATAAAAGCAAACACCATAATTGCCCCGAGCTTGGCTCTGGGGCTTGGTTTAGCGGCATTACCTGCGCAAGCACACTTTCCATTGATGAGCTGTTGGTTTGAAGGCAAAACGGTTGCCTGTGAGGCGGGTTACTCTGATGGTAGTAAAGCGATAGATTACGCAGTCGCGATGTACGACTATGAAGATAACTTGATAGCGAAAGAGATGACAGATAAACGCTCTATTGTCGAATTTCCAAACCCAAATTCTGAGTTTTACCTTGTGTTTGATTCAGGTCACGAGTTTCCTGTTGAAGTCGACGTTGTAGAGATCAAAGAAAAATGATGATTCAAAGTGTACGCGCTGACACAGGCGGAAGAGAGGGCAAGTGGGTTGGCCTAATCATTATATTCATCCTTTGTTTTGCGACGGTTGCTATTCCGTTTAATCAAGCAGAATCTCATATCGAAGTGACCCTTGATCACCAAGTCTTAGTGACTGATGTTGAGCAAGAAAACTTGGCGATGCTGTCAGAACTCCGTTTAGCTCATGAAGAGATTCGAGATCTTCGTATGGACTTAGACGGCGATTGGCCAAGTGTTATGTCGCTGAAAGGCGAATGGGTCGCGCCATTTGTTGAAGACCAGAGTTGGAAGCGCAAAGGTTCTCATGCTTGGCTATTGGACGAGCGTGGTTATTACTTCTCTACGCCAAACACTCATGGCTTCGCGGACTCCTTTATTTTGAACGCGAACAGTGTTTCTCCGGAAATCTGGATTTTCTTCGGTGGTGTCGCAAGCCAACCTACTCAATTTGATGAAAACACATTGGAATCCGCAGGCTGGAAACTGGTGGTGAACGAGTCAGAAGTATCTGAACAACATGACGCTGCTTCTCATTAAGCAATGTTTCAAACTTTAGGTTCTCATCAGCAATATGTTCAAAAAGAAGATGTTCACAAAATCAAGATGCTTACGGACTAATCAGCTCATTGACCATAAGTTCACAAATAATAAGAGATTTACTATGCGATTCATGACTCTATTGATGTCGTTAATGGCGGTGCTATCGACACCCAATGCATTGGCAAAAGAATACACAGTCGACAGCGATAAGTTGACGATAGGTATTACCCTACAGCCTTACTATAGCTACGTAAAAGCAGTGGTCGGTGACAAAGTGAACATCCTTCCTTTGGTTGATGCTGGCTTTAACCCGCATAATTACTTGCCACAACCGAATGACTTGAAGCGATTGAGCCAGATGGATGCAATCGTGGTAAATGGTATTGGCCATGATGACTTCGCATTAAAAGTCATTTCAGCTGCGCAACGTGATGATTTAATGGTTATTGAAGCGAACAAAGAAGTACCTCTACTTCCTGCATTAGGCCAGTCTGTTGGCCAAGGGGCGGTGAATCCACATACGTTTGTTGGACTTTCTACAACAATCCAAAAGGTGTACACCATCGCGAGTGAAGTTTCTAAACTCGATCCAAACAACGCGGCGTTTTATCGCAAAAACGCACGTAAGTACGCCAAGCAATTTCGCTTTATGAAGCGTGATGCGATGTTGTCATTAGGTGAACTCGATACATCAGGTATGAAAGTGGCGACCACGCACAATGCTTATGGTTATATCCTTCAAGAGTTTGGTGTGGATGTCGCGGCGGTGATTGAGCCTGCACACGGTGTTGAACCAAGTGCGAGCCAACTGCAAGATACGATCGAGAAGATCCGCGCATCGGGCATTGATGTCCTGTTTTACGAACTGAACATGCCTAATCGATTTGTGGATACGATTGAAGCCGAAACGGGTGTGCAGCTTTACCGTTTTTCTCACATGACGCACGGTGAGTATGAAGACGATAAGGTGGAAGTCGAAATGAAGAAGAACTTAGAAACGTTAATCGAAGCCATGAAATTTGCTGCGGCTAACCAGGCTAAAAGCGGGAAGGCATAATGCAAGGTCCATCGATTTCAATCAACCAACTCGGTCTGCAATACGACAACAACGTAATTCTGGATGATATCACGCTAGAGCTTAAAGCGGGTGAATGCCATGTGATCATGGGGCCAAACGGCGGAGGCAAAACCTCTTTGCTGCGTTCAGTTCTTGGTTTGACGCCTTTCTCTGGTCAAATCAATATTCATTGGCCAGAAAAGCCAAGCATTGGTTACGTTCCTCAAAAAGCGACCTTCGAATCGAGCTTACCTCTGACGGTAATGGACTTTGTACTGCTCAACCAAACAAGAATTCCGCTGTTTTGGCGTCGTAAGTCCAAGCAATTAGATCTTGCATTAGCACAACTCGATCGTGTGGGAATGGCGTCTCGTAGCGACCGCCGTATGGGCCAGCTATCGGGTGGTGAGCAGCAACGTGTGTTGTTTGCTCAAGCGTTGTTGGACAATCCAAGTTTATTAGTGTTGGACGAACCCACTACCGGCATGGATGAACAAGGCGTTCGTTATTTAGAATCGCTAGTTCGTGAATGCGTTAATGAAGGGCGTACCATTCTTGCTGTTCACCATGATGTAACCGCAGTACGTCGTCTTGAAGCGAATGTACATGTTGTGAATCGATTCTTGGTGGATAGTGGTTCACATGAACAAGTACTACACCCTACTAAAATCGAGAGTCTGTTCCAGCACTATAGCAGTGGATCTGCCATCACCAAATCGAAGGAGGTTGCGTAATGGAGTGGTTACGACAACTTGCCATTAGTGGCGTTGAAGCGGGTTGGTTATCAGACAGCTTCATGTATGCGTTTATGGTGAATGCACTCGTTGCCGCATTGTTACTTGGCCCGTTATTAGGTGGCCTTGGTACTTTGGTTATTGCAAAGCGTCTGGCATTCTTCTCTGAAGCGGTAGGTCACGCAGCATTAACCGGTATTGCTATTGGTGTTTTGCTTGGCGAACCACCAGAAAACCCAATTATTGGTCTGTTTAGCTTCTGTATGATCTTTGCTTTGCTTCTTCACTTTGTAAGAAACAGAACCAACGTGCCATACGATACCTTAGTCGGCGTTTTTCTTGCGCTCGCTTTAGCGGTCGGGGCGGCATTGTTGATGTACGTGGCACGTAAGATCAACATCCACATGCTTGAGAATGTGCTGTTTGGTTCGATTCTGACGGTAACAGATCAAGACTTAGCGATTCTCGCAGGTAGCTGCGCACTCATCATTTTGCTCTTGATACCGACGTTTAACCGTATTCTTCTCACTTGTATCAGCCCTGATATTGCGAAGGTTCGAGGTTACAACACCAGTTTCTACGACTACCTGTTTGTCATGATGATCACGTTAGTCACGATTGCTGCCGTTAAGATTGTGGGTGCAGTTTTGGTAGGCGCGTTGTTATTGATTCCAGGTGCAACGGCTCGACTATTAACCAAGCGCATGGGTAGCTTTGTGTTGTTATCAGCATTGCTAGCGACCATTGCGTGTTTGGTTGGCACGGTATTACCAATGGAACTTAAATTGCCAGTACCGTCGGGTGCTTCAATCATCATCGTTTCTGCAACGTTTTTCCTAGCGGCAACGCTATACCGAATTATAAGAAAGGCATAACTATGACTCCTTTAATGAATCGTATTTTAAGCTCAGTAAAAACAGCGGCTCAAGTGGGTGTGCATGGTAGTGTCTTAATGGCTGGATCTGTGGTGTCACTGAACGCTAACGCAGAAGACATCTTAACGAGCACACCTGTGACTTATGCATTGGCAACAGAGCTAACCAAAGGCACTGACATTACGACTGAATACCTACCACCAAAACGGTACGGTATTGATCGCTTACCTAACTGGTTTGGCACTAAGGGTGAAAGCAAGGTGCTTAAGTCAGGAGAGAAGGCGACCGTTGCGTTAACGCTGTCATCTATTTGGCAAGCGGATCCTACATTTGTATACGCAAGGCAAGGCAACATCCGTTTGGTTGAGGTGGATGCCGCTCAAGCGATTACACCGCGCGCACAAGGTGTTGCCGCGTTGACGCTATCGAGTGGTGATGTGTCTAAGTTCGCGTGGTTAAACCCAACTAACTTAACGCGCATGGCGGCAATTGTGGCTGACGACTTTAAGTTATTGTGGCCAGCGCAAGCAGAGACGATTGATAGCAATTTACAGCGTGTGATGCTTGATGTACGTGAACTGATTAACAAGCAACAAGCGGTATTATTGGATAACGACGTAGATTCAGTATTGTTGCTTTCAGAAAGCTTGGAAGATTTTGTTTCTGGTAGCCAACTGTTTGTTGAAGCACGTATGTTCAAAGCTGAATTGGAATGGACAGAGCAAGACAAG
Organism: Vibrio sp. SNU_ST1; assembly: GCF_030563405.1. Classification (NCBI taxonomy): domain Bacteria; kingdom Pseudomonadati; phylum Pseudomonadota; class Gammaproteobacteria; order Vibrionales; family Vibrionaceae; genus Vibrio; species Vibrio sp. SNU_ST1. The sequence goes on from NZ_CP130749.1 coordinate 710,384, forward strand.
GCCAAACTCAAAGCGATGTTTTCTGAAGATAACGCGCTATGGTTAGTTACAGCGAAAAAGCCTACGACTTTGATTAAGTCGCTGGTGCCTAATGAGCGAATTCTTGTTGTTGACTCGGTAGACCGCTGGGGAAGAGCGGGGATTAATGCAAAAGCGCCGTTCGCACGTTGGGAAGTTAAACCATTCAAAGGTTAATTGAATAGCTAAGTCGCTAGGTTAATACGGTAGGATCAAAAAAGCAGCCCAAATAGAGGCTGCTTTTTTTGTTCTTGTTCGTTGCCTCTGGTCAGAGTGCCTGGCAAGAACACTGCGAGTTTAAACTTACTCTGCAGCTTTTGTTTCTTTAGTTTCGATACCAGCTTCTTCGGCTTCAACCGTTGTCTCTACTGAACCCTCAGCTTGCTCTAGAGCGGCTTTCGCTTGTTCTTCAGCTTCCATTTTTGCGCGATCAGCTTTAGAGATATAGCGAGGCTTGTTGCTACCATGCAGTTTAGAATTCGCCTGTTTCTGTCTTTTCTTTAGAATTTGATTGATTTTTTTCTTACGGTTCATTGCTGCATAGCCTTGTATTTAGTTTATGCGGTGGAGGATAATCATTTTAGATCTAGAACTCAATATTTACATGGTATTCAGCAAGGAAAATATCACTATGCAGGCCGTCGAGACCGCACGTTTACGATTAAGAATGATCACCCCTCAAGATGCGGCGTTTATCCAGAGATTATATAGCTCAGAAGATTTTCAGCGTTACATCGGAGACAAGGAAATTTCAGATACTGACAAGGCTGTTGAATACATCGAAAACAACATTCTGAAGATGCATAAAGAGAAGGGCGTGTGTTTACTGATGGTCGAAATTAAAGGCTCCTCAACAGCAATTGGTGTCTGCGGACTCATTAAAAGAGATACCTTAGAGTCTCATGATATTGGTTATGGTTTTGTCCCTGAAGTCTATGGGCAAGGTTTTGCATTGGAAGCGGCACAAGCGATAATTGAACAAGCTAAGCATAATGCTGATATCGATCATTTAGTTGCCATCACTACCTCTGATAACATTCGAAGTATCGCACTACTGACTAAATTAGGTTTTGCGTTCGAACGAGTTGAAGAGGCGATTAATGAAAGCGTCAATCTCAACCTGTACGGTCTCTTATTAGGTAATTAATCATGTTCCAACATAACAACCTTCTACAAGGCGAACTCGCAACGGAGTACAAAACCGTTATTGCGATGGTGCACATCTACTGCAAAGATCACCACGGTGCGGTTCGTCAGAATAACGCGTTATGTGAAGAGTGTGAGCAACTGTTGCGTTATGCAGAGACACGACTTGATAGATGCCCTTATGGCGAAGCAAAGCCGACCTGTAATAAGTGTCCGATTCATTGCTATAAACCAGACCCGAAAGAGCAGATGCGTTTAGTGATGCGCTATGCAGGGCCAAGAATGCTACTTAAGCATCCGATTTTATCGATTAGGCATTTGATTCATGAGAAACGGAAAGTGCCAGAGAAGCCACTGCCGAATGTGTCGAATCGCCATATCCGAATGAACAAGAAGTAACAGGCGCTTTAAAGTGGTCGCTGAAGAAACGAAAAAGGTCTGATTGCTCAGACCTTTTGTGTTTCTGCTAACTGCATTATCAGAAGGCAGTCTTGTAGGAAAAATACTTTATGTGTAAAGCTACACTGCTTGAGGCTCGTCGTAGGTCACTGTGAGATTGTTGATCCAGCGTCGGCTCAAGTAGCGGTGCGAGCATATTGCCAGTTTCACCACTTCTTCTACCAACATCAGACCATAGATGTATTTGAAATCCCATCCAGCGACAAACGCGCCGTAAACACACACTGGAATGCCAACCATCCACATAGCAATGAAATCCATGCGCAAGCAAAAAGCGTTATCACCACCAGCACGAATAATACCGTTAATGATCACCATGTTTAGCATACGAATCACCACTGCAAAACACATGATCATCATTGCTGGCGAAGCAAGCGGGTACAATGCATCTGTAGAAAGGTTTAACCATGATAGAACATGTTCTTTACCCATAAACAGTAGCAAACCAACGATAGCGCCAAAGCCAACCACGGCTTTAATGAATGTTAGACCCATGCTCATTGCTTCATCAAATTCATCACGGCCTAGCGAATGGCCAAGCAACACTGAACACGCTACGGAGATACCAAAGAAGATCGAGTAACACAGCGACTCAAAAGGCGCGAGCATCGAAAACACGGCAAGTTCAGTTGTGCCCATGTGACCGAAGATCATTTGATACGCCATCGTTCCCATTGCCCACAACACGGCATTCATCGTCAACGGTAAAGCAATACGACGATAAGACAGCCACAGTGACGGACGATGCGGTGAGCTTGGGGTGGTTAACAGCCAGTGCTTACGCATACGCATGTAGCTATACATCAAGCCCACTTGAATCAATCGCGCTAAAGTTGTCGCTAATGCCGCGCCTGCTACACCCATCGCAGGAATACCAAAGGCACCTTTAATAAGAACAAAGTTAAGCGCAATGTTGAGTGCAATAGTAACACCACCTAACAATAGTGGTGTTACGGTGTCACCTGATGAGCGCATGCTTGCCTCTACAACTACAACAATGTGAGTTAGAAGTAGAACAGGGAACCCATACCATAGGTAAGTCGCTCCAAGCTCAATCACGGTTTGATCGCTAGTTTGCAACATCATTAAAAACTGAGAACCAAGAGTGATGATTGCTGTAACAGGCAGCAGAACTTTTAATCCAAACATCATAGCGATGGAGGATACGGTTCGCGCGCTTTTTCGGTCATTCTTTCCCCAGTATTGAGCGACTAAGGTTCCGTTTGCTGAGGCTAACCCTGCCATAATCATAATCGCAACGAAGTGCCATTTTGATGCAATTCCCACAGCCGCTGCTGCTTCCATACCAAAATCACTGACCATCAAGACGTCAGCAAGGGCAAGAATAGCAACCAAGGCACTTTGCAAAGCAACAGGTAAACCAAGTTTAATGATACGAGGTAATATGCTATCTGGCTTGTTATTCATAGATGAGTTAGGGTTGATGTTAGTTGTCATAAGCTCTCCGGTTTATGGCAGAACTATAGTGATTTGAGTGAAGTAATAACATGTTTAAAAAACAACAAAACCTGTGCAAATCCGTCATCGATACCATGAAGCCTAAATCAACGTGGCAAGATGAGGTGTTTCTCGCAGAGCAATGTAAAGAACGTTTTTTGACCGTTGAAGATATCCCAGAGATGAAAAGCTTTGGTGTATATATGGGTGGCATGGCAAAGCTGTATGATGCGTATTGGGTTGAACGCGAATCAGTGAATGTTCATACCCTGATTTTTACTCAAGAAGGCGGCGGTATCTTAACAACCGCGACCTCAGTAAAAGCCATCACACCATACACGCTGGTGGTTCTTCCTGCAGAAACCCCATTTCGTTTTGAACTCGAGCCTCAATATAACTATTGGAAAATGGCCTGGATGCTGACGCCCGACACCCCGCAGTGGCAGCACATAGCAAGTTTAGGCCAGGGGATTGTGCCTTTCGGAGAGTGTGAGCAAATCTGGTCACTGATGAACTTGGTTTACTTTGAGATAGGGGGCCGAGCCAGTTACCGTAAGTTGCTCTTAAGTGAAATTATCCGAACACTGACGGGGTTTGAACCAAAATCGACCAGCACCACCGCACGTGTTCAAGCACTCTATAACGAGATTGAAAGTAGTCTTCACCAACCATGGACCGTCGCAGGTATGGCTGAAAGGGTCTTTATCAGTGAAGAGCAACTTAATCGAGTCACCAAGACGCTATTCGATCTATCACCACGCAGCAAGTTGATTCAATTACGGATGGATAAAGCAACCAGTCTTCTGAAATACCAAGATTGGTCGGTTTCTATGATTGCCAACCGACTTGGCTACAAAGACCCTTATAATTTCTCACATCGTTTCAAAAAGCATTTTGGCTTATCCCCAAGCCAATATCGAAAAAGCCATCGACTTACCGGGTAGTGCTGGTTGTATACTAAAAATTTGTTTTTTAGAACAATTCCACAAGATCAATTTTGCAGTAAATGTACGGTATTAAGTGATCCATCAATTTAGTATTTTTCTATTATTCGATAATGTTGGAAGTATTTTAGGGGACGGCGGTTTATGAAACATGAGGAATCCATGAAAAAAATAGCGAATTACGTAGACGATTTTAAACTTCCGTCTAAGTGGATTCTAAATAATAAAGAATTTCAATCAGGTACGAAAATCGTACGAAATCAGGAGTGTGGGACGATTATAGGAACGCTTGCTGAACCTCATCGTAAGGTGCTTTTTTACTTGTATCAAAACAAGGGGACAGTGATCAATAAGCAAATTTTGAAGCGTATAGGCTGGATGGGCAAAGCCGTGACATGTGCTTCAGTACTGGTTGCTATCTACGAGATAAGAAGGATCTTAGACTGTCATTGTATACAAACGGTTTCCAACGAAGGGTATGTAATGGAGGATTAATTATCTTCCATTTATATCCTGTTCATATATTAATAATAAAAATTTAATCTCTTTACCGTACGGGTTCCATTGATTATCGTCAATTTTAAACGTCCACTTATAAGCGACGTTATATAAAAATGACGGAATCTAACTTTGTCGCTGGCTATATCGTAAGGGAAATATATAAAAATGGACACCTATCCTGTAATAGAAACAAACCACTCTGAAAGCAACGCAATACTTGAGCTAAACGGTAAAATTGTTGAACTCAACACTAAACTCATTCGCAATGTTGAAAATGGCTACGTTTTGGCTACCATGCCTTTAGCATACCGTAAGATCATTCTATTTATGAATCGACATCGTGGTAAGTTGCTTAGTGTCAGCCAATTAAAAAAGATTGGTTGGGGAAGTGAGAAAGTGACTAATTCATCTGTAATTGTCGCTATATCAGAAATAAGAACATTATTCGGAGACGGATTAATTATTACCATTACTGGTGAAGGTTACGTATTTCAGCCTTAACCTAAAGAGCACCTCGATTTTTATTATTGATGATTTTTGTCGACTTTTGCTCAGAAGTCATCAAACAAAAAGAGCTCTTCGTAAGACGGAAAGTCATAACTAAGAGCCCTAGAGGCAACTATCCTACCAGAGGGGGGGATAGTTGTTATTCGAGCTTACTCGCCTGCAATCTGTAGAGGAGAGCGTTTTAAGCTAGCAATCAACATGTAGATCGTTGTAGCGAGTAGAGACGCGAACAGGTAAGTGAATAATCCCGCTTGTGAATCCATAAAACTATCCGCGACCAATGGGCCAGCGACTGAACCGATGCTGTAACACAACAACATAACCTGAGTCACTGACACCAAGTAGCTCGGGTCTAAGTTACGACAACCCAAGTTAATTGCTATTGGGTAAAGTGCAAAAGTCGCCATACCTAACACAAACAAACTCATACCAAGAACATAAAAATCATGGTTGATAGTAAGTAAGCCAATGCTTGCAACCCCTAGTAAGCAGAACAAAGCCATTAATAACACTTGTCCTATGTGATGAGACAACCATGTCACCATTGGTTGAACAGCCATACCACCCATAATCACTAACGCCATCAAACCGCCAATATCTTGGTGTGCGATGTTGCGCTGAGCAAGCTCAACAGGCATCAGTCCGTAAATAGATCCAAGTGTTAATCCAGATACAATACAGCCAATCAAAGCGCTGTGGCTCAGTTTGCTGATTTGCTTCAGTGACAAAGACTGCGCATCGTGAATTTGTGGTGCTGTCGCTTGTCCGTACATCAACACAATAATTGCACCAAACAACAAGGTGAACATTGCAATGAAAGGTACGCCACCTGTAATACCAAGGTAACCGATGCCAAGTTGACCAACGGCAGAGCCGCCGTATAGCGAACACATATAAACGCCTAAACGTTTAGCGCGCTGAGATTCGTCACCGCTCATTAACCAAGACTCTACAATCACGAAGATACCTGCAACCGCTACACCAGCGACAAAGCGGGCTAATAACCATACTGCTTGATGTGGGATTAGTGGCAACACAAGGATCGTTGCGATAAAAATAGCCAGTGCGAAGACGAAAGCGTCTCTGTGACCAACACGTGCAATAGCACGTTCAATCAATAACGTACCTGCTAGAAGTCCCGCGTAGAATGCACTCGCCAACCAACTCGATAGATTTTTGTCTAAGCCATACTCAGACAGCATTAATGGTAATGAACTCATTAAGTAGCCTGAAGCGATCGCGTAAAAAGACAATGCAATAACCGGAACAGTTATGCGAGTTGATGGTTGGATATTGTCCAATGCAGGAGCCTCTAAATAGTGAAAGAAACGATGAATTTTCCGCGACTATGGGGGAGAAACTGAATTGGGTAAAACGAATAAAAATGGTCGTGAAGATAAAAGAAATTTATCGCGACCCCGAGCTAAAATACCATTGCGATATTGATGGTTTGGCAAGGTTTTATGCGGGCGAAACCGGGGGCTAGACACGTTAGCGATGGTAGATAAGCTTCATGATTATTTAAGCTAATATTTCAGTACTCATATAAGTGTTAATGGATATGTTAGATGTAAAAGTTTAGGATTAGTATTGTGCCTAGTTGGGCAACTTGCTGATTACAAATGCTTGCGTAAAATGTTCATTCATAAGAGTGTTACCAATGACGGCATGGCATTGTTTAAACGAGACTTACACCCACTGGAGATAGGTAAATGAATAGTTATGATTTTATTGTTGTTGGCGGTGGCTCGGCAGGATGTGTAATGGCTGCGAGGCTGTCTGAAGATCCCAATGTCACGGTTTGCCTATTGGAAGCCGGTGGTAAAGACACAAGCCCATTCATCCATACACCCATAGGTATGGTCGCTATGATGCCAACTAAGCTAAACAACTGGGCCTTTGAGACCGTTGAACAGCCGGGTTTGAATGGGCGTAAAGGTTATCAACCAAGAGGCAAGACACTTGGTGGGTCTAGTTCTATCAATGCCATGATGTACGCTCGTGGGCACCGCTACGATTACGATACATGGGAAAGCTTGGGTAACACAGGGTGGGATTATGAATCGTGTCTGCCTTACTTTAAGAAAGCAGAAAACAACGAAGTTCACCAAGATGAGTTTCATGGCCAAGGTGGTCCTTTGAATGTGGCCAATCTTAGGTCGCCAAGTCCAATGCTGGAACGTTATTTAACGGCTTGTGAATCGATAGGTGTGCCTCGTAACGAGGACATCAACGGTGCCGCCCAGTTTGGGGCGATGCCGACGCAGGTAACACAGCTGAATGGCGAACGGTGCAGTGCTGCCAAGGCTTACTTAACGCCAAATCTTTCGAGATCAAATCTCACTGTCGTGACAAAGGCAACGACGCATAAGGTCTTGTTTGAAGGCAAGAATGCGGTTGGGGTCGAGTATGGTTCTAACGGCAAGCGTTATCAGATCCAATGCAATAAAGAAGTGATTCTCTCTGCTGGCGCATTTGGTTCTCCTCAACTGCTGTTATTGTCGGGTGTCGGCGCGAAAGCTGAACTAGATATGCATGGCATCGAACCGGTTCACGAGCTACCAGGTGTCGGCAAGAACCTTCAAGACCATATCGACTTAGTACATTCGTACAAATGCAGTGAAAAGCGCGAAACTTTTGGTATTTCGTTGCAAATGGCGTCTGAAATGACCAAAGCGTTGCCTTTATGGCATAAAGAACGCACTGGCAAGATGAGCAGCAACTTTGCAGAAGGGATAGGCTTTCTCTGTTCGGAAGATTATATCGCTGTGCCGGATTTAGAGTTTGTATTTGTCGTGGCGGTGGTGGATGACCATGCCCGAAAAATCCATACCAGTCATGGCTTTACCTCCCATGTCACCTTGCTGAGGCCAAAAAGCCATGGCACCGTGACGCTCAATAGTAATGATCCTTATGATCCGCCTAAGATCGATCCTGCGTTTTTCAGTCATCCTGAAGACATGGAGGTCATGATTAAAGGCTGGAAAAAGCAGTATCAGATGTTGGAGAGTGAAGCGTTTGATGATATCCGTGGCGATGCTTTTTATCCGGTCGATGCCAATGATGATAAGGCTATCGAGCAAGACATCCGTAACCGGGCTGATACCCAATATCACCCTGTTGGAACCTGTAAAATGGGCCCAAATAGTGATTCATTAGCAGTTGTAGATAAAGATCTTAAAGTTTATGGGTTGAATAATCTAAGAGTCATTGATGCTTCTGTGATGCCGACACTGATTGGGGCAAACACCAATGCGCCAACCATTATGATTGCAGAGAAAGTCGCAGAGCAGATAAAACAGGAATACGGGTTAGGTAAGCAAGAAGCTGGCATTCAAGCGAAAGGCGAAGCTGTAGTTTAATTCAAGAAGTTAAGTGATAACCATAAATCAACAGTAGGTTAGGGAGTCTTATTTTGGTAAGTCTCTCTAACCTATTTTTTTGTACGTTTCTTCAAGAACAAGCTAAATCACAAGCGATATAAAATACGGGTCTATTTGGTCAGAGCTTGATTAAGCCATTGATCAAATTGGCCTTTTGGTAACGCACCGTTAATCGTATCGACACGTTTGCCATCTTTAAACACCATCACCGTGGGAATACTTCTGATTTGGTACATCGCGGCAAGCTGTTGCTGAGCTTCAGTATCAATCTTAACGAATCGAACATCTCCAGAACGCTCTTTTGCGACGTCACAGAACACTGGCGCAAAGCCCACACATGGGTTGCACCATGTCGCCCAGAAATCGACAACCACAGGCTGTGAACTGTTCAAAATAGATTGGAAATTAAGTGACGTTCCCTCGATAGGAGCGCCATCGAGCAATGCTGTTTTGCATTTACCGCAGGTTGGGCTTTCTGAAATTCTTTCTGAAGGAACTCGGTTTACGCCATTACAAGAAGGGCAACGTGTGTTGAATGTAGACATAACTTTCTCTTTTTATTGTAACTCCGTGTCTAACGCGATTTACGAATCACGCACGGAGCGCTTATACTGTTTAGAACTAGAATACGATACTTAAATAAAAACAAACAATAAATAGGTAAATGATGACAAAATTTTACGCCGAGATTACGGGCTGGGGAAAGTGTCTGCCACCAGCCGTGTTGTCCAATGATGATCTAAGCACTTTCATTGATACGTCTGACGAGTGGATTCGAACTCGAACTGGTATCGAAAACCGTCGTATCAGTCATGTAAATACCTCTGAACTTGCGACCGTTGCAGCGAAACATGCAATGGCGTGTGCAGGCCTAACGGCTGAAGATATCGATCTTGTTATCATCGCGACGTGCAGCCCAGACTCACTTATCCCAAACACTGCATCTAAGGTTCAACAGAACCTAGGCATTAAAAGCGCAGCGGCTTTCGATCTTAACGCAGCGTGTACCGGCTTCATCTACGGTGTTGAAACGGCGACTCGATTGATTCAAGCGGGCAACTACCGCAATGTTATCGTTGTCGGTGCAGAGCGTCTTTCATTTTTCATCGACTGGACCAAGCGTGATACTGCGGTTCTATTTGGTGATGGCGCTGGTGCTGTGGTTCTATCTCGCACTAAAGAACAAGTTGGCCTACAGGAAGCTCAGATCGGTTGTGACGCCGAAGGCCGCGATATTCTAGCAGTACCAAAGTTCGGTACATCCATGGATCGCTTCGCTGCTGACAACGGTTACTGGGACTTTGATTTCGTAGGTAAAGAGATCTTCAAGCGTGCTGTTAAAGGTATGGGTGCTGCAGCGCACACAGTATTGAGCCGTACAGGGATCTCGACAGACAACATCGATGTTGTGATTCCACACCAAGCAAATATCCGAATCATTCAAACTCTGTGTGACATGGCGGGCATTGAACGTGAGAAAGCGTTTGTGAACATTCAAAACTACGGCAACACGTCGGCTGCGACTGTGCCAATTGCATTGTGTGAATCGTTAGAGCAAGGCTTTGTTAAACCTAACTCAAACATCCTTGTGGCGGCATTCGGTGCCGGTTTAACTTGGGGGGCTGGGCATATTAAATGGGGCAGCCGTGTTGAACCGCTAGGTCAATCGGATGCTAAACTTCCTGAAGCTGATAAATCTGCTTTGGAGCTTCTAGAAAGAGCCATTTTACACTGTAAAACGCGGCCTAACTCAGAAAGTGAGTAGCGGAGTATGGTACGAGTTCGCCTTTTAAGTCGGATTCGCCCCATGATATAAATCGACCACCATAGTGCTCGTTTAATTAGGGACTGATCTCGTCCCTTTTGTTATTTCTTAGGAAGTGTTTTGAAGAAAGTTTTAGCAATTGGCTACGTTTGGCCAGAACCGAATTCATCGGCGGCTGGCAGCCATATGATGTCACTTTTACGTCTATTTAAGAGGCAAGGTTGGTCCGTTGAGTTCGCAACGCCAGCTCAAGAAACTGAGCACATGATTGATCTCTCTGAAGAGGGCATCACAAGCCAATCTATTCAGCTAAATTGCGATAGCTTTGACCAGTACATCGAAGAGCTGCAGCCAGATGTCGTGATGTTTGACCGCTTCATGATGGAAGAGCAGTTTGGTTGGCGTGTTGAGAAGGTATGTCCGAACGCGTTTAAGCTGTTGGATACTGAAGACTTACAGTTTCTGCGTAATGCGCGCCATGAAGCGGTTAAGAAAGAGGCTGAACTGACCAAAGCACACTTGTACAGTGACTTAGCAAAACGTGAAATTGCCGCGATTCTGCGCTGTGATCTTTCGTTGATCATTTCAAGTTTCGAGATGGAATTACTGCAATCTGAATTCAATATCGATCCAAAACTGCTTCATCATCTGCCGTTCATGGTTGATCTTAATACGCTTCCTGAAAGCACGAAAAGCTTTGAAGAACGTAAGCATTTCATGACGATAGGTAACTTTAGACACGCACCTAACTGGGATGCTGTGCTTCAGTTGCAAAAGATTTGGCCGAAGATTCGCAAACAACTGCCTGACACTGAACTTCATATTTATGGATCGTACCCGCCGCCGAAAGCGACGGCTTTGCATAACCCTAAAACTGGCTTCCATATCAAAGGTTGGGCTAAAGACGCTCAAGAAGTGATGGAACAGGCTCGTGTGTGTGTAGCACCTCTACGATTTGGCGCAGGCATTAAAGGTAAGCTGCTAGATGCGATGAAGCTACAGACTCCGAACGTGACCAGTGAAATCGGCAGCGAAGGCATGTTGCCGCAAGGTGAACTGCAATGGCCGGGCGCAGTGACTGATGATATCGATGAGTTTGTCGAAGCTGCGGTTACACTCTATAAAGATGAAGAGAAGTGGCTTAAGGCACAAAGCCAATGTCATTCAATCCTTGAAGCGCATTACGAGCAAAATCAACTGGGCGACACATTGATTGAGCGATTAACTGCGTTAGAGTCTGATCTTGAATCTCATCGACTGGATAACTTCTTCGGTTCAATGCTTAAGCACCACAGCATGGCAAGCACCAAGTACATGTCGCAGTGGATAGCTGAGAAGAACAAGAGCAAATAACGGTTCTTTAGGAAAAGACAGAATAAATCTTAAGCCCTTAGGTTAACGCCTAGGGGCTTTTTCATGCAGGGCGTTTGTTAATTCCAAACTTACAAATCGAAATATAACGCATTACATTAGCATTGACTAATTTATATTTATTAGTAAACTCTAATTTAAGGGTTGTTATGAGTTTATGATGTTCGTGAATAGGAGAGGCCTGTGCTTAGTTTGATTCCTTGGGATGCGTTTTTCGGTGGCATGTTGTTAGGTGTGTCGGCCATTGTTTTAATGTTGGGCATTGGTCGAGTTGTAGGTATTAGTGGCATTGTTAGCCGTTTATTACCAGTTGGCACCAGTAACAAAGAAAGCAAAGGTGTGGATACAGATAAAACTGACAAGCATTGGCGTATCGCATTTGTTGTTGGAATGGTCGTAAGTGGTTGGTTGTTAATCCCTACCGGTTACCAACTCCCTCAACTGGAAGAGATGAATGTCGTGGTGGTCGTTATTGCTGGTTTGTTAGTCGGCTTTGGTACTAAAATGGCGAATGGGTGTACCAGCGGACATGGCATTGTGGGAATGGCGCGGTTGTCTAAGCGCTCGATTATCGCAACGTGTGTATTCATGGGTGTCGCAATAGCAACCGTGCTTATCAAGAACTTGATGGGATTGGGGGCGTAATGAAAAATTCTTCATTTATTATCATTGTCGGTTTATTGGCTGGAGTCTTGTTTGGCTCGGGTATGATCATCTCAGGTATGGTTGACCCAAATAAAGTACTTGGCTTTTTAGATATTACTGGCGATTGGGACATCAGCTTGGTATTCGTTATGGGCGGTGCGCTACTGGTGTTCGCTCCGTTTTATCACCTAGTCATTAAAAAGCGCGCTAAAGCATTCAATGGCGAGCCGTTAGATAGCCGTAACAACCCGCTAATCGACAGAAAGCTGATTTTAGGTTCAACAGCGTTTGGATTAGGTTGGGGGCTTGCAGGTTTTTGTCCAGGACCTGTGGTGACGAGTCTCAGTGGTGGTAACCCAATTGTGTGGGTGTTCATGATAAGCATGCTGGCGGGAATGTGGTTGGCAGGTCGAACGAATAAAACTTGCTAGCGCTAAACTGATCGCTATATCGAATAGGCTTGATATGAGCATTTGAGAGGCTAACGGGCTTTAATAAGAAAGCCCGTTAGCCTTTTTACATTTATATCTAGTATTTGATGGTCGTTGATACTGGGCAGTGGTCGCTGAGTTTGTAATCCAACACATCTTGCGTTTCAAATACCTTTTGCTTCGCAGGTGACGTACTTAATGAATCGCTAACGACAATGTGGTCTATTACTGAGCGGAATTGGTGCGTGCGATGGTTATTACGGTTTGAGCGAACCTTACAATCTGCACGGGTCTTTCTTGTCGCCAAACGAGCATCCGTATTTTCAGTTAAATCCTTCCACATCCAATCTCTTGAGTAGGATAGGTTATGGTTGAAGTCCCCCAGAATCGCGTAGTCCTCACCGTTACGTTCTCTTTGTTGTATCCACTTGTTGAGTTGTTGAGCTTGGTCTTTTAGGCGTGAGCAATCACGGTTCGACTTATACGCTCCACTGCAGCCTGCCTTTAAATGCACAGACAACATGTGAATTGGTTTTGAGCCTGTTTCAACGACCACATAGCTGGCAAACCTAAGCTTGCTGTTAGAATTCGATTCCAGAGGAAAGTCAGCGTAGTCGGTGAGTGTGATTCCTTTACGAATCGCGAAGCCTGTGTATTGGTTCACTTCTTTGAATTGATGGTTACTATTCTGGGGTAATGAACGGTCAGACATCAATATCTTGTATTGATCACCTGCGATGCGCTGAATGGCATTGATGTCATCGACTTCTTGGAAAGCCACCACATCCGAGTTTAAGGATTGGAAATACTGTTCGAGTTTATCAAAGTCCGCTTGATCACGTTGGTCAGAAAACTTATTCACATCCTCATTGGTTGATAACCATTCGATATTCCAACTGGATATGGTTAAAGGTTCGCCAAATGCTTGGCTACTGAGTAAGCAGCCTAACATTATCCAGTTTTGAAGTCGTTTCATACCAAATATCCCTAATTTTGGTGTGCAATATAGTTGAGCCGTTATCCTACAACACTTACCGAAAATTCAACTCTTTTTAGCAGTTTTTTTATTGTTACATTGTTTCTTTTCGACTTGAGAACTCACGTAATAATATTGGATTTATCTTGTTCGACGTACGTATTTTATTGATCCAAATCAATACTCAATGTTGGTGGTTCTCGTTAAATACGCCACAATATCTAGTGTTAGTTAAACGATAAATCGCTCTATATAGTGTGTTTGTGGATAAGTCTGTGAATAGCTCAAGAGTAAGGAGAAGTGGTGAAATCAATCGTAATCAAGCGTGATGGCTCAAGGGCTCCATTCAGTAGAGATCGCATCCAAGCTGCAGTGGAAGCAGCATCAGACAAAGCCGATAAGGAAATTGCTATTTATGCACTGAATGTGGCATTAGCAGTTGAGTTGAAGCTCGAAGACTACGATGAAGTTCATATCTCTGAAATTCAAACCATGGTCGAGAACGAGCTAATGCAGGGACCATACAAGTCTCTGGCTCGTGCTTACATTGAATATCGTCATGACCGCGACATCGCTCGTGAAAAGCAAAGCGCTTTAACTCGTGAAATCGAAGGTTTGATCGAAGAAAGCAATGTTGATCTGATCAATGAGAATGCCAACAAAGATGGTAAAGTTATCCCAACTCAGCGTGATTTGCTGGCGGGTATCGTGGCTAAGCATTATGCAAAAACTCACATTTTGCCGCGTGATATCGTACAAGCTCACGAGTGTGGTGACATTCACTATCACGATTTAGACTACGCACCGTTCTTCCCAATGTTTAACTGTATGCTTATCGACCTGAAAGGCATGTTAACGCATGGCTTCAAGATGGGTAACGCGGAAATCGACACACCTAAGTCTATTTCTACGGCAACAGCGGTAACCGCGCAAATCATCGCGCAAGTAGCGAGCCACATTTACGGCGGTACTACGATTAACCGCATCGATGAGGTTCTTGAACCTTACGTTATGGCGAGCTACGAGAAGCACCTATCGCTAGCGAAAGAGTGGGACATTCATAGCCCAGAAGCTTTTGCTATCGATCGTACAGAGAAAGAGTGTTACGACGCGTTCCAATCTCTGGAGTACGAAGTAAACACGTTACATACGGCTAATGGCCAAACACCATTCGTGACGTTTGGTTTTGGTTTAGGTGAAAGCTGGGGTTCAAAACTTATCCAGCAATCTATCTTGAAAAACCGCATCGCAGGTTTGGGTAAGAACCGCAAAACAGCTGTGTTCCCTAAACTGGTCTTTGCAATCAAAGATGGCTTGAATCACCAGAAGCAAGATCCAAACTACGACATTAAGCAATTGGCGCTTGAGTGTGCATCTAAGCGTATGTACCCAGACATTCTTAACTACGACAAAGTAGTAGAAGTGACAGGGTCATTTAAAACGCCTATGGGTTGCCGTAGCTTCTTGAATACTTATGAAGAAAATGGTGAGTTGATTCATGAAGGACGTAACAACTTAGGTGTTGTTAGCCTGAACTTACCACGTATTGCTATTAACGCGAAGCAAGATATGGCTAAGTTCTACGAACTGCTTGATGAAAAACTCAAGCTAGCTCGTCGTGCTCTAGAAACTCGTATCTCGCGTCTAGAAAACGTGAAAGCACGTGTTGCTCCAATCTTGTACATGGAAGGTGCCTGTGGCGTTCGCTTGAAAGCAGACGACTCGATTGCCGATATCTTCAAGAATGGCCGTGCGTCTGTTTCTCTTGGTTACATTGGTATCCACGAAGCAATGACAGCACTTTACGGCACAGATGTTCACCTGTATGACGACGGCGAAATGCGTACAAAAGCGCTTGAGCTGGTGGAGTACATGAAGCGTGAAGTGGAATCTTGGACCAAAGAAACAGGTTACGCGTTCAGCCTGTACGGCACACCAAGTGAAAACCTATGCAGCCGTTTCTGCAGCATCGACACCAAAGAGTTTGGTGTGATTGATGGCGTAACAGACCGTGGTTACTACACAAACAGCTTCCACTTAGATGTGCAGAAGAAAGTGAACCCATACGACAAGATCGATTTCGAGATGCCTTATCCTGAAATCTCTAGCGGTGGTTTCATCTGTTACGGTGAATTCCCGAACATGCAGAAGAACATTGAAGCACTAGAAAACGTATGGGATTACAGCTACACACGTGTTCCTTACTACGGCACCAACACGCCGATTGATGAGTGTTACGAATGTGGCTACAACGGTGAGTTCGACTGTACAAGTAAGGGCTTTACGTGTCCTAAGTGTGGCAACCATGACTCAACTAAAGTATCGGTAACACGCCGTGTTTGTGGTTACCTTGGTAGCCCAGATGCACGACCATTTAACTTCGGTAAGCAAGAAGAAGTTAAACGCCGTGTGAAGCACCTTTAATCTAACAAAGGCTCTTCGTTAGGTCAGCGATCTTTAGCTAGTTTACTTAGAAGAGCTGCGTTTCAAGAAATAAGGTTGGTATCGGCGCTATGTCGATACCAGTTCTTTTGTTTCAGTTGTTACAGCATTTCCTTCAAACTATTAAGCAATAACGAGTTTCAATACTGCCTTATGAATTATCATCAATATCACCCAATCGACGTTGTAAACGGCCCAGGAACACGCTGCACTTTGTTTGTGTCGGGTTGTGTACACCAGTGTCGCGGGTGTTATAACCAATCGACGCAAAGGTTGGACTCAGGGCACTTGTTCACTCAAGAACTGCAAGACCACATTATCGCTGATCTGAACGATCCGCGAATCAAGCGTCGTGGCTTGTCGCTTTCTGGTGGTGACCCAATGCATCCGGCAAACGTGTCTGAAGTGCTTAAGCTTGTTCAACGTGTAAAAGCGGAATGCGAAGGTAAAGACATCTGGATGTGGACGGGTTACGAGCTCGACGAACTCGATGAAAATCAGAAGCAAGTGCTTGAATACGTCGATACTTTGATTGATGGTCGCTTTGAACAAGATAAAGCGGATCCAATGTTGGATTGGCGTGGTAGCTCAAACCAAATCATTCATCGATTTACCGACTTATAGATTTACGAACTTAATAAATCTTGTCCTGATTCAGGACTCTCGTAAAAAGGAACAGGAACAAAAGAAAGGGCTTCATCGTTAGCGCAATGCCACAAATCAGCCCTTGGGTGTGAGTTCTTTTGAATCTATCGCCCGTACGTCAGTGTCAGTTTGGCACCTGTTTAAATAGGAATGTGCTCAGGTTCTTCTATTAGGTTGTTAATCCACTTCTTAGACTGAATTCGTTGGCTGGTTAAAACTATCTTGGCCAGTTCTTCCAGCAGCACAATCATCAAAACCCATTCTAGCGGCCAACCCAACACCAACGCAGTAAAGTAGGCAAGGGGAATACCGATTGCCCATTGGCCAAACAGGTCGATGAAGATGCTGTAGTTGATGTCTCCACCACTTTTCAGCACTCCGCCTACACCAACCATATTGAAGACTCTTAGTACCATACCGAGTGCCATTACTAAGGTAACGTTAACGGCCGTATCTTTGAGCTCTAAGTGAGTAAGACCGATCATGTATACGATCGCGGGTTTGGCGATAAAGCAAATTAACGCTAGTAAAGCAGCAAGCCCACAACTCACTAACACATAACCCCAAGCTGTATTCTCGACACGTTGATAGTTCTTCGCACCGATTTCGTTACCTAGAATGATCGAAGCCGCGACTGCAAACCCCATGAACGCCGAGATCAAGATGCTTTCTACTGGCGATAACAATGAGATTATCGCAAGCTCGCCAACGCCCATCTGACCAACAATAACGTTATAAATCAGTATTCCACCAGCCCAAGCCGTGTCATGAACCAACATAGGTATGGCTATCGTAAAGTACTTCTTTCTATGCTTCGGTAATATCGCATCTCGCCAATTACTTAATGTTGGGAATAGATGCGCATAGTGTTTCTTCGCGATGATAAGCAGGGCAATCGTTTGAAAGAATCGAGAAATTGTGGTGCCGATCGCCGCGCCAACCACGCCTAGCTCTGGAAAGCCGAATAAGCCGAAGATAAGCAATGCATTGAGAATCGCATTGACGACGATCGCCCAAATACTGATTTTGGTTGGTAGCTTAGCTTCGCCGACCGATCGCAGTGCACTTTCTAGCGGCACAACTACGGCGGTACCAATAAGGCTGGCTCCTGTTATCCAAAGGTAATCCGTTGCCAATCGGACGTAATCAGGGTCTGAGGCCACCACAGACACCACTGATTCAGGAACCAATGTATAGATGAATACAAAGGGGGTGATGGCAAAGATCGACAGTGCCCATGATTGCGCTAGTGTGCGTCGAATTCCGTTGAAATCTCCCGCGCCAAAATATTGCGAAGCTAGCACACTGACGGCTCCACTAATCCCCGACACCATGATCAAGTTGAAGAAGAAGATACGGTTGCCAACGCCAACCGCGGCGGTTGCTGAATCACCAAGCTGATTGACCATAAAAATATCGACCACGCCAAGCAGTGAAAACAACATGGTTTGCAACGAGACTGGTAAACCGACGTGTAATAATTTTTGCCAAAATTCTTTGTCTAAATGACGATATGTCGAGAGCATCGCATTTCCCCTCTAGTGAATATGCGAGAAGTTTATCGGCATTTGATTTCGCTGTATTGTTCAGACTCATCACAAACTTTTGCCAAGCTATCCACTTTGATGAGTTGGCCAATTGAATGAGTTAGCAGTGACATGAGTGATAAACAAGAAAGGTATGAGATCTCTGAAAAGACGCATCAGGAGTTTGTAGATCAAAGCCACGTATTGGCATTCGAAGAGCTCGGTATCGTTCAGTGTGGTACGGCGTCGTGTCGTGATTTCTTTTCGGTGTACCGGAAAAACCAACAAAAACACATGTTGCTGTATACCGTGAGAGGTAAGGGTTGGCTAGAAAGCGAAGGATGTCGCTACATTCTAGAACCAGGTTCTTGCATTACTGTTCCTGCTGGCGTTGAGAACGGTTTTGGTATTGAAGAAGAAACATGGGAGATAGCCTGGATCTTTCTCTCGCCTAACAAGCTATGGGAAAATGTCGTCAATGATGAGGTTAGTTATACACTATCACCAGCAGCAGAAGTGGTTTCGTCCTGTATTCATACGTTGTTGAGAAGCATTGCCTTGCCCATCGATTTGGGAGGAGCGATCGCCACTCACAGCGTAGCCCAAATAGAGTTCATGATTAATGCGCCCGTCCCACAGCAGCAATCTCGAAATTTGATTCGCTTGAGACGTGTGTTCGATAACGTGCAAAAGCAGCTCCACAAGGAATGGAACGTTCATGAACTGGCTGGATTATTCCCTTGCTCAGAACCGCACTTCCATCGTTTGTGTCAGCGCTATTACAAACACAGCCCAATGACCCATATTATGCGTATGAGAATGGAATACGCTGCGCGGCTACTTAGATCGAGTGATTGGTCGATTCAACACATTGGTGAGATAGTCGGATATCCAAATGCCGCTAACTTTAGCACTCGATTTAAGGCGTGGTCAGGAATGACACCAAGACAATTCAAACAAAATGCCTAATAGCAATCTTAATAAGGCGCATGGAAACATAAGACACATAGAGGCATAAGATACATAGAATAAAGCGCTTTGAATTGTGTAATTGGTTATTAAGTGTTTGAAATTTGCACTATTTATTCGTTTGAAATGACTAATCTCTGATTACTTCTAATTACTTATGGTAACTAAGCGCTTCTATTAAAAAATGTTTCTGATTTGTCTACGATAATGTTAACGTGAAACTCATACTTGAATTTCAAAGGGTTGTGACTTTCATGTTTTCACATCTACCAAAACCAACTTTAGATCCAATTCTATCTCTGTCTGTCGCTTACCGCGGCGATACTCGTACTGATAAAGTCGACTTAGGCATTGGCGTTTACAAAAACGACCAAGGTGAAACACCGATCATGAAAGCCGTCTCTAAGGCTCAAGATATCGTTGTTGAAACACAGAAAAGCAAAGCTTACGTTGGCCTAGCAGGCTGTGAAGAGTTTAACCAGAGCATGGTTGATCTGTTGCTTAAAGGGACTTCTGCAATAGGTCGTGTTGCTGCGATTCAAACACCAGGTGCAAGTGGTGCACTTCGCATGTTGGGTGACTTGATGAAAGTCTCTCAACCAGATACAACGGTTTGGATTTCAAACCCAAGCTACGTTAACCATAAACCGGTGATGGAAGCGGCGGGCTTAAAAGTTAGATACTACAATTACTTCAGTCCTGAAACGAAGCAAGTTGATACGGCTAAAATGTTGGACGACCTTTCAAAAGCGGGTCCATCAGACGTGGTACTACTACACGGTTGCTGCCATAACCCAACGGGTGCTGACATTGATTTTGAAGCGTGGCAGGAAATTACTAAGTTATCGCAAAAGAATGGTTTCTTACCGTTTGTTGATATTGCGTACCAAGGCTTTGGTGATGGCCTAGAAGAAGACGCAAAAGGTCTTCAACACATGGCGAACAACGTAGAAGAGATGTTGATTACGACGTCATGTTCGAAAAACTTCGGTTTGTACCGTGAAAGAACGGGGGCCGCGATTGTTATCGGTAAGAACAGCGAACACGTAGGCAATGCTAAAGGTAAGCTACTGACGCTGGCTCGTTCAACTTACACAATGCCGCCAGATCATGGTGCTGCGTTGGTTAAAACAATTCTTCAGAATCAAGAACTAACGGCGATTTGGAAACACGAGTTGAGTGAAATGCAGCAACGTTTGTTAAATCTGCGCCAAAGTTTATGTAATGAATTGCGAAATACTTACAACACGTCACAATTTGACTTCATCGAAAGCCATAAAGGCATGTTTAGTGTACTAGGCTTTAAAGAAACTCAAATGAATCAACTACGTGAAGAATATGGAGTCTATGGTGTTGGTGATGGACGCATCAATATCGCAGGCCTTTCTGAATCCCATATTCCTTATGTGGCTAAAGCGATAGCCAACGTTTCAAAATAGAAGGTGACTGAATGTATAATTGGAAAGCGATTGTAGTTTTAATGCTAAGTGGTGGCCTGTTTGCTTGTTCGACGACTCAAGTTCCTGTCGAGCCAGAGCAAAAGCCTCAAGTAGAACAACCTGTTGTGGATGAATCTTCTAAGACTGACGCAACGGAAGGCGAGAAAGTAACAGAACCTACAGAGAAGCCTGAAGAAGTAAAACCAACGGAACCAGAAGCGAAACCAAAGCCTGAACAAAAACCGACTGCAAAACCAACGAAGACAAGTGATGGCAAACTGATTCTTGGCGAAGAGGAGTGGGTGTTTGTTCCTGGTCTTAAAGAAGCGTTTAAAGCACGAGTTGATACAGGTGCAACAACATCATCAATCAGTGCGGTTGATATTGTTGATTTCGAACGTGACGGTAAAGATTGGGTTAAGTTCAAAATTGAACACGACGGCATCACAACTAAAGAGATCAGCTTGCCGGTAGAGCGTTGGGTTAAGATCAAGCAGTCGAGCGCAGAAGGTACTCAACGACGTGCTGTTGTTGTCGCTTCAATTCAAATCGGCGATCTAAAAGATAAGACTGAGTTTACGCTAGCAGATCGAACGCATCTTTCTTTCCCAATTCTGTTGGGGAGAAGCTTCTTTAGAGATGTTGCCGTTGTCGATGTTGGTCAAAAATACGTTCAGAAAAAAGTAACTAAATAGCGTCAATCGGTATTCATTCGAATTAGAGTCTGATGCTTTTATTGATGAGAAATGAAATCCCTACTAATGGAATTAGTGGGGATTTTTTCTTTTTATGATGTAATAACCGACGAAATACACTTTATTGTGCGTTGTTCTTCATTCGTTCACTGTTTAACCTCGACAATGTGATCCTGATCTCTATATAATCCGCGCTTCGTTTTATGTTTAATCCATACTTTCGTACTTCTTATTTTGGCTAATTGAAATAGCCAAATAATTATCTGTCAGTACACGCTTAGGAATTAGTTCTTTGATATCTACCGCGAACATCACAATGCAATTTGGCGCAGAGCCGCTGTTTGAAAACATCTCTGCTAAATTTGGTAACGGAAACCGTTATGGTTTGATCGGCGCCAATGGTTGCGGAAAATCAACGTTCATGAAAATCCTAAGTGGCGCATTGACGCCAAGCTCAGGCAACGTTTCGATAACTCCTGGAGAAAAGCTGGGTGTGCTAAGCCAAGATCAGTTCGCTTTTGAACAGTATAGCGTTATCGATGTAGTGATCATGGGTGACAAAAAACTGTGGGAAGTAAAACAAGAACGTGACCGTATTTACTCTTTGCCAGAAATGAGCGAAGACGATGGTATGAAAGTCGCGGAGCTTGAAAGTGAATTCGCGGAAATGGATGGCTACACAGCAGAAAGCCGTGCTGGTGATATCCTAATCCAAGCGGGTATTGAAGAAGAGTTTCACTTCGGCCTGATGCAACAAGTTGCTCCGGGTTGGAAACTGCGTGTGCTATTGGCACAGGCACTGTTTGCAAACCCAGATATCCTGCTTCTTGATGAACCAACCAACAACTTGGACATTCACACGATTAACTGGCTTGCTGAGGAGCTAAACCAGCGTAAATGTACAATGATCATCATTTCGCACGATAGACACTTCCTGAACTCTGTATGTACACATATGGCGGATATCGACTACGGCGAGCTACGTGTTTACCCGGGTAACTACGAGTACTTCTTAGAAGCGTCTGGTTTGATTCGAGAGCAACTTCTAGCGAGCAATGCTAAGAAAGCGGCTGAGATCAGCGAGCTTCAAGATTTCGTAAACCGTTTTGGTGCTAACGCATCTAAAGCAAAACAAGCAAGTTCACGAGCTAAGAAAATGGACAAAATCACGCTTGATGAAGTG
The DNA here is from genome assembly GCF_030563405.1 of Vibrio sp. SNU_ST1. Lineage (NCBI taxonomy): Bacteria > Pseudomonadati > Pseudomonadota > Gammaproteobacteria > Vibrionales > Vibrionaceae > Vibrio > Vibrio sp. SNU_ST1. The sequence continues at coordinate 732,887 of NZ_CP130749.1, forward strand.
AAGTCATCGAGCCGTATGAGCCCATCTATTGATTTTGGTGAAGGTAAGAAACTGCACCGTCAAGCGCTTGAACTTCAAGACCTTGGTCACGGCTTCGATGGCGAAACACTGTTTACTGGTGGTAACTTGCTGCTTGAAGCGGGTACACGTCTTGCTGTTATCGGTGAGAACGGTGTGGGTAAAACAACACTATTGAAATGCCTAGTCCAAGAGCTAGAGCAAAACGAAGGTATCGTCAAATGGTCTGAAAACGCATCAGTAGGCTACTGCCCGCAAGATAGCACGTCTGACTTTGATAACGACCTGAGTATCTTCGATTGGATCTCACAATGGCGTACAGTGAAGCACGATGACCTTATGGTACGTGGTATTCTAGGTCGTCTATTGTTTACTGCTGATGATGCGAACAAGAAAGCGCGTAACTGTTCTGGTGGAGAGAAAAACCGTCTGTTATTCGGCAAGCTAATGATGCAAGACATCAACGTACTTGTGATGGACGAACCAACGAACCACATGGACATGGAAGCAATCCAAGCCCTGAACGACGCATTGAAGGTTTACACGGGCACGCTTATCTTTGTAAGCCATGACCGTGAATTCGTTTCTTCACTAGCAACACACATCATTGATGTAAAAGACCAACAGCTAGTGAGCTTCCAAGGCACTTATGAAGAGTACTTAGATCATCAGAAAAAGATGCTGATGGTTAGCTTATAACAGTATTAGGTGGTCTATACCCGTATTGGTTGACCTATCGTTGCATTAGTAAATTAGTAAATTCTAAATAGGTAAACGGCTAGCAGCTCACCGTTTACTCACTATAATAAGAAAGCAATGAGAATAAGAAAGCCCCCGAACACAATAGTGGTCGGGGGCTTTTTGTCGTTCTGAGGTTGGCTCTAATTTCAAACGCGGTTAAACAACATTATTTAACCGCGCTCAAGAACTAGACGAATTATCCGTACGTTTAGTATTTAAACAATTGAACTTGAGTATTCAACTGTTGAGCAATACCGCGCAACTCTTCAGACAAGTGACGAGAGTTATCAGCTTCAGTCGACATGTTTTCTGATACATCATTAACCAACTGAATATTCTTACTGACTTCCCCGGTTACCGATCTTTGCTCAGAAGCCGCATTCGAGATATGTGAAGCCATCTCCGAGATCTGTTGAATCGATGTCGCTATCTCTTCTAATGCTATAGTCGCATTGTTTGCATCAGCGACACTTGATTGCGCCAAATCTTGGCTACGTTGCATTGATTCAACCGCACTGACACTGTTTTTCTGCAGAGTCTCGATCATTTCGCGAATCTCGTCTGTAGAACTGTGAGTACGTTGAGAAAGAACACGAACTTCATCTGCCACAACCGCAAAACCGCGACCTTGTTCACCCGCACGTGCCGCTTCAATCGCTGCGTTTAAGGCAAGTAGGTTAGTTTGTTCTGCAATATCAGAAATGGTTGATAGAATAGTGTTGATGTCTAGCGCATTTTTCTCAACTTCTTGAATGATCCCTGAAGCGTTTTCAACTTGTTGAGCAAGGTTGGTGATCGAATCTTGGTTATTAATGATCACTTTCTTACCTTGTTCACAATTCTCTGTTGAACTGATCGCTGAATCAGCCGTCATTTGCGCGTTGTTGGCTACTTCTTCTGCTGTTGCCGACATCTCATGTACGGCTGTCGCAATCTGAGAAATTTCGTGAAGTTGGACTGATAGACCTTCACTTGTTTGACGAGCGACATTGGTACTAATTTCAGATTGCTGATTAAGCTGGTTTGAAGAGCCCGCAATATCACGCACTATCTCTTGAAGTTTTGCTATGAACGCGTTGACGTGATGCGCTAGGGTGCCAATCTCGTCTTTACTATGAACAGTCATACGTTGTGTTAAGTCGCCGTCACCTTTGGACAATGCTTCCATTGCCGAGCTTAGTGTCGTTAATGGCGACAGTGCTTTCTTGATGATAAACATCGCAACAAATGCGATTACAGCAAGTTGTATTAGACCAAATATTACCGACTGACGAACTAATGAATAGTAAGAAGCAAAAGAGTGGTCTTTATCGATAACAACAGTGAAGTACCAGTCTGTATGAGGAACTTTCTGAGCAGAAAGAAGGGAATCGGTACCTTTAATCGTTAGCTCTTCAAATTCTGGATTTTGCGCAAGTGATTTGATTTTCTGAGCAGAAAGGTTGTTTGAAATATTAGAAACAGGCTTTAGCGTTAGGCTACGGTCTCTATGGGCAACAATGTTACCTTTACCATCGACAAGAAAGGCGTAAACACCAGGTTGCTCAATACTTACAATATCATTGATGAGGGTGTTTAAGTTTAGGTCTGCACCAATAACGCCAGAGAAACCGTTGGTATTGAATGGACTTGCAATTGTTACCACTAGGTCATTCGTAGCCACATCAACATAGGGTTCAGTGACGACTGTTTGACCTGCCGCCATAGGCGCTTTGTACCAATCTCGAGTACGTGGGTCGTAGTCTTGCGGTACTGGCAAATCACCACCTAGAAGAAAGCGACCGTCAGAAAGTCCTGCGTAGGCAATTTGGAATTTACCAGCGCTCGTACTTTGAGTTAAATAGCTAGTTGGGTCATCGGTAAAAGTAAATGAATTTTTGGCTGCATTTACAACGTTGATTCGGCCTTCAATCCATTTCTCTATACCCGATACAGTCGTATCAGTTAGTGTATTTGAATACTGTTGAATGGAACGATACGTTTCGTTAAGAAGTTGCTTACCTGTTACATAAGTCTGAATCATAGTCATTGCGAAAATAATGACAACAAACATCAATGTTAATTTGTTCTTGATTGAAATGTTGCTAACACCCATTTGCAGTACTTCACTCTATTAAAAATTTGGGAGAGACTAGCAGTGCGCTGTGTTGGGGTAAAGATATTTTTATCAATAGATTTTAATTAATAAACTAATTATATAAATGGCTTACACCAAAGTATTAGAGAGTAGGTGAACCCAGCGGGTTTGCACCAAACCGCAAGGCAATATGGGGAGTATTTGTTAAGGCTAAAACCTATTGGCCTCAACGATGACATGGTAAGAGGCCGCTATAAATTCAATAGTGTAAAGCTTAGAATCCAAATCGCGCTGACATTAAGAATTGGTGCCCGTAAGTACCATTATTTCGAAGGTCAATACCTACTGAAAGTTGATCGGTCGAGTGGAAGCGAGCCCCAACACCGATAATTGAACTCGTGTCGTCGCTGTCGACGAGTTGTCCAAGACGAGCGTTAACCTCAATGTTCGACAGCAACCACGCTCTTAAACCAATATTGATTTCGGTTTTAATGTGGTTACCATCATTACGTTCGATGTTGTGCAGTAACATCTGTCCAGTAATATCAGCCAACTGATTAATTGGGCCGTTGAACCCCATACCTACAGCCGCATCCCAATCTCCTTCAAATTCAGAATCGATTCGTGCAACAAAGTGTGAGTTCTGAGTGAATATCGTTGTGACTTCGCCACCAAATGTACTAGGGCTAATGCCTGTGCGCAGCTCAAATGTGTTGTAGTCAAAGTTGTTTGCAGATGCAGAGAATGAACACAGTGTAACTAAGCCTAAAAGGACCGTCTTGTTTGCGCTACCTAGCATGGTGACTCCATATTAATTATATTTTTCGGCATTATAATGCCAAAAGGCCTGCAATATGCAGGCCATTTGTTATAAATCATGTCTTTGAAGTCGACGGTACGGAGTTTGTATCTTACAAAACTTGAATATGATCTACTTCGATCTCTGGCGTTTTACCACCTTCGTATTCGCCAAATATGCGAACTTTTGTATCTGCGGTCAGTGGTTGCGCTAGAAGGATATCGTCATCCAATTCGATTTGAATTTCACTCTGACCATCAGAGAAGATAAATGTATCATTCTTTAGTTGACGAACAATCTTGCCATCTACAATCGCTTCTTGCTCTGCGAACATGCTGGTGTCTGCTAGTAGAGTCGCAACTGAAACGGTTTCAATCGGTCCCGTGTACGCAATAGCGCTCTGATGCTTGTGGTTACTGTCGCTATTGTTGTGATTACTGTTACTGTCGCTGTGATGGTCACTAGCCATTGCGAAAGTAGGAGCGAGGATAATAGTAGATGCGATAGCTAATACAGTTTTTTTCATGGTGAATCCCTTAATGTTGTTTTTAGTAGAAACGTTTGTCTGAATTTGAAACGTTTCTTTTCGTTAGTGCGCTTATTTTGTTTGTAAGCTTCGTTTCGATGGAGCTATTAAACAACACTGGGGTTGAATCCAGAGTGAGTAACATATTCATTTTCCATTCATTTTATTGAGCATCTACACGACAATGACGGTAAGATGGAAGCAGAGAAATATTGCCCACAGCTATAAATTGAAAATTAAGAAATAAAGGATTTAAGTACAGATGCGATCACCGTTAAACGCCCTTATGGTTCAAGGGACAACGTCAGATGCCGGGAAAAGTGTTTTGGTGGCAGGTTTATGCCGTGTTTTGGCAAGGAAAGGCATCAAAGTGGCACCTTTTAAGCCACAAAATATGGCGCTAAATAGCGCAGTGACAAAAGATGGTGGCGAAATTGGTCGTGCTCAAGCGGTTCAAGCACAAGCTTGTAATATTGAACCTACCGTTCATATGAATCCTGTATTGTTAAAACCCAATTCAGATACAGGTGCGCAAGTGATTCTACAAGGAAGAGCACTGACGAATATGGAAGCGACCGGATATCACGACTACAAGAAAGTTGCGATGAATTCGGTTATCGATTCGTTTGATCGACTTTCCGAAGAATACCAAAGCGTGATGATTGAAGGTGCGGGCAGTCCCGCAGAGATCAATCTTCGAGAAAACGATATCGCGAACATGGGCTTTGCTGAAAAGGCAGACATCCCAGTGATCATCGTTGCTGATATTGATCGTGGCGGCGTTTTTGCACACCTCTACGGCACATTAGCTCTATTATCTGAATCTGAACAAGCGCGCGTGAAAGGCTTTGTGATAAACCGTTTTAGAGGCGATATTGCGCTTCTACAATCTGGTTTAGACTGGCTAGAAGATAAAACAGGTAAGCCAGTGATAGGGGTTTTGCCTTATCTACATGGTTTTAACTTAGAGGCGGAGGATGCGATAACCTCTGCTCAAGAGTCTGATGGAGAAGCTAAACTCAAGGTTGTGGTGCCAGTACTAACTCGAATCAGTAACCATACAGACTTTGACGCTCTGCGACTTAACCCGTCGATTGATTTACGTTACGTAGGCAAAGGCGAGCGCCTGAACAACGCTGATTTGATTGTATTGCCGGGAACAAAATCGGTAAGAGCCGATTTGGAATACCTAAAACAACAAGGTTGGGGCAAAGATATTCAGCGTCATCTTCGCTTGGGCGGGAAGATGATGGGTATTTGTGGCGGTTATCAGATGCTAGGGAACATCATCCACGATCCAGATGGCGTTGAAGGGAAACCCGGAAGCAGTGAAGGGTTGGGGTATCTTGATACTGAAACGACATTAACACAGCAGAAAACTTTAACTAACGTGTTTGGAACCATGACACTAGATGGTAAAACTGCACAAGTAAAAGGGTATGAAATCCACGTAGGTAGGACTGATGTCAATGAAACGGTATTACCGGTTCAGTTAGAATCTGGCAGTGTTGATGGTGCTGTGAATCAAGATAACTCAATTTTTGGCACTTACCTGCATGGCGTATTCGATAACAGTGATGCGTTGTCGCTTATTTGCGAATGGGCGGGAGCCAATGATGTGACAGCGATTGACCATGAACAGCTTAAAGAGTTGGGTATCAACCGAATCGCTGATGCTATCGAAGATCACTTGAACCTTGACCTGCTTTGGCCAGAGTTAACAGCTTAGGCCATAACTTAGAAGTTAGCTCAAGAATTTAAACGAACAATAGATTAAATGAGAATAATGAAAAAACGAGTCATCCTTTTAACTATCGTCTTAGCTTCGGCACTGAATTCTACTCATCTTTTGGCTGCTGAAAAACTACGAGTTTATGCTGCATCGTCTATGACGAATGCGGTTAACTTGTTGGTTGAAGAGTTTGAGAAAGATCATTCTGTCGATGTTATTCCAGTGTATGCGAGCACGTCGTCTTTGGTGCGCCAAATTGAACGAGGCGCGCCAGCAGACATTTTTATCTCGGCAAACGAAAAATGGATGACGCATTTAGTCGATCGTAAGTTGGCTTTTAGTGACAATGTCACAAACTTGTGCGAAAACGAACTCGTGCTAATTTCCCCGAAAGAGACGCCAATATCTTTGGACCTCTCAAACGGTGACCAATGGGCTAAACTTCTAATGAATGAAAGACTTGCAGTTGGCAACACCATGTCGGTTCCTGCGGGTATCTATGCGAAAGAAGCGCTAGAAACGTTAGGTGTATGGGACGATGTGAAGACTCGATTGGCACCAAGTAACAATGTACGTATGGCATTGGCTTTGGTAGAACGCAGTGAAGCTAAGCTTGGCATTGTCTACAAAACAGATGCGTTGCTTTCTAAAGAAGTGAAGCTAGTGTCGACGTTCCCAGCCGATCTACACACACCAATACGTTACCCTGTAGCGATATTGGGCGATAAAGTCGTCGCAGAAGAGTTCTACACTTTCCTAAAGAGCGAAAAAGCGAAGAACACATTAAACAGTTTTGGATTTGAAGTGCGCTAAATGATGTATTTATCGGAATACGAATACCAAGCCTTAATGCTGAGCTTGAAAGTCGCTGGGTTTGCAATCTTGTGGCTTATTCCTATCGGCATCGGCTTAGCGTGGCTACTCGCTAGAAAACAATTTCTAGGCAAAAGCGTTGTAGAGAGCATTGTCCATTTGCCTTTGGTGCTTCCACCCGTGGTTATTGGTTATTTACTACTAGTGATGATGGGTAGACAAGGTGTTATAGGCTCTTGGCTTAATGACGTGTTTGGTATTGTATTCAGTTTTAGCTGGAAGGGCGCTGCTCTAGCGTGTGTGGTCGTAGCATTGCCTCTGATGGTACGTTCTATACGACTGAGCTTAGAAACCGTAGACAGTAAACTTGAAGAGGCCGCTGCCACATTGGGTGCTTCACCTCTTCGTGTGTTTTTCACCATCACTTTACCTCTGATGATCCCAGGGATCATTACTGGCACCATGCTTTCATTTGCGAGAAGCTTGGGTGAGTTTGGTGCGACCATCAGCTTTGTTTCCAATATCCCTGGAGAAACTCAAACCATTCCTTTAGCCATGTATACCTTTATTGAAACCCCTGGAGCTGAAATGGAAGCGGCTCGTTTGTGTGTCATCTCTATAGTGATCGCACTGAGTTCACTGATACTTTCTGAATGGCTTAACAAAAAGTCAGCAAAACGTTTGGGGGGCAACGCATGAGTCGCATGAGCGCTTTGGTCCTCCAATATCAGCAACAGCTTGGTGAAACGTTTTTTGATATTGACTTAGAATTGCCAAGTAGCGGCATTACGGCAATTTTCGGTCGTTCTGGTGCAGGTAAAACCTCACTTATCAATGCCATTAGTGGTCTCAAACAACCAGATAATGGCTTGATCAGTGTATCTGGAACCATTCTGTTTGATAGTGAAAATGGTATCAACTTACCAACTCACAAACGCAACGTCGGCTATGTATTCCAAGAATCGCGATTGTTCCCACACATGAAGGTAGCGGCGAATTTAAAGTACGGCATGAAATGCGTCGATAACGCGCACTTTGAACAAATAGTCTCGCTGCTATCGTTAGGCTCGCTGCTTGATCGTTATCCTGCCCGTTTGTCTGGTGGTGAGAAGCAGCGCGTGGCGATTGGCCGCGCACTGCTATCAAAGCCAAGCATTTTGTTGATGGATGAGCCTTTAGCGTCTCTTGATTTGCCTCGTAAGCGTGAGGTGATGCCTTTTCTGGAAAACTTATCTGAAACCGTCCAAATACCGATTATCTATGTCACCCATAGCCTCAATGAAATATTACGCTTGGCAAATCATCTTGTGATTATTGATCAAGGCAAAGTCATTTCATCGGGCGTGACGGAAGAAGTATGGGCATCGAGAGCCATGCAGCCGTGGCAATCCTTCTCAGAGCAAAGCTCATTGTTTGAAGCGACATTAGCGGAACATAATGATGATTATGCGCTATCGCGTCTAACGCTAGGTAAATCAACGTCGCTTTGGGTTCAGAAGGTGTCGAGCGAGCTTGGCGCTACGGTTAGGCTACAAGTGAGGGCAAATGACGTCTCTATCGCGCTACAACAGCCAGAAGGGACTTCGATACGTAATATCCTTCCTGTCACCATAAAAAGCGTAGAGACGCACCAACAAGGCTCGAATAAGCAGAGTGTCGCTGTCGAGTTAGAACTTGAGTCCGGATGCTACCTATGGGCAACCATTACATTGTGGGCGCTGGATGAGCTGAATTTAGAAATTGGACAACGTGTCTACGCACAAATTAAAGGCGTGAGTGTCGCGCAAAGAGATATCGCGATAACGCACTAAGCTTATGCACTAAATTTATGCAGCAAGCTCATGCGGTAAGATATTCAGACCTAGCGTTAATACATTAAGATCTAGTGGTAACACGTTAAGATCCCACGGCGTACTTGGTTTTTGGTTTCATTTTTGAATGGGTAAAACTCGATCTTGATTTCGTGACTCGATCTTGATTCCATAAATGATTACATGCGTCATTTTTATACGGTATAACTGCCAGTTTTGCGCCACACTGTATAAGTGTTAATGCATATTGTACGTGCAGTGATAAAAGTTAGAATTATAATAGCTGCAATGACAATCCGTGCGGTCACAAGAACACAGGCGTTACGTTCGAATAATAGAAGAAGTGAGCAGAAAAAGAACGTATAGAAAAAGCTGCAGGTACAAAAAAGCCGCATGTTTTAAATAACATACGGCTTAATCATTAAGTTTTCGTTAAGCATTCAACCTGAATTTAGGTGTGATGAATAGCTTAGCGGATGAAAACTTCTTTGAAATCACGCTTCAAGATAGCATCACGACGCGCTTTCTTGATTTGTTTAACCATGTCTTTTACACAGTTGTGTAGAACTTGGTCTAGCAGTTGAGCTCGGTACTCTTCTTTTTCTTCATCAGTCATGTCTTCTGGAAGTTTAAGAGTAGGGAACTCTTCCATCACGTTAACACCAGCGAAAGCTTGGCTAACTGAGATTAGAGCGTGGAATTGCTCGAAGTTGTCTAAAACATTTTGTGCGCTTGCTGGCAGGCTATCCCAAGCTTCGCGTACTGCTTCTTCAGACACTTCGTGAATTGACGTAACCATAAAGTGCATCTCTTTTGGCACGCCATCAAATTCGATAACTTGACGAAGTTCTGGTGAGATAGTGGTTAAATCGATTTCTTGTTGGTCGTTGTTTGTAGCGTCTGACATAGTATTTCTCTTTTAAAAGAAACAATGCTAAAAAGATCTGTAAAAAAGTCAATATAATATAGAGATTAGGGCATGATTTAAGCTCAAATTTGAGCTACTTTGAATATTCAACACTAGATAAAGGTGATGTGATGATAGAAAAGGGATCTTCGATGCGCATATTGCTGGTTGATGACGTTCAACTGGATAGGATGCAACTCGCTATTCGACTCAAGCAACTGGGTCATGTTGTAGAAGCTGTTGGTAGCGGAAAAGAAGCCCTGAATGTTTATTCTGATTTTGATCCTGAACTCGTGTTACTGGATATAAGCATGCCAGACATGGATGGTTTTGAGGTCGCTAACGAGGTTCGTCGGCAATTCCCAGAATGGGTTCCGATCATCTTTTTGAGCGGTCATGAAGAGCCTGAAATGATCGCAAAAGCGATTGATGCCGGCGGCGATGATTATTTAATCAAACCGGTAAACAAAGTTGTTTTGAACTCTAAGTTGATTGCGATGCAGCGTATTGCGCACATGAGACGAGAGTTAAAACAGAGTACCGCCAAACTCGAAGAACTGAATATTTTACTGCAACAACAAGCCAACGAAGACGGCCTAACCAAATTGTACAACCGTCGATATATGGATACTAAGCTTGAAGAGAGCATTGCGTGGCACGGACGACGTAATATATCCATGACCGTCATACTACTCGACGTTGACTTCTTTAAGCCTTACAACGATAACTATGGCCACATTCAAGGGGATAAGTGCCTGCAAGGGCTTGCCAATACTCTGAAAGAGCTCTTTGTTCGAGCTGGAGAGTTTGTCGGTCGTTACGGTGGAGAAGAGTTCGTCATCATTCTGAGTGATACCGACAGCTCTGGGGCTAATTTACAGGCCAATCGTGTAAAAGAAGCACTGCATCAAATGAACTACGCCCACGACTACTCAGCAGTGTCTGACAGGGTGACAGCGTCACAAGGTGTGTTGTCATTCGTACCTGAAGGTGGTGAAGCTATCGCTTCTATTTACGAAAAGGTTGACCAAGCACTGTATCAGGCCAAGCAAAGTGGAAGAAATACCTACATACAACGCGATATTATGGAGCTTGAGCAATAGTTGACGAGCTTCGGTAGTAACCTGAATTATACTTCTAGTAGCTTATAAGCTAGGAAGTGACTTAAGTGATAAAAGAAATGCAGCATTCCAAGTCATTCGTCATGACTAACTCAAACAAAGGTCTTGTATTAACTCTGTTTGTTTCCGTGTCTCCAACAGCTGTTAACGCAGCTTCACTCTCTGAACTGGTCAGGAAAGACATTGAACAAACCTTCGCAACGAGTGTTTTGCTCAATGATACGGACGTGTTTACCTTTGGCATTAATAATTTTGATCCCAACAAAGTCTTTAGTTTGGACAATGAAGATATTGGCTCTAATGACTCAGTAAGTCGCCGACAAAATATCGCGTCCCTCAGCCTTCCTTATACCTTTGAAGTGCCAAGTTATATTGAAGACAACCATCAAGAAGTAACACTTCGTTTATCTGCGTTGCGGATAGAGAAGGATGTTCAATATGCCAGTTCAACGATAAGCGACTTTCAAAAAGAGTCTGTTGTTTCTGGTTACGTTGAATATGCGAACGTATCCCAATTAAACGAATACTGGAGTTTTAGTTCTGCAATTGGTAACCATATTTCCTATTATCGAAACGATTTTGAATACCGTTCTTCGTTGCTTGCGCCAATTCAAGGTCAACTGGATGGTCTTTACCTGAACACGGATGCTTGGGCATACATAATAGAGCCTAAGATAAAGTTGATGTTTGAAGATAAGAATGACTGGGGAAAATATAAACTCAGTACCAGTTGGCATTACTTTAATGGTGTCGGTTGGGGTGAAGCCAATAACGGTAACATTGGTCACCCAGAAGGTTGGTACATAGCAAATGAAGCTAAGATCTTCTATGACTTAGTTCGTTGGGACAAAAACATCACATCCATGTATTCGAGTATAAGAAGAATAGATATTGGTGGTGATACTGTCGCGTCTATGGGCACTACAGCTTACTACGAAGGTAGTGTAGGTTGGTTGCTTAACCCAAATCTGTTCAATGACTGGGTCGACAATGTAGGAATAGGGTTTACTATCAATTACGGAAGTAGTTTGAAAGGAGGGAGCTTAGTCATCTTCTTTAACCAAGACTAGTCTAAGCACCAACGCTTTTTCGATGTTTACACCGTTAAATTACGATGTTCAGAGCTTAACATTCCACGACTTTCAACGTCTTTAAATATCGACACACAGTTTGTTTCTGCCAGTTTCTTTTGCTTTGTACAGTGCGTTATCGGCAAGTTTCAAGACTTCTACGGGTTGTTTAGTAGTTCTACTATCGGACAGCCCAATGCTAACCGTTACATTTACGACTTCAGTTGATTTGTTGCTCTGACCACGCTTTTTAATGCCGACTTCATGGTCGTCAGGGCGATCGTTGCTATTTCGAATCGTCATATCGTAGTTTTGTACTTCGGAAATGAGAGCCTGTAGGTGTTCTTTAACCTGTTCCGAGTATTTGCCTTTAAAAATAATCGTAAACTCTTCACCACCATAGCGATAAGCTTTTGCACCACCGGTTGTTTCACTCAATATACGTGCTACCAACTTCAACACATCGTCGCCAATGTCATGTCCGTAGGTATCGTTAAATTTCTTGAAGTGGTCTATATCAACCATCGCCATTGAGTATTTTCGCCCTAAGTGCTTCATATCTACTTCTAGTGCGTGTCTGCCCGGAATATTAGTCAAGCGATCATTAAAGGCCATGTCATGGCTAGCAGAGACGACATAGATAATGAATAACGTACCAGACAGCGAGAACATCGTACTAGAGATGTATTGCACATCAAAAAATATGAATGTACTAGTAGAAAGTAAAATTGCGCTGTATACGACAACATCAATCGCGCGGTTGTATACCAGAACTAAAATAGAAGTAAGGCCAAGTAAACAAAGGCTATACAGCACTAAAACGAAAGGCAGCCTCGAGAATCCGTTAACGATAAACAGGATACCTTCGCTCCATGACTCAAATCCACCTGACTGGAAGTGAGAAACAATTAATTGCGCCCATACCGTAAACAGAACGAGAACCAAAGCATATAGGAACATGGATTTCGAGTTAACGCCGTTATCTGGGAAGGCATACACCAGTAAGCACGTTACAGGAACTAAAGCGGTTAACAGAGACAGTTCTAATAGAGTGGTGCCTGTGTTGAGTGGCGTTTGTAAACGAACTTGAATGATGAGGTATGCGACGAGCATGGTTAAGGACACCATGGCCATACGGCCTTGCTTAAATGTGTGGCACAGCAAAACCGCAACGCTCAGTAGAATGTATGGGAGGTTGCTAGCAAACCCTAAGTTTGAATCCGTCACTAAGATGACGTTGTTCATACCTGCAAGTAATATTGCTAATAGAAGTAAGGGAAAGCAAAATCGAAATATGCTCGACGTGACGAAAGAAGATGTCATTTATGTGGTGAGCCTAACTATAATGATGATCTTATATTTTAATTTTATACGTAGGATACGGGTAAACAAGCAATTGCCAAGCTTTTTCACTAAATTATAGCAAAAACATGATCATAGCTCGCTAATTGTACAATGAAATTTATATGTATTTCAGTTGCTATTAACCATAGAACGAGCTACACAGTATATATGATAAATGGAACAGCCGTTATTGATACTTAACTAAATTTAGATAGTTTGTGCTTAAGGGGTAGGTGGTTAGCTGAGTAGCAATGAACAGATGTTATAACGACTAGCTACAGAAGCGGTTAGCTACAACGGCGATTAGTTACAACAATGATTAGCTACAACAACGATTAACTAGAAACAACCGCTCAACATGGAGGTGTATTATGCAAATCAGTGTCGATGTCCATAACTATATGGAAACTTTGGTGGGAAATGTATTAGCGACAGAAGAGTATGTTTCTGGCTATACCAACGAGCAGTTAGCCGATCTTGCGTGTTTGGCTTTAGGTCAGCTTAAACCCATCTATATTCGCTTCGATGTCGATTTTCTGTCGGCATTGCCAGAGGATAAATTGGTGCTGTATAAACGAAATAGTGAGATCGCGGTCAAAAATGCAGAAAGTATGATCATTGACGACAGAAGACGCGAGCGTGACGACAATGTACCCGTAATCTTTAGTCAACATAATTTTGATGATGACGTTGAATTACAATGGTATGAAAAGCCATTGTTGAGCGGTAAACAGTCATGATAGTTTACGGTTAATTCGGTCATTTAAGGAGTAAAAACGTGGGATTCTTTTCTAGATTATTTAGTGGCAAAGAAAAAACCGAACAAAAAGTAGAAATTGAGCCTGTCGAATATAAAGGTTTCAATATCTATCAAGATGCCATTGCAGAATCTGGTCAATACCGTGTAGCAGGGCGAATCGAGAAAGAATTCGATGGTGAAATCAAAACTCATCGTTTTATTCGTTCTGATGTTGTTTCAAACAAACAAGACGCCGATGAATTGATGCTTAAAAAATCGCAGATGTTCATCGACCAAATGGGCGATAGCATTTTTAGCTAACCAAATAGGGTTAGAATTGATGTTGGTCATAATTTAGAGAGCTTTCAGTCTATATGCTGAAAGCTCTTTTTAGTTTTAGGGTTTAAGAACAGCTAGTAGGTTGTTATTTAAAGGATTATTTCAAAGTGGTTTGACCTCTCAGTTCGAGAGGGGCGTGATTTCTTCAAATAAAACGCTCAAATTCCGTCCAAATAGTTATAAGTAATAACTTTTCCTGTTCTTTAAACAAAACGCTTGAAGTATTTGTTGTCGTTAGATACAAACGAATAAGTCATTGTGCCGATAGTCAAAGAATAGCTATGCAAGTTGGTGTGCCCAAGCGCATTTAGTCATCCTTTGATTATTTTTTGGTAAGGATTGTATTCACAAATTGATACACAAGGAGTTTAATTTGTTGATAGGTGTACCAAGAGAAACACTCGCAGGTGAAACGCGAGTAGCTGCTTCGCCGAAATCGGTAGAACAGCTTCTAAAATTAGGATTTGAAGTTTGTGTTGAATCACAAGCAGGTGCGTTAGCAAGTTTTGAAGATGCAGCTTATGAACAAGCTGGAGCAAAAGTTGTCACCGCAGATGAAGCTTGGAAATCCGATATTATTTTTAAAGTTAACGCTCCGATCGTTGATGAAACTAAAAATGAAATCGATTTACTTAAAGATGGCGCAACATTAGTCAGCTTTATTTGGCCAGCTCAAAATCCAGAATTAATGGAACAATTGTCCACGCGTAACATCAACGTGATGGCGATGGATTCTGTACCACGTATTTCAAGAGCTCAAGCGTTAGATGCATTGAGTTCTATGGCTAACATCGCGGGTTATCGTGCTGTTGTTGAAGCGGCGCATGAGTTTGGTCGATTCTTCACAGGTCAAATTACGGCGGCAGGCAAAGTTCCACCAGCGAAGGTACTGGTTGCTGGTGCGGGTGTTGCTGGCCTAGCAGCAATTGGCGCTGCGGGTAGTTTGGGTGCGATCGTTCGTTCGTTCGATGTTCGTCCTGAAGTAAAAGAGCAAGTCGAGTCTATGGGCGCTGAATTCTTGGAAGTGGATTTCAAGGAAGATACCAGCGCGGGCGACGGCTACGCAAAAGAGATGTCTGAAGCATTCAATAAGAAAGCTGAAGAACTTTATGCAGCTCAAGCTAAAGATGTCGATATCATCATTACTACGGCGCTGATTCCTGGTCGTCCGGCACCTAAGCTGATTACCAAAGAGATGGTAGACAGCATGAGTGCAGGTAGCGTGATTGTTGACCTTGCGGCAGCCAATGGCGGCAACTGTGAATATACCGTCGCGGATCAAGTCATTACAACTGCTAACGGCGTGAAAGTGGTAGGTTACACAGATATGGTTGGTCGACTACCGACTCAATCATCTCAACTGTATGCAACGAACCTAGTTAACTTACTTAAACTGCTTTGCAAAGAGAAAGATGGCAACATCAATATTGACTTTGAAGATGTCGTGCTACGCGGTGTTACTGTGGTTAAAGAGGGGGAAGTCACTTGGCCAGCTCCGCCAATTAAAGTTTCAGCTCAACCACAACAAGCTAAGCCAAAAGCGGCCAAACCAGAGCCTAAAGTTGAAGAGCCGGTTTCTCCAATTAAGAAAGTGGCGGGTATGGCGGTTGCTGTTGGTGCATTCGCTTGGGTAGCGTCGGTTGCTCCTGCTGCGTTCTTATCTCACTTTACCGTTTTTGTACTCGCTTGTGTGGTGGGTTATTACGTCGTTTGGAATGTAAGTCATTCTCTGCATACGCCGTTGATGTCGGTAACTAACGCGATTTCAGGAATCATTGTAGTCGGTGCACTGTTACAGATAGGACAAGGAAGTGGCGTTGTCACGTTCTTATCATTTATTGCCGTATTAATTGCAAGTATCAATATCTTTGGTGGCTTTACCGTGACCAAACGTATGCTTGAAATGTTCCGTAAAGACTAAGGAGTGACAGATGTCTGAAGGATTAGTACAAGCAGCCTATATTGTTGCTGCTGTATTCTTTATTATGAGCTTGGCTGGGTTATCGAAACAGGAATCTGCTCGTGCAGGTAACTATTACGGTATCACGGGTATGGCAATCGCGTTGATCGCGACGATCTTTGGCCCACATTCTGCAGGTATTGTATGGATCATCATTGCTATGGTGATCGGTGGTGGTATTGGTATCCACTATGCAAGAAAAGTAGAAATGACTGAAATGCCTGAGCTGGTGGCAATTCTGCACAGCTTCGTAGGTATGGCAGCAGTACTTGTAGGTTACAACAGTTACATTGATCCACCTGCTGCTGTTTCTATCAACCCAGCAGATATTCATGCTGAACATGTTATCCACCTAGTGGAAGTGTTCCTTGGCGTGTTTATCGGTGCGGTGACGTTCACGGGTTCTATTGTTGCGTTTGGTAAGCTTCGCGGCGTTATCTCTTCGTCTGCATTGAACATCCCTCATAAGCATAAGTGGAACCTAGCGGCGATCGTAGTTTCTACACTACTGATGATCATGTTCGTTAAAGCGGACGGCAGCATGTTCGCGCTAATGGTGATGACTCTTATCGCATTCGCATTCGGTTACCACCTAGTGGCATCGATTGGTGGCGCAGATATGCCAGTGGTTGTCTCTATGCTGAACTCGTATTCTGGTTGGGCAGCAGCAGCGGCAGGTTTCATGCTTGCGAACGATCTGCTTATCGTAACAGGTGCATTGGTTGGTTCGTCAGGTGCGATTCTTTCTTACATCATGTGTAAGGCGATGAATCGCTCTTTCATCAGCGTTATTGCTGGTGGATTCGGCCAAGACGTGGTTGTGTCTGATGGTGATGAAGAGCAAGGTGAACACCGCGAAACATCAGCTGAAGACGTGGCTGACATGCTGAAAAATTCAAAGTCAGTCATCATCACTCCTGGGTACGGCATGGCAGTAGCTCAAGCTCAATACCCAGTGCATGAAATCACTGAGAAGCTACGAGCGCAGGGCATCAATGTTCGATTTGGTATCCACCCAGTTGCTGGTAGGTTACCGGGTCACATGAATGTGTTACTTGCTGAAGCAAAAGTACCTTACGATATCGTTCTTGAAATGGACGAACTCAACGATGACTTCAATGAGACAGATACTGTTTTGGTTATCGGTGCAAACGACACAGTGAACCCTGCAGCACTTGAAGATCCAAATAGCCCAATCGCTGGCATGCCAGTACTTGAAGTTTGGAATGCTCAAAACGTTATCGTATTCAAACGTTCGATGAACACAGGTTATGCAGGTGTGCAAAACCCATTGTTCTTCAAAGAAAATACGCAGATGTTGTTTGGTGATGCGAAACAGAGCTGTCTCGGCATTCTAGAGCATCTATAGGAAAAACTTTTTAAGTATTTTCTAAGCAAAAGCATTAGGCAATAACTAAACAAGGAGCTCATTAGAGCTCCTTTTTTTGTTCATCTGAAAGTCGCTGTATCTTAAAGCAATAATCTATGACCCATAAGCAACAATCTATGACACACAAGTAATAAGCACAGTCCGATAAACGGACGTAAAACTCATTCGAATGAAGTTATGACTACTCAAACGATTAGCGAGTACAGCTGTGCAACATAGCCCTAATATGATCGAATTTGTCGCTATAACTCGTCATTAGCACGGTTTTTCATGCGGTTATAAATTTATCTTTGATAACGAATGGTATATATTTGATTGATCTATCTGAATTTGCGTTGGTTTGTGATCATCAAAAGAACATTTACTCTGCTTATCGCTACATTATCAGTTTCAGTGAACGCGTTTGCTGACTCTTTACCTGAGCGTATCGATAACTTCACTAAACTTTTTGATCATGAAATGGCAATTGAATCTTATGATATTCGACTGCTTCAGGCTGATTACCCGACTCGCTTGATCATGCCGTCTTCTATGCTGCCGCAAACTGCTGAATACCCACTAAAAGACATCCAACGCTTATACCGATTATCAAAAACATGCAGCGGAAAGTTGCCTTTAAGCCCTCTAATAACAGAGCCTTTGGTCTTTACTCGTGCAATGTGTAAAGGAACTAAACTTTCTGATCGTTGGTTTACTCGAAGTGGTTTGATTCATCCCGGTGGCGGTTCATATGCCGCACGCTACGTTGAGTTATACCCAGAGAAATTTGACTCGTTGAAGCGCTACATGCACATTCAAGAGCGACCGAACACTGAACACGACGAACTACTGTCTCGTCTACAGAAGATGGACAACGAAGCCATAACAGCTTTGCTAGCGGGTGCGAGTATGTTTGTTGAGCTTGATGAAATGTGGGTCAAGCGCGGTGATAGATATTACCTGTATAAAGAATCAGTTTGGAACGAAAACGCTACGCTCGCGGGTTTAGCTTTTAGTTTGTCCTCAGAAGGCAACAGCTGTTTTGTCCAACGCGGCAATGTATGTTGGGAAATAGAAGATCATTCAGAACTTCTGCAGATCGCCATGTTTATTTTGGTGATTGCCAATATCCTACTCGTGTTGGGGTGGGCGGTTTACCGTTGGAACAGTAAAAAACAAGAGATGAAGAGCCGCATGCTGGTTCTTCAAATTCTAACGCATGAATTAAGAACACCGATTGCGAGTTTGTCATTGACGGTTGAAGGGTTTAGGCGAGAGTTCGAACACTTGCCAGAATCGGTATATGATGAATTTCGTAGGTTGTGTGAAGATACACGCCGTTTAAGGCAGTTGGCAGAAGCAAGTAAAGACTATTTGCAATCAGACAACCAACCGCTTGCAACAGAGTGGGTGCCAAGTGTTGAAGAGTGGCTTCAATACAAAGTTGAAGAAGACTTTGCTCCGGGCATTGAACTTCGCGTAAACAAAGATATTGCTGCAAAAGTAAACGTATATTGGTTAGGAACGTGTATCGATAACCTGATCAGAAATGCCGTGAAATACGGTGTTGCCCCAGTGAT
This sequence comes from Vibrio sp. SNU_ST1, assembly GCF_030563405.1. Lineage (NCBI taxonomy): Bacteria > Pseudomonadati > Pseudomonadota > Gammaproteobacteria > Vibrionales > Vibrionaceae > Vibrio > Vibrio sp. SNU_ST1. Next base: position 751,833 of record NZ_CP130749.1, read on the forward strand.
ACTAGAACTGAATACTTCTGACAAGAAGCTGACATTCAAAGTTATAGATAATGGAGACTTGTCTCGTAAAGATTGGGGGCAACTAAGAAAGCCATTCGTAAGTAAGAGTGGACTCGGTTTAGGTCTGACGATAGTAGAATCTATGGTCGGAAAAATGGGCGGTCACATGACGCTTATCGGCCCCCCAACAACATTTATTTTGGAGATACCTTGTGAAACAGACATTGCTTCTCGTTGAAGACGATAAAAATTTAGCTGACGGTTTATTAGTTAGCCTTGAGCAAGCTGGATATGAATGTTTACATGCCGAGCTGATCTCTGAAGTTGAAGGCTATTGGGAACAAGCGGATCTTGTGATCCTAGACCGTCAACTTCCTGATGGTGACTCAGTAGATTCACTTCCCGGTTGGAAGAAAAAGAAAGACATCCCAGTTATTTTGCTAACGGCTCTCGTAACAGTAAAAGATAAAGTAGCCGGCCTAGACTCAGGTGCGAACGACTACCTAACGAAACCATTTGCAGAAGCCGAACTGTTTGCTCGAATTCGTGCACAGCTACGCCTACCTGATGCTGAAGATCAAGATGCATCAAAAGTGATGGCTCAAAACCTTGTAATTGACAAAGCAACACGTGAAGTGTTTTTTAATGAATTGGAAGTTACGTTAACGCGTACGGAATTTGATTTACTATTATTCTTGGCAAGTAATCTTGGTCGAGTGTTTACTCGTGATGAGCTACTAGACCACGTTTGGGGTTACAACCACTTCCCAACAACTCGTACTGTAGATACGCACGTTCTGCAACTAAGACAGAAGTTGCCAGGTTTAGAAATTGAAACCTTACGTGGCGTTGGCTACAAGATGAAAGCGTAATGAAAAAAGCCTTACTTCCACTACTCATTTTATCAAGCGTCATCAATACTGCACACGCAGCCGATTGGTTTAAGGACAGTGATGCACTGACACAAGTGCACAAGCACCTGCTAGATAACGATTTAGCATTGATGTTTGATTCACTAGTGGAAGTTTGGCAAATCAACGCTTCGCAATCTCGCGAAGATCATCTCAATCAACTGTTCGAGCAAGCATTGAACAAAGATTGTGGTAAAACGCTCACCAAAAACACTTTACCGGACTGGATAAGTTCGGTCGTCGTGAAAAGACACATTATTCAAAGCCCAGGCAGGGAAACATTCCGTGTAGCGATTGATGTTGAATCGGAAAGCAACATCCAAGATATCACCTTTGAGAAGTGGGTCGACAAGGTCGTTTCGTCTGATAGTGAGTTCACCAAAGGTAACCCTGTAATCAATAACACTTCAGTGAGTGTATACAGCAAACGTTATAGCTTAGCGTCTCAACTTGATTCAGGACTTTATCGCCTGACTGTAAAAGGAAACAGCGGTAATTCCTGGAGCACTTGGATCATTCTTGGTGAAGTGGTTATGCGTCAACAAGTTCGTTGGGCATCTAAAGACTCTTGGTTGATCGATAAAAAAGCACTGCTGAACCCATACTGCCCCTTACCAAAGCTAGACGTAGGTTTGTACGATTATGTCGATGAACGATATAAGCAGGTGTGGGGTAAAAGTTATGAATCCGACTATCCGACCAATTTAACGGGTGAAGAACTGCCCAATGATCGTTATGTTTTAGCCGTTTCGATGGTACATTCGCGCTGGCAAGGTGACATAGCGATAGAGCAAGCACAAACTATCAGTAAAACTTATGATATTTCTAGCGAAGAGTAGCTAAAGTAATTTAGAATTGAGCCGTTAATAATGTAAGGGATCTAACAAAGATAAACGGCATGAAAAATACAACTAAACTACTCGCAGCATCAATTGCATTCGCCAGTCTTCCTCTTTCAGCAGCAAACTACGCCATTGAAGCGCGTGGTGATGCGATGGGTGGTGTTGGTGTTGTTTCAGCAAACTTCCTAACAGCTCCATTCTATAACCCAGCACTTGTTGCTATTTATCGTCGTAACGATGATATGGGTATGATCACGCCAAGTTTTGGTGGTAGTTATAATGACCCCCAAGACATGAAATCAAATATTGATTACGCTCTGGCAGCAACAACGACCGAAGATTTAGACGCAGCTCTTAAAAAACTCGATGGTAACCAAGCAAATATTGAACTTGGTGGTGTTGTCGCATTCGCTATTCCAAATCAATTTTTAGCGGCAAACCTTTTCGGTAAAGCCTATACAGAATCGTTCGCTACACCAAATGTTTACGGTGAAACAGCAGCGACAGATGCCGATAAACTTGAGTTGTCGACGGTAGAAGCCGTTGCTATTGGTGTTACCGAAGTTGGTTTGACTCTGGGTAAATACCAGACTTTTATGGGGCAGCATATTTCATTTGGTATTACGCCTAAACTTCAGCGTATTTATACATATAATTATGTAGGTTCGGTGAAGAGTTACGACCTGTCTGATGCAAAAGATGATGGCCAAGGTGACACTTCATTTAATATGGACGCGGGTGTGCTTTGGTTCACTGGTCCATTTAGAATAGGTGTTTCTGCAGTTAATTTGGTGTCTAGAGGTATCGTTACCAAAGATAACTCTCAAACGCTAAAAAGTACAACTACAAGTGCCACTCATAAAGTTGGTGGTCAATACACTTACAAACTTGAGCCTGTTTATACCGTAGGTGCTGGTATCGTAGCGGACTACTTCACGCTTAGTGTCGACTATGACTTAAATGAAACCGAGAAGTTTACTTCGTTCAAAGATAACGAACAGATGATTCGCGTTGGCACAGAAATCGATGTTCTACGTCAGCTTCAGCTAAGGGCAGGGTACTACAAGAACTTGGCGTACTCTGGTTCAGACGGCACAGTCACTGCCGGTATTGGTTTGTCGCCACTCAATTTGTTCCAGTTAGATTTAAGTGCTAACTACACAAATGAAAATGCAATGGGTGCTTCAATCAATTTCCTTGCTAGTTACTAACAGTCCTTATATAGTTCTGCTCCTAAATAAAGGAGCAGACTATGCTAAACGACTTACCAACCCTTTCTCACGAAGAACAACAGAAAGCTGTTGAACGAATTCAAGAAATGATGACCCAGGGCATCAGCACAGCACAAGCTATCAAAATCGTTGCTGAGCAAATTCGTGAAGAAATGAGTAATAAAGAAGAGTAGGGCATCAGCCCTTCTTTTTTAACACCTTAGTGCACTATAACTAAATGTATTACCCTCTAGTATCTTATCTCGTACATACCAATCCTTGAGCTAACCTGATTCCTCAGTCTTTACGAAACCATTAAGCTTAATTTATTCAATAGGTTACGTTGGAGTAATCGACTTTCCGGGCTTTCTTTGGTTTCTACTTGTAATTAAATTACAGTAGATTCTGAAAGTAAAACAGTTGTTATTTTTGGTGTCAGCATTTGTGTCACTGCGTCTAAGTGGTTAAATATGTGACGTTTTTTAAGGCTAGTGACGTTGTGACTTCTATTTCTAGTGGATACAAGTGCATGAATGTTCGAAACCAGGTGAATGAGGTTTCATTCAAGAAAAGAACAAAAAAGTAACCAAGTTATCTTTCGTGACAATGACTTGAATGATTTGCCAGCGCTTCTTCCAAGCTTATTTGGCAAACAATGTTCGATTCGCAATAAGGTTTGGGACAGCACGTGAAGGAAAGATATGCGTGGAGAGCGGCGTTAGCATGGGGTTGGGATACAGGTCATAACAGGCATGCAGTTATGACCTGTACTTAGTTAATAAAATGGTTCTATAGCAAGTCTGGATGTTCGTAGAGTTGGATTAGCGTGAGAAAGCGCAGAGAATCAAATAGATGATTGGTATGGCGTGAGTAGCGATCCAGAAGAGCTAAGGGCGTGAAGTTTAACAAGTAATGACTTGGTTTCGTCCGTTGTCTTTCGCTTGGTAGAGTGCCTTGTCTGCACGTTTAATTGCAGAACGTATCGATTCATGTTGCTTAAGCTGTGTTACTCCAGTCGAAGTCGTTACTTTAAGCGCTTTAGGCCAAACTCTTTGGTCAATTGCTAGGTATAGATTATTGATAGCTTCGTTACACTGTAGCGCAGTTTGTTCCAGGCAAACTAAAAGGAACTCCTCACCACCCCAGCGATAAAGTAAATATTGCTCACCAAGACTCTCGTTAGCCGTTGCGACAAACTGAATAAGTACTTTGTCACCCACTTCATGGCCATGTTGATCATTGATTTGCTTAAAATGGTCTAAATCAAACAAAGCGATGTGAATGGTTTTTCCTTGCTGAGCTAACCATTCAAAATCATAGAAAGCATCTAAAGCTTCAGTTCTGTTCCTACAGCCGGTCAACGGATCGGTTGTAGCCTTTATCTTTAGCTCTTCAATTTCTTGAGTCAACAAACGTTGTTGCTGTGCGGCATCTGTTCTTGTTCTTCTGGCTAGATATAACGCACAAGATATATAGTAAATCGCATACAGCACCCATAAACTAATTAAGAGTTTTCCTAGTACAAACTTGTCCATCGTCTTGCCGTGAAAAACGATGCTTTGTACTGTTAGTTTATGGTGCCCATCAAGTGTGCTAGCACCAAGCCCTAACTCAACCGACACTGCGTTGGTAATGTCTACGGCGCTATTAGTAATAGGGTGGTTGTAATAGTCGATCCACCATAAAGGGACATTGAAATAATCTAAGTCGATGTGTTTTCTATCGGGTAACGAGAAATCTAAACGATTGAACTTATTAGACATAGCGTCACCTTGAACGCTGTAATTCTCGTCGTAATTTCGAATGTAAAAGCGAAACCTTGGCTGTTCTTGGCCTTCGTAATCCATATTGATGGTCACTGAGTCATACACTGAGAGATCCAGACCTTTACCTTCCGTAGAGATAACGAACTCAATCTCACAGAATGGCGAGCTATAGGTACGCTTAAAGTCACACTGTAACTCAATGGTGTCTTCTGACTTATACAGCACCCCTTTGGTGCCACCATTATGTTCTTGGTCAGTGTTAACGAGTGTAGGGAATCTGTCTGGAGTGATAACGTAGTTTTGATCCATGATCATATGGTAAGAGATAAGCGACAGTAGAGTGGCAGCCAGGCAAAAAACCGAAAGGAATATATTGATTTGCCTGAATACGTTGTCGCTCAAAATGTTAATCATCCATACATGTAACTTTGTGGTTATGCGTGATGTCACCGCAAACAGAGATTCTATCGAGCATTCACATTCGTACCCAATAGTTAAAATTGAATTGAAGATTATACAGAAAAGTTAACGATTAAACTGATTTTTAGAACAAATCCTGTACGCATGGCGTTGGTTTTGAATGCTATTCGTGCGATAAGTGCGATTTTTACGGGGGTAATAATTTAACTGTATATTTATACAGTTAAATTTGAAGTGGCTCGGTTTGTGTAATCAGAGCTGTGTGTGCGAGTTTTATGGCTTGCTGTGATAACGAGGCACGAGGCCACTGTTTACTGTTCATCAATTAAAGTGGAGGGTAATTATGTTGCAGTGTCACTTTTTGGAGCTCGTTTTATCGAAACACTCTGTTGTTTATGAGAGCGTTCGTACCACTCATTTTGTCTTTCATTCCCAATTACGCACCCTATGTTGAGCAAGGCTTTAACGCGTTGCAGAACATTCCAAATCCTTACTGGTTTGTAGTCGGTGCTGTTGTGGTCGATACGCTGGGCATGCGCGCCATGGTGCGATACCTACTTGAATACTTCGCGTCTCGATGGAAAACGAAGTGATGGCGTTTCTTGATGCGTTAATCATTGCACTTATTACAGGTGGAGTCTCAAGCCTTGGCACGATTGCGGCTCTGAAAACGGACATCAATTGGATCAAGCGAGTGCAACAAGACCAAGAGCAACGGATACGAAAACTGGAGGATCCCAATGGCTAAGAAAAGTTAATTATCAATAAATTAGAGAGCTGATTTTTGTAACAGCCCTCTAAGATGCTTTATTCAGGTTTCTTTTTTTGAAAGCAACTAGGCGTGGATGTATAACCACAATCATTACACTTTAGATCTCCTGACTGAGCATGCGCTGCGTCTCCGCCTAATTGGAAGGCGTTTGGAAAGGCTTCGTGCCACTTTTCTTTGCTGATACTAGTAGACTCACATTTTGGACATTGCTTCATTACAGCCTCACTTGGATTGATTGTCATGGTTAGTGTGCGGTATGGTATTCCATAAACAAAAGATAAGCAATAGAGTGCATCTGAAATACTCTAGAGAGACTCTCGATACGTGGCATCTAGTTAGCACCACGTGTTTAACTAGGCGATGGTGACAACCTTTTGTAACAAAGGTTAGCTCTTGACTTTGTCTAAGTAGTTGAAATTAATTAATGAAATTACTCTCATAGTGTAATAGAATAGCCTCACTGTTCTTATTTACAGTAACTTTGGAGTTAAAAATGATCACAGAAAAACTTGAATATACTTTAAAAGCCGTTGTTGCAGGCGCTGGTGCAGGTGTTGCAGCTACTGGTGGGTTATCATTTATCCCAGCTTTTTCAGTAACACTCCCTGTAGTCGCTTTTTTCGCTACATTTTCTGCTGCTGCGTTATCTCTATATACTTATTCAAAAGCACGAGGTTAAGCACTCGTGCTCGATAATTTTACCTTTCTGTTAAATCCTCAAAATACTACAGAGCTTGTAAGGTTTTACTTTGTTTGGATTGTAGTTCTATTTATTGTCCACTTAATTTGGGATAAATGTAGCTCTAGATCCTCAAGTGATAGTTGGAAAAATATTAAAGATAAAGTATCTGAGCTGTACTCCGCTGCGACCGTATCTAGTTCGGTTCTTCTCGGTGTGATACTTGCCTCTGGTTTCAAAAATCACCCGTTATTTAGTTCAGACTCAATCCTCATACCTCTTATCTTATCAGTTTTTACTGGCGTGATTGTCGGCTTTACTGGTTTGGTTCCAAAGAAATCAACTCAACAAAATGTACAAAACGCATAAAACCTTAAGTTTGGTATTTATAGTTTCGAGTTACACTGGCTAATCACAACCTCTCATTCTTTTATCATATTTTTGCTATCTATAAGGTTGAGTAATATTACCTTATGGATACGAAAAATACTCTTCTAACACTGATTCAACATTCACGTTCAAACTGTGACGCTTCTTTATGCGAATTACTCGCGTTGATACAAGACGCCGTCATTCAAAGCAAAGAAGACGATATTGATTGGTATATCACAAATGATATATCAGAAAGTGATGTGCTTCTTCTCATCGTAATGAACGATATTGACTTGTCTATAAACTTCCACGAGTTAGTGCTATTTAAAGCCGTGCAGTATATTTTTGATTGTGCTGTTTTACAGTATAGCTAAGATGAAACCCTATACTTTTCCTAGTTACTTCTAGAGTTATAGCCATCATATAAAAGACTGATATATATCAATTTTCACGCCACTAGTTAGGTAATTATTAACCAGTCTATGACATTCGGTGTATATTGTTTGAGAGGGTGATTTGAGGCTAGATGATTAGAAATCCGCGTCGTTTTAAGTCTTCATTATTAATCTTCAAGAAGTAAGACCTTTCAAACTTATAGGCATAAAAATAAATGATTATTGATAAAGTAAAACTAAAGGGTTTTCGTAACTTCGCTGATGCAGAGGTTAACTTTAATGGAAATTCCCTGATCATGGGAGCAAACGATGTAGGTAAAACTAATTTGATATTCGCGTTACGTTTGTTACTTGATAAGTCTTTATCTGAAAGGGACCTTGAACCACTTTCAACAGATTTCCACGTTAACGCTTCTGGTTCTCAAGTCGAAAATTATGAAATTGTGATATTTTTCAAAGATATAGTTAAGGATTCAGCTCGCTCAATACTAAAGGGATATGTATCTGAGTCTGATTCTACGGTGTTTTGTTTAAATGCCAATATCATGGGTGAATATCAAGTGTCTTTAGGGCCGGACTTAGAACACTTGGAAGTAGTGCAATCAAGATTCTACCTTAAGTACATTAACTTGAAGTATGTTCAATCGCGTCGAGATCTAAAGAAGTTTATAGATTTAGAGAAAAAGCACTTGTTAAAAATAGCTAAAGATGAACGTTCTGAAATGGAATCACAGAGCGATGCAGATCAAACTGCATTGATATCCAAAAGCTTGGCTACGGTTAATCAACAGATTAAACAATTAAACTACGTGAAAAGCTCAACTTCTTTGGTAAATGCGGAACTAAAATCGCTATCTCATATAAATGACCAATACTCAGTAAGGTTGGATACGGGGTCAATTCAAGTCGACCAATTTATCGACAACTTACAGTTAGGTGCAGAAAAAAATGGCTCAGCACTAGCATTGGGTGGGGATGGTCGAAATAATCAAATTTTGTTGGCGTTGTGGAAAGCAAAAAGTGAAAGAGAATTCGATCCGAATCACCATGTTACTTTTTATTGTGTAGAAGAACCAGAAGCACACCTTCATCCGCATCAACAACGTCGATTAGCAACCTATTTGAATGAATCGTTATCAGGGCAAGTATTCATCACCAGCCACTCACCACAAATTGTAGAAAAATTTCAGCCGAGTTCAATAGTCCGACTATTAACAAAAGCAGGGCATACTATTGCAGCATCAGATGGTTGCTCAAACTGTATCGATACTGCATGGGATGAACTTGGTTACAGAATGAGTATTTTGCCTGCAGAGGCTTTTTTCTCTTCTTGTGTTTTTCTAGTCGAAGGTCCATCTGAAGAGCTTTTTTACCATGAGCTAGCTAAAGCCATAGGGATTAAGTTAGATTTTTACAACATTTCAATTTTATCTGTGGATGGAGTTCAATTTCGAGTTTATGCAAATATCCTTGAAGCTTTAGAGATCCCTTACGTAATACGCACCGATAATGATGTATCAAAAGTTCCTCGTAAGGAAGAAAAGCGCCTCGCTGGAATAATCCGCTGTACGGAGATCGCAAAAGTTAAAGGGCTAGATTGTTTTCCAGTAGCGCCAGTGACTATGAATGCCACACCGGAAAGTATTGTAGAGACAGGGATATGGTCAAACTACAGCTCTAAATACAACCCGTTAGGCCTGTACTTAGCTAAAGTAGATCTTGAAACCGATTTATACGATGAATTACCAACTCAAATGAAAGAGTTTTCTGATAAACAGGATAAAAATGAAGTAATAGAATACCTGAAATCTAAAAAAGCAATTAACATGAGGAAGTTTATTAAAAGTTATCAGTCTGATTTCGCTGGTTTGAGTAGCGGATTGCTAGCACAGCCTTTGTTACAAGCAATTCAGTTTGCTAAGTAGGTATGCACATGAAGTTTGATTATACAGATGAACAGTTACAAGCTATCAATACACAGGGGAATCTTGTGATTACTGCTTGTCCTGGTAGTGGTAAAACGACCGTTCTTGTAAAAAAAATAGAAGATGAAATGGCAGACCTTCAGTCTTACCAAGGAGTGATTGGTATAACATTTACAAATAAGGCGAGCAGTGAACTAAAAACAAAAATAAAAAAACTAGGGCTATTTATCAATTCAAGCTTTATAGGAACTATAGATCAGTTTTGTTTGAGTGAAATTATATACCCATTTGCAAAAAATATTTTTGGTAAAGGGCCTAGTAAAATTGAATGCGCTAAGTTTAGTGAACTTCCGAATGATCTTTTGAAAGAATTAGAAGATGAATTTGGGGAGGTCGATGATGTAGTAATTCAAAAATCATTCCCAAATATAACTAAGTTTTTATACTTAAAAGGCTTTGTTGTCCTATCGATGACTAGTCAATTAGCGAGTTTTATTATCTCAAATTCTAGTGCTTGTCAAAATTATATTCGCTCGAAATACAAAACGATTTACATTGACGAATATCAGGACTCTTCGGGTAGCCAACATTGTTTGTTTAAAGATGTAATTAGACTTGGCCTTAAAGGCGTTGTAGTGGGGGATATAAATCAATCTATATATAAATGGCGAGACGGAGACCCTAAGCATTTAATTGAACTAGCTAGTAGAACAGATTTTACTCACCTTTCAGTACAGCAAAATCATAGGTGTCATCCGTCGATAACTAATTATGCGAATCGACTTTTAGATGCTAACGCTGAATTGCAAGTTTCTGATAAAAAAAGAGTTTACCATTGCAGCTTTCAAGGGACACAAGTTAATGCGCTAGATAGAATAGCTGATGTCATAGCGAAAATCATGGATCTATACACAGAACTTAAATACTCGGATATGGCTATTTTGGTTCGGAATAATGCTACTCTTGATCTTTGTTCGAGCCATTTTTCACTGCCATCTATTATATACAAAGACAACCCATTAAAGTCTTCTAACCAGGAAAGCCAAAAGATATTTGATGACTTGCTAAAGTTTAAATTTTTTGAAGACTACACCGCTACAGATATTATTGATAAGTATATTAAAAAGATATATAAAAATGAGAAGTCAAAACTAATAGAGGTAATAAAACAAATAAGAGTTCTTTCTATTAAGGAACTCGAATCCTATATTCCTAAAGCTGCTTCACTTATATCAGGGTTAGAGGTTACCACGAAAGATGTAGATTTATTATTAACGGTAATGAATGATAAGGATATTATAAACAGCTATTCAAACCCCGATTCTATTAACATTATGACTATTCATAAGTCTAAAGGATTAGAGTTCCAAACAGTTTTTGTCATGGATCTTTACAAGTATATCTTTCCCAAATACAACTTTGACACTTGGGAGGTTGATGATTATGAACAAGAATTGAACTTGTTTTATGTTGCTGTGACTCGCGCTATTAAACACTGCTTTTTAGTTACGTCTGATAACCGATTAAATTCATCACTCCAGCAAAAAGTAGGAACGGATTCGGAGTTTTTGGCGTTGGATGGGACGCAAAATCTATATCAAAACTATCGAAAATAATAACGTAAGCATCTTGGTTCTACTTGATGTGCTCGGTCTCTTTACTTTGTTTGTTGATAAAAGAGTAGGGAATTGCAAGTAGAGAGACCGACCTTAGTAAAGCGAATAACATTGTTATGGACATTATTGTTTTAATATTTTACTAAGTGGCAGATCAATTTAAGACTCGGATTATTTAAACTTAGTCGGCACCCAAGGTTTCGCTGGCATACGGCGACCGCCACGAAATGGTAAAGGATGCTCTTTAGGTGGGTAGAACTTTGGGGAATCAATTCGACCGTGACGTTCGACGAGCTGACGATGTTCGTCGCGCCAATACGCAAAACTGAGCAATTCTTTCGGATTAAACTCGCGTCGTTCAGGCGTGATCAAGGTGGCACGGTCAAAGTGAACCCTAAATCCATTCCAACGATGGTCTAAAGGCAAGTAACCGCGAGCGTGGATGTTTATCAATTTTTCGGCCATCGGGTTCACAGGGACTTCACCTGAGAGCCAACGTTGGACCGTGATCGGTTGAACGTGAAAAAAGGCCGCGGCGTCGTGGATACCATCAAAGTGATGATGCACGAGATCCGCAAAGTGTGGCGTGAGCATGTGATCTCCTTCAAAAATTAAGACAAGCGCGCAAAGTTTTTTTCCTCCTCATAAAGTGTGTTTGTAGTAGAAAGTCTCTGGAAACGGCGACACGTCAGCGTAAAAATCAGAGACACGAAAACCAAGTATAGCCAACAATATTGGACTCAACATGCATAAACGTGCAGCTAAAATCCATAAAACCAACGACATTAAGGACTTAATCCGGCACCGTGTGCAAAATCTGCAAAGACTAAGGTGCTGAAACCTCTCAGATTTTAACCTCCTTTTGTCAATCCCATTTTAAAATGTCCTTATTTGTCCCCAATAGAAATGTCCCCTTGTTAAGTCTTTCGACTGGAAGCTTTGAAGGGTTCGGTGAGGACGGGGTTGATGGCTCGAGGCGTGGTTTGTAAGGCTCTTTGTTGTGCACGGCGCTTGGGGGCTTTCTTGCTGCGGGTTCGTTGCTGTTGTTGTTCGAATTCTTCTTGTTGTTGCTGAGCAAATTTTAAAACTTGGCCGAGGCGTTTGTTGTCGACGATTTGGGTTTGTTGAACGTGCTCGAGTTTGTCGAAGGTTTTGAATTCGAGTTTTCGATGCCCGTATTGGATGGCGATTTCACCGTTTGGGTAGTCGAGTACCTTCACAGTTTCGTGCGTTAATCGGCTGTTTTCTTCGGTGGGTTCAATGAGATAAATTACTTTATCGTATTGAAATGTCAGTGATTTTGAGAGCTTGCGGCTTTCTTGCCAACTGAAAATATCGTCGAGTTCTTGCTTGGACTCTCGAACCGGACGATGCATGTCTTTTGGGTATTGAGCGGGCTTAGCAAAGCGATGGTTAAAATCGGCGATGAAGTAGGGAAGCCAGGCGTTGGCTTGTTCGATGGTGTCGATACCTTGTAAGCGCATCTCTTTAACCAGTCGGTCTTGCAACGTGAGATTGGCTCGCTCAACACGGCCTTTGGCTTGGGAGCTGTTGGCACAAATGAGTTCTATCGCCAACTCTTTCAGCACGCGCCCGTATAGGGTTTGGCCAACTTGTTTGTGTTTCTCCTGATTCACTCTAAATATGGAGTGTTTGTCGCTGTAAAATGCGATGGGTTTACCGTGCTCATTGAGGTATTCACGCGTCGCCAACATGTAGTCAAATGCGGATTCCGTCTCGCTGAATCTTAGGTTCATCAAGCGGCCAGTCGCATCGTCAATGAACATCAATAGGCAGCATTTGTCGCTGCGGCCTTCAAACCAGTCATGATGGGAGCCGTCAATTTGGATAAGTTCACCCAAGCAATCACGACGGTAACGAGGCTGATAGACCCGAGGTTTTCGTTGCGCATGTGGAAGCCACAGTCCGTCAGCGATCATCCATTGACGGAGTGTTTCTTTAGAGACTGATAGATTGTGCAGTTCAGTCAGTTTTTCCAGAGCGAACGTTGGTGAGAAGTCAGAGTAATGCTCACGAATAAGCTTCAGTATTTCAATTCTGAAATGTCCTGAGTAGCGTCGATTACTTGGGCGGCCACGCGCTGCGTGTGTAAGACTTTGCGCGCCAAGAGAGACAAGTTTGTTCACCAAACGTCGGATATGACGCGCAGACAGATTCAAAATGACAGCAGCGTCAACTTGGCGTAGTCGTTTTTCACGTACGTCAGTCAGAACCTTGAATCGATGAATATCTTTTTCACTCATAGTAATAAGCATCCGGATAACTCCTAAGCAGACCAATATAGGTAAGCTTAGGAGGACATTTTAAAATGGCTCAAACCGGACATTACTAAATTGCTCTAACAGCCTTAGTGCGTATTATGTACGTTATGTTAAATTGGTTTCGGTGTTTATAAGGCAGGTATCTTTATGTGATGCCCTGCCTTTATTTCGTATCTGTACTCTCTGAATTCTACTGTGTATTTAACCATAGTGGCTATTTACCATAAAATACCTAATAACCAGTGATAATAATCTTCGATTTTACCCCTGGCATTAGTTAGAGCTTAACCGCCAGCAAATTTAACTTTGTAGCCTTTCTTTTCAAGATGCGCTTTGAGCTTGTCACGAGCGTCACCTTGAATCTCGATGTTGCCATCTTTTACTGAGCCGCCACAGCCACATACTTTTTTCAGTTCCGCAGCCATGAGTTTTAATGCTGCGTCATCTAGGTCTAAGCCTGTTACGATAGAAACGCCTTTGCCTTTACGGCCTTTTGTTTCTTTTTGGATTCGAACAATACCATCGCCTTTAGGGCGCTGGATTTTCTCTTCTTCAGGTTTAATACGACCTGTTTCAGTTGAATATACTAGGCTCATAATTTTACTTCTTTTGCTGTGCTGCTTTTTGTTTTGCGAGTAAGAAAGCCTCTATATGACGCTGGATTGCAATTTTGCCGCCTTTAATTAGGCGCCCGTTAAACATGCAATACCAAGCGTTGGGCTCACCGGTATCATTTTTAATCTGGTAACCATGGAAGTTTTCAGTTAAGCCGCCACCAGACGCTCTCGACTTGTTTAACGCTGTGAATTCTTTCGGGTCAATAAGGGTCGCAGTATCAATCCACCAATCAATACTCTTTTTCACAGCAGGTAAATTGCCTTGAATAATGTTGTTTTTTAGCTTGGCACGCCAAACGGTGTTGTTTGCATCCGCTGATTGTAGAGGAACGCCTCGGTAAACTGAATTTGCCATATCCATTGATCATCGTTTTGTTTTCATTACGTTAATCATAAGTATACTTCTAATGATATCAAGCATAATATGGCAAAAACACCTGTTGAGGTACGGTAATTTGAGAAAAAAAGTCCCTATTTTATCGGACTCTGTGATAATTAATTCATTTGTTGAAAAATTGAACAGCCACGCGACAATTGAAATTATAGATGAGTTAACAGGATATCAGTACTCTCGAAACTCCTTGTTGGGTATCTACAGTGATTGGAATCGCTACCATGCGTTCTGTACTAAAAATCGTATCAACACACTCCCTGCATCCATTACTGCTGTTCGGCGCTTTCTTGAGACTGAGTCCAGTGAAAGAAAATTTGCGTCTTTGAAACGTTACACTGCAACACTTAGTTTGTTACATACTGTGTTGAGCTTTGCTAACCCAATCAAGCATAGGCAAGTTCGCTTTACCCTGCTCCACTTACAAGCCAGGATGGCGGGTGATGCGAAGCAAACCAATGCCATGACATCCGCACACCTCACGGAGTTAAACACGTTACTTTCTCATGAGAAATCGAGCTTAAAAGAGATCAGAGATATCGCGATTTATAATGTGATGTTCGAGTGTGCTTTAAAGCGATCAGAACTAAAGGCATTGTCGATGGATAATGTGAAGAGCGTTGAGAATGATTACCAGATTACAATAAAAGATTCAGTGTATAGGCTATCGCGAGTAGCAAGCGCCGCACTTGAGCGTTGGTTTTCGTTTACTGGAACACAAGACGAGTTGCCTGTATTTCGTGCGATAGATAAACATGAAAATATCAGTCTGCAACCTTTAAATGATTCGTCGATTTACAGAATATTGAGAAGAGCAAGTGACTTACTTCAATTGGCTGACAACCACCATTTCTCCGGGAACTCTATTCGTGTAGGTGCCGCACAAGAACTGTCGAAACAAGGCCTTAAGGTGAGAGAAATCCAAGATTTTGGTCGTTGGCTCAGCCCTGCAATGCCTGCGCAATATGTGGGTTATTCGGGTACCTCTGAGAGTGAGAAGATGAAATTTAAAGCACTAATCCCTTGGCAATGAGCTGATGGCTTTGTTAAGAGGCGGCTTGGTCAATCAAACAACTGACTTTAAAACGAAAAACTTCCTACTTAAAAACAAATAGCGCCTTGGCAGGTAAGCTCAAGGCGCTATTTGTTATCTAATGAGTTATATAAAACTGCTAAGATATTTTGGATGAACTAAGAAATGCTTGTTCTCACGCAGTTCTCTAAGAACTGGCTGAATTTGTGCCCATCATGTTCAACCATTTTTGGAAACATGGAAATTGGCGTCATACCTGGGAAGGTATTCACTTCGTTCAGGTAGATCTCATTGTCTTGTGTTAAGAAAAAATCGATACGAGACAAGTGACGAAGCTTCATCTGCGTGAATACCTTGCGGGCGCTGTCTGCAATCAATTCACGCTGTTCGTCGGTTAAGTTAGTTGCTTCAACTTCAGTAATTGAGTGGCTGTCTGCACTGTACTTCTCTTCGTAAGAGTAAAATGCGCCATTAGGTGCAATCACCTCACCTGGCTTACTTATCTGTAGCTCGCCATCGATTTCATAAGCGGCAACTTCTAGTTCTCTTGGCACCACAGATTTCTCAATAAGCACTTGATCAGAGAAGGTAAATGCTTTGTTGATTGCTTCACTTAATTCTTCTACTTGATTGACTTGGTAACAGCCAACGGAAGATCCCTGACGAGCCGCTTTGACGAACACTTTCCCCCAACTTTCAAAGGCTTGTGTCGCTTGCGCATGAGCTTGTTCAGTGTTGTCGGATAAGAACAGATACGGCGTATTTGGGATACCTAGAGCGTCGTACCAAAGTTTTGATGTGATTTTATTGAAGCTGTTGTTGCTTGCTTCAGAACCACAACCTAGGTACGGAATCTTTGCCATTTCAAACAGTGATTGAATGTCACCGGTTTCGCCAGGGAAACCATGAATACAAGGAACAATGAAATCGACTTTAGATTCTAAGTTGTCGCCACGCAAGGTTTGATCGTTAATATCAAGATAAACCAACTCACCAGAATCAAGACACCAGCCTTCGTTTTTAATTTCAACTCTCACAACGTTAAAATCTGCAACGCTATTAAGTTGTTCAAAAAGGTAATTGGCTGAAACGATTGACACTTCATGCTCTGAAGATCCACCGCCGCAAAGTAGAAGGATGTTTGTGGTGTTCATGGGTAAATTCGGTCCTTGAAACTAGGAATACTGACTTCAATGATAAACAAAAGTCGAAATAGGTACAGTGTTTTGAATGCTAAAATCGTCATCTAAGGAGTGAGCGATTAACTATTAAACAAAACTAACCGTCATAAAACAAAAGAAGGAGCATTTGCTCCTTCTTTATGACTTAAAACTTAGTTTAACTTGTTAAGCGTTGGGTATTCAGAGTTCTTGATATCATCAATGCTCTTAACGAATGGCTTTAAGTTTTGAAAACTGCTCGGCAAAGAGGAAATCGCCTTTTTAGCGTCTAAGCGTGTCGCGTAGTCACCGTAAAGTACAGTGAACCACTTGGTGCCGTTAACCATTTTGTAGTTTTCCCAAATTGGCTGGGAAGTGGTTGGTAGCATTTTTACAAAAGAATCGACTTTGGCTTGGCTACCAACAGCAACAACTTGAACTGTGTAACCAAAGCGTTGGTTCATGTCTTGTTGCTTCTTGGTTGGAGCAGTAATTGTTGCAACCGGCTTAGCTCTAGTCGTGTGAGTGATTTTTTGCTCTACAGGTGCGGTTCTGACAACGTTGGCCACGTTCTCTTCAATAACAGCATTCTGCTCTGATTGAGATACAACTGGAGCTTCAACTTTGGCTGTTTTGAATTCTTCTTGATAGCTATCTGACGTTACATTGGTAACGTAGTTGTCAGATACACATGCAGCCAAGAGCAGTGGCAAAGTGACAATTGCAAGTTTTTTCATGGAAAGCTCTATATCCTTAATAATAATTACTATAAATCATGCCGATACGTCGGTTTAGAATCAAGTTAACTTTGAGATTATACACCATTAGTGGGTGACCTATTTCACAAACTTTATGCAGTGTTTGCTTATTCATCTTAATTCGGTGAATTTGCCATCAACCCGTGAATGAAAAGTAAGTTACGATGAACTTACGTGCATTGCTAGGATATGTCTATGAATCATCTTGATCCCCTACTTAAACCCCGTTCAATCGCTGTTGTTGGTGCATCTCAACGAGAAACGCGTGCAGGATATATCGTCATGAACAATCTGTTGCACGGGGATTTTAAAGGTGCGGTGATGCCAGTAACACCAAAATACGATTCTGTCGCGGGCGTCCTCTCTTACAAAAACATCTTGTCGCTACCTATCGTTCCTGATCTTGCTATTTTGTGCACTAATGCGACACGCAATGTGGCTATTTTTGAAGAGTTGGCCGAGAAAGGCATCGCTTCAGTCATTGTGCTCTCCTCCGACATGCAACAGCAAAGTGATAGTGGTGAAACATTTGATGAGAGATGTATTGCAATCGCCAAAGCAAACAATATACGGGTACTTGGTTCCAATAGCTTGGGAGTTATTGTCCCGTGGTTAAATTTGAATGCCTCTTTTTCTCCGGTGACGGCACTGCCAGGTAAAATCGCCTTTGTTTCTCAATCCGCTGCAGTGTGTACAACGATTCTAGATTGGGCGAACGATAAAGAGATCGGCTTCTCGGCGTTTATCTCGATAGGTAATGGCAGTGACATAGAATTCTCGGAGCTATTGGATTATCTGAGTACCGACTCTCACACCGAAGCAATATTGCTTTATGTCGATAGTATTAAAGATGCGAGGCGCTTTATCTCTGCGGCGCGTGCTGCATCACGTAATAGACGAATTCTGGTGTTAAAAGGCGGACGAACCGCTAAAGGCCGGGCGGCGGCAATGCTACATACTGGCGGTGCCGATACGTTAGATATTATCTATGACTCAGCGATCCGACGCAGCGGCATGTTACGAGTTAAGAACTTACATGAACTGTTTGCAGCGGTAGAGACTCTGACTCATTCAGTGCCACTACGTGGAGAGCGCTTGGCTATTGTGACCAACGGCGGCGGCCCTGCGATCATGGCGGTGGATACCCTTTTTGACCGTGGTGGTAAGCTTGCCGAGTTTTCTGAAGATACGCTAGAGAAACTCAATAAGGTTTTGCCATTGAGTTGGTCTCAGAGTAATCCAATCGATATTGTTGGCGACGCCGGTGAGCAACGCTATATCGATACGATAAACATCTTGCTAGATGGTGATGAAGCGGATGCGATTCTTATCATGCACAGCCCTTCTGCGATCGCACATTCAGCTAAAACAGCTGAGCGAATTATTGAAGCCATTAAAAAGCATCCTCGCCACAAGCGATTTAACATCCTAACTAATTGGTCTGGCGAGCTAACAGCAAAGCCAGCACGAAAGTTGTTTACCGAAGCGGGTTTTCCAACCTATCGAACACCTGAAAGTTCAGTGGTCGCATTCATGCACTTGGTCGAGTACAGACGTAACCAGCGTCAGTTAATGGAAACACCAACCACGGCAGAAAAAGTCCATATTGAAGATCTAGCAGATGCAAAAAATTGGATAGAACGACAACTACTGGATAAAGATACAGTTAACCTTGATACGCATCAAAATAGCCAATTTTTCAAGCACTTCAACCTAGATGTATTGCCAACTTGGATAGCTTCTGACCCAAGTGAAGCGGTACATATTGCCGAAACGATTGGTTACCCAGTCGCAGTTAAACTGCGCTCGCCAGACATTGCACATAAGTCGGACGTGCAAGGAGTTATGCTTAATTTAAGAAACAGCAATGAAGTCGCCAATGCGGCTCAGGCGATTCTCGATCGCTCTCAACTGTCATTCCCTACCGCGCATATCCATGGCTTGTTAATTCAAGGAATGGCCAAACTCGCCGGCGGGCAAGAGCTACGAGTAAAAGTGACAACGGACGAAACCTTTGGTCCTATCATTTTACTTGGTCAAGGAGGTTCTGAATGGGATGAATCCATTGACGCTGCTGCAGCCTTTCCACCACTCAATATGACACTGGCACGTTACTTGATCATTCGGGCGATAAAAAGTGGCAAGATTCGTCTGCAAAAACTACCTAACCCGATTGATATTGAAGGTCTCTCTGAATTGTTGGTGCGTATATCTCAGATGGTAGTGGATTGCCCTGAAATACATGATTTGGATATCCATCCAGTACTGGCCAATGGTGACAAGTTCACGATATTAGATGCCGATATCATCTTGAAAGCATACCAAGGCGATCCTCAAGAACGTCTTGCGATTCGCCCTTATCCAGTCGAATTGGAAGAGAATATCGTACTTAAGGACGGCACTGAGGTGTTGTTACGCCCGATCCTTCCTGAAGACGAGCCGCTTCATGCTGATTTTATTCATCGTGTATCCAAAGAAGACCTTTACAAACGTTTCTTTAGTGATGTGGGTGAATTCAATCATGAGGCATTGGCTAACTTTACTCAGATTGACTTTGATAGAGAAATTGCGTTTGTGGTCGTTCGAAAGGAACAAGGCGTACCCGCGATTATTGGCGTATCGAGAGCGCTGATTAACCCAGAGAACACCGATGCAGAGTTCGCTATTCTGATACGTTCCGATCTGAAAGGCGTTGGATTAGGTCGCATTTTGATGACTAAGGTTATTGACTACTGTCGTACCAAGCAGACCAAGCAGATGTCGGGCATGACGATGCCGACCAACCGAGGGATGCTGACACTAGCCCAGAAGTTGGGTTTTGAGCTAGATATCAGTTTTGAAGACGGTACTGCAGATATGGTGTTGCCGTTACTTTAACGCCCATGTTTTTTTTAGATGTTGAATACACCAAGACTTGGCGTCGCCCATTTTGTTACGTCGCCAAGCCATTACGATGTCGATAGGCTGTGGTTCGGTACCCGAAATCTGTTGTAGAACGCCAGATTCAATCAAAGGTTTCGCAATACTACTCGGCAAGGTGCCAATTCCTAATCCTGCAGTTAGAGCCTCTACCTTGGCAGGGAAGCTTGTTACGGTCAAACGTGGCTGTTTTTCTAGAATATTGATGCTTAATGCAGGTTGATCGCGCGCTGTATCTGCAATTGCGACAACCCTGTAACTTTCCCTCGCCTTTTGGTCGAAATCACCAGATCGCTTATGAACGTAGTGGTTTGATGCTGCGACCCATACCATTTCCATCTTACCGATAATGTCACTTTTCATATCGTTTGGTATGGTTTCAACCTTTGGGCACACCAATAAATCAGCTCGGCCGTCTGAAAGTGATTCCCAACAACCAGCTAGAATCTCTTCTTGTAATCGAACCCTAGTTTTACTTATTTTTCCGAGTTCATCGACTAATGGGAAGAAATTAGCAATCGGAATAATGCCATCAAAGGCAATTGTTAAATCCAACTCCCAGCCATTAGCAAGAATACTCGCGTCATTAACGAGTTGTTCAGTAGCACCAAGAATGATCCTTCCTTGCTCTAATATTAACTGCCCCGCTTCCGTGAAATTTGCACGGTGGCCTGAGCGATCAAAAATCATAATATCTAAGTCTTGTTCTAGCTTCTGGATTTGATAACTCAATGAAGAAGGTGCTCGGTCCATTTCATTAGCCGCTGCCGCAAAGCTTCCACGACGATCAATGGCATCTAATATGTGTAAGGCTTCAAGTGTTATTGGGCTATGCATAACTTTCCTACTTTGTAAGTGAGATCTAGATCACAAAAAGAGAAGCATTCACGGAGTGAATGGAACTGAAAAACTCTTTTCAATACATGTGTTTAATAACGCTAATTATGAATTAGTTGATAATATTGAAAATTATTTAAATGCAAATAATAGTAATTATCATTTAGATCCAATATCATCTTTCGCAAATCAAGATGATATTATGGAACTAAGGTAACTATCAGATGTATAAGCAATCCCTACTCTCTGCTTCAATCGTTTTAGCGCTTTCATCAACATCAGCCTTTGCTGAAGATTATGCCCTATTTGACGAGGTTGTTGTATCAGCAACGCGTACCGAACAAAACAAAGAAGACGTTTCAAGCTCAATTGAGTCTGTATCTGCAAAAGATATTGATAATCAAATGTCTAGCGACATAAAGCAAGCTCTTCAATACACGCCAGGAGTAGAGGCTCAAGGCGGTGGCCGTTTTGGTATTTCAGGCTTTAACATTCGAGGTGTTGAAGGTGATCGCGTTAAACTTATGGTAGATGGAGTTCAACAACCTACACCATATAACCCTGGCGCTTCTGAGCAACGTAAATATTCGAATGCGATCGAAGTCGATACATTAAGTGTCATAGAGGTGAATAAAGGCCCTGCTTCTACGCTTTACGGTTCAGATGCCATTGGTGGTGCAGTACTGCTAAGAACTAAAAATCCAGAGGATATGCTTAGAACTGACGGGGATGAAAACCGTTTTGGCATCAAATCTACCTATACATCTGCAGATGAACAGTTCAAGAACACAGTTTCTTGGGCGATGCGTAAAGATAAGTTAGAAACGATCGTTATGGCGACATACGCTCAAGGCCACGAGACACAGACTCATTCATCAGGAAGCGAAGTTCAAGGTCCAGATCGTGGTGCAGAGAACCCGGCAGATACGGAATTAAGTAATATATTAGCGAAAGCATTCTACAATGTATCAGATTCAAATAAGGTTGGTATTACGGTTGAACATTACCAACGTCAATATGATGAAGATGAGCTAAACTACAATGGCTATCAGCTTATGCCGGGCTTTGTATACACTGATAATTACAACAAAGACACCAACAAACGTTTTCGTGCAACATTGGAACAACAGCTTAAGCTAAGCTCTTCAATTGCCGACTCTTTAGACTGGTCTCTAAGTTACCAAGACTCAAGTACTTTGAATAAAAACTACGATACAACTCGCTACAACGGACGTCGACTTCGTGAGCGTAATGCTTCTGATGTAAACATGCAAGTTGATACACAGCTTTCTAAGCTAGTGAATATTGATGGTGCGGATCACGAATTCACATATGGTTTCACATACCTGCAGAATGACTTTGAATTAGAAAACTACGACCATAAATTTGATAGAGGCACTGTTACACCGGGTAGCACTGGTATCCCTGATGCAGAAATAACGCAATGGGGTGTGTTTGTTCAAGACCAAGCATTTTTCATGGAAGACAAGTTGATTGTAACTGGCGGTCTTCGTTATGACTCATTTGTTGCTGACCCATCAACGGATGAAGGCTACAAGACTCAATATGAGAAGAATAAAGATGACGCCGTCACAGCTAAGCTAGGTTCAGTTTACCACATCAATGACAACCTATCGGTATTTGGTCAAGTTGGGCAAGGTTTTAAAGCACCTTCAGTTTACGACCTCTACTACTTCTACACTCGAGGTGCCATCATTGAAGCTAACCCTAACTTGAAAGCCGAAAGAAGTCTCTCTTACGAACTTGGCCTTCGTGGCAATAATGAACATGCTCGCTTTGAACTAAGCACTTTCTATACAGATTACTCTGATTTCATTAACCAGACGAAAACGGGCAAGCAAGGCGGTAAAGACGTATACACCAAAGAGAACTTAGATAAAGTAACTATCTATGGTGCAGAGCTTTCGTCAACGATTAATCTTGACACCCTGTTAGACGCACCATTTGGTACCTACACTCGTTTAGCTGTGGCTTATGCTGATGGTGAAGATAAATCTACGGGTAAATCCATTGATTCAGTAGCACCACTAACGGGTACGCTAGGTCTTGGTATCGAACGCGAGACTTTCGGTTCAGCTTTAAATGTTAAGATGGTTGCTGCGAAAGATGAGTGGAACTCCGATGACAACGTAAACGTGGCTGGATACACAGTTGTTGATTTGACTGCTTATTACCGCCCTGTCACGGATTTAACCTTGCGAGCGGGTCTATTCAACGCATTAGACAAAAAATATTGGCTGTACAATGACATGTCAGGCCGTGGGCACGATTCTAAGTTCAACACCGATATTAAGTCTCAACCGGGTCGTAACTGGGGTATATCTGCAAACTACGAGTTCTAACTGGTTAGAAATCTAGTTCGTTGTAGAGCTAAGTTTATTGAAGACCTAGGTCATTAAAGATCTAGGTCGTTCCAGAATAAAGCCATACAAAAAAATACTGTAGAAACTAAAAAGCCAGCTTACTATAAGCTGGCTTTTTGTTATTTCACTAAAAGTTGTATCAAAAAGGGGTAAAGTGAAATTATTTCTCTGCCATTTCTTTCTTAACCATTACTGCAGCAGCAATGATGAAAGTGATGATTAGGCCTAGTTCCATGATTAACTCCAAAGAAAATTAACATTAAACATATAATTCGCGAGCATGATAACAACAACCGATACAGAATGATACTTTTTAACCACCAAATCACTTTTTATTCGATTTAGATCAAAAAAGATGCCCTAGAGCATCTTTTTGTACGTTAACTATTCATGAAATTACTCAATCAACCAGGAAAACCATCAGGATTTGTTGATTGCCAGCGCCATGTATCTTCAGTCATTTCAGCCAGTGTGCGTGTCGCATTCCACCCCAGTTCTTTCTGAGCTTTCGCTGGGTCGGCCCAACACTCAGCGATATCACCAGGACGACGCGCAACGAGTTTGTAAGGTATCGCTTGACCGCTCGCTTTCTCGAAGGCTTTAACCATATCTAATACACTTGAACCGTTGCCAGTACCCAGGTTATAGATGTGAAGACCGTCTTTACGCCCTACTTTCTCAAGTGCTGCAATGTGTCCATCAGACAGATCCATAACGTGGATGTAATCACGAACACCAGTGCCATCCTTTGTTGGGTAGTCACTACCAAATACGGATAGAAATTCACGTCGGCCAACTGCAACTTGAGATACAAATGGCATTAGATTGTTTGGAATACCTTGCGGGTCTTCACCGAGTTCACCACTTGGGTGTGAACCTACGGGGTTAAAGTAACGTAATAATGTAATGCTCCAATCGGGGTTAGCCTTTTGGAAGTCAGTTAAGCACTCTTCAACCATGAGCTTACTACGACCGTAAGGATTGGTTGCGCTTGTGGGAAAATCTTCTGTGATAGGAACACTAGCAGGATCGCCATAAACCGTTGCTGAAGAGCTGAATACTAATGTTTTTACGCCAGCGTCACGCATTGCATCGACAAGGACTAACGTGCCATTTACATTGTTGTCGTAGTATTCGAGGGGCTTGGCAACAGATTCGCCTACCGCTTTCAGGCCCGCAAAATGAATAACGGCTTCAATATTGTGTTGCTTCATGGTTTCAGTTAAAAGCGCTTTATCACGAATATCACCTTCAATGAAATCAGGACGAACGCCAGATACTCTTTCGATACGTTCTAAAACGCTTGGTTTACTGTTATACAAGTTATCGAAAAGCACAGGTGTCATACCTGCGTTAATCATCTGGATACTTGTGTGGCTACCAATGTAACCCATGCCACCTGTAACTAAAACATTCATGTTTAGCCGACCTTTAATTAAAACCACTTAACGTATCGCTTATGATACAACAGCTTAGGGTTGGGTCACAAACGGCTATGGCAGATACACTACACGAGAGAGCAAAAATTGACCGTTCCGTTCGCTTGACAATTCCCTCATCGCCAACCTTCAGAATCACATCAATGTCACCGTATGATTCATTACCCTACATTTGCTCCCTAAACTGGAAACAAAATAGATGGAACGCTGTTTGTCGATCGCTTCTTTTTCAATTATCTTTAACCATAGTTTCTATACGTTATTGATGAAAGGAAACATTTGTCACAATCCGCTATTTAGCGAGTTGATACATGCCGTGACATTATAGTGAATGCAGCTTTTGGTGTCGAAAGTTTGAGTTAGGTCACTGTTTATTTATGGTATTTATAAGACCGTCATTACTTACCTCAACGTAAAGGATTAGCACCACGTGACAACGAAGATTTTGCTTAATTGCGACATGGGAGAAAGTTTCGGCAATTGGAAGATGGGCGATGACGAGTCGGTCATGGAATGGATCGATATGGCAAACATCGCTTGTGGCTTTCACGCGTCTGATCCGCACGTTATGTCTAAGACTATTAAACTGGCACAGCACTATCACACCCAAATTGGTGCTCATCCCGGTTATCAAGATTTAATCGGGTTTGGTCGCCGTTCTATTCCACACACCATGGACGAAATCAGTGAACTAGTGTGCTATCAAGTAGGTGCACTACAAGCGCTTTGCCGCTATCACCACACCTCTGTTGGTTATGTGAAACCTCATGGTGCCCTTTACAACGATATGATGGCGAACATTGATGTATTTAATGCCGTTGCCCAAGCCGTCGCTGAATTTAACATCCCCTTGATGATTCTCTCTTCGTCCGACAACCAACAGTATCTAGATATTGCAGACGACCATGATTTACCACTCTTGTTTGAAGCGTTTGCCGACCGTGCCTATTTGAATAATGGGCAGTTATCGCCGCGAACTCAAAAAGGCTCGGTTTACGTCAACCAAGACGACATCTACAACCAAGTCATGCAAATCATTAACTATGGCTCTGTTACGACTTTAGAGGGCGAAAGACTGCCTATTGAAGCCGATACCATCTGTGTTCATGGTGATAACCCCCAATCCATCGCATTAATTAGAAAAATCAGACAAGACCTCAACGCTTTTAATTAGTATGAAGCGTGTGATTGGTATGACGCATGGTCTAATCGCTCGCCTAACCGAGCACCAAATCAATCGCTCGTAAGATCTAATTGCCTTGTATTGGTTTAGACACGGAAGTTAAACACGCCAAATAAGTAAACGAAAGGCAAGAAAGCTAATAAAGGCAAGCAAACGTATGGAAACGAAATGACGACGAATCAAATTGAATTCAATATAGCGCCAGTCGCGGAATGCAGCGTTTTGGTCACCTTGACGCTATCGCCTTCAAATAATCAATCTAGCGGCGAATATGCGCAGTACATGGCTCATCTTTCCAATGCCATTCGTCAAAACTTGGCATCTATATTGATGAATGTGACACCGGCTTACCACACCATTCTGGTTGACTACTTACCTTATCGAATTTCCGAAAAGCAGCTCATCGAACAACTCAGCACCTTGTTGAGCCATGCTATTTCGTCCTTATCTAGTGTTAATTACACGAGTAACACCATCGAGCTTCCTGCTTATTACTCACCAGAAACAGCACTCGACTTAGACCGATATCAATCCAAAGGCATGTCGCTGGATGAGATCATTCAACATCACACCTCACAGACATACAGCGTCAGTGCCATTGGGTTTACGCCTGGCTTTGCCTTTATGTCTGATGTGGTCGCCGAGCTTGCGTTGCCTCGTCATTCAACCCCACGTTTAAGTGTACCGAAAGGCAGTATCGCCATCGCGGATACGAAAACTACTGTGTACCCCTCAGAATCACCGGGCGGCTGGAATATTATTGGTAATTGCCCGCTAGCGCTGTTTGAGCACAGCCAACTGAAGAACGCTGATACCACGCAAACGCAGCTGTCACTACTTAATGTCGGTGACACCGTTCGTTTCACCGCGATATCAAAACAAGAATTTGTTGAGCTTAGTCTTATGGAGATGAGTGGAGGTGTCGCTAATGGTTAAGACAAAAGCCAAACCAACACTGACAGTCATTAAGCCCGGCCCGTTGAGTTTGATTCAAGACTTCGGACGATTTGGTGTCGCTCATCTCGGATTGACACAAGGCGGCCCTGTTGATGATTACTCGTATAGCTGGGCCAATCACCTGCTCGGAAACCCAGTCAACCAAGCAGTGTTGGAAATCACGCTTGGGCAATGCGCGTTACGAATCGATTTTGATTGTGAGATGGCATTATGCGGTGGCGATTTACAAGCGAAGCTCGATGGTAAACCACTGTCGAACTGGCGTACTTTTCAAGCTTTCGCAGGGCAAGTCCTCTCATTTGGTTTACCTAAAAATGGTCTAAGGGCGTATTTAGCCGTTAAGGGTGGCTTCGATGTTCCATCAACTCTTCGTAGCTGTTCTACGGTGACTCGTGAAAAGATTGGTGGATTAACGCAAGATGGACAGCCATGCCAGCAAGGGCAACAAATTGCTTTTACCCAACACCAACTCTCTCGCCCGTTTAAAGCGTTGAGTGTCACCTTCCGATACACGCCTAATTACAACCTACCAGTGAACCTGCGAGTGATAGAAGGCTATCAAAGCGAGCTGTTCTCAGAGTCAGCAAAAGCGACTTTGTATAACGCACAGTATCATGTTGACCAAAATTCTAATCGTATGGGTTATCGACTCAGTGGCGACCCCGTGGACTCGCCTGACATTTCGCTATTGTCAGAAGGCATTGCCTTAGGTTCGATCCAAATCCCCCAAGATGGGCAACCTATTGTGTTGCTTAATGACAGACAGACTATTGGTGGCTATCCCAAGATAGGATGTGTCGCCAGAATCGATTTACCGCGCTTAGCACAAGCCAAACCTGGACATGAAGTCTCGTTTAGTAAAGGCGATCGCTTAGGGTTGCAAGATGTTTGGTGCCAATGGGCTCAGTTTTTCGGCTATTAGTTTTTGCTCTGTAGCTAAGAGTAATTCCTAGAGATGTAGTTCGGATGATTTTCGGTATCTTAGCTGGCGTTTGAATGAAGGTTCGGCTTACCTGTCAAAGTGAGCCGAATTGAAGATGTTCAGCGTAGTAGATTATGACTGAGTATTAAGCGTGATCTTGGCCTGATACCTTTGCAAGGGCTGCTGGGTATCCGCGTTCTTGTGTCAAATATATCGCTCTATTCTCAATATCACTTAGATTAAGTGACATTGTCACTGAGTGTGTATTTTCAATCGATACCGCCTCTGATACATCAAACCATTGCTCAGCGACCTTTTGCGCAGCCTCTAGGGTTGAAGATGCTTTGACTACTTCAAGTCGAGCATAGCGATCACCACAGAATGACACGTCTGAAGCTCTTAAGCTCGGATCGGTTCCCGGAATTTGCTGTGCACCGAACAGAGGCTTACCACCTACCAGTGCAGAGCTAAAACTTGGGATGAACTGAGACATATGTGTTATCGCAGCGCGAGTTCTTAATTCAAGCTGCTCTTCACTCCAACCCGATACGATTTTCTTAAGAAGCTTCGAAGGCAACTGTGGTTGTGACGAGTCTGTTGACGATGAAACAAGCCCCCCCTCAAACAGAGTAATCCCTTCTGTCATACCGTGAAGTTGGAACACACCATCAGCATACGGTGTTAATTGAGCCATGCCTTGTGGTGTGCCTCTCGGGCCATGGAAGATAACCTCTGGCCACTCTTCCTTACATTCTTGCGAATACGGCCACTGCGTAACGTATGCGGCTTTGAACTCAACAAGCCTTTGTTGCTTAGAACCGACAAAGTCATCCACGATGCCCGTTTCAAAGCCACTTGCATTAATCAAGTAGTCGGTCGTTAGGTGACAACTTTGGTTCTCAGCGTCTGTATAAGTCAAAGACCAACCTTGCTCTAACGATTCAACAGATTGCAATCGGCTGTTGGTTAACACGGTACAATTAGACTGTTGCCCCAAAGAGAGTTGAGCAGTTGCAGAAAGTCGGAATACACTCCAGCCATATTCTTGAACCATAGCAACAGGATACTTAAGGGTTTCTAGATCCGTATGTTTAGCGAAAGGAATACACCAATCATCAAGCGATGTTGGTTCCAGAGGCTGTGTTTGGGTAGCAAGTGCTAGTAACTCTTCTTTACTATACAGCTTGTAATACTCTTCCGGTTTACCAAGCACTTGGTTGCTTTTATCTTGACTAACAAGATCAGCATAAGCGTTCTTGATTATCTTTAGACGCGGAAGTAGATCCAACGGCTCTCCACCATCACTGTGTGGAACAGCGATAATTGTCGGACGAATATTGATCGTATGAGGAAACAAACGAACGGTATCAATTGACTGCTTGAGCAACTGAAGGCACTGCTCTACAGAAATATCTCTATACAAATTGCCACCAGCGTGCAGATGGCAAATTGGTGGACCATTAACCAAGCTCGGTCCTTTTTCCAAGATAGTGACCTTATAACCCAACTCACTAAAATGAATCGCGCTTGTCGTTCCGGCAATACCACCACCAACAATGGCAATAGAAGGCTGATTTGTATCCGTTTTGTTGTGGTTCATCGTGTTCTGTAGAATATGATTAACTGCCGCTATTCTACTTTTGTTCTGCTACGAATTAAAACACATTTTTATCAAGGTCTTAGATAGGCAGTATTTAATATCCATGTAAAAAACCTAAATAATCTCTTGACTCAATAACTCCAGATTGAGTTTTAAAGGTTATTATAACCGTCACATTTGTCCTAAGTGACGCCACATAAAGGCTGCCTCAGTACTCTTAAAACATAGAGGTTAACTTATCCCTAAAGTTATCCACCGTTTTTGTGGATAACTGTTGATAACGTTCTTGCTAAGTTGCGCAACCCCTTTGTTTACAGGGACTAACCGCTGTTCATTAAATCGGCATTATTGCGCAATTAGTTTTAAAAAAGACTAAAAAGTTGGAAAATAAAGGTGAGATATTTGCCACTTGTGCTACGCATTGGTCAAATAAAAAACGGTCTAAAGCGACGCCTTATAAATAGTGCATGACTAAATACAAATAATCTCACTTTTAGACCGTTTTAAGCATTTGGTTAGATCACGCTAACGACTAACCAAAATCCTTGTTTACTGGTGCCAACAAACGTTTGATTAAGCTATTCACTACCGCGGCTAATGTGATGAACGTTAGCACAGGTAGTGCTATCCAGAGCATCGGGTGGAGTGAAGGCTGTAACTCAAAGCCAAAGTTCATTACCCCTGCAACACTGAGCTCAGAACCAAGCGCAGCAATTGAGCCTGCTACTAACGCCATCACCCCGTATTCACACCAAATAGTATTGAGAATTCGCTTCTTACTCGCGCCTAGCGTTCGGTACAAGCGTATCTCTTGTTGTCTTTGAGATAAGCTCAATCGCAACAGAGTGAAGATAAGCAATAGCCCCGCCACCACACCTAACGCGGCAAGTACGGTTATCGACCAAACAATCTGTTTGAGCAACTCCTGGATCTTACTGCCCATTTTACGAATGTCCATCAAACTCACGGTCGGGTGATTACGCGAGAGCTCATTGAGCATTTGATCGTGCTTTTCTTCTAGTCTGAAACTCACGAGCCAAGTAGAAGGAATTGAGCTCAAAATATCGGGAGTAAAAATGAAATAGAAGTTTGGCTTCATTTCACGCCACTCGACTTTGCGGATGCTATTCACCTTGGCAGAGACGTTCTGGCTGTTGATTGTGAATGAAAGATCATCGCCAATTTTCAAATCAAGTTGCTCTGCGACATCGGATTCCACAGATACGCCCTGCTCTTGTGTCCAGCTGCCTTCTAATACTTCATTGTACTCAGGCAGGCTATCTCCCCAAGTGAAGTTAATCTCTCGGCTTAATACGTCTGTTTCTTCTGAGGTCTCGCTGTATTTCGCCGCCTCAACGCCGTTAATGGTTGTGAGCCTTCCTCGTATAATTGGAAACGCTTGAGTACGCTTTACTTCGTTTGCATCAATCGTCTCGAGATAACTGTCTTTCTCATAGCTTGCAATATTAAGCGCAAACGCATTAGGTGCGTTCTCGGGTAAGGTTTGTTGCCAATCTGACAACAAGTCACTTCTCACTAGCCATATGATTGATAGCAGCATCAAAGACAGAGCTAAAGAACCAAATTGAATCCCTGTTGCTAATGGTGTGCGATTAATTCGGCTCAATGCCAAGCGCATAGATGTCGACGTCGGCAGCTGACCCACCAAACGCAGAACAAGCGTACTGACAATCGCGAGCACTAAGAACAGACAAGCGATACCAGCTAAAACTATCCATACCAATAGATTGTTACCATACATCAGCATCATTGGAATAATCGGTACCAGTAACAATGAGTATTTCTTGTAGCTTTCATTAGACTGATGACTTGATTGAATAACGCTGATTGCTGAAGTGTTGACCAACCCAATTAACGGGATGCCAAGAGCCGGAACACCAATTAAGATGCTTGATAAAATCGCCAAGATAGCCGGTTCAATACCATAGCTAGGAAGTGGCGTTGGTAATAAGTCGCCCAGAGGTATACGAAGCAAAAACTCTAAGCCGATACCGATGGTAATTCCCAGCACTGCACCGATAACCACTAACAGAGACACCTGTACAGACAACCATTTAACGATCCACTGCTTGCTCGCACCTAAACTCTTAAGCATCGCAATGGTTTTACGACGACTCGCAACATAATGTTGGCAAGTGAGTACCAAAGTGGTCGCAGCCATGATCACAACGATAGCAACGGTTAGCGAAAGATACTGAGTTGTGCTCTCGAACATGTCATTAGTGCGGCTCGCAGAGTCTTGCGTGCGCCAACGATCGCTTGGTGTTAATTCTACACTGTCTTGTACGGCTTTCAGTTTATTATCATCACCATTTAGAAACAGCCTAAAACTAACACGGCTGCCCGGTTGAATAGCGCCAGTGGCATCGATGTCATTTGTATGAATCAGCACCGCGGGCATTTGTTGGAAAGGGTTAAAACTCAAGCCCGGTTCTTGTGTGAGACGTCCAGTGATTGTTAAATCAGCATCGCCTATCGTGACATTGTCACCTATATCAACTTCTAATTGCGAAAATATACGCTCATCAAGCCACAATTCACCCGGCTCAACATGATTGCTTACCGTGCTATCTGCACCTTCCAGTATCATTTCGCCGCGTAAAGGATAATTGCTTTCAACCGCTTTCACCGTCACTAGCTGCATCGAGTTATCACTGAATGCCATGGTTGAAAAGCGGGTCAACTGAGAGCTTTCAAACTGTTCAACTTGAGTGAGGTCTAACAAAGATTGCGGGATTGGGTTTGCTGAGATAAACACGCTATCGGCGGTAAGCGCATCTTTGCCTTGCTTAACAATTACCTGTTCCATACGTTCGGCTAACGCCGACAATGCAAAAACACAAGCAATGATCAGTGTTAATGCGATGGAAACTGGCCACAACTGACCGTGTCGTATCTCTTCGATGCTCCATGAAAACAGTCGTTTGTTCAGTCCGTGTGATGAATTCAATTTAGACTTCCTCTATCTGACCGACATGCATCTTAAGTGTTCGTTGGCAACGCTGTGCGAGCTTAGGGTCGTGCGTGACAAGAACAAGCGTGGTGCCGTGCGATGAATTGAGTTCAAACAACAACTCGACGATTTTCGCTGCCGTTTGTTGGTCTAGGTTACCTGTGGGTTCATCAGCAAAAAGGATTTTTGGCTTGATCATAAAAGCACGAGCTAAAGCGACCCTTTGTTGTTCACCGCCTGATAGTTGAGACGGCAGGTGATCAAGCCTGTCTTTCAAACCCACTGATTCAAGCAAAGCAGTCGCACGTTCGATGTCTTCGTCTTCACCTTTCAACAAACAAGGTAGCGTGACGTTTTGCAGCGCAGAAAGGCTTGGGATCAATAAGAAGCTTTGGAAAACAAACCCAACGGATTCACTGCGGATTTTGGCTCTCGCTTCGTCATCCAGCTGTGATAGAGGTTGGCCTAACAAACTGATTTCGCCAGACGTTGGCACATCAAGCCCTGCAAGCAGTGTCATTAGGGTTGATTTACCTGCCCCTGAAGTGCCGACAATCGCGACGGTTTCTCCTTCACGAATATCGATATCAACATGCTCTAAGATTGTTAAATGTTCTTGATTAGTAGACACTGTCTTGGAAACAGCTTCTGCTTTAATGATGGATGTATGCATGACTCGACTAATTTCCTTTTTATTCTTAATTATATTTTCAACCGCTTCTTTGGCTCAAGATACCGAGTTAGATTCTAAGTTACTGGTACTTGGTGATAGCTTGAGTGCTGGTTACAATATGGACATCAAACAGAGTTGGCCAAGTCTATTGCCAAACGCATTAGCGAAGCATGACAAAACAGTTACTGTGGTTAATGGCAGTATTTCGGGTGACACAACCGGCAACGGGTTAGCTCGTTTACCACAATTGCTTGAAGAACACGCTCCAGACACTGTTCTTATCGAACTCGGTGCGAATGATGGTCTTCGTGGATTTCCACCTAAGCTGATGTCTGCGAATCTTGATCAAATCATTAAGCAGATAAAAGCTGCAGGCGCGAAACCTATTATGATGAAGATTAAAATCCCACCGAATTACGGTAAGCGTTACAACCAGCAGTTTGAATACGTCTTTGCAGCGCTTGCTGATCAACAAAATGTACCGCTTTTACCTTTTTTCCTAGAGCATATCATCCTTAAACCTGAGTGGATGATGAACGATGGACTGCATCCAAAACCAGAAGCTCAGCCTTGGATTGCTGAATTTGTCGCCAAAGAATTATATCAGTATCTTTAAGTTTTAATGGTCTAGCTCAATAAATTTTACACAGCTTTACGTTAGCCTGAGTGCATATCACCGTTATCTGTAAGGTTATTTATGCTGATCGAACCTATTATTAAGGGTGTGGTGGCCAAAAGCGCTCACCCTCTAGGCTGTCAAGAAGCCGTAAAGCAACAAATCAAGTTTGTTAAGTGTGCGCCGCAGATCAAAGATGGCCCTAAGCGAGTGCTGATTATCGGTGCTTCATCTGGCTTTGGCCTTGCCGCTCGCATTGCCCTTACTTTTGGCGGTGCAAAAGCTGACACCATCGGCGTCTCATTCGAGCGCGGTCCTAACGAAAAATCCCTAGGTAGCGCTGGTTGGTACAACAACATCTACTTCAAGAAAGAAGCCGAACGAGAGCAACGCACTGCTATCAACATTGTTGGCGACGCATTTTCACAAGAAACACGTTCACAAGTTGTCGAAGCCATTGAAACCTACTTCGAAGGTGAAGTAGATCTGATTATCTACAGCTTAGCCGCTGGCGTAAGACCCAAACCAAATACCGAAGAATTCTGGCGCTCTGCCATTAAGCCAATCGGTGAAAGCGTGACTGGAGCGACTATCTCACTAGAGCACGACAACTGGGTGACCAACACACTTGATGCTGCAACGGAAGAAGAAGCCGAAAGCACACTTAAAGTCATGGGCGGCGAAGATTGGGAACAGTGGATAGATGAGCTGATCAATGCTGAGTCTATTGCCCCAGGTTGCAAAACCATTGCTTTTTCTTACGTTGGTCCAGAAGTCACACACGCTATCTACTTAGACGGTACTTTGGGCCGCGCTAAAATAGACCTTCATCAAACAAGTCACGCACTTAACCTTGAACTAGCAAACTTTGGCGGTAATGCTTACGCGACCGTGTGTAAGGCACTCGTCACCAAAGCCAGTGTATTCATTCCGGGGTTAAGTCCTTACCTACTCGCTTTATATAAAGTGATGAAAGAGAAAGAGACGCACGAAGGCTGTATCCAGCAAATGCAACGCTTATTCAGCAGCAAACTGTACGGGCAAACCAAAGTACCACTTGATGGCGAGCGCCTAATTCGGATGGATGAATGGGAACTCGACCCAGAAACCCAAGCTCATGTGACTGAACTACTTGAAGCTATGGATGAAAACAACTTCCAATCAATCGGTGACTATCAAGGTTTTAAAGAAGAGTTTTTACAGTTGAACGGTTTTGCTCAACCATCGGTAGACTATAAAGAGAAACTTAACACTGATGATTTTATAAAGTTAAAGCCTTAATCGAAACTTATCTCATTACTGAGATCCAGATTCACATTTGAAAACCTTCGCAAAATTGCGGAGGTTTTTTTGTGCAACATTTCTTATACTTAGTTAATGTAATATTCACAGTTTATTTGGTTCATCTTAATTAACACAGGATGTGTTGATGCATTTAGCATAATTGACTCGGAGTCATATGAAGAAGATAAAAACGATAGACTTAGATATCCCTGACGATATGGCCTCCAGCTGGCAGAATATTGTCGACCTCTTGGCTCAAATCACTCAAGTGCCTGCCGCACTTATCATGCGTGTTCATACCAACTACATTGAAGTTTTCTCTACCAGCCACAGTCAGGATAACCCTTATAACAAAGGCGATTCTGAAACATTAGGAAATGGGCTTTACTGCGAAACAGTGATGGAGTCTCAGCAGCAGCTTTTAGTACCCAATGCGCTTGCCGATGTTGATTGGAAAAACAACCCCGACACAAAGCTTGGCTTAATCTCTTATTGTGGCATTCCGCTATGTTGGCCTAACGGCGAATTGTTCGGCACCATTTGTATCTTGGACTCGAAAGAAAATCACTACACGCCTACTTATATTAAGCTATTAGACAGCTTTCGCACCTCGATAGAATCTCAACTAAAAACCTTGTTTCAACACGC
This sequence comes from Vibrio sp. SNU_ST1, assembly GCF_030563405.1. Lineage (NCBI taxonomy): Bacteria > Pseudomonadati > Pseudomonadota > Gammaproteobacteria > Vibrionales > Vibrionaceae > Vibrio > Vibrio sp. SNU_ST1. The sequence continues at coordinate 787,419 of NZ_CP130749.1, forward strand.
GAAGCTCACTCAAATGAATCGTGACTTAAAAAGCCGTGTTGCTAATCGCACAAAAGACCTCGCGAGTCTTAATTATTCATTAAACCAAGAGATTGATAAGCGAAGAGCGGCAGAACAAGAGATCAATTTCCAAAAAAATCATGACCTCGGCACGGGCTTTTTGAACCGAAGTGCATTTGAGTCGCGCTTAGATCAGAAGTTGGCGTCACAACAAAGGTTTACAGGTGGCTCACTCGCGGTAATCCATATTGGATTTACTAATGGCAGGCGCATTCAAGCTCGATATGGCTACAACGCGTTAGACCAAGTGTTGGTTGAATACCGACAACGCATCGACAGTATCTCTGATATTGAGGTGCTAACTGCGCGCCCTACTTCGGTTGACCTTGTGTTGGCGTTCAGCGTTAAAGATTTGCACCAGCGTATCGAAGAACTATGCCAGACATTAGTAAAAGTGGGTCATTCAGAATTTGACATCGGTAGTGACAAAGTTCATCTGCATGCCTTTATAGGGATTGCGATTACTGATCACGACGATGGTGCTGACAGCATTATCCAAAAATCTTCAGAAGCGATGCTGGCATGTAAAGATTCTGGACAGAAGTTCGCTTACTATTCTCAGTCTCATGCTGAAGAACAAAGTCATATTAATAAGATTGAAGGTTATTTGCTCCAAGCGGTTCGTAATGATGACCTTATGCTCTATTTTCAGCCTAAAGTATGCCCGTTGACTCATCGCTGGGTTGGTGCAGAGGCTCTACTGCGTTGGCGACATCCCGTTCTGGGAGACGTCTCTAACGAAACCTTAATACACATGGCCGAGCAAAACGGGTTGATTTTCGAAGTGGGAAATTTTGCTCTGCGTAACGCGATTGAGCAAGCGAAAGAGTGGTCCGAATACGTTGAAGATTTCAAAATAGCCGTCAACATATCTGCTATTCAATTAAAGAATGTTGATTTCGCAGACCAAATTATTCACCTGTTGGAGACCTATCACCTAGAACCTCATTTCTTAGAACTTGAAGTCACGGAAAGTTGCCTCATAGCAGATGAAGTCGTCGCGAAAAATACATTGGAATCGTTACACAACATTGGCATTACATTGTCACTGGACGACTTTGGTACGGGCTATGCCTCATTTAGTTACCTTAAGAAATTTCCATTCGATACGATTAAAATTGATAAGAGCTTCATCGACCAAATGCTCAATTCACAGGAAGACACGGAGATCGTTCGGTCCATAGTCCAAATCGCGAAAAAGCTCGACTTAAAAGTAACAATTGAAGGCATAGAATCGGAAGTTCAGGAGCAATTTATCATCAATGAAGGTTGTGATGTGGGACAAGGTTACCTTTATGGCAAGCCAATGCCGAGCCAAGAATTCGAACACAGCTTAATCAATCAAAACTATTTGGGGACAACTCGTTACGCTTAAAGCGAAAAAGAGCACTTTGTTTTGGATTTAGGCCTACTTTCTCTTTACTCTATAGGTGGTGATTTTTATAATCGCCGCCTTTCTGTTTTATCTTCCCTTTATATAGGCATTCCTCGTTATGGATCAGTTGACTGCAAAGCTTAAAAAGCTCGAAAAACAAAACTTCCGCGCATATCAACAAATTAAAGGTCAATACGACTTTGCTGATTTCGAATTACACATCGACCACGTTCAAGGTGACCCATATGCATCTTCTTCACGTTTTCGCGCAACACGCGCTTGGTCGTTAACAGGGTTAGGTTGGCTGAAAGAAAAGTCTTACGAATACCAAGTAGCAGCTCGTGATTTTATTGCACGTAGCTTCTCTGAATTTGCTAAGCAAGAAGCGACCGTGTCTATCGCACTAACGGGTCAGACTGTGTTGGATAACACATCTGTGGTTTTCACCGAGCACGGTATCGAAATCCGTTTTCGTATCAACCTACCTGCTGATGGTCGTAGTATTCTTGCAAAGAAAGCAATCAACATCATTACGTTCTATTTACCTAAGTTTATTCGTCGTGCAACGCTTGAACGCGAACTTAACATTGAAGCGATGATTAAGCATTGTGAAGCGATTGAAGACCAAGATGCATTGCGTGCTCAATTGGAAGAAAACAACCTAGCGGCATTCGTTGCAAATGGCAGTGTATTACCTCGTATTGCAGGTAACTGCGACCTGCCAATGAAAGGCGCGGTTCCTTTTCTAGCACCAGAGTCTTTAAGTGTGACGCTAAACACGCCAAACCAAGGTGATGTGACTGGCCTAGGTATTCCTAAAGGCATCACGCTGATCGTTGGTGGTGGTTTCCATGGTAAATCTACACTATTGAACGCCGTTGAACGTTCTATCTACAACCATATTCCTGGTGATGGTCGTGAAGGTATCGTGACTGCGACTGATACGATGAAGATCCGTGCTGAAGATGGCCGATGTGTACATAACTTGAATCTTTCAAACTACATCAACCATTTACCAATGCAGAAAGACACATCTAATTTCAGCACACAAGATGCATCAGGTTCTACATCGCAAGCGGCTTGGCTACAAGAATCGATTGAAGCAGGCGTTCAAACACTACTTATTGATGAAGATACGTCAGCGACTAATTTCATGATTCGTGACGAACGTATGCAAGCGCTAGTATCAAAAGGTGCTGAGCCAATCACTCCACTTGTTGACCGTATTGGTCAACTACGTGAAGAGATGGATATCTCTACCATTGTTGTAATGGGTGGTTCTGGCGATTACCTAGACGTGGCTGACACTGTGATTCAAATGCACGACTACCAAGCAGTAGACGTAACTGATAAAGCACAAGAAGTGATAGCTCAACACCCAACTCAACGAACTAACGAATGTGAGACCGCATTAGAAACGTTTGTTCCTCGCTCGTTAAACCGCGCTGCATTGATGAACATTCTTACTGACGGCAAATTCCGAGTTAACGCGAAAGGCAAAGAGTCACTGCGTTTTGGTAAGGAATTCGCGGACCTTTCTGCATTAGAGCAGTTAGAGTCAACGTCAGAAGTGAACGCGATTGGTTGGGCATGGTTCCAGTTTGCACAAACTCCAGGTTGGTCAAACAACCCTGCTAAAGAGTTTAGCGCTATCTTAAGCGATGAGTGGCACGTGAACATGCCAAACTACGGTGACTTAGCGAAACCAAGAGTATTGGATGTAATGGCCGCTCTAAACCGTATGCGTAAATCTCAGTTCAAACCTTCGAACTCGAACTAATACCTCGCGTTAAATTAATCTTTATTATTACGGCTCTCATTTATGCGGGCCGTTTTTTTTCGTTCAATTCTTATATTTCTACCTGATTCGCCCACTCTTTACGTGACTACATTGTTGGTCAGCGCTTTAATCATATAAATCCCAAAAATCATGACACAGCTTTTACAAAACTATGGCGATATTCAGATAAAGTTCCGACTCGATAGGTGTAACTAAATGTAACAGACTCTTGAGGCTTCAATGAATCATAAACGCGTTAAGATGCGTGACCATAAAATCGAAGTAAACCTATTCAAAAACCGTGTAATCGTGGCGTTTTGTGGGATCTTACTGTTCACTCTCGTCTTAGTCGCCAACCTGTACCGACTTCAAGTCGACAATTTTGAAAGCTATCAAACTCGTGCGGATGGCAACAGAATCAAAGTATTGCCTATCGCCCCTACTCGCGGGCTAATTTACGATCGTAATGGTGTGTTGCTTGCCGAGAACAAGCTTGTATTTAATCTGACGATGATTCCCGAACAAACCGATGATGTCGATACCATGCTCGCCAAGCTAGACAAATATATCCCGCGTGATGTTGAGCAGATCGCTCGATTCAAAAAACGTTATCACAACACGCGCCGTTTCAAATCTGTCACTATATTAGAGAACCTAAGTGAAGAAGAGATTGCTAAGTTCTCGGTGCACCAGTACCAATTCCCCGGCTTATCGATTGATACTAACTTAAAGCGCTTTTACCCAAATGGAGAGGTGCTGACGCATGTCTTAGGGTATGTGGCACACATCAACGATAGTGACCTAAAGAAGCTAGAAGAAAAAGGCATCGAAGCGAATTATCAAGCGACTACTATTATTGGTAAGCTTGGTGTAGAACGCTATTACGAAGATATCCTACACGGAACCAAAGGCTATCAAGAAGTTGAAGTAAACAGCCGTGGCCGTGTTGTTCGGACTATTGAGTATGTGCCGCCGGTTGCAGGTAAAGACATCGTGTTAAATATTGACCTTAAACTGCAAAAATACGTATTTGAACAACTTGATCACCGAACCGGAAGTGCGGTTATCCTCGATCCAAAAGACAACAGTGTATTGGCGATGGCATCTAGCCCAAGTTATGACCCTAATCTATTTGTCGATGGCATTTCGAGTAAGAACTACCAACGTCTATTAAATGACCCTGCTCACCCGTTGGTAAATCGCACCACACTGGGCGTTTACCCTCCAGCATCCACCATAAAACCATTTATGGCGGTTGCTGGATTACAAGAGCATGTTATATCAGAAAACACCATTCGTGATGATCACGGTTCATGGCAAATTCCCGGTTCCAAACGCAACTCTAAATCATGGCGAGACTGGAAACGCTGGGGTCATGGCCCGGTCGACGTAACTCAAGCCATTGAAGAGTCGGTGGATTCATTCTTCTATCAAACCGCCTTTGATTTAGGTATCGACCGCATCTCAAGTTGGATGAATCGCTTTGGTTTTGGTGAACCTACGGGCATCGATATCTATGAAGAAAGCACCGCCAATATGCCAACTCGAGAGTGGAAGATGATGCGTTATCGTACCCCTTGGTATCAAGGTGACACCGTCCCTATTGGTATTGGCCAAGGTTATTGGACATCCACGCCAATGCAACTTGCCAAAGCAACCTCGGTACTGATTAACCATGGGAAGGTAATGTCACCTCATATCTTGAGAGCGACCTTAGATCACGGTGAAGATTTTGATACGCAAAAACTTGTTGAACCTGAGCCGATGCTATCGATCACTGAAGTACCAGACGAGATATGGGATGTACCTATTAATGCGATGCGACTCGTAAACCACGGCAGTCGAGGTAGCGGCAGACGTGCATTTAAAGGAACTGACTACACTAGCGGCGGTAAATCGGGTACAGCCCAAGTATTTGATCTTGCAAAAGATCAGGTCTACAACTCCAAGAAACTGGCTCGGCATTTACTCGACCATGCGCTTTACACGGCCTTCGCACCTTACGAGCACCCTGAATATGTCGCGACTGTGGTCATCGAGCACGGTAATGGTGGTTCCAAGGTAGGTGCTCCTTATATCCGTAAAGTACTCGACTATGCATTCGAACATAAGAGTGGCGGAAGCAAAGATCACTCATAGCACAATAAATGAAGTAAGGACAACGCTAAACCTGGTTACAACGTATAACCTAGTAACAACACAAGCGTAATGACGACAAAGCCCCACTTGTGTCACTCACAACATGGGGCTTTTCAATTTTATATATAGGGCTTAAATTTCACTCTAAAGGGTCAATAAACAGCGCAGTAAGAGTTACGTTCGATTATGAACTTCGTAATACATGCCACGCTTCACAAAGCGTCTGGAATTTTGCCGTATTGCCCTCGTCTCTATCGGGATGCCACCTCAACGCCAGCTGTCGCCAACGCTTTCTTATTTCCTTATGCGTTGCGTCTAAAGGGAGACCAAATAACTTCAATGCACGGTTTTTATCTAAATTGAGCGTATCAGCGCCAACAAACTTTCTGTACCGAGTCCAAAACTCGTTCAGCAGCCTTTTGACTTCACCTTCATCCGCTTCATAGTTAGTCCAATTCGTATAGTAGTCTCGAAGTGGATCTTGATGATCAATGCTGTGGCTATTTCCATGATAGCTTCCATTCATCAATTCAATATCCATTGCTTGAACTTGAAGCCAACCATCAGGGTGCAACGTTTCTTGGAGCTGATACAGCGCATTCATAATGAGAAAGTTCTTTTTAAATAATTCCTTCTCGGGTGCAGCATCTAAAACAGGCATAAACCCAAGGTCGTTTAGATGAGCCGCCAGTGTGTGTACTTTCCATCCACTTGGTTTTCGCTTAAGCACTTCCATAATGGGCCAAAGCAAAGGGTTCTCCATATGGCTATGAAAGCTTGCTCTCACACCTTGATTATTCGACATAGTTGGCTCATTTGCGTTATTAAGTTGTTAGCTTGTTAGCTTGTTAGCTTGTTAGGCATGATGAACAAGCCCTAGGTCAGTGGGCTGACTTCTCTTAATTGAAAGCGATTTTCTACGATTTGTCGAGCTTAATGGAACACCACATTCAATTGCTTGGCTCAAGAGCCCGTTATCCATCAAAATTACGCAGCTAAGGTGACCAGTAATTGACTATGATTGACTATGATTGACATTGCTCTTTGGAAAAACAAAAAAGGCCAGCAATTTTGCTGACCTTTCAAAGACATATCAGTAGCTCTAACTACATAACGCCAAGCTCTCTTAAACGTTCGACTAGGTACTCGCGAGCTGTGTACTTTTCAGACAAAACCACTTCTGGTTTCGGGTGAAGAAATAGAGGTAAAGAAATACGAGATTTCTCTTGGCGTTCACCTGATGGATTAATTACACGGTGACTTGTCGATGGGAAGTAACCATCAGATGCTTCTTGAAGCATGTCACCAATGTTAATGATCATGCTGCCAAAGTCACAAGGTACGTCTAGCCAATCACCATTTTGAGATTGAACTTGAAGACCCGGCTCGTTTGCTGCTGGAAGAATGGTAATCAGGTTAATATCTTCATGAGCTGCCGCACGGATAGCACCTGGCTCTTCATCGCCTTGCATTGGTGGGTAATGAAGGACGCGAAGTAGAGTCTGATCACTTCCATTGATCATTTCTGACAATGCAATAGAAAATTTCTCTTGTACTTCTACAGGTGCGTGTACTTCAATCCAGCCTAGTAGCTCTTCTGCAAAAGCGTTCGCACGTTCATAGTAATCTAGAATCTGCTCTTTCAGTTGCTCAGGGATTTGGCCCCAAGGATATACATGGAAGAACTCTTTAATGTCTTTTACCGTGTTGCCTTTTGCAACTTCAGACACTGAAGGCGGAAAATATCCATCTTGAGTGTCAACATTAAATTGGAAGTTCTCTTTCTCTTTTGTAATGAAGAATTGGTACCAGTTTTCGTAAATAGACTCAACAAGCTCTTTCGGGATTGGGTGGTTCTTAAGAACACCAAAACCAGTTTCACGTAGAGAGCGAACAAATTGTTCTGCTGCGTCGTCAGCAAGGTAATCGACAGTTTCCAGTTTCATGACTTTCTTTCTTGTTATGTAGTAATAGAGCGATTTTAAGGATCGCTTTGTTGTAAATCAAACTTTTGTGAAACTCTAGCAACCGTTTGTCGAGATACTGGGCGATAACACTACTTTTCAACAAATCTGGTGATTAGATCTCAATTGAACACTGTTCATTATTATGTAACTATACAAAAAACTTATAAAGGATCTGATGATGACAATTACGCCACTTGCTCAAAATAGACCTCTACTCTCACTAACTGCTGTCTATCTTGTTATCTTTCTGTTTTCAGCCTTTGCACCATCTTCAAGAGCCGTTTGGATTGCTGAGATCGTCCCTGCTCTCGGTATTCTTATCGGGATATGGTGGTTATCCACCAAGCTCACCTTATCTAAAACAGCTTATGCTCTGATGTTTATCTGGCTTATTTTGCACACGATAGGCGCAAAATATACCTTCGCAGAAGTGCCATTTGATTGGTTCAATAACCTTATTGGCTCTGAGCGCAATAACTTTGACCGAGTAGCCCATTTCTCTATTGGTCTTTATGCCTATCCACTCGCAGAGTATTTGATTCGCAAGAAACTCGCTCAACCGATACTAGCCTGTTTCTTTGCCCTATTTGCGATCATGAGTGTAGCAGCTGGCTACGAGATTATAGAATGGTGGTATGCAGAAATTGCAGGTGGTGATGAAGGTATCGCGTTCCTTGGCTCACAAGGTGATATTTGGGATGCACAGAAAGACATGCTGTGTGATACAACGGGGGCGATAGTCGCGTTATTACTGCTCAAGCTACAAGGGCGAGTCAGAGTTTACTAATTCAAAGCCTTCGCTTAAACCTAAATTACAGATCTTAAATGCCACAGCACATATTGCATGTACTGTGGCATTTTTTATTTCATCGTTACCTTGCCACCCACAAACTTGTAGGCTGGCGTACCTCGAACCAAAGTATCTCGCGCAAATTCAATCCCGCATTCAGGGCATATACAAGGAACTTTTGTGAAATCTTCAACGATCCGTTCCTTAAAACACTTTACGAGCGCCCCTTTGCCGCCTTTTCGATACTTGAAAAGTTGTGTCTTGCATTTAGCGCAGAATATCTGAACCGTTTTAGTCGGTTGTTTCTTGTTAGGTTTGGCCATAGAAGTTAATGATTGAACTCTTTATTTCTTAAGTTTAGGTGCGATAAGAACCAAGCTTATCCCGAGTAAAATAACGGTCGATGAGAGAATAAATTGCATCGTAACAGGTTCAGATAACAACAAGACGCCACCGAGTGTCGCGATAACTGGAACAGAAAGCTGTGCAATGGATGCGACCACGGTATCCAGCTTTTTCACCACGTAATACCACAAACTATAACCCACACCAGAAGCCACTGAGCCGGACAATATTGCGTAAATCAAGCCTTGTTCTGTGATGGATATTTGCGATGCCACATTAGGGATAACAAGTAACAGGCTTACTAACACAAAGATCACTAACGAGCTAAATGCAAAGTTGGCAGTAGTGGATTGCAACGCGTTCGTGGATTTCTTACCCGCAAGTGTATAAATCCCCCATCCAACCCCGGCCATAGTCATCAAGATGATAGAAACTAAGTCCGGTGCCTGTGTCGACTCCGTTGGCATAAGTAAGTAAACAAGCCCGGCGACGGATAGCAAACAACCACACCACTCTAACAACGACATTCTATTGCCAGAAAATAAGTGCGCGGCAATCATCGTAAATTGAACCGCGACAAACAGAACCAAAGCACCGAGACCTGCACCAAGCTCTAAGTAAGCAAACGAGAAGCCAAACATATAAACGAGGAGTGACAATATTGATGTGAATTGAAACTGTGATTTGAGCTTTGTCGTTACCGATGTGTCGTTGTTTACTAGCTCCTGTTTAGACTTAGAGTGGGAAGACAAAGTTAATAAAATTAGAAGTGTAAGCGCACCAGACAAAATCCGAATGATCGAAAAGCTTAAAGGATCAATGGTTTGATCCATCAAAGCCCAACGACACAACACTGAATTGGCAGCAAACGCCACCAGCGTTATAAATGTGATCATCACCGTTTGCATCGTGTTGTCCTAATCAAGTTATCTCTGGTCTTAGTCAACGTCCGGTTTTACCCAAACTTGGCTAAAGTCAAACCAACCCAGTGCATTGCACTTGGCGTTTTGCAGCGTACCGCATTGATCTTTGTTAACCCCTAACCAACAGTGGAACATTGGAATCAATTGATTGCTTTGCACCAATTGTTTACCTAACTGTCGTGCTGGGAATTGCTCAAACTCGCCCGAGCGCCAACGATCGATCATGTGACACCATTGATCGAAGTCTTCTGCCGGACTAGATTCATCGAGAAAGCTGTAATCCATCAACCAACCCGCTAACGCGTCATCTCTATTGTTGGCGATACCCATTGGATTAATCCAAATATCGACATTATCGGCGTATGGAGGATCGGTTTCGTAACCATAAAGTTCAACGTCGACGTCATATTGCTTCAACACAGTAACAATAGCCTTCGCAAGTGTTGGAAACATTGGGTGCTGGCATTGGTAAGCCAATCTAATGGTTGGTTTCGCATTCGCTGGTGGACAAACCGGCGTGTTCAACTTGATATCATACCAACCGGGCTTTATCCCATAAGCATGTAACACTCCCAAATCGATAACAGTTTCTTTCGGAATGTGTACAAACAGATCGGCCGCATTCAAAGTATTAGATAAAAATTGCGCCCATGCAGGATCTTGTGCGATGCCCTTTTTTCGATTCAACAGTAAATAAGTACAACCGGGGTCAAGTTCAACTTCGTCGCTATCGCCACGGTCAGCCATTACAGGCTTAGAAAGACTTGGGTAAACCATTGAAGAGTACGCCTCATCAACAACCCAAACCTCAACACGATCAATCAATGGCCTAAAACCAAAGTATCCGTTGAAAGCCGTTAATACGAGTTGTTTATCATCATTCTTTTCAATGCAATACGGGCCTGTACCAATCGGTCGAATATCGTAGTCTTCGCCACGTAAAATCACCGGTAAGGTGACTTTGGCAACCGATTCAGTCAGAGCGAGTGGGAAGTGTTTATCTGGTCGCGTTAAAAAGACATCAACCACACAGTTTGCCGGAGAAGACACGTCTTTTATATGTGAGAACATATTGAGAGGTTCCAGTGCTAGCAGCGTATCCACAACATGGTTGGTTAACAGAGGCTCTCCGTTATGAAAACGGACTCCGGGTCTCAAGAAGAATCGCCATTGATAATCGCTGATTTTTTGCCATGAATGAGCAAGATCAGGCTGCAATTGATCGTTTTCATCCAGTCGCGTTAACCCACTGAATACCTGACAGGTAATATGCTGTTCAGATCGTCGCATCGACTTTGTTGGGTTAAGCATAGAAAGCGGTCGGTAATAAGGTAAACGAATAACCTGCTCACCTTCCTGGTATTGCACACCCAAGTAATTTTGAATAACCTGAGTCAGCTTAGCTGCATTGTGATCAAGCACTGACAGCGCTTGTCCAATTTTACCTTCTTGTAAGTAGCGTCTTGCTAAGTTTTCACTGACATCGCAACGATTCTGCTTAAAAATAAGTTGAGATAACTTGCCTCGCCCAGCCGCTGGTAACCACTCAACCCATCCTTCTTCTTCAAGCTTATTGAGTACCATCCGGGCATTACGACGGGTACAACAAAGCACATCCGTAATGTCATCGAGCTGAACATCAGAATCTTTACCATCGAAGTATTCAAACAGGGTTTCAAATTGAACGCGAAGTCTTGGGCTGCTCATAAAGAGGAAAACTTATTCAAAGGACATTGAATTCAGTTTCCCTATTTTAAGACTTAAAATCAATCTTACTGATGTGATTTTCTTGCGATTTATTAGGTATGGTGTCCTAAGATTTGATTCAAATAGAAGGTCTAAGTACTTTTGCAGTATACGATTACATCACATCGCAGCCGATTTCATTGGCAATATCTCGAAGCTGCTGTTCGTTGTCCAATTTTATCGACCACTTGCATTCAGAACCATTGGCTGAAATGACATTTGCCCCTTTTCCTATCAGTTGGATTGCATCAACTTGAGCTTGTAGCGTTACTCTGTGCTCACCATCCAAACGAACGACAAGCTCATGTGCGGTTGCGATGATTTTTCCACTTTTAAACGTTATGACCATGGATTTCCCGGACTATTTTTAAATACAGACTAGTTCTTATAAATACAAACACAGCCAACTAATGCTTAATCTATTATCGCTTATGTTTCTTAACGGCAATAGTTAAACGGCTTGTACAGACTAAGCGTTGACGCTCATCAGTAATGTTTATCTGCCATACTTGGGTAGAGACACCCAAGTGAATAGGCTCAGCAGTACCGACAACATGACCTTCGCGCATGGATCTAACGTGGTTTGCGTTGATATCTAGCCCAACGCAATAGTAGCCTTCTGGAACGCAAAAATTAGCAGCCAATGAGCCAAGCGTTTCTGCTAACACAACCGATGCGCCGCCATGGAGCATACCTAAAGGTTGGTGGGTAAAATGACAAACCGGCATAGTTGCCACCAAAGAGTTGTCGTTGACCTCGGTGTATACAATACTGAGGTGTTCAATTAAGGTATTTTTTGAGGTCGCGTTGAAGATCTCTAGGTCAACGGGCTTTTTCCAAATACTCATGTAGGTTCCTTAATTATTGGCTTTGTTATCGCGTGTGCAGTTTTATTATCGCTAATCGCTTTTATTCGAGCTGATAGCTTTATCATCGTTAATAGGTTGATAAAACCAATAACGTTAGCATTACTGCAGGGATTACTCCCGAAAGAGTTATCTTACTGCTACTAGCTATTACACAAGTTGATGTTAACATGCATAAAAACCGAATACACAGAGGATATTGTATGACGTCATGGATGAAGTTTGCCTCGCTTCTTACACTCGCTGGGCTAAGTGCATGCAGCGCTTCCCCAACAGGCAGAAATCAATTACTGCTTTTTTCAGATAAAGATATGTCTCAGCTTGGAGCACAATCTTTTGAACAAATGAAGAAAGAACAACCCATCAGCAAAGATGCGAAAACGAACGCTTATGTACAATGCGTAGCGAACAGCATCACGCAATATATTCCTAAACAAGGTTTTAGTGAATGGGAAGTTGTTGTCTTTGACAGTGACCAAGTAAACGCATTCGCCCTACCAGGCGGAAAAATTGGCGTATATACCGGGTTGCTTAAGGTAGCGGTTAATCAAGACCAACTCGCGACAGTTATCGGGCACGAAGTGGCGCACGTTTTAGCAGATCACAGTAACGAGCGCCTATCTCAGTCTCAAATCGCTAACACTGGTTTATCGGTTACTAGCATCGCATTAGGCGCATCAGAATACAGCCAATATCAAGGTATGACGATGGCTGCTTTAGGTTTAGGCGTTCAGTATGGCGTTATTCTACCGTATGGGCGAACTCAAGAGTCTGAAGCCGATGTTGTTGGCCTAGAGTATATGGCTAGAGCTGGGTTCGATCCCAACCAAAGTGTCGACCTATGGCAAAACATGGCGAAGGCATCGGGTGGTAATCAGCCCCCAGAACTGCTTTCTACACACCCTTCACACAGTACGCGTATCAAAGATCTGCAAGCGACGATAAAAACGCTTCCCCAATCGGGTTCTCCAAGGCCAAATTGCAAAGTGTAATCCGAAGTTCTCTCCGTACCTCGAATACAAAAACGCCCTAAACATATTAGTTAGGGCATTTTAAGTTAATCAGCTTAATTAGTTATTCAAACTTCGAATAAAGATCATTAACTCATTAAGTGCCTAGAATTTGTAATGGTAGGCTTAATAGTTGATCACCCGTCGATGCGAAATACCAGATAACGCCTATCAAGCTGCTCACTAACCCGACATACCATACAAAAGACACAACTTGTCCATATTTATCTAACGGTAACAAGTGGCTATGATGTCGCCCTTTCCATTCGAACAGTATTTCCACACTACCCATAATCAATAAGAAGCCAAACAAGGTCAGATTCAACTGGTAACTCAACACGACGCCAGCAACAGCTGCCGCCACACAAAGTACAATACCAAGCACACTGTTCATTGAGAAGCTGATACTTTTTAGTACATGACCGCCATCGAGAGGCAAAATCGGTAATAGATTAAATAAGTTCAATAGCGCGTTAAATACCGCAAGCCCAGCAAAGAACATCTCGCCAGTGATCCAGTACAACACCATAAACACCAAAGACAATATCAATCCGAACAATGGTCCCATGATTGAGATAACTACATCTTGCCAGCGCGTATTGATCTTCTCATCGGATAACGCTAAACCACCAAGGAATGGTATCAAGTAGATGCCTTTGGTCTTCATGCCAAAGTATTTCATCGCTCTAATATGGCCGTATTCATGGAACATAAGGCAAGCGATTAGAGCTAAAGCAAATTGAATTGAAAACAGCCATGAATACGCAGCCAAGCTCGCTGAGGCAAGTACGACTTTGATTAGCTTGGCACTTTTTAATGCTTTCATACCAAGCGACACTAATCCAATTAAGCTAAAACGCTTCTCAGGTTTAGGTGCTACAACGGGAGTTTGTTGCTCGATGTCTTTAGTGTCGCGGTTACCTTCGGCAATCGTTTGACCATTGACGGAGGCTTTGTAATACATCTCAAATGGCTGCCATTGAACTGACGCTTCGACGTGACACTGCAACGCATCCTCGCCAGATTGCAACATGAATGAGTGAGTTCGAGCATTATCGTGCTCTGAGGTCGCATCCAGTTGAGACACAAGTGTATTATCCCAGAACAGCTGCTGCCAACCAGCCATTGAACCTTCTAAACGAAGCGGTTTTCCAAGAAACTCTATCGCGAGTAATTCCAAACTTAAATTCCAATTTAATGCCATCGTAAATGAAACCGTATTATGCCGATTTAGCGATTAACGGTAAACACAAACAAAGTTGTTACATATTTAAGCAATTGAACACTATTTATTCCGATAATGCGCATAAACATTCTGGTCACACCTCCAACCACGAATAAACCATTGATTGTATGCATATTATAAATGTTAAAGTCCCGCCCCTCAAAATTATAACTTCACAAAATGATAACTCATTCTTTGACTTTACATGAAACATGAATTTAACATGTTATTTACATTGGAGCATCACTAATAAGAATGCTCACTGTGTTTTCAACAATAAGAATGAGATTTGATGCCCTAGGAGGGTCAAGGATGAAAACAATACAACGCTCTCTCGTTTCGCTTTCTGTGCTATTTGCATGTAATTCACTTGCGGCTGGTTTCCAAGTTGCTGAGCACTCTGCCTCAGGCCTTGGACGCGCATTCTCAGGTGAAGGTGCAGTTGCCGACAACGCGAGTGTACTTGCGAGAAACCCCGCTGCAATGACCCTATTTGATACAGCCCAATTTTCAGGCGCGGTTTCTGTCGTTGATCCAGAAGTAGACATTACTCAAAACAATGTTCCAGGTTCTGGCGGGCAAAGTCAGACATCTAAAGACGTCGCTCCCCTTCAGATTGTACCTGGTGCTTACTACATTAGCCCAATCAATGAGCAATGGGCTTGGGGCATTGGTATGTTTTCCAACTACGGTGTTGCTACCGATTACCCAGATGATATCTACGCAGGTGATCTAGCCGGTGATACATCACTCATGTCTGTCAATTTAAACCCAAACGTAGCGTATAGAATCGACGACCAATTCAGCATCGGCGCTGGCGTAAACCTTGTTTATGCAGAAGCTGAACTCAACCGACACCAAGGTGCTATTTCAAATGTTACTGGTGATCCTTCGTCGACGAAGTTAATCAGTATGACTGGTGAAACATTCGCATTTGGTTGGAATGTAGGTGGTTTATATGAATTAAATGAAAACAATCGATTTTCTATCGCTTATCGTTCCGAAGTTGATCTTGATTTTGACGATGGTGATTTCAAAGATTACACCGGTGGAATAGTACAAGGTAGCGCAACTGCAACGACTGGCCGCTTAAAAATTACCTTACCTTCAATTATTGAAATATCGGCTTTCCACCAACTGACCGATCAGTGGGCTATCCACTACGGTTGGCAACAAACGGGTTGGAGCAGCTTTAAAGAACTTAAAGCGACCAGTCCAGATTGTAAAGATGGTGTGTGTTTTAAAAAGACAGAACACTACGAGGATAACAACCGCTACTCGTTGGGTGCGACTTATCAGTTGAATCAAGAGTGGACACTAAGAGCGGGTCTTGCTTATGACGAGCAAGCTGGTCAAGCAACGTTAAGCATCCCAGATAGCGATCGTTACTGGTACAGCACTGGCTTGACTTACCAATACAGCCCAGATCTTTCTATTGATGCTGGCTTTGCACTTGTACAAAGTAAAGATGGTGATTTCACTGAAACTAACGAACTGGGTCAAAAGCTTGAGTTTTCAGGCGATGCAGTAGCTTACCTATCTGCAATTCAATTGAACTACACCTTTAACTAAACGGAATTCAAACATGAAAAAGTTATTTAGTGTTTCGCTGCTTGCTTCAGCGATGTTTCTTGCTGGTTGTGGTGATGACTCTTCGAGTTCAGGTGCCTCAACCGCCGTTAAATATGAGCAGTACATTCAAGATTCACTTGCTCGCACAACGAGTATTAAGTTCCACCTAAGTGGTGCTAACAAAGCAGTTCCATTACCAAGCTTCGCTCTGATGGACACGACGGATGGCACTCTCGGGTTACCAACAGGTGGCAAAGATTCGTTAACTAATCCAATTGCGGCAATGAACACCATGGATGGTTGGTCTACTTCGATGCCAATCATTATGAATTTCGAAGGTACAGGCCTTGCCGACGGTGTCGCGACTGGCGGCGTTTACATTCTAAAACTTAGCAGTTCACTCACATCTACAACGCCACCAACGGTTACAGGCGTGTTGACTCTAGGTACGCACTTTAATGTGTTATCTAGCGCTGCAACGGATGCCTTTACTATTGTATTTAAAGATTCACTCGATGCATCAAGCGAATACGTGTTGGCACTGTCGAATGAACTGACCGATGTTAATGGCGACCCGGTAGGTATGTCGTCAAGCTACGCGGCTCTGAAATCAAGCTCAGTAACCTATACTGACGGTAGCTTAGATCAGGCACAAAAAGTAACTCAAGGTGTTGAGAAAATCTTTGCAGGGGCGAATGCCGCTGGCAAGGTTAGCCTTGATAACAAAGACATCATCTACTCTACGTGGTTTACCACCGAATCGGTTGGCGGTTCCCTTTTCGCAACAAAAGCAGCAACAGCGACCGGGTTGGCTTCTGCGAACCTAAATGGTGTATGGAAAGGCAGTGCAAACCCTAATTCGGTTGACCTAAAAGCCGCTTACACTATGTCGTTTCTTCCTGCGGTAACATTCAAAACAGCATTAGCAAATGACACTGATTTTGACAAATACATTGGTGGTGGTGACGCAACTAAGATTGCCAAAGCCAAATTTGCAATCGGGGCGATGTACGATGCATCAAGTGCAGATGTCAATGTAAGTCAAGGATCGGTTAAGTTACCTTACTACTTAGAAACAAGCAGCAGTAAATGGAATTCTCAGCCCTTTGAATCAGGTATGCCTAGCCTAGCTAAGGTTTCAAATGCCCTAAGTAATAGTGCAGAACAGGCGAACATGGCCGCTCAGCTTATTGCTGCTGGTATTGATGCAAGTATATTAGCGACGAGTCAAACAGAGCAGCTTAAACTCATTGGTTTAAACCTGACTCTAAAAGATGGTTCAGCAATTGATAGCGAGCGAGTCATCACCAAATACTCACCTGTTCCTCAAGTTAAATCATTAGAAGACGTCGAATTCTTACTGTTTACGCCAAATGGTTCTGATCCTACTAATGTTGTGATCTACCAACACGGCATCACCTCAGCGAAAGAAAACGCTTATGCGTTCGCTTACAACCTTGCAAAAGCGGGTGTAGCAGTATTGGCCATTGACCTACCGATCCACGGTACACGCAGTTTGGATGATACTCGTTCGGCAAATGCTGACGTTTTGGCTTATCTAAACTTAGCGAACTTACCCGTCGCTCGCGACAATGTTCGCCAAAGTGCACTTGATGTTATGGGCTTACGCGCAGCTTTAGCTGTTTCATCACAAGCAACATTGTTAGGCGCGTCACCACTTAAAGGTTTTGATTTAACCAAAGGCTCACAAGTGAAGTTCCTAGGCCACTCGCTCGGCGGTATTGTTGGAACGACTGCAGTTGCAGCCTCTAACCGTACTCTCGGGAGTGTCCCAGCTGATTCACTTTACTCATTCAGTGCGGCTGCTATAGAAAACTCTGGGGGGCAGATATCGAACCTTCTATTAGGCTCTACAGAGTTTGGCCCTCAAGTTAAGCACAGCGTTGCATTGAGCGCTTCAACTGAATACGCAGGTTTCGCAACCGCGAACTGTGGAAGCCTCTCTAGTAAACAGTGTTACACAACATTTGAAGCAAACGCGACTGCAGCACAGAAAGCAACCATGACAGCCGCTTTTCAACAGTTCGCTTACGCTGCGCAAACTGTGTTAGATACCGTTGATCCGTTTACCAATGCTGCTTATCTAGTTGCTTCTGGCTCACCTGTTCTGCCTATTTATATGGGGCAAGTACAAGGTGATGATACAGTACCAAACACAGTCGCAAACGCTCCATTCGCGGGAACCACGCCGTTAGCAACTAAGCTGGGCCTAACAGAGATTAATTCAAAAAAACTAACGGTTGATGGTGCTAAGAGCTTTGTTAAGTTCAGTGATGTTGCTGCGCACAGTACGTTTGTAATACCGCAAGATACCACTACACCAACGCCTTTGGACGCCGGTCATCATGTAAGCATGCAGACACAAGCTGTAGACTTCTTGATAGACAACGCGTTAACTTCAGCATCCATTACTGATTCCTTCTTGGAATAAGAAATAGTTGCAACTAAACAAATGCCAGCCTAACCGCTGGCATTTTTGTTTCTATCACCAACTAACCATCCCTAGTTAACCGTTTGCATAAAACGTTAAAACACAAATGGTTGATCTCGGCTAAAATTAATCAAGACAGAATACCGTACGACCTCTTTCTTTATTGTAAATAAAGTGGATAATAGCCCCGTAATTAATACCTAATAAATGTGAGTCCATTATGTCTTCTGAAGCTACTATGCTAGAACGCTGCCAATCTAAATGTGAACTATGTGGTTCTGATTCTTCTCTTACTGCGTACGCAGTGCCGCCACACAGCCACGTAACAGTGGATCACGGCATCATGGTATGTGACAAATGCCTTGGTGAGATTGACGAACCTAAAGATATCAACCACTGGCGCTGCCTAAGCGACAGCATGTGGAGTCAAGAGGCACCAGTTCAAGTAACGGCATGGCGTCAACTTACTCGTCTGAACACTGAAAGCTGGGCTCAAGACGCACTAGACATGATGTACCTTGAAGAAGAAACATCAGTGTGGGCACAAATCGGCATGTCTGCTGATGATAAGCCTCTTGATGTAAACGGCGTTGAGCTTAAAAAAGGTGACGACGTAACAGTAATCAAAGACCTGCCAATCAAAGGGACTAACCAAGTGATTAAGCAAGGTACTGTTATCCGTGGCATCAGCGTTGGTGACGATCCTAAGCTTGTTTCTGGTAAAACAAACGGCGGTCAATCAATGTACGTAATCGCTGAGTTCTGCCGTAAGAAGTAACTACTTTTTACTTTCGACAGATATTATAAAGGCGCTCTATTGAGCGCCTTTCTTGTATCTACTATCTAATCATTCTTAATTTAGTTATTTCTCAACCAAACGTCTTGGTTTTTAGGTGCTTTCTTCTTTTTCTTCTTGCCTGTACCAGCCGGTGGCGCAACGGGTTTTAATGCAGCCACAAGTGCAGCGGTTGCTTCTTCATCCACTTCAAAGCCTTCGATTTGCTCACGCTCAAGACGAATTTTGTTCTTCTTCTCGATGATAGTGAAGTGATGGTAGTCTTCGTGATCGATCAAAGATAATGCTAAACCAACCTCACCTGCACGACCGCTTCGGCCAATACGGTGCATGTAGTCTGATGGACTACGTGGTAAGTCAAAGTTGATTACTACAGGAAGCTTTTCAATATCCAGACCACGAGCTGCGATGTCTGTCGCGATCAGAACGTCAATTTCGCCAGATTTAAAATCTTCTAGGATACGAGTACGTGAACCCTGACCTTTATCACCGTGGAATACTTCCGCAATGATACCGCGCTTGTAAAGCTTATCAGCCAAATGCTCACAGCTGTTTTTCGCATTCACGAAGATCAGAGCTTGTCGCCATTCGTGTTGTTGAATCAGGTGAGCTAACAAAGCTGTCTTACGGCCTTTTTCGACTTCGAATACTCGCTGAACCAGTGTGCTCGCATTGGCACTTTGAAGTTGGACTTCAATTGGGTCGTTCAGTAATTCGTGAGTCAGCGTTTTAACTTGCTCAGGGAAAGTCGCAGAGAACAACAGAGTTTGCTTTTTGCTTGGCAGAAGTTTCAAGATCGCATCAAGTTCTTCTGTAAAGCCAAGGCTCAACATACGGTCAGCTTCATCAAGCACTAACGTTTTTACTTTATCGAGTTTGATAGCGTTGCTTGAGATCAGATCAAGCAAACGACCCGGCGTTGCCACCAAGATATCTGTACCGCCACGTAGCGCTTGCATCTGAGTGTTTACCGATACACCACCGAATACACAAACGGTTTTAATTGCACCGTTGAAATGCGCTGCGTAAGACTTAACGCTATCGGCAACTTGCTTAGCAAGCTCACGTGTAGGAACCAAGATAAGGCCAGACACAAAGTTACCTTTGCCTGCTCTGCGGTCTAAAGGCGCATCTTCATGGATTTGTTGTAACAGCGGCAGTGCAAATGCTGCAGTTTTACCTGAACCCGTATTTGCACCTGCAATTAGGTCGCGTCCTGCTAACACACTTGGAATAACTTGCGCTTGGATAGGCGTTGGCTGTTGGTATTCAAGCTCGGTAAGACGAGCCATCAAAGGAGATATTAAGCCAAGATCAGAGAAGTTGGTTGGTGTTGTGGTGTTAGTCATTAATTGCAGGAACTCAAAGCTAAAATAATAGCGCGCTATATTAACGTATTTCAGCTGTATTACGTAACTAAATCGCCCCTTTCTTCCGTGTTTCAGTGATTAAGCCCCTCTAAAACACATCCAAATATGAAGTTATCTCAAGATTTGTCTTTCAGAGATAAAGTTTTCTTTCAGATACAAAAACGCCAACTTCAGAAGCTGGCGTTTTTAAATTCTATATTTCTTTAATTCTATGCGCATACGCTCAAATTAACGGTTGATACCGATATCGCGTTGCATGTGACCAGATAAGTCGCTTGAGTAGTAACTGCGTGGAGAGTTGTCTACAAAAAGAATATCGAAAATGTGTGCAATCAATCCTTTGAAGTTAACCGAGTAGGTCTTCTTATCCATAGAGTTAGGAACAGCGATAGTATTCATTTGCATTGCTTGAGCCATGATTGCCTCTCTATAAATTTGTTTAAGTGGTTCGTTCTGATGACAAGAATAATAGGTGATTTTTTACACGTTAAAAAATGACTAAATTTGGACATTCAGATTAGTTTTTCTAATAAAACAAACCGTTAACAATGCATGGAAATACATATTCACAAATGGTGACTATAAATTCACAATGGCGTTAAAATCATGCATTTAGTACAAATACCCTTCAAATCACAGTGGCCAATGTCACAGAAATTTTACATAAATAAATTTCCCACTTCATCGGCCACGTACCGATTATAAACTTTTCGATAAGTTATATTTGTTTCTAATTCACTTGTTCAATGCCTGGCTTCTTCGCATAAATCGACGCTATAACCGCAACCGTCATGGTAGAAATCAGCACCGCCAACGACCAATACGTCGGGATAGCCCATTCGCTATCAACCAGTAGCATTTTTACACCAATGAAGACCATGATGAATGCCAGTGCAGGCTTCAAATAAATGAACTTATCCATCATGCCTTGCAGTACAAAGTACAAAGAACGGAGACCAAGTAACGCAAATACGTTTGCAGCAAGTACTAAGAAAGGTTCTTGTGTTACCGCAAAGATCGCAGGAATAGAATCCAATGCAAACATCACATCCATAACTGCAATCGCACCGATCACCAACATCATTGGAGTGAATGCCCATTTTGCACCCTGTTTAACCATTAATGCAGGACCATGAAAATCCTCTGTTACCGGCATCACTTTACGAAGTAACTTCTCCGGTAGTGTATTTACACTTTCCTCTTCGCCCTTGTCTAACGCCAGTTTAATACCTGTACCAATCAAGAACGCAGCAAACACGTAAAGCACCCAGTGGTATTCAGCCAACAGCTGTGCACCTAGTGCGATCATAATTGCACGAAGTACCAATGCACCGATTACGCCCCAAAGAAGCGCACGTGGTCTTAGATGCTCAGGAACTTGGTATTGAGCAAAAATCATCGCGAAAACAAATAGGTTGTCTACACTGAGTGATTTTTCTAGCAAGTAACCCGTAATGAATGACACGGTTGCTTTTTGCGCTGTGTAGTCACTATTCGGCGCATAAATGTCCCAGAATAAGTAAATAGAACCAGCAAACAAAAATGCAAGTACAAACCAAAAAACACTCCAGACCGCCGCTTTTTTAATTGTGACGTTCCCACCACGAGTCTGATAGATATCAATAGAGACGAGAATCACTGTTAGCAGGAAAAAACCCGCATAAGTCGTCATGATTGGCGATGAAAAAAAGGATTCACTATTTGTAGATAATAGAGATTGAGTTGAGTTCATTATTCCTCCGGGCGGAAGAACTTTACAAAGACCTTCCGCAAACAAAACATATCAAGTTCCACGACGGATCTTGACTGTGATTGCGTTGGTCTCGTTGAAGTGAAATACGGGATTTCACCTTTACATACCGGATAGGCTCTTAGCCTAACGAGATGACGACATGTAAACTTGCGCTAACTACTCCCCAAACGCGTGGATAATATTCCCCTATTTGTGTTTCGTCTATTAAAATTTGCACTAGAAATACAAAAAAGGAGCAAATGCTCCTTTCTTATTGATGCCACCCTGTCGAATAGACACTCGAATTGATTCTAAGAATAAATCCGCTAACCAAATTCACGATGGCACTGCTTAGTTACACTGCAAAACGATCAAGTAATAATTCTGCGCAAATTACAATCTTGCGTAAATTACAATCTTGCGTAAATTACAATCCTGCAGTCGGTATCAAATACACTAACGCAGACCAAACCGATACCCAACCAACCACCGCTACTGCATCTAACCAATCTTTCTTATCCATGCTTATCTCCACAAGAAGTGTGACCTGCAGGAATAAAGCATAAACAGTGCCAAATTTATAAACAGCTAGAACTAATAATGTTAAGTGCAAGCATTGGCGCTAGTTATCTAAAACACTCCATGCAATTCAGCGGTTCATTGTGTTTAAGAGACTCTGGGTATTCTTGTAGAAACTCGATAAAACAGTCTGCCATTGAATCGGTCGTCACCACGCCATCACCTATCATATCTAAGACGGCGTTATAACCCTCTTTTCCTTTCATGGTGTAGGCTGACGACGCGCCTCGGTAAATACTGTCACGCACAACAGCTTGCCAACCCGATGATTCAGAGTGAATTTCTAAATGGTGAATCCTATGCCCTATAGGCGCTTCTTTATGGTAACAGAACCTTAGATTATGAGTATAAGGGAAGCTACCTGAACCCGTGCCCACAACACCATTATCCAATGCATTGTTGATTGCTCCTTCGAGCATGCTTGCGATCGTTTCACCTTTTACTTCATACACACCAATGGGTACGGCAAACGGTAGTAGTTTTCCGGCAATATCGGCAACGGATACATCACCACTATTGAGTGAATTTCGCACTCCACCAGAGTTGTGGATAGCGAATTCAACTTGATGTCCTTTCTTATTCATCAAGTAGTGAAATGATTGAGCAACCAAGGGCGCTAGTTGGCTCGGGCCTTTCTCGTCCGGGATACGTATGTGGCGCAGTGTTGTGTCTGCATGAGCAATAACTTGTTGTTGAAGTTTTCGAACTCTCGGCTGGTATTTATCCGTCAGAATGCTCTGCAGCTCAGGATCTTTTTTACACACTGCAATATTAGGGTGATTGTTTAAAAACTCACACGCCATGTCGTGGGCATCGTCTTGCCCGACTTCACTCAATTTCGCGTCTATAAACAGTCGACGGCCTAACAGCAGTTCATTCTTACCGTTAAAGTGAGTCACTTTGCCTTCAGCATCGAACTCGATTTCGCAGTGTCCTAGGCTCATGGCGTGGAAACCCGCTTGCACAATATAGGTGTCACCGACTTTCACACCGTAGTCATCGTCTTTGACTAAGCCGATATCAGAGAAGTCGCCTTGCAAACGGTGGCTATGCCCTCCAACAATGACGCCAATACCTGAAACGTTGGCCGCTAGCTCTAAATCAGCTTCGTAACCAAGGTGGCTAAGCAACACAATCTTGTTGATGCCAGCCTGATGAATCTGTTCTATCGTAGTTCTTGCGGTTTCTATTGCATTTTCAAACGGAGTATCGATATCAGGGTTAGCAATGCCAGCCATTTTGTCGATACTTAAGCCAAATATTGCGACCTTCTCGCCATCAAACTCTTTCGTTATAAACGAAGCACTTCGTGTTTCAGTTAGATAAGGCTTAACAATTTCGTTGTCCGCTAACGTATGAGTTTTATTGATATCCTCATTCGATAGATTCCAGTTACCGGCCAACAATGGAAATTTAATTATTTTAGCGAAAATCGCAACGGGCTCGTTACCCATGTCTAACTCATGATTACCGAGTGTCATGGCATCTATATTAAGGGCATTCAACAAATCTGCGTTGGCTTTTCCCTTGAATAAGGAGAAGTACAAAGTGCCTTGAAAGCAGTCACCAGCATGCAGGAACAGGGTTCCAACCTTCTGACGCTGGGCATCTTGTTCTATTTGTTTGAAACGTGTTGAAATTCGAGCAAAGCCACCAGCGCTCACATAAGGTTCTATGATGTGGTTGTTCATTTTAAGTGATAGCTGTAATGAGGTTGGTTCAAAGTATGAGTGGGTGTCGTTGATGTGTGCCAACACTATTTTTGTCGGCTTATTCTTTTTAGTCATATTTTCTTCTCTCTTTGTCCCTTCATACTAGGTCGAGAATCATGACAGAATCGTGAATTTTATGAAACTGCACTGCAAAAAAATACTCGAGATAGATCAAAAATCTCGTTTTGCAGCGTATTAATAAACAGCGGATTTTGTGACAGGTGAACATACCAGATTGGTATTTTTCGATTATGATTAAAGATATCTGTTAGCTTTCAAACAATTAGCAGAGCCTTCCGTTAGGAGTAAGCCTATGCAACTAGAAAGAATCGAGATTTCTGGCTTTCGGGGTATTAAGCGCATGTCTCTTGCGTTTGACGAGCTAACCACGCTGATTGGTGAAAATACTTGGGGTAAGTCTTCATTATTGGATGCCCTTTCCGTCGTTCTCCCATCCGACGGTGTCCCTTATCACTTCGAAATGACTGATTTTCATGTTGATTACTCGGTTTCACATCCACAGTCTCAACACCTTCAAATTGTTCTCGCATTAAAAGCCAACGATAAAAGTGAGCTAAATGCAGGACGTTATCGCAAACTCAAACCGGTGTGGGTTCAAGACGAGTTTGGTGTTTTTCGTATCTATTATCGAATCAGTGCCACATTAGAACAGTATGAAACGACCACACACTATGCATTTTTGGGGTTGGACGGAAACCCTCTCAAGCTTCATCACTCAGAAAAGCTCGCTCAAGAATTAATGACCTTACACCCTGTGATTCGTTTAAGAGATGCAAGGCACTTCGACCGCCCTTTCAACGGCAATTCCCTTAACCACAATGCTCACCTACCGGGTAATGTTCACACTAACACTGTTCATACTAGTAACGGTCACGCTAATAATGTGAATGGAAATGGTAACGGCCAGAGTCAAACAACCAATGGTAATGGCAGCAATGGAAACGGCAATAACGGAAATGGGCGTCAGGCAAGGATAGAAAAGCGCATCGACAACACCTGCCGTCGCCTTATGGCGATACCCGGACATGTTAATAAAGGTGAAATGCGCAGTAGTCTTGAGTCGATGCAAAGCTTAATAGAACACTACTTCTCATTTAAGAGTGTCTCACGTAAAAACCCGAGAAAACCGCGTGATGGGTTACTTTACTCAGCTGGTGCGAACGACAAAAGCATTCATCAATTGGTCGAAGAGACCAAAAACAAACAAACTCGCTTATTATTCATGGGGTTACTTAATGCCTATTTGCAAGCAAAAGGGCCAAATGACTTAAGAAGATGTGCTCGCCCTCTTTTGATCCTTGAGGATCCAGAAGGTCGATTACACCCAACGCACTTGGCAAGGGCTTGGAGCTTGATGCAAAAGCTGCCCATGCAGAAAATCCTGACCACCAACAGTGGCGATCTACTTGCTGCTGTGCCACTTCAATCGATTCGTCGTTTGGTACGTCAGTCGGATAAAACCATTGCCAACCAACTCAACATGAACCACTTCAGCAAAGATGAACTTCGTCGAATTGGTTTTCATATTCGTTTCCACCGTTCCGGTGCTCTGTATGCTCGTTGTTGGTTGTTAGTAGAAGGTGAGACCGAAGTATGGTTGTTTAACGAGTTAGCCAATCAATGTGGGTATAACCTTGCTGCGGAAGGTGTGCAAATTATTGAGTTCGCTCAATCAGGACTCAAGGCACTGATCAAAGTCGCGCAAGAGTTTGGAATAGATTGGCATGTTGTCACCGATGGCGATGCTGCCGGTAAAAAGTATGCCGCAACCGTGTTATCTAAACTTGGAAACGATCAAGAGCGACACCGCCTCACAGAACTGCCTGATAGAGACATCGAGCACTACTTGTACATGAATGGTTTTGAGAACTTTTTCAGAGACATGGTTAAGATTCCTTATGATCACCCTATTCCAGCGAAAAAAGTTGTGGCTAAAGTTCTCAAGAAACACGCAAAACCAGACCTGGCTTTAGCGATCGTGTCTCATTGTGAGAATCAAGGACAAGACTGTATTCCATTGTTGTTGAGATGGACTTTGAAACGCGTGATCACCATGGCAAACGGAAATACCTAGCTTCTTGCTTATCTGATAAGTGCTATTAGTTCTTCTGTTGATAATTTCTTGAATTGATTAAAGAACCAAAACCAAAAAAGGCACACCAAGTGGTGTGCCTGTATAAATCGATATACAAATTAATTGGGGGTTATCTTGCAAGAGTTCACAGTGACTAAACTAAGGTTAGGTTAACGAATTAAGCCTTCGCTTGCTTAGCGTGTTGTTCAACCGCTTCCGAAGATTGGGTCGATTTTTCGTGAAGCCATAGCCCCGTTGCTTTCATCAAGTATCCAAAGACACCACCAAGCAGTAAAGATGGCACGACAAGTTGCCAATCACCGCCTGCAGCAAACGTCGCACAGCAACCAATGAAGGTGCCTGGGATATAACCTAACCACGCTTGTTTGGCTTGAATACACATAAAGAAAGCCACAATAGCAGTAATCATATAGCCTAAAATCTCTAACCCTGCGAAGGTTGAGATTTCGATAATCACCATTGCCCAGAATACACCTGTCATGTTGGTCAGTAAGCTGCCTGCTAGTCCTTTAACACCGCCCGTTGGCGAAGCAAAATAACTGGTGCAACCTAAGAAACCGGCCCATGACAGCAAGCCGAAAGAGATAGCTATCCATCCCCATAGACCTGACAAAATACCTGTTGTTAATGAAATCGCGACTAATGTACTCATACTATTTCTAAAGCCTAATTACGAAATTCATCGCACCGGATTTAGCCTCACTTAAAATCAAGTAAACATATTATGGGAAGAACGCCTTCTTTTGGCCGATCATGATCACATTAATAATGTACGCGGATGTGCATTTATCACCAGTTGGAGACCGGTATCGCTTATTCAACACAATAGGTTATCAGTGGTTTATCGAATATCTGCTAAAGAACCGACGGCTTACCTTTCATCATGCGCTTGCCTTCTCGCTTAATACATTCAGCCAGTGGGTTTTCTGCCATATCCGCACGCCAAATAAACGAAAGCGTACGTTCCATTTCAAGCTCAGGAACATTCAAAGTAACGAGCTGGCCAGATTCAACAAACTGCTCGACATCGAGATAAGGTAAACACGTCAAATATGGGCCGTTTGCAACCAAACTTCTTAAAACAGGAACGTGTTCATATTCTCGCCAAACATCAAGATCACCAATTAAATGATGAATAGAGCTATCAAAAACTTTGCGGGTACCTGAACCATGTTCACGCAATACCCACTTCGCTTGTTCTAGTTGCGCCAAACTGACACGTTCACGCTTTGCAAATGGGTGGTGAGCCGATGCAACCACCGTTAAATGGTCGGTACACCACACTTCTTGATGAACTCGGTTATCGTCACAGCGACCTTCGATAACGCCAAGGTCATATTGGTAATCTAATACGCCATCTATAACCGCATCGGTACTTTGTACCCCAAGCGAGATTCGCATCTCAGGAAAGTCGTTATCAATAATACTGATGAGGTCAGGAACCAGGTGTTCTGCCGGGGTTTGGCTCGCACCGAGTTTGAGCTCTCCACTCAATAAATGTTGCTCGTAAAATCCCATCTCAATTTGTTGTGCATCTTGCAGTAAACGCTTCGCTTTTGGCCTCAGCCACATGCCCCAATGAGTGAGCGCCATTTGCTTGCCCTGCCTTTCAAACAAAGGCCTGCCGAGCATTTTTTCCAACTGTGCAAGAGACATACTTGTCGCCGACTGAGTCAATGCAAGCCTATCAGCTGCCTGACTTACGCTTCCCGAATCTGCTACCGCGTCAAAGACGGCGAGTTGCTTTAATGAATAACGCAAAATCTATCCTTAATTCTTTTAATAACTTGTGTCCTGTTGCTCGTTTTTTGTTAAGCCGATGAGCAATCAATTTCATTCTACGCCTAACCCAAGCTATATCAATAAATTTGATGTGGTTTCTAAAAATTATCAATTTTACCTCTACCCTTCAACACCCTAATCTGGAATGGCAGGACACAACGAGCCCTGCAAAACATTACTGATTAACCATTACGGATTAACCAAGTTACTAAGACTAGGAATTACACATGACGGATTGTTCAAGGGGGGGATATGGCAACCAGCACTTCTGAAAATCAGCAACTGTTCTCACCAACAGAAATGATGGCGGAAGCCGAGAAGTTTGCATTAAGCAAAGCAAACAAAACCAGCAGCATGACATTGAGTTTGGCAATCATGGCTGGCGCATTCATCGGGCTTGCTTTTTTATTCTACATCACGGTGACCACAGGTAGCGCTGATGCAGGATGGGGGTTAAGTCGTTTAGCCGGTGGTCTTGCATTCAGCATGGGGTTAATCCTGATTGTGATTTGCGGTGGCGAGCTATTTACCAGTTCGGTGTTATCAAGCATCTCATGGGCTAACAAGCAAATCACCTTCACCAAGATGCTGTCTATTTGGGGCAAGGTATATGTAGGCAACTTTATCGGTGCCATGTTCCTACTAGCTTTGGTAAGCGCAGCAGGCTTATATCAACTGGATGGCGGGCAATGGGGCTTAAACGCTCTTAACATTGCTCAACACAAGCTACATCACAGCCCTGTTCAAGCGTTTGCTTTGGGTGTGCTTTGTAACTTGCTGGTGTGTTTAGCTATTTGGTTAACGTTCAGCTCTGCTAACGCCATGACCAAAGCAATGATGACCGTGTTACCCGTTGCGATGTTCGTTAGCTCAGGCTTTGAACACTGTGTGGCGAATATGTTCATGGTTCCACTAGGCATCACGATTCAAGCATTCGCACCAGAGAGTTTTTGGATGCAAATTGGCGCAACATCAGCCCAATACGCAGACCTAAACATCATGAAATTTGTCACCGCAAACTTAATACCAGTGACATTCGGCAACATTGTAGGTGGTGCGGTATTGGTCGGCTTAGCCAATTGGAGTATCTACCGTCGCCCGCAGCTTAAAGCAGCAAAAATTACAGCAATAACTCAAACAACAGAAATTACGTCAGTTAAGGAAACCACTATGAACACTACAACTACTATCAAGCAAATCATGAACACTCAACCAATTACACTGAGCGTAGAAATGCCTACTTCAGTGGCGATTGATTCACTTTTAGATGCTCAACTTGTTAGCGCTCCTGTTTGCGATGTTGAAGGCCGCCTAGTAGGTATCCTCTCTGTTCACGACGTAATGGTTGACCTTTGGTGCCAAGACTACATTCCGACTAAAGGTCAAAAAGTGGTAGACCTAATGAGCCGTGACGTAGTGGCTATTGATGCAAACGACAAACTGGTCGATGTTGCTGAGTTCCTATGTATCGATAAAGAACAACTGTACCCGACAACAAGCATGGGCTACGCCACTCGCCTGACTTCTCTTTCTTTAGAAGAGCGTGCAAAAGCGATGAAAGTAAGCCAACCACATATGCTTCCAGTGCTAGAAAATGGCGTAATGGTCGGCGTGATGACTCGCACTGAAGTTATGCAAGCACTACGTCCAATCTATGGCGACCGCCTAAACGTGGTTCCAAAGGCTGAACTAGAAACGGCTTAACTAGCGACTGTTTACAAAGCAAGCGTTTCATTAGAAACAAAGTAACGAATCGTAGGCTGAACTATTAGGGATTAGTAGTTCAGCTTGATAACTCAGTCATAGCAACGTTGACTGGCTAGAAGTACATGGAGGCTTAAAACGCAACTCAAGATTTGACACAAAACAGATCTAAACGCGTGACCATTTACCTCAATAAAAAAGGCGCAAAGTGAAAACTTTGCGCCTTTCTCTATATTCTAGCTGCTTTGCTACTTTCCATATTACTAAGTAACCGGCTAACAGCTGCCCTATCTCGTATCGATTAGGATTTTGATCTTTCTAAATATGTTGATAGCAATCAGCGATTATTGATAACTAGATTACTTCTTTACACCTTCAACGTGTAGATCCATGTCTACGTAGCTTGAAGCACCCATTACTGGAATGTTGAAGTCAGCAAGCTCTAGACGAGTTGTACCTACGAAACCAGCACGTTCACCGCCCCATGGGTCTTGGCCAGCACCGATGAATTCAGCTTCGATAACGATAGGCTTAGTTACGCCGTGAAGTTTAAGGTCACCCATAACTTCAAGTTTACCGTCGCCTTTATCAACCACTTTTGTGCTATTGAAAGTCGCATCAGAGAACTTACCTGCATCGATGAAGTCTCCGCTACGGATGTGCTTGTCACGCTCTGCGTGGTTTGAATCAAGGCTAGTTGTATCAACCGTTACGCTGATTTTAGACGCTTCAACGTTGCTCTCATCAAATGAGAAGTCACCTGAGAATGTGTTAAAACGACCTTGGATAAAGCTGTAACCAAGGTGGCTAACTTTGAAGTTAACTGAAGCATGCGCACCTTTTGTATCAATCACGTAATCAGCGGCGTTCGCAGCGAAAGGCATTGCCATAGCAAATGCTAATCCTGTAGCGATAATTGACTTTTTCATTTTGAAGCTCCTATCATTTTTCGTAGCGTATCGTCTTTGTCGATAACGTGGTGTTTTATCGCCGCTAAGGCGTGCACTGATGCCATAATGATCAGTACCCATGCAGCATAGTAGTGAACCGTTCCTGCGAGATCAGATTGGTTTGCAAATAGTTCACCCATACTTGGTACAGTGAACCAATTGAATACCTCGATCCCACGGCCATCTGATGTCGAAATCAAATAACCAGAAATAAATAAAACCGCTAAGTTAATGTACATAAAGCCGTGAGCGATCTTAGCTGCTGCGACTTCATAGCTTTTACCTTCGACTTTAGGTGACGCGGTAACTAGTTTCCAAAGTAAGCGGATAACGGTAACGGCAGCCAAAAGAATGCCTACCGAACGGTGGTAGTCTGGTGCTGTTTTGTACCACTCACTATAGTAAGAAAGATCAACCATCCATAGGCCTACACCAAATAAGCCAAATATTGCGAGTGCTGAGATCCAATGCATTGCTCTTGCTAAAGGATTGTAATTTTTGACGTTGTTGTTCATGCATCTCTTCCGAATGTTAACGTGTCGTGTAGTTTTGAAAAGCGTACCCTACACCAAGTTTGCGTAACATATTATTTACCAAGTTTTACATTAGTTACATCATTTCAAATTAAACGAGTTATTCAAAAATTTTGAACAAGTTGCTTTATGGACAAATTTCTTTGTCGAACAATCGCTTGCTAAGTTATATTTCAACGATTTGTTCAATTTCATAGAGCTCATCTGAGATGTCTAACATCTTACGTTCCATCACTTTTTGAGCGTCTTCTATCCCCTTGTTGTAATACACCGCCCCAAACTTTTTACTGATGAAGTCGACTAAGAATTCAGTGTCGAACTGACCAAGCTCTACATCGAGCTCATCTTGTAGGTACTTTTGAAGTGTATGAGTGAGTTCGGATTTTTGCTTTGAATCTAATTGAATGGTCATGGGTGTTTCCAAATAAAGAGTAAGTAGAACAATTTTGATTAGCCGACTAAGCTATAATTTCGTTAGCTCACTGCAACTCTGCCAATCAGCTGAAGTTTTCTAACTAGCTATAATTCCTCATAATTTAGTTTACAGACCAGTAGAGTGCCAGTGCTATCCATAAAATCGCTCAGTAATGGTTAATTTTGATAGAGGGATCAAGAACTCGCACTTTGACAATAGGTAATGGCGCCGAAATTACCGTACTATTGCCCATCAATAAGATAGCAACCGTGTATAAGAGGCTTCATTGTTATTAGATCTGGTGATTAAAAGCGTCAATCAGTTTCAAGACGATTGCTTGAAACTTTGTGAACGTCATTACCCTACCGTACACAATCAAGGGATCAGTGAACATCACATAGGCAAAGCGTTTGCGAGACGAATGGAGCACACTTTCGTTAGCTTCAATCATGTAAGCAACGTAAGCCCACTAGAAATGCTCTCTTCTGGTGAAACGCCACGACACTTCCGAATCTCTTCTGAAATTGGTACCGTTTGGGTGATTAGCCACCATATGGTGAGCGCAGGAAAGACTTGTCGTAAAAAGTTGATGCTGGACATTCACAACTGGCAGCAAGAGTACGGATTTGCCATTCAACCCAATGACCTATTGATCATTGTCTCCGACCATTGGATAAGTCGAAGCAAAAACAGTGGTGAACTCTTGCATTGGTGGATGGGGGAACTCCCAGACCAGATTAGCGACTACAGCCTACAAGGTATCACGCTAAGAGAGAGTGATACTCAATTCGCAGATGATTTAAATAGTAACTTCAAAATCAGTCCGTGTTTTATCCGATTCGCTCACCCGCTAAAACGCTCTGGAAATCAACAACTAGTTCGTAAATATCTGCAACTTTATGCGGTAATACAATGGCAGTAAAATACAAGCCAATTTTCAATTTGATATATAACGTAAATAATTATACCTACACTTTTATTTTATAAAATAAGGCATATATTCCACTCATTTATTATCCGAGTTCTCCAGTTTACTAATTAATAACTTAACAACCTCAATATTAATTTTGAGAGACAGACATCATTTTTGTGTAAACACGGAGATCTATTTATTTTATTATTTTGATACTCCCCCAGAATGTAAGCCTTTAACCATATTTATTTCAGGTGTATACGTGTTAAGGCTTTATATTGATAGGGTTGATATGATATAGGTTACTCAGACATCAAATTCACTGAACCTATTAAACAAGCCAAGCAATATATATCCTTGATACATAATGACCTTTATCATCCTGATTTTTCGCTGATTTTAATTATTTAGATGTTACCGTGACAAATTAATTTTTATTAATTGACAATTTATCAACACCTGTCAATATTATGACAGCTGTGACGTATATTCTCGTCACTGAATAAACACCTTTTATTAGCGATTATGATTTTATCAGACAGAAGTGAATTTATTAGTTGTATATCTGTGGATGCCGATATGCAGTTTATTGCGAAATACCAAGACTTAACACTTACAAGTGTCTACCAACCTATATTTGATTCTTCTTTGACTCAGATAGGCGTAGAGGCTTTGGTTCGTATTTCCAATTGTAAAGGTGATGTCGTTCGCCCAGATCACTTCTTCCATTCAGACGAAACCTCATACACAGACAAAATCAACGTAGAGAGACTGAGCCGAGCCATTCACATCCGTAACTTCGCACAATCGACGGTCCGTCACTTAAACCTTTTTTTGAACGTTCTTCCAAACGTTGGTGAGTTGTTTGCCTCTGAAAAAGTAAAAGACACTCTGTTAGCTAAACGTCTTCACGAGCTTAACTTATCGTGCGAACAAATCGTCATGGAGTTGGTCGAACTTAATGTAGAGAGTGAAGAACGTTTAAAAAACGCGGCCCACTCACTTGCGGATAATGGTTTTCAAATCGCTGTTGATGATTTTGGAGCACAGGCGTCAACAGAGCAACGTGTTCGCCATATCGCTCCTCATATCATCAAAATCGATCGCTCTGTGATGTTGGATTTTGAAAACGGTGATACTCGAAAAATGGAGTTAGTAGTTAAGCTTGCCAACCAAATCGGTGCGAAGACGGTCATCGAAGGGATAGAAACCCAACACCAACTGACTGCGATGCAAAGTTTAGGCTTCGATATGTATCAGGGCTATCACTTAGCCATGCCAAAGCCGATTGAGTTGGATATCCGCCTAGCAGTCTAGAATATGGCCCCTATTCTCTATTATACCGGAAGCCGCTTTACCATTGGCTAACGACTTTTGTAATACCTATCTTTTAAAATGCTCCTTATTAAGGCACGCATTGCTATCGCAACGTCCTCTTAGTTCGGCCCTCTCTCGTCTTGTTTTATCAAATCACACCCGTAAAAAAGCCCAGTCAAAATTGACTGGGCTGGCTTAAAAGAATCTGTTTTATATCAATCCCTAATAACCCGCAGTGGAAGGTTTGATTCTATATAGAATGGCGAACATCACTGGTACTACTATTAGCGTTAGTACTGTAGCAAAGCCTAAGCCTGCCATGATGGTAATCGCCATCGAGCCGAAAAATGCATCGAATACCAAGGGAATCATGCCCAAGATAGTCGTTAGTGCTGCCATAGATACCGGTCGTACACGACTAATCGCGCTGTCGACAACCGCTAGGTATGGGTCTTTACCTGTTGAGAGTTCAGTGTTTATCTGGTCAAGCAGGACGATACCATTTTTCAAAATCATGCCGCTTAAGCTCAGTAAGCCTAGGAAAGCCGTGAAACTGAATGGCATATTGGTACCTAACAGACCAATCGAAACACCAATGATAGAAAGTGGTACCGTAAACCAAATCACAAGCGGCTTACGAACCGAGTTAAACAGGAGCATGGTGATAATAAACATCAGCAAGTAACCCATTGGTAGTGAACCAAATAGAGATTCTTGTGCATCTTTAGAGCTTTCGTATTCGCCGCCCCAACTGATGCTGTAGCCTTCTGGTAGAGCTAATGCTTCTACTTGTGGTTTCACACGAGCAAACAAACTCGCAGGTGTTTCATCACCAAGAACATCGTGGTCAGCCAATACCGTTAGCGTACGTTTTCTATCACGACGTTGAATCAGTGGCTCAGACCATTGAAGCTCTACGCCATCAATCACTTGCTCAACTGGGATGTAAGTTTGTAGCGATGGGCTCCAAATCTTCACGTTGTTCAGTGATTCGAAGTCAAAACGCTCTTCTTCCGGTAAACGCGCAACGATAGGTAACATATGAGTACCATCACGCAGTAAACCGATGTTGTAGCCACCAAACGCCATTTGTAACGTTTCAGAAAGGTCAGTTTTTGAAATGCCAAGACGACGTGCCTTTGACTCGTTAAATAGCGGCACTAGTTCTTTAGTGCGTTCACGCCAGTCGTGACGAACATTTCGAGAGCCAGGATCCGCCAAAAAGATATCTTCTACCTCAACAGCAATACTACGCAATACTTGAGGGTCAGCACCGATAATACGCGCTTCAATTTTCGAAGCTGGTGATGGGCCAAACTCAATCAGTTTAAATTGGAATGTAGGTTGTTCAAATTTGTTGGCCAAGTCCTTGTCTAGCCCTTCTAGGACTTTAAACATGGTGTCGCGGTCAGTCGTTCTTACTTGCAACTGGCTGTACGCTTCGTAACTTTTCTCGGGTTGATATGTCAGCGCAAAACGTTGCATGCCCTGCCCAACTGTTGTGGTTACAAACTCTACGTCGCCTTGCTGGCGAATGTAGCTTTCAACTTTTTCTGTCTGCTTGATCGTTTCACGAACATCGGTGCCCTCTGGCATCCACATATCGACGTAAAACATTGGCGTGTTTGATGGCGGGAAGAACTGTTGCTTCACCATACCAAAACCAACAATCGAACCAGCTAGCAGAGCAATCATACTGATGACAGTTAACCATCGGAAGCGCAATGCAAATTTCAGAGACGCGCCGAAGACAACGAACAGAATACCTTTATATGGGTCTTCGTTCTCATCGACCTTGTCTTCTTCTTTCAGCATCATTTCTGCAAGGAACGGAGTCAGCGTTAGCGCTGTAACCCAGCTCAAGAACAATGAGAAACACAATACCCAGAACAGTGAGCCCATGAACTCGCCCGTTGCGTCTTTTGACAAACCGATCGGCGCAAAGGCTGTGATAGCAATAATGGTCGCACCCAATAGTGGCCATTGCGTTTGTGTCACGATGTCTTTTGCTGCTTGAAGCTTAGTCTTTCCTTTCTTCAAACCAACTAGAATACCTTCAACGACAACAATCGCGTTGTCCACCAGCATACCGAGCGCGATGATCAAAGCACCCAGTGAGATACGGTGCAGTTCGACATCGTTGTAATCCATCAGGATGAAGGTTCCAAATACCGTCAATAGAAGAACTAAACCGATGATCAAACCACTGCGTAGACCCATGGCGAACAGCAGAACAATAATAACGATGGCTACCGCTTCAACTAGGCTGATTAAAAAATCAGCCACTGATTTGTCTACTTCTTGTGCTTGGTTGTAGAAGTAGTTCAGTTCTACACCCGCTGGTTTAATACTTTCTAGGCGATCCAGTTCCGCATCCAATGCTTTACCAATCTCAACCACGTTTACGCCTGAAGAGAACGCAATACCTAGGTTGATCGCAGGTTTACCGTTGTAAGTTAATACATTGCTCGGTTTTTCTTGGATACCGCGAGTAACCTCAGCGACATCTTTCAAGCGAATCAAATTGCCTGTGTCACGACCATGAATGATTAAGTTTTCTAGCTCTTCAACCGTGCTCAATGTTCCGTTAGGTTTGATGGTTAGGCTTTGACCGTTGAGCATTACCTCGCCTGCCGATACCACACTGTTTTGTTGTGCTAACAGTGACGTTACCATCGACATATCTAGGTTCAGCGCCGCTAATCGCTCAAGTGACATCTCAACGAACAATTGCTCTTGTTGGTCACCTGCAATGCTTACTTTTCCTACACCGTCGACCAATTCGATTTCACGCGTTAGATAATCAGCATATTGTTTGAGCTCAACGTAATCGTAGCCATCACCCGTCAGCATGATCATCACGCCAAACACATCACCGAAGTCATCAATGATCTGAACGGAGTTAACACCACTAGGAAGCGTGGGCTGTAGATCGTTGATCTTACGACGCATTTCATCCCAGATTTGAGGCAGCTCATCTGGACCGTAGTCCATCTTCATGCTCACCATAATTTGAGACATACCATTCGACGACGTTGAGGTTATCTTGTCGATATAAGGCAGCTGTCGTATCTCTTTTTCAAGTGGATACGTTAACTCTTCTTCAACTTCCATAGACGTAGCGCCGGGGTAAGTTGAAATAATCATTGCATCTTTAATGGTAAAAGCTGGGTCTTCTAAACGGGATAGGTTGCCAAAAGACGACACACCGCCAATGGCCAAAATGACTAGAAACAGCCAGCTGATTACTTTGTTTTTTATTGAATATTCTGCGATGTTCATTCTGCTTTTCCTGACAATTCGATTCCGTCACGGAGTTTTCTTAGATTCGAGTTTACGAGTCGATCACCTTGCTCAACACCATGAGCGATTAATGCGCCTTGGCCACTGATCTTGTCGACTTCTACTTCGCTTTTGAACGCTTGTCCGTCTTCCATTTTCCACACATAGAACTGATTAGCTTCAGAGCCCGCTTCTAGCGTTGTCATTGGTAACTGGTAGCCTTGAACATCACTCAGACCCGCTTTCGCCATATCGACATTGACCGTAACGCTCGTGCCCGGCAGAATTTCACTTTCAGGCTGCTGCATCTGCATCCAAAACTCGTAGGTACGTGATTGTGGGTGCAATTCGCTAGTGTGCTCTAGATACGTCAGTGGATATTGGCCTGTGTGACCACCAAAGCTCGCCTCAGGACGATAGCTATTTGAACGCATGTCTGGGCTAATTGATGCCAAGATCGAATCTGATACTTGAATTCGTACATACACTTTATCGTTTTGGTACACACTCAGGAGTATCTCCCCAGGAGTCGTATTCTCGAATCGTTGCTTATCGACGGTTGAAACTGTTCCTGAGAATGGCGCTAAAAGCTCTGTGTAACTTAGCTTGCGTTTTGCTGCCGCCAAATTCGCCGATGCTAGCTTGTAGTTAGCAGTCAGTTGGTCGTGTTCTGATTGCGATAACATCTCGCTGCCAAACATCTCCGTACCACGGGCCAATTGTTTGCTCGCCAGTTTGAATTGAGATTTAGCATCAGTTAGATCTTGAAGGTACGTTGCGTTATCTAAGGTGGCTAATAACTGCCCTTTTTCGACTTTGTCACCTGCTTCCACCAATACTTGTTGAATTTCGCCTGCAAGCTTAAATGCCAACGGTGTAAGTTCTGCAGGCATCACCTGCCCATTAAAACTTCTGAACTGATCAGTCAGCGGCGCGCCAACGTCAAAGGTAGAAACCAATAAAGGCGGTTGTTCACGGTGTACAGCTTCATTGTTACAGGCTTGAAGTAACAAAACCGACGCGACAACAACTGATAATTTTAAAAGGTTCATTAAATCCCCCCCTCACGAAGCCAAGCTTTTACTTGCTGTCCGTCTGATAACACATCCACACCTGCTTCAACGATAAGGTCGCCAGAAGAGAGACCTTCAATAACTTTGCCTTGCTCATCAAGCAGGACTTGTACTTTAGAAATCGATCGAGATTCTGGGTTATAGCGCCATAGCTCGCCATGGTCAGCTTGTTTGGTTAGCCAAGCTGAATCAACAATGCCAATACCGTAGTCTGATTTACTCTTCTGAACTTCAACTTGCGCTGTCATTCCAGAAAGTAGATTGATGCCTACCGGCTTGTCGATAGATACAACCGCTTGGTAGCTGTTGGTGTCTTCATCTGGTTGTGTAGAGATCTCTTTAAAACGCGTTGGGATACGAATACTGCGGTGGCTATCCATTACAACCCACATGTTTGAGCTCGTTAGGTCTTGAATAGAACGGTCTTCAAGCTTAGATACCGGAATAGAGAACGTCACATCCATTTCACTGTGATTCAAAATATTAAGAACTGGCTGCTTTTCAGCAATTAACTGATATTGCTTACCAAACACCATAGACACCACGCCATCGAATGGAGCAACTAATGTGGTGTAACCAAGGTTTGTTTTTGCTTGGTCCAACTCAACGTCAGCGGCAGTAAAGGTGTTCACGGCTTGGTCGTAATAATCGGTACTCACAAGCTTTTTCGAGTACAACTCTGAAGCCTGCTTGTATTGACTGTTCGCCAAGTCAAATTTCGCTTGTGCAGCATCAACAGCAATTCGGTAATCCGTTGCATCTAACACGGCTAAAACTTGGCCTTTCTTCACTTCTTGTCCCATACGAACATCGAAAACTTCGATATCGCCACCCACTTGAAATGAAAGAGCAGCGCGGTCGGTCGCATCTACTTTTGCGATAAAACTATCAAGCTCGATATCTACCTGCAGAGGAATCTCAAACAACTTTACAGGCTTGATTACCTGCTCATTTTCCTCTGACTGAACTTTGTTACATCCAGTTAGAGAGCCAGCGAGCAATAGTGCGGCAATAACCGCGCCCGTACGCTTGGTCGGTATAGCTTTGATAGACAAATTGGATTGCATGATGCTTCTCCATTTAATTATTATGATTTATTACACAGGTGTGCAGTATATTTATTATTAAAGAATTCTCAAGCTTTACTTTCCACTTGTGCAGTATTTTTTATTTCAAGGAAAACAGTGTAGAATGTGGTAATCAGGTAAATGTAGAAATGAAGATGACTGAAAAGAAACAAGGCAGAAGAAGCGCAAAAGACGCTGAAGAGACTCGATTTCAAATAATGGCTGTTGCAGCAGAGATGTTTTGTGATGCAGGTTATGAACGAGTTTCGTTACGTAATATCAGTGAAAAAGCTGGGGTCTCTCATAGCCTTATCCGCCATCACTTTGGTAGTAAAGAGAAGATCTGGCATGCCATAAGCGATTGTTTACACGAGTATTTTCAATCTTACATCAGTAAGATTATGCAAGAATTACCAAAAGACGTAACGCCCAACATTTCGATCTATTTGTTCGCTATGCGCCTTTTTACCAACATGATTCACTCACGAAGACCGATGCAACTTCTTTCGGATTCTGTACGTCAAGAAGACAACCTGGTCGATTACTTCATCGACAACGTCGGCGACCTTGAGCACGAAATCAATATGTTGGCCGACCAATACAACAAAGTAAACCCGGAAAAAACCGTTAATATTTTCGAAATAAAATGGCAAATGATCATGTTCGCTAACGGTGCAGTCTGCCTAACCCCGTTCATGGAAAGCACTTGGAACGAGGGGAATATGGAGGCGACGCCTGATGAAGCTTTGATGAAGCATTGGCAGATGTTCAATAAACAAATGGTCAATCAATTTGCTATTGAGGATGAATGGGTGCTTAACCCAACGACTCTTGAAGAGTTGATTTACGAGGTGCCTTGCGTGTGGAAGTGTAATCCTGAACACCACAAATTCTGATAACCAATTACGAAGCTAATTGGCTTGATATAAAAACGCGCCGTTACAGAACTAACCGTAACGGCGCGTTTTTATATCTTATATATTGTAGATCTTAATCTGGCTGATTAACGACGCGCTTTACCGCGATTTTGGTGAATCTTAAGTTTCGCTTTCATCTTACGTTTTTCTGATGAACGACTTTTACTGCGACCACCTCGATCGGGAGCTAGATCTTTTTCTAGGCTTGGTTCAAAACCCTCTAACCACTCTTGAGGCAAGCGCGTATCCAGCAATCGTTCAATGTCACCCAGTAGGTAAGCTTCATCCTGACTCATCAAAGAGATCGCTAAACCACTGTTGCCAGCACGGCCAGTACGGCCAATACGGTGAACGTAGTCTTCCGCTTTAAATGGCATATCGTAATTCACAACTTGTTCTAGCTGCTGGATATCAATACCTCGAGCTGCCACGTCGGTTGCAATTAACGCGCGTACTTTACCTGACTTGAAATCGTCTAATGCTTTTTGGCGCGCACCTTGGCTCTTATCCCCATTGATTGATGCCGCTTTAATGCCATCTAGCTTAAGCTCTTTAACTAGAGCATCAGTGCCCTGCTTAGTTTTCGTGAACACCAACACTTGTTGCCAGTTTTTTGAGCCAATCAAATAGGCCAATAGTTCACTTTTACGCGATTTATCAACCGGATAAACCATCTGGGTAACAGTGTCAGCGGTGCTGTTTTTTGGCGTCACTTGAATTTCGCTTGGTGACTGCATCATTCGATGTGCCAGAGCTTTAATTTTGTTATCAAACGTCGCAGAGAAGAACAGAGTCTGTCGCACCTCATTCATACGAGAAAGAATGCGTTTGATATCAGGCATGAAACCCATGTCTAGCATACGGTCTGCTTCATCCAGTACCAACACTTCAGTGTGGCTCAACATGATGTTCTTAGTGAACATATGGTCGATAAGACGGCCCGGAGTCGCGACTAGAATATCTGCTCCCCCGCGTAGATTTTCAGTTTGAACCTTCATGCTAACGCCGCCGTAAGCCACCACGACTTTAATGTCGGTGCCCTTTGCGTAGCTGGTTACGTTATCGAAAACCTGTTGCGCTAGTTCACGTGTTGGTACCAACACAAGCGCACGAACTAGCTTCGGGTTTGGAATAACGTTGTCTTTTGTCTCGATTAATCTTTGGATAATTGGCAAACCAAATGCGGCCGTTTTACCTGTACCCGTTTGAGCACCAGCCAATACATCTTTGCCTTCTAATACCAATGGAATCGCTTGCTCTTGAACACTGGTAGGAGCCGTAAAGTTAAGCTCTGATAGCGTAGCAAGAAGATGCTCAGATAATCCTAGTTGGTTAAAAGATTTTGTAGATTCAGACATAGTATGATGCTCACAGATTAAATAGGCGCGGATTGTAGCAAACCTGCATTACGCTGTTTACCTTTCCTTTTGATTTTTCTTCATTTGAAGCGCATTAAACTGCTTCGCTTCTTCTAAAACACTAGGATAAAGCTCATAAAAGTGACACTGCAACGTGCTGTAGTGATGTTCTAAGTCGTGATAGCAAGATTTAAGCATCCCAAGCTTTGGCCGTCTCAACGCCATGCGTTGCAATACCACCTCAATGGAAGACATGTCTTGATAACTTAGCAACCAACGTTGTTCTGCCATTTTCTGGTGAACAGTAATGAAGTGCTCAGGCCAATGAGGCTCTTGGTGTTCAAAAATCTGTTGATGGCTGTCTACGCAAAAGCGCTCAAGTGATTGCGTTGAGAACTGAGCCCAATGATTGGCTAAACAGTGATCCCAAAATACATCGAGTGCGATAGGTGCAAAGCGTCGTGTTTGGTGTGAGAAAAGCGATTTTGCAGAACGAGATACATCATGATGATCAGTATAACTATCAACGAATCGATGAAGTCTTATTCCGTCTGAAAGTGAGTTTGAATAGTACTTACTAGGGTCGCCTTTAACGAAGTCACCTAACAGATTACCCGCTAAGTTACTTTTACAATGCTTGGCGATGTGGAGGTGTGCGAGAAAGTTCATTGAACCTCATTAAAGTATCGAGAACTAAGTAACATGGTAAACGTACTCGTTTATCTTCGCGAACTTTAATGAGGATAGTTTTGTTATGACGTGTGAGCGAATGAGATTTGCTCAGTTTAAGAATTGTTTAATTTGAGAACGTTGAACTACATAAACCTTTAGTTCAGTAACACTTAGTTTGAAACTTAATTAAAGATCTTAAAAACTTAGTTCGAAGACTTGAAAAGCTCTTCTGCTAATTGTTTAACCGTCTGTTCATAGTCAGATAAATCAATGCCAATTTCCATAGCATCTAACAACTCTAGACTTTCGTCATTATAAGATTGGTCACTCATCGTGCCCCCTCTATTCCTTAGTGTGGACATGTTGTCCGATTAACTAGTGCACCATCTTGGACTTATATTATGTCACTTTGATGAACGCACTCTACTCTACCCATTCCATATTTATAGCTTGAAGCTACTCGCGATCATTAGCGCTTGTTTACGCTAAAGGGGCATACGCGAACGACATATGTAC
Organism: Vibrio sp. SNU_ST1; assembly: GCF_030563405.1. Classification (NCBI taxonomy): domain Bacteria; kingdom Pseudomonadati; phylum Pseudomonadota; class Gammaproteobacteria; order Vibrionales; family Vibrionaceae; genus Vibrio; species Vibrio sp. SNU_ST1. The sequence continues at coordinate 830,473 of NZ_CP130749.1, forward strand.
TGCCACCTTACACCAATTACAACAAATTACCCTATAAATTTTGAAGTAAATCACACTCAAACGTTTGCTTAAGCATTTTTAGTTCCTTACGCACCAACTAGTGTACACATTTATATACAGTGGATATTTTTAATTACATTAAACATTGCATTTAGAATTAAACTCAATCAAGATACTTGAAAATCGAGATATTCTTTGGGTTTATTCTCTTAGACCAGAAGAAATACAACGAAAACCCACCCTAACGTAAAGAATTATATACAATGAATAAATCAAAGGTTTTTGGTAGTACTTTGATCATTGCAGGCACAACCATTGGTGCAGGCATGCTCGCTCTTCCACTCGCATCTGCAGGAATTGGCTTTTCGACCTCACTATTTCTAATGCTTGGCTTATGGGCTCTAATGGCCTTCACTGCATTATTAATGGTAGAGCTTCATCAATTCGCTGAATCGGACGCAACTCTACACACGTTAGCTCACACGATTTTAGGAACAAAAGGAAAGTGGATCGCAAGCTTCGCCGTGATGTTTCTTTTCTACGCTTTGTGTGCCGCATACATTGCAGGTGGCGGTGCGCAGTTTAACCAACGTATATCGGATATCGCAGGCATTGAACTCAATGGTCAAATCACCACACTCCTATTTACACTGTTAGTTGCGGGAGTTGTGACGATTGGTACACACAGTGTTGATAAAGTTAACCGCGTTTTATTCGGACTTAAACTGATCGCTATGGTACTGGTACTCAGCTTCCTTGCACCAAACATCACCTCTCAATACCTAATGAGCATGCCACTACAACAAGGGCTGATTGTTGCTGCGATACCGGTTGTGTTTACCTCTTTTGGTTTCCACGGCAGCATCCCTTCAATTGTTCGATACCTGGATGGTGACGTTCGCTCTTTACGTAAGGTCATGATTATTGGCTCTGCACTGCCTTTAGTCATCTATGTTTTCTGGCAGAGTGTTACGTTGGGTGTGATTAGCCAAGAGCAATTATTGTCTGATACTAGCTTGGGTGCGCTTCTAGTCTCACTATCGCAAACGGTTCATAAATCAAACTTAAGCTTGATCGTGGGTGTATTTGCTGACCTTGCACTTCTTACTTCTTTTATTGGCGTGAGCTTGGGGTTATTTGAATTCATGGGTGACTCTCTAAGCAAGAAACTAGGCAATGCCAAACGCGTTAAAACGGCCGCTATCACTTTTTTACCACCATTAGGTTTTGCCCTGTTCTACCCACAAGGTTTTATCATGGCTTTGGGTTACGCTGCCATTGCACTTTCAGTGCTCGCGATTCTGCTGCCTACAGTGATGGTATACAAGGTTCGTTACACAGGTTTATTAATAAAACCTCACGCTACAGAATCAACTTACCAAGTGTTAGGTGGAAGCAAAGCGCTGTTTTTAGCGGGTAGCGTTGGCGTGTTTATCATTGCAATTCAAATCCTTATTTCTGTAGGGTTATTACCATCATTAGGCTAATAAACCCATCGAGAGCAAAAATACTTGATTGATGTCTCATGAACGATATATTGCTATCATTAATTTTCATAATTAATCGATCGGAATCACATTTTTATTAAGGTCGGTTATTTAGAGTCCACGGTAAAGGATTTACCGTGGAGTTTTTATGAAAGAAGTACAATTTAGAACGATAGACAAACTGTTTATTAAAATGTCGATTAACGACAAGTTTTGGGTCATTTTCTTGATCTTTTTCGCCGCTGTAGCAAGCCTTGCTGGTTTCAACTATGTCAACAAGGTAGAACAAATTGACGCAAGTGCAAAACAGCAGGTTGAGTTTCAATTGCAAGGCATTTTATCAGCGTCAGATTCCCCAGCTTCGGTTCGTTCAGTAAGCCAACAAACACGCCTTCAAGAAACCACTATTTCAAACACGGGTTCCGTGACTGCTACGGCACTGGCACAAGATGGCAACTACTACTCTCTTACCGTTTCAACTAGTGATACACAGAACCAAAAGCAGCAAGCACTGTACTCTTTATTACTCAGTTTTTTGTGGTGTGTGCCTTTTGGTCTTTTCTGTTACTGGGTCGCTACTTTCCTAGGTGGCGCACTTTGGGTGCTTTACTCAACCACTCAAAAGATTGGTGATGGTGATTTAACATCTCGCCTTGGCTTCCATCCGGGACGAGATGAGTTTGGTACGATTGGTTGCGCCCTTGACCGTTCAATGGATACGCTAAGTGAACTAGTCAATAACGTAAACCAAAACGCAGCAACACTGAGTGAAACGTCAGCTTCTTTCGAAAAAGAGATGAAGCGCAGTGAAACACAGATTATGAGCCAGAATTCATCTCTAGACTCTGTTGCAACTGCAATGGACCAGATGACGGCATCAGCAAATGAAGTATCGAATATTTCAGCTCGGTCTACAGAGCAAGCAGAGCAGGATGCTCAACAAATCAATGATAGTCATGCCATGGTTCAGCAAGCCATCTCAGAGATCACCACCCTTTCTTCTTTGATTGAGCAAACCTCGTCTTCTGTTACGAGCTTGAACGTAAATACAAGCCAAATCAACGAAGTCATCACCACGATCAACGCAATTTCAGAGCAAACCAACTTACTTGCACTAAATGCCGCGATTGAAGCAGCTCGTGCGGGTGAACAAGGTCGTGGTTTCGCTGTTGTTGCTGATGAAGTGAGAACGCTCGCTAGCAGAACTCAATCAGCTACGGTTGAGATCCAAACGATGATTGAACGCTTACAGCAAGAGAGTCAAAACATAGCTAAGATCACGGTGCAAACGGTTGATCAAGCGCAAACCAGTAGCCAACTCATTTCACATATTGGTGATGACGTAAACTCGATTGCAGATTCCGCACAAGCGCTAATGGACATGAGTCTACAAATAGCAACGTCAGCTGATGAACAAAGCAACGTAGCGAATACCATCGCTGCTGAGCTTAATGATATACGAGGCCAATCAGACGTAATCAAAGATGTCGCTCAAAACTCTTCAAAGGGCGTATCTAAGCTGACTGAAGCATCGGTTTCTCTGTCTCAAACTTTGGCAAGATACCGCACTTAGCACTTAGCAACTAGCTATCAGCTATTTGCACTGAATGCTTAATGCTTAATGCTTAATGCTTAATGCTCAGAATTAAGAGCAAACCTAAGAAGGATTCATATAGAGTCCTTTTTTTATTGATGTCGATTAATAACCATGGCAAATCCATACCCCTCAGTTATTAACATGAAGTAAGTCGCAAAGGAGGGATTAAGAGGAGCCAAAACTGTCTAATAATCGAGCTTAGGGGTAATCTATTTGAACGGGTCTTATTTTCGCTTACCCTTTTGCTGCAGGTGACACATAATGAATAAAACAGATGCACCATACACCGACGACATCACATGCCCTTTATGCCAACATGACGAATATCTACTTTCAGAAAGTGGAGAGAAGTTCACTTGTGCTGCATGCGGTTTCCACACAACACAATTAAGCAAAGTAGTCAGCCTTCAATTAGGCTCTACCCCACCAAAGCTCCAGAGTGCGGTATACCACCACTTGAGCAGCGCTTGCCATTAATCCAAATCGAGATTTCTTCCAAACTGTAAATATCCTGAGCCGCTAGCTCTGCTATGTCGGCTTCAGTATTATCACTCAATGAACCTTCAAACGTTGGTCGCAATCTAAAAGATTGAATACCCGCACGAACTCCAGCTTCAATGCCTTTCACCGTGTCATCAACATAAATACATTCGTTTGGTAAAAAGCCCATATTCATTGCGGTATACATGATCAGGTCAGGCTCAGGTTTCCAGCTATTGGCATCAAAAGCTGAAAATACTTTGCCTTTGAAGTCGTCGAGCATTCCTGTCATTACCAATGAAGATTCAACTCGAGATTTAGGCGCATTGGAAGCTATACAAAACTCAATGTCTTGTTGCTTGAGGAATTCAATAAGCTCAATAGCACCATCCATCGGCTTTAAATGGCGTTGGAACAAGGCTTCTAATTCAGTGCGATAAAGCGGCTCGAGTGTATCGATGGAGATAGATAGCCCTAAACGTGCTTGTGTATCCATTAAGATGTCAGCTAGCTTCCCACCTTGAAAGTGCACATAGCAGTCATTAACGCTTAACTTAGCCCCGAAGCTAGAAAACACATTAACTAAAGCTTGACAACACAGCTTCTCGCTATCGATGAGTGTTCCATCACAATCGAAAATTACACATTTAGTTTGTTCTAACCGCATAGCTCTCTCACTCGCATTGAATTCAAGTTTTATCCTATAGTGTTCTTTCAATACGCGGGATGATTAAGGTAACACTTTACCTATCGGTCCTTATTTCTCTACGCGAAATATGCAGTGGATCACTTTATGCCCAACCATAAGCAACAGCATTCATTAAATTAATATGCTTTGAGCGTCACCAATCACGACTTTATTTGCCAATAAACCGTTAACTCACGGCCAATTCTTCAATAACAATAGGTTTGTCCGTTACTTCAATGCGACATTCAGTGATGACTGTGTCTGGATACGAATCACGAATAGCAACAAACTCGGGTAAGTGGCTCAATAGTAATTGAGTAAGCTCAGGATCGAACTGATAGCCACATTCTCTCTCGAACAAATCAACAACCATCTCTAATGGCCACGGCTCTTTGTAACAACGCGTACTAAGTAGCGCATCAAATACATCCGCGACCGCAGTAATACGAGCAAACAAGTGAATTTCATCACCAACCTTCCCATTAGGGTACCCTGCTCCATCCCAACGTTCATGATGTTCATTGGCAATGATTGCAGCCAAGTTGGTAATATCGCCCGCTCCACTCTTCAATAAATTATAGCCCGCCGTCGTATGAAATTTCATAACCTCCCACTCTTGGTCGGTTAATTTGCCAGGCTTATCTAAGATCGATTCAGGAACCGAAATCTTACCCACATCGTGCATTGGGCTGATGATTTCAATCATCTCGACCTCGCGATGGCTCAAACCTCGATACTTAGCAAGCAACGCAGACAATTTGGCGACACGCTTAACGTGATTACCGGTTTCGCCAGAGCGAGTTTCAATCGCCTCTCCGAGAACATGAATCATATCTTTTTGAATATTCAGTGTTTGCTTCTGAAGCTTTAAGATTCGTTTGCTCTTTTTAGCCAGTTCTTTCTTTTGGCGTAGAGTGACAAACTGCATCAAAATAATCAGGCTCAAACCCGCAATGACCATCGACAGACCCAATAGCAACTGAAAGTTTTTACGAATAAAGGATGAAGGCTCATTAATGAATACAGCCTCATCAGGTAGCGTACTCTCACGGATGCCGAACTTTTTCATCGCTGGATAATTGAAAACAAAACGTTTGTTATCACCTGGAGTTAAAGGTTCGTTGAAACCAAGTGGTAGGTACTTATCTAGCGCGTTAACGGCCTCTTCACCCATGCTTTTAGAGTGATTCACATAGCCACCAAGTACATCTCCCGAAATATAGAACTGCCACAAAGCAAACACTGGAGCAGCACTTGCTTTAGACAATGCATCCGCAATCTCTTGGTAAGTGTGGTACACGCCTCGATTCAATTCGGTGTTGTAATGACTGAGCAAAACCGCGTCATCAGCAGAGATACCTTCCAAAAAATGACGGGTACGCACTAACGATAGATCGCGTATTTCAACCAAAGTGATATTAGGGAACTCCGTCATCACACGATTCATATCTTTGTGAATTAACTCAGAAGTGACACTGTAATCATTAATGAAATAGAGCTTCTTGAGATTAGGTCTTAACTTAGAGATCAGCTTAATATTGACGTCTATCTGATCGTTCTCATAAAGCACAGTTGCTCTATCAGACACCGAATACATGTCTGTACTGAAATCGTTAATACCGGCAGCAACGACAGGTGTGGAGCGATCGATCAAATTAGGCAGAGATTCAAGGAAGTTAGCAGCATTGTCGTCAACCGCAATGACGCCGTCAAACTTATAACCGGCATACTTGGTACGTAAGTAGTTCGCAAGAGAATCGTAGTACTCAGGGCTATGGACACGCTTTGAATCCAAATACTCGATTGAAAGCTTAACTTCGGTTTGAGATTGGCTGAACGCACTGTCTATCCCTTTTTGGAAATCAGCAGTCCATTGGTAAGAAGGTTCGTATGAGTGTAAAACTAGGATGCGCTTGATATCCCAGCCATTAGCAAAACTGTGAGAGGAAAAAGCGCTAACACACAATACAGCGATTGAGAACAATAGCTTGCACATACAACACCCTTTTAATAAGACAGGGTATTGTACTTAGATTAACGCTTCCTCAAAGAATCTTTAGTTCTCGACCCATACTTTATCGTGAGAAGCATGATCTTGTGCCCAAAAATCAAGTAACTGCTTAGCAAAACCGTTGATACTTTGACCACTTTCAACAACAACGTCTGAAATGAGCAGAGAATCTTCAGCTTCTGTTACGATAGCGCTCGCTGCAACATCACCATTTTGAGTCCCTATGTATAAGACATGTTCGTCAGATAACATAATCTGACTCAAGAACTCTAGCATGTATGCCCTTTCGGCTTCATCTTGGTAAACACTTGCTTGGTTAAGTGAGAAAAGTACGGTCAGCTTATGGAAATCGACTTTATGCAGTTCATCAATTTGTGAAGGCGTTTGATCTTGAGCGAGGAGTTGGTATGTCTTGGATGGGAGTTTGCTTTGATAAAGTTGTCGGCCTAGCAAGCTCTCTTTTGCGGGATAGGCAATATCGAGTTGACTAAACAGCCATTGATTTTTCTGTTTTGCACTTTCAGGTATTTCGTTATTCATTCTTTTAGTACCTACGGTTAGTATCCCCAAATGTCACAGCTACTTGGAAGACATATATTCGACTGAGGTGCCGAGCTACAAGCACAGAGCATACAGAGCATGACCAAGGCCAACAAGTACTTTAAATACTTCATATTTTCCATTCTCCAACAACATCCTTTAAGAACTTAACGAAAAGCTCTACACTCGTATTCAAGTTTCAATATCCTTATAGTAAACAGAACTCTATAAATAAAAAGGACTTCTCATGAAAAAAGCCTTAATAGCAGCGGGTATCATCACAATGTTGGCAGGCTGTTCGGACAACGAGGTTGGCGACGTCTCTCTTGGATTCTTCACAATGAAAGATATCAAGATGTCTTCTTTAGATGACGACAAAATCGCAGGTGTGACTTGTCATATCGCATCAATCGAAGCAAACCTTAGCCTTTCTGATCCAAGCGATAGCTCTATCTCTTGTCGTCAAACCGGTGAAATTACATCAGAAATGATTGCTAAAATAGACAAAAGCAAATCTGGTGAAGTGGTATTCAAACAATCAAAAAGTATCTTCTTCAAAACAATGAAGGTTCGTCGAATCTACGATGCAGACAATCAATCGCTGCTCTACTTGTCATACACCACTAAAGAAACAGAAGGCAGTTTCAAGCATAGCCTTTCAACCGTTCCACTTTGGGGTACAAAGGCTTACATTGACCCTGCAACACGAGTTCCAGCCGAATAGTCTCACGTAAATACCCTCTAGCCAAAAGTAAGTAAAATCACCTGTACAGACATTGTGCAGGTGATTCTAAATGTAATAAAAATGAAAGAATCAGAAACAAAATGTGATACTATGCGGCAAAATTTTTTCACTGTATTTTTCATATGAAGTTTCCTGGACAGCGTAAATCTAAACACTATTTTCCAACTCACGCACGTGATCCGTTGGTCAACCAAATGCAACAAACGCCTAAGCTTCACCGCGCAACGATTGTCGGTGTTGGTCAAACGATTGTTGATATCGAAGCCCGTGTTGATAACGCGTTCCTTGAAAAATACGAGCTGAGTAAAGGTCACTCACTGGTATTGGAAGAGAGTAAAGCAGATGCGTTATATGAAGAGTTAGTTGAGCGCGGTTTGATCACGCATCAATACCCTGGCGATACTATTGGCAACACACTGCACAACTATTCCGTACTGGCAGACAGTAAATCTGTATTGCTTGGCGTTATGTCGAAGAAGATTGAAGTTGGCTCATTTGGCTATCGTTACCTTTGCCGCACTTCTTCTCGTATGAATCTAAACCACCTTCAAACTGTTGATGGTCCTATTGGTCGTTGCTACACACTTATTTCTGAAGATGGTGAACGTACGTTTGCAATCAATGAAGGCCACATGAACCAACTGCTTCCTGAAAGCATTCCTGAAAAAGTTTTCGAGAAAGCATCTGCATTGGTTGTATCTTCATACCTAATGCGCGGCAAGCCTGAAGACCCGATGCCAAAAGCGGTACAAAAAGCGATCGAATACGCGAAAGCGCACAATGTACCAGTAGTACTAACACTTGGTACTAAGTACGTGATCGAAGGCAACGCTGAATGGTGGCAAGAATACCTGAAAGAGAACGTAACCATTGTCGCGATGAACGAAGACGAGGGTGAAGCGTTAACGGGTGAAAAAGATCCGCTTCTAGCTGCTAACAAAGCACTTGAGTGGGTTGACCTAGTTCTCTGTACTGCAGGCCCTATAGGTTTATACATGGCAGGTTACACAGATGAGCTAGCGAAACGCGAAACCACCCTGCCATTGTTACCGGGTAACATCCCTGAGTTCAATAAATTCGAATTCAGCCGAGCTATGCGTAAGCAAGACTGTAAAGATCCAGTAAAAGTATACTCTCACATTGGCCCTTACCTTGGTGGCCCGCGTGAGATTAAAAATACAAACGGCGCTGGTGATGGTGCACTTTCTGCACTACTACACGACATGGCAGCGAACAGCTACCACCACGTGAATGTACCAAACTCGGAAAAACACGAGCACACTTGCCTAACTTACTCGTCTTTATCTCAAATTTGTAAGTATGCAAACCGTGTAAGCTATGAAGTGTTGACTCAGCACTCTCCTCGTCTTTCTCGTGCACTACCTGAACGCGAAGATAGCTTAGAAGAAACATACTGGGATCGTTAATCGACCATATTAGGTAGTTAACTCTTAGAGGTTAACGCCAAGTTAGATTACCCACTCCTTGAAGGGCTGCTATATGCAGCCCTTTTTGTATTCAACCTCAATATAATTGCAACTGAAGGTAATCAGATCGAATATTTTGCTCGTTTAAGATTTGATCTTGCGCAATGACTCTTTAGATCTGTTATCTTCCAGCACATAATTGATGTGGTTTGCCTTTACTTGGCAAATTTATACAGTACTATCGCCACGCAAACGTTTACGTACTACCTTTCGGTTCTGATATAAGGATCAAATATGCTGTCTGATATTGATATTTGTCGCTCTACTCCCCTTAAAAACATCAGTGAGGTTGCCAAGCAAGCTGGCCTTCAAAACAATGAACATCAGCCATTAGGGCAATACAAATCTAAGGTGTCTCTCACATCACTTGAGCGCCTCGCCAACCAACAAGATGGTAAATTGGTCGTGGTGACCGCTATCACACCAACGCCTCTTGGCGAAGGCAAAACAGTTACCACTATCGGATTAGCACAAGGTCTAGCAAAGATTGACCAATCCGCTATGGCCTGCATTCGTCAGCCTTCAATGGGCCCGGTATTTGGTGTAAAAGGCGGTGCTGCCGGCGGTGGCTATTCACAAGTTGCCCCAATGGAGCAATTGAACCTTCACCTGACTGGCGACATTCATGCCGTAACCGTCGCTCATAACCTCGCCTCTGCCGCTATTGACGCTCGTTTGTATCATGAGCAGCGTGAAGGTTTAGACGCCTTTGAAGCGCGTTCGGGCTTAAAAGCACTGGATATCGACCCAAGCAGAATCGTATGGCGACGTGTTCTCGACCATAATGACCGTGCATTACGCATGATCACGGTTGGCAAGAACGAAGCAGACAAAACAATTAATGGCTTTGAGCGCGAGGATGGCTTTGATATCTCAGCGGCTTCAGAGCTGATGGCAATTCTTGCTCTAACTGATGACCTTCAAGATTTAAGAAAACGCATCGGGCGAGTGGTACTCGCATACAATAACCAAGGCTTGCCATTAACCGCAGATGACTTCAACGTAGCAGGTGCTATGACCGTCACAATGAAGGACTCCATAGAGCCAACATTAATGCAAACCCTTGAAGGGGTTCCTACCCTAATCCACGCAGGGCCTTTCGCTAACATCGCACACGGTAACTCTTCTATTATTGCCGATAAGATTGCGTTAAAACTAAGTGACTTTGTCGTGACCGAAGGTGGCTTCGGCTCGGACATGGGTTTTGAGAAAGCGTGTAACATAAAAGTGAAAGCATCGAACAAAAAGCCCGATTGTGCAGTCATTGTCGCAACATTACGTGGATTAAAAGCCAACTCTGGTTTATACGATTTGAGACCGGGAACTCCGCTACCAGACTCAATCTTTAATGATGACCAAGACGCGCTCACTGCAGGTTTTGAAAACCTTAAATGGCATATCAACAACGTTAAGCAATACCAAGTGCCTACCGTCGTTGCGATTAATCGATTCCCACAAGACTCAGCTCAAGAGCTCGACGCTTTGAAACAGATGATCACCGATTTTTATCCAAACGTGAGCGTTGAAGTGAGTGAAGCCTTTGGCCAAGGTGGCGAAGGTGCAACTCAGTTGGCTAACGCAGTGATAAAGGCCTGCCGACATGACAGTGAATTTGAACCTTTATATCACTCAGAGCAAAGCTTAGAAGAGAAACTGATGGCAGTCGCTGAAGTTGGATACGGCGCAGCAAGTATCTCGCTATCACCACTTGCCAAAAAACAGTTGGCGGAGTTTAGACAACACGGCTACAGCAACCTATCGGTTTGTTTGGCAAAAACGCCACTGTCAATCTCCACTGAAGCGCACATAAAAGGTGCACCATCTCAGTTTGACGTACCCGTTAGGGAGCTAAAGCTGTGTGCTGGTGCTGGCTTTATTTACGCGCTGTGCGGCAATGTAATGACCATGCCAGGCCTGCCTGATAAACCAGCTTTTATGTCGTTGGACATTGATAGCAAAGGAAACATCGTTGGCTTAAGTTAATTAAGACAAGACATAGGCTAAAAATCCGCTTTATCTAGAATAGCCTGTCTGTACTTTGCCCCACCATATTGACGGACAGGTCATCTACTTCTCAGCTCTAACGGCTCAATTAACACCCCAATTGCAATATATTTCATTGAAACCAAAGTAATATGCAAGTCTTGTTATAGGTTTTGGGTAAAGATCACATTAATAGGTCTATAAAATATATAGTATTGCGCTGATTTTTCGAGGACAGTGATGAATACGAATATAAATAAACTAATCAGCCAATTTATATGCACCATGTTTACCCTAGGATTAGTCCCTGCTCTCTATATAAACTCTGAATTTGAACGGGTTGAAGCTCAGCATGCGCTGAACATCAAACAGTCTAATCAAAACCAAATCGAATACAGCTTTCATCAACTCGCTATTATTGTTGAGCAAATATCAAATGCGGTTCCCTCTATTGCCGCTTCACAGACCCTACTCCGTGCAGTTACTGAACCTTCGATTGGTAACAAACAGGCACTTCAGGATCTTTGGGTGGTATTAGCAAACGGGCAACGATACTACTCTCAACTACGTTTCCTAGATCTAGACGCCAACGAAGTCTTCCGCGTCAACTACAATGATGGTCAAGCAACTATCGTCGCAGACCGCAAGCTACAGAACAAATCCTCTCGCGATTACTACAAAGTGCTACAAGAATTATCGATCGGAGAGGTAAGCGCTAAAGGCATTGATCTTGAGGCTGAAAATGGAGAGTTTGTTCGCCCCTTTACGCCGACACTTCGCATTATGACGCCAGTGACTGTAGGGGAGCACATTATTGGCTATTTCATTGCTAACCTAAATATGCGCGAGATCTATGAACGCTTGCATTACCAGATAGGTACATCAGCGACAGTTCCAGTCATCCTTAACAAAACTGGTCATGTCATCATGGGTCCCGACCCTGAGGATTCATTTGGGCATGTGATTGAATCACGTTCAGACAAGACGTATGCAAAACTAGCCCCAGGCCTGTGGCAGAATATTCAAAGCGGCACCTCATCCAGCTATTTTGATGGTAAAAACTGGTATTTTCACTCTGACATCAGCCCTAAGATTAAGCAGTTTGAAGGACCAATTTATATGGTTCTTCATATTGAAGAACGTCAATTTAACACTCAGTTTCAACAAGAAAATCACGCCATAGTCGTTCAGATAATCATACTCTCGATATTGATTTCAATGATTTCTGCAGGTTTCGTACTGTGGAACAGAAATCATAAAAAAAACAGCATAGATAGCCAACTAGCAAAAGCGGCGATGAATGGCATGTCGGCGTTAGTGATTACAGATAGAAATAACCGAATCATAAAAGTAAACCAAGAGTTCACCCGTGTCAGTGGCTACGAGTTAGAAGATGTAAAAGGTAAACAGCCTTCATTGTTTAACGCCGGCCGCTATAATGAAGAGTTCTACATTAAAATGTGGAGCGTCATTAAAGAGACAGGGATGTGGGAAGGCGAAGTGGTGAACCGACGAAAAGATGGCACCTTGATCACGGAAATTCTTCGAATCCAAACCATCAAAGACTCAAAAGATGTTATTCAATTTTATGTTGCATCATTTGTTGATATCAGCAAACGCAAAGAACTCGAGAATAAACTGAGAAACCTTAGCGAAAAAGATGCACTATCTGGCTGTTGGAATAGACGAAAGTTCGACCTGGAGCTTCGTGACGAGTGTTCTCGCGTTAGTCGTTACCCTACTCGCGAGCAATCTTGCTTAGCCATATTGGATATTGACCATTTCAAACGCATTAACGATAGGTTTGGACATGATTATGGCGATAAAGCGATTCAAATCGTAGCACAGGTACTGCAACGTGAATGTCGAGATACCGACTTCGTGGCTCGTATTGGTGGAGAAGAGTTTGGGGTTATCTTGCCTCACACGACACCAAAAGAAGCCGACTATGTGCTTAATAGGCTGAGAATCGCGATCAGTATCGAGTTCGACAACGTCGTTACAATAAGTGGCGGAATAACCAACCTAACAGGTGAACCTGCACTCAATTATAAGTGCGCCGATTTAGCACTATACGAAGCAAAAGCAGTAGGTAGAAACAGTGTATGTTTGTTCCTTGATAGCGAAATGAGCGAAATTGCATAGCAGAAGCCTGAGTCGCACCACCGCCCCGCTAACTTGTTCATTTCACTCTAGAGTCATTCGCTTAACAATCAATTCGGTGCGGGGTAGAACTCAAGCTTATTCCCTTCGACTACCAGAATGCAATCCATATGCGCAGCATGGGCTGCCTGCTTACCAAGGTGAGTATCTTCAAACACAACACACTGCTTTGGCTGCAAACCCATACCAAAACAAGCAGCTAAGAAAGTATCAGGGTTTGGTTTGTGATTCTTCACATCTGTCGCTGTCACTAAGATATCCAACTTACTCAAGATATCCGTTTTATCTAACAGTTGTTCTGCGCTCTTGCGTTGACTGCCCGTTCCAACCGCAATCTTCTTATCACCGAGATGGTCTATCAAAAGAGAATACGTACAAGGGATAATATCTCCTTTGTCTTCAATAGCTGCAAACGAAGCCATTTTGAACGTAGACACCGCTCGTGGGTCGAGCGATAAACCGTACTTACTATTTAGCTCACCCGCGATCTTATAACTCGGCATCCCACCTAAGCTATGCAGCCAAGACGCTTCGAAATCAAAGCCGAACTGTTCCGCCGTTTGTTGCCATGCTTTCACATGCGCAGGCATTGTATCGATCAACGTACCGTCCATATCAAAGATTAATCCTTCATATGCCGTTAAATCAATTTTCATCACTACTACCACTCTTTAAGAAAGTTACTGATACCATAACCAATATTCAGTATCATGACCGCATATTACTGTTCAAAATGGATGTTTATGTTACAAATATCTAACTCTGTTTCAATTCAAGACTGGGAACTCCAGTTAACCGCGATCAGAGCTCAAGGTGCCGGCGGCCAAAACGTCAATAAAGTATCCAGCGCGATACATTTACGTTTTGATATCAAGCATTCCACTCTACCTGATTACTACAAAGAGAAACTCCTTGCACATAAAGATAGTCGTATCACTAAAGATGGCGTGATTATCATAAAGGCTCAACAGTATAGAACTCAGGAACAAAACCGAGACGACGCTTTGGTCCGTTTGAAAGAACTGATCTTGGAAGCAACAAAAGTTCAAAAAGTAAGACGTGCAACGAAGCCGACACGTGGCTCCCAAAAAAGACGTTTAGAGAGTAAGAAACAAAGAAGCACCACCAAACAACTACGGGGACGAGTAAACTGATTGTTGTGCTCCGCCCGCGAACAAATCAAGCATGACACATCCGCTGTAACCCGTTGATTTGAACAACGCTCGATACCTATACCTAGCGCTATTTAGTTGAACGCTATCTATTCAAATGACTATTTGTCCGAGCGCTATTGATTCGAAAAAGGCTACTGCTTCTTTTTGACCGACAAAATCAATTTTATCAACAGCATTCGCTCTTCACTGGTCAGCAAACGACTGACCGCTGCTACATCTTCCACTGCTGCTTGAGATGCACCAACAACATCAAGTACGATGTCTAAGTCTGTCACTTTCAAGGTTCTCGTGATCGAACGATACTGAGACATTTTGATATCAGCCTCTCCCCGCTCAATTCTTTGGTAGGTTTTCAAACTCATCCCTGCGCTAGCCGCTAATTTTTCTTGAGACCAATTGCCTTGCTTCCTACGCTCAATAAGCGCAATTACTATTGGTTCTTGTGACATAAGCACCTCCAGAATAGACAGTTATGACCTAATTTCAGCAAGAAGCAGACCATATTGACTTAGAACAGTTTACATAAGCGATTAAAGGCATATTATTCGGCCGATAAAAACGTTACGTTTCATAAACTTCAGACTTATACCAGTCGTAAACTTACAGACAAATTAGTTTGAATATTCAAGTGGTAGGAAGTAAGAAAAGTTGCAAATTGAGAATAATGATGGCTTGAGATCGGAAATTGCGAATCAATATAAATTGGCATTTCCTTGCATACAGCAGGCTATAGAATCAGCAAATACCCGTGATGACATTATTGCGGTACAACATCGACTGTTGACTTACAAAGAAGTGTTGTTACATGGCAATATGCTGGAAGATAAGGAATTGAAGCAGGCTTTTTCTGCGTTAACTCAAAGCGAGAAATATGTAGCGCAAGGTGGTATTCAAAATATCAACGATGCAATAAAACAAATGGATGAAATTATCGAAAGGTATAGCAGGAAGGCCAATATCAGCAAACAGGCTTATAAACAAGTTTGAATAGATAGTACACCGAAATAACTAAGTCGACGCTGATGCTTTTTAGCGTCGACTTACTCAAAAACAGAGTGTTTAACGTAAAGCTATTTTCTAAAGCCAGTAAACTTTCTAAAGCCGGCAAACAACATCAACATACCTAGCAAGCCAAATGATACACCACCACCACTGCTACCAGTGCTTGCGCTTGAGTTAGAGCTACCCGACAGGCTGATCTTCGGCATCGACGTTTCATCTAACAAAGCAGTAGATGAATCAACGGTTTCACCATTGCTCACACGTACGAGAACACGAGAACTCGGTGTACTTCTAACTTCAAAAGTTGCGTTTTCAGTGCCTGAAACAACTCGCCCTATCCATCCTGCATAATCATAAATCTCCGTAAAAACGGACGTATATCTTTCAGCAAGGCTGCCACATGTTCCAGGCCCGTAGCTAGTAATACCAATTTGTTGATAGCTACTCCCATCCCACCAATAGACTGGACCACCTGAATCACCATTACACGTCGAGTTTTTGTAACCATCAAACACCACGCCATCAAAACAAAGCTGTTTATCTGTTGAATTACAGCTATTCGTTGCATCGAAAGTTAAACTCGCTTGATTTACTACATTTGTAGCAGTTCTAGAAACAGTTTTACCTTGATCATCAGTTATATGACTCGTCAAACCCCGGCCAACTGCTTTAAACGTATCTTTGCCACGATTCAATGCATAGGTGTTGTCAAATGTAGAGTTAAGTAGGGATGAGTAATCTCGTACATTCAACGCCGTCTTCAGCTTTAAGATAGCAATATCGTTTGGCAGTACGTCACCTTGGCTAGGGTCAAGGTTTTCATTATAGTTGTTTGGATAATAAATTTTTTCAACTCGTGCGGACTGGTAGCCACCATTATCATACTTAGTTTGGTCGGCCATGCCTGGAACAACCCAAGTATTAAGCATCCACGCATAACTTCCGTACACACAATGGGCAGCCGTCAGCACGTATTGCCCATCTATAACCGTTCCACCACAATAATTGACAAATTTTGAACCATCATGGAAATACAGACTAGTAAACGTTGGATAGGTATTAGTAAGCTCTGTATCTGTTGTTGGGCTACCATTGATAATATAAGGTGAAACACTAGCATTTGGAGCACTTTCGACCGAGTTTTCCGTCGCCATAACACTTGATGTGTAAATCAATGGAGCTAACAGCCCTAAAACGGCTTTACGAACCGGACTCATTGTATGGTTAACATTCATAGATAACTCCTTGTAACCCTTACTACTTATTTACAAAAATGATGAATCGTCACCATAACACGTTACGACTAATATTATAGTAAGCAATTTTAATGATATAGCCATATGTCTCGTTTTAAAAAAACGAACTTTCAGGTCGCAGCGCTTGTAGCGATATAGAAAGTTATACGCTCTTAAAAATAGATACGTTCTTAAAAAGGGAGATGGGATTAAAACAAAAAAGCCTACCGTCGAACTTCTCTATACAGAGAAGCAAACAGTAGGCTTTCATTTCGCTTAATAGTTTCTCTTAAAAGAGATTAGCCACGGTAGTAACGTTGAGGTACGAATGGCATTTTTTCTACTGTCATTGGTAGCTTCTTCCCACGAACTTCAGCGAATACTTCAGTGCCGATAGCAGCAAGATCAGTGCGTACGTACGCCATAGAAACAGGCTTGCCTGCATTAGGCCCCGCAGTACCGCTTGTTACAACACCAATCTTGTTGTCTTCAGCATCGAACAGCTCAGCGCCTTCACGTACTGGCGCTTTAGTTTGACCAACAAGACCAACACGCTTACGTTGAACATCTTTCGTTGCGATTTGCTCAAGAATGATATCAGCACCAGGGAAACCGCCTGCACGTTCACCGTCAGTACGACGCACTTTTTGAATACCCCACAGAAGGCTGGCTTCTACTGGCGTTGTCGTTGTGTCTAGATCATGACCATATAGACATAGACCACACTCAAGACGAAGTGAGTCACGAGCGCCAAGGCCGATCCACTCAACTTCAGCTTCTGAAGTCAGCTTGCGTGCTAGTGCTTCAGCGTGATCGTTAGGAACAGAGATCTCGTAGCCATCTTCCCCCGTGTAACCGCTGCGGCTCACGATGCATTCAACTCCATCGATATCGACTTTTTGAACGTCCATGAACAACATGTCTGCAACGCTAGGTTGGAAACGAGCAAGAACTTCAGACGCTTTAGGGCCTTGAAGGGCTAATAGAGCGCGGTCATCAATCACTTCCATCTCGACGTCAGCTGGAAGGTGTGCCGTTAGATGGTCGATATCTTGTGTCTTACAAGCCGCGTTCACAACAACAAATAGGTGATCGCCTAAATTAGCAACCATCAGGTCATCCATAATGCCGCCCTGCTCGTTAGTAAAGAACGCATAGCGCTGCTTACCAGAAGGAAGGTCAATAATATCTACAGGAACCAAAGATTCTAAGACAGCAGCCGCGTTTGCACCATGTAGACGAAGTTGCCCCATGTGAGAAACATCAAAAAGACCAGCAGCATCACGAGTATGTAAATGCTCTTTCTTTACACCAAGTGGGTACTGGACTGGCATATCGTAGCCAGCGAAAGGAACCATCTTTGCACCCTCTTCAACGTGAAGCGCATGCAGTGGTGTTGTTAGTAGGTCTTGATTAGCGTGTTCTTGAGTCATTTTATTCTCCATGAAGCGTTGCAGGCTGTCCAAAATCGAGTCTGCCGCTTATATCTCTATTTAGAGTCGCCTCTAACGATACTGGTTAACGTTAGAAACAGTAGATAGTAAAAAGTGATGTCCTTTATATAGGCTTATATCGTTAGCTTTATAAATCATGAATAACTGTACATAACCTATACAACTCACTTTCTAAGAATTCACTTCAGTAAACTTCAATCAACATGAGTAAACCATGTTCACTATAATAAACAAGCCTGCGTCAGTTTTACACCCTTAACAATAGTCAAACAGCTCAAAATGTGACATTTAACAATTTAAAAACAATTGTTCGATACATACAAAAACGCGATATTGATGATTTTCGCATCAATATCGCGTCTATTAGCTAACGTTCAAAACAAAAGCAAACGTTTGCATTCACTATAAGAAATTCAAAGTTTGTTAGCTTATTTTGCAGTGACCTACAGTTATTTTGCAGTCACCCACAGAATGAGTGCATCTTCAGCACTAGTTGAAATCAGCATGTGGCCCATATTCGCATCGTAATACATGCTATCGCCTTCACTCATTGGTACGGGTTCGTAGAATTCTGAGTAAAACATCACATCACCCGAGATGATCATTAAGAACTCTTCACCATCGTGACGCACCCAATCATTATACTCTTCAAAAGTACGCGCTCTCACTCGACTCTTAAATGGCATCATCTTCTTATTAGAGAGCTCTGTAGCAAGCAATTCATGTTCATAAGTTGGTGTTGGGTGTGGTTTACCTTGCCCTACCTTGGTTAAATCACGACGCCCTGTCGCGACTTTTTTCCTTGGAGGTTCAAAGAGTTGCGGCATATCTATCTGCAACCCCATAGCCAATTTCTGCATCGCTTGAAAGGTCGGAGAGATCTGTTCGTTCTCTATTTTACTGAGCGTAGAACGCGCCAAGCCTGTTCTTTGACTTGCCTCTTCTAGCGTAATCCCAAGCTTACCGCGGATATCTTTAATGCGCTGGCCAAGCCTAAGTGGTTCAATATTCTGGTCTAACGTTTCCTTCGCCAACGTTAAAGATGGGTACTCATCATAAATGTCTTCTGACATAGCTCCCTCATTAATTTTTTACTTCCTGTCTATTAATTTCATTGTTGCATAAAGCGCTTTGTTGATTAAAGAGCACACAGAGAAATAAAGCGTGCTCCCCGTAGCAAAACAAGAAAATCTGTTTCCTATTGGAAATTTTTGTTGAAAATTGATTTTAACGGAGCTATGTTATCGACTTGTTAGATGAAGAGATGCTACTTCGGCTTGCCGCAAATGATAGATTTAACATTTGTAAGAGCTGTTTTTTACCCGATTTTTTGGGAACCAATTCGTGCTGCATTGACCCTACAACGATCGCTTAGATGCTGTAAGAGTATATTTAATACGCAATCAACGTATGTCTATACCTATATAGCGCAAACGATACCGATGCAGAAATCAACGTAAGACCTAATGGACTATAAAAACAATCACCATTAGCTTAATGAAAGGTCTCGACAATGAACGCTTACCAAAACCACAGCTTAGACAGTTTTTTCTCTACGAACCTATCAGGTACTGACGACGCCGTATTTGCTGGAATCCAAGCAGAGAACACTCGTCAAAACGAACAAATCGAACTTATTGCTTCTGAGAACATCGTTTCTAAAGCAGTAATGCAAGCTCAAGGCACTTGCCTAACCAACAAATACGCAGAAGGCTACCCAGGCCGTCGTTACTACGGTGGTTGTGAGCACGTAGATACCGTTGAAGCTATTGCAATTGAACGTGCTAAACAGCTGTTCAAATGTGAATACGTAAACGTACAGCCTCACTCTGGCGCTCAAGCAAACGGTGCAGTAAAACTTGCCCTACTTCAACCTGGCGACACCATCCTTGGTATGTCTCTAGACGCTGGTGGTCACCTTACTCACGGTGCACGTCCTGCAATGTCTGGTAAGTGGTTCAACGCAGTTCAATATGGCGTAGACCGCGACACACTTGAAATCGATTACGAAGCAGTTCGCGCTTTAGCTGTCGAAAGCCAACCTAAAATGATTATTGCAGGTGGTAGTGCTATCCCTCGCGTTATTGATTTCGCTAAGTTCCGCGAAATTGCTGACGAAGTTGGCGCTATCCTAATGGTCGATATGGCACACATCGCAGGTCTTATCGCGACAGGTGCTCACCCTAGCCCACTACCACACGCACACGTTGTTACCACAACAACGCACAAAACACTTCGTGGTCCACGTGGCGGTATGATTCTGACGAACCACGAAGACATCAACAAAAAGATCAACTCTGCAGTGTTCCCTGGCCTTCAAGGCGGCCCACTAATGCACGTTATCGCGGCTAAAGCAGTGGCGTTTGGCGAAGCACTTGGCCCAGAATTTAATACTTATATTGATTCAGTGATCGACAACGCAAAAGTTCTCGCTGAAGTGTTGCAAACTCGCGGTTGTGACATTGTGACTGGCGGTACAGACACGCACCTAATGCTGGTCGACCTTCGCCCTAAAGGCTTGAAAGGTAACGTAACTGAAGAAGCATTAGAGCGTGCAGGGATCACATGTAACAAAAATGGCATACCATTCGACACAGAGAAGCCTATGATTACTTCTGGTATTCGTTTAGGTACGCCAGCTGGAACCAGTCGTGGTTTTGGCACTGAAGAATTCAAACTTATCGGTGAATGGATCGGTGATGTACTTGATGGCTTAGTTGAAAGCCCTGAAGGCAATGCTGAAGTTGAGCAACGTGTTCGCAAGCAAGTTAAAGAGCTTTGCAAACGCTTCCCTCTTTATCGTTAAACCAATTTTAAGATTTAAATTAAAACCTCATAAATTTTTGGAGAATAAGCAATGGACAATACACTAAAGTTTGCAGACAGCCACGAGTGGGTAAAAGACAACGGTGACGGTACTGTAACTATTGGTATTTCTGAGCACGCTCAAGAGCTACTAGGTGACGTTGTGTTTGTTGACCTGCCAGACACTGAAGACGAAATTGAAGCTGGCGAAAGCTTCTCTCTCGTTGAATCAGTAAAAGCAGCTTCTGATATCTACGCACCAATCTCTGGCGAAATAGTAGAAATCAACGAAGAATTAGAAGATAGCCCAGAGCTAATCAACGAAGAACCTTATGAAGGTGGTTGGATTGTTAAAGTGAAGATGTCTGATGCGTCTGAACTAAACAACCTTAAAGATGCGGAAGAATACCTAAGCTCTGTAGAAGAAGATTAATAGGTAACCTCATTACGATAAAGCTGCTCTTTGGAGCAGCTTAATTTTAGGGGCTAGCTCACGGCTCCAGAGAGAAAGTAGAACATATCATGACTGAATTACTTCAAAGCCAATTACTGAAAGACTTGGGTACTCAAAACGAGTTTGTTGCTCGCCATAACGGCCCTAACAAAGCAGACCAGCAAAAAATGCTTGAAGCGATCAACGCGACTAGCCTAGACGCACTGATCGACGAAACGGTTCCTGCACAAATCCGTCTTGAAAAACCAATGACACTTGCTGCGCCACTGAGCGAAATGGACATGCTGACCTCTCTTAAAGAGATCGCTAACCTAAACCAAGTGAAACGTACCTTCATTGGCCAAGGCTACTACAACACATTCACTCCAAACGTTATTTTACGTAACGTTTTAGAGAACCCTGGCTGGTACACAGCTTACACCCCATACCAACCAGAGATTTCTCAAGGTCGTCTTGAAGCGCTATTAAATTACCAACAAATGGTAATGGACCTTACAGGTATGGAAATCGCAAACGCATCTCTTCTTGATGAAGCGACAGCGGCTGGCGAAGCGATGACACTGTGTAAGCGTGCTGGTAAAAGCAAGAGCAAAGTATTCTTCGTTGCTGACGATGTTCACCCTCAAACACTAGAAGTTGTTAAAACTCGTGCTGAGTACATCGGTTTTGAAGTCATGGTTGGTGCTCTTGAAACACTTCCAGAGCAAGACGTATTTGGTGCGTTAGTTCAATACCCTGGTACGACAGGTGAAGTTCGCAACCTAACTGACATCATTGCGAAAGCTCAAGCAAACAAAACGCTTGTAACGGTTGCAACTGACCTACTAGCCTCTGCTCTACTTAAGCCAGCTGGCGAAATGGGCGCAGACGTAGTAATCGGTTCAGCTCAGCGCTTCGGTGTTCCTATGGGTTACGGCGGTCCACACGCTGCATTCATGGCAACTCGTGAAAAGCACAAGCGTACAATGCCAGGTCGTGTAATCGGTGTTTCTATCGATACGCACGGTAACCAAGCACTACGTATGGCAATGCAAACTCGTGAGCAACACATCCGCCGCGAGAAAGCAACATCGAACATCTGTACAGCTCAAGCGCTTCTAGCAAACATGGCGTCTTTCTACGCGGTTTACCACGGTGCAGAAGGCCTACGTACTATTGCTCGTCGTACACACCACATGACAGCTATTCTTGCGGCTGGCCTGACTAAATCGGGTTACGAGCTAACGAACAACAGCTTCTTCGATACCATCACGATCAACTCTGAAGAGAAGACAGATGCACTGTACGCGAAAGCACAAGCAGCAGACATCAACCTTCGCTTACTTCAAGGTAAAGAAGGTAATGGTAAGATCGGTATCAGCTTAGATGAAACTACAACGATCGACGACGTGAATGCCCTATTCGCAATCTTCGACGTGAAAGAAGACGTTCAAGCACTATCTTCTGACATTGCATCAAATGAATTTGCAGCAATTCCAGAAAACTGCCGTCGTGAATCAGAGTTCCTAACTCACCCAGTATTCAACACGCACCACAGCGAAACGCAAATGATGCGTTACCTAAAACAGCTTGAGAACAAAGACTTCTCACTAACGCACGGCATGATCCCACTGGGCAGCTGTACGATGAAGCTGAACGCTGCTGCTGAGATGATTCCAGTAACATGGCCTGAGTTTGGTTCAATTCACCCATTCGCACCTCTAGAGCAAGCGGCTGGTTACACAGCACTAGCGAAAGATCTTAAAGAGAAGCTATGTGAAATCACCGGTTACGACGATTTCTCACTACAGCCTAACTCTGGTGCATCTGGCGAATACGCAGGTCTAATCGCGATTCAGCGTTACCACGCAAGCCGCGGTGAAGGTCACCGTAACGTTTGTCTGATTCCAAGCTCTGCGCACGGTACTAACCCTGCAACGGCATCTATGGTTTCTATGAAGGTAGTGGTTGTTAAATGTGATGAAGATGGCAACATCGACATGACAGACTTAGCGGCGAAAATCGAGAAGCACAAAGACAACCTATCAAGCATTATGATCACTTACCCTTCTACGCACGGCGTATACGAAGAGCAAGTGAAAGAAGTGTGTGAGCAAGTTCACGCAGCGGGCGGTCAGGTTTACCTAGACGGCGCGAACATGAACGCTCAAGTTGGTCTAACCTCTCCAGGCTTCATCGGTTCAGACGTATCTCACTTGAACCTACACAAAACATTCTGTATCCCACACGGTGGTGGCGGTCCGGGTATGGGTCCTATCGGCGTTAAATCGCACCTAGCACCTTTCCTACCAGGTCACATCGAAAACGGTGTGCAAGGTTCTGACTACGCGGTATCAGCAGCAGATTTAGGTAGTGCTTCAATTCTACCTATCTCTTGGGCTTACATCGCTATGATGGGCGAACCGGGCCTAACAGAGGCGACTAAAGTAGCAATTCTGAACGCGAACTACGTGATGGAAAAACTACGTCCTCACTACCCTGTTCTTTACCGTGGCACTAACGGCCGCGTAGCGCACGAATGTATTATCGATATTCGTCCACTTAAAGAAGACACAGGCATCAGCGAAGAAGATATCGCTAAGCGTCTAATGGACTTCGGTTTCCACGCGCCTACTATGTCTTTCCCTGTTGCTGGAACACTAATGGTTGAGCCAACTGAATCAGAAGATTTAGAAGAGCTAGACCGTTTCTGTGAAGCGATGATCGCAATCCGTCACGAAATGGCAGCAGTGAAAGCGGGTGAATGGCCACTAGATAACAACCCTCTAGTGAACGCACCGCACACACAAGTTGACCTTTCAGGCGCAGAATGGGATCGCCCTTACTCTCGCGAACTAGGTTGCTTCCCATCGAAAGCAACGAAGAACTCGAAGTACTGGCCTACTGTTAACCGTGTAGACAACGTATACGGTGACCGTAACCTAATCTGTTCTTGCCCAAGCATCGATAACTACGAAGATTAATTCGTAGCGGCGCTAAGCAGCAAAACATAACAAAAGGCGAACCAAACGGTTCGCTTTTTTTGTTTTTCGGATTCCAGATTATACGACAAATAAAGCATTGACCTTACCGTAAGGGAAAGGTTTAAGGTGATATAACATTCACGACAAATTAGGAATCAATGATGGGATGTTGTAACAAAGCGCCAAAAGGTGGAGCACCTCTTGGCTTACTTCTAAAAGTAACACTGGGGATTGGTCTTTTTGTTTTTCTGCTGGCTTTGTGGCAATAGAAGACCTATACAGCTTAAGCTTTGAAGCTAAAAAGTGATGGTATGTAAAACATAAATGGCGCCCAAATAGCCATTGACGCCATAGTCGTTTATATGCGTACTTGTTTAGGGAACAACTGATTTAGAAAGTCTGCACACACACAAATGTGATGGTAAAAGTCAGGAACTAATAAGGTTGAGCCATGTGCTTGTGAGTTACGCAAACTAGAAATAACGTTAACCATACTTCGGCACCATTCATTAGCTGAGTTCGGATTATCGATATGTCGAAAGCCACCATCAGTAATCCAACCTTTATCTACAGCATGGGTCAGCAATTTTTTTAGCATTAGTCGTCGATTTTTCTGTCTAGAAATACCAGCCTGCTCTGCTTTTAGTCGCAAGGCTAATTCGATAATAGTATACGTTTTTAGCTGAACTTCCGGAGCAAGTGCGTAAAAGAAATAGCAGTAGAGTCCCATATTTTTCGCTACATTAAATTGACCTCTAATATCTTCAGGAACTTCATCATTTAAAGTAACTTCTGATAGAGCCTCATGAATTTTTTTGAGATCTGGTACATAACCAGTAAGTCGACTAAGTGATTGGTACTTCCCATCAAGCTCTGTGATTTCCACTAATTTTTTGAATTCTTCCATGCAGCTAAACTCCGAAAGCATATAACGAATGACATGGATTCCCCCTACCGAGGATCTGCCACACTTATGTGGTACTTAAATGCATCGGAGGCACCATGTCTGATTATTCTTATTTCTGCGGTATCGACCTAGCTAAAAACCACTTTAGCCTTCATGCCGTAGACCAAAATGGTAAAGTCTTACTTCATAAGTCAGTAACTCGCTCTAAACTACTGACTACAATAGCAAATATGCCACTCATGCGTATAGGCGTTGAAGCGTGTGGTGGTGCACATTATTGGGCAAGAACACTCAATAAACTGGGTCATGACGCCCGCATTATGGCTGTTAAATACGTAACTCCTTATCGAACTAAGGGAAAGAACGACCTTAATGATGCTGTTGCCATATGCGAAGCTGTTCAGCGACCATCCACTCGCTTTGTACCCGTAAAATCCCCCGAGCAACAAGCCATCTTATCGGTACATAGAATGAGAAAGCATTGGGTTCGTGAACGCACCGCGCTTATGAATCGCATGCGTGCCTTACTCTCTGAATTCGGGTTGATCATTCCTGTTGGCCGCTATTAGTTAATGAAACACGTTCCCTTAATGCTGGAAGACGCAGAAAATGAACTGCCGCACCTCGCAAGAACGGTGATTGCCGATGCCTATCATCACCTTGGAGAATTGAATCAACGTATCGCCGATACTGAACAAGTCTTCAATTCTTTTGCTAAGGTCAGCACTAATGTTCAACGAGTCAGGAATAGGAAACATTGCCGCCGCATCAATAATTAGCAATGTACCTGAACTTGATTACATCACGAATAAACAAGCGGCATCACTGATTGGTGTCGCTCCAATAACACGCGAAACATTGCATGCGTCAGAAAGATGGTAGTGATCTTAAATTCCATGCTGCGAGATGGCACCATGCGGGATGAAAACAACGCCAAAAATTAATTATTGACGCCATAGTAGTTTGTTATGTTTTCACTTCACCGCGGCAAGAACGTCATCTAAACCTGAGTTGTAATCGTGAGAAAAGTTAGCATATTTTTTCATTTTCAGAAGGCTAGGGATTTTACAGTCTTCGATTAACAAAGGAAGAACTTGAATCTCTCCTGATTCAATTTCATCCCAATACTTAGCATGCCACTCTCGCTCAACCCATTTCGATTCAATAGAACTTTGAGACAACACAACAACTATAAAGTCAGCATCGTTTAACCCAGTCTCTATTTTATGAGGGATAGAATCGCCAACTTTTATTTCCCATTCATCTAGCCAAGGAGTGTGCCCAAAATGTGATAAATCGGTACATAATTTTCTGACAAATCCTTTATCTATTGATGAGTGAGATACAAATATTTTTTTCCCCACATCTGACTCCCTATATCGTGCATCTATCATTCTTTCATACAACTCATTTTCAACCCAAAGTAATTCTGTAAACTCATAAACATCTGGGAGATCTTTTTCTAATAACCCCCAGCCTTGCAATTTATTTCTTAATTCAGCTCTTCTTTTTCTTAAATCTTCTGTTGTTGCTGGAGATAAGTATTCATGAGGCACTTCTAGGTAACCTTGACACTCAGCAAGAGAGCCAAAATATACAATTGCATACGCTTCCCCAGGAACGTCATCAGGATCACCATCCTCTTCATAGTCCCATTCAAAACTTTCGTCGACTTCAAATCCATCATCATCATAATTACCAATTCTTCCCTTATGAGGCCCTTCGGTAATTAAAACTGTACCAAATAATAATTCGCTCATACTTTCCTTGAAAACATAACGCCAAGCTAAGTGGCTAACAAACCCGACACTTCACTCATTAAAACACCTTAAACACAAAACTAAACCAAACTAAATATGCTCAACGTTTGTTAGTCCACCTTAAGCGCTTTGTTGAACGAAGCCGCTGCGCGGCAGAGTAAAGCGAGTGCAAGCCATACTCTTGTAACACCATCACCCTGATGGTCGTTGACAGGAGTAACTTATGAATTCCACCGACTTAGAACGCTACAACACCCTTTATGAACAACACCTTACCAATCTAAAGCTGCAAGGTAAACGCCCTGCGACGGTTGATGCCTATTCTCGTGCAGTTCGTCGGATCACCGCTCAGTTCGATCGCGTCCCTGACACATTAACCACGGCCGACCTCAAACAGTTCTTCGCGTCTCTGATTCAAACCCACTCGTGGAGCACCTTTAAACTCGATCGTAATGGCTTGCAGTTTTTCTATCGCTACACACTGGGTAAACAGTGGGAGTGGCTCAATATCGTGAAGCCGCCACAAGTGAAAAAACTGCCCGACATACTCACACCGCAACAAGTCAGCTCGCTGATTAACCACACGCGACAAGCCCGTTATCAAGTCTTCTTCTTAACTCTTTACAGCATGGGATTACGCCTTGGAGAAGGACTCAACCTTACGGTTCACGATATCGACAGCCAAACGATCCGGGTTCACATACGCGAAGGAAAAGGCGGCAAAGACCGAATGGTGCCGCTTCCTCTGCGAACACTTAAGGCACTCCGCACACACTGGCTCAGCCACAAGCACCCTCGCTTACGGTTTCCCGGGCTTGGAAAAGGTGACGACGCACCGATTGACAGAGGCGGCATTCAAAAAAACATGAAGCTTGTGCTCAATGAGTGTGACATCCAAAAACACGCCAGCCCCCACTCTCTCAGACACTGCTTTGCAACGCACTTGCTTGAGCAAGGGCTCGACCTGCGTTCACTGCAAACGCTGCTGGGTCACGCAAGCCTTAATACCACAGCCCGTTACACTCGAATGACCCAAATAAAGCAACGCAATGCTGCGATGGCCATCAACCAATTGACCAATGCATTGGATTTAAAGGGGAGCATAAAATGAGTACGTTCATTGAACTGCTTCGCCAACATCACTCTGCGCTTAAGCGTCACTATTATGCGCAGATGAATGGCGATATGCATCGGGCTATTGGGGCGATGCTGCGGTGCAAAACAGAGCAACAAGGTCGCTCACAATGGTTCTGCAGTCACTGTCGTCACGACGACCGATTATCGCTTTCTTGTGGTCACCGACACTGCTCTCAATGCCAACAACGCACCACTTCTGACTGGCTACAACGTCAACAGCAAAAGCGGTTACCTGTTCACTATTTCATGGTGACCTTCACTTTACCGTATCAACTAAGGGTCTTAGCAAGGCAACAACCTAAAGCGATATATAACGGTATGTTTAAGGTGGCTTCGGGGGTATTAAAGGATTTTGCCAACCGACAACGGCCAGGTGAACTTGGTTTTACAGCCGTGCTTCATACCCACAGTAGGCAACGAAACTTGCATCCACACCTGCACATTATTGTGGCGGCAGGCCAATACGACCCATCAAGGAAAACGTGGCACAAAGGCAACAAGCATTACCTTTTTAACGCGTTTGCTTTGGCCAAAGTCTGGCGGGCAAGAATGCTAGAGGCGATTAATCAACACCCAACGCTGTGGCTGCCGAGTGGCATTCCCAAACAATGGGTGGTCAATTGTAGGCAGGTTGGCTATGGTCAGTCGGCGCTCAACTATTTAGCTCGCTACCTCTATCGTGGAGTGTTGCCTGATGAATACATCATCCATATCACCGATGATACGGTCACGTTCCGCTATAAAGAGAGCCAGACCAATGCATGGCGAACGCGCACCTTACCGACCCTCAAGTTCTTACTGCTCATTTTGCAGTGAGTAAGAGACTACGGATTTTTACGTGGTCAAGCACACGCCTTAAGAGTTCGACTTCAACTGCTGTTATTGAGCTTGGTCTATAGGATGCCGCCACTCACCGCCCCGATAAGGAGCAAAGCGATAAGAATATGCCCTTGCTGTGCACATGAGATGGCGTGCGTTGGAGTAAGCCGACCCATGTAGCCGAAAGGCATTTGATAATAAGGAGAATGGCATTGACGAAAACAGAGGAGATGTGGCGACGAAAGAAACGAAAAATGGCTAACTGGCTGATAAGATTGCTATCGCAACCTTATCTTGGCCTCGCTCGCCTTGAGAAAAGCCTCAAAGCGATGTGCCCTTCAAATTCAATCGTACAATTTACTTAATAAAGTGGCTTCGGGCTTGTTCAACACTTGGGATTTAGTGTTGGCTACGCAACACCTTAATCCTTATTAGTTAAATGGCTTTACACCGAGTAAAGATGGTTTTTCACCAAATATATTATACATTTTCCTCGATGACAACATGGTTGGCAACACGGAAACTCTATGTATTTAACCTTTTGTTGTTCATTTATAAAACGAGTACATAAATACTCTGTGTAATAATGCTGTAATGTTTTTTCTAAATTAATATGACTATATTGTTTGTGAACTTAATAAAGGAGCTAGATCATCATGGGAAAAACATTAGCAAGTACAGTAGATTCATCTTTAGCTACATATACAGAAGATGTAACTAAAGAAATGACAGATGCATACCAAATGACAACAACATTTGCTCAGGCAGCGGCCAGAAAAGTAAGTAAAGATGTTACTTCAGATGCATATTTTGAAAAATTGACCAGTGAATATGGAAAAATAGGTTGGAATATTACTCAAGCAGATGATGTAAAATATGAGAAAGATGCAGATGAAATAACACCAAAGTCAATTGTCGACAGCTTGCTTGATTCATATATGGAAGAAAGCGCACAAAAACAACTTAGTGGGTTACTTGATGCGATACAGGAAGATAGCGCTGGTATACACAATTTCAGTACTTTTTGGTGGAATAGTGCAAGTACAGACGTAGAAAAAACATCGATAGCAATGGGGCAAGTATCAGTTCGTAACAATACTGCGAGCTTTACTTCTCTATTTTATACCTTCAATTTTAATTCTGAATCATGGCGTGGCTTATTTGTTGATCATAGTGAAGCTGAATTACTTGTGAAAGCAAAGTTTTTAAGAATGGAATTAAATATGGATATTTACAATACGTATAAAAGCGATTTAGCTGATAAATTAGGTGAAAAAATTAAAGAACATATTGATACAACCGAGTTAGATCTATAACCTTTTACAAAAAAGGGTTAAGAAGAAAAGGAAGCCCCTATCAAAAGATTATGCTTGCAAAAATATAATCTTTTGAATATTAAATTATTAAGGTTGACTATGAAAAGTTTAAAAGCAGTATCAGTTGTTGATGCAATGCTTACATTTTTTGAAAAAGACACAAAAGAAGCTCTGATAGATGCACATAAATTTACAACTATATTTGCTAATGCCTCTGCACGTGCTCAAGTAAAAAGTATTGAACCGCTAGAGTCCAGGTTCAAAAATTATAACAATTCTTGGTCGACCGCTATGGATAAACTCGGGTGGGAGTCGCAAAGTAACGAAGAAGTTAATTTTACACCTGGATCAACAACCAATACAACTTTATTCAAAGAAATAAAAAAATACTTACCACATGATTTAAATGATGCTCTTTCATATTTGGAGCTGTTGTCTAAAAAGTCTAAAGCAGAAACAGATGAAAGAAATGATGAAAATATAAGCATGTATAACTTATTAGACTTTTGGTGGGAGAAATCTACATCCACAAAAGGTTGGCTAGCATTTTCCATTAGTATTTTTTCTGATATTAACAACAGGAAATTAGCAACTACTATATACTACATTAACTTGGATGATATTATCTGTTGCAAACCATCACTTTTGCATCAAAAAACTTCATTTAATAGTACTTCATGGAACTCAATTTTCTCTGAGGTAGTAAAATCATCGATTAAGCTTAAAGTATTTTCTTATTCAGGAACGTTAAATTTTAATCAATACGAAAGCGAACATCTTATGTTAGAGCAAAGGTTATTTGGTAAAATAGACTCCCATTTTAAAATCTACTTCTTTTGATTTTATTTAATAAAACGACCCTTATAACGAAAAACCATAATGAAAGTTTACATATTTATAACAACTAAAAATTGCTAACTATTCTACTATTCAATAATTTTTAGTTTCAAATGATATTGAAATTACCAGAGCGAATAGCCATTTAACGAATGACATGGATTCCCCCTCCCGAGGGTCTGCCACACTTATGTGGTACTTAAATGCATCGGAGGCACCATGTCTGATTATTCTTATTTCTGCGGTATCGACCTAGCTAAAAACCACTTTAGTCTTCATGCCGTAGACCAAAATGGTAAGGTCATACTTCATAAGTCAGTAAACCGCTCTAAATTACTGACTACAATAGCAAATATGCCACTCATGCGTATAGGCGTTGAAGCGTGTGGTGGTGCACATTATTGGGTAAGAACACTCAATAAACTCGGTCACGACACCCGCATTATGGCTGTTAAATACGTAACTCCCTATCGAACCAAGGGAAAGAATGACCTTAATGATGCTGCTGCTATCTACGAAGCTGTTCAGCGACCGTCTACTCCCAAACAATGGGTGGTCGATTGTAGGCAGGTTGGCTATGGTCAGTCGGCGCTCAACTATTTAGCTCGCTACCTCTATCGTGGAGTGTTGCCTGATGAAGACATCACCCATATCACCGATGATACGGTCACGTTCCGCTATAAAGAGAGCCAGACCAATGCATGGCGAACACGCACCTTACCCACCCTTAAGTTCTTGCTGCTCATTTTGCAGCACGTGCTGCCCAAAGGATTACAGCGAGTAAGAAACTACGGATTTTTACGTGGTCAAGCGTACGCCTTAAGAGCCCGGATCCAACTGCTGTTATTGAACTTGGTCTATAGGATGCCGCCACTCACCGTCCCGATAAGGAGCAAAGCGATAAGAACATGCCCTTGCTGTTCACATGAGATGGCGTGCGTTGGAGTAAGCCGCCCCATGTAGCCGAAAGGCATTGATAATATGGATAATAGCATTGACGAAATCAGAGGAGATGTGACGACGAAAGAAACGAAAAACAGCTAACTGGTTGATAAGATTGCTATCGCAACCTTATCTTGGCCTCGCTCGCCTTGAGAAAAGCCTCAAAGCGGTGCGCCCTTCATACTCAATGGTACAATTTACTTAATAAAGAGGCTTCGGGCTTGTTCAACACTCGGGATTTAGTGTTGGCTGCGCAACACCTTAATCCTTATTCGTTATAAATCCAATTTCACGAAACCTAAAGCTTCCTGAACTTCTAGCACAGTACTTTGAGCTTTTCTGTCATTGCTAATTAACGCTAGCTCACCGGCAACCAACAAACCATAGTTATTTGTTAACCTTTTCACATCTTCAATAAACGGTTCATCAAAGTTTGAACCGATTGTTTCGTCAGATATTCTACGTGAAACTTGCCCTGCCCCGGAGTGTGTTAATCCATTTAAAGTTCGCCATAAATGTTTCTTGGCTGTTGATAGACCCTTGCCTTTTGTCTCTTCGATTTCACTTACCAGTGCCCCAAATGGCTTTTCAAATTTGTCTCTTCTAAGTCGATCAATATCTTTTGCATCCGAGCAGTAGTAAAACCACAAACCTTTTACATAGCTTTCAAAAAGACACCTTAATAGAGCACTTGCTGAACTATAAAGCTGAAGTTCAAGTAACGTTAAAATTGAGCGATAGTGTTCCATGCATATTGAGTAGTACGAGCTTGCAATCATAACCTTGTCGGTACGTGGTAGCTCAATATGGTTTAGTGCTTCCTCTAATTGAAGCAAATTATTCTTCGATTTTTTCATAACTTCACTCGGATTTATAACGAATGACATGGGTTCCCCCTCCCGAGGATCTGCCACACTTATGTGGTACCTAAATGCACCGGAGGCACCATGTCTGATTATTCTTATTTCTGCGGTATCGACCTAGCTAAAAGCCACTTTAGTCTTCATGCCGTAGACCAAAACGGTAAAGTTATACTTCATAAGTCAGTAACTCGCTCTAAACTGCTGACTACAATAGCAAATATGCCACTCATGCGTATAGGCGTTGAAGCGTGTGGTGGTGCACATTATTGGGTAAGAACACTCAATAAACTCGGTCACGATGCCCAATTTATGGTTGTCTATTTTGACATGCGTAGAAGTGAGCGGAGCCACGTAGCCGAAAGGCATTGATAATAAGGAGAATGGCATTGACGAAATCAGAAGAGATGTGACGACGAAAGAAACGAAAAAAAGCTAACTGGTTGATAAGATTGCTATCGCAACCTTACCTTGGCCTAGCTCGCCTTGAGAAAAGCCTCAAAGCGATGTGCCCTTCAAATGCAATCGTACAATTTACTTAATAAAGTGGCTCCGGGCTTGTTTAACACTCGGGATTTAGTGTTGGCTACGCAACACCTTAATCCTATCTGTTAGCTTTCAATCGATAAATACAACTTTCACATCGTATTCCTTGCACACGTTCTCTACATGCGTAATATTAATTTTCTGTGTACTATCAAATAATACCAAAACCTTAGACTTGCTTTGTCGAAATACTGAATACGCCAATAGTTGTCCAAGCCCAGACTTCCAATGCGATTTACGCTTTACTTCATAAATAGTACTTTCATTCTCGCAATCGATGTTCCCAACAGGGGTTTGCGTTTCAGTATCTAAGGTTTTATCTCGTAAACACATTTGATCAACGACTCTCGCTTCCAATGGAAACCAATCAAAATTTGAGTTTCTATACCGATAAACCCCACTTTCATCGGTAAAAATGCAGCTATGCCTTTTTAGGGCATAACTTTTAGATAATTTCTTACTGTAACAATCTATCTTACTTTTTTTGCCGTCTATCCATATGACTGTTGATTTAGGCTCAATGTCTAGTTTTTTATACAGGCTTTGATACATTGGTTTTGTAGCGAGTGAATTTAGCCACCGCCTTGGATGTACAGGTAGTCTGCCCTCAGATTCGAGCTTTGAAAACTCTTCATATAGATCAAACTGCAATTGCCCCATGAAGTCTCCCATTGAAAGCTAACGAATGACATGGATTCCCCCTACCGAGGGTCTGCCACACTTATGTGGTACTTAATTGCACCGGAGGCACCATGTCTGATTATTCTTATTTCTGCGGTATCGACCTAGCTAAAAACCACTTTAGCCTTCATGCCGTAGACCAAAATGGTAAAGTCTTACTTCATAAGTCAGTAACCCGCTCTAAACTACTGACTACAATAGCAAATATGCCACTCATGCGTATAGGCGTTGAAGCGTGTGGTGGCGCACATTATTGGGCAAGAACACTCAATAAACTCGGTCACGACACCCGCATTATGGCTGTTAAATACGTGGTTCCTTATCGA
The DNA here is from genome assembly GCF_030563405.1 of Vibrio sp. SNU_ST1. Lineage (NCBI taxonomy): Bacteria > Pseudomonadati > Pseudomonadota > Gammaproteobacteria > Vibrionales > Vibrionaceae > Vibrio > Vibrio sp. SNU_ST1. Next base: position 864,873 of record NZ_CP130749.1, read on the forward strand.
ACTAAAGGGAAGAACGACCTTAATGATGCAGTCGCTATCTGCGAAGCTGTTCAGCGTCCATCGACTCGCTTTGTGCCCATAAAATCCCCCGAGCAACAAGCCATCCTATCGGTACATAGAATAAGAGAGCATTGGGTTCGTGAACGCACCGCGCTTATGAATCGCATGCGTGCCCTGCTTTCTGAATTCGGATTAATCATTCCTGTTGGTCGCTCTTCATTGATGAAACAGGTTCCCTTAATGCTCGAAGACGTAGAAAATGAACTGCCACACCTCGCAAGAACGGTGATAGCCGATGCTTATCACCACCTTGGAGAATTGAATCAACGTATCGCCGATACTGAACAAGTCTTCGACTCTTTTGCTAAGGTCAGCACTAATGTTCAACGAGTGATGAAAGTTCGGGGCATTGGACCGCAAACCGCTACTGCGATACTTGCTTCGATAGGTAACGGCTCTCAATTTGATAAAAGCCGTGATTTCTCTGCTTGGCTAGGACTCGTACCAAAACAATATTCGACGGGAGGAAAGCCACGCTTAGGTCGGATAACCAAACATGGCGATAAATACTTACGAACACTATTAGTTCATGGCGCAAGGACCGTAATTGCCAACCTTGGCGACAAGCAAGATAAGTTAAGTCAGTGGTGCAGAGGCGTTCTGGGACGAAGAGGAATGAACCGAGCAATAGTGGCACTTGCCGCGAAGAACGCACGAATTATATGGTCGCTTTTACACAATCAAACAGAATACGAAAACTATGCTGCTTAAGTAAAAAACTAAGCAGCATAAAGAGTTAAACCCACCGGGTCATTGCAGACGCTAATGATGGAGATAGGTTAAGACCACTTGCGGAGAGCCTGTTAATGCGGCGGACACACTAGATGTCATCTAACGAATAAGGCACCGCAGTCGCGCAAGTCATCAGGGCCACGACGTATGCGAATCGTCGATAAGTAGGCCGAATGTAGAGCGGCAGTCCAAAACCCATCAAAATAAGTTTAGCGGATGTTTGACAACCGGGGGAATCCATGTAGCCGCGTTAAGTGGTGAACAACGCCAACCACCAAACTTAAACCATTGCACCGTAAACACTAAATTCTACTTGAACTAAGATGATCTTCACCCGATAAAATGGACACCCTCCTATCTTTAACCCGTCGCTACTTCATATTCATGCGGGGTTCGATATCCAAGACTTGAGTGCAGTCTATAACGGTTATAAAAATGCTGGATATAACCGGCAAGTTTATCTCTAAGCTGCTTCTCACTTTTAAAACTATTTTTCCTAATTATGTCGCCTTTGAGCGTATGAAAGAACGATTCCACTTCCGCATTATCAGTACAATGACCTGGACGATTCATGCTTGGGACAATTCCATTTTTTGATAATAAAGCTTGAACTTCATGTGCTCGATATTCAGAGCCTCTGTCGGTATGAAATAATAATCGCTCTTGTGGCTTTCGATTTCTAATGGCCATTCTCAACGAACTCATCGTTAGCTGTGTACTCTTCTTACTACCAAGCGACCAACCGACGATTTTACGCGAGTAAAGATCGATAACGACCGCTAGATACATCCAACGTTTACCTTGCTTTATATACGTTAGATCTCCAGACCATTGTTGATTAACTGCCGTTGGTTTTGGTGTGTCTTTTTTAATATTCTTAATCGATTGATAAAACCGATGTAGCTTGGCCATCTTTAGGTAAATCCGATAACTTCGCGCTCTTAGGCCTTGCTCTCTCATGATCCGAGCCACACGCTTGCGGCTAACCAAAACTCCTTGGCGCCTAAGCTCTGCATGAACCCTTGGACTACCGTAGGTCTCTCGACTCTGAGAAAACACTTTAATTATTCGCTTCTTCAAAGCCTGCTCTTCTTGAGCATAGCGACTTGGCTCTCTGCCAAGCCATGCGTAGTAACCCGACTTAGAAACAGATAGAAAACGGCACATCAATACTATGGAATAACGTGTTTTGTAATGGGCTATGAATCGGAATTTTGTCGATTTTCTTGGGCAACGAATCGTTGCCACTTTTTTAGCAAGTCATTCTCGAGCTTAAGTTGTTCATTCTGACGTTCAAGCTCTGCAATTCGACTCGACTCCGTTTTCTGACTCGGGATCTTGGTCCTTTTCTTACGTTTGTCTTCCATAATAACCCCTTCTCGATAGTCCTTTCGCCATTTTGAAAGCATATAAGGGTGGATATCTAATGATAGAGCCACGCTTTTAACTGTAGCTCCTTCTCGTAGCGAAAGTCGGACGGCAGTTACCTTAAATTCCGTAAGATATTGTTGAGTTTTTTTACCTGATTTATAAGCTGGCATGATCACCTCCAATTACAATTGAAGGTGTCCACTAGATCGGGTCAACTACAGAATCCGTCTTGAACGCCTTGTTATGTTTATGCTGCTCCAGGAATGTGCCCTACTGGAATAAAGCGCCTGTCTTTATATTCTTCGGTTTCAAAAACGCCAAGCAATTTCAATTTCCTATACGACTTCTCATAACGCTTAATTTCGTTGAAGTCTTCGTCACCATTGAACATAAAAGCCGTCATTTTGTTTGGCCTAAAGATGCCATCTTTATCTTTAGTATGCTCCCGAATCAACGCAAATTGTCTAAACTTCATTTTATCGGCTTCTTTGGCTGCATAATAGACGTAATCATACGGAGTTGCCTCTTTTGGGCTTGGCACTTTTACGCTTTCATATGTGTAAGCTTTAGCATTATCTAGCACTACATTACTGCTTCCCAAACTACTACCAGTGCTATTACAACCACTTAAAAACAGCACTAACCCAGCTATTATCAACTTCTTTATCTTCATTTTTTCCTCTATAAACATAACAGTTCTTAGACAGAAAAATTCTGCATTTAAATATAGAATTTTTCTATCTAGTTTCTTATGCCATCAATTGTACTAAATTTAGTTCATCCATAACAGTGACTTATGATGTGTACATTGAAATTCAACAAGCAAATATAGAAACTTTCTATCTAGTATGATTCACATTAAAATCATTGGGTTATGTACATAGAAACAGTATCTAACACCATGCAAATCTAGCGTTCTTCCAGAGCAAATTAGCCCCTATAAATCCAATGCTTGACCCTATACGGTAAGGTGTTTATATTGTCGCCCGCCCAACGGGGCACATCCTAAAATACACACCGGCCATCCTGCCATCATTCGTGTATTTATATTGGTGTTGTGAACTTCCATGCTAACGAAACTTCGTCCTTTTACTCGTGAATCGGGTGCGCTTATGCATCTTTCGATTCCAATCATTTTGACTCAAATAGCGACCCAAGCGATGGGATTTGTCGATACGACAATGGCTGGCCAAGTAAGCCCTGCCGATCTCGCCGCTATTGCACTCGGTACCAGCCTTTGGATTCCTGTGTTGCTGCTACTTCGTGGCGTGATTATGGCGTTAACGCCTGTTGTCGCTTACCACCGCGGCGCACGTGACTTTCAAAGTATCTCTGTTGAGTTCTTCCAAATGGTTTGGTTGGCATTAATTGCTAGCGTCTTACTCATCGCTTACTTAGTGAGTGCGAAACCGATCTTAGAGTGGATTGGGGTTGCCGCTGAGATCATTCCAATTGGTAGCGACTATGCATTTGCCCTAGCCTTCGGTGTACCGGGTATTGCCCTGTTTTACACCTTGAATGGCTTCTGTGAGGGTATGAACAACACCAAAGTGCCAATGATTATTTCTGTAGTTGGTCTGTTGGTGAATATTCCAGTTAACTACGTGCTTATTTACGGTAAGTTTGGCTTCCCTGAAATGGGTGCGGTGGGTTGTGGCTGGGCGACAAGCTTGGTGTATTGGCTAATGTCGGGAATGCTGTATTCCTACATTAAAGGTCATCACCACTACAAAACTATTATCAGCTTTACAGACGCTAAGCCAAAAGCAAAAGAGATGCTTCACCTTCTAAGATTAGGTTTACCTATCGGGATGAACATCGCGGTATGTGGCAGTATCTTTGCAGTAATCGCTCTGATGATCGGCCGTATTGGTGCTGAGAACGTGGCAGCGGCGCAAATTGCTCTCAATATATCAAGCCTGACTTACGTGATTCCGATGAGTATCTCATTTGGCATCACGATTCGTGTTGGACACGCGCTAGGTGAAAAAGATGAACTAGGCGCAATTGAACGCAGCAAAGTCGGCATCTTGGTTGCAGCGTTGATTTCATTGCTTTCAGTTGCGATGTTCCTACTGTTCCCTGAATTAATCATTAGGCTTTACACCACCGACCCTGCAATAAGCGCAACGGCAGCAGTGTTATTGACCTTTACCGCTATGTACCAATTCAGTGATGCACTGCAAACATCTGCTAACGGTGCACTGCGTGGTTATAAAGATACGAAGATCCCGATGATGTTAGCCATCGCTTCATACTGGGGCTTGGCGCTACCACTAGGCATGGTGTTGGGCTTAACAGACCACATTGTGCCTGCGATGGGTGAAGAAGGCTTTTGGATTGGTATTCTGACGGGATTAAGCGTATCAGCGACACTGATGTTAATTCGCTTACGATACGTGATTAAAAAGCGCGATTTACAGCCTTCAATTAACGCAGCAATTAGCTAATACCGCACCGAAAAGTAAATACAAAAAAGCGCGTTACTGCCACTAGGCAATAACGCGCTTTTTCAATTTAAATTGAACTGTATTTATCTGTTTATCGCCAAATATGAGCCAGCCGCAATCATTATTCCACCAGCACTTTGATTTAGTCTTTTATGTGCGCGTGGCGTTTTAAGTAAACTTGCCATTCTGCCCGCGCCCATTGCAATGAGCATTAAACCGGACATCAGAGCAACCGCCGCTAAAACAGAAACCAATATGATATCTTGCGACTGCAAAACCGTCAGGTCAATGAACGTCGGCAAGAATGAAATATAGAACAGAATCACTTTCGGGTTTGATGCTGAAATCAAAAAGCCTTGCGCGAAACTGGCGAGTTCCGATTTCTGACTTTGTTTGGCAGCGAGTTCCGCTGAACCTTGCACTTCAGGTAGGCTCTTAAACATCTTGTAGCCTAAGTAAATCAAATAAGCGGCACCAACATAGCGAATCACCTCAAAAGCAAACGACCAATTCTCAGCAATCGTCGCTAGACCAAAACAGGCAAGCGCAAGGTAGATAAGATCACTGCATATCATCCCTAACGAAAGAGTGATGCACTTTCGCCAACCATTAACCATGCCACGAGCTAAAATGGCAAATACGCCAGGCCCCGGAGTAATACCAAATATAAACATGGCAATAAAGAATGTAACTGCGCCTTCTAGTGACATCTGCCGTCCCTCAAATATCATTCAACATTATAAGTTTTGAACGTATCATGGAGCTTCGATTCGGGTAAAGGACGTTTTTGTCTAAGAGCGTGTTTGACTGACAGCATTTTTAACTAAGAACGATTCACACAACTCATGTTTTGCATAAGTGTCACACGTAATTTCCCCACAACACCTTCGCCTAGTTCTCGTCCTAAGCCCAACGTCTTTTTCATTAAGACACCAAAAGGCGAACCTAATGACCCGCCTTTGCAAAATATTGACTACGAATCAACGTAACAAGATTAGTTCGCTATTGGTGACAACAATTCTGGGTTTACGACTATATTTCTCACACCGTGTGCGTGATCTTCGTTGAAATCATTACCCTCACACCAACTACCAACCGTTGCGATGTTTACTTTCGCCACTTGGGGGCGCACGCTCCAAGTCACTTGAAAAGGGGAACCTTGTTCATTGTAGCCCGGGCCCGTTGTTGAACCTGCATATTGAATCGCTGAACCCGTATTTTGTGGAATGTTTGGTGCTTGATGTAAACCGTTCACTTTTGAGTGCTTAGCGAGCTCTTCGAAGTCGAGTGCTTTGTTGTCATTCACTAATACGTAGACTTGAGTTTCTACACGCAGTTGCGGGTTGGTAATCGCGTCGTTAAAACAAGCACCCAATGTTTCGCCCGGTTCAACTTGTGCAGTCGAGTAAACGTAATGCACCTCGATAGTGTCACCAGAATTAAGTGAACCGTGGTCGCTAGGACAAACCTTCTGCTCGAATGGTTTAAGCTCGGCCGTGCTCAACTTGCCAGTGTATTTAAAGCCACTTTGGAAACCCTTGCCATCACCGTTACCAGCGTATTGAGTAAACTCACCACCTTTGTGCTCAGCGTTTTTATGGAAGTGAATATTACATAAATTCATGGCTGTTGAATCTGGCGCATCGGAAAACAGGCGAGCGTTAGTTCCCTGTAAAGAACCCAAATCTCGCGGTGCCTGCGGGCCGAAACCTTTCCCTTGGGTGTTTTCAGATAGGTTTGCTCTTTGTTCAGCGATAACACTGTCAGCTACAGACTCATGATTTCCGTCAGATGCATTTGCATGAGCTGACAACATCACCATCGCGACACTTAAAAACACACTCTTGTTGTTCATATTTCTTCCCTAGAATATTGATACCTAAACCGAACCTAACAGCAAACATCTTACTATGCTTATATATGAATATAAGAGTTGTCTTTGTAAGATTAGATTTCATTGCTTACTTTGGGATGAGTATTAGAACCCTCGATGTATAGAACAAGTCAAACACAGTAAATACGGCTACTCCCTTCCAGAACTAATAATTTCTTATTTTCATTAACCGTCGCCTGACTCAAACGCATAGATAAGTGAACACGATGATTAGGCGAAACGATGGTTAGATTTAAAAGATCAAAAAAGGCGAACCACTGGTTCGCCTTCATCGTTTCATTCAATATTTTTGGGGTTGCTGTGATTGGTTAGCAACTTAACCGTGACCCGTAGCAAATATCCCAAACGTCATTACGTTCAATGCATCTGTCACGCCTTCTAGAGATTTAATCACTTTTTTGGTCGGCTCGTTGTTACGGATAAAATAGCTTCCGATGCCTTTCTCACCGCCACTCTTAGCACCACTTTCTGTTGTTTCTGTCGCTGCTACTTGAGAAGGTTCCACTGATTCTGGCTCTGCATTAGCGTGAATTATCGTGTCTTTATTTGAATCAAGGGAAGAATCAACGCTGGTCTCAGCATTTGTATCCTTTGAAGTCTCGAGATTACTCTCCCCTTCTAAGCTTTTCGACATAGCGTCTTCGTTGCTCAATGTATTGTCGTCTAGCTGATTATTACTCGTTGAAGAACAAGCTGCTAAGAAAAACAGGCTAACGATGAATATGAGTAAGTTTCTCATCATAGTAATAAAGCACGAATTAATAAAACATTGTTCGATTGTATTTTATTTGGCTGACGACATCCAGTGATTAGCGGAGTCGACTCGAAAAGTTGTGTTCTTGAAGAGTAAAGAAATGCGTACGGATTTAGTGCTTAAGCTTAATAATTCGAGACCTCAATCAGGTTGCCATCAGGATCTCGAATATAAACAGAGACAATTTTTCCCATTGCACCTGTTCGCGGTACTGGTCCATCTTCTATCACGACTCCTTGCGCTTGGATATGCTCGCTTACCTCCGTCATTGGTGTATTAGTAATAAAACAAAGGTCAGCACTGCCCGCTTGAACTCGTTTTGCCTTTGGTTCGAACTCATTACCTAATTGATGAAGATTTATCTTTTGATTGCCGAACGACAACGCCAAGCGTCCTTCCCCGAATTGGATGAGCTTCATACCCAATACGCGCTGATAAAAATCGACCGTTACCTCTATATCTTTAACAGTTAGCACTAAGTGATCTAAATGACTAATTTCCATCATTACCTTCCTATAACTAAGAGTGGTAAGGGCTTATTGGCGGTGACTAGGGCGTGTTAGGTGAACAATGTCATTCGGCAACACACAAAACTCATAGCGAAGGTGTAGGTTGGAATTATTGAAATTAACCTTCGCGCTTACTGAGCGTGTAGGAAACAAAACTATCACCACCTACCTTGAATACCCAAACATTCTCGTCATCTACAAACTGAAATTGATTGGTTGATTCTGTCGGTTTTAATTTCCCAATAAATTCAGACAATGCTGGCTCATTGATAACGAAGCTTCCTTCTGAAGTATTCGCATCCAGATCGTTGTTCACTTCAATTTTCACGGTAGATTTAGGCAGAATATCAGGTAACCAGCCTCTGTCGAACAAGCGCTCTTCTTTGGCTTTCCCATAAGTCGAGTATTCACTGCTTACCACATCAGAGCAACCAGACAGCAAGACCAAAGCAGGAAGTAACAAAGGGAGTAGAACGTTAATTTTCATTCAATTACCATAACTTGAAAGCTAGAGTTTGAGATCATGCGTTGCCATACAACCTCATTTCCATTCACAAAATCCATTTTATAAATCAACTACAATCATCATTCAAATTAATTGACTTTATTTACATCCAAGCCAGTAATTAGTGGCTAAACTCCTTAGTATTGAGCTCTTATTCTTAAACTTTCTATAATTAAGTAATCGCTCTTTCATATACTCGATTTTTGGCCTGTTGAAAGTATCGCTATCGGCCAAATAATACGGGTTACCTACACCCGGGAATAGAGCTTAGGACTAACGCGTTATAGGCGCGTACACAGGCCGATGATTCGGTCACACATGGCTTGATTTACTGAAAAGTGCGTATTCAAAAACGCCAATTGCGCGAGTGCCGATTCTGCCGTTCTGTCATAGCCTTGCGTGAACGTTGGCAATATCTTAGCAAATTGAGGGAAGCGCGCCTCTAGCCTTCTATCCGACATAAATTCATCAACGAATTCTGGCTCAGACTTTTCAGTTTTATCGACAAGATCAATTAGACGATTAAGCCCGTAAGATTGCACAAACCGACTCCCAGAAAGCTTTTCACCGCGGTTATAACGAGACATACCCACATAAAGATTGGTCAGTGCTTCACCGATGATCCACGCTTGGGAGTTACGCTCTTCGACACCCTTTTCAGTAGGCACACAACACTGAGTATCAAAGTCGGCTTCCTGCCAAACAATACGGCCTTCAGCAAATGGAATATGCGCTAATTCGTGTGGTTCGAATACCGCAAACTCACAGAATATTCCATCGGCATAAAGTACTTTATAACCATCGACAGTGTTCCTTACGGCATAGTCGATTGGAAGAATGTCAGATAACCAATGCAAGCTGTCTAAGAAATACTGCTTGTGCCCGTTCTGCACTATCGCAAAGAAATCGACATCTGAATATTGATCCAGTCGCTCCGTTTCAATGCCAACAGAACCGAGCCCCAATAAGGCATGCGCCTTACCAGAAGCTTTCAAAGATCCCCCAATCGCATCTAAACGCTGTAAGAGTTTTTCTGGTGTATTTGGCTGTAACGTTTCTTTTTTATTCGATTGAATCATTTTATCGGCTTGCATCTTTATGTCCCTATCAAGTTGAATGCTACTCAACCTAACTGACAGTTATAACAACGATGAAGCCTAATTTATAAAATCTGTGTTTAAGATAACGATCTGCGTAACTTATTGTTTCATTTAAACTCGTAAATCATCCACCAGCGTCCGTTTTCCTATTCGATTTACAACGAAGACTTAGCTAGATATGCTGCCATTTCTTGCTCTGGCACCATGCCTCCGCCAGTCGCCCATACAAGATGTGTGGCATTGGCTAGCACCGACTCGTCAATATCTAGACGAGCAAGGTATTCTCTATTCTGTTCAACATGAATCACACCCGGCATACCCGCGAGTGCTGAAGGCTCCAATTGAATACCTTCCGCTTTATTCAATTCACTGAGCAAGTAGTACATACGTTTGTCGGTTAACGTGTAATAGCCGTCTAGTAAACGTTCCATAGCTCGACCAACAAAACCAGAAGCACGGCCAACTGCGAGCCCATCTGCTGCGGTTAGATTATCAATACCGAGATCTTGGACTGCTATTTCATCATGCAAGCCGGTATGGACACCCAACAACATACAAGGCGAATGGGTCGGCTCAGCAAAAATACAATGGACATGGTCACCAAAAGCCATCTTCAAGCCAAATGCGACACCGCCGGGGCCTCCACCGACTCCACATGGCAAGTAAACGAATAATGGGTGTTCTTTGTCGACGACAATCTGCTGCTGACCAAATTGCTGTTTGAGCCTTTCTCCAGCTACAGAATAACCAAGAAATAGAGTTTGAGAGTTTTCATCATCAATGAAGAAACAACTCGGGTCTTGTTCCGCTTCTTTACGTCCTTGCTCTACCGCAACACCATAATCTTGCTCATATTCGACCACATTGACACCATGCTCACGCAGTTTGTTTTTCTTCCACGCTCTCGCATCAGCAGACATGTGAACCGACACTGTAAAGCCTAACTTGGCACTCATGATGCCAATCGACATGCCTAAGTTACCCGTGGACCCTACCGCAATGCTGTATTGTTGGAAGAAGTCACGAAATTCAGGTGCGAGCAACTTACTGTAGTCATCGCTCTCACACAGTAACCCAGCTTCAATGGCAAGCTTCTCGGCATGCGTTAGTACTTCATAAATACCACCACGGGCTTTGATTGAACCTGAAATCGGCAAGTGACTGTCTTTTTTCATCATCAAACGCCCTTTGATAAGCTGCTGATAATGCGCTTCTAAGACTGATTTCATAGATGGAATGCCAACAAGCTCAGACTCGATGATGCCATCGGTCACTTGTGTTTCAGGGAATGCCTTCGCTAGATAAGGGGCAAACCTTTGTAATCGCAGGCTTGCATCTTGAATGTCCTCTTCGCTTAACCCCACATAAGGTAAACCTTGCTCTAACGTCGTGATGTTTGGGTTAAACCAACTCACTTCTTCTAGCGCTATAAGTTGTTTTAGCAACGGAAAATCGTTGGTGAGCTTCTCTATATTTAATTCACTTTTTGGGTTCAAATCAGTCATGGGTGACCTTCTCTGGTATAGCGCCATCATCTCTGGTACACAGCAATCTGCGCTCGTACAAACATTTGGTTTTGAGCTTATTAAAACGGTATTCATTTAATTATTCAATGACCTGTAGTTAACTAGGCTTGCTTTGCTCGGTACGTCTTACGACTTAATTGCTGACCACTGTCTTGATGTATTCACTGGGCGACAAACCAAATTTTCCTTTAAAGCGCTGACTAAAACGTCCTTCCGATTGATAACCGCAAGACTGGGCCAACATCGCAACATTCTGCTGTCCGTGTTGCATCAGATAAAGCGCGCGACTCAAGCGAACTTCAGCCAGTACCTCACGATATTGCATGCCTTCAAGTTTCAATTTACGGATAAGCGTGGCGCGGCTCATCGCAAAGCGCTCTGCTACCGACTCTAACGAATGTTTCTCGTCCGGTGAATGCGAAAGGTAGTGGCTGAGTTTCTGGCTAAACGAGACGTTTGAGCTAATAAACAATCGATGCAGCACGCCCTTCTCGGCTAATTGCTGATACAAACCCTGCAACCAAAATTGTTGAGTTTGTTCGCTCATGCTCTGACGATCAAACGAAAACAACGCGTTGAGAGAATCTTGCAAACCTCGATCTACCTCTACGGTGGGTAAATCCAGCTCATTTTCTCGATCCTCACTGAGATCGAGTATTGCTTGCGTCGGTTGGAAATGAAAACTGAATACACGCGAAAGGAAACGTCCTTTGTGGGGCATGTTCTCAAAACTCAATGACGCTGATGCCTCACACAGCAGCAGCGCAGAATGTGAGAGTTCTGTCGCTGAGTCTTTCCAAAACAGGCGCTTACTGCCTGTAATGATCTGAATAATACTAGGGGATAGAATCCTCACATTACGCAGTTTTTGTAACTGCTCTGCACGAAAGATCGTCACTTGATATTGATGATTCATCTCATCCCCTTGTTTGCTTATTTGCTTATTATGTACGTGTATAAGCTTTTAACGTATATAAGCTATTAACGAACATAAGCTATTAGCGTGTATAAGTTGCCGTCAGTTTCGCTTTGTCTAAAGCCATGCTGTTCAACGTGAATCCAACCACAGCCGACGGCGTGTTTTCGTCTAGGTTAAGTTTGTCCGTTGGTAATGCCCAAACCGTGAATTGATAACGGTGCATACCATCTTTTTCTGGTGGACAAGCGCCACCGAAACCTACCGTTCCATAATCTATGCGGCCTTCTTTGCCACCCACTTTAGAAATATCGACACCACGAGGTAGCTCGCTCACTGTTGCTGGAATATCAAATGCGACCCAGTGCCAGAAACCACTTTCAGTCGGAGCATCTGGATCATAAGCCGTGATTGCAAAGCTTTTAGTTCCTGATGGAGCATCTTTCCACATCAATTGTGGTGATAGGTTACCGCCGTCACAACCCCAACTTGAGTATTCAAAGGTCTTCGCCATTGGGTGACCTTCTTGAATATCGTTACTGATTAATTCGAACGCTTGAGCAGAGCCTGCCGCCAAAACACTAATTGCCAATACTGATTTGATGATGAGTTTCATGATAGTTCCTCTTATTAGGTATGAGTCCAGTATAGTTCCCTCCACACGCCCAGTGATGACAATAAGTACACAATTATCTAATTTAACCCAAATAAATGATACTTACTGTATTTTTACTTTATTATTTAAAAGCATGACCCACTCGACAATTTGTTGTTAAAAGAACACTTGTTGACATTCAGGTTACAAATCGCATCCAAAACTCTTTAGACTCTCCCCACGACTTTTAACGAGAATGATTGGATGCACAGGTTTACATTGGCTCTTTGCTTAACCTTTTGGCTCCCTACACTAGCCAATGCCCAAAGTTTGCAAGACAAGTGGCAAACTCTGTATCAATTGAGCTGGCAATCGTCTCCTATCTCAGTTTCTCAGAAAGAGTTAACCCAGTACCCGAAAGCACTTCTTCAGGAAAGCAGCCGCTACCCGGATTTCAACCAATTCAGTTGGGAAGACATCGCCGCACTCGCCTCGATACAAGATCACTGCCGAGCGATTGAAAATGCCAACCCTTCTTTGAACGATGCCATCGAATTCGAACTCGCTGTGTGTCAAGAACAACCCTTGGATTCAATCTGGTTCGCGGCACACTCAAAACGACACCCTGCTGGTGGTAGCTTCGCTGATCGTTACGTAGCTCGTTACCCAGAAAACAGTGAGCAAATTCATCCGTTTTTGAGTATCAGTAATCCTTTGCATCCGTTATTTTCCAAGCTAGAAAACTTAACCACGCAAGGCAGAGAAGCACTGCTCAATGGATACCGCGCTTGGCAACAAGGTGATGAGCTTTGGTTGAGTGGCGAACAAGGTTGGAAAGCGATTCCATCGGAAGTTTGGAAGCCTATCGCCGAGCAACAAGAAGTGATCTTGTCAGGCGAAAGCTGTTCTTTTCGTTACAGTAACCTGTGCCTGAGCGAGTCAAGCAACGACAACCTGATCATGAAAACGTTGATCTTTACATTGCTGTTTACATTGTTATCCGGGCTCGGCAGAGTCTTGTACCTAAGAACAAAACAACGAAAAGAGAGGCAGTTCGTTTTACAGCTTCTTACTCATGAACTGCGCACGCCAATTACTAGCCTTGGCTTAACCGTTGAAATGTTCAGAAACCGCTACGATGATTTTCCCGATGAGACCCAAGGGGCAGTTTGGCGTTTAATTTCAGACTATCAAAGGCTTTCTCAGCTCACCGAAAACAGCAAAGTGTATCTAAGTTCGGATCAGTCGGAGCCTTTGTTGAAGCAAAACGCATCATTGGAAGAGTGGCTCGACCATGTCTGCGAAAAGCACAATATTACTTATCAATGTGAAGCAAGAGATGTTGAACTTAACTTGCCTTATTACTGGCTGACCATTTGTTTAGATAACTTGATAAAGAATGCTAAGCAGCATGGACAAGGTAAGGTTTTAGTTAAGCTCTCCCTTGCAGATAAACTGAGAATAGAAGTACAAGATGAGGGTCACTTTCCCTCTTTGATACAACGACTTATTTCAAGAACAACACGGTGCGCCAATCACAAACAAGATAATATGGGCATTGGCCTGACTATTGTCGAACACTTGATGAAACAAGCGAATGGCCGTCTCATCATTCTCCGTAATCCAACCCGATGTATTTTGGAAATCGCTTATGAACACCCTACTGCTGATTGAAGACGACCAACTGCTTGGGCAAGGCCTCGTCAGCTTCTTTGAGTCCAATGGTTATCAATGCCTTTGGGTGCAAGATGCTCAGCGTGCCAATAAGCTGTGGTTACGTGCCGATCTCGTGGTGCTTGATCGACAACTTGAAGACGGCGACAGCTTGCGACACTTGCCTAATTGGTTACTGCTCAAAGCGCTACCTGTGATTGTGTTGACCGCCAAAGTTGAAGTTCAACAACGTGTTGAAGGTTTAATGGCAGGTGCCAAAGATTACGTGACTAAGCCATTTTCGAACGATGAATTGCTTGCTAGAGTCATTACGCAGCTTCGGCCGTTAGGTGTTAGCCACTTAAATTACGCAAATATCCAAATCAACTTGTCGGAACGGATCGCTTATCTGGATGAAAATCCAATCACGTTGAAACCTAAAGAGTTTCAACTATTGATACTGTTTATTCAGAACCAAAGTCGTGTGTTTCATCGAGATGAGTTGCTCAATAAAATTTGGGGTTATCAAGCCTTCCCAAGTACAAGAACCGTTGATAACCACATCCTACGCCTGCGCCAGAAGCTGCCAACCCTGAAGATCGAAACACATCGTGGCGTTGGTTATCGTTTGGCTGGGGAATCACAATGAAAGTAAGATCTCTAACAGCACTGTTCTGTACATTGCCCTTTGCGTGTAATGCGGCTTGGTTTACAGACACGCCATTGCAACACACCTATCAATCGCTGCTCGACAATCAACCACAAGTGGCATGGCAAGAACTGCAAATCGCGCTTGATCAGGCGGAGCTTAATAGCCAACTTTGGCTACCCGTTAAACAAGAGATCCTGAGTCGGACTCAATGTGGAAGCACTCTTGAACAAAGTGCTACACCCAACAACCACATTCAAGTCAGCTTCATCAAGCGCCACGGTCTTTCATCACAAGGCTATCAGATTAAAGTGTCTGCAGAGCAGTTGAATGAAGCAGTAGAAGATCAAATACGAAGCATCTCTTTGATTTCACCAGAAGGAAAAGTGGTTATCGAAGGACAACTCAATTCTGATGTCGAATATCAAGAGATTGAAACCAGTGAGATGTTCATCAAACCGGAATCGGGTGTTTATCAGTTAACGATAGGTTCGAACAACTACCCTATTATTGTTGCTTTAGACGACAACAAGCGGTGGCTAACACTCGAAAGCAAACTCAACGACCCTCACATTGTGGTAACACCGCCTGAGATAATCGACAGCTGCCCAGGCGCCAATGTCAGTTGGCAGTGGTTTGACGAAAACTACGATATGTTAGGCTTCAAGGTACTAATCAAAACAACACAAGCATCTCTTCCTACAGAAAGCCCAATCGGATCTGAAGCTAAACACTTGAGTGCATCGGTTGAAATGTTTGAATACCAAGGTGCGATTGAAATCCAATATGTACAGCGTGTCGCGGTGCCTTTCTAAGTTAAGCTCGCATCTCACAGACATTCGTAACAAGCTGCAAAACCTGTAATATGCTAATGGCGCTTCGAATAGAGACATATAGGTGACAAAACACCAACGCGACTTGGGTGTAATGACCGTACTTACCCTTTACGGAATCTAGATATGGTCAACGTTCGTCATCAACTTAATTTTACGTCTTTTGCTATTGCAGCTCTATTCACGACTTGTGCGCTCTCGGCAAACGCACAAGATAATCAAGTCACTCTTATCAGCAATAGCCACACCAACAACATTAACGCCAGCAACATAGTGTCGATTTCAACAAAAACATTAGCGATAGATTGGAATGGCTTAAGCGTTAATAGCACTGCTTTGACCGTTGATCATCAACCTCAAAAAGTTACCCTCCTAGTCATAGACTCAAAAACCAAGGCATCTTGGACACTCATGCCGAGCGGAATCAATGTTGAAGCTGAGTTGAAGGATCATAATCTTCTTGTCCAATTCACCTTACCTGAAAACACACAAGTAAAACGAAATCAACCCATTGAACTCGTTTGGTTTGACCTAGCAGAACAACAAACTCAGACTCTATTTCTGCCCTTTAGTGAGGGTATGCGCGTACCGACCAACAATAAGCAATGGGCCAATTACTTAGTCGAAAGCCATTCAGGAAGTAACACCACTCAAGACTTAAAAATGCCATTTTGGACGGTACAACAGGACGATCAATTCATCAGTTATCAGATGATTAATCCAACCAACAACCAATTGTTCTTTTCTGATGCATCATCGAATACACCCTCTGATAAGAAGACCAAGATTGATATGAGCGCTTCGCACCAATTTACAACGCTGAATCAATCACAGCCTTTTACCGTTCGGATAACACTTGGAGACTCTTGGTTAGATGGCGCTAAACACTATCGCGATTGGCGAATTGATAATGGTCTCTCTGAGTCGCTTGTCGAAAAGCAAAAGCGTAACCCAGATGTGAGTAAGCTGATCGGCGCAAGCCACATCTACTTGTTTGGTAAAAACCCTTTAAGTATCCAAGATGTGAGCGACTGGTGGGGATTAAAAGCCTGGTATCTAGAGGGCTCTAAACTAAACATTTCAAGTGAAGCGAAGCGAGAGTTATCAACTATCTCCAAGGGCAAAGATTGGTTTAGCCAGTATCACAAACAGCTGTTGTTGGACTCTATTAGCCAGTCATTACAACGCTTGTACCCTGTTGCAACGCCAACACTTGTTGATAACACCATTAAAGCTCAACACACCGCAGCTCAGAGCAAGAAAAGCTGGGTGATTAAGCATGCTTCCTCTTATCTCAACGCACCGGATACTTGGGGACAAGCCTTGTCGTCGGATATGGTCAGCAACCTAAATAAAGCGGGCTTGAATAAGCTGTGGTTAGGCTTCGATAACTGGATGCCAGCATTCTATCAACCGAATGCGGTAGAACTGGCTAAGCAATCTGGTTATCTGGTTGGAACCTATGACTCCTACAACACAGCCATTCCTGCGAAGCTCAATGACAACTGGCTAACCGCTCAATTACCAGAGTCGATGCGTCAAAGTTGTGCGATTGAAATGGCGGATGCCAGTTTGAAAAAAGGATTTCGAGGAAACGGTTTTTACTTGAATCCGAATTGCCATTTGGATTACGTAAAACAGCGCGCCGTAGACATCATGCGTTTTGGTCACTTCAATAGCCTGTTCCTAGATGTTGATGCGACGGCGATGGCGCGTGAAGATTACCGCGATAACACCAGTGAGTCGGATATGCTTTCTGCCTTCAATAACCGAATGCAGTGGTTAAGCGCTCAACCAGATTTGGTGCTTGGTTCTGAAGATGGCAATAGCCTGACGACAAAAGGCATCGCGTTTGCACACGGCTTAGAAACAGTTGGCTTTGGTTGGTCAGACAAAGAGATGAAAGAAAACCTCCAATCACCTTATTACTTGGGTCGTTGGTATCCAGACCATAAACCTGACTTCTTCTTCAAGTCAGCTAAGGTCAAAGAACCCTACAAGTCATTGTTGTTTTCACCTCAATACCGAATTCCGCTATACCAAGCCGTATTCCATGATGAAGTGATTAACAGCCACCACTGGCATTCAGACAGCTTGAAATTCACCGATGTGAAAGCCCATCGTGATTTGACTGCCATGCTTTACAACACGCCAGCGATGGTTCACTTAGCGAGAGATGAAGCATTATCGGTCTCAAGCCCAAGGATTAAGGCTCTGAAGCACTATCAAGATGGATTTGAGCCAATACATGAGCAGTTATGGGATAAACAATTAGTCGACTTCTTGTGGTTAGACAATAGCGGCAAGATTCAACAAACCGTGTTCAGTAACGGGAGTAAAATCATTGCCAACTTCTCCAACAAGGCCTTTCGTCACAACGGTATCGATATTGCTGGCCTATCGGTCAAAGCTATATTAGCGAATGGACAAGTCGTCGACTGGCAGCCCAATCATAGTTAGCTTCGATACGGTTTAGACAATAATGAATAATAGGAAGCCTAAGCACTTAACCGTTAAGGTTTACCCCGTTACTTTTGCTTCCTATTTTGAAATGCAGTCAGTAGATAGTCGATAAAGGCCTTCTTACGTTTCGGCATCAACTGTCTGTCTGCATACACTAGGCTTACTGAAACCTCTGGCATCTCATATTCAGGTAACAAACGAATCAACTTGCCAGTCTTGAAATGCTCACGACAAATGAACTCAGGCAGCACTGCTAAACCAAGCCCATCCACACACGCTGTTAGGCATGCCGTGATGGTATTCACCCGCAACTGACACGGCAGATCTATCAGTATCGACTCACCTGCTTCTAATTGTAAATGCCACTTGGGTAAACGTGCCGCCTTGTTCACGACCTCAACCATACGAAATGGAGATTTTAAGTCTGAGGGTGTTTTGATTTCTCCAAACTGTTCTAGATATTCAGGGCTCGCCACAAGCGTTCTTTTTGAAGTAGTAAGATATCGAGAAACCAGACTCGAATCCACCAGCTCACCAATTTGCGCGTAAAGGTCGATCCCCTCAGCGATTATATCGACTTCGCGGTTGGTTAATTCTAAATTTATCGTCACATTCGGGTGTTCTTTTAAGAAACTGTGAATGTATTGCGCTAATACTTGGTGGCCTAATTCTACGGGGAACACCACGTTTAAAGGACCACGAATCAGGTCTTGGTTTGCTGAAACTTCTAATTCTGCTTGGTTCATGATCTCATGCATTTGCATGCTCGATTGGTAAAAACGCTCGCCCTCCGGTGTTAACACTAAACTTCGTGTCGAACGAGTGATCAACCTCACACCTAGGTGCTGCTCCAGTTCGTCTAGCTTTCGGCTGACAGTCGACTTGGTCATGTTCAATGCTTCTGCTGCGTGCGTGAAACTCCCGCAATCAACAACTTGTGTAAAAACAGTCACAGCATTTAAGTCCATCGTACTTCTCCCAAAACTCTATTAGTCAGATTTTTGCAACAGTGTTTCCCTTTTTTCCTATCTTATCAATCAATCGAATTAATTTACAATTCGTTACATCTAAATGAAAACAAAATGAGAATTAAAAAATGACAGAGAACAACAACGCTTCGCAATCAGTAAGCACAAAAAAACGTAAAAAAGCTCCGCTTATTGCTACTGCGATCATGCTGTCATTAGGTCTTGCTGGTGCCGGATATTGGTACGGCTATGGCCAGTACTTTGAATCTACTGATAACGCCTACCTACAAGGCGACATTACCAATATCAGCCCTAAAGTGTCTGGCTATATTGTTAAGTCTTACGTGAGTGATAACCAATCGGTGAAAGAAGGCGACCTATTGGTTCAAATCGATGACCGTGATTACCAATCTGCACTTGCACAAGCTCATGCACATTTAACAGTAGTCGAATCAAGCGTACACAATCTTGTCGCCCAACAAACATTACAACGTAGCAAAATTAACCAAGCAGAAAGCCGTGTCGATTCCGCACAAGCTGAATACGAGCGTGCAATTCAGCAAGTGGTGCGTTCTCGTAGCTTACTAAAACGTAACTACGCGTCTCAAGATGAAGTCGATAGCATGGCTGCACAGCAAAAAGTCACTCAAGCAGATCTCGAACAAGCAAAAGCAAACCTCGTTGCGACCAACGATCAATTAACCGTTATTGCTAGTGAGATAGAACAAGCAAACGCATCGGTGACTGAAGCTCAAGCGCAAAGAGATCAAGCACAACTTAATCTTGATTACACCAAAGTTTACGCGCCAGCAGATGGTGTAATTGGCAAACGCAGCGTACGAGAAGGTCTGTTAATTCAAGCCGGCGCGCCATTGATGAGTTTGGTACCAAACAACCAGGT
Source organism: Vibrio sp. SNU_ST1 (assembly GCF_030563405.1). Taxonomy (NCBI): domain Bacteria; kingdom Pseudomonadati; phylum Pseudomonadota; class Gammaproteobacteria; order Vibrionales; family Vibrionaceae; genus Vibrio; species Vibrio sp. SNU_ST1. The sequence goes on from NZ_CP130749.1 coordinate 884,752, forward strand.
GTGGATCGAAGCTAACTTCAAAGAGACACAGCTAAGCGGCATTCATAAAGGTCAATCCGTTGAAGTCAAACTGGATGCCTTCCCGGGACAACCACTCGAAGGCGTGGTCGACAGCTTCTCCCCTGCGACTGGCGCCAAGTTTGCACTCCTGCCACCAGAAAACGCGACCGGTAACTTCACTAAAATCGTTCAACGTGTACCGGTGAAAATCATCATTCCAGATCAGCAAGGGTTGAAAGGTCGACTGCTTCCTGGTTTGTCTGTGGTAGCGACCATAGATAAACGAGGCTAGATCATGAGTAACGCTGGTGTTGTCACCCACACTAATGATGATGGCGAGGTTTCAAGACGCCATTGGATCGCCCTATTTGGCGGTTTGATTGGCGCATTTATGGCGATTTTGGATATTCAAATCACCAACTCGTCTCTCAAAGACATTCAAGGTGCGCTGTCTGCCACCTTAGATGAAAGCTCGTGGATCTCTACGTCCTATCTAGTCGCAGAGATGATTGCTATCCCACTCAGTGGTTGGCTTTCTAAAGCGCTCGGAAAACGCCGTTATATCACGTGGACGACGGCCATCTTCACCATTTCATCTTTGTTGTGTTCGTTCTCTTGGAACATGACCTCGATGATCGTGTTCCGTGCAATCCAAGGTTTTAGTGGTGGTGCTTTAATCCCGCTTGCTTTCTCGCTAGTGATTCAGCTATTGCCCGTCAACAAGCGTGCTGTCGGTATGGCACTGTTTGGTGTAACCGCGACCTTTGCTCCATCGATCGGCCCAACATTTGGTGGCTGGCTGACGGAGAACTTCTCGTGGCACTATATTTTCTACATCAATATTCCGCCTGCGTTGCTTGTGATCACCATGATCCGATATGGCTTAGATGATGAAAAGCTCGACCTTGGCACGCTGAAAAAAGCGGACTGGTTTGGTATCGCGACCATGGCGTTAGGGCTAGGTTGTTTGGAAGTAGTGCTAGAAGAAGGTAACCGCGAAGAATGGTTCAGTTCGAGCTTCATCATAGGCTTAAGTATTGTGTCTGCAGTGAGCTTAGTTTACTTCGTGATAAACGAACTCCAACACAAAAAGCCACTGGTGAATTTGCGGCTATTGCGGGATGGGCAATTTGCTATGTCTTGTATCGCCTATTTGATTCTAGGGATGGCATTGCTCGGCTCTATCTATGTGCTGCCAATGTATCTCACTCAAATCCAACAGTACAATGCGATGGAGATTGGTGAAGTACTGATGTGGATGGGTTTCCCACAGTTGTTGATATTCCCAATCGTTCCTAAGCTGACGCAAATCATTAAGCCTAAGTACTTGGTGACCTTTGGTTTCGCGATGTTTGGCTTCAGTTGTTACGTGAATACACATATGACGATTGATTTTGGTGGCCAACAGTTGATTTTATCGATGGTTCTGCGCGCTATCGGTAGCCCGTTTATTATGGTTCCCCTGTCTTTGGTTGCAATGAAAAACATCAGCAAAATGGATACACCTGACGCATCGACTTTAACCAACGTAATGCGTAACTTAGGGGGTGCTTTCAGTATCGCGATTATTGCTACGTTGTTAGATAACAAAACTCGTGAACATCTTGCACATATTAAAGAGTCATTGCCTTCTGTGAGTCAATTAGGTTGGCAAACGCTTCAGCAACAACAAGCGTTTTTCATTCAGTCAGGAAGTGATGCCGCAACGGCGATGCAGCAAGCTCAAGCAAGTTTACTTGGCACCATGCAACGTGACGCTGACATTATGGCTTACAATGATGTGTTCTTAATGATGACGGCGTTCTTGGCTCTAGCTGCAGTATTGATTCTAAATATGCGTGATTAGCGCTAGAGTTTTGTTTAATAAAGCTTCAAGAAAAGAACAACATTTCGAATAAAAAATCGAACAATTAAACTGAGAGGTAAGCTTATCGGGTTGCCTCTTTTTTATTTCTAAAACACGTATAACCCCACGAAAATCAGGTAAAAGTAACCTGCGTTTGAAGTCTTTCATAAATGTTATCGAATACTCCTTAATTACCAATAGTTTATTGAGTGTTTGTATGTGATACTGGCACCTTGACAATGTGCAACTTGACGCCTAAATTAAAAATAACATTTGGTATTGAGGAAAATGGATTTGACCTTACCACCTGACCTACGAGTTTTAATTGTCGACGACTCCAAGAGTGCAACTATTCTTATAAAGCAGCAACTCTCGAGCTTGGGCATCTCACATGATTGCATCTTTATTGCGACCGACTATCGACAAGCAATTAAAGCGGTCGAGAGTCACTATTTTCATGTACTCCTCATCGATTACCACCTAGAGCAATTCTTCACGGGCTTTGAACTTTTGGGTATTCTGTATCGAAATCGCCTAATAGACCACACTGTGGCGACAATCTTGCTCTCTGGGGATATGCGTCAAGAAACGGTATTAACTGCCCTTTCAGGCGAGGCACACCATTTCGTTTCTAAACCGATTCATACTCAGAGGTTAGGTAAAAAGATCCAAAGTGCTGTGTCCGTCTCGAAGAAGCTGACACAACTGAACGAGTTATATCCAATCACCAGTCAGGATAAATTGGCTCAAGCATTAGCGATCTCGCCTAATGGCACTAGCGTTCAATTCGAAGCGACACTGATTGAACATTTAATTTCAGGTAAGAAATGGCAATTACTCTCTAGCGTCATTAACCACTCAAAAACCAACATGCACCCGACAAAACTGGTTGCTGAAGCTCTGATTCTCGACAGTTTAGGCAAACAGAATCTAGCCATAGATAAGCTCCACAACTTTCTGATAGCGCAGCCACTATCATTGAGCGTCATTGACTGCTTAAGCTGTATCTACGAAAAACATAAGATGCTGCTTCCTGCTCTGAAATTAGCGATTCGTGCATTTGAGATGACACCAAGTATCAGCCATCGTGCAATCAGAGCGATTGACTTGGCTGAGAACGCAGACAACACACGTATGATCATAAAGTTAGGTGAGATGTATGCGACCCATATTTCAGCTGCTGACATTGATGTCATCCACTCCATTTGTGCGCACTTTAATTCGTTAAAAGCGACTTATCAGCGCGAAACACAACTAAAGTACAAACGTATTTTGCTTGAGCATGCCAACCAATTCACCGAGTTGGTAAACCTGAAACTTCCGGTAAAACAACAGCAGCAGGTTTTGGCCAGCCTTGCCCTGTTTCAGAGCAGTATCTTGCTCATCGAAAATAGCCCTCAGGTTGCCCACAAAAAATTGATTAGAACTTCAACGCTGTTAGCTAATAATTTCCACAGCCAACCGACTTACTTGCTCGCTCAACTATTACCACTGCTCGTCCATTTTGGGGAGTACTCTCTTTATCACTTAGCAGTGGAATGCCTAAAATCTCGTGGAGAAACAGTAAACCACAAACTTGAGTCCAAAAATGTCGACCCTTCAACTTGTATAAACATTGAAAATTTTGGGTCAATACAGGAATTAAAAGATTATATTCACAGTTACCCATATTCAGTTGCCGCCAAACTTGACTATATATATGCCGTCCATAAAGCTCATATAGATGAAAAACTTAGCGACGGCTATTTAGAAGAAATCTTACAGTTAGAACTTCCGCCAAAATGGAACCAATGGATTAGTGACTCATTAAAGTATGGTTTTTCCACTAAGCCACCTAGCCCATTTTCAACATGCAGCCGACAGGAGTCCATATGCTAGATTTTGATGCCTTAAACGCTTACTTAGATAACGACAGAGATGTGATATTTGCTGTGTTGTCGACCTATCAAGAAGACCACGCGAATGCACTAGAAGAGATTCAAGAGCTCGTAAGTCAACAAGACTGGGGCAAGCTTCACTTTATCGTACACACACTAAAAGGAATCTTAGTCAGTTTTGGTGAAGATACGGCAACGGTCGCGTTAGAAAATGTCGAACAAAACACCTTAAAGAACCTTGCACCACAAGATGGTGATCTATCCATAATTTATAAAGAAGTTGAGATAATCAATAAACAGATCGAAGACGCATTAGTTCAATATTGCTAATACAGTCTGTTCATATCTAAGTCTCTAACTACAACGACTTCCTACAACGTAAAAAGAGCTAAGTATCACTTAGCTCTTTTTATTTCGTCTATTGGCTAGTCACCGTTTTGGCACTACGCATGTAAACCAGGTTGGGCACTCAATGATTTTGCACTCGTGATCCAATGACGTACAGACTGGGGAGACATCACTCGTGGGTTACCTAAATCACTGTCACCTGCTGCTGCCAGTTCTGGTGGCAATACATTTATGATTAATTCTAAGTCTTCGTGGGAATTAATTTCTCGCGTAAAGACATCAGCCATCTCCTCACTGTAGTCTCCGCCACGCGCTCTAGCAGCTTTAACAAGCCCATCAAGTAGCACATACCATGTCGTCATCGGCCCTTGAACCACTGACGCAGACTCAGCCGCAGAATCGATAAATGCAAAAGGCACGGTCACAATCGGTTGGTTGAATTCCATCGCTGCAAAAATCCAATCCGTATCAAATGAGAAATCAAAGACTGTTGGGTTTTCTAATATTTTTTCTAATATATTTCGGCCGTATAACTTAAACGCCGCTTGAGTATCTTTAATTCCACTATCAAAAATTTGTGCACCGATCATTCGTTGCATATGGCGAAGCGTCTTAATCCCAACTCCCCAACGCTCTTCTTGTTTTACCAATATCGAGTCAACGTGCTTTCTATTACCTAAGACGACTTGCGTACCTTCGCGATTATATGGCGCTAGCGCAAGGCCAATCTGCCCAAGATGAACAGAGTTATCAGCATCTGTATATAAAACGGCATCGACTCCATCTTTTAAAGATTGTTCACAACCTAAAATAATGGCTCCACCTTTGCGAGAGTCATCAGCACAAGCTAGATTTCTTAAAGCCCCATGCTCTACAGGTAACGTATCAGCTAAGCGTAATACCTGAATTTTTGCGCTCGTTGCTGCGTCATAACCCGCTTTGATGTTCTCTGCAATAGAAGCACTCCCATGCGGACAACCATCGTCAACGGCATATAGCTTCCAATTAACATTAGTATCTTCTGTCACCCATTGTAATTGCTCTACTTTAGTACGCAGAGAGTCCTCTCCATGGGGATTATCAGAACTCTTGGGCTGCAGACGATTTTGCTCACCCCACATCGCAAAGACCACGCCGACCTCTACAGGCTGACAAATGGCCTGGGTCTCTTTACGTGATTGGACTAGTTTAACAGCAAGTTTAAATTCTAGTGGGGCGCTGAATTGAAGAGACAAGTCATTCAAATTTTGTATGGTGAGGTTATCTATAGCTAATAGTCGGTCAGCAAGCCTAAGTAAGCTGCTTTGGTGTTGCGGTTCTGTAAGATCGAAATGTTCGTTAGAAGCGTTCAAAAGTTCAAGAGCGGTAGACAATGAAGTATCCATACATATTCCCTAGCGTGATGTTGTTATAATCACCTTTAGAATAGTATGCAAACCAACTCATATCAAACTTATGTCATTGATTTTTTGAACAAGGTTTTCCTTGCTTAAAACTGAAGTTTCTATACTTAGCTCGATACGTTTTTTTCCTATCTTCTCGGAACTTACCGGCCCAGTTACTGATCTCTGGGTCTGTCGCCCATATATTAGCCATAATACGTAAATACGAGCTTTCAATACTTGGAATAGGGTCATATTGGCTGTCGTTTATACGTAATACCAAGTTGCCATCTATATACCATTCAAGCTTATCTTCTCCCCAATATATTCCGTAGCGATGGAAATCTTTGGATGCATCAAACCCTAAAAAAATAAGTGTCTCATGCGAGTTTGTGTAGCTGTCATCATCAGTCCAAAAATTCAGTTGGACCATATTGGTATTAGAACCAAGAAATTCGATGTCTATTTCATTGTGTATTCCATTGCCGCCTTCAGGTTTGTCGTAAGGTCCCGAAAACAAAAAGAAAGAACTAACAACCCCGGGGGCTTTTGCTGGTTTCATGTCTATCTCATAGCAACCGTATGGATAAAACTCCGTACTTCGAATCTCTCCCCCATAAAAGCTCAATTTACCGTCATCAGTTAACACGGGATCTGGCGACAATGAGAGAGTCATCCCTCTCTTGTTGAAACTAACCGCGTCAGCGTCCCATCGACTTGCGAATGGAAACCCATTTTCCCACCCATCAGACAACCACCAGAGGTCGCTATCTAAGTCCCTCAATGGGTCTTCGAAGCTCTCCCCATAAACAGTGGCACTAGATAAAACTAACGCAACGGCGATAGCAGAATATGTTTTGGATAATGGCATGGGCAAACACACTTATTCATTGAGTTTCACTATCAAGCGTAATACATATGCCATAAATTTCATCCTAGATTTAGTCTTCGGTTACTGGAATAAAACTTCTTCTTTGTACGGCTTCCACTGCAGGAGCAGAATTCAAGCCTAAATTACCTTTGGGAATCGTTTTAGTTTCAACAGGATGAGGCTCTGGTGAAGTAGATTGCACATTGGATTCTGAAATTGGTTCAACATCGCCAAGCGGAGAAATAATAACCACTGGTTGGATCTCATCATTTCCATTCGGAGATTCTGCACTCTTACTTTTGACTTGTTGATTCGTTGAATGGGAAGCCTTGTTATCTATTGGTTCGTTAGCTGATAACTCTTTCGTTGTAGGAAGCTCTTTCATTATAGAGATATTGCTCGTTACAACTTCTGCTTTAGGATGAACTCGGCTTTTAGGTGAATTAATGTCTGAGCCACTGTAATTAATCGTTCCTCCGGTACTGGCTCTCTGTACCACATTGGAACCTTCACCACTCGCCCCTGACAAATCGCTCGTTTGTGGATTGGCCGCTTTAACCTCTGAATTAGTACTTTTCGACGTAGGAGATGGTTCGACCACGAAGGTCGGTTTATTTGAAAACTCATTGTTGAGCATCAGTTTTCCATTCGGTGTGTATTGTTTTAGCTGATCACCTTTGGCTAATGGTTTGTTTGAGCGTTTTACCGGTGGAGGTGGTGAAGCAATCAACCCCGTTGCCGGTGCATCGTAATTAAACACTCCAAGCTTTTGGTCCCATATATCGATAAGAGAAGAGAGTTGAACCCATGAGTCATTCACAAAACCACTCGCATCCCCTGAATTTGTGGCAACAGAGAAACGAGCATTGAATTGATTATATTCACTCTGTAATTGCTGCTTGTACTCAAGCCAATTGCTTCCCCCCATTAAGAAATATCGAACACTATTGGACCAATATTCGTAAGCAATCGGATCTTGGCTTTTCTCTGCCGCAATCGCAGCCAACGCATCCGCTAAACCAGCAGTTAACCACATTTGCTTGGTTCCTAACTTAGGTTCCATACTCAGGGCTCTATTTGCTTGTTGATGCATTAAATTAGCCGCTTGGATATACCGGCCTTGTGAGACCATCAATGTCGGCGTACTCAGAAGATCAATTGATGCTTGGTTTAATGCGTAAGAAGGAAACGACATGACAAGCAATAGTATCCATACTCTGTTCATCGGAATGTCTCTATTAAGCAACGACCAGGATGGTCGAAACGAGAGTTAAATTTTACATCTCTATATTCTTTATCAGTAGTCGATTGGTACAACTTGCCCTTTTGCTTATAAAGCAAAGCTTGAAGCACCCCCGCATTAGTTTTCAAACTGATGCTTTTTTCATAAGCACTGGTTAGTTCGTAACGCCCCTCATACCAACCTCGCTGAGGGTCATACAACTCTTTTACTAGAGTCATCAGTCGATCGGTATAATCCGTTTTCCACAATGCCCACATTTGAAAAGCGACTCTTGTTGAAACCAGTGCTAAATCATCATGAGAACTGCCATCTTCGGCCAACGTTATCCAAGGCGTACCCAACCCATAAATAGCGTCATAGACAAAGTATGGTTCTCCGGTAACAACATGCTCTCCTCGCGCAGTGTAGATTCTTTCATTATCCCAGCGAGCTTCTTGAACTTGGTAAATAGCATCAGCCATCGCAGACAAAGTTTGATTAGTATGGGTAGCGTCACTTGAAGTCGTATCTCCAACCTTGTCCCAATTAAATTCTAAGCCCATCCATAGATAAGGGGTCGAATAGACGGGTCTCAATACATTAAACACTCGCGGATCTCGACCATCGAAAATCAAGTCGATATCGTAAATAGTTGCCACATCATAAGGTTCAATATTCATGGCTTTTTCAGGAACAATTTGCCAGTCAAGATAACCATAAGAGGTATACTCTTCGATACCCAGCCGACCTTCTTTATAGCGTATAAGCTGGCCATCTTGAATTAGGCCACCGTACAACTCACCATCAAGGCTAATTAACTCACAAAAGTTCCACCTCAAGACTGCTTTATCTACATACTCTGAAAACTCAGGTGAATGTCGCTTCACAATTGCTAGCACAATCAGTAAACGACCGACATCTAAAGACGACCAACCTATGTCTTGCGGTTGGTTTCCATAGTTCACCATTCCCCCACTTTGCGTGCTGTAGACTTTGTTAGGGGCATAACCATAACTCAGGTCCATTTTGTTGAGAAACGCCAATACCAACGTCAAACGCTCGTCATATTGCTTATTGGTTATAAACTCGAATTCCTTGGCCGCAATTAGAGAAATCAAATAGTCAGCCAAGCCTGCCATGTTTGTTGTCGGAAAATTATCCAAACTGTTCACCAACCCTGTTGTGAGTTGGGTGTTGTTATCTATATATTTCCATGCGGTTTGAGCCCATAGAAGCTCTTCTTCGGTTAATGGGCCATGACGCCCCTGTCTTACGATTTGAGACTGATTGAGCGCATCAACACCATTGCTTACACCTTGGTAAACTACTCCACATCCGGAAATAGATACCGACAACAAAAGTACACTCCACTTCTTCAGCATTCAGTAACCTTATTCTACGGGTACAATCTTTTTACGAGGTAGACATTGGCCTTCATAACCAAACGGCGACTCCAACGCTTTCTCCCATAGGCTTGGCGCTAAGTTATCTTTATAGGTCAACAGCTTACCTTGCTTTTTGTACAATAAGATTTCTAAAGTAATCCCATTGTTATTCGACGTGAACGTATTAATAAGTCCGGTACCATTTTCAAATATACCTTCATAGAACCCTTTTTCGCGGTCATATGCAGTCGAAACATGATCAAACAATAGATCCGTATATGGTGTGTCCCATAAAGCCCACATACCCATAGCGCCTTTAATCGCTACAGCTGAATACTGAGGTAGATACTCACCGACTTCTGAAATTGTATTCCAAGCAAAACCATCAGTATAAATTGTGTCATAAACGAAATAAGGAGCTCCTGCTAGTTGGTGCTCGGTTCTAGCAGTAATGATACCCGTTTGCTTATAACGCTCTTCTTGAACTCGGTAAATCTGAAGGGCAAACTCAGCGATCCACTCATGTGAGTAATTGTTGTCATGTGGTGAACGGTCTTCGACTAAATCCCAACCCATCTCGATACCGTCTAACACATAACTCTCTGTTACAACGTAACTGTGAGCTTTGAGTTTTCTTGGGTCACGAGTATCGTAAGGCACGTCGTAACCGAACAGGTTTATAGTGGCATAAGGCTCGGCCATTGCAGCTTGTGTGGTATCGAACCCCCAAAGTTCAAACCCTTTAGCTGCATACTCTTCATAGCCTAAACGACCTTCTTGAAGGTACTGAACCTCTTTACCTGGTTCTAGTAGTGCGCCAAACATGGTGCCGTTCTCATCAACAACGTTGCAGTAGTTCCAACGCAATAGAACTGAATCGATACTTGTCGCGAACTCTGGGTATCTCTGTTTGATGATGTAGAGCCAAATCATCAAACGCCCTAAATCCAGTGCCGAGTAACCTATTTCACCTGGTTGGTTACCATAATCCACCTTTTCCGCTGTTTGAGTATTGTAGGCTTTGTTTGGTAGTTCGCCCTTAAACAAGTCAAGCGTGTTTAATGTAGTCAGAAAGCGTACCAATCGTTTATCAAACTCTTCTTTCTCAATGATTCCTAACTCATAGGCACTCGTCATGCCCGCCAAATAAGAAGCCGCATCCCACCATGTAACCGATGGGTAATTATTTACCGCATTCACTAGCCCTGTTGATTCTTGGTAGTTATTTTCAAAGTACTTCCAAGCAATCCTCGCCATATCCATTTCTTGCTCTGTTAGCTCTCCAGAACGAGGTTGTGGCGTTGTCCAGTGTGTATTTCTTTCAATAATATCATCAGAGAATTGATTATATTTACTACCGCAACCAACGATTGCAAGAGTGATCAAGCCAACACTAATCGTTCGCATATAAATTCCTTCTTATTATTTCAACTCACCGATGGTCAATAGTGGTCCATTTTCTATATACGCTAAAGATTCCAACACAATACCGTTGGTATTTGCCGTTACCGCTTTATTCGTTCGACCATCAATCTCATAACGACCTGAATACCAACCTTTTTCATCTGAATACAACGTTGATGCTTCATTGATTAGCACATCGGTATAATCAGAGTCATAGAGTGCATACCAGCCAAAGGCTGCTTTCGTGGATAGTGTTTTAAGGTGAGATTGATCTTTACCATCGTCTGAAATGGCATTCCATTTTTCGCCATCAGAGAACACTGTGTTGTACACAAAGTATGGTGCTTCATCTACGTTATCTTCACTGACCGCTGTCACGATACCCGTATCTTCGTAACGACGTTCTTGAGCTTGGAATACTCGATGTGCGAACACTTTCGATACGCTATCTGCGCCAAATTCAATACCGTCCAAGATGTAAGACTCACTCACCACGTAGTTATGCGCGTGGAACTTAGAAGGGTCACGCTTATCGGTAGGAATCTCAACCCCATAGATATCAACCATATCTAGGAAATCGATATATTTCATTGAGTTAAATACATCACGCCCCATAAGTGCTAGCGATTTTGATGCATACTCTTCGTAACCGATTCGACCTTCTTGAACCAGCTCCATTTTGCCGTCAACACTAGATGGACGAGAACCAAACATGTAGCCTTCGTTCAACATTGCGCTCACTTTCCAGTGATTCAAAACATCGTTAACTTGCTTGTTAAACTTAGGGTACTGCCAAATCATGATATTCATCGGCACTAAAATTCGACCAATATCAATGGCAGACCAACCAATACCATTTTCTTCAGGGTTGTTCGCGTAATCCACCATTTGCAACGTTTGTGTGTTGTAAGCTTTATTTGGCAATAAGCCATCAACAAGCGGAAGTCTCGCCAACGTAGTCAGAGCCTTCTCCATACGTCGGTCAAACTCTTCTGAAGATATAATATTGATCTTCTCTGCAGCAATTAACCCCATTAAGTAAGAAGCGGTATCCCACATAGTTGTTGAAGGGTAACCATCTACTGAATTCACTAATCCGGTGTTTTCTTGATAATTGTTTTCAAAGTACTGCCAAGCAACATTCGCCCATTCAAACTCTTGTTCAGACAATACTCGTGAAGACTTAAACGGGATGTCTTCAGGTATTTCAAAGGTGATATTCCCCAGAACACGTCCTGGCTCACGGCTTTCAATACTGAAGGCAATGATTAGTGCCGTAGCAAGCCCTAGAATAAATACTATGTGATGGCGAGCATTCACCAGAGATTTATTAAACTCCATACTTCAACTCCTCTGAATTGGTAGTTTCTTCACCTTCACTTTCTTCAGGTGGTGCCCAGAATGCAGCTGCGATCATTCCCCACATCGCAAGCATGTTATTGATAATCCAAAATGTGTTCAGTACAAGTCCGCCAAATGAGTAATTTCCCCATGAGCCTGTTGAATGGCCAATCCATGCGAAAGCTAAGCTAAATAGGCTCAAGCCAAATACGGCAGCTTGTGGAATAACAAGTTTAAAAAAGTTACCTGTTTGACGTTCCTTAGGCGTGGTAGGAAAACTCACTTTACGCCCTCGAAGTACCGTCCATAGAGCTCTTAAGTTCACAGGGAAGAAGGACAAGAAGTTAGTTTTGCCTTTGTAGCCAGCAACCCCCCACGTCCCTATCATCATCGCCAACTCAGCCGTCAATACAAACGGAAGAAAGTGAAGATAAAAAGTCACGTCATATGCACTTACTGGAGCGATAGAAGTTAGGAAATAGATGATCGGACACGCTAAGAAAACGATATTCCAAATTGCCGACAGATTGGACCAAAAGCTCGCGCCATACATAAACTTCTGCTTTAGCGTCAGGCCTTTACGAAGTATCGGGTTATCGTTCATGAAAATATCAATCGCACCACCTGAGTACTTAAAGCGCTGAACAGTCCAAGTTTGTAAATCTTGCGGAGATAACATCTTACTTTCGACATTAGGGTGCATCACCGAGCGCCAATTTCGCTCTCTATCTGAATGTAAAACGATAGATGTGTATAAATCCTCAGACACGTGGAATTTATATGGAGTGAATTCAGTATCAAACAAAATCTCATCACGTAGGTTATCCGACACCGTTTTTTCAACTTTTTTCTCATTGGTTAAACGACGGATTTGCGCTTCGATTTCATCTTGTTCTTTGGTAATTTGCTCCGCATAAGCTCTAAGCGCAGCTTCCATGACAGCTTCACGGCGATGTATCGAACCAGCGCCACAACAGAAAGAAGAATTGACCCAATTACGGCGACGTTGGATCACGTCATAAAACATTTGAGGGTCGTTGACGAATGGGTCTTCACCTAAGGTTACTGGGCCATAAAAACGCTCAATACCTCGACCAATTGGGCTCGCCCACTTACCTACTTTTCTAGTTAGGAACTCAGGAAGGCGCTCACCTTCTGGTAAGTCAAAGAACCATTGCGGTGTTTGTACCCATGCAACACTTGGGTCTCTAAAGTAGCCAAGTGTATTTTCTAGAATGGTAGGGAATGGACGGGTATCCGCATCACAGATGACAACGAAGTCACCACTAGTACGCTCCATCGCATTTCGTAAGTTACCAGCCTTAAATCCAATATTTCCGTCACGAGTGATGTAGCCAATTCCCATCTCTTTAGCCATCGCTTCCATTTCAGGTCGCTTGCCATCATCAAGAATGAATATCTTAATATCAATATCGTGAGGGTAACGGATTTTTTGAGCATCCAGAATACTCAGTTTTACCAATTCTGGCTCTTCATCGTAGCTAGGGAAAAAGACATCAACACTGATTGGCCTATCTTCCTCACTGTTAGAAATACATTCCGAGATCTTGTGCGGTGGCGCCTTTTTAGGCTCATCTTCAAGCTTCCACAGGTTGTATGTAAACAAAATTGAACCAATAAACGCACATGACTCAGCAAAAGCTAAAGGTAGAGAGAACCACAGCGCATCATAATTTAGCGCGTACATCCAACGCCAACCCAAATACCATAAGCCTAACGTTAAGTTACAAGTTGCCAAATACTGGTACAGAAGCTCTCTAGGTACACTGTGAGGTACAGGTTCGGGCGGAACCCGATGCTCAAACTTATGAAAATAATTGTCCATTTGTTCATTTCCCTATTATTTTATTCATCTAGCCAAATGTTTCTTTTCCCTGAATCTATGGGGAATGAACATTGTCGATCAAATCACTTTCAACCAACTCCTTAGTCATTATGAAACAGTTATATCCACCCTCAACTTGTAATCTGATTTCATCCATCAAAGCCGATACAATCAAAAAACCGCGTCCCGACGTCGTCCATGTTGAGTCATCACTAGGGTCCATATCCACGAACTCATTGGACAACGCTTTTTCCAATTCACTTTCTGTCATAGCTTCTCCTTGATCGATGATGTCGATGCACAACTTCTTCGAATTAGAATCGCTTTCAAGTAAGCACTTGACCCTGACAGGCATACCTTCCTGCTCGCTATAAGCATGGATATAAGTGTTGTTAACCATCTCTACAACACATAGTTCCAACTGTGAGGCTAGATCTGGGGATATCCCGACTTCCGCCCAGTAAGCGTGAAGCTCCAAAGCGACCTGCCGAGAGGTTTCGAGAGAACTTTTATATGCCTGTTCAAATGTCTCCAACATGGAGCCCCTCCTTATCTACATGCTATTCAACATATCCGATACACGGTTGTGTGCTGCATGCGTTCTTAGGTTATGCCATTTCAAATCATGATTTTGTACGCCGTCATGGCCAATGCAGTAATTACCAAATATGGTTTGATGCTTAATATGCGCACCAGACTCAACATTGATGTTGTCAAATATAAGAGACTCTTCAACAACACTGCCTGAATCAAGTTGGCAATTTGCGCCAATTAACGCGGGGCCAATTACCTTCGCATTCGCGTCGACTTTACAACCGCTACCGATAACCACTGGTGGAGTTAAGCTACAATTGTTGAGATCCACGACAGAGTTAATTCCTACCCAAACTCCGGCCTTTACTTGAGTTCCCGGAATTCGATAACCTGGGACTTTTCCATCAAGAATATCCTTGGTAACACTCCAGATATCCGTAATATTCCCTACATCTAACCATTGGAAATTCATCTCTACCGCATAAAATGGGACGTGTTTTTCAACCAACATAGGGAAGAGTTCACTACCAATGTCGTATTCCCCCTCTTTAGGGATATAGTCAAAAATGGCGGGCTCAAAAATGTATATCCCGGTATTGATTTGAGTAGACATGGCTTCAGCTTTCGGTGGTTTTTCTTGGAAGCTAGTGACAAGCCCTTTATCGTTAGTCACAACAACACCGTATTTTTCGACATCATCTAACATCACGTTTTTGGTAATGATGGTCGCGATACCGCCATTCTTTTTATGCTTACGAACAGCTTCTGTTAGGTCAAGATCTATCCAAGCATCACCACAGACCACAACGAATGTCTCATCGAAAAAGCCGGAAAACTGCTGTATTTTTTGCATTCCACCAGCCGACCCTAATGCTTTACTTCGATATTCACCATCAACATGCTCACCTTCATAGGAATACGAAAGTTGCACATCAAAATGGTGGCCATCACCAAAGTAACCCTCGATTACCTCAGCAAGGTGACTCGTGTTAATAACGAGCTTATTAATATTGTGTTGAGCAAACAGCTCAATCATCGATTCCATCACTGGTTTCCCAAGGATTGGAATCATGGGTTTAGGTAACGACTGAGTGATAGGTTTGACACGAGTTCCTTTCCCTGCAGCTAGAATCATTCCTTTCATTTTATCCCCCTAAACTGCCGTAGCTAACGCTTCATCTACAGTGGTGTACGTTTTGATCAACCGATCCATACGCGTTAGCTTAAACAGATCCAAAACTGGCTTTTGATCATTTGCTACAGCGATCTTTTTGTCTCTCAACATTTTGTAAACACCCATCACCGCACCAAGGCCACTGCTATCCATAAATTTTACGTTAGTAATATCAAGCACCACATTTTGTGAAAGCTCTGGAGTTAAGCTTTCTACTGTTTCTCTGAATTCAGGGGCAAGCTTCGCATCAAATCGCTCTTCATTTACTTGAAGAACTGTGCTGTTGCCTTGTTGACTAATTTCATATCGCATTCGGCGTCTCCTTGTTGAGGCCCTTTCCATTCTGCGACCAAAACACTTACATCATCTTGGAAGCTTTCATTGTGTTGCCAGTTTCTGACATTATTTACTAATAATTCGGTTTGCTGTTGTGTTGGGTAGTGCTGCAACTCTTCAATCGCATCTTTCAAGCCTTCTTCTGAAAATTGTTCTTCGCCATTTTCAGCTTCAGTGATCCCATCGGAGTAAAACCATATCTTATCCCCTGCTTCTAATTGAATATTTGCAGCTTGATATTCCACCTCATCAAAGGCACCAACCACAAAATTATCGTGACCAATTAGCTCGGCATTACCTTTAGAACCGTGGTACCAAACCAACGGAGGGTGACCAGCACAGCAATACGACATCAATCCCGTTTTGATGTTAAGCACAGCATAAATCATTGTGAAATAGAGAATATTTGAGTCGTTGCTCATGTACATTTGATTGAGCTTTGATACCACTTCGTGTGGTGGGCAAATTTGAGTGCTGTCTCCATCATGCTTAAGGACGACAGAAGCATTGCCGTTCAAAACAGACAAACTGGTTTGCACCGAAAAGGACATCAGTGCAGAAGAAACACCATGACCCGCAACATCAAATAGATAGAACGCCACGTGATCTTTATCTAGTTGCATGTAGCCGAGCATGTCTCCACCAACTTGAGCGCTAGGTATTGAAATGTAACTCAGCTCTACACAGGTAAAGTGTTTAGTTTTAGGTAGGATATGACGAATGAGATCACTCGCTGAATCTAAATCACGCTTGATCGTATCGTAGGCTTTATCGAGTTCGGTATTCTTGTCGACAACTTCGTTATGTAAAGCAAGGGTTCGAAAACCCGCTCTCACACGCGCATCAAGTTCATCGATAGAGGTTTTTTTATCGATGAAATCATCGGCACCAGCGTCAATACCATTGATGATTGACGCCTCATCACCCTTCGAAGACAAAAGGACAAAAAATATGTAGCGGTTGTAATCTTGGGACTTAAGTTCACGGCAAAGTTCTAAGCCATTCATTCCTGGCATCATCCAATCGCTAAGTACGAGTTGGATGTCATTATTATTAGCTAGCAGTTCAAGCGCTTTTTCACCACCCGATGCAGTGTGCACTCGATATCCACGCTTTTTAAGAACCGAACTCATATATATAAGAATGGTTCGATTATCGTCCACCAATAGAATATCTTTCATTCTTAACCTTAAGCCTTCACTAACGTTACAGCAGTGCAAAGTAACCATTATTTTTTGGCTTTGATTCGCACCTCTTATTACTTTAGGTTAGACTCAACTCATTGCTTTGCAAATTGTTTCTTATCTTTTTGTTTCTTTTAAGTTAATGATGTGCGGTATCTAACACTATTAATGGAGTGAATTGTTAAAAATGACATTAATGAAAGAACAGTTTTTAACCGCATCACTCATACTGGTTGTCAGTCATGCAACCGCAGACAGTTTTTTAGCCAATACTGCACCTCACGCCCCGAAAACAGATAACGGCAATACAATCACAGCAAGTACACCTTCAAACACTTCAACATCCATACCCACAGATTCAGAAATTGATGAAATTTGGAAAGGTGTGAGCAGTTCGTTTGAATTCCCATATGCCGATTGGGAAGACAGAGAGCTCTTTGATGGATTGAGTGGCAACATCGGTTATCACCACCCCTTAGCTGAAACGGAATCTGCAAACCTACCCGCGGGGAGCACGCAAGGCCCCTCCAACCTAAATAAAACCGCAACACTCTCGCTGAAATATACCATCGCCGGGGCTTGGTTTATTTCCGGAACCTTTTATCACTATTTGGACAGCGATCAGCAGCAAGCATGGAATCCAGATTTCACCTATGTTTTTGGTTACAGTGATTGGCGTCCATATACGTTAAGCCTTGTTTACTCAAACTATGGTGGCAACCGATTCAACCCAGAGTCTGGACAAAACAGAACTGAATTCAACCAAGGCACTTGGTCTCTTGGCTGGAAGTTCCCGATAACCTCTCCTGTCGTGGATTGGTTTAGATTTACCGACGACGGCGCTATTGGTTGCCAAGTCGACTACAACCTCACGCCCGAATATTTCGATTTAGCCTCTATCGAATATAAGTCCAACCACCAAACGGTTAGCCTTGGCTGTAAATATTCCATTTGGGGAAACTGGTACGTCAATGGCACTGCTTTTTATTACCTAGATAAAAACCAACAACAACCATGGAATCCTGACTTCACTTACGGCTTTGGCTATTTTGACTGGCGACCAGGTTCCATTACTTTGCAGTACAACAACTATTCAGGAAACCGTTGGAACAGTGCTGAACGCGGTGAGAACACAGGCCGATTTAAAGATGGTGCCATAACCTTAGCGTATAGTTTTGCTTTCTAATTCATTAGTTATTGATTTAATTTAATTAACGAAATTAATGGAAAACATTCCCAAGCCGACTAATCTTAAAACACCATCAACATATGCAACCACTACCACACAAACTAATATCACACAAATATAGATAAGTGGTACGTACCATAATGGCTAGGAGGCGGGATATGGAAGGAACTAAACACGATGATCTCATTGTAGGTACAGATCAAGACGACGCAGTAAATAGTCGAGCTGGCAACGACCAAATTAGCACACTGGCGGGTGATGACTTCATTGCTGCGGGTGAAGGCAGCGACACAATTTTAGCGGGTGAAGGCGCAGACACCGTATTAGGTGATATTGAATACGATACAGGAGAGACGGCTGAAGCCCCAGTCAATACTGACGATTCATGGGGTGAATCTCAAACCGTTTATACCTACGACAACAATACAAACGGCCAGCAATCGTCACACACTATTCGACTTGATAGTTTTGCTGTTAACCAAGCTGTCAACACATCAACAACAGTCGCTGGACTTGAAAGCAACAGCTCAATTACCGTTCAACTCACAGACGAAAATGGTACTGTGATCGCCTCACAAATCGCTCAAGTCGATGCTAACGGTCTTGTCAGCATCGATACCGATATTCCAGAATCCTCACTCGGTGACTCTGGTGAAGTCACGTTTACCTTCCTTGATGACAACAATCAACCCATCACCCAAATTGATGATATGAACATTGACGTTCGTAACATCTATAACGACACCATTGATGGCGGGGCCGGTGATGACATTCTTAAAGGCCAACAAGGTGACGACACGATCTACGGTGGTACCGGAAACGATTTTTTAGACGGCGACATCAATGACGATACGCTTTATGGCGAAGATGGAAACGATGTTTTAGTCGGGGGGAACGGTGATGACTACCTCGATGGCGGTTCTGGCGATGATACCCTACTCGGATCTGATGGCGACGACATCCTTCATGGTGGCGATGGTAACGATCTACTCATGGGTGAGATGGGTGACGATATGATCCATGGGGGGAAAGGCAACGATGACCTGATTGGAGACGATGGTGCTGACACCCTGTATGGAGGTGAAGGTCACGACAAATTGTTTGGTGGTAAAGGTAACGACTACCTATCCGGTGATGACGGTAATGATGAGATTCATGGTGAAGACGGTGTCGATAACATTATCGCAGGCGCCGGCGATGACTTCGTATTAGGAGGAGCTGGTGACGACTTAATCTCTGGAGGCCAAGGCAGTGACCTTTTACTTGGCGGTGATGGCGATGATGTTGTTACTGGTGATGAAGGTGACGACACATTAGTTGGCGAACTCGGTAACGATAACTTATCAGGCGGTGACGGCCAAGATACCCTATATGGTGATGCCGGCGATGACACTTTGTCTGGGGGGGCTGGGAACGACCAACTGTATGGTGGCTTAGGTGATGACACAATAGACGGCGGCGATGGCGATGATGTCATTCACGCAAATGAAGGCGCCGACACCATCACAACCGGTAGCGGCGATGATCTCGTTTTCGCAGGCTCCGGTCACGATATTATCGATACCGGTGAAGGTTCTGATACAGTATTTGGTGAAACCGGCGATAACCAAATTACGTCTGGTTCTGGGGACGACACGATTTACACCGACTCAGGTAAAGACAACATTGATTCCGGTGACGGTGCCGACACGATTTTCGCAGGAGCTGGTGATAATGTAATAAATTCGGGGTCTGGTGACGATTTGATGTACACAGATTCTGGGGACGATCTCATCACCTCAGGAACAGGAAGTGACACCATCTATGCCGGAGACGGCGACAACATTGTAGAGTCTGGCACTGACAACGATACAGTCTTTACCGGAAGCGGCGTGGACACCATCAATCTTGGTGAAGGCGACGACAAAGCATTCGCTGGCGGGGGCAACGATTCAATTGTCGCTGGTAGCGGCGATGACCAAATCTTTGCAGGTGAAGGTGACGACACCCTTCAAGGCATACAAGGCAATAACCAACTCTTTGGTGAAGGCGGTGACGACACGTTAATTGCAGGTCTTAATGCAAGTGAGCTATACGGTGGTAGCGGCGCGGATACCCTCCTGGGTTCGGAAGAGTCTGACAGTCTGCATGGTGGTCAAGGAAACGATGATATCACTGCGAATGCCGGTAACGACATAGTTGAAGGTAATGGCGGAGATGACACATTAACTCTTGGAACCGGTAATGATGTCGGCCTAGGCGGTGAAGGTAACGATACGATATCTGGCGGCGAAGGTAACGACACTCTGGTTGGAGATGCCGGGCACGATACTCTCACTGGCGGCAGTGGAGATGATGTCCTTGTCGGGGGCGAAGGTAACGATCTACTCGACGGTGGCACAGGACGCAGTGAGATATATGGCGGCAGTGGGAATGATACGATAATTAGTTCTACTGAAGATGACCTACTCTCCGGAGGCTCGGGAGACGACACTATTTCATCAGGAATTGGGGACGATACCGTATTTGCAGGCTCAGGGACCGACAACATAACAACGGGCGAAGGTGCTGATACCGTTTATGGAGAGTCTGGCAGCAATACGATTGATACCGGTACTGGTGACGACATCGTTTATGGTGGTATAAATAGTGACAATGTCACCCTCGGTAAAGGTAAGGACCAAGTTTACTCTGGTGATGGTAACGACACCATTGATGCGGGCTCAGGTGATGATCATATAGACGCAGGCGCTGGCGCTGACTACATCCAAGGTGGCAGCGGAAACGATGCTATTTTTGGTGGCGCCGGGAATGATGAACTCGTTGGGGGTGAAGGTTACGATTTCCTAGCTGGCGGAGATGGTGATGACATTATCACCGATGACGGCCAAGATACGATTCTAGGTGAAAAAGGGAATGACACCCTCACAGCAGCAGCTACGGGAAGCCACAACATCTACGGTGGTGACGGTAATGATACTCTGATAGGAAGCAACGCTAGCGACACCCTCTATGGTGGTGCCGATGATGACACCATCACTGGAGCCGATGGTGATGACACATTATTTGCTGGCGATGGCGTAGATACCGTCGACGCTGGTTCTGGTAATGATACCGTTTACGGCGAATCCGGCAGCAACCAAGTCAATTTAGGTACCGGAGATGACACCCTATTTGGCGGAACCGGTGCAGACACCGCTTTAGGTGGTGAAGGTAACGATAACTTATACGGTGGTTCGGGTAACGATGATCTATCTGGCGGCGTAGGAGAAGATTTCGTAGATGCCGGAGAAGGCAATGATACCGTTTCCGGTGGCGACGATAACGATCTTATTTTTGGCGGTGACGGTAACGACACATTGATGGGTGATGCCGGAAACGACCTACTCTACTCCGGTGTAGGCAACGACCAACTGCACGGTGGCGATGGCGAAGATAAATTGACCGCGGAAAGCGGGACCAATACCCTTTCTGGTGACTCAGGAGATGATATTCTGCTTGGCGGTTCTGGTGCAGATACCTTACTCGGCGGCACTGGTGACGATTATATTGAAGACTCATCTGACAACAATACTGTCGACGGTGGCGAAGGCTCGGATACCATCAAACTAACCGGTGCGAATAACACCGTATCCGGCGGTGCAGGTGCTGACACTATCAGCTCTACAGGTGGTGGTATTATTAGTATCGCGGGTGGAGACGGTAACGACTCAATTACAGCTACTGGTGATGTAAATACTATAGATGGTGGTGAAGGCAGTGACACTATCAGTATTACTGCGGGTAGCAGTACGGTTACTGGCGGTGAAGGTAACGACTCAATCACGTCAGCCAGTGGAAGTGATACCCTTCAGGGTGATGCAGGAGCCGATACCTTATCCTCTGGGTCTGGAAACGATAACCTTTATGGCGGTTCCGATAACGACAAACTGTATGCAGGGGACGGCGACGATCTCCTCGAAGGTGGTGACGGCAATGACACCATGTTCGGGCAAAACGACCAAGATTCTCTCGTTGGCGGATTAGGTAACGACTACCTTTCAGGAGGTTCCGGTAACGACTCCCTTAAAGGTGGAGAAGGAAACGATACGTTACGTGGTGATTCTGGTGAAGACACCCTTTGGGGCGGCACTGGCAACGATAACCTTTCAGGCGGAGGTTCTGCCGATCTCCTATTCGGAGAAGAAGGGAACGATACATTATCTGGAAACGGAGGCAACGATATTATGTATGGCGAAAGTGGCGATGACAAACTGTCCGGAGGCTCTGGCGATGATTACCTTTCTGGTGGTGACGGCAACGACACCCTGAGCGGTAACAACAATTCAGACACCCTTGACGGTGGAGTTGGCGACGACAACCTATCTGGTGATTCCGGAAACGACACCCTATTTGGTCAAGTTGGTAATGATATTCTCGACGGCGGTGATGGTATTGACCAACTCTATGGTGGTGCGGGTAATGACCAACTTATATTTGATTCAAACGAACTCGAATCCGGTGAGGTTGGTGTCGTTCACTTTAGTGGCGGTTCAGACTTCGATGTTTTAGTAGTCGGCAACGATAACCAAAGCCAAATGATTGATATGTCGAACAGTACATTCCAAGAGATTGAAGGGGTAAAAATCAGTTCCAGTGATACAGAGCTCGCCCTCGCCTTGGATAAAATTGCTGCCAATAATACGGCTGGTGATACTGCGGGACAATTCGTATGTACCGGAGCGAGTAGCATTGATGTATCTGGTTGGGGTTGGCAGCTCACTGAGAGCCACTTAGAAATGAGCGAATCACTTCAAGACATCTATCGCGAAAGTAATATCGATACAGGCTCTCTGTATGGCTACCGATTTGAAAGTGAAGCAGGGCAAGAAGTCGTCATTTGGAGCGATCTAAATAGTGGTGACATTAATTTCCCTGATACCAATGAAGTATAATGGTACGTCAGCTCGTAACCACTAAATAACTCCAATCAATAACCTGCTACCAATAGCAGGTTATTTTTTGCCTGGTGTTTGCTGTCTAGTTAATGGTGTTTAGGGCTGCATTTCCATTCCCCTGCATTGGCAGAGCATCAGACCGAAACATACCCGTCAGATAGCCGTTCAGAAACAAAAAAGCGTAAGAGCCGTGAAGCTCTTACGTTTTCATATCTTATCGTTCGAATAATTCTATTTAGCTTTGGTCGATTTAGTTTTAATCAATTTAGCTTTGGCCTATTTAATTTGTCTCTTAGCCCACTTATCAATACAGTAGAAACCTAGTTGGCTAGCCTTCGATACAAATTTCACGCGTTTTACGTGTTAGTTGCGCATCATTAGAAATAACAAAGAAGTAATACTCTTGGCTTAACTCATATTGCTGAATATAAGTCCGCATATGATTTAGCATACTTTTGGCTTCACCATAACGCTCTAAATAATTACGGTCGCACTTATTCACGATATCAAGATCGACTCTTAAATCAGCAAAGTCCGTCATTAATTCATCAACGCGTTTTTCTGTCTCAGCCTTTTGTGCTTGTTTGGAGTACTCTCCTTCAAGCTCTGACATTTGGGATGCAAGCGCCTGTTGGTTTTGTTTTTCTAATGCAACTTTCTCTTTTTCAAGCTTTTGATTCATCGCAAGCTTGGCATTTTTTACCGAATTTTTTTCTGAAAAATATCGGGAACGATAAGTCTTTGCTGATTTCTCCGCCTTCGCCAATTTAGCATTAGTTACCGCTAATAATGCGGAGAGCTCTTCGATTTCAAGCGCTTTTTCTACAAGCTTTTTATCAGCAGCATCAACCTGACTTTCATAGGTTTCATCATCCATTGTTTTGACGTAGTTCATGTTTGCCATCTCATCCGTCAAATCATCAATGACTTTATTTAGCGTCGTTATAGTTTCACTCGCCTCACTGAGCTGTGTTGAGGCACTGTAATTATGGTACGCAAGATAACCAGTAATAAGTAAAGTCGAAGCCAATAGCGTTGAAAGAACTGTCGTTTGTTTAACCATTGTCTCCTCCTTAAATTACCTGTTTGTAGCACTTCTCTTCGCAACTCGGGCATATGTACGATTGACGGTCGATCTTGGCGGAGCAATGCGGACACCGCCCCTGCTTACGGTCAAAGCTCAGTAATAGCAACATAAACCCAATAGGACCTAATACATACCCAAGTAAAACCCCTGCAACTAGGTTGTTCTTTTTAAATCCAACATAAGTGCTCATAGCTAAGAAACTGAAATAAAAACTCAGCCAAAACATCATAGATTCGTCCATTATGCCTCCCTCATTGCTTTCGCCATTCCACTCGTTAGCGGGCCAATTAAGTAATCCCATAGCGTCCTTTCTTCCACTAGGATCAAAACTTCTGTCAGCATGCCAGGGTACAGATCAATGTTACTTTTAGTACGAAGCGCCTCAAGATCATCACGGTCAAATCGAATTTTGACGAGGTAACCCTGATCGCTTTGTGAGGCTTCCCCTCCCTTGATGACCCTATCCGCTGAAACATGGATAACTTCACCCAAGATCGGCGGGACTTGCCTTGCACTATAAGCCGTCAGGCGTATTCTGGCGTCCTGCCCGGAGCGAACAATATCGATATCTCTTGGCGGGACAATCGCTTCCACAATCAGCTCATCACTCTCAGGGACAATTTCCATCAAAACCTGCCCCGGGCGCACAACACCACCCACGCTAGAAATATTCAACCCAACGACACGACCATCAAACTCACTTCGAATTTGAATTCGTGAGCGAACATCTTCTAAGGTATTCATGACTTGTTTAATGTCTCGAACCTCATCGTTTACGGCTCTTAATTGCTGTGAGTAATCTCGCTTCAAATCCAACAACTGACTTTTATAAGTTTCTTCCAAAGTTTCGAGTTCGCGTTTAGCGACATCAATCGTAACCTTGATTTCCGCAAGTTCACCATCAATACGTGCGTAGTGTCGTTGCAACTCAAGCATACGAGTTCTAGATACATACCCTTTAGCCACAAGGCCTTTGGTCATATCAATCTCTTGCTTGATTAGATCTCTTTGAGACGACACGGCCTTTCTCTGGAACTGGTTACCTTGAATTTTCTCTCGGTATAACGTGGATTTTTGTGTGTATAGCGAATCAATTAATTGCTTTCGTAACAAGCCTTGCTCGAACTGAACAGATTCACTATTGATGATTGGCATAACAATTAAAGATTCATCCTCATTGCTCACCAACACTTCTGGCCACTGTGGCTTTTCAGATTCATTGAGTAGTGCTTCAAGCCGAGCTTGCTGCGCTATCAAAGAAAAGTTTCGATATAAATAACGTTTGTAGTCAGATTCAGACTTACTATCAGAAAGCTCGATAAGCACTTGGCCAATTTTCACTTTCTCGCCGTCTTTCACGAAAACTCGTTTAACCCAACCACCCTGCAAGTGTTGAATCTGCTTCCTTTTACTTTCAACAACTAAGTTGCCGTGAGCAACAGAAGCTGAGCTTAATGACATCGTCATAGACCAAAATAAAAAGCCTCCGACAGTCAAAATTAGGATAGTCGAACCTAATATAATGAGCTTTCGCGTACTGAAATTCCCTTCCATATTCTGCACCTATCCTTGTACTGAATTTTGAGACTTCGGCGAAACCTTCGAAGTTTGAGAGTGGGTATTAGGTTGAGGGTGAGTCTTAGGTTGTGAGTTCGTATTGTTCAACGAGGCCGCCTTACCTTGTGAGTTCACATTTAGCCCTAAGAACTGTTCACATGTTCCAGCTTTCTCGACACGCCCTTCTTTCAAACTAATAACCCAATCCATCTGACGAAGGAAACCCGGTCGATGAGAGATCATTACCACGGTAATTTTATGTTCTTTACAATGCTGTAAAACAATTGCCAGAGCGGTTTCGCCTTCGGGGTCAAGGTTTGAATTCGGCTCATCCAATACTAATACTCTTGGATTTGAGTAAATTGCTCTCGCAAGGCCAATTCGTTGTTTTTGGCCTCCGGAAAGTAGAATTCCGCCTTCACCAATATATGTATCGTACCCTTCAGGAAGCGCCATAATAAGCTCATGAATACACGCAAGTTTGGCAGATGAAACTACATCTTCGTCATTACACTCTGCAAATCGCGAAATATTTTGTTTAACCGTTCCGGCAAGTAACCCTACATGTTGAGGTAGATAACCAATATATTGACCGAATTGGTTTTGATCCCATTTCTCAACCGTTGCGCCATCAATTTTAATATCGCCAACGCTCGCTTTATGAATACCCATCAGTAAACTTGCAAGAGTTGACTTACCCGACCCAGAATTACCCATGACTGCAAGAGCCTGACCAGCGCCCAGCTTGAAACTGATACCCTGCAAGGTCGGCGCTTTTGCTCCAGGGAACTTCAAGCTCACGTTGTTAAATTGCACTTCGCCTTTAGGCTGTGGTAACAACGTTTTGGCTTTCATTTTGCTAATAGATACACACTGTTTTAGTCTTCGCCACGATTGAAATGCGCTATACCAAGACTTCCACCCACTAACCGCACTTTCAAAAGGGCTGACCACTCGGCCAATAAGAATTGAGCTCGCGATAACGGCACCAAGACCCACTTGCTGCTGCAGTGCTAAATAAACACCGAGTGTGAGTATGACCACCTGCAATAAGGTTCTAAAATAGCGGCTAACCGCGAGTAACAAACCTACTCTGGCGTTTACTAACCATTGCAAACTAAGGACGTGGTTGTTTTTTTCTTCCCAAACTTTACCTATATTTTGGCTCATGCCCATGGCCTTCAGTGTCGGCGCATTACGAAGAAAGTCGTTGAGTTCCATGGCAACTTTTCCCGTCTCTTCTTGAGCCATACCGCTGACCTTTCTGCCTCCGAGCATCATTGCAAAGGTAAGCAATGAAAAAATGATCACGCCAGTGAGTGCAACGAACCCGATATATGGGTGTAGAAAAAACAACAGAATTAGGAAGAACGGTGTGAATGGTAAATCGAGAATTGAAGATGTTGAGGGAGATGCGAGAAAGTTACGTAGTGTTGTAAGATCGTGAAGCGGCTGCTTATCAATGCTATTTGATTGCGATGATGTCGATATACTTAAATCCAGTAACTGACCACTAAGTTGTGTGTCCAATTTAAGCGCAGAGCGTTGCATCAAAAGAGTTCGAATGTACTCAAGAGCCGACTGAGAGGTGACCAAAAATAGAGTAATGCCCAATAATGCCAGCAAGGTTTCCAAGCTTGCACTGCTCATCACTCGATCAAAAAGCTGTAAACTGTATATAGGCACAGCGAGTACCAATAAATTGATCCCCATGCTAAAACCAACCGCGGCCAACGCTTCCCTCTTCACAGTTCGAAAAGGACTCCGTGTCATATCTTCCATATAGCCAGGCTCACCTAGTTGCATATTATTATAGAGTGAGTATAGACAAATTTTTAACAGCCTAAATACAATTTTTTAAAAGCTTAGATATTGATCCTTAAAACGTTATCAGACAAAACCATATCAACCTCATTTGTAGTTGGAATCTCATCTAATTTTATAAAAATCTGAGTTAAATGAGATTAAATTGCTCGCTCACCTCATAGCCTGTCGCAACTTCTCTATGACTTTCTTTTATTATCCAATTAATTGGGTTTCGGACCCAAGGCTGAGGGTCTTGTGAAGGAAAACCGTCAGACACTTTCAGAGCAACGACCGTAAAGCCCAAAGATTCGCAAGTTTCAATACAGCGCTGTGCATGCCAAGACTGTGCAACAACGGCGACTTTAACTTTCCCCAAATCCTCGCGTGCCTTTTTTGCCACATCCGCAGTCGTTTGATAAAGGTCATTCTTTATCGGTACATAAGGAGTTTGATGCAAATGCTTCGCTATCTCCTGTTGCACGTAACAAAAAGCCAAAGGATTCAAATGGTAAAATAGCGCCACATGGCTCGCTAACTGCTGATTAACACAATCACTATCACCAAACGAAAAAGCAATCACGGCTTGAGCGTCTCCGACATCACCGAAGTTTTGGCGCTTTAATACATTTGAAGTTAAGTAATGGAAAATGCGTTCTTTTGACGATTCTTCTATCTGATAATGCTCTTTAAGATAGCGATGCTGAATCAAACAAGAATTTTCAGGGGAAATATGCTCAGGAACCGGAAGGCCCATGTCGCGGATGAAATCATAAAATTTAAACATAACAATCTTTTCCTAACTAAATCAAAATCCATCTAGCCAGTTCTGTCCGTTGTTATGCTTACAGTTTAACAGCGTATTGTTAGATCAAACAAGTTAATTGTTTAAATTATCATCAATACCTATATTCACATTTTTCGTAATTCCTCTGATACGATGCAATAAGTTGTATTATCATTAGCTTAACCACAACAATAAGCACGGAGTTGCATTGAAGCTAATCACGAAAGGAAACGTCCGTTTTATTTGTCTATTGTTTGCGACTTCAGTCTTCACTCAACAATGGGAAGTATTTGCGGACGAAGAGGTTAGCTTTTATGGGAAAAGAGGAGTTATCACCCCTGCCAGCACTCTAGGCATGGATGAAGACAAAGAAATTGACGAACCTAAGTACTATCGTCGAGTTATCGCTCCGCCAATATCCGAAAATACAGTAGATGTTCAAGAGAACACTGACATCGATGTTCATCCTGTTCCATTAATTGCTCAAGATGCGACAAGCACGCTATCGAAAAGCTCCTCCCCTATTCCATTAAGCCGAAATGAATTACTGCTAGCCAAAAAAGCTGAATATTACATTCAAAGGAACTTCAATAACAAAACCGGGCTTTGGAATTCAGTACAAGGCTATCCACACACAACAATGTGGGATGTTGCAAGTGGAATCGCGGCCACCTTAGCGCTAGAAGCTCTAGGTTTGAAAACAAGAACACAAGCTCACCACGAGTTGAATAAAACATTAACGACGCTGCATACCATTCCTTTGTATAAAGGTTTACTGCCTAACCGAGAATACAGCACCAAGTCAGCTAAGCCCTCGGGTCGGTTAAGCAATACGCGAAGTAACGGAAATGGGTGGTCTGCACTCGATATTGGACGGTTATTAGTTTGGCTCAAAATCTTGGAACAGCAACATCCCGAGCTCATCGCTGATATTCAAAAAATTGTGAGTCGCTGGAATCTCGATAAAGCCATCAACAACGGTACGCTTTATGGTACTAAGCTGTATAAAGGCAAAGAATATTACCGACAAGAAGGAAGAAACGGCTACCTGCAATACGCAGCTCAGGGCTTCAAAATGTTCAAGTTTGATGTACCACTTCCTGATTTGAAGACATATCTTAAAAGCGTTGAGATTGACGATATCACCATCGCTATCGACAGCCGAAACGTGCCCTTTCTCACCAGCGATCCCTATGTCCTGTCGACCATAGAGTACGGTGATAGTAAGTGGAGCCAATTGCTTCCCTTTTATGATCTCCACAAACAGCGCTGGGAGAAACAAAATATCCTCTCGGCTTATGCTGAAGATGCGATGAATAAAAACCCTTGGTTCGCCTATAACAACGTGTATTACTACGGAAAATCTTGGACAAGTGTTAGTCCATCCGGCCAGCCTATCGAAAACCCACAAATACTCAGCAATAAAGTGGCATTTGGGTTCAGCGTTCTCTTTGAAGATGAATTTAGCGAGTTGCTTTATGAAGATGTGTTAGAAAGTAGCTTAAAATTTAGGGGGATTCCGACAGGAAAATATGCGAATGGTGGAATCAATTCATCAATGAATATTAACACCAACTCTCTTGTTCTGGTTGCCTTATGGTACAAAACGAAAGGACGCTCACCAATCTTAGAATAAGCGTTGTAATCACAATAACTTATACCTCTCCCACACTTCTACCAAATTTGTTGTTTCTGGGTTTCCATATCGCTAACTTTATTCTACGTTTATATGAAAACAGTTGGATGGATACTTTTATATGTCGACACGCATGGTCTGGAATAATCTTTCAGTAAAGCACAAACTTTTCGGATTAGTTCTTCTCCCTATCTCATTGCTGCTTTTCCTCGCAGGAAGACAAGCCTATTTTCTTACAACACAGTTAAGCGATTTTGAACGCACCAATCAGTTGTCTGTATATCTGCAAGATATTTCAGTCTTGTATCGAAGTTCTCTGGCCACTAGCCCCGAAGAGTTTGAGAATCAAAGCAAGCAAGTAAAGGCAGAACTAAAACAGCTGTCACCCATCATTTTTTTAAACGTTTCGGATGATATGAATCAACTGGTGGCGGACTTCAGTGAAGCGACCCTATCCACGATGGAAGCGACGGACACTTACGACAAGTTGGACGCTCTTGAATGGCAGAGTGATTTATACAAGCAGCTGTTGCTTGAGATAGAAAAAGTCCCATTCGAAAATACCAAGCAGGGAATTCAACAGCACCTATCCGCGCTTCAACAATTAGAGTGGTTGATGTTCTGGTCTAATGAGGAGTTTAAGCTCAGCGCTTCACTCTTCGATATTTACCAAGACCATCAAGAATATGATTCTGAACTTGCTGAGTTGGTTGAAAGCCTCAGTGCTAGGCAAGTTTTGTTCTTAGAAAGATTTGTATCCTTAAATGCCAATGCACATCAAGTTTCACTCATGATTGAAGTATTTAAAGATGAGGCTTTTATGAAAAGCCAAGAGATACGTCATGGGCTTCATAGCGCATCCACAATAGTCGCCCTTACCCCACAAGAGATCACTACTGGACTAAATGCGATGAGTGCTCGACTAAATCTATTGCAGAATTTAGGTGATGTCATCAAACAAGAATTCCAAACAGAAGTAGATCAAGCTATCTCCGATGCTCAGATGGAGCGAACACTATTTATTTCTATCGTCGCTTTACTCGCTACCATCGTGATGGGGTTGACCTTGAGCTTAGCGAGACAAGTCACTAACAACCTGAACTTAGTGTTAGATTTCTTGAAAAGCGAAAGTGATGAAACTCGCCCTTCTTTGGACAAACTGATTCAAGGTAAAGACGAACTCAGCCTATTTGCTCAGCAAGTAGAGCGACTCACCATCGAACGAGAGCTTGCAAAAGAGAAGCTGACGATAGCGAAAGAAGATGCAGAGCGAGCCAAAGAGGACGCCGAAAAAGCGAAAGACCATGCGATACAAGCTAGCAAAGCGAAAAGTAGCTTCTTGGCCAATATGTCTCATGAAATTCGAACCCCACTGAATGGCGTTATCGGTATTTCGGAGATCCTGTCAGACACACCACTTACACCAACACAACGTGATTATGTCGATACTATCGAAACCTCTTCTCAGTTACTGCTGAGCTTAATCAATGACATCCTAGATTTCTCTAAAATAGAGTCCGGCATGTTACTGATTAGCCCACATTCCGCTTCCATCCGTGAATCCATATACGATATTGCCTCTATCGTATCCCCTAAAGCGAAAGAACAGAACATCGGCGTAAACGTCGAGATTAGCCCCAACACCCCATCACGGGTCATGATTGATGACCACCGATTAAGACAGGTGTTGATGAATTTCATGTCGAATGCTGTAAAGTTTACCGCTGAAGGGGGTGTAACCCTATCGATCACCACTCTCAACAAATCAGAGAGTGACGTAACTATTCGATTTTCCGTGCAAGACTCAGGGATCGGTATCGATAAAGAGCAACAAAAGCAGATATTCGAACCCTTCGCCCAAGAAGATGACTCAACCACTCGCCAATTTGGTGGTACAGGCCTTGGGTTAGCAATCAGTACCCAGCTTGTGGAACTGATGGGCGGGAAAATTCAGTTGGACTCAGTGAAAGGCGAAGGTAGCTGTTTCTACTTTGAACTTGAATTGCCAATCGACTTGGATACTCCAAAACCAAGCCCAGCTACCACCGATATTTATATACTCGGTAACGAAAAAGGAATATCAGAGCGTATTGAAAATGACCTTAACTTTTTCGGTCTAAAAGTGGCACAACGCTCAAACGAAGCTTCCTTAGTCACCTATCAGCTCATAGCAAACAAATACGACAAACCTGTCACTGTTATTTTTGCAGAAGACGATACATTCCAAGCGAGTGACTACTCGAATGACTTAGATACCTTGCACAAGAATGGCATCACCATTTGTCTAATTCGCTCATTCTTAAGCGATCCCGCAGATATTGGACAATGTATTACCGCACAGGTCTCTCAGCCACTACTCGGCTTACGCTTAGTAAAAGCGATTGAACTTTGTGATTCGCAAGGTTTAGTCGGCTTGTGTGACGAAAAACAAGTATCTGAGGTTATTCATCACAAGATCCTTATCGTTGAAGATAATAAGATTAACCAGAAAATTGCCGGACTTCACGTAGGCAAAAGTGGCTTCGAATTTGAATTCGCAAACAATGGTCAAGAAGCCGTGGATATATTCAGTGCGAACCCACATTACGCTGCGATCTTGATGGACTGTATGATGCCAGTGATGGATGGTTTTGAAGCCACGGCGAATATTCGCCGTATAGAAAAAGAAACCAAAGCATCACGACGCATCCCTATCATTGCGTTAACAGCCAGTGTAATTGATGACGATATCCAAAAATGCTTTGACGTGGGTATGGACGACTACGTTCCGAAACCATTCAAGTTTGAGATGCTAAAAGAAAAGATCTTAACCGCTGTTGAAGAGGTGCCTCTGCCACCTTCATCTCTTACCGCCTCTACACAGTCATCAGACAAGCAAGCTATCTCAGCCCACTCCACAGCGACACCTATTCATGCAGCGAAGCAGAGCCTTACGTTACCAGAAACATCTGAGGAAGATGCAGTACCAAGTAAATCAGAAAGAATACTATTGGTCGAAGACAACCGCGTTAACCAAAAGGTTGCCTCAGTGATGCTCAAAAAGGCTGGCTATGCTTTTGAAATCGCGGATAACGGTCAAATTGCTGTCGACATGTACCAAAAAGATCACAGCTTCGACGTTATTTTAATGGATTGTATGATGCCAGTGAAAGATGGTTTTACCGCAACCAAGGAGATTCGTGCACACGAAAAAAACTTAGGCTTAAGCAAAACTCCTATCATCGCGCTTACCGCGAGTGTTATCGATGATGACATACAAAGATGCTTTGATTCAGGTATGGATGGATATGTACCAAAGCCTGTCAGGAAAGAAAAGCTATTCCATCAAATTGAAAGTGCGACCTGTTAGGAGAAACCAATGGATTGGATTAATACAATAAAAATCATCCAACGAACGACTGTTACATCAGCGATATTAGGTCTCTTAGGTAGCCTATTGTTGCTAAATCCGGCTTATGCGGCAGAAGAGTATGCAATATTCTCGTTAGATACCGATTTCAGTGAAATCTCTATAAACAAAGCGAGAAAATTGTATCGGGGAAAAACTAAACGCCTTGACGGCAAACGCGTTGAGCTTTCAGACTGGCCAGAAAACAGTGACGAAAGAGACCGTTTCTATCGATTGTTACTAGGTAAAAACGCCGCTCAAATGAACGCGCACTGGGCCGGCCTATCCTTTTCCGGTAAAGCGCGTTACCCGAGAGAAATTAAGTCAGCCTCTACCGATAGCTTAGTTGACTGGCTTAATGATAAACCTAATCGTATCGGTTACTCCCCCCTCTCTTCAGTTCCTGAAAATGCCAACGTTCTCTACGTTGTAAGATCGGAGAAATAACATGAAAAAGATAATTACATCAGTGCTATGTGCTTCACTTACTTCTCCCGCATTCGCGATTATAGAGATAACCGACAACCTTTCGTTAAGCGGATTTGGCTCAACATCTTGGGCTAAATCAGATAACAAAAATCCATTAGTAATTAATCGTGGCTTTACTGATGAAAACTGTTACGACTGTGACACCACGTTTGGTGTTCAGCTCGATTATTTCTACAACTCATTTAAAGCGTCGGTACAAGTTGTGAAAGCACCACAATTTGAGTGGAGTGACCCGCAACTAGAATGGGCTTATCTCGGCTATGAATTTGGTGATTTTGATGCCAGCATCGGACGCTTAAGGATCCCTCTGTTTCTTGCCTCTGAATACTATTACGTTGGTCAAGCTTACATGACAGCTAGGCCTCCAACAGAGGTTTATAATGCCGTGCTAGGTATCACCGCGTTCAATGGTATCAAGGTCAGTTGGACTCATGATGTAAGCGACGAAGCGACATTATTACTATCACCGTTTTTCGGTATCAAAGATAAGAATGAAGTCGACTTCAATTCGACAACCGAGCTGGAATTCGAAACGAATCGAATGTTTGGCGCAAACCTCCAATTAAGCGGTGACGATTATCGCTGGAACCTATCTTTCCTTGATTCAAATTTCGATCAAACGACAAAAATTAAAAACGTTGGCGCCCTTCCTACAGCAGACAATCAACATATCCAACTTTGGTCGCTAGGCGCTGAATATGAATTTGGCCAAACCGTATTTGCGAGCGAAGGTCAAATTAGCGACTTCTCTTCATCATTATACGTAAGCCTTGGTTACCACTTGAATGCATTCACACCTTATGTCGTATACGGCGCACAATTTAACGGCAATGAACACTTAGAAGGGAATAGCTACTTAATTGGTGTAGATTACGACTTACTGTCAAATGTATCTATCAATGGTGAAGTTCAATTCTTTGAAACTCGCAAGTCAAACGGTGCCTTTATAAACACTCCTACAGGTGATACAGATGCGTTGCTCTACACCATTATGTTGAGTTTTGTTTTCTAACTCGAATTCAAATCGATAATCACTCGCAGCAATTAATATCCAAAAAAGCCAGTCGAATGTTCGACTGGCTTTCTCAATAACGGTTTATGAGCTTACGTTCAACTTATCTAGACATTATGAGCTTGGCGCTACTCGCTTCTCTTTCAACTGCTCAATAACATAATCAGGAGCCACTTTACCTAGCTCACCCAAGCAATCATCGGTCTTTTCATTGCCATAGCGTACATAAATATCGCATACCGCGTATAACTGTTCTGGAGAACCAGAGATCAAATACGCCTTCTCGAACGATTTTGTCGATTTGTCGATATCCAACTCTTCTTGTAATACCCCATTTAGATACCAATAGTAGCTGTTATCTTTTGCTAGCTTGGCTGCCACTTCGATCTCATTGGCAGCAGCGCCCTTGTCTTCAAGGCGAACCAGAGTCAAAGATTTTGAGTAATGCAGCGCTGCATTGTTTGGCACATTTCCCAAACCACGATCAAGCACTTCTACTGCTTGCAGGTCTTTTTTCTGAGCTCGAAAATTATCAGCGTAGCTCAACCAAACTTGGGGATCTTTTTGATGAGTTTTTATCAGCTCTAGATAAACCGTTTCTGCTTTATCCCATTCGTTGTGCCAGCGAAGTACATCAGCAAACAACAACTGAAATTTCTCAGACTCCTGAGTCTCCAAGAAACCAATCAGTTCTTTTACTGGAGACTCAATCTGTGATTTTTTCTGTTCATTTAACGCATTAAAGTCACGAACTAGGTTTGATGTTGCCGTATGGCGAACCATAGTATCGTTATCTTTTAGTAACGGAGAAACCAAGGTCCAGCGATGTTCTAACTGATATGGTGCAGAGCCGATGACCGCGGCTTCTCTTACTTCTGGATTTGGGTCTTTAAGCCCTCTTGCCACGGCAACCAATGCGTTTTGGCTTGGGTAATTGGTCAGCGCTTGCAACGCACCAGTACGGTTCTCTATGGATTGGTTTTGATCTTGCGCCATGTAAGACAACTGTTGGATACGGGTTTGAGTATCCGTCATTTCAAGCACTTGATTGATATTTTGTGCCGGTGCGTCAACCGTCTGTTGAACGCTATTGGCTGCCATAGCAGACGTTGAAATCAATGCGGACGTTGAAACCAATAAAGCAACAGCCGTCGCTAAACTCTTCTTCATCATAGTATTACCTTAAACTGGGGAACTTAGCCTTTACTTAGACTCGTATCTAATTAAATTTCGTTAGGATCTGTAGACCGAAAGGCCGAGTTAAAACTTGGTCTCGAACGTGGCTTGTTGCGCCTGTTTTGCTCGATGCGCCATCAATACCGAGTCGCTGAATTTGCCATGAGCCACTGGGTGCCCCATTGCACGAGCGATATAGGCCATCGACTTATCTATATGAGAAAAGAACTTGTGCCAACCTGCACATAGGTAGTTCAAACCCGGCTCACCAGCACGAGTTTTGATAAAGCGGTTTTTAGGACACTCTCCATGACAAGCAAACTTGTAGTCACACTGCTGACATTGGCTCGTCAATGTGCGTGATTTCGCGAAACCAAATTTCTGTTGTGGTGCGCTGTACGCGAGATCATCAAGCTTCTCGTGGTGGATATTTCCGATTCTATATTCTGGGTAGACATAGTGGTCACACGAGAACACGTCGCCGTTTGGCTCCATCGCAAGGCCTTTGCCACACATCTCGTTCAAAGTGCAAAGCGGGTTTGGGCGACCAATCCACGTTTCTAAGCTCGCTTCAAAATACTGAACAAACACTTTACCGATGTCGTGCTTCGCCCACTCATCAAACACAGTAATCAGAAAATTACCCCAAGCCAAATCTGACACGCACCATGATTCCATGATCGAATCTTTGTGGCCTGGGATAAGACGTTTGTCACCTTGCTTAAGTTGCTCACTCACTTGAGAAGTTTGCGGTGCAACGGTTCTAAAGGTTTTTTGTTCAACGATAGGAATAAACTGCATCTGTGGAGACTTCACCACATCACGCAGGAAGCGATACACTTCTAGTGCATTTTGACTGGTAAGGTTATTCACACAAGTGAGCGTTGCGAATTTAACTTGGTGTTTGTGTAGCAGTTCAACCGCAGCCATCACTTGTTTGAATGTGCCACGACCGGCTCGATTTGTACGGTAAGCGTTGTGCAGCATTTCAGGGCCATCAATACTTAAACCGATCAGGAAGTTGTTCTTTGCTAAGAATCGACCCCAATCGTCATTCAATAATGTGCCATTAGTCTGAAGGTCATTTGAAATCAACACACCTTCAGGTTGGTATTTTTTCTGCAGCTCAACCACTCTTTCGAAATAAGCCAAACCTAGCATGGTAGGTTCACCGCCCTGCCACGAGAAGATGATTTCAGGGGTATTTTGACCTTCGATATATTGTCGGATGTAAGTCTCTAACGTCTCGTCATCCATTCTTGGAGAACTGCCTTTCTTGTACTCCAACAAATCTTGCTTACTTAGGTAATAACAATATTTACAGTCGATATTACACGCTGCGCCAATCGGCTTCGCCATAACATGCAAGCGTTTAGACGCTTTACCATTATATTGCGGACCTTGAGTAATATGCATGATTTACCTACCTATCTTAGTGTCTGGCTCCCATCATAATTCCGATTTAAGTCAGTGGCATGTTATACCCTTTATAACCAATAGGAATGACCTTAAACGTTAGAATTGCACCCTATTTCGAACATTTGAGGAACGTGATGAAGTTTTTCAATTACAAACATTTAGCGGCGGTTAGCAGCGTCACCATGACTATTCTTCTAAGCGGCTGTGTCAGCGTGCCTACACATCCTATCGCCAAAAAAATTGACCAAGAGATGGTGTTGGTTGAAGGCGGAACATTCACCATGGGTTCAAACAGCCCAGAAGCGAGCAAGGCAGAACGACCAGCCCGCGATGTAACTGTAGATAGTTTCTACATCGCGAAGTTTGAGGTGACTCAAGAATTGTTCGAATCGGTGATGGGTTCATCTCTCAGTTATTTCCAAAATCCACAGGTTCCGGTTAATAACCTTAGCTGGCAACAAGCGAACTATTTCGTTGAGCAATTGAATGAATTAACCGGCGAAGAATACCGCCTGCCAACGGAAGCTGAATGGGAGTTTGCTGCGAAAGGTGGCAATGACAGTAAAGGCTATACTTACAGTGGTTCCAACGACTTAGATGATGTCGCGTGGTACTCAGCAAATTCAAAAAATAGCGCACATCCTGTCGGGCTAAAAAAACCAAATGAACTAGGCTTATACGACATGACAGGAAACGTTGGTGAATTTGTCATTGATGCTTTTGATGACACCTTCTATAGATTCGGTCCAACAGACAATCCAAACAATGCAAAACACAGTGACGTTGGTTTATCACACAAGTCCGTTCGTGGTGGCAGCTTTGCCTATGATGAAAATGAATCGGAAAGTTACCGTCGCGACTTCGCAAGCCAATCGATCACTATGTCAGACATGGGCCTGCGCTTAGTTAAAGATACGAACTAGTTAAAGATGCCGAAGGTATCAGTTCAATAATCTTCACCAGCAAAACTAAAAATACGATTAGTACCATTCAAACGTTAGAAATCTGACCAAACGTTAGAACGCTACGGCAACACTGAAAAGGACACTCTATGCAATACACCAAGCTTTCAGGACTAACACTCGCGTTACTCTGTGCCTTCCCTGCGTCGGCTGCGGACAAGCCAGATTTAGTCCTCCAAATCACGGTCGATGGCCTGCGTGCAGACCTTATCGAACGATATAAGCACAACTTCGGTGAAGGCGGATTTCGGTACTTAATGGATGATGGTACTTACTACACCAACGCGAATTACCAACATGGCAACACGGAGACAATTGTGGGCCATGCCTCTCTTGCAACAGGCGCTCCACCGAGCGTACACGGCATGGTAGGTAATGTTTGGTATGACCGTAGTGAAGAGCGTTTGGTGTACAACGTAGAAGACAGTAACTACAAAATGCTGACCTCTGGTGCAGGTGTAGATAAAGCAACAGAGATCGACCCAACACAGAAGACAGCACAAGGTGACGGTCGTTCTCCTGAGCCAATACTCTCTACTACGTTTGGTGATGAGCTGACGATCTCCAATAGTGGCAAATCAAAAGTGTTCGGTGTGTCTGTGAAAGACCGCGGTGCAATCTCATTGGCGGGACACAGTGGTAAAGCGTTTTGGTTCTCGAAAGCTCAGTCTGAGTTTGTCACCAGCAACTATTACTACGACGAATACCCAGCTTGGGTGTCTCGTTGGAACGAGAAAGCGATTGCTGCAGAGTACTCGAAACAGAAGTGGGAGCTCTCATTACCACGTGAGAAGTACACGCTGCAAGAGCACGATACCGAACACAAAGTGAAACTCGGTAATTTCCAACGCACCTTCCCTCACCCATACGGCCCTGCAAGCTACAAATACTACAGCACAACATTAACCGTCAGCCCAGCTGGCGATGAGATTACAGAGAACTTTGCAAGCACGCTGTTGATGCAAGAGAAGTTAGGCCAAGGTGACGTGACCGATTACCTATCAGTAAGTTTCTCATCAAATGACTACGTGGTGCACTTATACGGTCCTGAAAGCCTAGAGACAGAAGACAACCTAATTCGACTCGATAAGACGATCGCCAAGCTTCTTAAAACCGTTGATAACCAAGTCGGGCTGAATAATACATTAATTGTGTTGTCTGCCGATCATGGTGTACCTGAATCTTCACCTGCGGCAAATGCGCTTGGCTTAAATCAAGCTCAATACTTCAATAAAGACACACTGCTCTCGAGTGGCGTAGAGAAAAGATTGAAGGATCAATTTGGTTTATCCAAAGACGCAATTCGCTTGTACGCACAGCCTTACATTTATCTGAATCACGATTTAATCGCAGAGAAGAAACTTGACCTGGCTAAAGTGCAGGAAGCGATCGCCGATGAAATAGCGAAAGTGAAGGGTGTAGCGTTTGCAGTATCAAGCAGCGATATTGCAGCTAACCGAGTACCTGATACTCATGTAATGCAGCTCATTAAAAACAACTTCCACCCAGCTCGTTCTGGCGACGTGTATGTGGTATTTGCGCCGCGTAGCTACATTAACGACATGGAAGGCCTTCAAATTGCCTCTACACATGGCTCTCCATGGAAGTACGATACGCATGTCCCTGTCATCTTCGCAGGCTACGACGTTGAAGCTCAGAAGGTCTCGCGAGCAATCACGCCATACGACATTGCGCCAACACTTTCTAACAAACTGGGTATAACCCAACCAAGTGGATCAATTGGAGAAGTTCTGCAAGAAATTACCGAATAATAGACGTAATTAAGGTTTCTTAGTTTTAATTTCGAAACCCACACCAAGTAAAAGAGCCGCTTATCAATTCAGACTGATTCAGTCGAAACAGATAAGCGGCTCTTTTTGATTGCCTGTATTTAGGTCGTAATCTAATCAACGTATGTTAGTGCTGGGAATAACTGCTATTCGCACAAACATTTTCCATTAATTCCCCTTTAGAGGTTAACCTGATATGTCTTTTGCTGCCGCTTTGATCTTAGCGCGCAACCACTTGTGGCTAGGTTCATTAGTGCGGCTCGGGTGCCAAATCATGCACATATCGAGATCTTCCAATTCAAATGGTAAAGGCAGTGTTTTAACCGCGTACTTTCCAGAGAAACAACGCACCGATGACATAGGCATTACACCGATGTAATCAGAGCCCTCAATAACTGGTAGCATCTCAACAACACCCGCAGCTCGATAGACTATTCTTCGTTTTTCAAGGTCACTGTAGTGTTCAGAACTCAATAAGCTTTTACGTGCATGCCAACGAGATACAACTACATGCTCAACTGATAGGAACTGCTCCATATCGATCGTATCACCAATTGTAGGATGGTCTTTACGGCACACCACCACCAGTTCCTCTTTAGAGATCACCTCATGCTTAAGCATGGTTCTTCCTTTTGGTGTCATATCGACAATAACATCGTGTCTTTGGAGCCTTAAATCAGACTCGTAGTCTTCCGTAAATAAAGGATGAACCTCTAGTGCGATACCAGGTGCAATTTGGCTGATTAACTGCATAACTCTTGGCATCATTTCGTAGCTAGCCGCTGAAACACAAGCAATTGAAAAAACGCGACCGGAGGTTTTAGGATCGAAGTCTCTTGAAGCCGATAAGGTAGACGTAAAATTCTTAAGCGCGGCAGCCATTGCTGGGTAAATATCAATAGCGAATGTGGTTGGTTCTACGCCAGAAGTGGTTCGGTGAAACAGTGGCTCATCATAGATATCTCTCAACCTTGCAAGCGCTTTACTCACAGCCGGTTGGCTTATATCCATGCGATTAGCAGCTCTTGATAAGTTCTGCTCTTCATAAATAGCGACAAATATAGGAATTAGATTTAGCTCGGTACTTTTCATACAGTTCCATATTAAAGAAGCAGGTTCCCTATAGTAGAGAACCTGCCGATTATGTTCGATGCGAATGACTAAAGTTTGCTACTTAGTTCTATCTTTTAAGTCTGGCAAGGCTTTCGGGATTTTCAAGCGAGCGGCAATTGAACGGGATTTGCTCTGGTTTGATTTGTCGTCGGATAAGTTACGTAAGCCTTTCCATAAACGAGTAAATACGTTTTTGTCTTCACGTCCTTGTTGAAGGGCTTCGCTATCCTCTAGCCAACGCTTTTGTCCATTCAATTTACCAAGTTGCGCTTTATCCAGTTCTAGCTGAGAGGTTTCGTTTCTTAATTGACGATAAATAAAGGTTCTTAATTCAGCCCAATTACCTTGCTTAAGTAAACGACGTAATACCAGCCAACTCGGTGTTGGACGGTTTGTGTAATAACGTTTAACAGCAACAACTAACGCAATGCAGACTAACAGAGCCAAACCAACAGTAATAAACACTGACATGTAAGCCTTGATGAAGGATTGGAGCGTGTGTTTTGCTTCAAACACCTCACCTTTTATCACTACACTTTCAATACGTTGATTCTTGCTGTTCCACCACTGGAATGAGAAGTCTGGCAAGGTAAATTCACCACCTTGTTGAATCACATATACCGTCTCTTCAACTCGGCTTGAGCGATAATCACCACGTTCTTGAGTATCATCCAAACGATTAGGTTGAGGATAAGCTTGGTACTGCTGAGTCGATTCATTGTTTAACACATTCGGCAGTAATACAGACAAGCTGTCTTTGGCCTTGATAGTCACCGTTCGAGTAATGGCATCACCTACTTTTAAGTTTTCACTCGAACGTTGCCATTGTTGCTCTATATCTACGCCTGTCGCAGAAAACCAAGGCGATTCATTATCGAGTAAACCTGAAGGCAACGAAGCTTCAAACTTAATTGGCTGCGTGTAAAGCGTGCCACCAACGTTTGAACCATCAGGAGCAGAAACTTGGACGCGAACAGGCAGCGTAGGAATCACGAATTTACCTGATGTCATCGGATAGAGCGTAACTTCCCAACGTTGACGCGACCATGTTGTCCCACCGACTCCTTCAGTGTAGTTAGTCGCAAGTTGGTTACGCTGCTTAGCAATCACATTAGGGATTTCGATGCTGCCGATTCGAGTGCCACCTGTTAACCAACGCGGTGTCGCCACCTCAATGTTCAGAATGACCTGCTCATTTACGCTAACTTTGGTAGGCATGATCTTGTCGCCTGACTTGGGTTTTTCTCCAACCCAAGCGATCAATTCAACATCACCACTTTTTTGTAGCTCGTAGATATCAGTAGCAGAAGCAAGTGTAGAAAAAGCGGCGCTAAGCAGCAGAACCATCGATACAAGCAAGGTCTTGGTTAGTTTAAAGGACTCTGAGCGCCCTACCTTTGCTTGAACGGCTTCAAGAGCTAAATCATATCGACTCATTGTGTTTGCTCCTGTTTTGGCATCTGTTGCTGTTTTTTCATCTGCTCAATGGAAGGTACAGGCTCTCGTAGCTGAATTTGGAACTTAGACTTCAAGAAGAACTTAGGATCCGCTTCTACTCGCTTTAACCACTTATCGGCGAGCTCTTGGCTCCCCAATATTTCATTGGCGTTAAGTGTTTCCTTAAGCATTAATTCCGCTACCGTTTCTTCTTCTGCACCATCACCCGTGCGCGGCTGATCGTCATCAAGCTCTAAAGATTCTTCCGGGCCGTCTGTAGTGCCTGATTGACTCTCACTGGTTCGGTTAACTTCTTCGACAATCCCGCTCAGCACAGCCAAGTTATTTTCTACATCCGCTCTTAATTTTGGAGACTGGTCTGGCTTTTCACTCAGTGTTTTCAACAAGTCTCTCGCGGCAAGGTACTCACGTTGGCGAGCTAGTGCGCTAGCAGCATTATAGAAACCAAGAGCTGTTTTGGTCTGCAAAAACGCACTGTGAGCCAGCTTAAAATCACGAGCATAATAATAAGCCGCGCCCTTTCTCATAGGGTCTGTGAAGTGCTTAGCTGCTTCGAGATATTCCTTTTGGTTTAGTAGACGCTGTCCCTGTTGATCAGGTGTTAGCCATAAATCCCACCACCATTGGGCTGTTTTATCCCAAACCGTCAGGGACTCTTCAACCACCGGCTTGTCAGCTGTTAAACTGACCGTTTTCGCCAAAGTGTGCGGAGAATACACGCTGCCTGTAATCAAAACCCCAACCACACACCATTGAACCAACCACCCTTTTCTAAACCACAGCAGCATGATAATAGCCATTGGGATTAGTAGGCCGTATCCCATGTCTTTCCAAGGCATAGCAGATTCACCGTTGAGCTGCATGTTTCTTTCAACAGCCTGATTCAGTTGTTGAATATCCGAATCGTCAACGGTCACCTCAATCACTCGACCACCTGTCTTATTCGCCAAGTTGCGTAATGAACCGAGGTCGACTGGGTTATCGCTCACCACACTACGGTTTCCTGCCGCTAGAATGAGCAGC
This sequence comes from Vibrio sp. SNU_ST1, assembly GCF_030563405.1. Taxonomy (NCBI): domain Bacteria; kingdom Pseudomonadati; phylum Pseudomonadota; class Gammaproteobacteria; order Vibrionales; family Vibrionaceae; genus Vibrio; species Vibrio sp. SNU_ST1. The sequence continues at coordinate 928,307 of NZ_CP130749.1, forward strand.
TGATAAGGGTTGTCGTTAAAGAAGGTTTCGAACGCCCTGATAGTACTTGGGTTTACACCATCTGATACCAACAACACTGACGAGCCTAACTCACCAGACAGTTGTTGATTGATGAGTGGCAATGCCTCTTCTGCTGACTTACCGGATACAGGCATAATATTAGGGGTGATAGCCGCTAGAAACGGTTCGAATACCTTGCTGTCTTGAGTGACAGGCATCGCAACATGGGCACTGCCTGCATACACAACCAAACCTGTGTTGCCGCCTTTACGCGCTGCGAGCAAGTCTCTAATTTTCTGTTTGGAGCGTTCCAAGCGACTTGGTGGTAAGTCTTTAGCCAGCATAGAGTCACTGTTATCGAGTACCACTAACATCGAGGCTTTGTCTTCACCAAACGGCGAAGCTTCACGTTGCCATGTAGGGCCTGAGCAGATAATAATGGCGATTGTCACAATCACCATTAAAAGCTTTAGTGGTAACTGTTTGCGCCAACCGGTTTCACCAATGGTCAATGCATCACGTAAGTGTGCAGGCAGAATGTCTTTCCACGTTGGTTTGGTCTCTTCTCTCCAGCGAATCCACAACAGGAAAAACATCGGAATAAAGGCCAACAACCACAATGGTCGGATAAAGTGAAACTGAGTAAAGAACTGTTGCAACACGAGAGAATCAGGCATCACTCTCTCCCTTCAAATTTCTAGTCGAAGAAGCTAAAAGCGATCGTCGGCGGATTGTTGCTAAACTAAACGCAGTCAAATACATCACAACAACAATTGCCATCAAGTAATGGTGTAGCCCCTGTTTAGGACGATAAGTCGTACTCTCATACAACTGAGGTTCTAATTCACCAATTTGAGCGTAGGCTTTGGTCAGTTCGTCGCGGTTAAGCGCTTCAAAGGCTTCACCACCAGACTCTTGAGCCACACGCTTGATAGTTTCCATATCCAGAGCAACCTCTCCAACTGTTTGCGGATCGCCCATCGCAATAACATGAATTCGAACGCCTTTAGCCTTCGCAACCTTGGCTGCATCGATCGGCTCAACAAAGCTTCCAGTGTCATTACCGTCTGTTAATACGATCACGACTTTCTCTTTGGCGTTGGCATCGATGCTTGGATCTTGGGCTACAGCACTCTGCTTCTCACTCTGTTCAAACACCTTAATCGCAAGGCCAATTGCATCACCTAAGTGCGTACTTTGCCCTGCCATTGCGACATCAGTTTGGTTGAGTAGCTCAAGCCACACATCTTGGTCGGCTGTGAATGGCGTCTGCACAAACGCAGCGTCACCAAACAGTATCAAACCAAGTCGGTCACCTTTTCTGGTTTTCGCAAAATCAGCCAATACCTCTTTGGTTGCGTTCAAACGAGAGATCTTTTCACCTTGCTTAGACATGAAGTCTTGTTCCGCCATTGAGCCAGATAAATCAACCACCACCATCACGTCACGACCTAATTGCTCGCGAACCTGCGGCTCACCAAGAATGGTTGGTTTCGCTAATGCGCAGATCACTAATACCCAGGTAATGATCAGCGTAGTGCGTTGCCACCAGCTAGGGGTTAATTGGCTTGCTCCTTCTGATGGAGGCTCGCCAATCGCCTCTACCAACTCACTGAAAAATGGCACCTTAATGGCCATTTGCTTGGTTCGATAAGCTGGCACTGCAAAGTAGACCAACAACGGCAATGGTAACGCGATAAACCACAATGGATGTGAGAACTCGAAGCTGGCAGACAAACTATCAAACATTATCTTGCCCCTCTGTTGACGCTTGTACATTCGGTTTTGTTTGTACATCGGGTTTATGAAGTTTTAGCCACATTATCGCAGTTTGAATCACCTCTAAACGCTGTTCAAAGGTCAAACGCACCTTAGGGTCAATTAAGCTTTGCATCCATAGTCCCGACACTTCATCGGTAAAGAAAGCATTACTGGTTGCACTCTTGCCAGCGCTAACAGGCAAATAAGCATTCAAGCGGTTGACATAAGCTTGGTCAAACAACTTCGCATTGCTACTGTCTAAATAACGAAGCACTACTTTGAGTACTTTAAAGGTTCGTTCGGTTGAGTTTTTGTCTCGAGCATCCAGTAACATGAGTTCTTTAAGTGCTTCTTTACGATAGCGATTATTCCACCACCTTAAGCCTACGCGATAAGCCAAATAGAAAGCGGCTAATAACAATGTAACGCCGAGGATCTTCCAACCGATTGTTTGAGGAACCCAGCTCACGCTTTCGGGAATAGCGACATCGTGCAATTCCCGAAGGATATAAGTACTTGGAGGCGTATGTTCAACGGTCATTTAGCGCCCTCCCACCAGCTTTTGAAGCTGTGAAATATGAGTGCCAGATGTGTCTAATTCGATATAAGGAAGGTTTTTCATCGCCATTAATTTAGCAAGAGATTGTTTTTGAAGTGCCGCTTTTTGAGCAAGGCTCTCACTCGCGAGGTTAACCTTAGATTGGCTATCCAGATTAAGTTGAAAGCGACCATCACCGACTACCCAGTTTGCGCTTGCAAGATCTTGAGGCAGTGACTGTTCCAGAGGATCGGTCACCATAATGGCCAAGATATCGTTGTGTTGTTGCAGTTGCTTGAGTCGATCAAGATGTTGCTCTTGGCAATCTCGCCAATCACTAATAAAGATTAAGGTCGACTGCTTTAACCTCATTCGCTTAATCAACTCGATCCATTGAGTAAACCCGACTCCCTCATTGTCACTCACATTCACACCCAAGCTCTGATTAGCTTTAGCAAGATGTTTGAGTTGGGATAGCAAGTCAGATTGAGAACGTTGCGCTTTAGTGTGAAATAGCTTTTGGTGTGACGCCAAAACAAAACCGACGCGGTCACCATCCTTAAGCACTCGCCAACCACACAATGCCGCAACTTCGGCTGCGACGACTGATTTCATGGTATCTTGAGAGGCAAAGAACATTGAGCTGCGCTGATCGACACAGATCATCACATTACGGTCTTTCTCTTCGGTGTAACTACGAACATGAGGCTTACCCGTTCGCATGGTGACTTTCCAATCAAGATTACGAATATCATCACCGAGTTGGTAGTGTCGCAACTCCTCGAAATTCAACCCACGACCACGGAACAAAGAATTATGTCTGCCCGAAAGCACGCTGCCCGCTTTCAAATGAGGTAGCAGGGAAAACGATTCAGCTTGAGCCTGAATTCGCACTAACCTTGAGTAGTCACAGTATAAGCGTGGATCAAGGCCTTGCGATTTGGGAGCTTGTGTTGGCTTCGCCATGACGCCCCCTTATTATCCGATCTCTACGTTATCAAGTAGTTCTTCAACCACTCTCTGATGGTCAACACCGTCAGCAAGTGCGTCATAAGACAATGAGAATCGATGCCCCAACACAGTTGGCAGCATTGCACGAACATCGTCTAACGTGACATGGTCACGCCCTTGCAGCCACGCATAAGCACGAGCACATTTATCTAGTGAAATTGAAGCTCGAGGACTTGAACCAATTTCAATCCATTTGGATAAGTTAGATTCTGGGTAACGTTCTGGCTTACGAGTCGCCATCACCAAAGCGACAATGTAATTTTCGACTAAGTCAGAAACTACTATTTCAGGCAACTGTCGACGCGCTTCAAGCACTAATTCAGGTTCAATATGTTGCGGAGTGACTAATTCTGAACTGGTTTCGCAACCCAACTCTTCGCTACGCACCAGTCGAATGATGTCACGTTCAGCTTCATCTTCTGGATAGTCGACCGTTACTTTCATGATAAAGCGGTCCATTTGAGCTTCAGGTAATGGATAAGTACCCTCTTGCTCAACTGGGTTTTGAGTTGCTAGCACCATGAATAGATCTGGCAGGATATGAGTTTGACCACCTACGGTGATCGTGCCCTCAGCCATCGCCTCAAGTAGTGCCGCTTGCACTTTAGCTGGCGCACGGTTCACTTCATCGGCTAAAACAATACTGTTGAAAATAGGACCCGGTTGGAAGTGCAACTGAGGCTTTCCATCAAGCTCTTGATACACTTCTGTACCTGTTACATCTGATGGCAGCAGGTCCGGCGTAAACTGAATTCGACCAAAACTGGTGTTCAGTAGGTTCGCTAGCGATTTCACTGAGCGAGTTTTCGCTGTACCGGGAAGCCCCTCAAGAAGCACATGGCCATTAGTCAATAACCCTATCACCAGAGCCCGAACGACGTGACTCTGACCGATAACACTTTTCTCTGTCTGTTCAATCAGTTGGTTTATTGCTTGTTGCGCATGGTTCATAGGTCTTCCCTTTATTCAATCTGGCTGCGTACATCCTACTCACAAGCCCCATAACTATTGGTTATAAACGCAATAAGTGGTTACAAACGCGATAAGTTATAAGCACCTTAGCCAAGCTCACACGCCACTTTATTTAAGCCTAGCTTTCAACTGGTTAATTGCCTCCGGCGGTGCCACTTTGCTCAATGAGGTAATACATTGCTCAAATGCCTTTGGCACACCCGGTATATGGCTGTTTCGCGCCAACACTTCACACTGTGCGTATAAGTGTTGTGGGTTGCGGCTAAATTGGTAAGCCTTGTGCAGTGATTTACTTGCCGCAAGCACGTCTGATTTCTCTAAAGCTAAGCCATACACATACCAATATTGTGGGTCGGTTTGCGCCGTTTCAGCAGCTTGTTTAAGGTACTCCGTTGCTTGGTCGTAATCTTTCACACGAAGTAGAGATAACCCTGTACTGTATGGCAATACACTCGATTTAGGTTGAGCTTGGATGCCTTGTTTCAGTGTTGCTAATGCCTTTGGCTCGTCGCCCATTGCACGATATAAATCAGCCAAGTTAGCGTAGCTATTTTCGAAGTAAGGTTCGATCTCGATAGCGCCTTGATAAAACTCAATCGCTTTGGCGTGCTGACCTAAATCTCGGTAAACGTTACCTAAGTTAGTGCGGCCAAACCCTCTATCTGCATTAAAACGTTGTATCTCAATGTACTCTTCCAATGCAGGCTTGATTTGATCTTTCTGCAGAGGATTCATTTCTCCCCAGTAACGTACTAGCGCGCCTGCGGTTTCTGAACGAATCGACAATACAGGGTCTTTCAATAGTGGCTCTAAAATCTGCCAACGGTCAGTAAACGGAAAGCCGGACGAACCTTGCACAACGCCCAAGCGAATCATCTCATCGTCATGTTTCACCGCTCTTGCGATCGAGACAAGCGTATTCTTGCCCGTGTTACCACCCAAACGTTCTAAGCTCGAAGCGCGAATGATATTACTCAAACTGGAATCCTGAGCTGAATACGCCAATGCATCTTCTGCACCTCTGTGCCCTATTGAATCCGCATAAAAGGCAACAGCAAAGTGTTGCTGGTTACGATACTTAGAGTCTGAGAACCACTGACCAATTTGTTGATCTGCCCATTGATCAGTTTGATCTTCGTGGCAACTTGTACACACGTTCGGCGTTTTAATATGTTGGCTAATATCAGGTCGTGGGATGTGCCAACTGTGGTCACGCCTTGGGTCGACCTCCATGTAAGTCGTTTCTGGCATGTGACAAGTCGTACATTTCGACGCTTCGGTATTCGCTTCGTGGAATGTGTGCTTTTCCGGCGTGTATTCAGAGGCAATGTGACATTGGCTACACACGGCTTCCTCTGCAATCTTTAACTCCGCCGTATGGGGATCATGGCAGTTAGTACATGTGACACCTTTTTCAGCCATCACCGACTGAAGGAAAGACCCGTAAACGTAATCTTCATCGTAGATTTGACCATCGTTATGGTAGAGCTCAGGAGTAATTAAGCTAAGACGATACTTATCAAAGAATGACCCGTTAACGTGGTCACCCGTTTCATTCAATTGTGTGCGTCGACTGTGGCATTGAGCACAAGTTTGAACTTGATTGGTATGGATGATGTCTTTCGGTTGAAGGGTTGAGTTGCCCTCTTGATAAATCCACTCTTTCACCGACTTCGACAAGTCACGATCAAAACCGTAATGCGCCGATGCTGGAGCGTCTTTCCCACCGTCCGCTTTCGCTAACTTGTTATTTGCTAACTTCGCTTTGGCTAACTGGGCTTGCTCAACATGCTCACTCGCAGGGCCATGACACGCCTCACAGCCGACATTAATCTCAGACCAAGTGGTGTTGTAGGTATTGCTTGAGCTGTCGTAGTTCTTTTCTAGGTTCGTTGAATGGCAGTCTGCGCACATGAAGTTCCAATTCTGGCCACTGTTGGTCCAGTAAAACTCATCAGTGTTGGTGGTATCAGGATAGAGGTGAAACCAACGTTGACCACCTTGTTCCTTTAGTCGAGAATCCCAAACGAAAGGAATCAACTGAACACGGCCGTCTTCAAACTCAACCATGTATTGTTGTAAGGGCTCAAAGGCAAAGGTATAACTGATTTTGTAATCTTTGAACTGCCCGTCTGGCCCTTCGATATTGGCCCAAAACTCATCACCCTTGCGAAAAAAACGATTGAGTTTTCCGTTATGAGTGACCGTTTTATCGTTGAAATCCCCCAATACTGATTCATCAGAAGCATGCTTCATCGCCATATCGTGATGAGAGCCTTGCCACGCTTCCACTTCAGCGCTGTGACAATCAATACAAGCTTCAGAGCCGACATATGTAGCTTGGGAGCTAACTGGCGACACCTGTTCACTGGCATACGTATTGAAACTGAGTATCGACAACATCAGTAAAGACAACATTGCGAAGAATACTGCAACTCGCTGGTGTTTCAACCCGTTCACTAGTGAGTACAACAATGCAGGCATAACATTCCTTGTTTTTTATACATCCTTATGCTTAATAAGGTAGACGTAAAAACCACGAATTTACAATTATTTAGTGGCTGTGAACACGATAGTTGTGATTCATATTCACGGCTAGTATTTGGTCATCGATATGCGTATAAAAAAAGAGCTCCTAGGAGCTCTTTCGTGTTACCAGTTTCATCAAACTATCAGTTTCAATAAACCAAAGCTTACTTGTTATGGTTCTCTTGAAGTTTTTCCATAACCTGATCCAAGCTAAAGCTTGCGGCTTTTTGACGTGGTGGGTATTCAGCAAACGTCTCTAAGAATTTGCCAACGTACGCTTGAGCAGGAACGAACATGTACGCGTGGTCTAACAACCAGTCATAATAGGTATTCGAAGTAATATCTGCATTTTCGTATGGGTCCATACGCAGGTTAAATAACTTAGGAAGACGCAACGTTACAAACGGTTCAGCCCAGATCTGCATAGTACCCGTTGCTCGTTGCTCCATGAATACCGCTTTCCATTGGTTATAACGAAGTGCTGCTAAGTCACCGTCATCGGTAAAGTAGAAGATTTCAGAACGACGCCCCTCGTCTTCTTCACCGGTTAGGTATGGAAGGAAGTTATAACCATCTAGGTGAACTTTAAACGTTTTATCACCCGCGGTATGACCTTTTAGCAACTTCTCTTTGATTTGATCATCACCAGCGGCTGCAACGAAGGTTGGCATCCAGTCCATGTGGTGCATAATTTCATTAGATACACTTCCTGGTTCGATCTTACCCGGCCAACGAACCATCGCTGGTACACGATATGCGCCTTCCCAGTTGGTGTTCTTCTCACCACGGAACGGGGTTGTACCGGCATCAGGCCAAGAGTTCATGTGTGGGCCGTTATCCGTTGAATAGAAAACAATGGTGTTGTCTTTGATGCCTAAATCATCCACTTGTTTTAATAGCTGGCCAACATGTCTATCGTGCTCAACCATACCATCGGCATAGTTACTAATGCCGGTGACACCTTTACTGTCTGGCTGAACGTGAGTTCTAAAGTGCATGCGTGTTGCGTTCCACCAAACGAAGAATGGCTTGTCTGCTTTCACTGCACGATCCATAAAATCAAGTGCGGCATCGAGCGTTTCTTCATCAACCGTTTCCATACGCTTACGCGTTAAAGGACCGGTATCTTCAATCTTGCCATCAGCGAATGATTTAATAACACCACGCGGGCCGAATTTCTTACGAAACTCAGGATCCGTCGGGTAGTCTTCATTCTCGGGTTCTTCCTCAGCATTCAGGTGGTAAAGGTTGCCAAAAAATTCGTCAAACCCGTGTGCTGTTGGTAGAAATTCGTCTTTGTCGCCAAGGTGGTTTTTGCCAAATTGGCCAGTCATATAACCCATTGGTTTTAGAAGCTCTGCAATGGTTGCATCCTCCGCTTGAAGCCCAATGTCTGCTCCCGGTAGTCCTACTTTACTCAAACCTGTTCTCAATACACTTTGACCCGTAATGAAAGTAGAGCGGCCTGCGGTACATGATTGCTCTGCATAGTAATCAGTGAACATCATGCCTTCTTTGGCGATGCTATCAATGTTTGGAGTTTGGTACCCCATTAAGCCAAAGGTGTATGCACTGACATTAGATTGACCAATGTCATCACCCCAAATGACGAGAATGTTCGGTTTTTCTGCTGCGAATGTGGTGGTGGAAGCCGCCATCATCGCTGTGCCCAAAATCGCTAATCGACGTTTGACGCCATATTTCGCTGTCATAGAAACCTCTTCGTTAGTTATTTGCATCCTGCCATACAACGTATAGTTCATTTTTTGCACTATCGCGAGATTCACTAAACTATTAATCTTTTTGTCATTTTTCCAATAAGCAGCACGCTCAACTCAACGATAAAATTTACGCGAATAAACTTGATAATGATCACACATAAAACCTAAGGGTAAATTTTAATTCTGAATTAAAAACATCTAAAATCAGCAAGTTACACCCCCTCCATAACAATTGGTTATAACCACTATAAAAAGACACAATCGATTTTTGAGATTAATGTTTGCCCAACGATGTGTTGTTCTAACGCATTAATCTTTAAAGTAAATCGGAGTCCTTATGGGTACTAAAATTAATAAACTAGCATTAGGTGTTGGCTTATTAGCAGCTTCTTCGGCAGCAACAGCGGCAGAAAAACCAAACATTCTTGCTATCTGGGGTGATGACATTGGTGTATTCAACATCAGTGCATACAACAACGGTATGATGGGTTACGAAACACCTAACATCGACCGTATTGCTAACGAAGGCGCACTATTTACTGACCACTACGGTCAACAATCGTGTACAGCTGGTCGTGCTGCATTCCTAACAGGTCAAGAACCTTTCCGTACTGGTCTATTGACTATCGGTATGCCGGGTTCGGACCACGGTATCCCTGATTGGGCTCCAACGATCGCAGACCTTCTTAAAGAACAAGGCTACATGACAGCTCAGTTCGGTAAGAACCACATGGGTGACCAAGACAAACACCTTCCAACGAACCACGGTTTTGACCAGTTCTTCGGTAACCTTTACCACCTAAACGCGGAAGAAGAGCCAGAGACATACTACTACCCTAAAGATCCTGAGTTCCGTAAGAACTTTGGCCCTCGTGGTGTAATCAAGTCGACTTCTGACGGTAAGATTGAAGATACAGGCCCTATGACGCGCAAGCGTATGGAGCACGCGGATGAAGAGTTCCTAGAAGAATCTTTAGCATTCATGGAAAAAGCAGTGAAAGCTGACAAACCATTCTTCATCTGGCACAACACGACTCGTATGCACGTATGGACTCGTCTACAAGAAAAATACCAAGGCGCATCTGGTATCAGCATCTACGCTGATGGCATGTTAGAGCACGATGACCAAGTAGGTGTGCTGCTAGACAAGCTTGATGAACTGAAAATTGCAGACAACACAATCGTAATTTACTCAACGGATAACGGTGCAGAAACCGTATCTTGGCCTGATGGTGGTGCTACTTACTTCCACGGTGAGAAAGGTACAACTTACGAAGGTGGTATGCGTGTTCCTCAGCTAGTTCGCTGGCCTGGTACTATCAAACCGGGAACTAAGATCAACGACATCATGGGTCACCAAGACTGGATCCCTACCCTACTAGCTGCAGCTGGTGATGATAAAGTGGTTGAGAAGCTAGCGTCTGACAAAGGTGCAACGTACAACGGTAAAAATTGGCGTGTACACCTAGACGGTTACAACTTCCTACCTTACTTCCAAGGTAAAGAAGAGAAAGGCCCTCGTGACAGCATGCTTTACTTCTCTGCGAATGCTGAGCTAAACGCTGTACGTTGGAATGACTTTAAGATCTCATTCGCTGTAATGGACGGTAACATCGTTGATGCGGTACGTTTCCAACCAAACTGGCCTCAAGTTGTTCACCTACGTGCTGACCCATTCGAAAAAGCACCACACGAATCTGGCATGTACCTACGTTGGATGGCTGACAACATGTGGCTATTCGTACCAGTAGGCGGCAAAGTACAAGAGTTCATGAACACACTACCTGGTTACCCAATGCAGCAAAGCCAAGTGTTGAACCCTGGTAACTTCAACCAAAATGCTTACATGCTTCAAGGTAAACTTAAGCAACTCGAAGCGGCAGCAGCGCAAGCTAAATAAATCGCTTTAAGCACAACCGAGTAAGCTAAATTCAAAACCGTGTCAGTCTCTTTATGCTGTCACGGTTTTCTCTTTTCTAACAGAAAACCTCTTTAAGCCTCTGAATATCTATAGCTCTGCCACACCTCTCTTCCCTTCATTTCTGGGCGATCTTCTTGCAACAAGCAAAATATGAAACTAGATTTACATCAAAGGCATATTTTTTACATGGATTAAACAAGATCAAATTCAGACGGACTCTGAATCATGTTACGGGTCTAAAATTAGATGGAACTAGTACTATGAGAACACCCTATTTGGCTGCGATAGTGATTACTGTTATTTCTATTTCTGTCATCGCCGTAATTTACAGCTCACCTCCGCCAACACCCACAACTCCGATTGAAATTACTTCGAATCAACATTCCCATAATGATTCACCTAAAGCATCCTCGCCGTCGACTCAAGCGTCACAAATTAATAGCTACAGTGTCTCCTCCAATCAGCCTATCTTTGCCATCCCAAACGAAGCCGATATTGACGTAAACTTAGCCAAAATTGGTTGGGCGTTATTTAAAGATCCGAACCTTTCTTCGAATAAACAAATCAGCTGTGAGACATGTCATAGCCTGCACTCTAATGGCGCAGAAAACATCCCAGTCTCTATTGGAGTGAACGGCGCTGGAATGCGCAATTCGCTGACCGTTTTCAATGCTATTTTCAATTACCGATTTTTTTGGGATGGGCGAGTCAACAACCTTTCCGATCAAATAGATGGACCTGTTCACAACGTCCTTGAAATGGACTCAAACTGGGATCTAATAACAAATTATGTATCGCAGTCCAACCACTACACAAACCTATTCAAAAAATTCGATTTACCTATTACCACCCATTCTATTAAGTCGTCTTTAATCGAATTTATGCATGGCCTTACCACGCCCAATTCCCCTTTTGACCAATATTTGCAAGGTGATAGTGCAGCTCTTTCCGATTCAGCATTGCGTGGATGGGAAACATTCCAAAAAGAAGGCTGTATCCGTTGTCATCAAGGAACCAATATTGGTGGGGGAATGGTCATGAGATTTGGTTACTTTGGAATTGGTAAGACCGGTAGTGAACGTAGTGATGATCTAGGGAGATATATGTTTACCTCTTCGCCCCAAGACAAGCATTTGTTTCGTGTAGCGAGCTTAAGAAACGTCGCTATCACAGCTCCCTACTTTCATGATGGACGTACAGACACATTAGAAGAAGCCATTAAAATCATGGGCGAGAGTCAACTGGGTAAAACATTTAAAAGGGAAACGATTAACGATATTAAGGCTTTTTTAGAATCACTGACAGGCGACCGTCCGCAAATGCTTCTGGAGTTTGAAAATGAATAAAATCAAACTCACATTTTTAGCCTTTACGTTATCGTTTATCGCACTCATAAGCTTCACTGTTCTGTCTTATATTGAACATGAACGCGTGGCATCTTATGGGAAGTTAGCCCGTGAACTGGGGCATGAAGTGTTAAACATGAGGGATCAAATAACGAATAGCGCAATCACTGGTATTTCGAACCCTTATCAACTCTCAGCCAATTTAGTGCATCTAGAAAAAGAGCTTCAAAAACTGAGGAGTAGTTATCAGGAGAAAAGCATACATTCCCCATGGTTCAACAAATTACCTACACGACAGATACTAGAGCGATTTTATGACTCTTCTATGACCAATATTGATACTTTAGATCACTTGGTTGGCCAAAGTGTGGCACGCCAATTCATCCTTCAATCACTCACACAAAAATTGACGGATAACAACACTTCCAAATCAATGTTTAAAGTTCAGAGCGAACTGCTCGCTAATGTTTTGCAAACAGAGCCTTCCCTTGCTAATCAAGAAGAAAACGCAAAACATGAAGGCTCTACAAGCCCAACGAACGCAATAGGTCGCTTAAATAGCCACCCAGATTTTGTTCAACTCATAGAAACCTTTACAGACCTAAACATCCAACAACAGTTGTTACTGTCCAATATTTTATCTGATAACAGCATGCAATATGTCGAGGTAGCTGAACACGGATTTACCGATCTACAAAACTCATTAAAAAGCCTAATCATAAAACTGATTTTCTCGATTACAGCCTTAATCTTCGCCTTCTCTTTTGCCATGTTCATCATGAGAATTTTTGAGTTAAAACGTAATACTCTTGCTTACCAAGAAGCCGCTAGCACCGCACAGCATGCTAACGAAGCGAAATCTCTTTTTCTCGCAACAATGAGCCATGAATTAAGAACACCTATGAATGGGGTTTTGGGTCTTGCACAAATAATCAAAAGCGACTCTCAAGAACCCGAGACTCGCAAACAAGCTCAGGTAATCATCGATTCAGGGCAACACTTAGTCACCATTCTTGATGACATCTTAGATTTTTCTAAAGTCGAGCAAGGTAAGCTAGAGCTTGAGTTCGCCCCTTTCTCGGTTTGCGATGTCGTGACACACCTAGATAAGACACTCACTCCACTCGCTGAAAATAAGGGCTTGTCACTAATCATCAATGACAATATCCCTTCAAACATCCAGTTAATTGGTGATTCTGCACGTACCCGCCAGATCCTATTTAATTTGGCAGGTAATGCGGTCAAATTTACGGAGTCAGGCAAAGTCGAAATCCAGTTTGATCTATCCAACACGACCCCGCCTACCGTCAATATCCGAGTGTCAGATACAGGGATAGGCATCGACGAAAGTAAAATAGACCATATATTTACGGCATTTGAACAGGCAGAGCTATCAACAACGCGTAAATTTGGAGGGACTGGCCTGGGGCTTTCGATTGTTAAGCAACTGGTTAAACTGATGGGGGGCGATATTAACGTTTCTAGCCAGTTGAACGTTGGAACTCATTTCAACATCACTTTGCCTTTAAAACTTCAAAAGCTTGCATCGCAAATAACCAAAGTAACAGAGCCAGAAAATACAACCATTCACGAAAACTTCTCTGTATTGCTTGTTGAAGATAACAAGGTCAACGCAATGGTGATAAGGAAGTTTTGCGAGTCTCTCAACTTGACTGTAGATAACGCTTTTGACGGGTTGCAAGCTCTCGACAAATTGTCTGAAAATCAATATGACCTCATCATTATGGACAACCATATGCCGAACATGAGTGGTATTGAAGCAATACGGAAAATCCGAAATGAACTCAAACTTTCGACGGTTATTTTTGCTTGCACCGCTGATGTCTTTAAAGAAGCTCATGATGATTTCTTGAGTTCAGGCGCAAATTTCGTGTTAACCAAGCCACTACAAAAAAACAGTCTTAAGAATGCAATTATAGAGTTCCATAAGCAGTTTGAAGTCAATAGAACACACTTAGATATAGACGGCACAAACATGGGTAAAACACAAAACGAAGGCAACGTCACAATACTTACCCGATGCCCAAAAAATCAGTTACCAATGACCGAAGAAGAACTAACACGAAACCCGTTACTTGTTGGCCAGAACCTAGACCTCGATGAAAAACTCGATTATCTAGAGTCCATTGTTTCTGACTTAGAACACCAAATTGATGCCCTAATTGACATGTTTTCTAACTCTCAAACCGAAGAACTCAACCACACTTTGCTGGCAGTTAAAGGCGTTGCTGCCGAGCTTCAAATGAGTGAAGTTCTTGAACTCGCAAGCTCAGCTGAAAGCACAACACGTAACAACATCTTGCCCGAAGCAGAGTTATTACAACAACTCATCAATAGGCTTATGGTGAACAGTCATCAAGCAACTCGCCTTATTCATAAACTCAATCAACAACGTAAAACAGGGTAACGCGAAACTATGGTCGGCTGATTATTTACTGTCCAATCAGACTGGACGCTGTAATGTCAAACACTTAGAACTAGCTTTTACGTTAAGTTTCGGTGAATTTTTTCAATTCGAGACGAGCTAACTTGAAATACTTTGTTCTGCATGAGATTGTAATTTAACTTCCCATAAACAACTGTATGATTATGAAAACATTACAATCCATTGCGCTGCTTTCCACAATTATCGTAGCACCACATGTGCTAGCTGACGTGACAATTGAAGTTCCCGCTAGCGTAGATATCTTAGCGGTTAATGAAGCGAAACCTGACCTAGATGGCAGCTTATTTTCTTCTCATAAAACGCTAACCGTTCCAGACGGTCAAAACCAGATCGTATTCCAATATCAACTTGCTTTTGATAAAGGTAACGACCGAGAGTTTGTCGACAGTGACGCTATTATTGCAACCTTTAGTGCAACTGATACCGCATTGACGTTCGATATGCCAAAGTTCCGCAATACCGCTGACGCGAAGAAAGGCTTTGATAACCTAGATTGGAAATTGGTTGATGAAAACCAAGACGCAATCAGTGTTAAACAAGACAAGCTTGTAAAAGACGGTATGCAGATTGGTCGTAAATTCCCTCAAGAAGCAAAAGAGTACAACAAGAAAGGCGGCGTTGCTGCGCTAGCTATGGGTACAGCTGCAGGCGCTACAGCGGCAGTTGTTCAACCGGTAACGCTACCAGCTAAAATTGATGCTAACGCTGCTAACACGGCCGAAGAGATGCTTTACTTCTGGTACGACAAAGCAGACGCTGAAACTAAGCAGAAATTCAAAGATTACGTTAACAAGTAGATTCGATTACGAACAAGTCTATAAAATATCTCGTTCAAACCAAAAAAGCTGGCACACTGCCAGCTTCTTTGATTTCATCTAAATAGGACGTTATAGGTGTAAAAATCAACGATAATCAAGTCTAATCCTCGACATCAACAACATATCAATGTATTTCCCGCCTTTGAATGTACTCAGCCTTTTAGTGCCTTCTAACTGAAAACCCACTCGTTCATACAAAGCAATGGCAGCGTTGTTATCGGCATGGACCTCTAACTCCAGACGAACAAGATTAAGCCAATTATCAGCCTGATTAATCGCTTCTTTCATTAATGCCTTCCCAACCCCTTTGCCATGGGCATCCGGGTGAATTGCAATCCCAAGGCCAGCACTGTGTCGGTCTCTCACCTTAGTCGTCATGAATAGGGTAATGTGCCCTACGACTTTACCTGACACTTCAGCGACTAAAGTGAAATGGTCGGAATGACCAAACAATCGCTCCACTTGATCAGAGCTAAGGAAAGGCTTTTGTGAGGTATTTTCTGATACTGATGAATGGCGATAAATATCAAAAATGTCTTGGTTGTCTGTGGTTTCAAGATGTCTAATTTGTATTTCCAAAGTGATTCCTTACTGTCTATTTCTATCCTTAAGCTAATTTTCATATTACGGATAGTGCTGAGCAGCGACAACCATAAAGACAGCAAGTGGTAGAAATAATCGTTATACTCCATCAAACCACCAAACTTATATACTAAAAACACACCGCAGTTGTTCCCTTCACAAGCTTGCCTATAAAGACTATTTGAGCATTTCCAAGTTTACCTACACTAGAATAACGTTAATGGCTACTTGGTGGTTTTCTCCATCACGTAATTAGTCAGCTTAACGCCACGTATTTCGACTTCCTGTTCATTCACTAACTCAAAGCCAAGGTGCTCATAGAAAGGCCTAGCGGTAATACTCACCTCAGAGAAGTATCTCGATACACCACGAAATCGACCAATCTCGAATACATGCTCCATCAAAGCTCGCCCTACACCTTTACCTTGATATTCATGATGACAAAAGAAGTGATCAATCAACCCATTCGGTTGCAAGTCAGTATAGCCAACAACGTGGCCACCCAACTCCGCCACAAAAGGTTGGATACGATGCAGACACTTTTCCCACACCTCGGAGTCAAAGTCACTTGGAGCCCAAGCCTCAACTTGCTCCTGAGAGTAGTCTCGAAGATTGATATTACGAACGGTATGAAAGTAGATATCCCAGAGCGCTTTGGCATCACTAACTTGGTAATTTCGAATTCTAACCACGACATAGTCCTTCATGTATTTACAGTGTATTGGACAAGTAACATATTGTCCCTAGGTGCTCTATAAATGAGTCGGCTCTAGAACAAAGAGTTTCAGCGGTAAAACACAGCCAACCAGATCGTCACCATGTCTTTGTTCGTACCAATGACCTTGTGCTTTTCTCGTGCTGCAATGTTGATGTAGTCCCCTTTTGATAAGGTAACTAAGCGTCCATCTTCAAACTCAATAACACCTTGTCCCTCTAGAACCATAACCCATTCGTTTTCATCTTGGTCATACCAACCTTGTTCTGGAGAACTGTGCCCATGAGATAATATTCTTTCAATCCGCACATTCTCAGTAGTAATGATGTCGTTGAAGATTTCGTCGGGTATTGACGAAGGCACATCCGAGTAGATATTTGACATCGCTCTCTCCTAATCCTTGTTAGATGAATATGGCGCAGTGCTTTATCGTTTTATCTAAAGCCTAGCTTCCTGAGCTCCTAAGCTATAAGCCCTAAGCCACAGCACTTTTTCTGAAATAGAATCGGTAATAGCCCACTAAGTTACTGCAGATAAACAGCGCTTCCATCAGAACCGCTGTTGGCGAGCCAACTAAGTAATTGTGAACCAACCAAAAGCTAGTCCCTATGATCATCAGTTCTCTTAATCGACGGTCATCTTTATTAAACGCCGCAAACGTTTGAAACATCGAAGCACAACAACTTAATACACTGCTCAGCCCTGAGTAAGTAAAGGCTGTCGCAACCAGCGACATGGAACAGAACAAATATTTAAATTTGGGTGACGTAGAAAACACGCTCGTCAAATATCGAATGGTCGCGATGATCATCAAACTTGCCGCCGTCCATTGTTCGAGCAAAATGAAATGACTAGAAATAAGAACGCCTGCAAAAAACAAGCATGTGACGATTTTCTTCCTTTCCTTAAATTGGAATGACAATAAATCGAAACAAATAGCGATAGCGACGAGTACTTGAGACAGATAAAAGGCTGACACGTTTATTCCTTAAGTAGTGACCTAGCAGATTTAAATTATGACGTTGCTGTTTTATGAATGATATTGAAGTTTAGACTTTTAAAGTACCACTGATTACGGTGGTTGCAGACCCTATCAGTTTTATACGACCATTCGGCAATAGCTCTGTCGATACATACCCACCGCGGCGCGACGCTTGGTAAGCATTGAAATGCGCTTTGTTTAGTTTCTCGGACCAGTACTGTGTGAGAGCGCAATGCGCTGAACCCGTAACGGGATCTTCGTTAACACCCACCCACGGCGCAAAATAGCGCGAAACAAAATCAAGCTCAGAGTTCGACGACAATGCCGTCACAACAACGCCTCGACCTTTAATACGCTTTAGAGCATCAAAGTTTGGTGCTAAATCTAATAAAACTTGTTCGCTGACAACCTCAATAAACTGTTTGGTATCGAACTCACTGTATGACACGACTTGGTCTTCACACAGCCCTAAATATTCAAGCAAATCTTTATTGGCATCCAATCCAAGATCAAGCATAGTACTTGGGAAGTCGAGCTCGATTGTGGAGTCACAAACTGTGGCAGATAGCTCCCCTGAAAGCGTATCAAACGTCACAACCTCACCCACATTGACTAACCCTCTTTCCTTCATCACATGCGCTGTTGCCAACGTACCGTGACCGCATAATTTGACTTCAACTTCTGGTGTGAACCATTTCAACGTCATCGTATTGAGGGCTAAGAATGCCGTTTCTGATACTGCCATCTCTTCAGCAATCGAATACATCAACGACTCTTCTAAAGGTTCTTGTGAAATACAAACCCCTGCAGGGTTTCCTTTAAAAGCTTGAGTAGTGAACGAATCCACTTGATATATCTCTAAATTCACAATGGCTCCTAGCGCTGATATTGAATAGACATTGCAGCCTACAATAAGCACAAACACCCCGTGCTACAAGTGTTCAACAGCAACATTATTAATACTTATTTAAGAACTAAGGAATGATAAACAAAGAGTTATGAAAAGAATTGGTGGATTAAGCTGAGGGTTTAATATCGGGCAGATAAGAGATAAAACGTATCTGCCCTGGTAGGAAACAAGCACACGTTTATGGCACATAGGCATTGTATCGTGCCACAAACGTGAGGTTACTCAGCAATGGTAACTTTATTGAATCTACTGACGCACCAGAGCAGATTTCACAATGGTCAAGCCAAGCAAACCCAACATAACCCCTGTCACTTTATCAATATAGTAAGCAACACGTGTAAACTCTTGACGCACTTTAGGCGTCGATAACAGGAAGATAATCGCCGCATCCCAAATAAAGACAACCACCGTCATCCAAATACCTAGGCCTAGCTTAAACATGAAGCCAATGTCATTGTTCAACACAACCGTGAATAAGCTCAAATAGAACAATAGGTTTTTGGGATTAAGGATTCCAGATAGAAAACCCGTGACGAATTCTTTAAGAAAAGTCGTTTGGTTGAAGCTATCTCCTTCGGAAACATCCATATTACTGTAATTACATTTCTTCGCTCTTATCGCTTGAACTGCAAGATAAACAAGAAATACACCACCAATTATCTTAAGTGCAATCATGACGGAAACCGATGCCGCTAGGATCGAGCCGACACCAACCAAACATAAAGCAATATAAACCGCATTGGCACTGGCAATACCGAATGCAACGCCGAGTGCTTTTCTTCCCTTATTTTTAACAGCACTCTTTACCACAATCACGAAATCTGGTCCGGGGCTCAATAGCGCCAAAAAGTGAGCAATCGCCACGGTAACAAAAATCCCAACTAAACCTGCATCCATAAACCAACCTCCTGTCGTTCAATTAATGCCCTACTATTGCATAACTAACGAAAAAATGCTCAAGTAGTTGAATATATATTTACTAATAACCTAATAACCTAATAACCTAATAACCTAATAACCTAATAATCAAATAAATCCCGTGTTTTCGTCACGCAAAATCGGAAGTCGATGAGTCATTCGTGTACTTCTTCAGGCGTTCGTCGGTCAAGGGTTGATATCCCCTTGATTTAACATAGTGATTTTGTGCTCAAAGCTTACTTTTAGTTCCAATTAGGTCATAGGATTTTCATACTTGGATGCATTGCGTTAGGTTGAAGTGAAATTAGAGACCTAAATTTGAGCTATGTCGCAAAATTTGGGCTACGATTTAGTTAAGCAAAGTAGGAAAGGAATCCGTCAGTGAAAGCATTTTATGTTTCAGTCCTTGCGTCATCATCCTTTTTAACTGGCACAGCGTTTAGCCAACAGAATGATATTTATCTCTACAATTGGGATGAATTCCTATCCGATAGCGTCGTGACCCAACTAAGCGACACCTACGGCATTTCTTTGAAACAGCAGTTTTTTTCTGATGAGTCGATCAGAGATGAAGTGCTATTAAGCGAACGTCGTGGCGCATTTGAGCTCGTCATTATAGAAAGTGTAAAGCTCAATGCGTTAGCCAAGCAGAACCTGTTTCATAGTCTCAGTGAGTTACAACAATCCATTGCTGGTAACATCGATTCAAGGTGGGTTGATGGATGTGGAGAATATGGTATTCCCTACGCTTGGGGAACTGCGGGAATCTTATATAGAAGTGACAAAGTAAACACTCCCACTTCTTGGAACGCTATTCTCGAGCCAGACACGAACAGCAGTGGCCGCATAAGTATGTATTATGAACCTACGGATTTGGTGAGTACTGCACTGTTAGCTAATCAATTTGATCCATTCACCAATAATGAGCAGGAACTTCGCGTTGCCTATAAAACCCTGCAAGCTCAAAAGCCTCACCTAGAAAGCAACGAATACGTCATCGACTCTATTCGCCAACCCGAACGTCTTACTAACATCGACCTTGCCTACGGTTATTCTGGTGACAGTTATGTGCTCAATGATGCCGACCCTGATGCATCTTGGGTTTACATCGTTCCTCAGGAAGGTACCACGTTATGGTTGGAGTGCATTGCTGCGATTAACAACGGGGAGTTGTCTGCACAAACAACAACGATTCTGTCATTCTTATCGCAACCCGAGATCGCAGCTCAAAACGCGATGGATTCATGGTTTGCAACTCCAAGTTCAAAAGCAAAAGCCTTAACGACTCAAGAATACCAAAATGATCAAGAGCTTTTCCCTAGTAAAGAGGTCTTAGAGCGCAGTTATCTGTATCAGCAACTCGAACCCAATAGCATTCAAATTCGTAACCGTATTGTCGACAGTTTGAGATAATTAATGCCAGTATTAAAGAAGCTCTATTATGTACTCATTCCTACGTTATTGTTCGTGTTTGCAATCGGTGGGATGGTTACCTATAACTTAGCCTCTAACCACGCGAAACACATGTACTTAGACGAGGTACAATCCGATGTAAACACAGCGCTAGTGGTCGCGGAGTACGAGCAACTTGGTCTATCTTTGCTTGTAAAAGATATTGGTTCGTCACTACAATTCTTGCGCTATATCCAAAACCCTGGTGACTACACAACCTTGTCCCTGCTGGAAAAAAGAGTGCTTCGCGTCTTAAACCAAAGTCACGTTAATCAATTTGGTCAACGTAACATCTATATCATTGACCCTAAGTTCCAGTTAACGCTATCTACGTTGCGAGCAGACCCTTTCGAAGGGTTAAAGATCCCCGATAACATTTATGAGAAAGTCTTTGACATCTATACCTCGTTAATTAGTCAAAACGCCTTGCCCCATAAAGGTTTCTCTTACATCTCTGTGAGTGGTGAGCTCAGATACGCTTATGTTACTGCGATTGACCCTTATCTAGTCCCGCAAGACAAGCGCGCTAGTAAAAGTGTAAACCGCTTTATATTGATTGCTGATGGTCCATTAAAGCAGTTGTCTAATTTGCTCACCAAATACAACGATGATGACAACATGCAGCTTCTGATTGAGCCATCATCGAATACTGCACACATAGAGAATACACAGTTCGTTATTAAGTCCTTTGAACAAGCCAAGGACAGAATCAAAGTTGAGATGAACAGTCGTCACTTCCTCGCCCAAGTTAATATTCGCGAAAAAAAATTCAATCATGAAAAATCTATCATAGCTCAGCAGACCCTACTTGGCAGCTTGACGACACTATTCATTATTATGCTCATCGTACACATGGTAGTGCGCTACCAATTAGTACGCCCACTCAAAGGCTTATTGCATGAAATCTCGATTGGCGGACTTAAACTTAGATATTTCAAACGGTCATCCGGACAAAGTGAGATAGACGGCCTAAAGAACGCTTATATTGATTCACTAACAGAATTGAAATTCGAAGCAGAATTTGATCAATTAACCAAGTTAGCCAATAGGCGCTCGTTCATTCGACATCTTGATGTTCGTTTAAAAAGCTCTATGAACCCACACTGTTACCTAGTATGTTGGGATATTATCGACTTCCGTAAAATCAATGACTTATATGGAGCCAAGGTGGGCGACAATGTACTCGTTAGTCTAGCCAAAACACTCAGAGAAACCCTACAGAATCAACAATCCTCTTTCGGATTTAGTTGCAGCGACTATTCAGTAGCAAGGCTTGGAGGAAACCAATTCATTGCCATATTGGAAATGGGTGAACACCAATCAATAAACGAAGAGATTGAGAATATTAACAACACCCTAACAGGTACGACTTTCCTAGATTATTATGGGTTCAGGCTTTCAATTGCAACAGGTGTACTACCCGTCGATACCCCTAAGTTCGAGGAGATATGGCACCGATGTATTGATGAGATGTTAATTAATGCTAAGGATCACAGTGACGGAGATAGCCGGATTGTTTACGGCGAAGAGCTACTTCATTCACTTGAAAGACATGATGTTATCGAGAAAAGGCTCTTGGAGTGCTGCGCGAGTGACAACTTTGAACTTCGCTTTATGCCTATTTTCAATGCTAAGACACTTCAGATTGACGGAGCAGAGTGCCTCATTCGCTGTCCCGCTCTATTTGATATAAATGCAGGGCCGGATGAGTTCATTCCAGTTGCAGAGAAAAGCAATTTAATATCCAAACTCGACATGTGGGTCATTAGTACCGCAATAAAAAGCTATAAAGAGCTCTCAGAGATTCACAAGTACACTGGTAGCTTATCAATAAATATATCAGCGATGGAACTTTACAATCGAAACTTTGCCGACAATATTCGAAAGGTAATCGAGCGTTATCAAGTACCACCGGCCAACATCATTATAGAAATTACCGAAACCAGTTACGTTAAAAGCAGTAAACTTACAGTGCAGACAATTAAGAGTATCAGGAGCTTAGGTTTAAAAGTGTCTCTTGACGATTTCGGTACCGGCTATACAGCTTTTAACCAACTTCTTCACTACCCTGTCGATGAACTTAAAATTGATAAAAGCTTTATCGATAATATCGTCGACGACAAAGCTGACCGAAAGATGGTCGAATCCATGGTTAACTTAGGGCACTCTTGTGACACCTTCGTTGTTGGTGAAGGTGTCGAGTCTCTCGAACAATATCATCACCTTAAAAAAGCCAACTGCGACCTAATACAGGGTTATTTTTTCAGCCAACCACTCACTTACATTGAGTTCATTGAATTTGTTCGTGACCACAATCCGCAAACTATTCTGGATCAGCAAGCCCTTTTAGAACCAAGATCTAACGAAAGGATTGTCGTGCTTAATCAGAAATAGTAGTCGTATTTCGAAAAGCATGACTACTGAATAACCACGACCAAACCGCCTCTCTTTTATCATCTAAATAAACCTCTGCAATGAGCACAGACTCACCGAGAACGATTCAATAACAATTCCTACAGACAAACCCAAATCAACAAAGGAAGGCCCCTCTCTGATCATAAGCCAACATATTAGCGAGGGTAACAAGCTATGGGCTTAGCTTGGCCAGTTTTACTTGACCACTACACAGCTTCATTAAAGCTTCTAACGTAGAAATACAAGTGCCAGTAAGATAAGGTATCAGTGTGGAGGTATAGGAACGAGACTAAACCTTGTAGAAGCTTAGCCTTGCATCGAGGTCAACAGCTCCATCATGTCTTTAGAGCTTATGTTCTTCTTGTGCCTCACTACGGCGTCAATCATCAATTCTAAGTTACCTGCAGAGATGTAATCACTAAGGACGTCGTTAAAATTGTCCTGAATTTCATCACTCGCGTATAAATGATCAGGAATGAAGAATAAGAACTGGCTTCCACTGGTACGGAATGAAATGGTGCTTTCAGGTATCTTTGTGGTCAAAGACTTAGCAGCCGAGCTCACGACAAGGTCCCCATATTCAAGGCCATATTTTTGATTAATCTCGGTAAGGTTTCTGATTCGGACAAAATAGAGGTCAAAGTTTTTGTCCTTCGAGTAGCTATTCTTAACAAATTTCATCAACGAAATTCGATTGCGAAACCCTGTAATAAAATCCGTAGAGTAGAGCTTTCTTTTGATAGAAAAATCCATATAAAAAATAATCCCAGTCAACAACAAGATGCCAACAAGAAAAACGCTACTGATCCGATGAACGGTAACCAAGTTATCAACCATTGAAGTATTTTCTTCAATCACTGGGCTTTGTAATCGAAACTTGTCGTTAATAAAATCGACGAGTGTGTGGTAACAAATATCGACCTTTTTCTGTAACGATTCCTTGGGCAACAACCCTTGACTGACCAGTTTAATTGAGGGTTCCAAGCTCCTAAATTTATCAAATTCCGCACTAAAATACGGTTTAAAGTTTGCTGACTTGATAAAATTGGAAGACTCAGTGCTATTAATCAATATGTCAAAACGGCTCCACGTAATATCGTACGCTAACCATAACTCATCATAATCAATAGTTTCAGAACGACTTACCATCAAGAAATTGGCGTATTCTTTCACCAATTGAAAAACGAACCACGTTGCCTCATTTTGTCGGGTAGAAAAGCTCTTATTGATATCGTTAATGCGGGTAACACTGTAGATATTGACGGTGAGTACCACTGCTGCCAGAGATAACACAGCGATTTTAATAGCAGTCAATGACAGCAGCTTTTTCATAGTAAACCCTTACAAATGAATATCGCGTATCTGCCAAATCATCTTGGCATGGAAGTCTGTGTTATCTATATCTGGAGTCGAAGAAAGCGGATAGATCAACCAATAGGGACCTTTATCTCTGACCGACATAAATTTGCCATTCTGTTTGATAGCAATAATTGGCTGGTAATCCTCAAAGTCTTCTTGAGGTACCGCTATTTTATAGTCGTTTAGTGCAACAAAAGTTACCTGCGATGCCATGGGCAAATCCATGGTTTCAAGCACCGTTTGCAAGGTTACACCGCTATAGACTAGCTTCCCATCCTCCCATGGTAATGATGTGGAAATTTCTTTTTGAGGAAGTAATAGCAGTTGTTCTCGACTTAATTGATGCTTTTGTCCTAGATGATCGAATATTGTAAGTTCCGATGCTGCAAAAATAGAAAATGAACATAATGAAAGTATAAACAGAAGTGCAGTTCTCATTTTAAACTCCATTTAAAAAGTCACTAATCTGAGTCTAGTTCATATTGCTCGTTTAACTTGCCTAGAAATTATCTAATTTTTCAATAGTAGTGAGATCATAACCCGGTAGGTTTCTTGTTCTCCGTAAGTGACACTGACATAAAGCCCTAATTCAGATAATAAGTACGACACTTCATGCCAATAGCAGGTTTTGAATATGCTCTGTCGGAAGGAGACTTTAGAAGCACAACACAATTATAACTAACTGATTACACAATTAAGCAGAGCTGCACACAATGCGATCAATCTCGCAGAACAAATACAGTACCAGGTGCATAATATGCAAAATTTTATAAAGGTGCAGCAGAGGACAGATATGGATACAACTACACTCATCTACGATACATTGGAAGGTCTGTCGAGCGCAAAGCCACAGCAACACGCTCAAATCCGCCAAAATCTATATAACCAATTAGATTTATCATTTGAGAAGCAGTTGGCTTTGTATTCATCAGTTCTTGGTCCAGCAAGTGCTGGCAGATTGACCGATTTGGATAGTGCCGTGATGTCTGCACGCAAGATTGTTGGCTTAGAAAACAGCTAAGCAATCTTCAACCTATCTCAACTTTAACGCTGCCATTGTGCAGCGTTTTTTTATGGACGCTATTTACGATAAGTACGGTTGGTTACGATAAATGCAGTTAGGTGCGATTAAGTAAGATAAGTGCAGTTGGGTCTGTTTTTCAAGTTGCACGCATTCTCATTTGGTTAATCTTATGTTCCATTTTTAACAGGTGTGCAACCTCAACAATGGCGCTAATGTTAGTAGCACGTTAACCACACATCGGATTGAAGAATCATGAGAGTACTTATTGAATATACACAAACAGGCAAATACCGAGACCATGCGTGGGAAGCATTAACGATTCGTTCCAAGGGCGAAATTCAAGCTGTGACTCCCTCTTATGCGGCTCAACTTATCGAACAGAACCGCGCCAGCTTATCGACCACCGAAAATCAAGATATCGTCATCCAACCTTAATGAATTTAGGAACTATCCCTCCCGGTTCTTAAACTCTCTGTTTTACTCGCGTTAATTATTAATACGATACTGAGCAAAACAGAGTTCGATGACATTAAAAAACGCTGCACGGATGCAGCGTTTTCTTGTTTCTAACGTATATAGCTTCTAACGAATATAGCTCTTAACGTTAATCGCTAGATTACTTTGGCAGGTTTTCTAACGCATCAACCATTGTCATTAACTTATCGACAATTCTTTCGCCGTCTACTCGCAAACCGTTGTGTTCATATTCATTAGTGATCCACGCTTTAGAGTTTGGAATGTTGGCAAGCGTTTCGCGGCTGTAATCCAGCTCTACGTACATGTCGTCTGCATAAACCGCACACGCCATCGGAACCGTATTTTTGCTCAGTTGTTCTGCGTTGTACAAATTGCCCCAATCCGACTTCTCAGCCAAAAGATTCGCCGCTTCACGCAATGGCTTCAGAGTTTCCAGTTGGTCGAACATCCACGGATACACCATTTCTCCGGTAAACCAGAACTCACCACCCGACTGGTAGTTGAAATGTGGGTACTGCTCACGAACACGGTGTGCAGACCAGTTAGACGCTGTGCCTTGACAGTAAATAGACTCATGCAGAATCGCGTAGATAGGATTTGTTAGGTAACCCTGCTCTTGCTGCATTTGATTTAAGAAGCTGTAGCTCAGCTGCTTACTACCGTTCACTTCAACAAACGCACTCTCCAATGTGAAATACATCGGAAGGTTAGCTTCACCACCACCAAGGTTAATACCGATTAGCTGGAATTGTTCAACTGTGAACACCTGACCGTTTGGCAGTCTCACATCATTGTTAAGCAGATAATCAGAGATCTCACGACACATGGCTTGTGCTTGTGGGAACTGAGCAAAGAAGGCTCTGTTTTTATCTTCTACACGCTTGTAAGTCGCACGATAAACATCATCAGCTTCACGTTCAATAGAAGGAATACCGCCCGTCACGTAACAACGTTGCAAACTCTGTGGGAACAGTGACAAATAGCTCAGTGTACAGAAGCCACCAAAGCTTTGACCAATTGTAGACCATTGCTTAACATCGAATTGCTCACGAATGGCTTCAGCGTCACGAACAATGTTATCCGCTCTGAAATGCGTTAAGTAATCTACTTGTTGATCTGGAGACATATGCGCCAAGGTTTCATGGCTGATAACCGTGCTGTTGCCTGTGCCACGCTGGTCAAGAAGCAGAACACGGTAGTTTTGTAATGCACGCTTTAGCCAGCCTGATTGACCGCTAACACGTGGAGAAGGAAAGCCCGGACCACCTTGAAAGTAGATCAACCACGGTAATTCTTGCGCATCTTTAGCGAGATCAACCAGTTCACGTGCGAAGACTTGGATCTGTTGTCCATCTTTTGCTTGGTAATCGAGTGGCAACTCAAAAGAGTGCTGACGATACAGGGTGGTTCCATCAATAAAGTTAGCTTGCACGCTTCATTCCTTTTTATCTGATTCTAAAGTCATCGGTACGAATAAAATCGGCGCCCTTTGGCACCTTTAGTTAGCAAGATACGCATAGTAGCTTGTAAAAGAAACTGTTTGTTGAACCTGAATGTGAAGGTACTTCATTAAATCACCAAATTAGCTTTAAACGCGTAACAACTTGTTTCAAAACAGAGGGTTTAAGGGAGGCTATTGAGAAGAAGAATGAAAACGGGAAACAAATAAAAAGAGCTTAACGAGGTGAGGATACGTTAAGCTCTTTGGTTTTATCTGTGTTGATAAACTAACTGGATTATTTACCATTAATCTATCGAATCTATTCGTTCTATCAAATCTAGCGACTACGAAGCCGTTAATTCACCTGCACCTTGAGTCGAACGTTGGCTACTTTCAACAAGGATAGCCGTCGCGGTCTCTTTCAACGCACCCCACTCTCCATCATCAACTTCAATGCCATCGTTCCACGCTTTCTCTTGAGTTTTAAAAAGCGCTTCCGATTCAATATGTGTTCGGTAGCCATCTGACAAACGTTCGATATCGAAATCCTGGACGGAAAGCTCGATGGTCATATTGTGGATATGTTCGTCCGATGCCAGTGGCAAATCTGATAAAAACAGTTCTGGAGCAACGCAACCACGGTTAAGGACATACAAAGTGCTCTTAGGGTTTGAGCCATTGTCCCAACGTGCAGTACATGCGATACCTTTCGCAGCCAATTTCACAAGCTCGCTGTACGCTAACCAACGGTTGTGGCAGTTGTTTAACTCAATTTTCAGCGTCTTTTTACCGACCATTTTTTCAATGGCGTAATCGATAACCACTGGAAGGTGACACGCTAAGCTCGCCTTGTGCAGGTCCACTTCAACTGTGTTGTCGCTGCGCACTTGAATGTCTACTGGGCAATCGTCTTCAAGACCCATAAAATTACTCGCATTGTTAAAATGACGAACACCATCCAAACCGACCATTTGTAAATCTGCCACCATGTTCGCTATTACATCAGCTTCACCACATGTACGACGCATACCCAGAAAGGCTTTATTGACGGCCGCTACCAGTTCATTGTGAGAAACGATCATAACGATTTACCTCCATGTTGGCCTTTCGTAGTTGTGGTGTGAGTTGTTGTGCTGTGAGTAGACATATTTTGCGAACCAGACAGTTCAGCTTCACTTGGTAATACTGGGAACACCCATTCGTCCTGATGAATTTCATCAAGCAGTGGCGCGCCTTGGAAAAACGTCACTCGTACCCAACGGTCTGAGCGAGGATCAAATTTAGTCGCACCAAACATTGCTAGCTTGCAACGCAATAAGTGCATTGGTGGAGAATCTTGGTGCAGCACATTCATTTGAATGTCGCCCATCGCCTTGTTACCTAGCGTCCACACACGGCGTGCAATCGCACGATGCTGTGGCTGCTTAACAAGGAACTCAGCCAATGAAAGCTCTGGCGCAAACTGCAATAAAGCATGATACAAACGGTAAGCTTGACGGCCGATATCTAACGGCAACTCACGCTCTTCACCTAGTTCTTCGCCTCGAACACCGAGCCTTGGCTCTTCTTTATCTTGAGAGCGATACCAGAACCAGTAATTATTCTCTGCTTTCGTAAAGTCGGTCGTAATTGCCCAACGATACTTTTCTTCTAGTACAACCAAAAGATCTTGAATTTTTTTACCGCTAGGAAGCGACAGCGTTTCGCTACAATTCATTTGCTCTTGATGGGCGTCTACTAATTCTGGGTACAATTCCATCAAGCAAGAGATAAGGATTTCTTGGGCTTCCATACTCATGTGCTTAGATTGTTCAACTAACTGCGCCCATGTCTCACAATGGTTTACAGAAGCTTCTAATGATTGTTCTGCGTATTTCAACTCATCAACAGCAGCTTTGTTCAACTCTTGCTGGTTTTCATTGATGGTTACAACTTGTTCTAAATGACAAATCGCTTTTTTAACTAGTGTACGTAATGGCTCGATCAACGCCGCATCAGTAGGATTAGCCAACACGTCAGCCAATGCATGCTCACGGGTTGTCATCCATTGATCGACAATACTTGGGTGGTTAATAAGGTATGGCGCCATGCCTAGACCTGTCGCATTACCAACACCAAGGTAACGTTGTAATCCTCTGTGCAAGGTGATCGCTTGTTCACCGCCCTGTTGCTCAGCTAGGTAATGAACCCAATCTAGACTGAACTCACGTAGCATATAAACGGCACACATTTGCGCACTAAACGATTGATTAAAATCTTCATTTTTCTCTAAGATTTTAAAGTCAGCAATGCCAAATTTGCCATTACCGTATACCGCTGTCGTTCGCAAGATGTAACCCACTTCAGCCAGCTCTTTTGGCGTTGGTTGAACACCTTTAGCCAAGTGACTAACGATATGCTCAAACACACGCACGCTTTTGTTGGCACGCGCTAAAACAAGCACATTGTTAGGGTTACGGCCTGCTTCTTGAAGCGGTACATTCGCACGAAGTCTCTCAAGTAGGGTGACATCCACATCACCAAGAACAAGCGCAAACGTTACGTCCCACTTTTCAGCAATTACACGGTCATTTCGTTCGTCGTCTGCAATTTCATCGCAAAAAACAACCAAATGATAAACATGGTTTGGCGTCGCTAGCTTATAGATAACGTGACCAAAACCTTGAGGGTCTAGTTGCCACTCATGTTTCGTCACTTTCCATTCTTGCTGCGCCATTTTACGAATCAGAGTTCTTACAAAGCTGATGCGTGTTTGGTGCATCGCACCTAGCCTTTCCGGTGCCATGACGACTGTTGCGTCACGTAATGCTGATTCAGTGTAGGTAGAACGATGTGCATCCATTTTGCTCACCACCTTATAGTTATAGGATTTTGCTAGCCATTCAGAACCGATCGTTGCCATCATTTGAAGCATTCGTTGTTACAATGTGCTGGTTAGCTTTCACGTTATTGGAGCAAGCGAACTCACCCCTTATTATTTGTCCTGACTAGATCGATTGACCTAAATACGTGCCGCCCGGTGTATCTTCACCAGTACGGGTTTGCTGTTCCTTTCGGAATCTTGTATCAGCCTTCTTTCAAAGGCTGATACCTTGTTTCTCTTTCATTTTTAGAAAGCGTTTTCTCTACAGGCTCTTTTCTTTACAGACCCTGCTCTTTTATAAACTCGGCTCTTCTACAAACCCTGCTCTTTTGCCATCTTGATTGCGATTTGAGGCGCATTCCAAAGCGACGGCAGTAAGATTATGGACACCGGTACCGCTGTGATTACAATGAAGGATTGCAGCGCAGAGATTCCGCCTGACCCTAGAGAAATCAGAATCAATGCAGTTACCCCCATCATCACACCCCAGAAAGTACGAATAATTGCGTTAGGCTCTGTCTCACCACTGACTACCACACTGATGGTGTAAGTCATCGAGTCACCGGTCGTTACGATGAAGATCGTGGTTAAGATCAAGAACAGAATAGAGATAAGCATAGGCATTGGTAGCTGCTGAGTTACTGCCAGTAGCGCACCTGGTAAGTTAAAGCCTTCAAACGCTTTACTTACGCTGCCTGGGTCTGCGATTTCGAACGCAAGGCCAGAGCCGCCAACAATTGTGAACCAAAAGCATGTGACGAACGGTGCAATAAGACTGATGGTTGATACCAACTGGCGAATACTACGACCACGCGAAATACGAGCGATGAAGATTGCCATCATTGGGCCGTAACCTAAGAACCAACCCCAGAAGAATACTGTCCACCAGCTCAACCAACCTTCGTCACCACGGTATGTTGCCATTGGGATGAAGTTATCAATCATGCTGCCTACACCTTGGATGTAGCCATTGAAGATGAAGTTCGTTGGACCGAAGATAAGGATATAAATCATCAATGCCATTGCCAAAATTACGTTGTAACGGCTTAGCATTTGCATTCCGCGGTTAAGACCACTTAATGCAGACAGTGTGTAAAGAACGATAGCGAACAAGATGATAATCAACTGAGTTGTGAAGCCATCTGGAATACCAAATAGTTCATTCAGAGCGTAGCTGACTTGCAAGCCTAAGAAGCCGATCGGACCGATGGTGCCCGCTGCTACTGCAACAATACAACATGCATCAATCAGTGCGCCAGTATGGCCTTTCAGTGCTCTTTCGCCCAAAACTGGGTAAAGCAAAATACGAGGTTTAAGCGGCAAGCCTTTGTCGTAGTGAAGGTGCATAACCACAATAGACGTTAAGCTACCTACGATTGCCCATGCAAGGAAACCCCAGTGCATGAAAGATTGTGATAAAGCATTCACCGCGCCTTGCTGCGCATTTTCTTGCGCGCCATACAAGGGTGGTGGGCTAACATAGTGAGCGATAGGCTCTGCTGCGGCCCAAAATACACCGCCGCCTGCAAGTAGCGTACAGAAAATGATTGCCATCCAACGGAAGCCATCCATTTCAGGTTTCGCAATGCCGCCTAGGATAACCTTGCCTGTTCGCCCTGCCGCCAGGCCAAGACCAATAAGAAAAGTCAGAAGAAGAAGCATTTGCCAATAAGGACCGAATACTTTTACAGACCACGCAAAGCCTGTATTTACTAGGCTTGATAACAGCTCGCCATCAAATAGAGCAAGTGCCACGAACAGAGCGATAAAACCGCCGCTGTACCAAAGTGCTGGATTAGATAATCCCAATTTGTCTGAGGTAGATTCAGACTGGTTTGTTTTGCTTGTTGTGTTTGTTTGACCCGCATTTACGTTTGAAGATTTCACGCTATTGGTTAAATCAGACATACTCTGACTCCAGAGGTTTCTTTGCAGCTGTCACTTTAATGATGACTACAAGAGGTGTATTTAACACCTGCCCTATTGTTTTTTGTGTTGGGCAGGCTAATCCATGTTTGGGTTACCGCGTTGCGAAATAGACCGTTGTTCCTTTTGAATAGTGAAATTGGTTAAAACAGCACGTCTAAATGAACGTTTATTAGAAGGCTGCTAATTCGATGATTGCTAATGAAAAAACACTTAACCCTCGTTTTGAGGCTCTAGGCCATCTTTCAAGAAGTTAAACCAGTTTTCTCCCAAGACTTGCCCTGCTTCAGACTCACTGAAGCCATGACGCATCAATCCGTTATAAATATTTTCCATACCCGCACTACCACAGAACCAAGGCAACGCATCTGGCCAACCTGAGTTGTTTGCAGAGCCTTCACCGTAGTCCATTGCTTTAGACCAACGACCATTTCTCATCCATTCAAGAACGGCTTGTGGTTGGTTTAAGCATAGGTCACTACCAATACCTAGGTGTTCTACGCCAACCATGTCAGCGGTAGTCGCAACCATTTGGCAGAAGTCTTCCAACGTACATTGGCTGCCATTTGGTAGGTGGAATGGGTATAAGCTGAATCCGATTAGGCCGCCGCGTGCGGTTAGGGCTTTAATCACATCGTTTGATTTGTTTCGTAGTGCATCATGAGCAAACGTTGGGTTCGCGTGGCTGATACAAATAGGACGAGAAGAAAGATCAATCGCTTCAAGTGTTGAGCGCTCTGCACTGTGAGACATATCGATGATCATGCCCACTCGGTTCATCTCTTCGATCGCTTGCTTACCAAAGCGAGTAATACCGGTGTCGTTCTTCTCGTAGCAACCCGTCGCCAATAAGCTCTGGTTGTTGTACGTCAGTTGCATGATCAGAAGACCTTGCTTACGCATCACTTCGATAAGACCAATCTCATCGTCGATTGGAGAACAGTTTTGAGCACCTAGAAAAATGCCGACTTTGCCGGTCGCTTTTGCAGTTTCAACATCAGCCATTGAATGGATTGGCATGATAATGTCTGCATTTTGCTCGAATCTTAAATTCCACTCTGCAAAGCGAGATAAGGTTTCACGAGCTGTCTCGTGGTAAACCGCGGTAGCGTGAACTGCTGTAATGCCGCTCGCCTTTAGTGTTTGGAAATATTCTCTGTTCCAATTGCAGTATTGCAATCCATCTATAACAATCCGTTGCTGGTACATAACCACTCCTATTGAAAGCTCAGTGTTCTAGCTCGGTTTTGAAAACACGCTCAAATAACATGTTTTCAAAAATGGGTTAAATCACGTCTCTAATTTCATTTGTTGCGTTGGGTTTGGATGTTGGCCTGACTCTGTGAATCAGGCCAATTCGATAGTTGGATAGCTAGGGGCTTAATGTCTCCAGCCATCCCGTTCTAATTAATAGAGAGCTAATTAATAAAAAGCCGATTAGTAAGGACGCTGGTAAGCGGTCTTCACAACTGTGTAGAACTCTTTCGCGTATTGACCTTGCTCACGAGGACCGAAACTAGACTCTTTACGGCCACCGAACGGTACGTGGTAATCTGTGCCTGCTGTTGGTAGGTTCACCATCACACAACCTGTTTGCGCTTGTTGCTTGAACATTGCGCTAGTACGTAGGCTTTGAGTAATGATGCCGCCCGTTAGACCAAAGCGAGTATCGTTGGTTGTCGCGATAGCCTCTTCTAAGTCAGCTACACGAATCACACTTGCCATTGGTGCAAACACTTCTTCTTGGTTCACTTCCCAATCGTTCTTAGTGTTTAAGAACAGCGTTGGAGACATGTAGAAACCTTCGTGTTTCATGCTTAGGCGTTCGCCACCAAATGCTAGCTCACCGCCGCTTTGACGTGCTTTCTCAACCCAACCCAGGTTTGCTTCAAGTTGGTTGCCGTCAACAACAGGCCCCATGAACACGCCGTCTTCTAGTGCGTGACCGACTTTCAGCTCGCTCATACGTTTGATCAGTGCTTCAACGTATTGGTCGTGAATGCCATCCATAACCACAAGACGAGAAGATGCTGTACATTTTTGACCTGCGCCAGAGAACGAACCTGCGATAGTTGCATCAACGGCTGTTTGGATATCAGCATCATCAGCAACCACAAGTGCGTTCTTACTGCCCATCTCTAATTGGCAACGAACGAAGTTTGGCGCTGTAGCAGCGGCAACCTTACGACCCGTGTCAACAGAACCAGTAAAGCTCACACCGTTCACTTCTTTAGAGTTGATCAGTGCATCACCTACTTTAGAACCGCTACCTAGAACAAGGTTGAACGTGCCAGCTGGCATGCCTTGGCGGTGGATAATCTCAGTTAGCGCAACTGCACTTGCTGGTGTTAGGTTTGCAGGTTTCCAGATAACGCTGTTACCGAAAGCCAATGCTGGAGCGATTTTCCAAGCTGCTGTTGCTGTCGGGAAATTCCAAGGAGAGATGATGCCGATAACACCCACCGCTTCACGAGTCACTTCTACAGAAACACCAGGGCGTACTGATTCTGCGTTGTCGCCAATTTGACGAAGCACTTCAGCCGCAAAGTACTGGAAGAACTGACCTGCACGGTAGATTTCACCACGACCTTCAGCAAAAGGTTTACCTTCTTCACGAGAAAGCAACGTACCGAGTTCATCACAACGTGCAATCAGCTCATCACCTATCGCTTGAAGTACTGCTTGCTTACGTTCAATCGGCGTTTTTTCCCACTCTGGTTGAGCGTGCTTCGCCGCTGAAATCGCCTGTTGAACTTGGTCAGCACTTGCTTGTGCGAAGTTACCGATGTTTTCAGAAATATCTGATGGGTTAATGTTCGCAACGGTGCTTACACCCGCTTGCCATTCGCCGCCAATGTAAAGTGCGTTTTCTGCTTGAACATTCTGTAATTGAGTCATCATTCTGTCCTTGTAACGGTTAGGTTGCGGTTGAGTCTGGCAACCATCTGGTTAAATTAATAAACTGTTAATATTCAGGTAATTAATTGCTGAAATAAGATGTATATTTTGTTTCCAAAGTGAACCAAATCGCTTGTATCAATAAACCACTTCAAATTAAAAGAGTTTTGATCCGCAAATAGCTTTAGTTCACAGTCTGATTATTCAGGTTGAGACGCCGATGCATAAACTACGAACTCGACCAGCATCTCTTCTCTTGCTAACCCTGCAACGACGACGGCAGCACGGTTTGGATAAGGTGCATTGAAGTATTCTCCGTATACGCTGTTTACCGTTTTTAGATATTCACGGTCTGTCACGTAAATCAGAACTTGCAGCACTGAATCCATAGATTCGCCTGCACACTCCAATGTATGAACAAGGTTGTTAAAAGTCTGACGCGTTTGCGCTTCAATACCGCCCTCTACTACTGCGCCAGTTTCATCAATTGGAATCTGCGCTGTGTATAGAGTGCCGTTATTAACGATTGCCCACTCTAGTGGTGCTTTTGAAGCGAAAAGCTCGGTTTTTACTGGGTGCTTTTTAGTTTGTGCGTTCACGATTTTATCCAACTTTGTAACAACTATGTTTCAAGATGGTTAAATACTGCACCTTGACGACTGATAAATCTAACGGTAAATTTTGTGCATTTGATAAATAAAACCTATCACCTTGCTAAAAGTAAGGTATAGCAAGGGCTAGAGAAGGATCTGTGCCATGAGTATTAAGCTACAACAGTTAAAACATTTTGTTTTAGTGGTCGAAGAAGGCGGATTTCGAGCGGCATCTCACCGAGCAAATCGCTCGCAAGCGGCACTTTCTACGTCGATAAAAGAGCTAGAAAAAATACTTGGTCAACCACTGTTTGAAACAGGCAACAAATCAACCCTGACACCTTTCGGGGAAATATGTCTGCCAAAAATCATTCAGTTTCTTAATGTTTACAAAGCATTAGACAATGATCTACGCGCAGCCGCGGCAGGACAACAAGGAAGAGTTCGAATAGCGAGCGTGCCATCAGTAGCGGCAAAATTAATCCCTAGTGTTTTAGGGGCTTTTTGTGAGCAGTACCCGAATGTAGAAGTCAGCTTGATTGATGATAATGCGGCAGGTGTGGAAGCAAGATTACTCTCAGGAGAAGTGGATGTTGCCCTCGGAAATAGCTCCCATTTAGAAGAAGAGAGCATCGACTTCACACCTTTACTCTCAGATCCTATCGGTGTAGTGTGCCTCAAAGACAACCCTATCGCCTCTCAAAAAGAGGGAATCGAGTGGCAAACTTTGTTAAAACAACCCTTCATTCGCAACGGTACTTGTACCCTACTTGACCCAACACCCGCACGAATGCTCAGTGAACAAGCTTTGTATTCAGTAGAGAACATTACTTCCCTGTTTTCGGTGCTAGAGCTCGGGATAGGCGTGACCACGCTACCTAAACTGGCTTTCCCAACCAATGAAACCCGCTTGGTATGGATTCCATTGATTGACCCGCCTTTACAGCGTCAAATCGGTATTTTCAGATTGTCTGATCGTACGATCTCGCCACAAGCGCAGGCTTTTCATGACTTATGTATTCAATATCTGAGTTATGAAGACTAAGGAGCTAACACCGCCAGCCTGAAGAACCCCACTCTGTAAAATGTAAAATTATTTTCTTGTACCAGATTGGTTTAGGTTTAATTTGGCGATACAAAAAAGGCTCACTAATTAGTGAGCCATTTGATATCTGCTTAACGCAAAACCGAGGTCTAACGTTGCTTGATGTTCAAACAAATAGTTTTAAAAGATTCGTTTTAGAGCAGCAGTTTAGAACTATAACTTAGAAGAACTCAATCGAATTACGGCCGCTTTTGTCGTCACGTGTTGGCTCAGGCGTATCCGCTTTCTTTTTCGGTTTGTTTTCTTTCTTCTTCTCTTTTTTCTCTTTCTTTGGTTCAGCCGTTGCGCTTAGCATTTCTGCTTTGCTTTTCTTAGATTCTTTCTTCTTAGAATCCTTTTTAGACTGACCTTTCTTCGCCTTGTTATCTTTTTTAGGCGCGTCTTTCTTTTTCGGCTTGTCTGATTCTTCTTGTACTGGCTGATCACACACCACTACATAGTATTCTTGGTTGAATTCAAAGAAGTCTCCATCGTACATTTTACGACGTTTACGAGTTTCCAATTCACCATTAACCGCAACATAACCTTCAGAAATGATGTGCTTAGCTTCACCGCCACCACTCACTAGGTTAGCAATTTTAAACACTTTGTAGAGTTCGATTGGTTGAGACGATACATCAATACCAATTGCTTCGATCTCAATCTCTTCGCCTTCTTCGCCAAGCTCTTGGCCTTCGTAGTCAGCGTCTTCGTAATGTTCTTGGTCCATGGTGACCTCTACCTAAATATGTACTTCTGAAATATTGGGCGCAGTGTAATCTTAAAACAACCAAATGACCATGTTGAATTCACCGAGCACTCTTTTGTTCTTGTTACGCACCCACTTTATACCGCACCACCAACATTCGAAAGGCTGACAAGCTGCTTGGTGTATTCATGCTGCGGATTGCCGAATAAGGTTTCTGTGTCACCCTTCTCTATTACCTCGCCAGCTTTCATGACGATGGTGTAATGACACAAGGATTTCACGACATTCAAATCATGACTGATAAAGAGATAAGTCAGACCATACTTTTCTTGAAGTGATTTCAACAGATCCAGCACCTGCGCTTGAACCGTTCTGTCGAGTGACGATGTCGGTTCATCTAGCAAGATAAACTCTGGCTTAAGGATCAGAGCACGAGCAATCGCAATACGCTGCCTTTGACCGCCCGAAAACTCATTCGGGTAACGGTGACGAGTTTCAGGGTCTAGGTCGACCTCTTTCATTACATCGCAGATGCGTTGGTCGAGCTCGTTCTCATCCAATTGTTGATGCACTAACAGACCCTCACCAATCACCTGAGCAACCGACATTCTCGGGTTTAGCGCAGAAAACGGATCTTGAAAGACCACTTGCATACGGCTTCGAAACGGTAGCATCTGTTGGCGGTTTAAGCCTTGAATTTGTTCGTCTGCGTAGGTAATTGAACCTTCACTATCCACCAACTTCAATATCGCCATACCGGTTGTTGATTTACCAGAGCCGCTCTCTCCTACTAGACCGATTGAGTGCCCCTTTTTCAAGCTGAATTCCATGTCGGTGACTGCTTTAACATGCGAAATAGTCCGCTTGAATAAGCCTCCCGTAATCGGGAACCAGACACGAAGTTGATTAACATCGAGCAGAGGTTCGCTTTGCGGAGAAACAGGTACAGGCAAGCCTTTAGGGTCAGAGTTGATAAGCTTTTGTGTATAAGCGTGAGCTGGCGCGTTGAAGAGTGTTTTACAGTCATTGCTTTCAACTAAGCGGCCATCTTTCATTACCGCCACTCTGTCGGCAATCTTACGAACGATACTCAAGTCATGGGTGATAAAAAGCATCGCCATACCCAATTCTTGCTGCAAGTCTTTTAGAAGGTCGAGGATCTGCGCTTGTACCGACACATCCAATGCGGTTGTCGGCTCATCAGCGATAAGTAGCTCAGGTTCGTTGATGAGTGCCATCGCGATCATCACGCGCTGACGTTCACCGCCAGACAACTCATGAGGGTAAGCTGAGATCTTTTGTTCTGGGTAGCGAATACCAACCTTAGAAAGCCATTCAATAGCCAAGGCTTGAGCTTTATTTGTCCTCATACCTCGGTGAATCGCGAGGGTTTCAACCAACTGCTTACCAACTCTATGAAGTGGGTTCAATGAAACCATAGGCTCTTGGAAGATCATACCAATACGCCCGCCACGAATCCCACGCAGTTGTCTTTCAGAACAACTCAGAATGTCGGTGCCAGAGAAATTGATCTTGCCGTTTAGGTAGTGGGACGAACCTTTAGGTAACAGTTTTAAAATCGAGTTAGCCGTGACCGATTTACCGGAGCCACTCTCGCCCACCAGCGCTAATGTCTCACCTTTGTATATTTCTAAAGAGACGTCTTGCGTCACTTGTTCTATCGAATCATTACGCCCGAAACCGACAGACAATTTATCTATGGTCAGAACTGGAGATGCATTCGAAGCCTCTACTGTTGACCCTGAAGTAGGAACTGTATTAGAAGTCATAACTTATCCTTACTTCTGTTGATGTGGATCGAAGGCATCACGTACTGCTTCACCAACGAAGACAAGTAACGTAAGCATTAAAGAAAGTACGACAAAGGCAGAAATGCCAAGCCAAGGCGCTTGTAAGTTAGCTTTACCTTGCGCCAAAAGCTCACCCAACGAAGGCGAGCCCGCAGGCAAACCAAAGCCCAAGAAATCTAATGAGGTTAATGTGGTCACCGAGCCTGACAAGATAAACGGCATCATGGTTAGTGATGCGACCATCGCATTGGGCAGCATGTGACGAAGCATAATGCGTTTGTCATCAACGCCCATGGCTTGCGCGGCGCGCACATAATCGAAGTTTCGACAGCGTAAGAATTCCGCTCGTACGATACCTACTAAACTCATCCAACTGAACAGCACCATAATCCCGAGCAACCACCAGAAATTAGGTTCGATAAAACTGGAAAGGATAATCAGCAAGAATAGGGTCGGCATACCAGACCAGACTTCAATGAAACGCTGCCCGAACAGATCAACCCAGCCACCGTAATAACCTTGTGTCGCACCGACTACAACGCCGACGACACTCGATACAATCGTCAGAATAAAACCAAACAAAACGGAGATACGGAAGCCATAAATGATACGAGCCAATACATCTCGTCCTTTATCATCGGTTCCTAGCCAGTTGACTGAATCAGGTTCCGAAGGCACAGCGCCTGAAATATCGAAGTTTATTGTGTCATAGCTAAACGGAATGATTGGCCACACGATGTATCCGCTGTCTTCAATGAGTTCGATAACATACGGGTCTTTATAATCCGCTTCGGTTTCAAATTCGCCACCAAATTCGGTCTCGGCATATTCATTAATGACAGGTACAAACCACTGATTATCATAAGAAACTAAGAGTGGCCTATCGTTGGCGATGATCTCAGCGAACAGGCTCAGTCCAAACAAAATGGTAAATATCCAAAGGGAGATAAAACCACGCTTGTTTGCTTTAAAACGTAACCAACGAGATTCAGCTAAAGGGTTGTTAAACATTTATTATCAATACCTTTTTATTCATTCGCCATTAACGCGCTTCAAAATCAATTCGAGGATCAACCCAGGTATAGGTCAGGTCGGAGATAATGCTCAGCACCAAGCCAAGCAAGGTCATAATATAGAGAGAGCTGAACACTACTGGGTAATCTCGTTGAATTGTCGATTCAAAGCCAAGTAAACCGATGCCTTCGAGTGAAAACATCACTTCAATCAACATAGAACCCGTGAAGAAAATACTAATAAATGCGCTCGGGAAACCTGCAATAATAATCAACATCGCGTTACGGAAAACGTGCTTGTAGAGAATGCTACTCTCATCCAAACCTTTCGCTCGCGCAGTAACCACATATTGCTTGTTAATTTCATCAAGGAAGGAGTTTTTGGTCAGCATGCTGAGCGTGGCAAAGCCGCCGATCACCATAGCAAAAATAGGCAATGCCAAGTGCCAGAAGTAATCGCCAATTTGATAATACCAGTTGAGCTGGTCGAAGTTACTCGACACCAATCCACGCAATGGGAACCAACTGAAGTAGTTACCACTCGCGAATAAAATAATCAGAATGATCGCAAACAAAAAGCCCGGTACGGCGTAACCAACAATCACCACCGCACTCGACCAAATATCGAAGCGAGACCCGTGATGTATCGCCTTCATGATGCCTAGAGGTATCGAAATCACATAGATGATTAACGTACTCCACAGCCCTAAAGAAATGGAGACGGGTAAACGGTCGATGATCAAATCAATCACGTTGCCACCCTTAAACAGGCTTTCGCCAAAGTTAAAGGTCGCGTAGTTTTTCAACATGTCGAAGTAACGAACGTGAATCGGCTTATCAAAACCAAATTGCTTTTTGATCTCTTCAACCACTTCAGGATCAAGCCCGCGTGAGCCTTTGTAGCCACTCGCAGACGCTTGGTCACTTTCGCTTAAATCAACCTCTTGTCCACCACCAGAAAAGCGCTCCATGATGCCAGAGTTATGCCCTTCTAACTGAGCAACGGCTTGTTCTACCGGACCTCCTGGGGCAATCTGGATAATGAAAAAGTTGATGGTGATGATCGCCCACAACGTGGGGATCACCAACAACAAACGTCGAAATATATACGCGGCCATGCTAACTAACTCCTAGCGACGTTTTTCAGGAAGCAAAGCCGCCTTCTCTTCTGAAATCCACCATGTATCGATACCTAAATCGTATTTAGGCAATACATCCGGACGCTCAAACTTGTCCCACATCGCTACGCGGTATTCGCCAACGTGCCATTGCGGGATATTGTAGAAATTCCACTGCAACACACGATCAAGAGAGCGACCTAGCGTAAGTAGCTTTTCAGGGTTCTGTTGGTTACGTGCGATTTCTTCTGTTAACGCATCAACCACAGGATCCATCACACCTGCCGTATTGTAAGTAGAATCAATGTAGTTAGAGTTCCAAACGATCATTAAGTTCGGGCTAGGATAAGGGTTTGCAGAAAATGACGACGAAACCATATCGAAATCACGATCGCGCAAGCGCTTTATGTACTGAGTCGTATCAATGGTACGGATCTTCATCTCAATACCCATACGCTTCAGATTCTTTTGAACTGGCGTTGCAATACGCTCCGTGGTTGGACTGTAAATCAACAGCTCGAAGGACATCGGCTTGCCAGTCTTTTCGTTAGTCATTACTTTGTCTTTCAGAACCCAACCCGCCTCTTTCAGCAATTTGAATGCAGTACGCATCTGGCTGCGAATACGACCACTGCCATCGGTTACTGATGGCTGGAATTCTTCGGTGAAAACTCTTGGCGGGATTTGATCTTTGTACTGAGACAGCAACGCCACTTCGTCTTCACTTGGTAAGCCTTTCGCTTCATAGTCTGTGTTTTGGAAGTAGCTACGGGTACGTTTGTACTGACCGTAGAACATGTTCTTATTCATCCACTCAAAGTCCATCGCGTAAGTTAACGCTTCACGAACTTTAGGATCAGAAAACACAGGAGATTGAATGTTGAAGACAAAGCCTTGGGTCGACTCTGGCTTTTCGTGGTTTATCTCTTCCTTAATGATGTAGCCTTTATCGAAGTTCGCGCCCGTGTAAGAGTTGGCCCAGAACTTAGCCGAGTTTTCCGTTCGAAGGTCGAACTCCCCTGCTTTAAAGGCTTCTAGCATTACGGTGTCGTCGCGGTAGTAATCGTATTGCACTTGCTTGAAGTTATTACGACCGACGTTAACAGGCAGGTCGGCTGCCCAGTAATTTTCATCTAAACCATAAGTCACGCTTTGACCCGATTTATAGCTGATGATCTTATAGGGACCACTGCCTACTGGCGGCTCACTTAAAGGCTCAGACAGTTTTCTGTCTTTCCAAAAGTGTTGTGGCAATACACGAGTGCCTTGTGCAAAACTGAACAGCTTTTCGCGATTTGGACTGTTCATTTCAATACGAACCACTAAATCAGAAACCGCGGTGACTGACTTAATTTCTTTGTAGTAAACACGATATTGAGGCACACCCTCGGTTGAAAACTTATTAAAGGTAAATGCCACATCGTGCGCGGTAATAGGCTCACCATCTTGGAATCTAGCTTTTGGGTTGATATCGATTTCCATCCAAGTGAAATCACTGGCGTAGCGAACCTTTGAAGCGATCAATGGATAGTACGCATCAATTTCATCGCTCGGAGAAAACATCAAGGTATCGTAAATCTCTCCAGTGTAACTTGCCGCAACGCCGCGAGAACCGAATCGATTAAAGCTATCATAAGTACCTATGCTGCCATAGGTCACTTTACCCTGCTTTGGCGCATCAGGATTAACGTAATCAAAGTGAGTGAAATCGGCTGGATATTTTGCTTCACCAAAACCAACCAGTTGAGTGGTTTCAATAACGGTGACAGCAGGCGTTGATTGGTTATCAGAAGCGTAGGTAGCGGAGGGTTGTAAAGCAATAAGCGGCAACATGATTGCACATGACTTCAAATTAAACCTGAAAAATTGCGTGCGTTGCGAGGCTTTGCGTCGGAAAACTGTTCCCATTTGACTCTCCCTTCAAATGTTATGAATTCGATATTCAAGTTGATTAATCGGCTTTGAATGCATGCCGTTAAATCAAGTATAGGTTCAAATCTAACATCATGTAATAACTAATAAAACCATCAGCTCTCTATCTGTTACCGTTTACTTCAATTAACTCGTCACCGCTCGAAGTTCTTTCGATGACACTGGCTATGACAACAACACAATCATCTCACTAACGTAAATGCCACAACTCTCACTGGCTTTGATTGGTTTAATTAGTCAAACTTAGCCCCCAAATAATCAACAAACTATACTTTACTGGAGTATCCTTGCTGCTTAGGTCTAAATGGAATGACACTTTGAACAAACCAAACCACATAACATTCGCAACATTCAACCTTCTGAACTATCTCGAACCACCGAATGCTTATTATGATTTTGAGAACATCTACAGCTTCGAAGAATGGCAAAAGAAGCAACATTGGATGGCTGAAGCGATTCGCTCATTAGATTGTGATGTGATTGGCTTTCAAGAGATATTTAGCCCGCAGTCTTTAGAGCAATTGACGAACGAGCTAGGTTATCCATACTTTGCTGTTGTCGATAGTGCGCACGTTGAAGATGATTACCTATACACCTCACCAGTCGTTGGGATCGCTTCCCGTTACCCGATTGAAAACGTGCAGCCTGTCACACCTGATTCCAGCTTCCTTGCAGCCTTTGACCTTGGAGACAATTTCTCATTCAACCGAACGCCTGTTCATGCCACGATTACGTTGCCTCATTTAGGTTCAACCGACTGTTATGTTGTGCATTTCAAATCACAGCGTCCGACTGAACCAAGAACTGAATCTATCGATGAGGATAATGCTCAGCAAGGTGAAAAACCACAAAGTGACACGCTCACTCGCTTTCACCAAGAGCAACTTGGCTCTTGGTTATCTAGCGTTCAGCGCGGCCTTGAAGCTCAGGTGCTGCATCAATACATCACCAATCAACGCTATCTAACCGACCAACCCGTTGTGTTGATGGGCGACTTTAATAAGCCTCTATTCAACGACGAGTTTAAAGGGCTATTAAGTTATTCAAT
The DNA here is from genome assembly GCF_030563405.1 of Vibrio sp. SNU_ST1. Lineage (NCBI taxonomy): Bacteria > Pseudomonadati > Pseudomonadota > Gammaproteobacteria > Vibrionales > Vibrionaceae > Vibrio > Vibrio sp. SNU_ST1. The sequence goes on from NZ_CP130749.1 coordinate 972,661, forward strand.
AAACAGAGACGAAAACAGCAAGCATTGGCTGTCCCACTTTCGCTTAAAAGACAGCTGGGTTCTTTACCATCAACTGCATGAAGAAGACTTGCTTGAACAGCGTAAACCAACCCATTACTACGGCGCTTCAGGGTCTGTACTAGACTACATTTTGATGTCGAACGAGTTCGATTGTCAGAACTCTTCAAGCTTAATGGAGATCTCTAGCTACACAGTGTTAGACCATCACCTGATTAATCCAAGCTTCGAGCACGATCAATTCAGTACGGACCATGCCATCGTTGCTGTCACCGCTCATATTCGTGAAGCCTAGTTAGCTATTAGTATTTAATTGGGATTACATAGCATGCTGACACCATTGCAAAATTTAAACTAATTTAGCTTTTCGTTATCGATTGGCCTTACTTATTTCACATTCAAGATTGTGTACCTTCCACTACTACACAATCTTGTTAGAGTTATACACCCCGTCGAATTCGCGAGCATGATAGGCTCACAGAAAACAAAAAAATAAATAAAAATGTAATCGCTTTACCCCCCAGACAACAGAATTAGTTAAAACACAATAAGCAACTGAATAAAAAAGAAATAAAAAAAAACTAACGTTTGTTTGAACAATCCATCCCCTTCCAAATCATCCGATTTTTAGGTTTTTCCACCTCGCACTTACGCAAGCTTACTTTCAAGAGTGGCGTGATTTTGCATAATCCAAACGCTTTAGTAGCTTGCCGACTTAACTTAGGGCGTGTTGATCTTTCGAGCTGATTTTTGCAGCGAGTTGCTGGGTATTTATACAAGGCAGAGGCGTCGATGTGTAGCTAGCCTACATGAGAAGCCGATAACGTAGTAGAAATGGCCAGCAAACGCTGCCCGAAGGGTTCGGCTAAAAGCGTTTTACTCTTTGTTGAGGGGGATTTGCTTAGAGTGACTAGGCTACTTCCCCCTCGCCGCGATTAAAACGTTTTTATCTCGAACAAAATTTAACCACGAAAGGTCAACACGCCCTAATCTCCAACAATCAGAATAAGACGAATAGAAACACGATGAACCACACAATAGATCTCAACGGCTTAATCATTGATACTGACTCTCGAACGATTACTAATGAACAGGGAAACAAAATAACTTTACGCCCTCATCTACTTTCGGTGCTCTGTTTACTGGCAGAAAATCTAGGGGAACCAGTCTCTAGAGAAGATATTATTGATGTGTGCTGGGAAGGGGAACTCACCTCTCCTCACATACTTGCTAACGTCATCTATAACTTGCGTAATGTTTTTACGCGTTTAAGAAGACCCAATATTCAAATAACCACAATCACCAAGTTTGGATACATTTTATCGGTCGACCCCGCTTAATTAAATTTAAGTTACGCTACATTGTGTCAAAACGGTATGAACGACAAACCGTCGCTCACTCTTACATCTCTATTGCGATCTATTTATGCAATCAATAGCGTTGACGGAGATCACTAAAAAACGCCCCATCGAAACGTTTCGATGATCGTTATCACACTCTAGGAAAGTGAAGAGTGCAAATGATAAATCAGACACTATTATCACTATCGAAACGTTTCGATGGCTTTTCTTGAGTTGTTCTCAACCCATTAAACGTTATTTTTCGATAGGTCGTGATATGAAAAAAAGTACTCTAATTAATTCTGAACTCTCTTACTTAGTGGCGACTCTTGGCCACACTGATGAAATCACGATTTGTGACGCGGGCTTGCCAATTCCAGATCACGTAACTCGTATTGATCTTGCCTTAACTCATGGTGTTCCGAGCTTTCAGCAAACGGTAAAAACCATGCTGGATGAATCTCAAATTGAAGGCGTTGTGATTGCAGAAGAATTTGCGAAAGTAAGTCCAGACCATCACGCTGCGTTGATTGATTTAATTAAGACAGAAGAAGCGCGTTGCGGCAAATCGCTTTCGATTACTTACATCACTCATGAAGAATTCAAAGAGCGAACGCATGATAGCCGCGCGGTTATTCGTACTGGCGAATGCACGCCATACGCAAATGTTATTTTCCAAGCTGGCGTAACGTTTTAGCTCAAGCGAAACGCAAAAACAGCTCAGTGTCATTACTGAACCAAAAACAATGCATATACAGAACAATCAAACACAACTGGCCCCGAGTAAAGGAACCGACATGACTCAAGCCATTTTAGAACTTAGCTCAATTGAGAAAGCCTTCCCAGGTGTTAAAGCACTAGATAAGGCAAGCCTCAACGTTTACCCAGGACGCGTAATGGCGTTAATGGGGGAAAACGGTGCAGGTAAATCAACGTTGATGAAAGTGCTTACTGGCATTTACCACTTGGACGGCGGCACTATCGCATACCAAGGTAAACCAGCGGCATTTAAAGGACCACGTGATTCACAACAAGCCGGCATTAGCATCATTCACCAAGAATTGAACCTAATTCCTGAGCTAACCATCGCCGAGAACATCTTCTTAGGTCGTGAAATCACAAGCACCATGGGGCGTATCTTGTGGAACGAAATGTACCAAGAAGCGGACAAGCTACTTAAACGCCTTAACGTAAAACACAGTCCAAAAACACCTTTAGGTCAGCTAAGCCTTGGTGAGCAGCAAATGGTAGAGATTGCGAAAGCCCTATCGTTTGAATCTAAAGTCATCATCATGGATGAGCCAACGGATGCGCTCACTGATACTGAAACTGAGTCGCTATTTAAGGTGATTAACGAGCTGCGTTCTGAAGGCTGTGGCATTGTTTACATCTCTCACCGTTTGAAAGAGATCTTTGAGATTTGTGATGACATCACCGTACTTCGTGACGGTAAGTTCATTGGACAATGTGAAGTAAAAGACACCGACGAAGATGGCCTAATCGAGATGATGGTTGGCCGTAAACTGGACGAGCAATATCCACGTATCGGACAGAGCCACGGTGAAACCTGCCTTGAAGTGATTGGCCTGACTGGTTCTGGTGTTCATGACGTGAGCTTTACGCTAAAGCGTGGTGAAATCCTGGGTGTATCTGGGCTGATGGGCGCAGGTCGTACCGAACTGATGAAAGTGATTTACGGTGCCCTTCCAAGTGAACGCGGCGTCATCAACCTAGAAAACAAAACCATCAATCCTGTAAGCCCGAAAGATGGCTTGGCGAATGGCATTGCTTACATCTCTGAAGACCGTAAAGGCGATGGCTTAGTTCTAGGGCTTTCAGTCAAAGAAAACATGTCTTTATGTTCACTGGATCTGCTTACAAAAAGCGGTCAAATCCAACATAAAGATGAAGTAATGGCGGTTGATGACTTCATCAAACTGTTCAATATCAAAACTCCTACTCGCGAGCAAATTATTGGCAACCTTTCTGGTGGTAACCAACAGAAAGTGGCTATAGCTAAAGGCTTGATGACAAAACCAAAAGTTCTGATTCTCGATGAGCCCACTCGTGGTGTCGATGTCGGTGCTAAGAAAGAGATTTACCAACTCATTAATAAGTTTAAAGCCGACGGCATGAGCATTATTTTGGTCTCATCTGAAATGCCAGAAGTATTAGGAATGAGTGACCGCATCATGGTGATGCATGAAGGCCGTGTAAGCGGTGAATTTAATGCTAAAGAAGCAAACCAAGAATTATTACTGGCGTGTGCGGTCGGTAAAAAGATCAACGAGGACGCAGCATGAGTACTAAAACCATGAGCAAAACAACCGAAGCTCCAAAGAAAAAGCCGTTAATCAGCAAAGAGTGGCTGATTGATCAAAAGTCATTGATTGCTTTGATCTTCCTGATTGTTGTCGTTTCTTTCTTAAACCCAAACTTTTTTACTGTCGATAACATCCTGAACATCCTGCGCCAAACTTCGGTCAACGCGATTATTGCAGTCGGTATGACACTGGTTATCTTAACCGCGGGTATCGACTTGAGTGTCGGCTCTGTACTGGCACTTTGTGGTGCTTTCGCAGCCAGCATGATTGGCATGGAAATCCCTGTGATGATCGCAGTGCCAACCGCTCTAGTAGCAGGTGCTGCATTAGGTGCTATCAGTGGTGTAATTATCGCCAAAGGTAAGGTTCAAGCCTTCATCGCAACGCTAGTCACCATGACTCTACTTCGTGGCGTAACCATGGTTTACACCGACGGTCGCCCTATCTCGACTGGCTTCACAGACACAGCAGATGCGTTTGCTTGGTTCGGTACAGGCTACGCAATGGGCATCCCAGTTCCAGTATGGATCATGGTCGTGGTATTCGCAGCGGTATGGTACCTACTTAACCACACACGCTTTGGTCGCTACGTTTACGCACTAGGTGGCAACGAATCAGCAACTCGCCTATCAGGCATCGACGTAGACAAAGTGAAAATCGGCGTTTACGCAATCTGTGGCCTGCTAGCTGCAGTAGCTGGCATCATTGTGGCCTCTCGCTTGTCATCAGCTCAACCGACCGCAGGTATGGGTTATGAGCTAGACGCCATCGCAGCCGTGGTTCTTGGCGGCACAAGCTTAGCGGGCGGTCGTGGTCGCATTATGGGTACATTGATTGGTGCACTGATAATCGGCTTCCTAAACAACGCCCTAAACCTATTAGACGTATCTTCTTACTACCAGATGATTGCAAAAGCAGTGGTTATTCTTCTGGCGGTATTGGTCGATAACAAAAACAAATAAACGTAACACCTTGCTCTATCTATAAAGCAACATTTATAGAAAAAGCATCTTTAAGTAAAATATCTATCAGTAACAAACCTATAAACATTAAATCTATAAATAATGTAACAACGAGCTAGGGCTCACCTCCTAGCTCCCCCTACATAAAGGACTTACATCATGAAAAAATTAGCGACTCTTATTTCTGCGGCTCTTCTTTCTACTACAGTATCTGTGTCTGCACAGGCTCAAGATACAATGGCAATCGTTCTGTCTACACTGAATAACCCATTCTTTGTAACCATGAAAGATGGCGCAGAGGCGAAAGCAGAAGAGCTAGGCTACAAGCTTATCGTTCTTGATTCTCAAAACGACCCAAGCAAAGAGCTTTCGAACATTGAAGATCTAACCATTCGTGGTGTTAAAGCAATCCTGATTAACCCAACGGATTCAGATGCAGTGTCTAACGCAATTCGCATTGCTAATCGTTCAAACATCCCTGTACTGACACTAGACCGTGGTGCAAGCCGTGGTGACGTAGTAAGCCACATTGCTTCTGATAACGTAATCGGCGGTGAAATGGCGGGTCACTTCATCATGGAAAAAGTAGGCGAGAAAGCGAAAGTTATCCAACTTGAAGGTATCGCTGGTACATCAGCAGCTCGTGAACGTGGTGAAGGCTTCATGAACGCAGTAAACGGCAGTGACTTAGAGCTTCTAGCAAGCCAACCAGCTGATTTCGACCGTACTAAAGGTCTAAACGTAATGGAAAACTTGCTTGCTGCTAATCCAGACGTACAAGCGGTATTCGCTCAAAACGATGAAATGGCTCTAGGTGCACTTCGCGCAGTTCAAGCTTCAGGTAAAGAAGTGATGATCGTTGGCTTTGATGGCACTGAAGATGGTATCGCTGCTGTTGACCGTGGCCTACTAGGCGCAACGGTTGCACAACAGCCTGATCTAATCGGTTCTTTAGGTATCGAAATCGCAGACAAAGTACTAAAAGGCGAGACAGTCGACGAGTACGTACCAGTAGCTCTAAAAATCATCGCTAAGTAATCATTATTCTTAACTAGGAATAACCATTACTTAACTAAGAGTAGTATCTGGGTGGGGGTCCCCTATCCCCCACCTTTCTTCACTCATTAACTCGCTGACTCAAGACAAAAAGCAAAAACCGACAGTGCATCGCTGTTTCTCATACAACCCTCGAACGAGACGGGCAATTAACGCAACAAGAATTTACGTAATAAGAATTAACGTAATGAGAAAGACCCATGCATTTTCAAATACGATATATCATAAGGCTCGTATCATGACTCAACTGATTGTTTTAGGTAGCGTTAACGCTGACCACGTACTGCAAGTTCCTTCTTTCCCTCGTCCGGGTGAAACCTTGATTGGTGGTAACTATCAGGTCATTCCTGGCGGCAAAGGCGCAAACCAAGCCGTAGCGGCAGCGCGATTAAACGCAGATATCGGCTTTATAGCCTGTGTCGGTGACGACCCGTTTGGCATCAATATTCGTCAAGACTTTGCCAAAGACGGCATCAACATCGACGGCGTTATCGTTGCAGACAACACACCTACAGGCATCGCGATGATCCAAGTATCTGCGACGGGTGAAAACAGCATTTGTCTTTCTGCTGAAGCCAACAACAAGCTGACTTGTGATCAGATCGAACCACACCTAGAGAAAATTCGCGGCGCTAAATACCTTCTAACTCAACTTGAAACGCCAATTGAAGGCATTGAATACGCGGCAAAAGTTGCAAAAGAGAGTGGCACTCAAGTTATTCTAAACCCGGCACCTGCTCGTCCATTGTCGGATTCATTGCTTGCTTGTGTTGATGTGATTACACCCAATGAAACCGAAGCAGAAGTGCTGACAGGCATTACCGTGACTGATAGCGCATCCGCTCATCAGGCAGCTTTGGCTTTGCACGCAAAAGGCATCGAGACTGTGATGATCACACTTGGCGCGAAAGGCGTTTGGGTAAGTAAAAACGACAAGGGCGAGCTCATTGCAGGGTTCCGCGTTGAAGCGACAGACACAACCGCTGCTGGTGATACCTTCAACGGCGCATTGGTGACAGGCTTACTTGAAGACATGCCACTTGAGCGCGCGATTAAGTTTGCTCATGCCGCGGCTGCTATTTCCGTGACTCGTTTTGGAGCTCAAACGTCGATTCCGAGCCGTGCTGAAACCGATGCGTTTTTATCAGAGCAATTATCTGCCTAGCTTTATACCCATTTGAAGGCTTAACTCCTGAGCTAAACCGTAGTTAACGGATGTGAGCCTTCAAATTCGGTAACAACAAATAACAAGCATAAGCCCCTGTTTTCGGGCAGAATATCGCGCAACGTGGCAAGTTACTCCCACAAGGATTTTTTATGGCAACAATGAAAGACGTCGCTCGGCTAGCAAAGGTTTCAACCTCAACCGTCAGCCATGTGATCAACAAGTCACGTTTTGTCAGTGAAGAGATTGCTGAGCGTGTTAACAGTGCGGCTAAAGAACTCAACTACGCACCGTCTGCATTGGCTCGCAGCTTGAAAATGAAGCAAACCAAAACCTTGGGCATGCTGGTTACTACCTCTACAAACCCATTCTTTGGCGAAGTAGTAAAAGGTGTTGAACGTCGTTGTTATGAGAAAGGCTACAACCTTATCTTGTGTAACACCGAAGGCGACAGCGACCGTATGAAGTCATCTATCGATACCTTGCTGCAAAAGAGGGTCGATGGCTTGATGTTGATGTGCTCAACCCTTGAAGGGCAGCATATTGACGTATTTGAACGCTACCCAGAACTACCTGTTGTGGTAATGGACTGGGGCCCAATGCTGTTCGCGAGTGATAAGATCCAAGACAACTCGCACCAAGGTGGCTACATGGCGACCAAGCATTTGATAGATAACGGCCACTCTCAGATTGGTTGTATCACAGGCCCACTGCATCGCAATCAAGCCTCTTCTCGTTATCAAGGCTTCAAGCAAGCGATGGAAGAAGCAAAGCTAGAGATAAATCCTAAATGGATTGTTGAATCCAACTTCGAATGCGATGGCGGCTTTGACTCATACCAAACACTAAAGACTCGAGGCGTAATGCCGTCAGCAATCTTCGTGAGTAATGACATGATGGCAATGGGTGTGATTCACGCTGCCGCACAAGATGGCACGTCGATTCCAAACGATCTTTCGATCATTGGCTACGATGACATCCATTTATCTAAGTACATGACCCCTGCTTTGAGCACTATCCACCAGCCAAAGCACCGTTTAGGTAAAGCTGCCGTAGATACTCTATTGAACCGACTCAAAACACCAGATGCGTATCCACAGGTTGTTGAGTTAGAGCCAACGTTAGTTGAACGAAGCAGCGTAAAAGCGATTTAGGGCTCAGCCCTCCACATACTAAATCACAAAGGGCAAGGTTATCTAACCTTACCCTTTTCGATTCTATTGCGTTTCACTCATCTTCTTAGCGATTCATCAGAAATGCGAAAAACGCTTATATGAACCTATAAATGTCGCACATTGCGACTCTTTGCTAAATAGGTGGCCAGTTTCTGATAACTGCGTTTAGGATTATGTCCAAAAACCACAAAAGCATACAGCCAAATAACAAGAAGCATTGAAAACAAACCTGACTGAAAACCACTCGAGTAAACCTCAGGTAGCAAGTCGATTACCTTTTGATAGTTCGCAATTGAAATTGTTGCTTTATTGCTAATCAACTCATACGTTAAGCTTATTGGGCCCACGAAGGCCCAGACTAAAAACCACGACACGCCTGCGACAGGCACTAAACTCAGTAGCGGCTTAAGTTGCTTAATTGGAAAAATGAAATACAAAAGCATAATCAAATATAGAACGGCTAAAAATAAGCTCCATGCGTTAACACTGACCCCAAAAATCCGATAGCGCTCATCGAGATACATGACTAACACTACCGCCCCCAATACACTAAGCGATAATAATTTGCCCACATACCTCGTTTCAGAAAACCTGATCAGTACATAACCAATCACAAGAAGGAAACAAGAGATCCAGGCTAAAGCCTCAGCGGTAGTATCTAAAAAGACAGGTGTTGCTGTATTAGACAGAATGAGGATCGCGTAAGTAGGACCTATCATCAAAAACGCGATGAACACACGCACCAACATCCAAATCATATTTTTTATCATTACGCTCAAATCCACTCACTCGCATTATTTCAAAAATTGCAGTTTTCAATTTGATGATAAAAAACCGGCAACAATCCGCTTCATCAAAAAACGTAAAAGTACTGAACAAAAAACGACACACTCAACCTTGGAAGTATATCTAACACCCTGATTTCTATAGTGCGACCATGCGTTACGCTATTTATATCAATAACTCATACTTTTGTTCACACTATTTATGCATAAGCTTGCGTTATTATCGCTAAATTTATAAATTAAGTTGTATGCACACACCAATCGGTCACGCTTCTCTTAATATGGATATCAAGTACCAGCATTTTGCCAAAACTTCGTTCTTCTTTGCCATTTCTTTCTTTTTTTTCATGGCATTGCTCATTCCTTTGACACCTTCCCATTACCAAACGTTAACCGAAGACACATCAAGGTTAATAGAAACGAGGTTAGAACGAATTCAATCAAGGTTCGACCGTTTTTTATCTGAAATTACCCCAGATCAGCCTTGCGACGCGATTGTTAGACAACTTCGACAAAACGTTTTTGAAGCCGATTGGGTGAAAGAAGCCGCGGTGTTCGACAAGGAGGGTCGATTTTACTGTTCAACCACTGATGGTGATGTTTCATTTCGCTTATACAACACCATCAGGCAGCGGCTCAATGACGCCCCGAATTTAACCACCTTATCGTACTCAAACTCGGCCATCACTCAAGTTCGATCGATCATGCTGATATTCTCGACTAAGGAAGGCTCAGGAGTAAGCCTGATGATTCCTCCGCACTTCATCTTTGAGCTTGTAGAAGCTAATTTGAATAGCCATGGCATTAACTCTAAAGTTGAGGTGATCAAAAGAGACATTCACCCTACCGACCTCGGCTCATACAACGCGACAGTACGGATACAGTCAGACATCTACCCATTCACCATCACCTCATACATTGGTTATCAGTATTATATTAACTTCATGCTGAGTCACTTATGGTTTGGCTTTCTTATGGCCGGAATTACGACCATTATTCGCCTTTCCCTCAAGCATAAAAAACAGTGCCAACGTAGCTTAGAATATTCTCTATCCAGCGCTCTGAAAAACAAACACCTACATGTTCACATGCAACCTATCGTTAACCAAAGCACCAATAAAATCGTAGGCTGTGAGTCATTATTGAGATGGAACGATCCAATTGAAGGTAACGTCTCCCCTGCTATCTTCATTCCATTGGCTGAAAGTTTGGGCTTGATTGAGAAACTAACCTATTTCGTGCTGCATGAAGTGTTAAGGACATTGAAAAGTAATCAAGAGGTGTTTGCATCAAAGTACATCAGCGTCAACATCAGCCGAAACGTTGTATCCAACAGTAACTTCACTAATAAAGTGATTAGCATCTTTAAAAGACACCCTGAGATTCTCAAGCAAGTGGTTTTCGAGGTGACAGAGGATGGTGAGTGTTCTGATGCCGATATGGTCAAAATTAAGGACAACTTGCAAAAGCTATCTGATCTTGGTGTAAGAATTGCCATAGATGACTTTGGTACTGGCTACGCAGGATTAGACTTTGTAAGGCAATTTCCGTTCAGTATTCTCAAGATTGATCGCGTGTTCGTGAAAAACATATCCGACGAATCCAGTTTTGGTATCCCACTATTAGAATCCATGCTTCAGTTATCACGCACCTTAGGCATGCAAGTCATAGTTGAAGGCGTTGAGTACGAGTCACAACTGAAGATCTTGTCGAAACTTGGCGTCGACTACATCCAAGGCTTCTACTTCTATAAACCTATGCCAATAAGCCTCGCCATTAGCTTGATCAAACAGCAGGATTTTGAGTCCGATAGCCTTGAGGAATGACGTACCTCAAAGCTGAAGTGTGATTTGATTTAGATTGGTATAAAGCACAAACCCAACACCGACATGAAGTCTGTGTTGGGAACAACTTTTAGTTTCCTTAATCCTACTTAGATCTCATATCTAAAATAGGCATATTTTCACCACCCAACATTGTTGCTGGCAGCTTTCCGTCCCAATTTTGAGCTTCGGTCAGTTTAATGATTAATGGGTTATCCCCAAGAGCTTTGGCCTTTGCATTAATAGCTTCTGCTTCAGCAAAACCTTTTAACTTAATTGCCTTCGCTTCAGCTATAGCGATAAGCTCAATGCCATCAGCTTCAGCTTTTGCCGTATTTACGGCTCTTTGAGCTTCTAAGTTTTGCCTAGCAAGTTTATGTTTCTCTGCTGCGGCTAAGTTTTTCTCAGTCTGCTTCGTTTCAATTGAGGTAAGGTATTTTTTTGGTAGGGCTATATTTTCAATCTGTATATTATCTACGCTTACTGGAAACGCGGCCATTTCTTCAATTAAATTGGATTCAATCGCCTGAATAGCACTCGCTCTATCTTGAATTAACTGCTCTGCATCATACTTGGGAATAACATCCTTAGTTGCCGACCTAAATCTAGGGTCAAGAATACGAGCTTCAAACTGCGGAAGACCGCCATACTGTCTAAAAAGATCTAACGCTGCAGATTTATCTACCGTCCAGTTCACAGATACGACGACAGTAACTGGCATCTGCTCCTTTGTACTAGAGGCCATTTTCTCTTCATTCTTGCGTGTTCGAACTTCAATTTCTTCAACGCTGTCGATAAACGGTACTTTGAAGTGTAAGCCTGGGCTTACCTGTGTTTTAGCTTCACTAAAGCGCTTAACAATACCAATGTGCCCCTCATTAACAGTATAAACTGAACTAAAGAGAACAAAAGCAACGGTAATTCCGGCACCTAGCTTTTTAATAGGTAAGTTAAATTTCTTCATTTCTACAGCTTGTTTCATGTTTTTGACCAACCAACTTATTATATGTGTAAATAATCAATATCAATCCTAACGCCCGTAAGAAGGTGAGCCCCACAGAGCTAACCAAGTACACGGTACTCTTACCGTAACTACCGAGCGTAACGCATCATGTGAATCCTTATTTTTTATTACTTGCCTGTTTTATATCCCATCACGAGCCTTACTATTCCATCGAGTTCCTCGCGTTCGTTTGACGAATATAACCCAGACTCTACAACACCAACGTCATCGTTATTGAAAACACCGACACGTAACTCATACTTTTTGGTTAAAAGGTATCCAACGATGCCAATTATGGAAAACACACCAATACCAGCAAGTGGACGAAAAAGGAAAATAGGTAAACTAAACACAACCGCAATAAAGAACGACCTTGTGATTTTACTTTTAATGTCATGCTCTTTAACGTAGATATTTTCTAACGTATTAAGCCTAAGAGGCTTTGGGCTCTTCCTTGTTACAATCGAATCAGACTCAAGCCAAATATTCTTTTTGCCACTTTCCATTACTCCTCCATAAATCCAACCAACTTAAAATACGATAAACCTATCTTTAACAACACATTACCAATCAATACTTGCAAGGTAAATGATTAATGCGATTGATTCCCATTATCGCACACGGTGCCGATTGATAATTTGATGGTGACTTTAACCTAGCCGACAAAGACCAAAGCGATCGTTAATAACGATTATGGCATTGTCGAAGTCGAAGATGCTTAACCAAAAAGAGACAAAAAATAGCTAAATGATTAATAAGATTATTATCACGATCTTATCTTGACCTTGCTCGCCTCGAGTTTTCCCAAAACCAACCTCACCTCGTTTAGCTTCTTCAATAATTAATTGGGCATTCGCATTTGGATTGAAATTAGGGTTGGTTTTAGTTGGGATGTTCGGCATGAACTCACTACTGTCTTCACCATAATCAATGTTAAACTCTCCCGGGGCAACGCCACCCACCGAAGCTTTGCCTACATTATCTAATGTGCCTTCAAAGGCAGCGCTGGTTTGATCAACCAGTTTATATGTCGCCCCTTGAACAGGTTCCCCATCTGAGTAAGAAAGAAACAAATCGACTGTATACGTCCCTTCTTGCTCTTCGGTTACAGAAACCGAAGGATTTTGCGCACCACCTAAACACATGGTGTTGGCTTTATTCATCGTCATTTGATCGGACAGGTGACATACACCGACGCCTTCAAATTTAACGGTTGGAGAAGCCGATATGAATTCTGCCTCGGCTTCGATGGTGCCAGAGGAGACACCCTTTTTATCACCACCGGCATCGCCAGTACTGGCACTGAATTTACTGCTTTTATAGCAATGCTGTTACCACCATCCATAGAAACGGTGGTGGTGCCGCCAGCTAAATCAGCGGACTTTGCATTATTGCCATAAGGAATAGGTACAACAGAGTTGCCGACTGTTGTTAAACAAACATCAGGAAGCGTTGCGTTCGCTTAACTCAAAAAACACCGCAACTAAACGCAAAAAGCGCCTTGCGGCTCTTTTAATTCTGACGGTCTAATAACGACCATATGGAGCTGTTGTATCATACCAAACGTCGACACACCCAGCAGACTTTAAGTCTTTAATCTAGTGGAATTATCTTCAACTTTGATAGTTCAAACTTGTTGCTAGGTGAGCGAATTTGACCATCGAATAGAAGCGGAAACGTATTATCAGACCCGTTTTTAGATCAACTTAAACGATGTTCAATCACTGCTGGTGTTTGCTCGAACAAAGCTTGAATCAGCGCTGACTCAAATTTAAGCGACTCTTTACTATAAACAATTCCAGAATCATTTCTTCCCGTATCATATTGGCTTTGTAAGACTGCAGGCAAAAAAGCATACATGTTTTCAAAAGGCTCTCCATCGGCTTCATAATAAGTTGCTGTTTCAGTTTTAAAACCATCCGGTACTTTCAAGGCATCTCTTACAAAGACTCCTGGTGAAGGAAAAAAGACTAGAACCAAACCCGGTATTTTAGGAAACAATGAGTTCGACTTAGTTTCCGAAAGCAAACCGTCTTGCTTAAACTTCTGTTCAATCATGCAAACTCCATAGGTATGAATTCGATTCCAGTTACACCAGCAGCCTCTAGAGCAGATTTAACATTATCACTTACAAAGCAAGCCAGTTTATAATTTGATAACGTAAAACAGTCATGCATAATTTTTTCTTTAGTAAATTTACTCTTGTCTATAAATACATCTGAAACTCGTCCGTACCCCCCATAAATATCCTTAAACCTCTTCGCTTTAGATGCATTAGGATCAAGTAAATCATAACTTGCTACGTAATTCATAAATGAATAACTTAATTTCTTACCTTCATTGTGAACTTCTACAGGCAGGAATTGAATTCCTTTAAAGCCTTTTGTTTCAAAAATCTCTTGAACTGTATTACTAGCCAAAAATCCGAGAGCGATTTTCAAAAAGTCTGATACACCACGTTCTTCATAGAAATCATCAACCGTAACAACCGGCTTATGAGTAAATAATTTAAATTTAGTTTGGTAGCAGTTCAATTGCAGAGGTTCTTGCTCAGAAAATGACCCCTCACCTTTTTCAAATCTACCAAACATTAAATGGTACTTCATACTTAAAAACCCAATTTTGAAACAACTTTGCCTTTATAGGCCAGACGTTGTAGTTTGCCACTTCTAGTAACTTTGAAGTCGTGGTGTAAGTCTTTACTTTTACTTGAATTCAACCTGTGACTGCATGTTTCGCTAGTTGCTGTAATCGACGCATGTGTTAATTGATTACAACACCCCTTTCCACCGCTATCATAAATATCATGGAACTTATTGTTTAGTTCACCATTCCTGCTAAATTCGATGATATCATCATATATATCGCTACTAATCTCTTTTAATTCACCATTAATCTCTTTTATTGCAGATTTATCGCAATAGTAAGATGACTGTATTGCATCTGAAACCAACCTTAACTGAGTTCTCACATTAATTGTATAGGGGGTGGGGGGTGGACCGCTATGCAAAGGTAACTCATAGAAACATGCTAACTCTGGAATCGTAGGTAAAACGACAATATTGTGCCAATCATTTAACTCATATCCTAGAGCAGATAACTTTTTATACAAAATCGAATTATTTTTTAGCTCATCAACTGTAATAATGTGGTGAGCTGCTAAAATACTACCTGTCGAAAACTGTTGTCCTTGTTCTAGTAAGCCATCTACCTGAGCTTTAACGAATTCTCTTTTAGCCTCAGCCTTGTCCCAGAGATGTTGAGGTCGTCGATAACTTTTACCACCTGGATTTCTGTCATAACATCTAGCATACAACGGGTGTATATAAGGGGAAGAGCTAACTCTTCCATTGTGTTCCTTCAAAAAGACCCAAGGATAGTGTTTGTTTTTTTTTGTTCCACGCCTTACAAACCCAAATTCAGTGTCGCTTTTTAAATAGTACTTACCCTTAAACCCTTTTTCATTACAATAATTGACCGCTGAGCCACCTTGCTTTTTCTTGCCTACTTTCTTCTCGCATAGCCAACATTTATCGGGCTTCTTCTCTTTCTTTTCTTGGCTGACTTTATCATCATGCGTACCCGCCTCAGCAGACCCTTTATCTGATTGAGAGCCAGCATTCGATTTAGATTTTCCTCTTCTAAGGCTCATATCGACTTTGTCTTTCAGAAACATTAAAGCATCAGGAATATGTTGGTGTGCCTGCTTTTCGACGGCTTCAACCTGAGATTTAAAATTTCCAATTTCCAGCGCATATTCATCGTAGCCAAAGAAAGAGGCTTTTTTGGCTAGCTCGTCTAATACATCAGCGAAACTCAGAATCGCCTCAGAGATAATTTGTAAGACTTCATATTTAATAACATTCCAATCCAGATTACTTAAGAACTTATCTACATCACCTTTAACATATTCTCTAACAAGAGCATAAACGTCATCACGAGATTTGTCTGACTTTACTGCCTTTCCAATTCCTTTTAGAACTGAACCCAAAGTTGGTATGGCGCCGATACCCGACAATGCCAGATCTAACCATGCTTCTTGGTTGTTCTGATTATCTTCTTCACTAAGGAACAAGATGTTTGCAGTTATATCTCTTGCATCGAGAACCTGATCAATTCCCGGGACTACACCAAGTAATGTATTTAACATTATCTGGGCAGTTGTGGGATCTTTATTAAAATCCCCTACAATCCCCCCCCAGAGCCAGCTGCCAATGTAACCCTCCCAGTTTTAATGACGGAGAGTTTTACGCTGCCAGAAAGGCGGGATAGAAGTTATCCAAGAGCATTAAAAAGAAGGCCCAGTCGGTATGCAACTAGGCCTTCAAAAAGGAGGTAAATGCTTCCTAACTTACAAACATTACGCATTTCGGCGCTTCATTTAAACGTCTATCACCTAAACATCACCAACATGGTGCTTAAGTAAAGAATTGAACTTAGGTAGATTAAAATATAGCTAAATCATATAAAAGTGGATTATATTAGCACCTAAAATGTGCATCCTCCGTGAATATTCTACATAAGTAATTTTAACAAATCAGTCTATCAAAATGTCCACACCATTTTTTTTGAAGAGAGATTCAAACAACAACTTACTAATATAGTATTTATTCTCACTTGAAATATATAAATACTCAATATGATCATTCTCAGATAATGATGATACAGGTTCAGCAATTATTTCACTATAGTCTTCTAAAGCCTCATCAACACACCCTCTTGAAGGTGATATCATTGAAGGCTCTAAAGAAACTTGTAAATTGCTCAACAATTTATCAAAACAAACATTTCTAACAAATATCCTTTTATTAAGATATTGATTTATGTATAAATCCGGTTCTACTTCAACAATTCGGTTAGAGCAGTTGTCGTGTTTATCTAAATCTTTAAGCTCTATAAATTCTCTCATGACAACATCCACTCCATAGTCCATTTACTTGCAGATATAACCTTGCCTGATTGCAAATCCCCACCATTAAGAACGTTATTAATAAAGCTTTTATGAAACAAGTATGTCATTGAATCTTCAGATGGTTTAAATATAATCCTTTTTTCTATAGGTATTGATGAGAGCATTTCAAAGTCTAATTTATCCCCATCAATTATATCTATTACGTTACCGCAGTGAATATATATATAATCTGAGCCATTTACAGAGGCAGGAACGGCTGAGCATTTATAAAGATAAATTGATTTTAATTTTCTGTAAAAATCAACACTTAATAATATATCATTTGAAACGTAGACGTCAAATATAGGCTTAATTTTTTCTGTAGATATAAAATCAAAGCATTTAAAAACAACTGGGGTGAATGAAGCTACAGTTCCATTTGAAAGAATATCAAAGTCACGTTCATCGTCATAACTTACGATGTAATTTACATTTTTATAATTCTCACTGACAATGAAATAATCATCTGAAATTTTATGTGTCATACTTTAAGCCCTTACCAAAGTTCTCTAATTCAAAAACAGTTTTTAGTCTATTGTTATGTTTCATACTATCTATAAGGGGAGATAAGTTATAGCCATGATACCTTTCTACGCAAGACTTTGACTCATATTTCTTTTTCTCGATATTATCTGTGATCTCTCTACATCCAGGACCATTCTCCCTGTAATCTTTGCCAAATTTGTGAAGAAGCAAGTTAAAACTACTAATCCATTCCAATTTTATGCATGATAGATAATCTACATTAACTAGTACTTCTTGACTCTCAGATTCAGTATCACCAGGGCAAGTCCCTTTTCTACGAAGTAGTTTCAACATAGTCCCATATTTAGTCTTGGATGCAGCTTTGACTCCTGAAACAGAAAGAATGTGATGACCGGTAACGGAAACTTTTTCGGAGGCCTCAACATACCAAGGGTGAGCCGAAGGATATTTGTTTGGTTCACTGATTTTGTTAGCTGAACGCCAACAACTTCTTCTCTCAAAGTCGTGCCTTTTACCTGTTTTCTTTAAACTTCCTTTATTATTTCCAGAGTAAAGTTTAATTCTTTCGATTTCCATTAGTGGAGTCATTTTTTATTTCCTTTTCGACCCTAGCCTAGCCTTACATGGATGTTTTTTGCTTTTTTTATTTTTCCTACATATTTTGCAAACATACTCAGCCTTGTCATTCTCTTCATTTGTTTTGCTAGCATTTTTACCAGACTGTGCGGTCTCACCAGAGCCATGCTTTACCTTCGCCGGATATGCTCTCTCACTCTTACCCAAAATTCGCGCAAACAATTGGTCAAATTCACCCATCGCTTGTTTTAGTTTATCCGGCACCATTTTATCGATGATTTTCACTTCATCGGCCAACTTTAAGAAGTATTCTGCTAATTCGTCTGCGCCCATGCGATTGGCGTAAGAAGCAAGCTCACTTGCTACTTCGATACAGGGCTTTAAAACATCCGACACAATGTTGCTCGCCTGCTTGGCGTAATCAACCCAATCTAATGTGCGTAAGAACTTTTCTGGCTCGCCTTTACCCATACCACGAAGTACCTCTTTCGATGTGCCCTTACCACCTTTCAAAGCAACTTTACATGTACCTTGAACTGCACTACCAAACGTTGGGATACAACCAATCAAAGTCAGAGACAATGCCAACCAATTTTCTGGCTTCTCTCGCTCTTCTTCACTTAATAATGTCATGATATTGGCTGAGAGATCTCGCACATCCGCTGCTTGGTCTACTACGGGGAGCATGGTCAGCGCTGTGTTGGCTATGATTTGCTCTACCGATGCGTCATCATTGAAGTCACCTAAAATTACCCCCCAGATCCAGCTAGCTGCCCCTGACATTCTCTTCCAAGAGTTTTCCCAGAAACCATTCACCTCGCTTTGCTTCTTCAATAATTAATTGGGCATTCGCATTTGGATTGAAATTAGGGTTGGTTTTAGTTGGGATGTTCGGCATGAACTCACGACTGTCTTCACCATAGTCAATGTTAAATTCGCCGGGGGCAACACCACCCACCGAAGCTTTGCCTGCATTATCTAATGTGCCTTCAAAGACTGCGCCGGTTTGATCGACCAGTTTATATGTCGCACTTTGAACAGGCTCCCCATCTGAGTATGAAAGAAACAGACCAACCGTATACGTCCCTTCTTGCTCTTCGGTTACTGAAACCGAAGGATTTTGCGCACCACCCAAACACATAGTGTTGGCTTTGTTCATCGTCATTTGATCGGACAAGCGACATACGCCGGCGCCTTCAAATTTAACGGTAGGAGACGCCGATATGAATTCTGCCTCGGCTTCAATGGTGCCAGAGGAGACACCCTTTTTATCACCACCGGCATCGCCAGTACTGGCACTGAATTTACTGCCTTTAATAGCAATGCTATTACCACCATCCATAGAAACGGTAGTGGTGCCGCCTGCTAAATCAGCGGACTTTGCATTATTGCCATAGGAAATAGGTACAACAGCGTTGCCGACTGTTGTTAAACAAACATCAGGGGTGTATTACGTTCACTTAACTCAAAATACACCGCAACTAAACGCAAAAAGCGCCTTACGGCGCTTTTAATTCTGACGGTCTAATAACGACCATATGGAGCTGTGGTATCATACCATATGTCGACGCAACCAGCTGATTTCAGGTCTTTAACGAAGTTCTCACTGATATATAATTCATTATTCTCGTTAAAAACAAAAGCATATTTTTCTTCTACTTCTAAATCTGTCAGGGTTGGAAATTGTAAAAGTTCAATTGTTTTATAATCATCAAACTGTCTATCATAATCGTCAGGATGACTACCAAAATCAAAATTACTATCCCAAGCATCCTTTCCTTCAAGCCACGATTCATTCAACTTTTCTAAAATTTCTTCCCAAATTACGAATCGGATAGTATTGTCAAAAATAATAAATAAGTCAGGGTTAGAAAAAACCATACCTGGTCTTTTTTCTGGTAGAACATTGCTTAAATTTTCTTTAATAAACTTAATATACATATTACTTTAAGATTGTTATTTAAATAAAAATAATTCAAATTTGATTTCATCTATCTAAAGTCTGAATAGCCGTCTGCCGGTATAAATTCCACACCGACTAGCTTAGAATTTTTTATTTTTTCAACTAAATTTTTATGGAAAAAAACACACTTCAACCAACCAGGATCTATCACTATCTGTCTTCTATCTACTGGTATAGTCTGAATTAGTTTTTCATCTAATATAAGATTAAGAATACCACTAATCATCTCATCACCATCAGAATCCTTTCGGTACCTCTTGATCTTACTTTCGGATCTATCAATCAACTTAATCTCGTTGACAACTTGTAGCATAAGAAAATCATGCTCACCTTTATCATGAAGTTTAATATCGACCCAATTAATCCCAAAAATGTTATTCAAATTTAATTTCGAAAATCCATTTTTCTTAATCGAGAAATTTGGCATCTCAAGTATATCTGGGATTTCATAATCATCTTGTGGAAGAAATTCGACTATCAAGGGAACAGGTGCTTTAGGGTAAGTAAAACTCGTTAAGGGCACTGAATCGATGTGTTCATCTGGAAAACAGTAAATTGGGGAATTGACACACTCTCTTGCAAAAAAATATTCACTCATTTTCCAACCTCAAGTTTTCTAGGTTTCATCGTCTTACCTTTTACATTCTTTATATTGTGTTTTTCTTCCGGTAGCTTGGAAGTTCTACTTGGGCATGCGCTTCTTGATTTACTCTTGCTTTCTATATTACTTTCGCCTGCACAACCTATGTCACTTGCCGGAGAGTAATCATGACCAAAAGTTGAAATTGTATATAAAAAGCTATCTAAACACACTAAAATGTCTTTAGAGACGTCGTCTAAATCAGACTGAAAAAGTCTTTTTTTCCCTGATTTGCAATAATAACCTCTTCTTGCACTTTCTTTTACACTTTTAATATCTCGATTAACTGACTTTATATACTTTATATCATCCAGCCGCAACTTAGATGCTACAGGGTCAGGAACCTTTGTTACCGGAATTGATGTAGGTTCACCACTTTCAGGATCTGAACTTGTTTCCCAAAACTGTTCTTGCTTGGTCTTGAAGTCCAAGCCTCCACCATGGCCAGACTTATGGACGTGTGTATTGACTTGACAAGCGATATCCGTTTTGGAAGGGAACATTACCCCATTTTTCCAGGTGTTTATATCATACTCATATGCTTCTCTGTATTTTTTCCAGTCTGGAGTATCTAAGTTTTTAGTTGTTATGATGTGGTGAGCCTGAAGTCCGAACTGTCCGTCATCCCCTTTCAAACGTCCATCCGCCCATAAATGTTTATTGAAGCCCGACTTATAGTGCTTAGATTTGATGGATTTTGCTAACGCAGCCCCTGAGCCTTTTACAAGACTGTGTTTTTTTACAGTTGAGTTTTTAGCCATGATGGTATTGACCTCTAATAAGCATCACATTTTTCAGGTTTCTTCTTACAAACAGGACAAATAATTTCATCCTTATCTTTTTCTTGATTCGCCTTACTGGTACTTTTACCAGACTGTGCGGTCTCACCAGAGCCATGCTTTACCTTTGCTGGGTATGTTTTCTCACTCTTGCCCAAAATTCGCGCAAACAATTGGTCAAATTCACCCATCGCTTCTCTTAGTTTATCCGGCACCATTTTATCGATGATTTTCACTTCATCGGCCAGCTTTAAGAAGTATTCTGCTAATTCATCTGCGCCCATGCGATTGGCGTAAGAAGCAAGCTCACTTGCTACTTCGATACAGGGTTTTAAAACATCCGACACAATGTTGCTCGCCTGCTTGGCGTAATCAACCCAATCTAATGTACGTAAGAACTTTTCTGGGTCGCCTTTACCCATCCCACGAAGTACCGCGAGTAAAGTGTCTTTCGATGTGCCCTTACCACCTTTCAAAGCAACTTTACATGTACCTTTAACTGCACTACCAAACGTTGGAACACACCCAATCAAAGTCAGAGAGAGTGCTAACCAATTTTCCGGTTTATCGCGCTCTTCTTCACTTAATAGTGTCATGATATTGGCTGAGAGATCTCGTACATCCGCGGCTTGGTCTACGACGGGGAGCATGGTCAGGGCTGTATTGGCTATGATTTGCTCTACCGATGCATCATCATTAAAGTCACCTAAAATTACCCCCCAGATCCAGCTGGCTGCCCCTGACATTCTCTTCCAAGAGTTTTCCCAGAAACCAACCTCACCTCGTTTAGCTTCTTCAATAATTAATTGGGCATTCGCATTTGGATTGAAATTAGGGTTGGTTTTAGTTGGGATGTTCGGCATGAACTCACGACTGTCTTCACCATAGTCAATGTTAAATTCGCCGGGGGCAACACCACCCACCGAAGCTTTACCTGCACTATCTAATGTGCCTTCAAAGACTGCGCCGGTTTGATCGACCAGTTTATATGTCGCACTTTGAACAGGCTCCCCATCTGAGTATGAAAGAAACAGATCAACCGTATACGTCCCTTCTTGCTCTTCGGTTACTGAAACCGAAGGATTTTGCGCACCGCCCAAACACATGGTGTTGGCTTTATTCATCGTCATTTGGTCAGACAGGCGACATACGCCGACGCCTTCAAATTTAACGGTAGGAGAAGCCGATATGAATTCCGCCTCAGCTTCAATGGTGCCAGATGAGACACCCTTTTTATCACCACCGGCATCGCCAGTACTGGCACTGAATTTACTGCCTTTAATAGCAATGCTATTACCACCATCCATAGAAACGGTCGTGGTGCCGCCTGCTAAATCAGCAGACTTTGCATTATTGCCATAAGGAATAGGAACAACAGAGTTGCCGACTGTTGTTAAACAAACATCAGGAAGCGTTGCGTTCGCTTCTCCTCCCGAGCCTTGATGAACTACGCTGAGTCCATTCGCACAAACTGTTACGGCCATAGTAAATCCAATTAAATTCCAATGAATGCATGATAAAAGAGATCGCAGGCTGTAATCTCTCTAAGTACGTAGTTAAAATGAAAGTAGAGCCTGTTATTTCGAGCCTAATTTTAAAAATGGACAGCAGATCTCATAATTAAATCTAATGCTACTGATATACATCTAGAAGCTGCTGAAATTTCAGGTCAATAACCAAGTAGGTCACGACATACATAACGCCAAAAATGGCAGTACTAACACCAAGAATTAGCTTAGGTGAAACAACACGTTTAAGCGGTTTTTTTAAGTACTTCGCCTTTAAATTAACTAACGTTACTTTTTCCTGCTCGGCTAAACGTTCATCTCGGACTAGACGATAGATGGTGCTTCCTATCTCTGAAAGCTTTTCGTTACCACGGTCTTCTCGACCATATTTTCCTTTGAACCCAAGTTGAAGTAATAGATAAAGGAATTCGATGACGTGTCTATATTTTCGTGGGTCAGCTTTCAAACGCTCTAAAATAGTGAAGAATTTATCGCCACCAGATGTTTCGTTATGGAACTCAGACAATAAGCTATTGGTACTCCAGTGGCTATTAGCACCCCACTCTTGCCTACACACAGATTCATCTATTGCAGCACATAAGCAATAGCGAATGACCAATATTGATGCCCGATCCAACTCCATTTCATTGAGCTTTCGTTCGCCTTTGCGAATTTCTCGTGCGATTTGTTCTCTGAAAGAGCTAGGGTCGTCCAACCAAGGGATAGAAGACATACATGAGAGACTGGCGATTAACCAGGTAAATTGATCGACCAATGGGTTAACCCCCATGCTCTCTATATTTAGGTCTCTTACCGCAATATTCCTAGATAAATCAGGTGCAGGCATCACCTCCATTGGTTTACCTGGTTCTGGTTGGAACAGTACTACGGTGACATCGTTTTCGACGTAACTCATAAACGCACAGCCCAAAGTTGTAGTGATAAGTTCGCGAAGTCACCAGCAATATGGACAGCGATGGCCGCTGCGTTATTCAATGTACTCCATTCATCGCTCGCTTTATCCAATTCAAAATAGGTGTAACCTGCATGGTAAGGTAACGCTCGAGGTACCACTGGCATTGGTTTCATTTCTATGCCTGGCAGTTGTAAGTTGATCAAATCGCGAATGTTGTCGATCGAACCAATCTTAGTTTGGCTTACAAACTGTGTATGTAAAATATCAAGTGGCACGTCTGCTTTAACCGCAAGAATAAACGTCGTAGATTCGACGATCTTACTATCTGGGATTGCTGCCGTTCGAATTCCGTAGCTTTGCTCTCTCAATGTTAAAGGTATTGCTCGTTGCTCTGACATCACGCTTAGCGTCATTTTTGCGCTATCAAGCGCACGAGATAAACAATCAGTCAATTGGCGGTGGTTGTATTTTGTAAACTCTTGCGGTCTACGAGATGCTGAACACAATGTAGACAGTTCACCTTCAGCTTGTAACAGGGTTCGATAAAACGACTCGGGATGAACACCTTCTACACTAGCAAAATGCCAGAATAACGGTTCATAACGATTTAAGGCTTGTAACAACATAAAATCAGCAACAGATGATACTCCCTGTTGGTCAACCACACCTAAACGCTGAACAATCGATTCTGCTCTGTGTTTTAGCATTGAAGCAAATTCTGTCACGAACTTACTCAAAACTGTAGAAGCGTGTATATCGATGCATGTCGGGATATAGTTCTCATCCAGAATAATGCTTCCATCTGGCTTGACTTCCGAAATTTTTAAAATAGGAATGGATGTATATGCACTCTTATCCTCGTGATCGTACATCAAGAAAAAGTTAAGCTTACCCACCACAATACTTGCCATGTCTTCTGATTCATAACATGAATCGACGGCCTCTTGGCTTTCCATGTTATAGCGAGCACCATCGCCGCTTGCGCCAAACAGTTCCGAGCGCTCTGATGGCAATGGACAACACAGGTACACCACTTTATCCGCAATAGATGCGTCAACATCTCTTACTTCGGGAAGTTCGGCAAGAAGCGGTAAATCAAATGGCGTGCGGTCTTGTAATATACCTTCTGCACGTGTGATCCCGATTTTGCCCAAAGCCAATAGCTCGGTGTTAATCTCGATTTTGTTCACTCCCCAATGTAAAGGAGAGCTGTTAGAGCTAAGCATGTTAGATAATTTGCTTTGAGACCTATCTAGCTGTTGGAAGTGCTGAGGCTTCATGAACATACCATCTTGCCAAACAACTGGGTTATATAAAGACATTCGTCAATTCCTTAAAAATACGTCTGTTCAATACCGCGAGTATTGTTCGAAGATAATTCGCTACCCTCTACTTTTAATCTTAGGAAGTACTCACTTTGCTCTTCGATCACTTCGACCTTACGCCAAGATGAACCATTAATATCTCTAAATGCGACAGAAAAACCTAGCGCTCTAGTTGTTGGGTCTAGCTCTAACAATTCATGCAGCTTATCACCGGGTTGCAGCTGATATTCGTACCGTTTGATGTACTCATCGCCCAAGGAGGCCTTATCATTTTCGAATAGAGCAAAGAAGTCCAAACTACGGAACATAACGGGAGACGTTAATTCGTGAATTCTCAAAATGACTGGCGATGATTGCCCTTGTTCGCGTATATTTAGGTGTTCTGACGCTTCAATAACTAGTTCAATCGAAGAAGTTTCCGGCGTTATTCCAGAAGATTCTTTGAACTGTTCCCACATTGAACAACCTGATAAAAGGAACAAGATAATAGGAGCTATTAGTTTATGCATGATTCGTTTTTGCAACCTTATTGTATCGTTCTTTAATCAACGCTTTGAATGTCGATTCATGGAGTTGACGAGTATTCTGGTCATAATGTTCTCCGTACTTTTGCCATAACTTTGATTTACTTAGAAAACGGGTTTCTTGGCTTAATACATCTTCAAATTTTTGGGGGTCGTTCACTTTTAACTGATCGAACACAAGGTCGTTAACTGTTTTTAAATACAAAGCGTCATGTTCATCAAGCTCATCCAAAATCTGTTCAATGAGCTCATTTGGAGCTAACAGGTTTTGATTGTTTAGGGTTAGCATTAACGTGGTTAAGCTAAGCTCATTCTTAGTAAACGAGTTTTCGTCTGTAAGTTCTTCAACACCCTGTAATTTTTTGTACAAATTATCGATACACAATCGTAAACACGCGCCCATTTGCTTAAAAAATAGAGCGTCATGATTTGAATCAGTTTCTATATCTGCACCGAGCCCTTCGAAGAATGCATGTGTTATGTTCTCAGATGAAGCCTCACTCAGAGCGATATTGTTCTGAGATCTACTTTCGCTTTCCGAAGACAGCTCTTGAGTCTCAACATGTGGGACAAACTCTTGTGTCACCTCCTCCCATTTATGACTTTGTACATTCGCAGAACTTCGGGTACTAACAACAGATTGCACTGGAATCGACGTATGCTTGGGAACAGAAGAACGTTCAATAGCGCTTTCAGGGTTGCCGTTTAAATCGTCATCATGAATAGGTTGTACGTAACCCGGTATTTCTTCCTCGTTATTAAGATTATGTGCATGAAGAGTAGCCGAGGCCTCTTCATCTAATCCCATCCAATCTTCAGGAATCAAATTAGGTAGGTCAAATTCAGAGTGAATACTTAAGCTATCATCAACAATTTGCCTTTGAGGTTCTGTCGATGTACTCGCAAGGTTTTTATCATTGCTTTCATCCCTAACAAGATAATCGTCGTCTCTTTGCATCGAAAATTTTAAATGCTCAACGGGATCATGACTGTCTACGTCGTCAGGTTTTGTTTCCATAAAAAGGTCTTCAAGTGCGCCAGGTTCAACATCCTCTTCAACAACTGACTTTTCCAAATTCATTAGTGGATCGGTGGAATCTCTTTCTGGGGCGATTTCAGAGGCAATATCGTATGATGTTGTGATCAATTCTAGCGATATACTAACTTCATACTGACCAAGGGATACCCTATCACCATCACACAATGAGACAGGTTGATTCTTTAGGATCTTATTACCATTCACCAACGTGCCATTTGTACTGACATCACTAATGTAATAGGTGTCTCCATATATACTCAATAAACAATGCGTACCAGATATAAATCGGTTGTGATCCGTTAATGTTACGGTACAGCCAGCTTCTCGTCCTAAAGAGCCTCCTTCTTCAGGCATCTCTATACTCTTAGCACCAACGTACTCTTCAGGGCACTTCGAGATCACCAAAATCAGTTGATTTATTCTCATGAATTACCTTTAAAACAGAAGAGAAACACTAAACTCAATGCCACCCAAACCCTCGTTATAAAAAGGTAAGATGTATGAAGCTTGAGGGACTATTTGCAAGTGGGCGTCAGGGTTACTACCCAATTTAATTACGCTACCTAGAGTGACAACAGCTCCGGCTTCAAATTGGTCGATGTCCTCAAGTTGTGCTCCATACCTAAAGCCTTGGTCATCGACTTTCCAGCGGTTAGAGTATTGTGAATAACCCAAAGATAAACCAGCGCCAATATACGGCGTAAATATTGACCAACTTCCTAATGCGAATTGGGGTACAATGCGAAATTCGTAGTTAGTCACCTCGTTGTAAACACCATTACTTGGGGCTTCGATGTCTTCGGATAAATAATTTAACCCTAACCACCAGCGCCATCTGTTGTTGCTTTCATCAATAGGACGAGTATGGACTAAGCCGTATCGCAATGTATCGACTTGTCCAGTCGTTCCTTCTTTGTATTCGATACTATCAATGTTCAGCATATTGACTGAACCACCATACCTTTCGCCCTTTGCTATCACGATAGATGAAAAAAGGCACATAGTGGATATTAGACCGATTTTACTTAGCTTTCGCATGCTTCCCTCCGAATTCGTCCATATATTAATTAGATGCGCAAGATAGCAAGTATTATTTCTTTTACAAGATGGAGAACACGTTGCAAGCTAATTTCGACGTTATGACTAGCAAAAAAAACGATATATCTATTAGAAAGTGCAATAAGAAATCAGTCAAAAAATGGCATTTTAGAATTAGAACTATCAATAATAGAAAAGTTAAGTGTTAAGAAAAAAATAACTGAATGGGTAAGTGGAAATATGGGCAATTTTCGCTCACAAATTTAAAACAAACATGCATACGTTTTTGTAAATAGCGTAGAGTAATTCCTTAGGTTTTTAAATTAGGTATCCGCCAACATTCAAGATAATGATTAAATGCGCCAACACCTGTTCACTTAACAAGCACAAACATTATTAGTAATACGCGTACGACTTCACAAAAATAATGTCAATTTAATGATTAAAATCATTGAAAGTTCAAATAACAAACAATTATGATGTGCGGTATTTTTTTTAGTTTTGTGATCCCGATCGCACACGGGCTATATTCATAACATTTCAAACCGTTTGATATTCAAATTATTCATTTTAACTATAGAATCATTTAAAAAATATAATCATATAGCTATATTATAAATCATGCGGGCTAGTTTTCTTGGTTTCGCTGCTTTTAGATTTCATTGTATATACAGTTGGATATTAAGATCATGCTCTCGTCAGATTTTACAAGACGCCCCATTGATGAAGAAAAACCCTACGGAACCAATCCTAACGGGTTAGATGAATTCACAGAGATAAAGCGCCAAATTAATAACATAAACAAGGTCACAGGCAGAGTTTCTTGGAAAAAAGTCCAGACTTTGTCGAAAGAAATACTGTCCAAAAACAGTAAAGATTTCCGTTGTAGCTGTTATTTTACTGTTGCCGCTACGCACAACGAAGGCCTGAAAGGTTTAGTTGAAGGGCTTAACTCTATCTTAGATTTGTGTGTCATTTATTGGTTCACCGCATATCCAGAGGTGACAAAATCAAACGCAAGGATCGGAGCGATTGATTGGATGGTCGAACACACAGATAAACGAATTAAGTCCATAAAAACAAGTTCCGACGACATTCTATTGATCGAAACATGCCACCGTTTATGTTTGAGAATAGAAGAAGAGCTCAGACTACATTACGGTATAAAAGCGCCTTCACTAGGGGGAATTCGTCGAACCTTAAAGCAATGGGTTGATGAGCATAAAGAGAGCGAAGCAAAACTCTTTGAAGCAGAAAACACAAAAAAACTCCGCGTTTCGGAAGAACATAAAAAGGCAATACCAGTAGCTCAGCCATCAACCATTAAAATTAATGTGTCTAACAACAAGCCTAAGAATGCAGTTGAAGTCGCTGGAAAAGCGACCTCGAATTATTTAGTCATCTACCTTCTCGTTGGGTCTCTAATTTTGGCTTTATCCTCTCATTTCATTTATAAACAATATCAACGAAAAGAGTTGGCTAGACAAATTGTTACTTCTGATATCCCACAACTGAATGAAATAGTACATTCACTAAAATATGAATACGCTTCGATTTCTGATGATGTAAGGCCTAGTGTCGTCAATCAATTAGATGAATTAATGAAAGATTGGGGTTCCGATCCAATTAAAGTGTACGAAATCGATACTCTTAATCAATTGACTATTGATTTAACTAAGCTTTACCCAGACTCATCATCCGTCTTACGTTTACGAAACGAATTCACTAATGAGCAACAAAAGCTAAACGCAGATTACATAAAACTTCATAGACGCTTCTCAAACGCGAGAACTGTGTTTGCAAATGCAATTAGAGGAAGTGAAAGTCAGAAAACAGCACAAGCTTACGAATACAGCAACTCCCTTTTCCCGTTGATTGGCCGTATTGAATATGCAGAAAAAGAAAAACAACAAAAAGAGCTGCAGAAATCTCTTCAAATACTCAACGTCTATTTACACAAAATTAAAAACTTAGAGTCTGAGCTTAAAGCTATTAAACCGTAACATTAAGAAAACGTCTTACGGCCAAATCATACAACAAACTTAAAACAACGAAATAGGCTTATGTTAAAACACAAACTAATGAGAAACCCTGTTGTTATATCAACGGTGGTTTTTCTCTTTCTTGCAGCTACGATCGCTGCTACTTATATCCTTTGGCTAGATATAACAGACAAGTTTTACCTTTGGGTTGCTTTAGGCGCTGTCACACTTATCTATTCGTTGTTTCAGGTGACACTGTGGCTTAAGAAAAAAAACAACACTAAAGCGTTAAAACTTGAAACAGAGGAAGAAGCTCTAGCTATGGTAATGCGCCCTCTTCTTTGTCGTTCAAATAAAAAGCCAATATATTTGATGATTGGCAATAAACATGCGGGTCGAACTCAGTTCCTACTCAACTCTAGTGCAATCAAACCGATGGATCAAACTCGTACCGCAAAGAATGATTTTTTCGAATGGTATGAATCTGACTCTGCTGTATATATCAAACCGGCTCAACGACTGTTATTTCAAGAAGTATCAAGTAATGACAGCGCTTTATGGAATGCGTTTGTAGATGAAGTCATTACACATAAACCAAGAAAGCCATTTTCTGGTTGTCTATTCTTTATTGATTTTGAATTTCTAATTATCTCTGAATCGGAACAAATAGATTACACATTAACAGCTCTTAACCATCGATTAGAATCAGTAAGTGACAAAACATCATCAGCAATCCCTCTTTATCTAATGATGTCTAAGCTCGATAAACTAGAAGGTTTTAAGGAGTACATTCACTTTAGCTCCCTAAAAACATCGGTCGAGTTTCTATCAATCCCATTGAAGGAAGCTAAAGGAGTATTCGTTGAATACTATCACGACAGTTTTCGAAATTTAGTCAAAGTGATGGAGAGTAATGCACTGGATTCATCTTCCCACTCTCACGACGTAAATGAAAAGCAAGCTATATTAGCTTTCCCTAAACAGTTTGAGTTATGTCAAACTGAGATCGCATCAGTAATAGAGCGACTCTCAGAACTGAATACTGGGTCCTATTCACTTGATATCCGCGAAGTGTTTTTTATATCGAATATCCAAGGTGGCAGAAAATACAACCTATTGGCAAAGAGCTGTAGTAACTACTTCAATTTGCCGATCATTGCTTCAGAACATACACAGCTAACTGAAACGCCCTATTTCACTCGCTTCTTGATGGACTCTCAAATCCTCCCAGAATCGGACTTTGCAGGCGAAAACAAAACTTATCTTAGAATGATCCAGCGACAAAGTCGCTTTGCTGTTGCTGTTTCTGTCGTTTTGCTTGCAAGTGGTGCTTACCTCTTTTCAACGACTTTAAATAGCAATTTAAGAGTGATTAACCAACTCATTGGGATTGACGACTCACAATCTCTAGATCAAAGAGATAAATCTTTTGAAAGCTCACTTGAAAATGCAATCCAACTCATACAACCATCTTATCAAGCATGGCTTAGTGGATCACATGCGTTAGATAGTGAACTTTTAAACCTAAACGTTAGCCGTCTCGATGAAAGCACAAAAATCGCTTACAACGCCCTGATCACGCAAATTAGAACGCACCTAATGCCGGCAATTGAACAGGGATATCGTTTACAGCTAACACATGACCAAGACAACGTTAACAATGCACTGCCTTTGCTCAAAGGCTACTTAATGTTAAATGACCCAAGCAAGCGAGAGACAAAATTTCTACGTCAACAAACGATGTCAACACTAGAAAAGCTAAGCACTCAACCAGAAACGATTGCAAGCGTAATGAAGTATTTAGACGCCTATCTCCGCACGAATTTTGAGCCAGTATCAATAAACATGAATATTGTTCGCGCGACAAGACGATCGTTGCTTTCTCATTCAAACGTAGATTTGGTTTATGCTAGCTTATTACAACAAGCTGGTGATATCGATTTAGGCACTTTGAACCTACAACGAGCGGTTGGTTTTGACTTCAACAATGTTTTCAACGATAACTTAGATCCTGCACGGTTAGAGATCGATAAAGTTTATACGTCAACAGGTTTCAGTACTTTTTATCGCCCTCGCGTCGATTTAATGTCTCAACAGGTTATCACTGATAATTGGGTTCTTGGCCTATCAAACCACGTAATTCCTACTGACAAAGAGCAAGAAAGCTTCAAGAGACTAGTAAGGAAGAAATATACCGATGATTACATTAGTTATTGGCGAAATGCTTTGAGCGAGTTGAAAGTAAAACGTTACAACAATGTAGGGGAATTGACTAACGCTATTGATCTAATTTCCGGGCCATCTTCCCCAATGACAACCATTTTAAAACAAGTTTATACAAACACACAATTTTCACCTATAGGCCAACAAAGTCTGTTGATGGCCAAGGTTAACCCAAAACTTGCCAGTGCGGCAAAAGCGGCTCCGGGTCTCGTTGAAGAAATGGTACAACCCGATTACTTATTAATGAAAAGGGTTGAACAGGCATTTCATATCCTGAATCAGCTGCAGATCAATGAAACTCCAAATTCTCCCACTCCATGGGATGAGACGATAACCGCACTGAGTCGAGTTCGTACTTATATGAAGGATATTGCCGACGCACCAGATCCTCAAATGGCCGCGCTGTCAGCAGCGCAACATAGAATGGGGAGTACTGAGGCAGATCCTATTATTCGTTTAAAACAGATCGCTCAAAAATCTCCCGAGCCAGTAAGAAGTTGGCTTTTAGACGTAGTTAACCAGAGCTGGTCCGTGATGATTTCTGAATCATCAAAAGGAATACAAACTCTTTGGTATAGTGAAGTATATAGCAAGTTCAAAGAATTAGGCTTAGGGAAATACCCTTTCGATTTAAGTGCAACTGAAGAAATTTCAATCGATGACTTTGAACTTTTATTTGCACCAGGGGGGTTACTAGATGCATTCATCGTCAAAAACTTCGCACCTTTTTACGACACAAACCTATGGACACCAAAGCAAGTAGAAGGTGAAACGATGCCGCTCTCACCTGAGTTACTCGTTCAGCTTAGAAATTATAATGTAATTAGAGATACGCTAATCAATAAAAGCACAAACCGACTGTATCTTCCTTTTAGCGCAAAAGTACTTGACCTGGACTCTAGTGCCATCAGAGCAAGCTTGAAGATAGCAGACTCAAATATCAATTATTACCATGGCCCTAGCAGAATTCGAGAACTTGAATGGCCTCCTCAAAATGGAGACTTCAATATAAGCATCACAATACAAGACGTAACAGACGAGGGGAAACAACACGTACTGAATAAAAATGGTCAATGGGCTATCTATAGGTTATTTGGAGACTCTACGTTGACAAATACCCACAACGGCAGCTTCGTGAGTGATATAAAAGTATCGGGCAGAGACCTAAGCTTACGAATTACTCCTTTAACTCAGAGAAATCCGTTTACGTTAGCGGAACTATATAACTTCACTCTACCTGAAGCCATATAGTAAAAATACAAATACAAATACAAATACAAATACAAATACAAATACAAATACAAATACAATAATTATTCGGCAAAGGCAGAACACATGATGTCAAACATTAGTTTACAAGGCTTAGACAAACTAGATCGCAAAATTCTTTCGAATCTACTCTCAAATGGACGCGAATCGATTGCTAATTTATCTCGAAATATAGGCTTATCACGCACAGCTGTCGCTGAGCGTATCAACAGACTTGAAAAAACTGGTATTATCAAGGGATATACGGCGCAAGTCAGAGTAGAAAACGACGGAAGAAAGGCAGCGAGTTACCTCCTAATTTCTTGCGAGA
The DNA here is from genome assembly GCF_030563405.1 of Vibrio sp. SNU_ST1. NCBI lineage: Bacteria > Pseudomonadati > Pseudomonadota > Gammaproteobacteria > Vibrionales > Vibrionaceae > Vibrio > Vibrio sp. SNU_ST1. The sequence goes on from NZ_CP130749.1 coordinate 1,005,841, forward strand.
AAGGTAAAAAGAATGATGTCAGTGATGCACTAAAAGAATTACCTGAAGTTAGGCTGACCAGTATCGTTGGTGGTACATATGACATTATATCTTTGATTGAAGCCCCCGACTTACAATCAATACACCATTTATGCAACGAGATAGAGTCTTTTCATGGTATCCGCTCTCTTAATACCACCGTTGTCTTACACCAACCAATTAGTCGTTAAAACAAAGCCGCTCTTATGAGCGGCTTTTTCATACGCCTCCAATCACCCTAATCTTGGCATCTTTTTCACTTGCTTGACCTAACCATAAGGTCTGACCAAGGCTAGCTCCATTTCCTTGGCCAAGCTGATTCTTAGGGATCGAACCTATATCAACAGTAAGCCTTAGATCCCAAGACATTGGGTCACGGAGAATAAAGCGCATCAAGCCAACTAGGGTGGTATGAAGCTCTTCCCCGTAGGAAAACTTACGGTACGTCTCAAAGTCGATATTGTCGATGCAGAGGTTAAATTTCCCGTTAAGGTCTGGGATACTCTTACCTAAATGTAGATTTGAACCTAAAGTACAATTCATTCTATTTAATTGATTTCTTTGACATTCGGCAATATTCACTCTCCGAAATATCCACTCTTCAATTCGGACACTTGGTAATGAAAAGTAATGCGCCACAATACCAGAAATCAGTTTAGGCGATCGTGTTCTAGTAGACAGTTGATTAACGTAAGACAAAATCTTTGCACGATCTAGTCCTATCGCTTCTGACTCTTGAATAACATTAGACAAGCCAGCTAGGTGCAATATTCGTCCAGAGAACTTGTCCGCTGCACCACTTTGATACTGAACATGATAACGATACTTTTTCCAAACACGATAAATTAAGCTGGTATATCGATTATGGAAGAAATCAAAAAAATCTTTGACCGGATTATCATCAATATCTCTACCAACTAACTTTTCGGTGTAATTAGCAGGTAAAGGAGAACTAGAGCCGTGCAAACCCAAAAAATTAGTTTCGATTCTAGAATATTGCTCATCAGCTCTTTCCATGTGACTGATAAATTCCATGTCACTTTTAGGGAAACATAGATTTGGTGAAACGCTGAACGCAATCCTCTCTTGACGAAAGTACTTATTTTCGCCAACCGCTACAAATTCACTGCCCGGCAAAAGTTGATAATGCTTCTCCAATAACAGCACAGCTTGAAAGAAGCTAAACTCATTGGTTTTGTTTGCTAATACATCAATCATAAGATCGTTTGTTGCCCGGTTAAGCTCGCCCAATGATAGCTTTCTCCACGTTGTTCATCGTATACTTCTAACTCTGTAAATGAGTTAACGCTTGAATATAGTCGTATGAACTCGTTCAGTACATTCGCCATCAAAAACATATCGCCTTCATTTACAAAAAAGCTAGAGTTCATCATTAACTTAAGCTGATTACCTCGTACCGATACCCCTCTAAAAACTCTATCGATAGGTTTCATTTCTGATGAAATAATTCCGTCAAGCCTATGTAATGAAGCTCTGTGTGCTTGCCTATCGACTCTAGAGTGAAAATCGTATGTCGAGAGTAAAACTTTAAGTACATCGATGTTAGAGAGAGATAAATAGTTGAGAGACATATTTGCAATTAGTTGCCATTGGAGCTCTCCGTTGACTTGAGGGCTAACAGATTGTGTAGGTTTAGTGATGTTGCTAAAAGTAGCGTAAGTTGGTGATTTATGTGTTGTATATATAATATCCCCGACAGACAATCTTTCAGAAAGATCTGAATTACTACACTGTAACTTCATCAACACTGTTTCAGAACCTAGATCTGCGATATCACCATTGTGTGTATGGAAAGAAATAAAACGTTCAAGTCCTCTCCCACTCACTCGCTCAGATACTTTAGATTTGTAAAAATCACGCTTATCTCTCTGGTTGATTTGATGCTCAAAAGACTCAAACTCTATAAGAGGTTTTCGGCGCCTTTCATTTTTACTCCAGCTTTCTACTTGGTCTATTGAGTAAACTTCGTAATGATCTTGATTATTACTTTGTGGTCTTACTTTGTATTCATTACGACGGTGCTCGAGCCTGATCGGGTCCCCATCTTTTTCGAATAGGTTGACGGCAGGGGTGCAATGTAGCCTTAAGTGCTTATCTTTCAGGACGACTTCAGCTGGTAATGCTCTCTTAAAATGAAACTTCAGATTTACAGTACTCTTTTGTGGGATCCCTTTTAACCACTCAAGGCCTGTGACATCAAAGAACATAAATTTCTCAGGTAACGAAAAGTATTCTTGTAGCAATCGATAACCGGCAAATGAGTTTTCGCTATAAGGCAATATTGCCTCATCGTCTTGGTAACCAACCGGCTTAACAAACTCAGGTCCTAGTTTACGTTTATATGCACCGCCAACATCAAGCTCAACATAATCTAAGTATCTAAATATCCACAGAAATAGAATTCTAGTTATATGAATCTCACCATGTAAATGAAACCTTAGCTTATCTAATCCAATACGTGATAGTTCTAAGCCATGTTCAGTAGCCAGTGTTACATCAACCGAAGAGCTTGTTCTGCTGTTACTTTGTTCGATACTTGTTATTTGTAGCGGGAAGAGCTCTACGTCATAACAGGTTCTAAATAAGCACTGCGTTCCTTCAACTTGTTCGCTAGCCATCTCAGCTCCGCGCCTCACTACCGTCTTTTCCGTAACACTTCCTAAATGTGGCGTTAACTCACTAATGCACAACGACGGAATAGAACGCATATAATGTGGCCACAATAGCGTCATCAATGATTGGGTCAACTCTGGAAGTTCGTCGTCGATTTTTTCTCTGATGCGGCCAGTAAGGAACGCAAAACCTTCAAGAAGACGCTCGACATCAGGATCGAATGTCCCTTCGGACAGAAAATTGGTCAGTTTAGGATTGTATTTGGCAAACTCACTGCCGGACTCTCGTAGATATGTGAGTTCATCTTGAAAGTATTTACTGTTACTCAAGGGGCACCTACTAAACGTTAAATTGGCCGTCAGTTCCCATATAGACGTCAATGGACATCGGAACTTTCCCACCGTTATGTAAGACTTCTCCGCAAATGCCAAAGCCTAATTGAAGAGGGTTATCGTGATTTTCTCTATAATGAACTTCTACATTTCGTAGCCGAGGTTCGAAGCTTTCAATAGTGGAAGTGATGTTCTTTTGGATATGGCGAACTAAGTTAGTATTGCTCGAGAGAACATCGTTGAAATCAGGTAAGCCATATTCCCCATCGATCATTGCATTTCCCGAATGAGTATTAAGTAGATCGGCAAGGTGTAGATGAATGGATTCAATCAAATGTTTATGTGAGACTACTTTCTCATAACAGTTTTTAGGTTCACCTAGTTCAATTCGTTCTAGTAATCGGTAACCTTTTTCCATATATAACTCTAATAAAAAAGCAGCCAAGAAATCTGGCCGCTTATTAATTTCCAAAACCTATTATTGGTCTAGTTTACCAACCAAAGATAGGTCAAAGCTTGCACCCATGTACTTGAAATGCGGGCGAACAGACATTGATACTTTGTACCAACCTGGGTCACCCTCAACATCAGACACTTCAACTTTTGCCGCTCGCAATGGTCGACGACCACGAACTTCTGCTGGCGGGTTTTCTTGATCAGATACGTATTGACGGATCCATTTATTTAGCTCGACTTCAAGGTCTGTACGCTCTTTCCAAGACCCTATTTGCTCACGCTGAAGTACCTTGATGTAATGGGCTAAGCGGTTGATAATAAACATGTAAGGTAACTGAGTACCCAACTTGTAATTCATCTCAGCTTGCTTACCTTCAGGCGTATTCGCAAACACTTTTGGCTTCTGTACTGAGTTTGCCGAGAAGAACGCTGCATTGTCAGAACCTTTGCGCATTGTTAACGCCATAAAGCCTTCTTCTGCAAGTTCGTACTCACGACGGTCAGAAACCAATATTTCAGTTGGGATCTTAGTTTCGATCTGACCCATCGCTTCAAAGTTGTATACCGGAAGATCGTTAACCGCACCGCCGCTTTGAGGTCCAATGATATTTGGACACCAGCGGTATTTTGCAAACGACTCACTGATCTTTGAAGCCATCGCGTAAGCTGAGTTGCCCCAAAGGTAGTTATCGTGGCTATCCGTAACCATTTCATCGTAATCAAACGCCTTAATTGGGTTATCTTCAACTGAATATGGAGTACGAAGCATAAAGCGTGATGTACACAGGCCTACATAACGTGCGTCTTCGTGTTCGCGGAACCCACGCCACTTAGTATATTGAGGACCTTCAAATACCGATTTCAAATCTTTTAAATTTGGTAATTCTTCATAAGAATCCAAACCAAAGAATTGAGAAGAAGCCGAAGTAATAAATGGTGCATGAGACATAGCTCCTACATTACCCATATATTCCATCAACTTAATATCCGGTGAAGAAGCTGACAATTGGTAGTCACAAATAACAGCGCCTACAGGCTTACCGCCAAATTGACCATACTCACGAGTATAGATCTGCTTGTATAAACCGGACTTAACTACTTCAGGGGCATCTTCAAAATCGTCCAGAACTTCGTCTTTCTTAGCCGAAATAAGTTCGATTTGAATATTCTCACGGAAGTCCGTGTGATCAACAAGATATTTGAGCCCGCGCCATGTTGATTCAATAGCTTGAACTTCTTCATTGTGTAGTATTGCATCAACCTGCTTAGATAATTTCTGGTCAATCTCAGAGATCATCAAATCAACTAGCGATTGATCTACTTTTTCTACTGTTGAGCTGCTTAACAACTCACCAATGAATGCTTCAACGCCACGCTTTGCAACGTCAAAACCTTCGTCGCTAGGCTTGAGGCGAGTCTCATTTAGAATGCTATCCAGAAGTGAGCCTGATTCAACTAGAGCTGCTTCTTGTTCTGGTGCTTGTACTTCTGCCGACATGGTATTCCCTACTCTGCTTTTTCGCCTTGGTCTGCACCAATGCTAAGTTCATCCAAAAGTTTCTTTCTTGCTTCTTCATCTTGAAGAACAGCTGCTATCTTTTTACGGAAAGCAGGTACATTTCCTAGAGGGCCTTTTAATGCAACCAAGGCTTCACGAAGCTCTAATAAGCCATTTAATTCTGGAACTTTCTTCGCAATAGACTCAGGAGTAAAGTCCTTCATATTTTTAAATGTAATATCAACACCAATTTGCGCGCCTTCTTCGTCAGAAAGTCGATTCTCAACGTTTGCTTTGATATTTGGCGCGTAGCCTTCTAATACTTCGTTAAAGTTGTCTTTATCGATATTAATAGGATTACGCTCTTCGATCGGTGTTTCATCTGCGCGGGCAGTAAAATCACCGACAACCATCATACTTAGAGGCAGTTCAACATCTTCAGACGCATCGCCTGTCGCTGGAACATAACGTATATTAATTCGCTCTTTCGGAGCCACCGAGCCATCACGTGACATAATTAGTCCTTTTCTAATTTATTGCTGGTCATAAATTGTTCCCCATTCGCTATATATCTCTGGTAGAAAATCTTTATTTCGATACAGTTCCCTAAGAGTTTTTTGAATTAAATGCTCTAAGGAGAAAAACAAATGAGGTTCCCAAATTGATAGATTTAATTCTTTGCTGACTTCCCAATTTTTTTCCAAGTAAGGCAAGCACAACGGATATAAACCAACATTTTGGTAGGCTTTCACTAACTTCAAATGCAACATAAACTGCCCACGACCGGAGTTATCCAACTCAAGTTTTTTCGACAGTTCAGCGACATACATACCCAAATCTTCTAGGGCAATATCCTCCATCTCTGACAAATCATCTTCAGAAACAACAATACTTTGAACAATTGAAGAGTTATCCGAAGACGAACTATTACCTGTAGATAACCAAGTAATGGTTGCTTCATCTGCAAATGGAATAGAATTTTTAAAAAATAGGCTTTCAATTCCATTAAAAGAATTGATAAACCTCCTTGTTTCTTGTTTAACGGCCGTTGCAGCTTCGCCATACCCAAGATTACTCAACATTGAATAAACAAAATAATGTCCAGTCAGCCAAAAGGGCGCATCGGTCAGAGTTCGTTCGAGACGTTTAATTGTGTCAATATCACTTTCTTGATGTGCTTTGTCTCGATACTCAACTTGCTGATCTAACGAAACCGCTAAACTCAGCTGAGTAACATTTTCTTGGTGGTCTGGTAGACCGTCAACGTCGAACCACGTGAGATGACGATAAATCCGATATCCTAATGCTTCTGTCGGATTAGAATGCATCATCATTTCTGCAACTTTTTTTAACGTACGCTTTGATGCTGTCGGAGACGAAAAATCCGTGTCAACGTCAACGAAGTTAAGTTCACTGGACGAGATCCGTGTTTTATTTGACAAGGCTTGAGTCAAAGAAGAATCTAAAGGTGGTTGAGCATCGACACCTTTCACTTTCTCGGACTTTCCACTCGCTTCGGTCAACGGACCTGTATCAACCGCCCTGTCTTGACCCAATATCTCTTCGCTTGGAGATGCGTTCTGCATCAACTGATTTAGCTGAGTTTTTATTTCAAAAAAGTCCGCATCAGAATCTTGAAATATTTGGTCAAATTGGCGCTGAATACTTTCGACTAATGTCACACAACGTGAAAGTGCTTCCCAATTCAAAGATTGGGTAGACAATTTAGTCGAAACAAGTTTAATTTGATGGTTTAACCATTCAACTGCACCATCTCTACCTCGCTTACGTTTTGGATATAACTCGCCCCCAAAATGGCTTATTGATTCGTTGAGCAAAGATAAACCTTCGTCTAGCCCAGCGACTCCGTTCTCTTCAACCAAAGCTCGAATCAAATAGCAAAGCGCTTTAAGATCCTTACTATGTTGACTTAGTACCTCAATTGAATGGACCTTTACTATATGCCAGTCAACAGTCTCACCAAACAATGAGCCAAATTTTTTAACTTCAGTTTCCATCATTTCGTAGCAAAACTCATACCTAGCGTCCTCACCCGTTGGAGAGACTCCTGGTATTGGTGCTAATAACGTTTCTGTATCGATCAAACTCAAGTTAACCTCGGCTTTCAGAGTTGTAACTTCTAATTGCTCGCTCGATGGCTATTGCACCTCTTGCGGGTTTAGATAACTGATGGCTCTTGTCAATTGAGTCACTTGCCATACTATTTAAAATTTCGGTTATCTCTTTAAACTTCTTAGGAGCATTTGTCTCTAGATCGACTAATGAATCATGGAGTTTTTGTGTGCCAAAAACAGATTGCTCAGTCACCGTACTGAACAAGATGAATTCACTTCGTGCCACTTTCAGTGCTCTTACTTTTGCCTTTAATTTAGGCGTATTGCCAAAAAATGATTGCGCGGCTTCTGCCTCATCAATAGCTTTAGAATAATAATGTTGCTCCGCATTATTCTCTATTGAGAGATCTATTCCGTTCAGCACTTTCTGGGGTAAAACATGGCTATAAAAATAAGCTTTTGATTGACTTATTTTCCAAGCGGTTTCAATATCGCTATCAGCAACTTCTGACTTACCATCTAGTATCAAATCGACCAAACGTTGTTCGTTATTTCCATCAAAACTTGCAATATTTTGTGACTCGATGGTTGCCTGATTAAGGCTTGCCATCGCGTCCGTCAGCGCTTTGTCTGCATAAGGAAATAGTGACCCGTCGCTGTTTAATTTCTCTCGCAAAGAAACAAGCTTCTGTCGGATATACTTCAAAGTTTGAGGGAGTTGGTCAACCGTTCTTTCATATTGACTTAAATCCGATTCGTAGTTTTTGTACAACTGAGCTAATTTGCCCTGCTGTACTTCATAGGCTTCTCGGTAAGGAGCTGTCGAGACGACATCTTTTTCCATGTCTTCTAACGCGAATTCAATATCCCACGGTGATTGAGCCAAGAAAGACGCGGTCTGTGCAGGTTTAATCGTACTTACTAGATTACTTGTACCGTTGCTCGATTTAACTATCGATTTCCATTCAGGTTGGGTCTGGTTATACAAATAAGTTCCTGTGATAATTGCAACACACAAAACCAAACTCGCTTCTAAATAGCGAAGTCGCCCAGTGTGAATTCTATCGATAGCACTATGTTTTGTTAAAACGAGATCGGCGTTACGTAAGCTACTAAACAAAGGGGCGCTAACTTCAGTCTCAAACTTTTGAGTATCTATCTTAGCTAATTGTTGTGCGAACGAAGTAGCCGTGTATCTGTGCTGTCTTGGGTTGCCAATAACTTCTTTAATTAACTTCCATACATGATTAGGAATTTGAGCAGGTCGTTTCTTTGCTTTGAGTTGCGTAGCCCAAGCATCGCCAAATACTGCACCAAGAAATAAATGGCCGGTCAATAACGCGAGAGAATAAACATCATCTTGTGGTTGAGCCATTCCAGATTTTAAAAACGCGGGAGATGCGTAGCTCATGCTTGCTTCTGCATAAGTGTTTGACTCTCCAACATACCGAGCCGCACCAAAGTCAATCAATTTAACGTAATCAGACTCTGTAACGATGATATTTGACGGCTTAATATCTAAATGGCAAACACCTCTGGTGTGCATAAACTCTAGCGCACCAGACAATTGGTAGATCAACCATGCAATATGATCATGCCGAAACCCTTTGGGAGTATGGCGTGCCATTTTCTCAGCTAATGATTCTCCCTGAATCCAATGATACATAAAGTATGGTCGTTCGAACTCTTTCCCTATTTTGATAAAATCAGCGACACTTGGGTGCTGAGACATTTCAAGTCGACTGGCCTCACCGATGAGTAATTCATGTGCTACGTCAGATGAATTCTCATTTAGAACTTTGCAACAGACCTGTTTTTCAGGGCTTCCTTTTTTCGCTAAATGATAGACAGTCGTTTTGCCATTTTTTGAAGGTAATGTATCTAAAACGTCAAATTGAGAAAAAATCACATACTCTAACTTAGGCTTATTTTTATTAGCCAAGTTCTGAGCTTGCTGATTTTTCTTTTCGATCGCTTTCACAACCAACTTATCTAGATAACCTTTGGCTGTCCCTTGCTTTTCTGGCACGCTAAACTCTTTATCAAACGAAATAAATTAATGTAGAATAATAATTACTGTCTAATACCCTTTTCAATAGCAGTATTAAAAAACCTCGGTAAGACTATTACTTTAGTTATTATTACTAAATAACCACGCATAATAACAAACTCATTGACTACCAATTGTTCATTATTTTCCGATTAAAATATAAAAACTCTTCTATCGGAATTAGGCTTGGAACAAACATTGCCACATAAATCACACTTTATAATTACAAAAAATAGGTTATTGTAAGTAATAAATTTCAGACGAACAGTTCAATCATTGCTGTGAAGATATGAGAGGCTGTGACAAAACATTTAAAATCAAGCGTAACTTTCCTTAATATCCAACCGAACTTATTAATAGAAATTTAGATTGATGAGATTATCGATAGGATAAGCGCTTAAGAGATGATGAACACTCAAATTGACTTCATGAGACGTTAACTACCGAAGGGCTCTCAGCCCTCCGGTTATGTTAGCTCTGCTAATTATTTTTCATACGGGTCAGTTGAAGTAGCGCCCTTTCGCCCTGCAAATCAAACATCAACAAAGTAATAGGTCTATTGTGAGGCCCTTCTTGAATAGCACTGGCCATTAGAGCCAATGATGAGCAACTGCCGAGTGTGCCCCATAAATCATTGATTAAAAATGGCTGTTGAGGGTTATCAAAATATTCTGCACGGGCACCTAACGCAAAACCATAATCTTCAGTATGAGATCTCAAATTGGTCATATCGGAGAACACAACCCCAAAACTCTCGATAGTACGGAGCGCACTTCTTACAAGCTTCATCATTGACCGACGGGTTGTATTTACAGGTTCTAAGTCGAAATAACCTAATTGTGCCAGAGGAGTAAGCTTTAACGTTTTGACCAAATTATTCCGGCACAAAATTACGCCAGCCCCTCCTTCGCTAGGTATTATCCCCCAGGGGTTAAATGAACTCATTACGTACCCAGTTTCTATCAATGCGTCTATATTCGCCACAGGCGAATCAACCGATATACTCATTACAGCATCATATTGATTCAATTTGGCCAACGATGTGGTTAAGTGTGACGGCCCACCTTGTTGAACCACTTCATAATGAGAGATTGCATCACAGTGCTTACATTCACTTAACCACTCACTAACCTCTACAATGGAAAGAGCTTCAGGAATGTTGATGAGTAATGGAATCGGCTTTAGAGCCTTAGGTAGCTGCTTTAAAAGAGCCCCGACTAAGCTCTCAATAAGCTCTGAGCATTTGTCAAACAACGATGTGTTGGAAGTGTATTCAATATTACCGTAGGTAAATCTTTCAATCCCATCCTCGGCTACTTTCTGATCAAACCTTCCCAAATCCGCCTTAGCGACTGCTGTGGCAATTTCAAGGTTCATGCCCGTTGGTGTCATGGCTTCCATTCCAATAATAAAACGGGCTGAATTGTTATTCATTATCGGACAGCTCCTGCTTTTTATGAATCCTAGTTGACACTAACATATGCTCCTCTCCTTGGCATGGGAACACGGCGCTATAGCTAATTGAAAGTGTACGAGCCTCTGTGTCAATAAAAACCGTCGCAATAGTCATATCGACTTGGTAATTAGTATTTTTAAACTGAGCTTCTGCAATATACATATCTTTAGGAAAACGAAAAGAAAGTGCATCATTATGACAAAACCCACTCATCATCAATCGTTCACCGCCCGATATGAACCCTCTACACTGTTGATCTTGTGGTGCGCTCTGATAAAAACGTAGGTCAAAATCTAATGGATAAAGGGGTTTTCGATTCTCTAGCCAATCGGCATCAAAAGTCCCGGCATACCGCTGCCTAGCTCCAAAAAATGGCGCTAGCGGGCCAAAGCCTGCTACCCGTGTATTCTTTGGTGTCGCACTCCAATCTTCAGTTGGATAAAAAACAGAAGGTACCTTCTGATTTAATAGCTCTGCTGTACTATCAGCAATACCTCCGCCAAGCCGGTTTCTTAAATCGCCTCCAATAGCACAGGAGTAATCTATCTCTTTTTCGATAAATGGGAGTGGTTTACTCAGGGTCACGCTACCGCCATGCTCTATCCATTGCCTATCTCCAACTACTGACAAAGTTTTATCAATATGACCATCAATCAAAAGCCGGCACTCGTGGTATGTAACGGCCTTTTTTGCGTAACTTCGCGCCTTGCCGGAAATCAACACATCTGTGTTGGCCTTCACTACAGAGAACTCATGATCAACTTTCATCGCAGAAAGTCCCGCTTCACCCAAATAAACAGGATCGTCATAGATCTCTGACTCTTCCAGCTCCTTCCAAACAGAGTCTACAAATTGCCACGAGCGCTTTCCAACAACAACCCAAACCTCTTTACCGTTCTGATCTCGTTGAAAACGGCCCTTTATTGAAAGTTCTGGATGGTTCTCAATATCCCACAACTGCATTATTATTCCTTAGGTTAAACCTTTCTGAGGCTGTTGAATTCTGAGTTAGTCGCGTGATATTCCACTTTTGTTGATGGGCAGGCATAGCCATATCCCAAGGAATGTATGAACGAGTATGGAGGCAAACCTGACGCCAAATCCAAATCCTAAAAGCGGCATTAACTTGAGTATCGAACATGGCTTGTATACTAGTTTCTAGAGTCAAAGCTTGTCCCATTCGACCTGGAGATACTTGTTTGTAGGCATCAGTCTTGGCCCACTCTTGTAACCTTTCGAGTATTTCATGCCATTCAAAATCAATGCCCAAGTTTTTTGGTGTCACAGGTAAGCGTTTTCCATAAACAATATAAAGCGCTTGAATCCAATCCTCAGCTTCGAACTCTTCAAGGCTCGATATCAATTCAATTATTATAGGAACGTGTTCATTGAGGCCATGTAATACAAAATCAAATGGAGCCTGTGCACTACTCGGATCAAAGTGTTCAAACTCTTTGAGGTCTAAAAGTTTGGCATAAGTGATAACTTCAGGATCAGACATGCTATCGATTGAGGTACCGAACTCCTGACGAAACCAAGTTCCCCGATCCTCTTTCGTAAGCAAGCGTTCAAACAGGTTCTGACTTCCATTTGAATTTTCAGCTAACCAGACAACGCTTTCTGCGTCGTTTTGTAACGATAAAAACAAATGTGCTTTATGTTTAGAAAAGCGCTCATCTTTAAGCCAGCGCTTTAACAGGCCAACTGTGATAGTTTGGCGTAACTGTAAGCACTCTAAATAAAGCAGAGGCAGTTTAGAACCACCTTCAACCATTTCGATGATTACAGTGTCGATACTTGGTAATGACGACTGCACAACCAAGAATTTTGCGGTTTGGTCATCTAACTCATCAAGTATGGATAAGCCACAAAGTAGATTTTCATGATCCTGTCCAATATCGGCATTCAACATAAGCCAAGCATAAACAGTCGGTTCGCTTTGCTTCAATTGATGGATTAGTCCCGGAGCCAAACGATAGAAAGACAAATAAACATTTTTTAGGTCTTTAATCTGGCGGTCAGCCAACGCTAAATACTCCAGCTCGATGCTTGGGTATCCCCTCTTATGGACTTGTAATCGTTGCTTTAATAAGAAATTGAGTGTCTCCGAAGCCAGTGACAACTTTTCATTACAAATTTCCAGCCACTTGATAGGAAGCTCGTCCAATAAAGTGAGCGTACTTTCCGCATTGGCAATCGCCAACTCCACATCTTCATTAGTGATCGGCTGATTTAGCTGATCTATACCTATTTTTTGACGCATCCGTGAATCCAATCTAGTAACACGATCAATTGATCGCGATAGTGCCGCCTTGAATTTTTTGTGCCTTCTCAGCTTGGGAAGTCACGTATTTGGCTTTGGTGGTAATTCGACCATCACGGCCGCTATAGCGAGTTTCGGTTTCGCCACTTCTCACAATTAACTCTTGTTCCGTTTCAATAACCATTTTCTTTGCTCTCAGTACAAACTCATCCGACTCCTCAAGAATGGAGAAAAAGATATCTGTGACTAAAGGAAGGTTAAGGTCGTTATTTAGAAACTCAATACGACATGAAAGTTTGTTATCTATAGCAAGTTGTAACTCGGCTAATTTAAACCCTCGCCCCAACCTTGCATTAATTGGCTGCTGTAACGAGTTGCCTTCAAAGTCGACTCGTACTCCATTCATAGATTCGTTGATCGATAAGATTCTTCCAAAACGTGAAAAGCAAGCCGTTGATTCGGCTTGCTGTTCCGTGATGGTTTGTATAATTGGGATTTGTTTTTTCATCATTAATTGATCGCCACGTTTCCACCTTTGACTACAACTTTATCGCTTCCTTCAATGGTTATTGAAGAGCCAGACAACTTGATAGAACCATCACTATTCATCACTAATGAAGACCCACCCGTTTTCAGTACTATCTTGTCACCGCTTATGATCTGGGTCGCACCATCGGCTTTGTATGAAGTATTTCCTTTAACAGAAACCGTTAAGTTGCCACCAACCGTTTGGTTATCATCGGCTCCAATATCAGAACTTTTTGAAGCACCTACCGTTAAGTTGCTGTTTTCGCCCACATCTAAGTCATCATTCTTACCAATCTTGGTAATTTGATTGTCTCCAATTTCTAGATCAGAGTTATTCTTAACATATTGAGTTTCATTGGCATTATATGTAACGGATACATCTTGCTCGACAGTTTCAGTAAACGTGCTGTTAACTTGGGTAGTCTTATGGCCATCGATTGTCTCTTTGTGATCACCGTGAACATCATTTGTCTGATGGCGTGCAACCTTTAAGAACTCATCTTGACCTATATCGCGATAGCGGTTATTTAAAACCTTGGTCGACATATCCTTTTGCGCATGGATGTAAACTTCTTCTTGGTTAGCTTCGTCTTCAAAGCTCAACTCGTTATAGCCTGTCCCTTTATGCGTTTGAGTTCGGAATGTCGTACGTGTTTTGTTCTCTGGTAACGAATAAGGAGGGTAATGAAGCCCGTTATAAACGGCACCTGTCACTAAAGGCCTGTCTGGATCGCCTTCTAGGAAAGTAACCACCACCTCATGGCCGATACGAGGTAAGTATACTGCTCCCCAAGTTGGTGCTGCCATTGATTGGCTAACTCGAATCCAACAACTCGAATGCTCATCGCTCTCGCCATAACGGTCCCAATGGAACTGAACTTTGATTCGCCCAAGCTTATCTGTATAGATCTCTTCGCCTGCTGGGCCAACAACCACCGCTGTTTGTGTACCATCAACTAAAGGAGCTTCAAGTTTTGGAGCTCTAAACTCAACATGTCTAGGAATACACGCGAACTGATTATGATATGTAGTTGGCAAGCCATTAGTTTCGTCTTCATGAACCTGAGGATCATGGCCACTATGCATCACCGACAGCATGAGGTAATCGCGGTTAATTGCTGAACGTGGATGCTCACTGATACTAAAACTGTATCCAGACGCCAGTCTCATGACATTACTGGTCGCCTCTACTTGCTGATTATCAACAATATGTTCAGACATCCATTCATTTGATCTTACTTGCCCCATAGCTGGGTCCACGTAACGCCCTGGGAAATCGAACAATTTCAGGTCTAAATCAAGTTCACCGGAGCTGCTCATTTCCTGAGGAATTTTCGGAAACTCGTAGTTATAATCTGTGTAAGTAACGTGGCCGGTTTTCACTCTATTCACGAGTTCAAGGTCTGAGATATGCTCGCGGTCTGCAACACCACCACCATCAGCATGGTAAACAATTGGCCCCAAATAAGATCCGTTCAGTGGCGTGTTCAATAACTCAGCTATTGCGTCATTGCTATCGACAATCACCATCGTGTGGTTAGCTTCTGTATGCTCGAAGTAGTACCACATTCCGTGTTCTGCCAGAATTCGTTGAACAAACTCAAGGTCTGTCTCTCGATATTGGAGCACGTATTCTTTTGAAGGATATACACCAGACAGCTCTAATCGATAATCAGTCACTGACGCATCATCTAAAACTTCAGAAATGATCGCCGACGCTGATTTTTGTTGAAAAATACGGCAGTCTTGTCTTTGGCTCAAAAACCAAGCTTGTGGAACAAGAGTCAATTGGTAACGAGAGAATCTCCTGCCCGATCCAAGGTAACGCACCTCATTTACCACGCCGTGAAAACATCTCGCAGAACTGACGCCTTGACCGTATAGAGTCAAACTACCTGGTTTACGGATGAGTGCGTCAAATGAGATATCAGGATCAAGTGAAAGTAATGATAGGCTGATTTGAAAAGGCTTTGAAAGCTCTTCGATTACCTGAAAGCTCTCCACACGAAAATCATGCGAGGAGCCTTGCAGTTCAAACTTAAATTCTACGTCATTCACCATATCTTTTACCTGATACTAATAATAGAAATAGGGCCAACAGCAGTTGTTGACCCTTTGTTTTTCACGAAAAGCGATTAAGCTTCGCGTGGAGCACGCCAGTCATCGTTACCAGCAGTACCACAGTTTTCGTGAGTGACTTCGATTGCACGGTAAGTCAGCTTAAGTACTTCTTCAGTTACACGATCTGAAGTTGCAGCGTCTTGACAGTGATTCATACGAGTTTGAATATCTACTAGTAGTGCATCAATTAACTTGATTGAATAGTAGTGCTCTTGCTTACCTTGTACCGAAGTACGGTAAAAACGGATTACACACTCAGGAAGCTTTTCGCCAGACACTAATGCGTTGAATAACAGAGGTGAACAACGGTCTTGTACTTTAGTTACTACTACAGGGCGGTGAACACGTTGACCTGTTGGTTGACCACTTTGTGGGTCACGTGGAACTGTTAGTACGTGATCAAGTTCTTGAACTAGAAACTCATCAACGTGAGCTTCTTGCCAAGTGTTACCTACAGAATCTGCAGAGTAAGTATCTTTAGTAATGTGACCTTGAGTTTCACCATTGATAGACATATATGCTGGAGTTGGCATCGATATTTCCTTTTTAAAATTTATAATTCATTAATTCACCAAATCGCTTATCACCGCGACTGATTAAGTTAATACAAACATCATGCCAACATTATAAACCCAACAAATACAGTTAGTTACGATAAATTAGTCATTTTTAATATTATATTCAATAACAACTTATTGTATAGAAAAACGATTTCTTGAACATGAATATTAATAAATTGAACTTAAAATAGAAAGACAAAATAACTATCTAGAACATTAGAAATAAAGTTAAAAAAACTAGCAATTAAATCATAATGCCTATGCTATATATTGTTTTGAACGAAATATCAAATTTCAGTTAGATAAAAAGCCAAAACAAACAATAAAAGTAACCAATAAACAATAGTAAATTCATCACCGAATAAAAAACCAGTTATCAATTTTAGTATAATTGCCGAATCCCATATACATAACTAATAGAACTAGAATGATAAATATAAACCTTTCCTCTTTAATACAACGTCTGCACCCTATTGTAAAAGTCGCTTTAGAGGATGCCGCTGCATTAGCCGTATCGGAAAAAGCCAATGAAGTGCAAATTGAACACTATCTATTAAGCTTATTAGAAAGGCCAAATAGTGATTTTGATATCTTATTAAGTCATTTCGATTGCTCAGAGACCATTTTAAGGCAATCTATTCGTTCGACTTTAGATACTAATACAACAGGTAACGGTAGCAAGCCTGTTTTTTCTTCGCTTTTAATTGAATGGCTTCAAGAAAGTTGGTTGGTCTCAACTTTAGACCTATCCGAAACTCAGATTCGCTCTGGTGCCCTACTTCTTACACTCGTGAGCAACCCACTACGCTATGGTCAGCACGGCTACGCTTCAATCTTAGACGGTGTAAACCCAGATGCCTTAAAACGTAACTTTTCTGAACTCACAACAAAGTCTCTAGAATCTTTAGCAGCGACATCAGAAAAAACCGACGTACGCGAAGATGGTTCGGCATTAAGTAAATTCACCACCGACTTTACCGGCAAAGCAAGAAAGGGCGAGATCGACCCGGTATTCTGCCGTGATCAAGAAATCAGGCAAATAATCGACATCTTAGCGCGACGTAGAAAAAACAACCCAATCGCCGTAGGTGAACCGGGAGTTGGTAAAACCGCGGTAGTGGAGGGGCTTGCATTAAAGATTACCGAAGGAGATGTGCCAGACTGCCTCAAAGGTGTTGAACTGTATGGCCTAGACATGGGCTTACTTCAAGCTGGGGCAAGTGTTAAGGGAGAGTTTGAAAAGCGCCTTAACGCAGTACTAGACGAAGTGAAGAATTCACCGACTCCAATCATTTTATTTATAGATGAAGCTCACACGCTAGTTGGTGGAGGCAATCAAGCTGGAGGCAGTGATGCTGCCAACCTACTTAAACCCGCTCTAGCACGTGGTGAAGTAAAAACAATTGCTGCCACCACATGGTCTGAATACAAGAAATATTTCGAAAAAGATCCTGCACTGGCACGCCGTTTCCAACTAGTGAAACTTGATGAGCCATCGGCAACTCAAGCCGCATTGATCATCCGAGGCTTAAGACCAGCCTATGAAAAATCACATAACGTATACGTGCGTGACGACGCAATCACTGCCGCAGCAAACTTAGCTGATCGTTACATCACCGGACGCCAACTGCCAGATAAAGCAATCGACGTGTTAGATACGGCTTGCGCCCGCGTTAATATTAGCCTTAATGCAACACCGGCACCTGTTGAAACATTGCATCAAGAAATTGCGGCTGCGAATCGCGAGCTAGAAGCTCTGGAGCGTGACCAACTGCAGCAAACTGGTGACAAACACAGTGCTGCTTTAATTCCTGAGCTAAAAGAGAAGATTGAAAAGGCCACCGAAGAACAAGCTACCCTTCAAGTTCAATGGAAAAAAGAACAATCTCTTATTCAAGAAATCATTGAACTGCGTAGCCATCTTTATAGCCTTACTACTCCTTCTATTGAAGAAGACAGCGCCCCTAAAGCTGACAATACGCTTCAAGACGATGAAGTACTAACAAGTGATAAACCAGATTGTCATGAATATTCTGAAGAGCAAACTCGCGAAGCTATTCAATCTTGTAATGAACGTTTAGATAACGTGCGCGGTACCAATCCACTCGTTCACTACGAAGTGGGTCCCGACGAAATTAGTCATGTAATTTCTGATTGGACAGGCATCCCTATGGGTAAAATGCTTCAAGATGAGTCGCAAGCGACCTTAAACTTGAAGCAAAACCTAATTCAAAACATTAAAGGTCAAGAGTTTGCCATTGATGCGCTTGCTGAAGGAATTCAAACCGCAAAGGCTGGTCTTGGTAACCCAGATGCACCAACGGGCGTATTCTTATTGGTTGGCCCTAGTGGTGTAGGTAAAACAGAAACCGCTCGCGCTATCGCTGATCAAATGTTTGGTGGCGAACGCTTCATGACAACCATCAATATGTCTGAGTTCCAAGAGAAACACACAGTATCTCGTCTTATTGGTTCTCCTCCTGGCTACGTAGGCTATGGCGAAGGTGGCATGTTAACGGAAGCGGTACGTCAACGCCCTTACTCTGTTGTTCTGCTTGATGAAGTGGAAAAAGCTGACCCTGAAGTACTCAACCTGTTCTACCAAGTCTTCGACAAAGGCACGCTAAATGATGGCGAAGGTCGTACCATCGACTTCAAAAATACACTCATCATCATGACAAGCAACCTTGCGACTCATGAGATTGAGTCTTTGGTTCACCAAGCGAAAGACATTGATGCCAATATCGTCGCTGAAGCCATTCGCCCAACATTGAATCAACACTTCAAGCCAGCCTTACTGGCACGTATGTCGGTGTTGCCGTTCCTTCCTCTTTCAGACGCAGCAATGACTGATATCATCCATCATAAACTGAAGAAAGTGTCTGAGCGCTTGCAAAGCCACCACAAACTGGCACTTTGCTATGGTGATAACTTAGTAGAATTCGTATTAGGCAACTGCCGCCTCGCAGAGACGGGAGCTCGAAATATTGATGCCGTAATTAACCGCCAACTATTGCCGCAGCTTTCGACTCAACTACTGGTGAATGACAAGGATGATTCACATACTCAAATTGAAGTTTCTGTGGACGAGCAAGGAACTCTAACCTATGCGTTCAGCTAACCATAGTGAGCTTAGTAACGCCCTACTTGCGATCAGCCAATCTCTGGCTGATCGCAGCCAGTTAGCTCAAACTTTGGATGCCGTTCTCACAGCGGCAAGGCAAATGACTTTCGCGAAACATGGCATCATTTACGTGCTTGACCAAACCGGTCAAGCCTTGATTCCGAGCACCGCGCATCACCATGAAAAAGTCATTGCCTCACATCCTTGGGAGCCACTGCAGTTAGACACAGTAAGTGAAGCCGACCCATTCAACTTCGCCGTACGTAACGGCGAAGTTGTCTTGATCAATGAGCTATACACTTACAATGGTTATGACTGCGAAGGCATCTATCAAACCGAGCAAACGTTAGGTCTAAAAAGCAATAACTTACTTGCTTGGCCATTGATTGATGATGAAGGCAAAACCATTGGATTGTTGGTTTTGCTCGATTTAAGCGTTATCGATAACGAAACCGCACTTACCGAGTTTTGCCGAATGGCGGCAAGTAATATTCGTCATGCCATTTGGTTAGAGCAATACGGACAAGTGATTAAGAGTTTAAGCGCCGATAACCAAGCGTTAGTTCGTGAAAATACTCAGCTAAAGAAACGGACAAAGAAAACCTATCAAGGTCCGATCGCTGAAAGTGAAGAGATGGTCAATGTATTGAGCCGACTTGATAAGGTGCTCTCTTTGCCTGTCGACGTCTTACTTAGAGGCGAGACAGGGGCGGGCAAAGAAGTCATTGCAAAATATATTCACGAAAACTCGAATCGTTCTGACCAAGCATTAATCGTTCAGAACTGTGCCGCAATTCCTGAACAACTTCTGGAATCCGAACTTTTCGGACACAGAAAAGGGGCATTTACCGGTGCAGACAAGGACAAAGTTGGCTTATTTGAAGCAGCAAACGGTGGCACCCTGTTCCTAGATGAAATTGGCGATATGCCCATGCTACTTCAAGCTAAACTGCTGCGAGTGCTACAAGAACGTAAAGTTCGCCCTGTAGGCGCCAGCAAAGAAATTGAAGTGGATGTTAGAGTCATTGCGGCGACACACTGTAACTTAATGCAGCAGATTAAAGACGGAGGCTTTAGGGCCGATTTGTTCTACCGCTTGAATGTGTTTCCCATCACCTTACCACCACTGAGATCCAGACAAGCGGACATTATCCCACTTGCCGAGCACTTTGTTCAGCACACCACGACGATGTTAGGCTTGCCTCAATCACCAGGCTTGAGTGCTAATGTGAGAAACCAACTGCTCGCTTACCCCTACCCCGGTAACGTACGCGAGCTTAAGAACATCATTGAGCGATCGGTTTTATTATCAGATTTCGAAACTATTACTCAGATTGAGTTTGGTGAACAGATCCCTGAAGACGTAGAACACCGTCAAGTTGTTGCTCCAGTTACATCGACAGGTCAGCCCGCGTTTGAACCTGAACCTCTAGGTTATGACGATGTAGCTGTTGGCCTAAAAGAGGTCGTCAGTCAATATGAACGAACTGTGATCATCGATTGCTTAAACTCTTGTAATTGGCACACAAAACGAGCGGCTGAACAACTGTCACTGCCGTTAAGTACACTTAATCACAAAATGAAGAAATACGATATTTCTGCATCGGGTTAAGCGAGAACAGTGAAACTATAACTACTTTTTAAATTGACAAGAAAAGAAAAACCGCCCGAAGGCGGTTTTTTTATTTGTTGAGAATGGACGCTTCAATGATAGTTGCTAAATATGGGTCTCTAATCCAAGTTACCAAGCGTTCTGTACGCTCTGCTGGTTTCAGTTTTACCCAGTTGATGTACATATCTTTATCAACTTTATAGCTTGGGTCTTCACAATCAGAAAAATAAGATAATTCATCTACACTTTTGTACTGCCTTCCTAACGACATCTCAAAGCTTCCAAGTTTGAACGGCGTCTTTTCCGCTGTATTGCGTTGTGCTAAAGAGGACACCTTTAGAACTGCTTCTTGGAATCTACCAGATGTCGAAACAACGGGTCCAAATGGTCGAAGCCCCTTGATTTCTTGCCCGTTCAGCGCTTTAAATGCGAACTCGAATCGAGACGCGTAGACGACCTTACCATCGAAATCTTCATCCATGTCTATGTTGGATAGAGCCTCAGAGACAAAATCTCCGTCTATATTTTTGTTAATCACATCGCTATCATCTAGCGTCCATTTAGAACCGTCCTTCTTTAGTATCCCAATATAAGTAAGGTTACTTAGATACTCAGGACCAGAGGTAGTTTCAGAGCCGAATACGGCTTCATTATCAAAAGTGGTCGAGAGCTTTAGTGAAACTGGAACACTCTGCCATTCGAGATTTTGCCCCTGATACGATTCTTTTCTGTGCTTCCCACCAATGAGCATAACTTCCATAGCGAATGACTTATTCGAAGTCCAATCAAAGCCTTTGAGCTCATCTGCAGTAGTGAACATACTGTCCTCGTTCATAAACTGTCGTTTATTTCCGTAGTTGATCGCGATCGCACTGTGCTTAATGTCATCGATAATAGGCTTTGTCGGGCCTTTATGAACTTTACTATGTAAGACAAAATCTAGCGTTAACAAGTCTTTCTCTGACACACTATTTCCGTTCGCTATAAAGCCCGATTTCGCAGAGTGTGTGTAATTATGGTTTGTATCGACCCCTACAGGAATCTGTCTAGGTGAAGTAATAAATCGTCCGACTGTTTTGTCCACTCGTACTGGTAGTTTATAGTTGCTTCCAGATAGAGTGAACTCATAGGTCATATTTTTAAAGCCACCGCTGTTTACATATTCTTTGAGTACATCTTGTTGGGAGTCAATTTTTATCACCTGCCCAAAAATCGGACCGAGAGCAACTTTAGATAAAAAGCCACTATAATCGACTAAATCATGCTTGGCGATCAAAGGCTTCACTCCCGAGAAGACATCATCTCCAAAGTAAAAATACGGCTCAAATTCACAACCGATAAGGACATTGCCGTCTGCTTTTTCCGCCTCAAAAAATTCGGCCAATTCATCTTTGGGATCTACACTAAATTCCTCGTGTTTCATCGGTTTGAACATCAAGTTAAACTTGGGTCCACTGGTATTAAATAAACTGTCAGTGCGCTGATAAGACATCTCACACTGAAACACATTTGACGTCATCTGTTTCAGGTTTTGTTTGCCTAACACCATTTGCCACTTCAAACGGTGGAAAGGCGATAATCGCACCTTTTTATTTGCTTTTAATCGCGTCTTCTCCCACTCATCAAACGTGACCCATTTCGACGTTTCATGAGGCTCAGAGACTAATAACCGAACGAACCCTAGGTCCTCTTCTGATAATTTTTTAGACTCAACATTAAACTGTGTCGCAAACTCCACTAAGCCTCGTTGTTGATCGCGATTATAGAGCTTGTCTTGCACTGGAAACGCGACATTAAAAGCCCCTGAAACATCTTTCCGTTTTGGAGTAATATAGTTAGCTTTGTTACGAGTGATGATTTGTTCAGCCATTTCTTCACCGTAACTTTCGACTAATTGCTTGTGTCCCTCTCTACGCATGAGTTCCTGGAGCCACAAGTTACACAAGTTTTCTTTTAACTCTGTGTTTAATAACCAGCCGTCAGTTTCGATATATCGCTGAATGTATTCATCGATAGCTAATATTCGCCACTGTTCTGTGAACTCTTGTTCGCCCTGAGCACAAGCTCTTTGAATCAAAAGCACTAAACCATTAATAGCAAGCGCACGACGTTGATAGCGCTTAATCAGCTCCTTTACACCGGTAGTTTTTCCTAGGTGCTCAACTAACGCCTCTGAAGACGTAAAATACATCTCGGTCAATTGAGTATTAATCTCAGCCAATGAATCAATAATCTCTGTGGTTTCATGGCTAAGTTGTTCAATTGCAGATATGTTTTTTCTCACCTCGTTGTAGGAAGACAAGTAATAATCAAAGAGCGCAGAGTCTAGCAACTGGGCACCACTCATCAGCATTTTCCCACCTTCTTTGACAACGAAAAAACCTCTTGCGGCCTGCCCTATTATCGGAACATAGCAAGCCATACCAACGATCATCTCGAAGATAGCTAGCTTGAGCTCTTTTGCAATTGCTTCTTCTCCCAAGTTCGCATTTAACTGAGCTAGGCGCGCTTGCTCCATAGCCTTAAAACCAAGTCGACTCGGTGGAATTCTCGCCGCAAACTCTTGTAGGTAGATTCGGACTTCAACGCGTCGGTTAATATTAAGTTCCGCGTTTTCGCGTTCGATTTCGTTGTTTGGTACCTCGGCTATTAGGCGACGTTCACCAAAAAATCGAATATCACTGACTGAAGAAAAGAACTCAGCAACATGCTGCGCTCGCTGTTGCGAAAGGTTTTGGTTGTATTCTGAATCACCGTTTTGACAGGCATGCCCTTCGATTTCAACAACGGCATTGGGAATCTTAGATAGTTCTCTATCGACAGCAGCCAAATACGACAAGTGCGGGGCTTGAACCTGATTGTTATCAAAAGGAAAAACCAAGCGTAAACCGGCACCTTTATGGTCTTTAACAAACATTGCACTGTCTTCAGCAACATCATTAGGAATACTGTCAGTAAACGTTACCTTGTTTTCCAATTCCACGATGATTGGCTTCAGTAACGACTCGCCACTCTTGAGACTTTCTTGCCACACAGGCACCCAGTTCAGATAATCACGTGATACCTGCTCAAAATAACTTTTCCTGAGTTTAGCTTTCTCTTCAGCTAAGCGTAATTGCTCGCTTTTGTCAGTGATCTCTTTTATCTCATAGAAGGTGTTGATTGCATTGAGCCCTGCACCAGCAAAGGGCGACAAAAAGCTTTTGATACTGCCGTTACCTGTCAACCAAGTTCTTGCAGCACTCCCCGCCACAACGTGGGCACTACCATTTCTCGCAGGTTCAATAACCTTGGTAAAGAACTTACTTTTATCAAACCCTTTCTCTTTGAGAAGTGCTTTTAGGCCCACTTGTGCTGCACGCTCAGATTCCGATGCCGCTTGGCGTAAATCTTGAAGAGTTTGGTAAGCTGCTGCGGTGGCCGATACCCCAAATGAAAACTCCAATGCAGAAATCATGGCTGGGGGTAACGCGCCCTTGTCTACTTGCCCCCAAAACGTATTTGCTAAACTCCCAATCACATCATGTTTACTTGATGGGCTTTGATGAATATTAATGCCAGCATTAACCAAACTTGGCGTAACTTTTGTGCCAATCTCCCATAGCGCAGCACTCATACTAGCGGTCGTTCCGCTATTCTCTAGGTTTTCAAGCTCCCCCATCCGGAAGGCCTGCAGGGCTTTAAACTGCGTTGGAAATTGGTATATCAAAGACTCTTCAAGTGAGATCATGTCACCTGCAACAACCGCGATCTTCCCAAACGGTGTCGTTTGGCTGAGCGTGATGTATTCTCGTAGCTCGTAGCTGACTTTAGTGGGGAAACCTAAGTTATTGTACTCCTTTGTTACATTAGTAGCATTCTGAGCAAATTCAGGAATTTCAGCTCCAAACTTTTGGTCGAAAACCACTTCAATGGTGTACATGCCATCAGTAAAAACCTCCGATGCAAATGGAAACAATGCTATTGGACG
Organism: Vibrio sp. SNU_ST1; assembly: GCF_030563405.1. Lineage (NCBI taxonomy): Bacteria > Pseudomonadati > Pseudomonadota > Gammaproteobacteria > Vibrionales > Vibrionaceae > Vibrio > Vibrio sp. SNU_ST1. Next base: position 1,030,538 of record NZ_CP130749.1, read on the forward strand.
ATGCGAACCACTGTTTCGGTCAAGTTGTGCTTGCGTTATGATGTTTTCATGTTGCAGATTGAAGTGCTGCCCACTCTCCTCATCAAAACGAGTGACCTTAACAATTGCATCAGCATACTCTTGTGTTGAAAATGCTACGGCGAGAAATGAAAAAGTTGGCACGATAAAACCACGAATTGGCTTATCTTCAGGAACAGAGTCATACCATTTGTTATATGTAACTTGCTCATCAGTTAGTGCTTGAGTGCCCGCTTCATATTTAGGCGCGAGTTGTGAACGCTTCACTTCTGTGACAGCGTATTCCACTTTTTTTTCTAGCGAGTTCAGTGTTTGCTTGCTCCCATTTCCCTTTAGATTTCCTAAGATAGAGGCAAGATCTGAGCACGCCTTTTTGATTGGGCGAGCATTACTCTGCGCACCAATCGCTAACTCTGTGAGCATTGACCATTCGGGAAAAGACAGCTTGTACGTCTTCTGTGCTAACTTATGTACTGGAGAACGCAGAGCTAAAACCTGATTGATATTGGTTTTTTGGTTTTTCTGAGTTGAATCACCCAGCACATGTAAGCGACCTAAATCGTCTGTCGCCCAAAGGGCTGCGCTTTCCTCACCTAAATTTATGGCAATGGGAAGCCGTGACATAGGGCGGACATTTTTTAACTCTTGTAATGAGGTCAGGTCTTTTTCGGTATTGAGTGCTTTATATTGAGGGTTCTGTGCATCCCCAACATTAGGAAAATCGACACCAAGCAAATAGACATCTGTTGGTAAATATTTAAAGTCATTACTCATCGTTAACTACCTCCAGAAAACGCCCGTCGTTGGCATCAGCATTATAAAGCACTGGAGTTTTAGCTATTCTACCAGATTGGACCACTTTCCAGCCTTGTACTCCTTCGCCATTCATCTTATAGCGGAAACCTGGTCCATAGCGGTTAATCATTATTAAAGCTGTACCACTTTGTGTTTCATTGCCGTTGTTACTGATATTGTCCACTTCCGCATAAACTTTCTTTTCATCTCCCTCATTAGAAAACGCAAGCCAAGTTTTATCCTCAACGTTAATCAGCACCTTACGATACGAGTTTATTCCCCATACATACTTCCCATTGGGGCTGATCGCAATTTGACGGTAAATGCGCTTCTCAATATCTACGGAATCTTCAAACTCTTTTTCAGGCAAAATAGTATATAAGCGTTTGAGTGTATTGGCGTCATAAACCCCAACCCCCAAGCCCGCGGCATTGATTAACTTGCCATCTACTATCACGGTACTCTCAGACAAAGGAACATCAACCTCTTCTTTGGTTCCCGTCGCTAGTGTGTATTTAAAACGCTTAAAACCATCTGAGAAATAGATGTAGCTAGAGTCGTACGCCCAGACCAAATATGGCTTAGTACGCTCACTGCCCAGCTGAATGGTCTGTTGCGTTTTTAAGTCAAATATGGCTTTTATCAGAGGCTCGCCGTAACTGTATGCATATGCCACATAACGATTATTGGGCGAGCGACTCATCATAAAATTCTGCGGTGACGCAGTGTTTGGCATATCATCCGTAACTAAACGTAAATCTGTCCCATCAATTTTCATGCTCCAGATTTTGTAGCCATTTTCGTAATCGTTTACGAGAGGGTCTCTAGCACTAACATTATTCCACCAAAATTGAACTCTGGGTTTGTCATAGGAGCTCGCATCAGATAAATCTTCACGAGGCCATTCTTTTGCTCGTCGAACGGCATATCCCGGTTTGACAGGAGCTGTGCCTGGATACTCTGGCTTGGACAGATCTTCAGAGTAAACAATAAAGTTGTGCTCACTTTGCCATTGGCAGCGTGATCCTGTTACCTCTTTACGTTCAAGTGAGGTTACTTCAGCAACATTGTAGCAAGCCCTTTGAGCAGGTTCTTTTTCTACGGATTGTGTTGTTGCAGCATTCGAAGTTTGCTTACTTTCTTCACCACAGCCAGCTAATAACATAGCTGTCGAAAGAAGCATGATACTTAACGTTGTTCGTTTCATGTTATAATAGTTCCGTTAATTCAATGTCTTGATAAATTACTGACATTAATACCGTTTTATCTGAGTTATGGGATCGACAATGACGGGTTAGATTGACCCGTTTGACTTCTGGTAACCAACCACTAAACACGACTTCTTTACAATACTGATCCACAAACTCAGCCTCGCGCAAAAAAATCTTTTGGCTCCATGTTTCATCAACACACCTCAGTTGGAAATAATCATCCGGTTGATCGCACTGGGGGTTACTTTTATAAGTGATTACAATGCCTACACTTGGTGAGTTAACTACAGCGGCAGCAACACCTTGCTCTTTTTGACTGACTACATTGTAATCTGATTTGCTTGGCGCTTGAGTATCTAGATTCGGCAGCGAAATCACAGGTTCAGAGCTCGCATCAAAGTTGTGAGCCGAAGAATACTCACTGAAGTTAACTTTAACCGTTTTTTCGTTGTTCCCGCTCTTTAACTCATTGAGTTGCTGAGTATTGAGCTGAACCCGAGAATAATAAAGGGCAACATCACTTTGTACGCTACCGTTTATTTTGTATGGAAGCCAAATATGAGGCAAAGGAACACCAAGTGGCTCTCTCTTTGTTTTACTTCCAGCCTTGAATGGGCTCAATTCGGTTTGAAGTAACTCTGTGTATGTTTCGCCTTCACTAGGCCAATCTGCGACAACTATCTCGACTTCTTCGCCAGTAAGACCAAAAACACGGGCGCAAGCGTATTCGTCCAACACACCCTCGTAAACCTTTTTACCTTCTTGGTACAACTGAAACACTTCCCCTGACAGAAATGCTTCGGAATCTTCATCATATAAGCTGATATCGACCGATCTTTGAGGCGAGGATTTAGTGCTTTGATAGAGCGATAGATCGATATCAGAAAAGCGTCCGTCGTTTTGAATTTGGATTTCTCTCCAAACTTCTGATTGCCAAACGACATAAACGTAACCACGATCAATCGATACATACCCTGAATCACCTTTATGAACAGGAACCACCGACACCAACACGTTATCCCACTCATCCATGTTAGTTTCTTTATCAACGGGTTGCAGCTCTTCTGCGAGTTTAAGCAAAATTGGCTGAGGCTGGTCAGAACAAGGGATTTTGATATAAAGCGTTTTACCCTCAGCTTCGAGATCTTTAAACGTTGCGAGGCTACGGTGTTTGTTGGCGAGGTCGGAGATTGCAACTGTAACCTTTCCTTGCTGTTCATCCGTTTTACCTAGCGCTAAACAAGCAGCATTGCTTGACCACTGGCCCGCAAACTCGACAACGATTTTATGCTCTGGGGAAGCTTCCACTGGCGAAAATCTGTAGTGACGTGCCAAAGGTACATCATCGACAACTTGCTTGTAGTTGGCTTTGTGAACGCGCTCTGAACTGCTATTACTCACCCTATCAACATGTATCTTCAGTTTAGGGAAGCTTGCTAGCTGTTGACTGGTTAATGGACTACGTCGCACATTGAAAGAAAGGCAAACCCAGTTCGCTTTTACGAGTTCAACTCGAATCGCGTTGAGCAGGCTGTGGACATTTTTTTTAGCCGACGCAGTAACCTGCTGAAGCAAATTACTTGGTAATTGAGCCAAGATGTCTTTAGGGGTGCGCGCACACGAAAATAGCCCGATACACTCATCTGGTGTTAAGACATATTGAAGGTCGTTCGTACTGAGAGACGAACTAGATATAAATTTGCAAACTAAGTGCATTTGGATTCTCCACAACCTACAGGTATCAATAGTTGCGGTGATAGCTAAGCTGATAAGGCTTAAAAAACGATTTGGTTAAAGAAATTCTACGCGGAATAATGATAAATTTCAACAAATTAGAAATGATAACACCCCAGACTAAAACACTAGCAAAACAGTCAATTAAACAGGAGAAATAGTCAATTTAACTAGCAAGCTAAAGGAGCAGATAATTACGCATCAACTGAAAGTTTGCTCATCCCCTTTTGGTAAGTCACTGCCAAGAGCGTGAATAGGGTGTTCAGGTGTCAGAACTTCAAACGCTCCATATTTATCAGGCTTTCCATTACCCAGTGAGCATAATTTAAACTCTTGGTTGGTCGCCCAAAGTGCTGGCCTGTCGCTATCGGTTAGGTTAAGTATTGGCACTTTAGCTAACGGGCGGATATTTGTTACGCTCTTGTTCTCAACTAAGCTTGGCTCTTCATGCCAAGTCGGGAATATTGTTTTTTGCGTTTTGGAATCATACTTCCCAATATAATAAGCACCAAACAAGTAGTAATTAGCATGAAGTGGTATCACATTACATGTATCAACAAAGCTCATAGTTCATGCCCTTTCACAAAATCGCCATCATTGGCAAACCCATTGTAAAGAGAAGATAGATCTGCACTGTGTCCACTATTGGTCTGCTTCCACTTTAAATAAGGACCAAAATGTTTTTTTTCCGTTAGCTTACTGACTACAACTCGAGCCGCCCCTTCATGTATATATTTCGCATCTTTTCCTAAGATTTCGAAATAGCGAAACTTACCCATAGCTCGTGGAACAATTTCTTCTTTTTGAAATGAACGCTGTTCGATATTAATTAAGTAGCGGAACTTACGACTTTCGCCCCAAGCATACTGACCATCAGGACTAATACTACGTTGCTTAAATGCGTAATCATTCAACTTTTCTTCATCTGGGTTAATTCCCGTACTGTACACAAATTCATCTTTGGCCTCATCATAGACTGCGACACCAAAGTCATTCACTACATACCTTTTACCATCTCGAATCACGGAAAACTCGTTAAAATCGGTTTCCACTAGCTTCTTACCACCTGTCGCTAAGGTGTACTTCCAATCTTTAAATTTATCTGTGTAATATAGATAACTGCTGTCTTCCGCCCAAAGGAATTCTGGATAACCACGAGAACGACCTAGCTCAATATACTCACCCGTTTTAAGATCTTTAATGACCTTAAACATGCCTTCTTCTGCGGAATACGCCAGAGCTAAGTAGCGATTGTTTGGAGACATCCGCATTAACCGAACCATACCGCCAAATTCATCTGCGACTAAACGTAAGTCAGTACCATCCGTTTTGACACTCCATACTTTATCTCCTATCTCATAGAGGTCTTTCGAGTCACCTCGCCCATTATCCCAACGGAACACCACTCTAGGTAAGTCATAAGAGTCTTGATTACTAAGATCCTCTCGTGGCCACTCTTTAGCTTTTCGAATGGTATATTTAGGTTTACCCGTTTCTTTATCATAAATAACGTAATTATTTTCGGTAATGTAAACACGACCATCTTCCCACTGCTGTGCATTTTTTGCCGCAACAGGATCATTTTCAACGGTCTGAGGCTTCACCGCCTGTTGTTGCTCAGGTACTACTGATTCGTTGTTGCATCCTGACAATACCAACAACGCAATCAAGCTTAAGCTATGACGTAGTTTCATTCGTTATTCTTACTATCGCTACCATCCGCAGTTCGACCGACAGCCAACTCTGAAAGACTTGCGCTTTCCTCACCTAAATTTATGGCAATGGGAAGTCGTGACATAGGGCGGATATTTTTCAACTCTTCTAATGAGGTCAGGTCTTTTTCGATATTAATCGCTCTATATTGAGGGTTCTGTGCATCCCCAATATTAGGAAAATCGACACCGAACAAATAGACATCTGTTGGTAAATACTTAAAGTCATTACTCATCGTTTTCTACCTCCAGAAAGCGCCCGTCATTAGCATCGGCATTATATAACACTGGTGTTATCGTGTTTTGACCAGATTGAATCACCTTCCATGACTGTCGACCTTTTCCGGTCAGTTCATAGCGATAATCATATCCATAACGTTTTATGGTTATTATTGCTGCTCCTACCTGGGTTTCTCGGCCATCATTACTAATGTTTACCACCTTATCGTAAACTTTCTTTTCATCGCCTTCCTTAGAAAACGCAAGCCACGTTCTATCTTCAACGTTTATCAGCACCTTACGATACGAGTTGATTCCCCATACATACTTACCATTAGGGCTGATCGCAATTTGGCGGTAGATACGCTTCTCAATATCTACGGAGTCTTCAAACTCTTTTTCAGGTAAAATAGTGTATAAGCGTTTGAGTGTCTTGGCGTCATAAACCCCAACCCCCAAGCCCGCGGCATTGATTAACTTACCGTCTACAATGACCGTATTTTCAGACAACGGTGCGTCTACCTCTTCTTTGATTCCTGTCGCGAGTGTGTATTTATAGCGCTTAAAACCGTCGGAGAAATAGATATAGCTAGAGTCGTCCGCCCAGACTAAATAAGGCTTGGTGCGCGCACTGCCCAGTTTAATGGTCTGCTGCGTTTTTAAGTCAAAGATCGCTTTTATCAGAGGCTCACCATAACTGTATGCATATGCCACATAACGATTATTGGGTGAGCGACTCATCATAAAGGTCTGTGGCGACGCCGTACTTGGCATATCATCCGTGACTAAACGTAAATCTGTCCCATCAATTTTCACGCTCCAAATTTTGTAACCATTTTCGTAATCATTTACGAGAGGGTCTCGAGAGCTGACATTATTCCACCAAAACTGAATTCGAGGTTTGTCATAAGAGCTCACATCAGACAAGTCTTCACTGGGCCACTCTTTTGCTCTGCGAACGGCATAGCCTGGTTTTACGGGAAGTGTACCTGGGTATTCAGGCTTGGACAGATCTTCAGAGTAAACAATAAAGTTGTGCTCACTTTGCCATTGGCAGCGTGGTCCTGTTACATCTTTGCGTTCCAATGACGTTGTTTCACCAACATCGTAACAAGCCTTCTGAGCAGTTTTTTTTTCTACGGATTGTGTTGTTGTAACATTCGAAGCTTGATTACTTTCTTCACCACAGCCTGTTAATAACATAACTATCGAAAGAAGCGTGATACTTAACGTTGTTAGTTTCATTTTATAATAGTTCCGTGAGTTCAATGTCTTGATAAATTACTGACATTAATACCGTTTTATCTGAGTTATGAGATCGACAATGACGGGTTAGATTAACCCTTTTAACTTCTGGTAACCAACCACTAAACACGACTTCTTTACAATATTGATCCACAAACTCAGCCTCGCGCAAAAAAATCTTTTGGCTCCATGTTTCATCAACACACGTCAGTTGAAAAAAATCATCCGGTTGATCGCACTGAGGGTTACTTTTATACGTGATTACAATGCCTTCACTTGGTGAGTTAACAACAGCGGCAGCAACACCTTGCTCGTTTTGGCTGATGATATTGTAATCTGATTTGCTTGGCGCTTGAGTATCTAGATTCGGCAGCGAAATCACAGGTTCGGAGCTCGCATCAAAGTTGTGAGCGGAAGAATAATCACTGAGGTTAACTTTAACCGCTTTTTCATTCTTCCCACTCTTTAATTCATTGAGTTGCTGAGTATTGAGCTGAGCCCGAGAATAATAAAGGGCAATATCACTTTGTACGCTACCGTTTATTTTGTATGGAAGCCAAATATGAGGCAAAGGAACACCAAGTGGCTCTCTCTTTGTTTTACTTCCAGCCTTAAATGGACTCAATTCGGTTTGAAGTAATTCTGTGTATGTTTCGCCTTCGTTAGGCCAATCAGCGACCACTACCTCAACTTCTTCTGCAGTAAGACCAAAAACACGGGCGCAAGCATATTCGTCCAACACACCCTCATAGACTTTTTTACCGTCTTGGTACAACTGAAATGCTTCCCCTGACAGAAATGCCTCGGAGTCTTCATCATATAAGCTAATATCGACCGATCTTTGAGGCGAGGACTTAGTGCTTTGGTAGAGTGATAGATCGACATCAGAAAAGCGTCCGTCGTTTTGAACTTGGATTTCTCGCCAAACTTTTGATTGCCAAACGACATTAATATAACCGCGATCAATAGATACATACCCTGAATCACTCTTATGGACTGGAACTACAGGCACCAACACGTTATCCCATTCATCCATCTGAGCTTCTTTATTAACGGGTTGCAGGTCTTCAGCAAGTTTAAGCAAGATTGGCTGAGGCTGGTCGGTACAAGGGATTTTGATATAGAGCGTCTTACCCTCAGCTTTGAGATCTTTAAAGGTCGCTAGGCTACGGTGTTTGTTTTCTGTGTCGGCCTTTCCTACGGTAACTTTTTCTTTTTGACCGTCCGTTTTACCTAACATCAAACATGCCGCATTGCTAGACCACTGCCCGGCAAACTCGACAACGATTTTATGCTCTGGGGAAGGTTCAACCGGCGAGAAGTTATAGTGACGTGCCAAAGGTACATCATCGACAACTTGCTTGTAGTTGGCTTTGTGAACGCGCTCTGAACTGCTATTACTCACCCTATCAACATGTATCTTCAGTTTAGGGAAGCTTGCTAGCTGTTTACTGGTTAATGGACTACGTCGCACATTGAAAGAAAGGCAAACCCAGTTTGCTTTTACGAGTTCTACTCGAGTCGCATTGAGCAGGCTGTGGACATTTTTTTTAGCCGACACAGTAATCTGCTGAAGCAGGTTACTTGGTAATTGAGCCAAGATATCTTTAGGGGTGCGCGCACGCGAAAATAGCCCGATACACTCATCTGGTGTTAAGACATATTGAAGGTCGTTCGTACTGAGGGACGAACTAGATATAAATTTGCAAACTAAGTGCATTTGGATTCTCCACAACCTACAGGTATCAATAGTTGCGGTGATAGTTAAGCTGATAAGACTTAAAAAAACGATTTGGTTAAAGAAATTCTACGCGGAATAATTATAAATTTCAACAAATTAGAAATGATAACACCCCAGACTAAAACACTAGCAAAACAGTCAATTAAACAGGAAAAATAGTCAATTTAACTAGCAAGCTAAAGGAGCAGATAATTACGCATCAACATCACGTAACATTCGTTGCAACACGTTAAAGTCAATGCCAACAAAACCGGAAATACGTATCTAGTGGCGACATATCTTCGAGTTAGACAGCTTGTATAAAGCATTATGTATTGATAATAAAAGAGTAAAAAAAGTGGGAATAAATTCCCACACAAACACAGCTAATAGACAACATGTTTTAATAAACAAATTAGCTAAAAATAGGGGGTAAAATAATTACCCAAAGCAGAACACCACACTAATTACAAAGTGTGATGTGGCTACTATATAGAGTCCCCATCTATTATCAAGATGGTACTTTTATGGGGCTCACATCAAAAAACACTATGCAAAATATCGATAAAATCAGCATTTTGATCACATCACTAGTTATAATAATTATCTTAGTTAAATTTCACCTAAATAATGAATTAATTTGAAAGAAAATATTTCAATAAAAATAGACATTAATTAAAAACAACATTCACACTGAACATTATATCGATATTTGTGGGAAAATTAGAGGCGATAGGGATATCGTACACTTCAATATTTATAGCCTGAGATATGTGTATAAAAAAGGTCTGCTCAACGGGCAGACCTTTTTCTCATTTCTTGTATAACGATTGGCGCTATGCTGCGAATTTTTTATTACAGTCTAACTCAAAAGTTTGATGAAATAGGTTTGGTTTAATAACCGCCGCGGATCTCACGCCCTTATTCAGAGTAAAAACCGATTCAATCACAGCTGCTTCAGCTCCTATCGCTTGATGCGTTGGGTTAAACGTCGCACTCGTTAACGTCGGCGCAGCTTGCGCGAGCGTAAAGTTTGCGCTTTCGGTGACTTGCACGCCTGAAGCGTTGGTGCCCTTCACAATGACGGTGTAAGTGCCGTTCGGTTGATCGCTGATGTCAACGGTACTGCTATTCCAAGCCCCACCGTTGGCGACAGTCGCAGAGCCACTTTTCAGCACCGCATCATTGCCCTGCGCTTTCACTTCTAGGCTAAGTCCTTGACCATCAAAACGCGTCGATGTGCCTGAGAAGGCCAATTTCACGGCATTGCTGCCATCCACACTGCTCACTGGCGTGATGACCAACGTTGGCGTGATAGGCAGAGAATGTGTGCTGTCTTGCGCACCCAAATTACCCGATAAGTCTTGGTAATCTTTCACCACCAAATCAACATTCAGATCAGACGACGCTGGGACCAATACATCCCCTGTCCACACGCGGGCATCCACACTCTTCGCCAGCGAGATGACCGTGCCTCCTAATTCTGCACTGGCCGCTTGCAACGCTTTATCGAACTTAAGGCTAACCGATACGCTTTGACCTATCGCTTGGTGCGTTGGGTTAAACGTCGCGCTCGTTAACGTCGGCATGGCTTGCGCAAGCGTAAAACTTGCGCTTTCGGTGACTTGCACGCCTGAGGCGTTGGTGCCCGTCACAATGACGCTGTAGGTGCCGTTCGGTTGATCGCTGATGTCAACAGTACTGCTGCTCCAAGCCCCACCGTTGGCGACTGTCGCCGAACCACTTTTCAGCACCGCATCATTGCCCTGCGCTTTCACTTCTAGGCTAAGTCCTTGGCCATCAAAACGCGTCGATGTGCCTGAAAATACTAAGCTAGTGGCGTTACTGCCGTCCACGCTGCTCACTGGCGTGATGACCAACGTTGGCGTTATAGGCAGAGAATGTGTGCTGTCTTGCGCACCCACATTACCCGATAAGTCTTGGTAATTTTTCACCACCAAATCAACATTCAGATCAGACGACGCAGGAACCAATACATCCCCTGTCCACACGCGGGCATCCGCGCTTTTCGTCAGCGAGATGACAGTGCCACCTAATTCAGCACTGGCCGCTTGCAACGCTTTATCGAATTTAAGGCTGACCGATACGCTTTGACCTATCGCTTGGTGCGTTGGGTTAAACGTCGCTCTCGTTAACGTCGGCGCTGCTTGCGCGAGCGTAAAGTTTGCGCTTTCGGTGACTTGCACGCCTGAAGCGTTGGTGCCTGTCACAATCACGCTGTAAGTGCCGTTCGGTTGATCGCTGATGTCAACGGTACTGCTGCTCCAAGCCCCACCATTGGCGACAGTCGCCGAGCCACTTTTCAGCACCGCATCACTGCCCTGCGCTTTCACTTCTAGGCTAAGTCCTTGGCCATCAAAACGCGTCGATGTGCCTGAAAATACCAAGCTAGTGGCGTTACTGCCGTCCACGCTGCCTACAGGGGTGATCTCTAACGTTGGCGTAATAGGCAAAGAATGTGTGCTGTCTTGCGCACCCAAATTACCCGATAAGTCTTGGTAATCTTTCACCACCAAATCAACATTCAGATCAGACGACGCAGGAACCAATACATCCCCTGTCCACACGCGGACATCCGCGCTTTTCGTCAGCGAGATGACAGTGCCACCTAATTCAGCACTGGCCGCTTGCAACGCTTTATCGAACTTAAGGCTGATCGATACACTTTGACCTATCGCTTGGTGCGTTGGATTAAACGTCGCGCTCGTTAACGTCGGCATGGCTTGCGCAAGCGTAAAACTTGCGCTTTCGGTGACTTGCACGCCTGAGGCGTTGGTGCCCGTCACAATCACGCTGTAAGTGCCGTTCGGTTGATCGCTGATGTCAACGGTACTGCTGCTCCAAGCCCCACCATTGGCGACAGTCGCCGAGCCACTTTTCAGCACCGCATCATTGCCCTGCGCTTTCACTTCTAGGCTAAGTCCTTGGCCATCAAAACGCGTCGATGTGCCTGAGAAGGCCAAGTTCGCGGCATTGCTGCCATCCACGCTGCTCACTGGCGTGATGACCAACGTTGGCGTAATAGGCAAAGAATGTGTGCTGTCTTGCGCACCCAAATTACCCACTAGATCTTTGTATTTCTCTACAATCAAAGCCACGCTTAATTCATTAGTATCAGGTACTTGAACGTTGCCCTTCCAAACTTTCTTATCAGCCGTAGCAGTGAGTGAGTTGATTTGATTTCCACCCAGCATAGCCGCTACTTCTTGTAATTCCTTATCAAATTCAAGGGCTACTTGTACATCTTTGCCTACTTGCTGATGCATTGGATCAAATGTCACGTTAGACAGGGTTGGCAACACACCCTCAACCCCTAAAACCAAACTATCCCCTGTACCGGGGATAGTGTTTACACTTTGATAGCTATCATCATCTACCCGTATCGTAATGGTTTTGTTCTGTTTTATTGGAGTTATGTAGTCAACAGTCCAAGTTATATTGTCTGTCGTTCTCCAAGAAGCCTGCTTCAAAATCCCGGTATCGTTGCCATCACTGGCGTTCACTTTCAAATCCAAAAATTCAAAATTGTTAACCTCTTCGGTAAAGGTAAACAATAGTGGAATTTCAACGCCACCAGCTAATGGCATTGACGCGGTTGTCGATATCGCGAGTGCTGGAATGCTTGCGGCTGCTACTTTCTGATCTATTAATTTATCAACTTTATGACCAACTAAATCTACCGCTGTTACTTTTAGCGAGTAGTTGCCCGGTGATAACAGATAACGTATCAAGTATGGGTCACCGTCATTGGCGGGTTTTACTATCGACTGAGGATTAACAAGGATACCCGTCCCATTATCTGCAGTCGAAGCGACACTACTTATGTTCTTATCTGAAAGGTATGCTCTAACATTCACATAATATTGACCGTTCACAGGAGTCATCGAATCCTGACGACCAGTTATACTTGTGATAACTGGTGCTTGGTAATCAACAATCGATTCAACCCCTTGAGCATTGTAACTTCGATTGAACATGTCAAAATCAGTGATGGTCCGCCCTATAGAGTCAGTCACCGTTACTTTGTACTTATACGGTAATTGGTCATCAACGCCAAAAGTCATAGTGTCTGAGCCTTTAGCAGACACTATTTTTCCAGTAAAGCTAATCGTGCTACCTGAATTAGGAATCAAATCGATAGAATAGTGCGAAGCCTTTACGTTCGCCCCCTCATTAGACGTAATGTTGAATACCTGGCTGTTATTGGTAAAAACAAGCTTGCCTCCTTGCAAGCTTGATATTCTATCAAAAGCCACTCCAATGGTTGGGGTACTTATATCTATATCGATTGTCTTGTTTTGAGCCCAACCAACATTATCCGTTGCTTCGACATTGACTCGAATTGAGTTTACTCCTTGTAAGTCAGTTTTTGGAAGCTCAAAATAGAGGTGTGAGCTGTCGCCAACGTCATCTTTATCGAAAACATGCTTAGGATTAATCACTGTATACTTAACGCTTGCCAAACCACTGCCATCATCCCAAGCAGAAAATTGAAATCTAATCAGGTTCGCATTATCAGGAGATTGGCTAAGAGTTACAGATCCATCAATATTTGGCTTACTATTATCTACCATTACACTGACTTCATCACTTTTTGACTCACCCCATACATCAATGACTTGAATTCGTGGCTTGATGCTCTGCCCATCAAGCTTATCATCTAATGGAGCGATAAATGTGGAGCAAAAATAACCATTGGCACACGTTGTAAAAGGATAAAATTTTTCCGGGTGATCATTTAAACTGTACGCAGTACCGTACAAGTTCGCGACGACATTTTCAAGATCAGAATTTTTCCTAACCTTGACCTTAAAGTTCATTTCAAGCGTCTCACCTCGAATAATAGAATCTGCAGTAGGACTGCTAATTATGACATCCAAATCACCTTGGGCTGGAAGCAATAATTCTAAAGCATGGTCCGAACCTAAATTTCCAGCAGAGTCAGATAAATTCTTAATAGTGTATAAATGTCGTAACGCCCCCGGAGGAAGAATGTCAGCATACAGCTCTGTATACGTGCACGTCGTTACGTCTGACACTGTACTACAGCTCTTTGGTTCAAAAGGTATATTTAAACGATTTCTCACCAATAAAGGCTTGTTACCATCAATAATATTTACACCAGAAAGATTGTCTTTAAAGCTCAAAGTCAAACTTAACATCTTCTCGCCTTTAGCGTTTAGGCCAACATCATTACCTGTAAATTGATATGTGTTTTGTTCAACCAAAGGCGCTTCGATATCCATCATATTAAAGCTGAATTTACTTACGGTTTCAGTGCCATTTGTTCCGACTGTTTTTGCTATCAAAACAACAGGAGAAACCGACATATTCACATTCGTTTTGACACCACATTTATAGCTCTCTTGTGGGTTAGTAATAACTCCTGAATAAGCATTGTTTGAGCCATCATTAGGCACCCCGTCAGAGGTGTAATTTTCTCTAACCCAACATTCTAGTTTTTTTGCTTTCACATTCCCTACAGGTGCGAATTCAACATTTAAGGTATCCCCCGCAATATGACTTTGAAAATCATTTGGCTTAGCGATTGAAAGCACTACACCCTGACGTTGAACATTGATACTTTCTGATCTTTCAGATGTAGGTCTATCTTGGCCTGAATTATAACGAACGTTGTTATAAACTTTGAATCTCAGCTCATAACTCCCGTCATTTGATAACTCAGCGGATGTTAATCTAGCTTGCCAGAGTCCGTCCTTCTGAGAAAATGAAATTTTGTTGGATTGCTCACCATATTGGTAAGTACCCTCCACCAACGGTATCCCGCTTTGATCTTCAGCATCAATAGTGATAATGACTGGATCATTACGAGTAATTTGGTTCCCTCCACCAGAGGAAATTGGTGTCCCATCTTCATATGTAAAGGTTACCGAATGAATTGTTGGTTCAGAATTCTGAACTTTAACCGCATAATCGACGCTTGTCGTATTCCCCCTAACATCCGAGCCAGCTAACCTTATTGTGCGAACGGCGCTATCGCCATCATTTTGGCCACCTAAAGGAACCTTCATATCTTCACCGACCGAGGTACTTGCATCAGAGGCGTTCTCTTTAAAGGTCCAATACTCTAATGTTGCTTTATTAACACCGTCAGTTGAAGCTGTTCCTCTACCATTTAAATCTTGTGCAGATAGATTGAATATATAGCCCCCCACATAATAGCTGTCAGGATCAAATGCATTAAGTTTTAGCGATGGCCCTTCACGATCCAACAAAATAGCTTTCATTTCCGTTTCAGATTCGAACCCATATTCGTCTACAGCTTTAAGATACAAATTCGCCTTGTTATCGTCGCCAATAACAATGTTCCTACTTAGATTTTCTGCAATTTCAATGTCAAACGGTTGCGTTGGATTTTTAGGGACAATTGAACGTATAGCGGCACCTTGACCTTGCTGCCAGAGCTCAACCTTAGATACGTCGGAATCATCAGATATAGAGTTGAGCTTCACAGTAAAGTGGGAACCAAGAACATAACTTTCACCAGAGTTGTTATCTACCACCCATGGTTCAGCTAATTCGATTACAGGCCCCTTGTTGTCAACTTGAAACTCGAATTCACCGTTATTTGTACCCGATGGATAAGAGCTGTCTGTTGCTGTTACGTAGAATACGTTTTTCTCATTATATTTGAATGCATCTGCCACCAACCTAACTTCTACGTTAGGTTGTGTACCTAATAAATAAGGTTCTGCACTCACCGCAGGTTCTGTTTCGTAATGTTGTAAAGTGAAGCGTCTCCCAGACTCTCGCTTCATATCCACTTCCACCAAACGACCAGGACTTAAGCTCCACGTTATATCTGGAACCCAACTTGAATTTCCGCCTAAATAACTAGCGATTTTAGCCCCATTAACAACCGGACCTTTTGAATCTAGCAAAACGTTAAATTTAGGTGCACTGGGTGTCTGCCGATTAACTCTATTAGACAAATTGTCTTCAGCGTTAACATATACCGCCCAGTTTCCATCTTCGGGACTAATAATTTTGCCCTCAGTACTACACTTATTCCCAGAGCACAGCTTTACCTTAAAATCATTCTCTGTATTACTTGAAAAGTGTGAACTAGCCTCATAATCATGCGTAACACCCGTTACCGAGTTATAGAACGTAAGGCCACGCATATTCAGCTTATCACCAACAATATCGTCAATTTTGAAAGTTAGTTCTTGGACATAATTGGTGTTTAAATAAACACTCTCGTCGATTGGTTGGCCGTTCCCATCGCTAGGAGAAATATACGTTGCTAAGGGAAATTCGTTATCAATGTACAATCTTACTGTGTGAGGAGCGTGTCCATTGTAGCCATAGCTATTTTGATGTTCATCCATAGCACTCGTTATAAGTGCAAATTCAACCATACCTTTGAGATCTGAAGACTCCGTATTAAGGGTAAATAAATACTCTTTTTTATAGTTATCACCACTACCTGACTCTTGAATATTCACATCAATTGGGATTCCCGCATTGGGCTTGTTTTTTTCATACCACATAGTAGAAAAAGAGGGCTGACTACCCGCTTTTACAACAATGCCAGACGGATCTTCCAAGACAACTCGAGAATCAACTACACCAGCCACGTAATGCTTGTTTCCGACCCATGTTTCTCGACCATTTTCGATGTTCAGGGATGGTTTAGGCGGTGATTTGTCAATACTTTCACCCTCGCCCTCAATAACTGATTTGTTATTTAAATCAGGGTTAGCCATTGATATATGGTCGGCGTACCTTTGAGCGAAGTTAGCTTCAACACCATATTTAACAGTCATAATGTCATAATATGACTGTGCTAAATCATGCCGATAAGAATCTGAACTAAATTCATAGGAGTCTAAAACTAGTTTTTTTCCACCACTACCAATGCCATTTGCTAGACCATCATATTGCAAATCATCGTAAATGGCGGAAGCAAAATCAACAGAGCTACTCAAAAGCATATTATGCTTTTGAGTCAGATCGTAAATAGCTTCCACTAAAAATCTGTGTATATAATTATTCGACAATTTTTCTGGAATTGCTCCTTGAAGCATCTCATTCGTTGCGTACGATACAAGAGTTGGGTCAAACCCGAAAAAGGACTGACTACCATCAGCTAGAGCATTTTGGACATCGCCTAAAATTTGGAAAGCAACCTCAGGTGTTTTATTTCCAGCCTCAACTTGATTCCATTGAGAGTCAAACAATCCGGTTTGGTATGCCGATAGTTCAGTAATATAAAATGTCTTGGAGCCATTAAGTTTAAAGTAAGCTCCTAAGTTTGTGCTATTTAAGTCAACTTTCTCTGACTGTGAGTCTGGATTTTTCTGCCATTTATAGTAATAGGGCTGTGTATTACCATCAACACCGATTAAACGTACCCGCATAAAATCGTAGTTCACGACATCAGTTGTCGTATCACATCCTGCAACATCAAGAGCTTTAGTTGCTCCATTGCTTTCTATATGTTGAATCGTGGTGCATCTGCCTAACGAAGTAAATTCACCCTTGGGATTTAACCCCTCTAACAAAACATTAGCGCCAATAAAAGGAGTAACGATCGTCATCGTTGGTAAATCGAAACTGCTTCGAAAATAAACACTTTGTTCAGCGCTTTCATTTTCAGATTCATCAATAGTTTGAATAACTAACTTTTGACTGGTGTTTTCCGACGTTGAATCGAAGTTATCGCCCAATATTTCTTTGACGAAGGGAACATAGTAGATCACTTCATTTACATGGCCGTCTTCATCCAGAATACTCTCATGTGGAATGTTAGCGCTAGAAGCTACAGTATCGGTCACCTTTTGAAGCACGTAATTATTATCATTATTTTGGCTAACGTAATATTTTACAACTAACTTAAGTTTTTCAGCACTAGTACCTAACCCGATATTGCCATTACCATCAGATACCCTTACGCGAATATATGGAATTTTATTTTCTTTTAAGAGATTTATATTGAAATTACTAAAATCAACACTCGGTATTGAACTTAAAATCCCTTTACTAGCGTAAAGGTAATCGATTTTCAGGTATTCACGAGTCGAGTTAACCGACTCTGATGTATACGTATCTTGTGTATATATATCTTCTTTCGTTACTCGCTCACCATCAACACCAACATTCACGTAATTCATTGGGGCATTTTCAGGGTAGCTAATCACTTGTGCTGGTACTTGATCATCACGAGCGACTTCGTGAATCTTCTTACCAACATTACCTTTGCTATCACTCGCTTTAATTAAAAATGTCGTTTGCGTTACAAATTCACTTGTTGAATATTCTTTACTGAATTCACAGGTATATCCTCCACAAGCAACGACTTCATCCAAGCCACCTTTAAATGAAACAGTAACTGATTCAACCAGTTGCGAGCCTTCTTTTACGATGCCTTTAAGTACATATTCTTGGGTACTATTATTTATTGAACTGCTTGAAGTGACTTCAATTACAGGCGCATAATTGTCCCATTTAAACTCGACGTAATGACCTGTATCACGTGTTTTAACTAGCTCATTGCCCAAGACATCTGTGGTATAAAAAGCCAAACGGGCGGCGGTAACATTTGAAATATCAGTTTTAGGGTCAATTTCCACAGCATCGATAGCTTTAGTGTTTACCCTTACTTTTACGCTTGTTTCACGAAGACCCGCCTGAAAGTCATTAAACTCTATAAAACAAAAATCACTACCCGAAGTCGTCTTATCGTCACACTTATGTCCATAAGACCACTCTCCATTCAATTGGTATTCTAGATACGCGGAGATACCTTGAACGCCGATTTCATCATTTATTTTTATATCCAGTCTATCAACCCCTGCCAACACATCGCTGTCTGTTCGAGACACAATAGGAGCTTGGGTATCAATTGCAGTTTCATCACGGGGTGGCAACACACCCTCGATTCCTGTGCTAGTACCAAGGTCGTTAACTTTATTACTGAACTCAACATAGTCGCCTGCGCCCGTGCCCGAAACATTTAAGTTGAGATCATTGACGACAATCAGAACATGCTGAGCTAAATCGTTAGTGTAAATATCACTAGAAACTTTTTGCTGACCAAAGGTTAAAGGGGTTACGCCTCCTGACACTGCACTTATTTCTTGCCCATCTAGAAGACCATCAGCAATCACATCTCGATACTGAATATCCGCTAAATGAATCGAAGTGTAAATATCACTTTGAGTTTCACCGTATTTTTGGATTAGGTCGTTCGCAAATGAAGAATAAGCGGTTAACAAGGCGCCATATTTATGTCCTGATGTAGCAAAGCTACTTTGACCGCCTTTAGTTATGTCAATTGGTTTGGTTTCGTTAACATTGAAACCATACATATCGTTAATGCTATTAATTGATTCAGATATAGCATCAGAATCGGATGCTCCCTTGCCAACCTTATATTTAGTTAAGCCCGATACGATGTTCGTCAAAGGGGTTATCATTAAGCTCTGGTCACCACCTTCCTTGTAGTTAACCATGGCCTCTAAACGGAGTGTCTTTCCGTTACTAGAAGACACCGTATTTTTTGTTAGAGGGTCAGTATAACTGCCTTCTTTTGCTACGATGAAAAGTGGCATCGATGAAGATTCAAATTCAACCTTATAGTCACCAAAGGCATCGGAAGTTGTACTTGCCAGCTTCCTACCTAAGTTTCCATCCTTGTATTCGAACACCTCTATCTTTGCACCACTTACAGGGGCATCATAAACGTTACCCGAGATGCTTCCTGTATTCCTTGCTGGCGGGATGTTATCACCACCACCTTCCCCACCACCACATGCACTTAAGAAAAGCGATGTAACAATAAGGCCTAATGTTGATTTGTGCGTATATTTAGTGAACATAGTATTCTGGCAGAGTATATTTTGTCGCGATTATATTATCGTCTGGAATTTTCTCAACATGACAGAATAACTACTTATAAAGTACAATTTGGCTAAATAAAAAGGTGAAAGGTTTGTTTTTTGTCGGTCTAAAAAAACACCCTACACCTTTAACCAGTCGTTACGAAGGAATTAACTAAAACAACATGATAAAAAAATGAATAAATATTATGATCTAATCCCAACTTTCACCCATTAATTGAATTTTATTGATAGCTTATGTACTTTAAAAGAGAGCGACATTTAAGTCTAAACGCCTTAAAATCCGGTTATCTGATGATTTTAGTTGTCATCCCTATCGCTATATACCTAATTGTAAGCCATTCAAATACTAATAAAAAACAAGCTCCTAACGTAACTAGTTCCGAAAATCGTCCGACTATAATACCTGTTACTACATCTGAAATGGTTTCAGGTGTTGTTGAATATACTTTTATCAGTTCTGTACTATCTTCTGGTTTGACGAATAACGAATTAAAATCACTATTGAGTTTATTAGGAGACAATTTTGACATTATAAAATCAGTTAATAACGGTGATAAGTTCTCAATAAAAACCCAAAATAACGGAATCAATCAAGAATATGTCAGTGCTTTTTACTATTTAGGTAGTGATATAGAGTTTTTCGCAATGAGAGGAGCTGATGATAATATTTACAATGAAAATGGCTATAAATTAAACAATGACTATGTATTCCCTCTTCCTCTGCATTTTCGAGTGAGTTCACCGTTCGATTTAAACAGAAAACACCCAATAACTAACCGTATTACACCACATTTCGGAACAGATTACGCGACCCCTATTGGTACAAAAATTCGTTCACTGTCAGATGGCGTTGTTTTGAAGTCTCGCTATAACCGTTTTGCCGGAAATTACCTAACCATAAAGCATACTGATGGAAACTACGCACGCTACCTGCACCTCTCAGAAAGACATGTTTTGACTGGGGATTTTATAACAAAAGGTCAGATAATCGGTTTGACTGGCAATTCAGGTAGAACAACGGGACCTCACTTACACTTAGAGTTGTCGGTTGCAGGAGTCCCAGTAAACTTTGAACAATATATCAACTCAGAGAAGGGCCATAGCAACCAATTCATATACATAGCTCAAACAGAACATAAACAACTAAAAAGAAAACTTGTTCAATTTATCCAATCAAATCAACCCTCAACATAGGCTTCATCCTGTTATAGCACTTAGTTTCCTTGTTTAGTCGAATCGACCTAATACGATTTAACATTCTAGAAAGACAACCGATTGTTTAAGTTTGACATTTTCAATTGCGAATTATTTTTCTCTGTCGCTGATTTTCGCATCTTTTTGACGGCATTACGTCCTCCATAGGTTTTATGGTTCATATAACGATAACTGTCGTGTAGCAGCAGCGACACCGACTTTGTCAGCTAACTTAAGCGCTTCGACTTTGAATTCATAAGCATGTTTGATTCGTGTTTTCTTGTTGTCATTGTACTCACTTAACTCAGTGCCCCAAACTGCTGGTCCGGACATTGTATTCTCAAATAAAAGCACCGACGTAATTGTCGGCGCTTAACTTTAAGTATGAATAGGTTAGAGGTAGTCAGCTACTTCGCCATAGTACTCAAGAACTCGGCTTCGAACTCTTCATCGGCTACTCGGGTTAGGCATTCCACCAGCCAATCGATGCTTTGATGGTCGAGCTTACTGTTCACTACGAACGCTTGCTTCACACCAAATTGATCCAGCTTGGCAGACCCGTAGTTCTTGAATGACTTATTACCGTGGTAATGGAGTGATTTAATCGCTTCTGTATTGGGTTCAGGCAAGGCATCGAGGGTGTTGGCAAGCTGGATCACCAACTCCATCGGGTTCTTAGATGATGAGATGCGATACAGAAAACCTCCCTCCACTCTTTGGCGAACCCAATAATCAAAGCCACTGCAATCCATCACTTTGTCGCTGACCAATGCGGCTTCACTGCGGTAGCCACACGGCTCTACGACAACAGGTGTGTGTTTGAATTCTGGTTGGCCTGATGCCGCATCGGTATGAGGTAAGATTAAGTCGCACGGTTTGCTGTCTTTAGCGGTCGGTGCATTCCAGTGAATTGGCATGAAGACTTGTTCGCGGCGCATCTCTTTGGTCACTACTAAGCGGGCTTTGCACTCCCCTTGTGCACTGCGCACTTTCACTACAGGATTAATAGTGGCGTGGTTGAAAGCATCTAAGCCAAATTCATCTAAGCCGAACTTTTCTAAACCAAGTGCAGCGACCGTATCTGGGTGCATGGCAACAAAAGGTTCGGGAGTATGTTCACCTAAGCCAGCAGCCAAGCCAGTTCGGCTCATGGTGTGCCATTGATCTCGGATTCGCCCTGTGTTCATGATGAGCGGAAATTCGATACTGGTATCGGCAATCGGCTTATCGTGTTCAACCGCAATAAACTGCGCCTTGCCAGATTCAGTAAAGAACTCGCCATTGGTGAACATGCGCTGTTCAATGATCTCTGGTTGATACTCAAGTACTGGCCACTGCTGTGGAGTCAGCTCGCCATAGCCTTTTTCGTCCAGTTTAGTTAATCCAATTAAGCACAAATCACGCGCTTTGCCCGTTTCATTACCGAGCGCTGTCATCTCGCTATACTCTTTGAAGATCTCGCCTTCGTGGCGGAAGTCAAACTGCTCTTTGAATCCCATTTTTTGCGCGACTTCTTTTAATATCCACCAATCAGGTTTAGCTTCTCCTGGGCTTGGTAATATGCGGCGCTGACGTGAGATTCGACGCTCAGAGTTAGTCACGGTGCCGGACTTTTCACTCCACCCCTGCGCAGGCAACACCACATCAGCCAAACGTGTGGTTTCCGTATCGGCAATGCAGTCCGACACCACCACAAACGGGCACTTTTCTAGTGCGGTTTTGATTTTCTCGCTATCAGGCAAACTCACGACTGGGTTGGTTGCCATGATCCACACAGCTTTTATCTTGCCCTCATTCATGGCATCAAACAGGTCGATCGCTTTCAACCCTGCATGTGTGGCTAAGCTGTCGGTCTGCCAAAATTCGCTCACGGTTTGGTGTGATTGTGGATCACCAAATTCAAAGTGTGCCGCTAAGGTATTGGCTAAGCCGCCTACTTCACGCCCACCCATCGCGTTCGGTTGGCCTGTGACAGAGAATGGTCCCATGCCCGGCTTACCGATTTTGCCAGTCGCTAAGTGGCAGTTAATAATGGCGTTTACCTTGTCGCACCCTTGTGTGGATTGGTTTACACCTTGGGAATAAATAGTCAGTACCTTCTCGTTAGATGCAAACCACTGGTAGAACTGTTCGAGTTGCTGCTCAGTAAGCCCGGTCAGTTTAGGAACGCTTTTGTCGCCGTTATTTGATTCGGTATAGTCTGATTCGGTATAACGGTAATCTGTGGCGGTTCGTATCGCTTCAGTAAAACCTTGGGTGTGTTTTTCAATGTAATCAGAGTCGATTTTGTCGTTGTCATCTAAGTAGGCTAATAAACCATTGAACAGCGCCACGTCTGAGCCTGACTCCAATGCCAAGTGTATGTCAGCAATTTCACAGGTGTCGGTGTAACGCGGGTCTATGACGATCACTTTCATTTCTGGGTTGGCTTGCTTGGCAGCACGTAAGCGCTGGAAAAGAACCGGGTGACACCAAGCGAGGTTTGAGCCAGTGATGACGACCACTTCTGCTTGCTCGAGGTCTTCATAGCAAACTGGTACTGTGTCTGCACCAAATGCACGCTTATGCCCAACCACAGTTGAAGCCATACAAAGGCGAGAATTACTGTCGATATTGCCGCTACCGATGAAGCCTTTCATCAGTTTATTGGCAACATAATAGTCTTCAGTAAGCAGCTGACCAGAAACATAAAACGCGACCGAATCGGCTCCAAATTCTTCGATCGTTTGATTGAATTTGTCTGCGACTAACTGAGTTGCACTGTTCCAATCCAGCTCTTGTTTTTGGTCATTCTGAATATGAGCTGGTTGTGTAAGACGACCTAAAGGCGTGACGGTGTCGCCAAGCGCAATCCCTTTAGTACATAGCTTTCCGTAATTTGACGGGTGGTCTTTATCACCACGTACTTCTAGTTTTCCTAGCGATGTCGGTCTCGCTTCTATTCCGCACCCCACACCGCAATAAGCACAGGTCGATTTTATCCAGCCGCTGTTTGAATCGGTCATCCGTTTCTCGCTCAATTATCCATAATTGTAATAACTTGAACCAAGCAAATAACACGCCACTTAACACCAATTGTCTAACTTGGAAAATTAACCATACAAAACAATAACTTAATAAATAGAGAAATATCAACAATGAATCCAGAAGAACTTAATCAAGATGGAAACTTAATTTTTGCACCACCTTGTAGAAAGTTGCACCACAAATGCTCATTTATGCCAATCTAACAAAAAATCAACACACCACTTTAGGGGTAATTGCGTGCCACCATGGAATTTTAAGAGCTTGAATTTTATATGTTAATTTTTATTTAAATGAACAAATCACAATCTGGCACCCTCCTTGCTCCACTAAAAACCAAGACTTAGAAAAAACATTTTTGTTTTTCTTGATGATTATGAATTGAGTGGAATCTCAACCCGGCATTCACTGCTAACGACTAGAAATTAGATGCTAGTAATGATGAAGCCGAGAATAAGGAATGGATTATGAGCAAGAAGAAAATCGTCGTTGTTGGTAACGGCATGGTTGGACACAAATTTATCGACAACATCCTGCAATCAGAGAGTGATGAGTTTGATGTGATTACTTTTAGCGAAGAGCCAAGGCTAGCGTACGACCGTGTTCAGTTAACCGCTTACTTTAATGGTAAAACCGCTGATGACTTGTCATTAACCAGTGAAGAGTATTACCAAAGCAACGGCGTGAACTACTTGTTGAACCAGAAGGTAGCCAAGCTAGACACAGCTAATCAACAAGTCATCACTGAGAGCGGTCATGTTGAAAGTTACGACAAGCTAATCTTGGCGACGGGCTCTTTCCCTTTTGTTCCTCCTATTCCCGGTAACGACCAAGAACACTGTCACGTTTATCGTACTATCGAAGACTTAGACGCCATCGAGCTTTCAAGCAAGGGCAGCAAATCTGGCGTAGTCATTGGTGGTGGTCTGCTTGGCTTAGAAGCCGCAAACGCAGTCAAAAACCTTGGCTTAGAAACCCATGTGGTTGAATTCGCACCTCGCCTAATGGCCGTTCAATTAGATGACGGTGGCGGTGCCCTACTAAGACGAAAAATTGAAGACCTTGGTGTGCAAGTTCATACCGAGAAAGCCACATCTGAAATAGTGGCAGGTGAAACCTCTCGCTACCGCATGAACTTCGCGGATGGCACCCATTTAGAAACCGATATGATCGTATTCTCTGCAGGTATTCGCCCTCAAGATGAGCTAGCAAGAAGCTCTGATATCGAGATTGGCGAACGTGGCGGTATTGTCATCAACAATCACTGTCAGACCAACATCGATAACGTCTACGCCATTGGTGAATGTGCTCTTTGGGACAACAAGCTCTTCGGCTTAGTGGCACCCGGTTATTCCATGGCAAAAATCGCGGCTTCGCATATTGTCTCTGACGGCACTGACGAGTCTGAATTCACTGGCGCAGACATGAGCACCAAGCTCAAACTGCTTGGTGTCGATGTGGCCAGTATTGGTGAAGTACACGGCAAGACGGAAGGCGCTCAATCGTATACCTATAACGATGAAATCGAACAAGTTTATAAGCGCCTGATCATCTCAGCTGACGGTACAAAGATTGTCGGTGCAGTATTGGTTGGTGATGCAGAAGCCTATGGCTCGCTACTGCAAATCAAGCAAAACGATATGCCACTACCAGAGAACCCATCGGTACTGATTTTACCTAACTTGGCGGATGATTCAGGTTCGGCAATGGGTGTCGAAGCTCTGCCAGACAGTGCTGTGATCTGTTCATGTTTTGATGTGACCAAAGGCGACATTAAAGACGCGGTATCTGCTGGCTGCACCACCATGGCAGCACTGAAAGAAACCACCAATGCCTCAACCGGTTGTGGCGGTTGTTCTGCTCTTGCTAAACAGGTTCTGGATAGTGAGCTAAGTAACCTAGGTGTTGAAGTCTCTAACGATATTTGTGAGCACTTTGCTTATTCTCGCCAAGAACTCACTGACATCATCCGCGTCAACAAAATTAAGACCTTTGATGAGCTGTTAGATTCTCACGGCAACGGTCTAGGTTGTACCGTATGTAAACCAGCGGTCGGTTCAATTTTGGCTTCTTACTGGAATGATTACATCCTCGAAGATCAACACATTGAACTGCAAGACACCAACGACATCTACCTCGGCAACATGCAAAAAGATGGCACCTATTCTGTAGTACCGCGTATTGCTGGCGGTGAAATCACACCAGATAAGTTAATCGTGCTTGGCGAAGTCGCTAAAGAGTTCGACCTGTATACCAAAATCACAGGCGGTCAACGTGTCGACTTGTTTGGCGCACAACTAAACGAACTGCCAATCATCTGGAAAAAGCTGATCGATGCAGGTTTTGAAACTGGCCACGCCTACGGTAAATCGGTTCGTACCGTGAAATCGTGTGTCGGTAGCACTTGGTGCCGATACGGTGTCGACGACAGTGTTGGCTTAGCGATTCGACTTGAGAACCGCTACAAAGGCTTACGCTCGCCACACAAGATCAAGTTTGCGGTTTCTGGCTGTACTCGTGAATGTGCAGAAGCGCAATCGAAAGACATTGGTGTTATCGCAACCGACAAAGGTTGGAACCTCTACATCTGTGGTAACGGCGGTATGCGCCCTCGCCATGCAGACCTATTCGCCACTGATTTGGACGAAACCACACTGCTTCAATACATCGACCGCGTTTTGATGTTCTACACACGCACCGCAGACCGCCTACAACGTACATCGGTATGGATGGAGAACCTTGAAGGCGGCATTGAATACCTCAAGCAAGTCGTGATTGAAGACAAGCTAAATGTTGCTGAAGAACTCGAAGCGGACATCGCACTCAACATCGAGAAATACCAGTGTGAATGGAAAACCACCATTGAAAACCCTGAAAAGATGAAGCGCTTCCAGCACTACATCAACAGTGAAGAAATGGACACTAGCCTGTCATTCATCAAAGAGCGAGAGCAACGTTTTCCTAAGCCAAGTTTGAGTGATTCTTCGAATGCAAAACGCGATGAAAAGCTGACTAAAGCAGACCAAATCGAAGTCACGGAAGTTTCATAAGCCTCATTGACGAGTGAGTGAATCCGTAACAACTAAACCCAATATAGATAGTCGGCAGTGGCGCAGCCCAAGAAAACAGCTGCCGGCTATCACCCTAATTAAATTAATGATTAGTTTTATATTTAGATCAGGAGAAAGTCATGGAAAATTGGACAACCGTATGCAGCACACGCGACCTAACTCCAAACGGGGGGATCTGCGCAAAAGTAGACGACAACCAAGTGGCTATTTTTTACTGCAAACGCAGCGACACGCTTTATGGGCTCTCTAATTTCGACCCTATCGGCAAGGCGAATGTGATGTCACGTGGTATTATTGGCTCACTAAGCGGAGAGCCTTACGTGGCCTCGCCCTTATACAAGCAGCATTACCACTTAGAGACTGGCGAATGTCTAGAGCAACCCGAGCTCAAGCTCGTGAAATTTGAAGTTCGCAAGCTAGGAGAACAAGTTCAAGTTCTCGCGCCGCTTGCTATTGCCAGTTAACTAAACCGCCGACACCATCATGCAAACGCTTATCGGCGTGAGCAATTTCGGCATAGGTTTTAGCCACATTAATGCGTTCGAGTTTCAGAAGTAACGCAGATGCTAAAACCGGGTAATTTTCCAGATTTAAAGGATTTAAACCATGGATAACACTAAGTTTTCGCTGCTTTCATTTACGGGTAAGATGAAAACCTTACACCTAAGTTGGATGGCCTTTTTCATAACCTTTGTTGTGTGGTTCAACTTTGCCCCACTACTGCAAATGGTAAAAACATCACTTGGTCTTTCTACTGAGGAGATCAAAACACTCCTGATTCTCAACGTTGCATTAACCATTCCGGCGCGTGTCGCAATTGGTATGTTGACCGACAGGTATGGCCCAAGATTAGTCTACTCTTCACTACTCGCTGTCTGTTCAATCCCTTGTTTTATGTTTGCTATGGCAGACTCTTTCATTCAAGCGGCGATTGCACGTTTCCTATTAGGTTTCATCGGTGCAGGTTTCGTTGTCGGTATTCGTCTTGTGTCTGAGTGGTTCCCACACAATGAACTGGGTACGGCAGAAGGTATTTACGGCGGCTGGGGTAACTTCGGTTCTGCAGCAGCGGCGTTTACACTTCCAACTCTAGCCCTAGCGTTTGGTGGTGAAGACGGCTGGCGTTATGCGGTCGGTATTACGGGTGTAATGAGCCTATTGTTCTCAGTGGTGTTCTACAAAAACGTATCCGACACACCAAAAGGTTCTACCTACTTCAAGCCTGCTCAAGTAACAGCAATGGAAGTGACATCAAAGGGTGACTTTTTCTTCCTACTTATTATGAAGATCCCAATGTACGCGGCACTGGCTCTGCTGGCTTGGAAACTGTCTCCATCAGGTATTGGCATGTTGTCTGACATGGCGATTTACGCTGTATATGCAAGTTTAGCTGCGCTGTATGTATACGAAGTTTCGCAAGTTTGGAAAGTAAACAAGAACGTATTTAAAGAAGAAGTGCCTGAAATTCACCAATATAAATTCAAGCAAGTCGCAGTGTTAAACGTGTTGTATTTCGCAACCTTTGGCTCAGAACTCGCCGTCGTTTCTATGTTACCGCTATTCTTTTCGGAGACGTTTGAATTAACGCCCGTTCTTGCGGGTATGGTCGCTTCGGCTTATGCCTTCATGAACCTGATGTCTCGCCCAGGTGGCGGTTGGATTTCTGACAAGTTTGGTCGAAAACCAACGCTACTGATTCTAACGGCAGGTTTAGCTGTGGGTTACTTCGCAATGGGTCAGGTAGAGAGCACATGGCCAGTATGGTTAGCGGTTGTTGCGGCAATGGCATGTTCATTCTTCGTACAAGCGGGGGAAGGTGCGGTGTTTGCAACAGTGCCACTGATTAAACGTCGTATGACAGGCCAAATCGCAGGTATGACTGGCGCTTACGGTAACGTTGGTGCGGTGGTTTACCTTACCGTATTGTCATTCGTGAGCTATCAAACATTCTTCTTAGTGATTGCTGCGACAGCGGTTCTTGGCTTTGTGACTCTGTTCTTTATGGAAGAACCAAACGGGCAAATCGCTGAAGTAAACGACGATGGCAGTGTCACGCTGATCAATGTTTCGAGTTAGTCCCAGCACTAATATGAAACACTGAATTATTGAATCGGGAGTGGTACTAAGGTGTGTTTCACCACTTTGGTACTGCGTTCAAAGGCTCTAGGTTCACTAGGGCTTTTGTTCTTCCTAGGATGTTCTCTCAAGGACGTGAGAGAAAACCAATTAAGAAGAAGAGCACTTATGACAATTTCATTCAACCAAGGGCAAGTCGTCACGCCAGAATCTAATAACCAGTTAACGCTCAAGTTTGGTGGTTATTCGAATAAAGGCATCCGTGATGAAAACCAAGACGCCATCATTGTAAAACACCCTAAAACTCGCGCGGAGCAAGAGTTGAAAGGCAGTGTTGCCTGCATAGCAGACGGCGCAAGTTGCAGTGAACACGGCCAGAAAGCCAGCCACACCAGCGTGATGCAGTTTATCGACGACTATTACGCAACGCCACAAAGTTGGAGCATTCAGCGCTCGGCTCAGAAAGTCTTAAAGTCACTCAACTCTTGGCTCTTCAATACCTCTGTTTCTAATATTCATTCCGCACAACAAGTTAACCACAACGCCCTAGTTTCGACTTTCAGCAGCGTGATATTAAAATCAAACACCGCGCATTTATTCCATGTGGGTGACAGCCGTATCTACTTATTAAGAAATGGTGAATTGCGCCAACTGACCCGCGACCATACTCGCAAGAATATGGGGCAGAAGCATTACCTAACACGCGCCTTAGGCATGGACAACCAACTCAACGTTGACTATCAGACACTTCCCATCAAGAAAAACGACTGCTTTATACTGACATCTGATGGCGTACACGAGTTTGTCTCTCCCAACACGTTCAAGGAACATATCGACAAACCCGGCGTTGATTTCGAACACGCTGCACAAACGATCTGTAATACCGCTTTAAGTCACAACAGTTCAGACAACGTAAGCTGCTTGATTGTGCAAGTTAACCACCTACCTAAGCCTTCGCTCATTGAATTCCATGAAAAACTGGCTAAACGTGCCATCCCACCCGCTTTAAAACTCGGGCAAAGTATCGACAACTTTATGGTACTTGATGTGTTGTATGCAGGCACTAGAAGCCATGTGTATCGTGTGATGCAGAAAGAGACACAAACCGAGTTCGTGTTGAAAGTCCCTTCTGTTCAATATCACGATAGTCCTTCGCAACTCCGAGCGTTCTTTAATGAACAATGGGCGGGGCTCTTGCTACACAACAAGAAAATCATGAAGGTTTACCCAACGCCAGAGCACTCGCAATTCTTATATCAAATCTGCGAATGGGTCGAAGGCATCACGCTAAGACAATGGATGTACGATAATCCAAAACCGTCACTAAACGAAGTGCGCGAAATCTTAGAAAAGATCACGCAAGGTATTCGAGTATTACAACGCGCTGACATGGTGCACCGAGACTTAAAGCCCGAGAACATCATGATTCAACGTGATGGTGAGATTAAAATCATCGACCTTGGTGCGGTGCTAGTGAGAGGCCTTGAAGAGGGAGAGCTCACCGACAAGGACGACACACCATTAGGCGCGGTCAATTATATTGCTCCAGAAACCATCAAGCACAATACGGCGACCACAAGTTCAGATTTGTTCTCTATCGCAGTGATCGGCTATGAGATGCTCACGGGTACATTGCCCTACTCTGAGATGACCGCACAATCGCTTAATCAATCTCGTCACCATCGATGGGAATATCAACCGATCACACAAAAGCGGTCTGACTTACCAAGTTGGGTGGATTTGGTGTTACAAAAAGCCTGTGCGGAATCGCCAAGCGAACGTCATCAAGTGTTGGGGGATTTTGTCGCTGACCTTTACACACCGAACCAAAGCTTGGTAAAAAGCAAAGCCAAGCAACCTTTGATAAACCGAAACCCAATCCAGTTTTGGAAAGTGTTGGCCTTGTTGCTCGGCATTGTTGCCATTGTAGAGTTTGGCTTATTGCTTAATTCTAACTAGACCTAAAGTTCTAGCTAACCGCGTTTAGCCTCGTTTTACTAAGCTTCTTGGCACTAACTCAATGCCAGCTTGATAACGTTTAGCTGATGCGTTCAAAGCAAGTGCAAAGGCACTATCGGCAATGACTTCGAATTGCTGTGGTAGCGAGTGGACTTTAAAGGGTAAGAAATCCAATAAGCGGTTATCACCAAAGGTTGCCAGTTTTACTTGCTTGATCAGTTCAGGCTTTTCGACCATTACATCCAGCACACCTTCTAACAAGGTGTAAGACATAGTGACGATCGCATCGGGCACCGTGCCTTTGGCAATCCAACCCTCAAAAATCTCACGTCCTGATTCTCTGTCAAAGTGCTCACCATAACCCACAACCATCGGCTTGTTTTCTGTTAGTCCTATTTGTTGAGTATGTGCTTTGTTTGCTGCTTCAAAACCCAAGTGACGTTCACGTGAAATGTTCAGATCTGGTAGTGCGCCGATTAAGCCAACACTATGAATGCTGTCATCAAGAATCGAGTGAGTCAGTTCAAATGCGGCTTCAAAATCTTCACTGAGTACGCAAGCAAAGTGCTCATCATCTAACGGACGGTCAATTGCGATCACTGGCGTTCCTGAGTTTTGCAGCTTTAAGTAGAACTCGTTGGCGTCTGGCATTGAGCTCGCAACCAGCAAGGCATCAATACGACGACTTACCAAAGCTTCAGCCACTTTTCGTTCGGTTTCAGCATCATCATCAGAACAACCAATCAATATCTGGTAGCCCACTTTGCGTGAATTCTGCTCTATCAATTTTGCCAAACGCGCGTAACTGCTGTTTTCCAGATCCGGAATAATCAAACCAAATGAACGGCTATTACCAGCGCGCAACGACGAAGCGGCGTGGTCTGGACGGTAATTATACTCTTCTACAACCGCCATGACTTTCTGTTGAGTCTTTTCACTGATTCTGTATTTCTGCGCCTTGCCGTTGATGACATAACTGGCCGTGGTTTTCGATACTCCAGCCAATTTAGCAATTTCATCAAGTGTCATATGGGTGACCTGTATTTTGTGCGTAGGATCATATAACCAATGATCTGATCCTCGGATTAGTTGAATTATATGCTGAATCGATTCAGTATAAAAGCTGAAAGGATTCAGCAAAATCTGAAAAGTGACTTCAATCATCCTTTTGAATGGATTGAGCGTCATTTGTTGTGATTCAACTTC
Organism: Vibrio sp. SNU_ST1; assembly: GCF_030563405.1. Classification (NCBI taxonomy): domain Bacteria; kingdom Pseudomonadati; phylum Pseudomonadota; class Gammaproteobacteria; order Vibrionales; family Vibrionaceae; genus Vibrio; species Vibrio sp. SNU_ST1. Next base: position 1,062,611 of record NZ_CP130749.1, read on the forward strand.
TCGTTATTAACGAAACTGAAATTACGACACGCAGCAAAACTATTTTGAAAACCAAAATCGGCTTTGCTGAATTTTTTTACACTGAATGCTGAACCGATTCAGCAAGCATAAGGCAAAGAGTTAAGCTCCATGAATCTTGCTCTAGACTGAATCGTAGCGATACACAAATTCTCAAGCGATACGCTAAAGAGGCACCATGCTTAAATTATCAAAATCTGACATCACTCTTGGTCAAAAGGCCGATGACAAATTCAAAGCAATCCAACACATTGCTGGCGACCTTACCGCGAAAGGCTTAGTTGACTCTGGCTACGTTGAAGGAATGCTGAACCGTGAAAACCAGAACTCTACGTTCCTAGGTAACGGCATCGCGATTCCTCACGGAACGACTGACACTCGCAACCTAGTAAAAAAGACAGGCGTAGCGGTACACCACTTCCCTGAAGGTATTGATTGGGCAGACGGCAACCGTGTTTACGTAGCAATTGGTATTGCAGCTAAATCTGACGAGCACTTAGGCATTCTTAAGCAGCTAACGAAAGTGCTAGCGGCTGACGGTGTTGAAGAGAAATTAAAGCAAGCGAAATCAGAAGACGAAGTCATCGCCCTACTTAACGGCGAAGTTCAGCTAGAAGCAGACCTAGATGCTTCTTTGGTTCAGCTACTGTTCCCTGCAAGCGACATGGTTCAAATGTCGGCAGTTGCAGGCGGCCTACTTAAGAACACAGGTTGCACAGACAACGCATTCGTTGCCGACCTAGTAACAAAAACACCAACTCACCTAGGCCAAGGCCTGTGGTTGTTGGGCAGCGATAAAGGCGTAACTCGCACTGGCGTATCGTTTGTTTCAACAGCAAACCATTGTGAGTATGAAGGCACACCAGTGAAAGCATTGGTCGCATTCGCAGCTTGCAACAGCGCGCACCAATCTATTCTGGCAAACCTAAGCAAGATGGTTTTCGAAGGTAAACAGCAACAACTGTTAACTGCTGACGTTGCACAAGTGATTGGCCTTCTAAAAGGTGAAGCGGTTTCTACAGCTTCTCAAGACGATGACAACTGCGCAGTATTCAAAATCAAAAACGCACACGGCCTACACGCTCGCCCGGGTGCAATGCTGGTAGCAGAAGCGAAGAAATTCGAATCAACTATCCGCGTTTCAAACCTAGATGGTGACGGAAAAGAAGTGAACGCGAAGAGCTTGATGAAAGTGATCGCACTTGGCGTTAAACACGGCCACCAGCTTCAGTTTGTTGCTGAAGGTGAAGATGCAGCACAAGCACTTGAATCGATTGGCAAAGCTATCGCTTCAGGCCTTGGCGAAGGTTAAGGAAGCGATATGTCTGATAAACAAATCAAAGCCGTTACCGTTACGCTAAACCCTGCCCTAGACCTGACTGGCGCTATCGACGCACTTAACGTGGGTTCAGTTAGCTTGGTGAACAAAAGCTCACTGCATGCAGCGGGTAAAGGCGTGAACGTAGCAAAAGTACTTTCAGAGCTTGGTGCTAAAGTCACCGTAACAGGTTTTCTTGGTCGAAATAACGAAGAACCGTTCTGCCAACTGTTCGAACAGATGGGCGCAACTGACCGCTTTATTCGTGTCGACGGCGCAACTCGCATCAACGTGAAGTTAGTAGAAGAAAGTGGTCAAGTTAGCGATATTAACTTCCCTGGAGTAGCGGTAACACCGATTGCCATCGAGCAGTTTGAGCGCACTCTATTTGGGTTAGCTGAAGACCACGAATATTTCGTGATTGCTGGCAGCTTACCTCAAGGCGTTTCACCTATGTTATGCGCATCGTGGATTCAGAAACTTCACGATATGGGCAAGAAAGTATTGTTCGACAGCAGCCGAGATGCACTTAAGGCAGGGCTCGATGCACAACCATGGCTAATCAAGCCAAACGATGAAGAGCTGTCTCAGCTATTCAACGCAGAACTGACCACACGCGACCAATGCCAGCACGCAGGCCAAGCCCTAAGTGAAAAAGGCATCGATAACATCGTGGTATCACTTGGCGCTGAAGGTGTGATGTGGCTTAACCAAGATGAATGGTTACATGCTCAACCACCGCGCATGCAAGTAGTAAGCACAGTAGGTGCAGGTGACACACTAGTCGCAGGCCTATGTTGGGGTCACATGCAACAGATGCCAAAACCAGAACTTATTAAATTCGCAACCGCCCTATCTGCTCTAGCAGTTTCACAGGTAGGCGTGGGCGTAACCAGCCAACAAGAGCTGGATTCAGTACGACAAAATATCCAATTACAGGCGCTTAGTGCTCCAACTAGCCAGTTAGACACAAGTAAATAGGACAAAGGGATTATTATGAATATTACCATCATCACAGCTTGCCCAAGTGGCGTAGCAAACAGCATCATCGCAGCAGGCTTATTAGAGCAAGCTTCAAAAACACTGGGTTGGAACGCCGCTATTGAATGTCAATCTAGCGTATTACCTGACTCTCCAGTATCACAAGACACCATCGACAGCAGCGACGTTGTGGTTATTGCTGCCAACACAAACGTTGATAAAGCGCGTTTTGTCGGCAAAAAAGTGTACCAAGCGACTATTTCTGAATGCACAGCAGATGCAAAAGCATTCCTAGAGAAAGCGGTAGCAGAAGCAACCGTTCTAGATGCTTCTCAAGTTGAAGATTCTATCCAAGTTACTGCCACCTCAACAAACTCTTCTACAACAGCAAGCACAGGCAACAAGAAGATCGTAGCGATTACCGCTTGCCCTACTGGCGTTGCACACACCTTTATGGCAGCTGAGGCACTTGAAGCAGAAGGCAAACGCCTAGGTCATCAGATCAAAGTGGAAACTCGCGGCTCTGTAGGTGCGAAAAACCAACTGACAGACCAAGAAATCGCAGACGCTGATCTTGTTATCATCGCAGCAGACATCGATGTGCCTCTGGATCGCTTTAACGGCAAAGCACTATACAAAACGACAACGGGTCCTGCGCTTAAGAAAACAAAGCAAGAGATGGAAAAAGCGTTCGCTGAAGCTAAGCCATACCAGCACACAGCGTCTTCAAATTCAGCTCCTACTGATGAGAAGAAAGGTGTGTACAAGCACCTAATGACAGGTGTATCTCACATGCTTCCTGTGGTTGTTGCCGGTGGTTTGATCATCGCATTGTCTTTCGTATTTGGTATCGAAGCGTTTAAAGAAGAAGGCACATTAGCAGCAGCATTGATGACTATCGGTGGTGGTTCTGCATTCGCACTGATGATTCCTGTTCTTGCTGGTTTCATTGCATTCTCAATTGCTGACCGTCCGGGTCTGGCTCCAGGTCTAATTGGCGGTATGCTGGCTAGCTCAACAGGCGCAGGTTTCCTAGGTGGTATCGCAGCGGGTTTCATTGCGGGTTACGCAGCGAAATTCATTGCCGACAAGGTTCAACTTCCACAATCGATGGAAGCCCTCAAACCGATTCTGATCATTCCGTTTATCGCGAGTTTGTTCACTGGTTTGGTCATGATTTACATCGTTGGTGGTCCAGTTTCAGGCGTGATGAGCGCAATGACAGACTTCCTGAACAACATGGGAACATCTAATGCGATTCTTCTGGGTGTGATTCTAGGCGCAATGATGTGTTTCGACCTTGGTGGTCCAGTAAACAAAGCGGCTTACACGTTCGGTGTTGGTCTATTGGCTTCACAAACTTACGCACCAATGGCAGCAATCATGGCTGCAGGTATGGTTCCGGCTCTAGGTATGGGTCTTGCGACTTTCCTAGTGAAAGACAAGTTTGAAGCAGGCGAGCGCGAAGCAGGTAAAGCATCATTCGTTCTTGGCCTATGTTTCATCTCTGAAGGTGCAATCCCATTCGCAGCGAAAGACCCAATGCGTGTTATCCCAGCATGTATGGCAGGTGGCGCACTAACTGGTGCTCTATCAATGCTATTCGGTGCACAACTTATGGCTCCACACGGCGGCTTGTTCGTACTACTAATCCCTGGAGCTATCTCTCCCGTTCTTATGTACCTAGTCGCGATTGCAGCGGGTACAGCGGTAACAGGTTTTGGTTACGCAGCTCTTAAAAAGATGAGCAGCTCAAAAGTGGCTGCAGAAGCTTAATCCCCCCAACTCTGTTCAACAGCTAAGCCTGATGAACAGAGGCTCTTGATAAACTGTTCCTTGAAACAGAGCAAAGGCTCCTCATTTGAGGAGCCTTTTTATTATTCGCTATCTTGCGTGGTTAAAACCGGCAACTGAAAGGAGAATGTTACTCCTTCTACATCGTCATCATCTATATGGCAAATCATCTCCACCAAATAGCCGTTCACGTCTAACTGTAAGCCTTGTTGCTTAACCGCATTAAACAACGCTTCTAAAGCCGTGCTGTAAGCGACATCCGACACCAGATAAACATCGCTACACAAGTAGTATCCTTCTGGAATGGTCATATCGTAACGCTCTTTGGCGACTTGCCAGTTGCCGATTTCAGCGTCTATGTCGTCCCACTTGTTTCTCATTTGCTTAATCGGTGTTGTGCCCATGAGTTGTGTCGACTTCTGACCGTACATCTCAAACGCGGTATCCCAGTCAGGATCGTCTAATTTGAGCTTCTGCATTCCGCGCTCTGGATACCAAACCAATTCTGTCGGCATCGACTTAACCAGTTCTTTTTCCATCGAAGACTGCACACCCGGATGCGCCAATCTTTGGATAAAATCGGCCGTTTCCTTTGGGGTCGCGTTGTAACCCATTTCTCGAATGTGCTTTGCGGTCACCCCTAACTCACGCTTGAGCGCCTTGCCTAGCGACTGTGACGATGAGAATCCACAATACTGCGCTATTTCAATGACGCTCCATGGCTCGTCATTGATCAACAGGCTAACAGCAATCTGTAGACGTATTCGACTCAGGTATTGACCCGGCGTTTCATTAAACAGCTCAGTAAACTGACGATGGAAGTGGTATGGCGAAATCGCACTCTCGGTCGCTATCTCTTCCCAAGTACGACGCTCACCCCACTCTTCATGCATTAAGTTAAGCGCATGGCTAAAGCGTTTTTGAAGGTGTTCTGGTAAAGATTCAACCAACGCAATCTCAGGCACCAGTTTAAAACCAGGTACTGAGTGATAGTCAGGCTTGCTCTGTTGCGTCATACGGTCTTTGTTCTCCGGCATAAAAGCTCTTGTATCTGTCGTCTTGATTGAATTCGGTGCTTGGCTTCACTATCGTCTTTGTCCTTTATAAAATCAATCATGAGCGCTCCAAAGTGAGCTGTGCTGATAAATGTGGTTCTTGTTCGACCGGCTCTTTTTCAATTAGATCTTCAACTTGAGGCGGTTTTCGGCAAAACAAACCAAGCAACACAGGTATCAAAATCAGCGTTACCGCAGTGGCGAACAGTTCACCAAACACCAACGACACCGCCGCAGGCTTTAAGTATTGTGCTTGTTCCGCAGTTTCGCTTAGTAACGGCAACAACCCACACACAGTGGTTATCGTGGTTAAGAAGATCGCTCTCAATCGGCTGGTGCCCGCAATCACCAACGCTTTCTGTAATGGCACGCCTTGGCGATATTCAGCATTAAAACGCGTGATCAACACCAACGAGTCGTTAATCACGATCCCCGTCATGGCCATCATTCCGAACATCGAAAGAATGCTGATCGGCAAGTCCATCAAGTAATGACCAAAAATCGCGCCTGCGAATCCAAACGGTATTACCGCCATGATGATCATTGGTTGCCAGTAGGATTTCAAAGGCACTGCCAACAAGATGTAGATCATCAGCAGAGTCAGAATCATTGCTGATTTAAAGCCATCCGACACTTCCCCTATCTCTTCAAACTCGCCACCCGCTTTGATCGTCACACTTGGGTATTGTAGGCGCAGAGATTCAATCGTCTCTTCGAGCTGTTCTAGTGTCTTCTCTGGTGATTGCAGATCTCGGTTTTGCTTCCAATAGAGGTTGATCACTTGCTCTCGGTCACGGCGGTAAACCACTTGCGGCTCTTGCTCGTGACGGAACTCAGCGATATCTCCAATCATTACACTGCCACCGTTCGGCAACATTATAATGGCTTGTTGTAGCTGAGCTAAGGTTCTGCGCTCATCTCTTGGGTATTGCAGCAGCACCTTGGTCTCTTGTCCGTTTTCTAATAGGCGATGAACTTCCCTTTCGCCAAACGCTTCTCCGGCAAGCTGTGCCAGCTTCGCTTGAGTTAATCCAAGCTGCTGACCATATTGATTCAGCACTAAGCGAACTTGTGGTAAACCATCCTGACCATCATCGTAAACATCCGAAACGCCTTTTAAGGACGCTAGGGTATCTGCTAGCTGTTCACTCACACGAGAAGCCAACTCACGATCGTTGGAAGAGATCGTTAAGAATGTGCCACCAGCTGGCTCTTCTGCTGCGCTGAATTTGGCCGAGTAAGCCCCTTCAATTTGCCCAGTACTTTCTCGCCATCGCTTCAGCAGTAAGTTACCCGGCAATAAGCTTAAAGATTCATTAGTAAGTTCGGCAGTGACTTCAATCTCACCATAGCCATCTGACCATGCGAGTAGGTTTACCACGGGCTTTCCTTGTAATGGGTAATCTTCCATTAAGCCCTTCTCAACCTTTGTCATCGCTTGCTCTACTTGCAGCAAAGCTTGGCGCTGCAGTGGCAACGGCGCACCGTCTTCTAACTCAATAACCGCTGTGATGTAACGCCCCGGAATTTCAGGGAACAGAGCACTTCGAATCGCCCCATTTGACCACATGCCATAAGCCAATGAGATGACCGCTACAAACCCAAGCAAAGATGCCACTTTGTAGCCAAGTGCAAACTCCAATACTGGCTTATAGATGTTGAGATTGAACCACTGCAAACCGCCTTGAGCCGCATTCTGAACCTTGGCAAAAATACTGGTAGATGGCTTTTTCACAGAAAGCTGAGCCAAGTGTGACGGTAGAATAAATTTGCTTTCAATCAGTGAGAAGATCAAAGCGAAGATCACCACTGCCGAAAACCCAGCAAGTACTTTAGCTAACTCATTGTTAATCCATAGCATTGGAGAGAACGCTGCGATGGTTGTCAGCACACCAAACACGGTTGCCACCGACACGGAATGCACGCCCTGCCAAGCGGCTGTCTTTCCGTTTATATTAGAGGAGCCGTTTAGCTTTGAAGTACCGGGGTGACCCGCATTGCCAGTCCGTTTGTCGTATATCGCTTCCCCGACGACAACCGCATCATCGACCAACACACCAAGTACCAAGATAAAGCCAAACAAGGTAATGTCGTTGATGCTGTAGTTAAAAAGCTGCATTGCCGCTAGCGTTCCTGTGAGCGCAATCGGTATCCCCATCGCGACCCAAAACGCGAGTCTAATCTCAAGAAATATCCCAAGTAAGATCAATACAATTAGCAAGCCTTGCCAGGCATTTTCACTCAAACGAAACAGCTGTTCTTCAATGTAAGGCGCCATATCAGCCATGGTATTCAGCTCAATATCCGAAGGCAGAATCGCTCGTTGCGCATCCAGTGTTTCGCTGATTGCCTCACTGATTTTAAGCAGGTTATCGGTTTGGCTAGTACTGACTAGTAAAGCGATGGCGTTAGAGCCGTTGTTACGCACGATAGAGCCGCTGTATTGGTAGCCACGGGTTAGCTTGGCGATGTCTCCCAAGTGTATTTTTCCGTTACTTCCCGAAATTACGACAAGCTGATTGAGCTTCTGTAAATCATCGGCATAACCGTCACCACGAATTACCATTCGGCCTTTGTCACTTATTAGCTCACCGCTACGAGACTCAAGTGAACGCTGCTCAACTAAACCTACCAGCTCTTCCAAGCTAAGCCCTAACGCTTTCAGTTGATCTGGGTCTGGCTCGATAACCAACTGAGGCATTCGAGTTCCCCAATTTGATACCTTTGATATTTGAGCGTTCTTCTTCAGCGCTTGTTCGAGCTGCTTAGCGATAGGTTGTAATTCGTCATCGGTTCTTGGACCTGACACCACAACAAACGCAGCTAAGTTGGTAAATTCATTTCGCACCACTTGCGGTCTTTCTGCTTGCACGGGAAAGCCGTTGATAGCGTTAACTTGGTTACGAATGTCATCCAACAGCTTGTCTAAATCTGTACTGCTGGTTTTACGTACCACGACTCGTGACATTCCAGCACTCGACTGGCTGGTGATCTGTTTGATGCCAGCAATCCCGCTGATCGACTCTTCGATTCGTTGAGTCACACTCTCATCGATCTGTTGTGCAGTACCGCCAGGATAAGCCACAGTAATGCTGATTGAGGATGGTGCAATTTGCGGAAACGACTCGACACGCAGCTGACCAAAAGCCAGTACGCCACTGATAACGATCGCCATCATCAACAAATTGGCAGCGACTGGATTATTAATGAACCATTTTGTCATCCAACTCATTGGTTTGATTCCTTAACCTGTGCTGAATCAGATTGGCCAGCGAGCATGGCTTCAGAATGGATTTCATTGAATCTAGGCGCGACTTGTTTACCAATTAACATTGAAGAAAGCGGATATTGCACCACGCGACGAGCCTTATCACTTCGATCATTGAACCGAATATCAAGCTCTTTACTGCCTTGCCCTATAAGCGTTACCGACTCTTTTCGTAAACGATCTTCTGAGTCTAACGTCCACACATACCCGTCTCTCGTCATCGCGCTCAGAGGTACGCTAACTACTTCACCTTGTAGACCAAGGTTAACCACAGCCTGAACCTGCTGATTAGGGAAAAGCCTAGGCTTGTTTTGGTATGGATTTTCAACCGAGAGCACCACTTGCCTTTGACGAGTCACCGAATCGACTTCCGGAGACACATAACGCACTTTCGCGGGCCATTGGTTCCCAGAACGACTCACGACACGAATACTTGGCTTAACCAAGGCAACTTGCACTTGTTGCCAGTGCATTTCAGAGATTGGAAGCTCGATATCAATCGAATCACTGGCGGCTAACTCAAAGGTCACTTGCCCCGCCTCTACCCACTCTCTTGGGCTAATGTGGCGCTTCATGACGACCGCATCAAAAGGCGCGGTGATCACCGACTCTTCCACTAGCTTCTTCGCACTGACATAAGCTTGATTGGCTTGTTGCAGGTTGGCTTTCGCTGCAAGCACTTGGGGTTCTCTGCGCGCAAAGGACGAACTTGTTTTTGGGTTAAGCATTTTTAGAGCGACGGTTTGTTCATGCTTAGCCTGTTTCAATTCCAGCTCCGCTTGCTTTAACGCACTTAACGCTTGCGCCAAGTTCGCATCAACAGCGCTGCTATCTAGCCTCGCCAACACATCGCCCTTATTCACTAATTGTCCCGGTTCGATGCTTTCATTCAGCCATTTTAGTTGCGCACTACTCGAGGCTTTCAGTTGAATTGGCCAACGAGCAGCGGTTAAGCCTAGTACCGTTAACGTCGATTCGTGCTGCGAAGGTGTCACCTCCAATACAGAAACCGGTGCCAGTACTGCTTGTTTCTTCACAGGTTCCGCTGCCTCGGGTTCCAATTCATCGACAACAACCAAGGCGACAAAGATAGCCGCACAACCGACTAACACCGAAAGTGGCTTTTTAAACTTCATAAGGCATCTCCTTGGTAGCCTGTTGGACAGAGGTATGATTGAGTCGCTGACTGATTTCAGTAAGGCGAGAAAGGGTTTGCAGCGTAATTGGCAACATCACTGCAGTTTCAACAAACTCCAATGAATAGGTAACGATAGAGAACACTTGCCCTGCAGTCGGCTCGATAAGCTGACTCACCATCCACAAGTTGCCCACGACTGCGCCAAACAGAACGGTAAAGATCAGTCCGTAAACAATTGCCTCAGTGTCTGAAAGCTTGATTTCACACTGTTTAAGTAGCTCAAAGTGCCAACGAAGCGCAGACAAACGAACACCGCTCAACAGTTGAACCTGCTGTTCAACTTGATCGTTAAATTGGCCATTGAGGCGAGTAAAGGTTCGGTGAAACAAACCATAGATCGCGAGCATCGACAGCCCAGCAAACAACATGCAAAGCGCCAATGACAAATGGAATGCAGAAAGAATCACCACAGTCGCAACAAGCTGCACCACTGCCGTCATCAAAGCGGGTAAATCGTCTTCTAAGAAATCGACTAGCTCACGTGACATGGTGAGTCGAGCATCTTTGGTTGATACAGATAAGCCACGTAGGTTTCGCTCCACGATATTCGCCAGTTTTACACGAATCGCCCCATAGACACGGGTATCGTAGAAACGACGAACAACGCTGAGAATTACCAGTACAAAGAGGATCAGTGCCAGCATCATCAAAGGCTGGAAGCTTTGGTTTAACACGCCGTCGATGGCGTAACCAATAAACAGCGGCAGCAGAATAAGCATCACGTTTTCAGCCAAAACCATTAACCAAGTCGCAGCGACCTTTAATGGGTTAAGCCGAATAATCGTCAGCAGAGAGATGGGATGTTTGAATAGCATTATTGAGCCCATAAATGAATATGGCGTCAGTATTACCAATTCGGCATGGGAAAAAGTGTCCCAGATTGCTGTATTAGAAAATTAGGCGCTAGACTCGCCCAACAACCAACTCGGTTACCTTTTGTTTACCTTGGCTCCTTTACTGTCCTTGATAAGAAAAATGAAAAACAAGGAAAGAGCATGAAATTATTCGCTTCAATACTCACGACTGTCGGTATTACTGGCGCAGTTTGGGGGCTATTACATATTCAACCTGCGATTGCAGATGCATCAACTGAGCAACCAATAGCTCAGTCATCAGTAAGCAAGTCGTCAACAAATAAGTCGTCAATAAGCACGCCATCCATAGATAAGTCAGCAGAGGTAAAACAACAGGCGACTGCAAATACAACTTACCTGCAAGGTTTGAGCAAGACTATCCCTTTAGAGGATGTGCCAGAACTGTGGGTCGATTTCTACCAAAACCTAGAAGCAAATGATGAGGAGATCGCACTGCAACAGAAAGTGGTCGTGATCTATCAGGACATCAGTTCCGACTTCAGCAAGGCTACTGTCACCATTGGCTTCCCAACTAAGCAATCAACATCAAATAAAAACAATCACTTAATCCAAATTCCAAACAAAGCCAAAGGTACGCTTCTACTTAGTAAAGGCGAACATACTGAACAAGAATTAGCACAAGCATGGGAAGGGATCGCGATTCTAAAAGAGGTAGATAAGGTTATCGAGCACCACCAATTGAATCAGCATGGGTTGCCAGATTCTAGCGAGTTATACGTCTATTATAAGAATGATCAGTAAAGGATTTCGTTATGGATTTCACTATGGATAGCATTGGGGGTTTTCTCTCTCAAACGTTTTCAGAAACAAGCATCATCCTTACCGAAACTTGGGTAGATGACAATTTTGTATTGCTTGCTCTCGCTCTATTTATCTTTGAGCTTATCCGCTATGCCTTTAAGAAAAAGCTAAGCTGGAACATGTTGGGAGACAGCGCGACTAACTTTGTCACTCTGTTCTTCTTGTTAGTCACCGTTTTCTTGGTCGGCCTAGCTTATGTCGGTGCGTTCGTTTATGCCTACGAGAATTTTAGCCTGACTCAGCTGCCAATATCCGGCTGGACGATTCTTGGCTGCTTGATCTTGGCGGATCTCGCGTATTACTGGGAACATCGATTCCTACACAGCAACGGCCTAGCATGGGGAACACACTCCGTTCACCATAGCTCGCTTTACTTCAATATATCGGTCGCCTATCGCTTTGGGCCTTTGGATTGGTTCTTCCCGTTCTTTTTCCATTTACCATTAATTATGCTCGGCTTTAATCCGTTTGTAGTACTGATGTGTGAAACCTTTGTGCAGCTATACCAAACGTTATTGCACACCGAAACGGTTAAGCGGTTGCCACGCCCTATCGAAGCTGTGTTCAATACGCCCTCTCACCACAGAGTGCATCACGCGACCAATAAACAATACCTAGATAAAAACTACGCGGGAATATTCATCATTTGGGATCGTATGTTCGGTACGTTCGCCAAAGAAGAGGAAGAAGTCAGATATGGCGTGTTCCCTAGAATCAACTCTGTGAACCCATTTAAGGTATATTTCCACGGCTACGTTAAACTGTGCCAACAGCTATGGCACGCACCAAATTGGAACTACCGGCTACAACTTCTGATTCAGCCACCTATATGGGCTTGGAAACGAGAACGAGAGACAAAGTAAGGACACTTATGAGCATTAACGCCCTGTTGATTGAAGACGACAGTGACTTGGCAGAAGCCATTGCAGACTACATGGAACTCGACGGTTTCGAATTCGACTTTGCCTATAATGGCGCAGCAGGGCTAAACCTCGCCTTAGAAGGACGTTATGACATCATCTTAACGGACATCAACATGCCTAAAATGGATGGGCTCGATGTGTGCCAATCTCTTCGTCAGCAAGGCATTACTACGCCTATTCTCATGTTGACCGCTAGAGACACATTGCAAGATAAGGTCGCCGGTTTCGAAGTGGGTTCAGATGATTACCTAGTGAAACCTTTTGCGATGGAAGAGCTCAAAATGAGATTGATGGCGCTGGTTCGTCGTGCTCAAGGTACGGTGACGACTTTGTCTGTAGCCGATCTCAAATTGGACTTGGATAAGCACCAAGCTATGAGAGACGGCAAACTATTGAAGCTCTCTCCGGTATGTTGGCGAATGCTTATGATGTTAGTGCGAAACAGCCCCAATGTGGTGAGCAAAGCCAAGCTTGAAGAAGCCTGGGAAGACGAGATGCCAAGCTCTGACAGCGTGAAAGCGCACCTGTTTAAACTTCGCCAAGTGGTTGATGCTCCCTTTGATACCAAGCTAATACATACCGTTCATGGTATTGGCGTTGTCTTACATGAGGAGCCGTCATGAAACAGGTAAACATAAATCGAGTCAGCATCAAGCGCGACATCTACCTATATCTATTTGGCATTGTTGTGTTGCTTACCGCCATATACAGCTTAATGGTTTCACAGAGCTATCATATTGGTCTGAACGAATCAGCAAAGTATGGATTCTTGTATGAGCTAGAAGTTGCAGAGCAGCGTTACATTGAGACTGGAGAATTACCCAGCTACCAAAACCCAACCTTTCAAGCCTTTCTAAGCTACTCAGAAGTGCCGACTCGATTTCAACAAGCCTTTGATTGGGATACGTTTGATAACGACGCTATTTATGAACATTACGACTCTCCAGCCAGTAATGAGTCAGGGCAATACCTCTACGCCGCCAAGCATTCAATTTCTGGTACAGACAAATCGCTGTACATCATTTCTGAGTACGATGAGGCGATTTATCTGAAGCTATTCGAGCTCAACCCACCTGAATCCGTAAATCAGATAAACAGTGCCTTTATCGCCATTGGTGTGCTTCTACTCTTGGTGTTCTTGATCATTCGCCTTTTGATACACCGAGTCACGCAACCGATTATTACCCTATCAAAATGGTCAGAATCGCTTGATGTAAACAACACGCAAGGTCTGGCTCAGTTTCGATATCAAGAGATCGACCAATTAGCATCGCAACTTGTTAAAAGTGTACAAGGTGAACGCCAAGCCAATGAACGTGAAAGCTTTTTCTTAAGAGCAGCAAGCCACGAGTTAAGAACACCGATTGCCACCATTTCAGCGAGTGGCGATATGCTGGTTCGATTGTCTGATAGCATTCCAAACAATGGTCAGCGAGCTATCGCACGAATTCAACGTTCCGCCACCAATATGAAAGCCTTGGTGACGACGCTACTGTGGGTGAGCCGTAACAACGAGATAGAAACAAACTATGAGCAGATTGAGCTAACTCCCCTGCTCAATAACATCATCGAAAGCCAGCGTTATCTTCTAAAAAGCAAAGAAGTAGAAATCCATATCAACATTGAGCCTGAAGAACACCCCCTTCCCCGTGAGCTGACCGAAGTCGTTCTGACTAACTTGGTCCGTAATGCATTCCAACATGGCGGAAGCGGGGAGATTCGTATCACCCTGTCACAAGCTCAGTTTGAGGTCACCAACCGTTTAGAGGATGAAAACATAACCCACGACTCTGTACAGCAAACCTCATTTGGCATTGGCCTAGAACTCATTGATCGCATTTGTCAGAACCAAGGGTGGCGATTTACTCATGAAACTCACAGCAACGAGTTCAGCGTTAAAGTGATGCTATAGCGAATTTAGAGACTGGTACTTGATGGTGACCAAATGTTTACCTTCGTTTGGTTATGCTAGTCGCACAATCAAGTTAGGAGTCGTTTTATGGGTACTTGGATTTTAGAAACGCTATTATGGGCTGTAGTAACGGTAGCAGTGTGCGTCGCGATTTGGGGATTTAACTTGCCTAATATTTTAATCGCATTAGGTGTTTCGGTGGCGGTGTCTCTGATACTGGGGAATAGTTGGAGAAGCTAGTTATTCAAAAGGAAGATGGGGGAAAAGTTAGTGAGTTTTGGCACACCCGACAGCAGCTATGTTTATTAAAAACGTTGATTAGCTACAAACTGTCGGGCGCGAATTAAATTAGCTGCTTAGCGTGTCTTCGAATACACCTAGCTCACGGCCAAGCCAAATTGCACGCACTGTATGATCTAGCGTTTCTTCACCACCAGTTACTGGGTGAATAAGCACCGACATATCACCACGCTCTTGCTCAAGCCATTCGACAATGCCTGACTCTTTATTCGCAAAGTGAATCTCAAACATTGGCATCTTATGTGGGCCAACCAAACGCTGTATTAATGGGAAAGTCTCTAACACATCTTTGCGCTCTGAGAGGATTTTCTGACGCAGTGTTTCTGCTTGCTCTGCAAATCGCAGAGGGAAATAGATATGACCGTGGTACATGGCACCATCCTTTAGAATTATGATGTCGCAAGTTTATACCTAAATAGCCTTCAATAGCTAAGTCTAAATATTATAAGCCAGCCAAATCAGCACTCACGATTTTACGCGGTATCGCAGTTGTAGGCTGCCTTTTGCACAAAAGAAAAGCGCCATACATAACCTTATGTATGGCGCTCATTTACTTATCAACCTGAGGGTAAGCCTCAAACCTACCTACGTTAGATCTTTTTACTGTATGGATTTAGTGCGCATTTCAGTCTCTTTAATACGACCAATGCTGTCACACGCCCCCAACTAAACAACACTCGTTGATGTAAACGGAAAATAGTGTCGTAAAGGTTTCGTACAAATCTACCACGCAAAAGTACTCTGTCATTCATAAGTGCACCGACAGCATAGTCATGCCCTACCGCCACTAACATGCCTCCATCGTGGAAAACAAAGGGTTGTAACGCCTTACCTTTGGCTAAATGCTTGAACTGCTGAGCCAAATGACCCGCAGCTTGATTGGCAGCTTGAGCTCTTGGTGGAACAAAAGAACCATCTGGTTGTGGACACTCAGCACTGTCGCCAATCACAAAGATATCGTTGTCATTGGTTGTTCTTAATGTCTGCTCTACAACTAATTGATTAATTCGATTTGTCTCTAAACCGTCTAATTCACTTAGCCAATCCGCACATTTAATACCAGCAGCCCATACTTGCAGATCCGCTGAAATAATCTCGTCTTCTGAAGTAACTAATTCCCCCTCTTCAGCTCTTTGAATTCGAGTCTCAGTTCTAACGTTGATGCCTTGTTTTACCAAAGCTTCATGAACTCGTTTCGACATGCATTCAGGCGCAGCAGGCAACACGCGATCAGAAGCTTCAATCAAAGTAATTTCAAGATTGCCCTCCTGACGATAGCGCTGTAGCTTAGCGCTCACTTTTGCTAGCTCTGCCGCCAGTTCAACGCCCGTTGCACCTGCGCCAACAATTGAAATTTTACGCTGACTGCTTGCTCTCAGTAGAGGGTTGATCTCCTGCCAAGCTTTTTGTGCTTGCCCTGCTGAATCCAGGAATAAGCAGTGCTCACTCACGCCTTCTGTTTTAAAGTCATTGCTAATGGCGCCAACCGCAATAACAAGATAGTCGTAATCCAACTCTTGCGTCGTACCGCTAAAATGAGTCAGCTTGATCACTTTATTAGCTCGCTCTAAGCCGTTCATTGAAGCTTGAACATAGGTGTAGCCATTACAAGATGCATGTTGGAAGTAGCTGACAGCGTCGAGTTCTTCGTCAAACGTTCCCGCTGCAATTTCGTGTAAACGCGGTTTCCAGTAGTGGTGTGACGATGGCTCGACAAGTGTCACATCATAACGTTTATCACGACCTAAGCGCGTAACCAATTCAAGGCCAGCAGCGCCGCCGCCAACCACAACAATCTTTTCTTTCTGTTTCAACATTCGCTTACCCACCATGCCTAACGGCAAAATCTTTCTGATGGAGCGCATTATATTTATAACAAAATTAATGATAATCCCAACTTAAATCAAATCACCTTTACTAATTTGTAATAATAAACTTGGATTGATTAATTGCAGGATCAAAAAAGCGCCACATCCAAAAAGAACATGTGGCGCTTCTGGTTATCTTAAATAAAAACTAAGGCTTTAGTTTCAGCACTTTATCAATATCTTCTGCCGAGTGACGCTCGGGAAGTTGCTCCCACGCTTCGCCCCATGAGCGGTTGATAATGCGACCACGCAGAACGCCTTCGCGTGCTTCTAATTGCTTCGCCCAGCGAACTACATTGGTGTAAGACTCAACTTGTAAGAACTCAGCGGCTTCATATAAGTTGCCCAACACAAGGTTGCCGTACCATGGCCAGATTGCGATATCAGCAATGCTGAACTCTTCGCCCGCAACGAAAGTGCTGTTAGCGAGTTGCTTGTCTAACACGTCTAGTTGACGCTTCGCTTCCATTGCGAAACGGTTAATTGGGTATTCTTGCTTTTCATCAGCGTAAGCGTAGAAATGACCAAAGCCACCACCTAGAAATGGTGCTGAGCCTTGTGCCCAGAACAACCAATTGATAGTTTGCGTTCTCGCTACCCCTTCCTTTGGTAAGAAGTGACCAAATTTTTCAGCTAAGTGCATCAAAATAGATGCCGATTCAAAAACATTAACGTCTTCATCACCAGATTTGTCGACAAGCGCTGGGATTTTAGAGTTTGGATTCACTCCAACAAAGCCAGAAGAGAACTGTTCTGCCTCACCAATATTGATCAAGTACGCATCATATTCAGCTTCTTTAACACCCGCCGCTAACAACTCTTCCAGCAAGATAGTGACTTTTTGACCGTTAGGTGTGCCAAGAGAATACAATTGAAAAGCATGCTCACCAACAGGAAGCTCTTTATCAAACCGAGCGCCAGATTCAGGACTATTGATATTTGCCCACTTGTTACCACCATCAGTATCGTTAACCCAAACTTTTGGCGGTGTGTATTGTTCTGACATGATATTTCCTTATTAATATAGGGTAGCTTTAACTGATATTAGGTCACGCTCCCTTGGTTAAAACCCCTAAATACAATTTCTTTTCAAACTGTTAAGCATGGCTTATTCCAGAAAGACATAACCTGCTTTATGAGATAGCACACGTAAAAGATAAGTGCCCAATCAAACCTAAGCCACATAACGGTTAGTACGGAACATGATTTAGTCACGACATGCCTACAGGTTAAAGAAAGCTGTGATAAAATCGGGAGATTACAATTGATAAGGATTAGGCAATGTCTTCTGATTACACTGGCTCGAGTGCAGCGTACGCTCGCCAAGAGAAAGGCTACCGTGAAAAAGCACTAAAACTGTACCCTTGGGTTTGTGGTAAATGTGCGCGTGAGTTTGTTTACTCAAACCTGCGAGAGCTTACCGTTCACCACGTCGATCACGACCATACAAACAACCCTGAAGATGGCAGCAACTGGGAGCTACTGTGCTTATACTGTCACGATCATGAGCACTCAAAATACACGGATCATGACCGTTATGGCGTGGATGCAAAAGCGAGTTTAGATGATCATCAGTCAGCGACACACAACCCGTTCGCCGATCTCGCTAAAATGATGAAGAAGTAACACGCGTTAAGAACTGCATTTGCTAGATGATAGCTGCAGATAAATCACAAGAAACCCCAGTATGTCACCATACTGGGGTTTCTTTTATCCGCCTTATAGCTAGAGTTCACTCAAGTTAAGGCCAGAT
This sequence comes from Vibrio sp. SNU_ST1, assembly GCF_030563405.1. NCBI lineage: Bacteria > Pseudomonadati > Pseudomonadota > Gammaproteobacteria > Vibrionales > Vibrionaceae > Vibrio > Vibrio sp. SNU_ST1. The sequence goes on from NZ_CP130749.1 coordinate 1,080,675, forward strand.
CAAAAGAGCCTTCCGAAGAGGGCTCTTTTTTAGAATTCTGTATTAGCTCTGAATTATACAGCTGCTTGTTTGCGTGACTCTTCTACCTGCTTAGCGCGCTTTTTAAGCGTCAACTTATCGCGGTATGCAAACCAAACGTAAGTCACTACGACCAAGAAGAAAAGGTATGACAATGAGAAAATGAACGGCGATTGAATGATATCGTTTGAGATACCCCAAGAAACACCGATAACGGTCACTGCAATTTTTGCAAAAAAGCCACACATCAATAGCATTAATGCCAACTGTGGGAAACGCGTGCTACGGAATGCCAGCCAGTAACAACTACCAACTGCTAATGCCGCAATATAGAAGCCGAATAGGAAAGAGTGAATATGGTCAGCTGCCGCTACACCACCAGAAATTGACATCAATAAAATTAAAAACAGTTTCATAATACTCGCCTCACCATAGGTTGGAAACGCATCCTTTCAAATTTGGAATCTCAGTTTGCGTACTATTTTCCCACTTTTTTTAGGCAACACAACCCCTCAAATTGAACAAAATGTAAGCAAGGGTGCTAATAAAAATTTAAGTTAACAATCATTTAACATACTGTTTTTAATAAACCTCCGTTAACCCTTGTCTCATATAAAAAAAACGTCACTTCAATTTGTTTTGTTACACAAAATTAACCTTAGAAAATATTTAAAATAATTCGTAACTCTGTGATATCCGCACGGGATACGTTGACAATCTGAAATGTGTATCGAAGAACCCCTTAAAAAATAAGCCCGCCACGCTAAAAAGAACAAAACAGAAAGGTATTAGACACAACTTCCAAACCAACAAAAAACAACCCATTAACAACTTTGAGTTTATTTACCAAAAACGGAAAAAGAGATTCCAATCACATTTTTATTGGTTATAATCCGCGCTCTTTTGCGCTATCTGTTGATAAACGCAAACTAATTTTTAAGAAACAATCACAATAACCCGTCTTTAGTTAAGTGGCTCACCACTTACCAACGACAAAACTGAGAATAAAAATGAGCAAGATTGATAAAGCATCACGTATCCTGCTAGCAGGCTTCTGTATCAACCTTTGTCTTGGCATCCTGTATGCTTGGAGTGTATTTAACAAGGCGCTAGTGACTGAAGCTGGTTGGAGTGCTGCTGAAGCATCTTCACCTTACGCTATTGCAACTATCACATTCTCTGTTTGTCTTCTTGTTGCAGGCATCCTACAAGACCGTATGGGTCCACGTAAGATTCTTATCCTTGGTACAGCGCTTACTGGCCTAGGTATGATTGCTTCTGGTTTCGCTACGACTCCTATGATGCTAAACCTAACGTTTGGCGTGATGACAGGTGCTGGTATCGGCTTCGGTTACGCATGTCTTTCTCCATCAGCAATGAAATGGTTCCATTCTTCTAAGAAAGGTATGGTTAACGGTCTAATCGCTGCAGGCTTCGGTCTTGCTGCTATTTACCTAGCACCACTAACTTCTGCGCTAATCGATAGCATGGGTATCCAAACAAGCTTTATGATTCTTGGTGTTGGTGTACTTGCAATCGCAGTACCTCTGGCGGCAACAATCAACAACCCACCAGCGGATTACACGCCAGCTGAGCCTAAAGTAAAAGAAGGCCAAGCACCTAAAGCGGTTAAGAAAACTGAAGACCTAACATGGAAAGTAATGCTGAAGACTCCTCAGTTCTATTCTCTATGGATCATGTACGCATTTGCTGCTTCTGTTGGTCTTATGATCATCGGTAACATCACTACGATTGCTAGCGTTCAAGCGAACCTACCAAACGCGGTTTACCTAGCGTCTATCCTTGCTGTATTCAACTCAGGCGGTCGTGTTGCTGCAGGTATGCTTGCAGATAGAATCGGTGGCGTACGTACTCTACTTCTAGCGTTCATCCTTCAAGGCGCTAACATGGCTCTATTCGCTACGTTCAACTCTGAATTCACGCTAATCATTGGTACGGCTATCGCAGCTGTTGGTTACGGTACGCTTCTAGCAGTATTCCCAACACTAACTGCTGAGTTCTACGGTCTGAAAAACTACGGAACTAACTACGGCGTGCTTTACACTGCATGGGGTATCGGTGGTGCTATCGGTGCTGCGGTTGTTGGTTACTCAATGACGAATGGCGAAGGTTACGGCCTAGCTTACACAATCTCTGCTGCTATGATGGCCGTGTGTATTGTTCTAGCTATCGTGACTAAACCAATCTCAGAAGCGAAAGCAACAGAACTTAAGCAAGCAAGCGCTTAATTCAGTTCTCGATTGATTAAAATCGAAAGAGCTTAACCTTAGGGTTAGGCTCTTTTTGTATCAAGCGACTAACCCATTGACGATAGAAACCACTCCTCAGCTCTCCCCTACTTATATACCTCGACAACTTCAATCGATTGGTCGAACACGCTCAAACACTCTATCCAGATCTGCTGAGTGACGATGAATGCCGTTGGTTGTCTGAATACAAATGTCTTTCGGTTACTCAGTACCATCAAGTTCTTGTCTACAAAACTGTCAGAACATGAGCTTTTTCAATCATTTTCGATATAATTAGAGAAAATGCCTAATCTTTAATACGTATGAATTTGAAAAAACTCTTCATTTTAGCTTTTGTTAGCGTCTTCTCAGGTTGTGCCGTCTACGCGGGGTTGAACTTCGATCAGCTCTTTGGTGAACAACAAGTCCGTGATCGCCAAGCGCCTATTCTTTCATCTCAAGCACAGCATTTCATTGACGAAGTAAAGCCTATCATTGATAACCGCTGTGTAGTTTGCCACGCTTGTTATGATGCACCTTGCCAACTAAAAATGTCTTCAGTTGAGGGCATCGACCGAGGTGCGAGTAAGGCACTCGTTTATCAAGGCACCCGTTTAACCGCCTCAGCCCCTACCCGCTTGTTTGAAGACGCTTTAACCACACAAGAGTGGCGTGATGCGGATTTTCATCCAGTGCTGAACGAGCGTATGCAGAATTCAACGGCTAACCTTGATGCTGGACTTGTTTCTCGTATGTTGATGCAAAAAGAAAATCATCCTTTACCTGATCAGACCCAGCTTGAAGGTTTCGACTTTTCAACCGATCGCGACCAACAGTGTCCAACGATTGAAGAGTACGCTCAATACGAAAGAGATTACCCGACGTGGGGAATGCCTTATGGAATGCCGAACTTAGATAAAACGGAATACGCGACTTTGATGAGCTGGTTGGAAAATGGCGCGTTAATGAACGACCATATTCCACTGAATGATGCGGAACAAGAGCTCGTTGATATCTACGAGCGCTTTCTCAATAAGAACGATAATAAAAGCCAACTTTCAGCACGTTATATCTATGAACATCTGTTTCTATCACACCTCTACTTCTCTGATTTAGCTCAGCCAACACGCTTCTTCACCTTGGTTCGTTCTGCGACGCCTCCAGGTGAAGCGGTTCAACGCATCACGACTCGTCGACCTTATGACGATCCAAAAGTGGATCGGGTTTATTATCGCCTGATTCCAGAGCAAGGCACCATCGTCCACAAAACACACATGCCTTTCGCATTAAATGAAGAACGCCTGAACAATTGGAACACATGGTTTGTTGAGGCTCGTTACGTGGTCAAACAGCTTCCTAGCTACGCCATTGATGTCGCGGCTAATCCAATGACTTCGTTTGAAGCACTGCCGGTGAACTCACGCTTCCATTTCATGTTAGACAATGCGCAGAACACCATCATGGCCTTTATCAAAGGTCCAGTGTGCCGTGGGCAGCTCGCACTTAACGTAATAAATGATCGATTTTGGGTGGTATTCATCGATCCTGACAAAGCGGACCTACCTGAAATCAATCAATTTTACGCCAGCCAAAAGCAAAATCTAAAGCTACCTAGTGAACTAGAAAGCAACGCTGTCCCAGTGACCAGCTGGGTGAGCTACGCGAAACAACAAGCACGATACCTAAATGCGAAATCAGACTTCACTAATAAATGGTTTGAGAGCGGAGTAAACCTAGACACTGACATCATTTGGGATGGTAACGGTACCAACCCTAATGCAGCCCTTACCATCTTTAGACATTTTGATAGCGCTTCAGTTGTTCAAGGCCTGGTTGGCCCACAACCCAAGACAGCGTGGATTCTTGATTACACTCTTCTCGAGCGTATTCATTACCTTCTTGTAGCTGGCTTTGATGTATACGGTAACTTTGGTCATCAACTCATTACTCGTATGTTCATGGACTTCTTACGCCTTGAAGGCGAAAGTAACTTCTTAACCCTTCTTCCTAAAGATGTTCGACATGTTGAACATTCAAGTTGGTATAAAAACCAAAGTGCTCAATTGAGTGACTACTTACAGCGAAACATTGCACCTTTTGATCAGCCAATAAGCGTGGTTTATAAAACAGCCGATCCTAAACGTGAACTGCTTAATATGATCAAAGATAGGCTCACGCCCATCCTCAATAATCGCTTTGATATTGTTGAAACGGGTTTTGGTAAAGAGAGTGAAGCGCTGCTTAAGCAAGTGAATTTGATTAAGGGTGAAGGGTTACGTCATATACCTCAATTAGTAATGATCATGATTGAAGGCAAAAACGGTGAAGAACAGTTGTTTACCATGATTCACAACAACGCTCACAGCAACATTTCAAGCATGTTTAATGAAGAGGATAACCGAGATTACGCCAATGATGACTTAACGCTGGTAAGAGGCGTTGTGGGTAGCTACCCTGCCGCTTATCTGTCATTAACGGAAAGCGAGATACCGACCCTGGTTAAGACACTGCAAAGCTTGAACACAGAAGAAGACTACGTGGCACTACTGGATAAGTTTGCAGTACGACGCAGCTCGCCCGAGTTCTGGCCGTTCAGCGACCGAGTTCATCGTTGGTATCAACAAGATCAACCGATTGAGTTTGGTTTATTGGATTACAACCGCTTTGAAAATAGATAGTAAAAATAGAGTCAGCGAATAGCCTTGCTTATAGCTCTTAAGCTTTATCTATAGCTATTGAGCTTTGGCTTTAAGCCGAGATTACTTTTGAATGGTTAGCCTTTCTTAAAAAACACGGGTATAGACGCGATAAAAAAGTCCTCTGACGAACATTCGCCCAGAGGATTTTTTTGTTTTACTGATTCGGGCGTGTTGAGCAAAATAGACTCACACCATTAAGCGGAAACATATGGAATGAGAGCCTCTAACGAGTCTTTAACCAATTCAGATAAAGCTTGGTCGTTATCTCTGTACCGCAATAGTGGCTCTTCACTTGCTTCAATGCCCTGACACAAGCGGTACAGCGCTGACAGACCTAAGCTACCCGCAGACCCTTTGAGTTTATGCGCCAAAGACTTCACTTCTCGTCCATTATCGGCCTCGCTCGCCTCGGCTAATTCATTCAAGGTAAGATTACTGCTCTCCTCGAACAGCACAACAATCTGTTTCATTTTCTCTAACCCAAGAATCGATAGGTCACTCTCTATCACTTTGGAATCAATCAATTTCACCGGAGCATCTCCTTCATCTTGGGAATTAGTTGTCGTCGTGCGCCTAGCTAAAACATCAGCCATCAGCGTAGAGTGCAGTGGGTCACTGTCACTCTTAATACCGCGATTGTAGTTTTGCTTACAAACAGCATCGTTCGGGTCAGGCTGTGGTAACAACAGTGCTTTACCATCGAGTTGAGTAACGATGAGCTGAGAAAGAGCCTCTTTCTCCAACGGTTTAGGCAAGAAACCATCGAACCCTGATGCTAAATAGCTCTCTACTTCTTCATTGAATACATGCGCCGACACCGCCACCATAGGAGGTATATTTAGCGGCTCAGCCGTGGACGTTTGTTCTAGAATCGCTTTTAGCTGCTGAATCAACTCTACGCCATCACAGTCTGGTAGATTAATGTCTACGAGTGCGATATCGAACGCTTGCTCACTGAATATAGCTCTGGCCTCTTCCCCTGTTGTCGCCATCACAACGTCATGGCCTAGGTTATTCAGAAATCCTTCAGCAACAATGCAGTTAACAGGATTATCTTCAATCAACAGTACTTTGGCACGGATACAAGCTTCAATAATCGGTGCTTTCATTTCAATCTTCTCACCCGCGAACAAAGGTACTGAGAACCAAAATTGGCTCCCTTCACCTTCTTCGGAATGAACCCCAATATCACCGTTCATTGCCTGCATGATACTTTTGCTGATCGCTAGTCCGAGCCCAGTGCCGCCGGTTTTATTGCGACCACTACCGGTTTGGGTGAATGCATCAAACAGACAAGCTTGCTCTTTGCTATCAATGCCAACCCCCGTGTCTGATACTTCAAACATCACTCGATTTTCATCTTCTATATCTAAGCTGATAAAGATATCGACTGAGCCTGTTTCAGTAAACTTAATCGCATTGCCAACCAGATTGTTCAAAATTTGGCTGATTCGTGTTACATCACCACGCCAATAACGTTGCACGTTACTTTCAATATGGAAATCGAAATTAAGTTTCTTCTCAGCAGCACGTCCCTCCATTAGTTGGTAGGTATCTTTAACCATTTGGTAGAGATCAAACGAAGCCGTGCGTATTTCTAAATGCCCCGCTTCTATCTTTGAATAATCAAGCACGTCATTCAAAATGGCGAGAAGATTCTTGCCGCTGCGGTTAATGATATCGGCATAACCCGATTGCAAAGGATCTAGCCCAGTATCTTTAAGTAATCGAGCCGTACCTAACACACCATTCATCGGTGTTCGTATTTCATGACTCATCGTCGCTAGGAAGGCGGACTTAGCACGGCTTGCTTGTTCTGCGGCATTACGAGCCTTAGCGTGATTTTCCACCTCGACATTCAACTTCTCATTGGTTTTTTGCAGCTGATAAGTTCGGTCGGTGACCAATTCTTCTAAGTGCTCTTTATGTTCTTCGAGCTCACGTTTCGCCTTCGCTTCTCCAACGGCAACCACTTGTAGCGCCTGAGCCGTGTTTCTCGCTGTAATAATAGCCTCACCCATATGAGCCAGTTCATCATTCCCTTTAACCGAGATATCGATATTCAGACGCCCCTGAGCGATAGACATCAAAGCTGAAGAGTATTCAGTAAGACGTTTAACCACCGAGATATAAACAACTCGCCACACAATAACGGCAACGATAACCAAGCCAATAACCGAAATCACCGACAACGACCATTGAGCTAGATTTAGCGTGCTAGTCAGCTCATCAACCGCTTTTTTGGTACTTAGATTCGAATCATCGATCAATTGGTTAACCGTTGTATTCAGTTGCGAAAACAGCTCCAGCGTATTTTGCATCAGAAATTCAGATTTTTTGGTGTTCTCATATTGTTCTAGCGATATATCGAACACAACTTGGCGTTTTCTTAATTCTTCAAGAAGCTGAGACATCTGCGCTGAACGAGTCGGATCTTCGACCGCTTTAACACGGCGCGCCATAATTCTTAGATTAGATTCAAACTCAGATTGGATTTGATGAATACGTTCAACGTTAGTAACAGTCTGCGTTTCTTCAATTTGATTAAGCATTTTGTACGCCAACAAATGTAATTCATGCAAGCGTTCAGACAAATCAAGGTCAACCTCAACAAGCGCATCTAAGGCTTGGTAGGCTTTATCAGTTTGCTTGGTTTCTAGTAGATCATAAATGTGCGTAACGTTGGCAACTGCGATGGTGGCCGTGTTCAACACTTGGGTTCGGGTTAGCTGCTCTAGCTCTTCCGCAAGTAGACGCATCTCTTCAACACGAGAAGACAGTTCCTTGTTTAACCAAAGCTTACGTTCAACTGACACGCCCAACTCAGCCAGTGTATTAATAACACTTTGGACATTGTTTTCGAGTTTATTAAGAAGTTGGGAATCAAAGCTGTCGACGCCAAGTTCTTTGATATGCTGAAGAAGCGACTCAAGTTGACCGAACAACATAGTGCCCGCCTCTTTTCTTTCTGCTTCATTTCTCGCATTAGAAAGTGTTTGTACAGACGAAATAATACGGTTACTTAACTCAGACACTTGACGAGCTTCGATCATGGCAGGAAGAGCAGAATCGACGACGTTTCTTTCAGTCTTTGCTACAAAGCTAAAACCAGAAACACCGATCAATGCAGACAATAAAACCAACAGGGCCATCACTAAGAATGAGGCCAGTAGCTTGCGTCCAATACTCGCTGAAGCTAACAACATAAACTCTAAACCTTAAAACGTTCTTCTTTACCCATGCAGAATACGCTATATTTTGCAGTGTTTCTTATCTAAAACCAATAAAACGGCAATTCATGCTATCTAGACCTATAACTTCAAAAATTCTTCTCTCATTACTAGCATCAGTCACCACTGTAGCAAGTGCTAGTGAGCCTTTGAGCCCAATAAAATCGTCAGAAGCCACATCACAAAAAGAAAAAATTTGTGCCATTTATCCGCACTTAAAAGACTCTTATTGGTTATCTGTTAACTACGGAATGGTCTCAGAAGCAGAAAAGCAACAAGTCGAACTTAGAGTTTTGGAAGCTGGCGGTTACCCCAACGTAGCCAAACAGGCCTCACAACTGGTGCTTTGCACGCAATGGGGGGCTGATGCCATTATTTTAGGCACAGTTTCGCCTGACGCTTACCATGAGAACCTGACCAACTGGGTCGGAGCAACCCCTGTGTTTGCCACAGTCAATGAGTTAACCGTCAATAAAGAGCAACAAAGAGTATTAAAAGGCACGGTCGGTGTCGACTGGTATCAAATGGGCTTCCAAGTCGGAGAGTTTTTGTCGAAAAGACATCCAAAAGGGTCAGGAGAAACACCTATCGCCCTATTACTTGGCCCACAAGCAAGCGGTGGCACTAAGCCTGTGGCTCTTGGGTTTTATGATGCAATCAAATCGAGCGATATCAAAATCGCGATCAGCTATTGGGCCGACAACGATAAAGAACTGCAAAGAAACTTGGTACAACAAGTCATCGAACAACCGGATATTCACTATATTGTCGGAAGTGCGGTCGCGATTGAAGCTGCGATAAGTGAACTAAGAGCTGCGGGTAAAACCAAAGACATTGGGTTAATTTCAAGCTACTTAAGTCACGGAATCTACCGCGGCTTGCTTCGTAACAAAGTGCTTTTTGCACCAACAGATAAAATGGTTGAACAAGGTCGCTTGTCGGTAAAGCAAGCCACCAATTACTTGCGTGGTCAACCTTATGAAAAACATAGTGCACCCATGATTGAGGCACTGACACCAGCAACACTCAAAGATCAAATTATCGCTGACTCATTGTCACCTTCTGAGTTTCGCCCGGTATTCAGTGTGAATCCTTAGTGCTATATTGACTAAATAACTCAAAACAATAAAAACGAATCAATCATTTAGGGAACATCCATGCAAAAAACGACGCGTACTATGCCAACGCATAAGAATATCGCTTTGGTCGCTCATGACCATTTCAAACCTGAGCTACTAAGATGGGTCAAAGAGAACAAAGAAAAACTACAAAAGCACTTCCTTTATGCAACGGGCACGACAGGTTCTCTACTCAGTAAAGAAACAGGCTTAGCGATTAAGAGCATGATCAGCGGCCCCATGGGCGGAGATCAGCAACTTGGTGCGCTTATCTCTGAAGGCAAGATCGATATGATGATTTTCTTCTGGGACCCATTGAATGCTGTACCACACGACCCGGACGTAAAAGCACTGCTTCGTATCGCAAGTGTTTGGAACATCCCTGTAGCCACCAACCGCGCTACCGCTAACTTCCTGTTTAACTCTTCACTGCTTGAAGAAGAAGTGATCATTGAGATTCCAGACTACGAAGCATACTTGGCAGAACGCACATAATCACACGTTAAATTAGCCCTTTACTGAACACACTAAAGAGCCTGCATTATGAACTGCCCCCCCAATAGTTGGACACCAATTATTGGGGGCTTTTCTGTTTCTGTCATCTGCTCTTTTGATCCACAAAAAAGCCTTGCTAATTTCGCAAGGCTTTCTCTGATTTTTCATTTTCTAAAATCTAACCGCTATTTTTCTTCGAAGCGCTTCGCTAAATGATAGAACTCATTCACTTGCTCTTTTAGCTCTGTGGAGTGGTCTTTCACGGAATGTGTTGCAACCAAGTTTTGCTCTGCGGTAGAAGCGATAGACTGCATATGCAAGTTTACTTCGCTCGATAATTCACGTTGTTTATGAGCAGAGCTTTCAACAGATTGCATCAGTTCATTCATCGATTGCATTAGGTTTTCAACTTCAGATAAACGCTCTGCGCTTACCTTTGCAACATCACCACACGCGTCTGTTTGGTCTCTGTTCGCCAGAATATCTTTCTGCCAGCTTTCAATCGTCGCCAGCATGGTATCGATGCTCTCTTTAATCTGAACTGTGGCCTTTGACGTTCGCCCAGATAGCGCACGTACTTCGTCGGCAACAACTGCAAAGCCTCGTCCTTGCTCGCCTGCTCTAGCCGCTTCAATCGCAGCGTTAAGTGCCAACAAGTTAGTTTGCTCAGCGATTCCACCAATCTCTTCCATTATCTTGCTCACGCTTTGCGCTTGGTCGCTCAATTGGTAAGTCGTGTGCGTCGCTTTCTCCGCCTGAGATGCCAAGTTTTCAAGGTTACGGTGGGTTTGATCAATGCTCTCTTTAGCACCAGCACAAGTTTGCAAGGTAACATCGACAATTTGGTGAGCTTCTTCTGTACGAGAAGAGACTTCATTGGCAGTCACTTCAACCTCTTCAGTTGCTTCACGCACCTGAAGAATATCTTTTGTCTGCTGATCGAGCGCTTCAGTGACTTGGTATGACGTCGCATTAAGGTTATCAGCTAAATCTTGCAATGGTTTCGCTGAGTCTGTCATACGGCCTAATACAGTGCGGATTCGGGCAGACAGCAGCTTGAGATGAAAATCGGCAACAGAGAACTGACTATTACCTGAATAGACAAGTCGACTGACGCTATCGAATTTAGATTGCAGTTTTTTTAACTGTAATGGAGTATCAATGAGCTCTTGTCGGAAAAGCAATGCGAGAGCAGAAATAGGAAGAAGACTCAATATCCACTGAGATGCTTGCCCTACTTCTACAAGATTTGAAATCAGAGGCGCAGCCAAAGAGCCGAGTAACACTGCGTAACGAACACTGTCACTGATCTGTAGTGACCATTGGCGACCTGACCTCTCTGCTTTCAATAAGCTTTGATAAGCCTTGTCTGCGACTTGTACCCATTCGTTTTTTGGCTTAACACGAACAGACTGATAACCACTTACCTTCCCGCCATCATAAATAGGGGTAACGTAAGCATCAACCCAGTAGTGTCCACCGGATTTAGTCTTGTTTTTTACGATCCCGCGCCAAGCCTTGCCTTGTTTTAGATTCACCCACATATCGGCAAAAGCCGCTTTTGGCATATCATCATGCCTAACAATATTATGGTGTTGCCCTAGTAATTCATCTTGACTGTATTCCGCAATACGGCAAAAAGCGTCATTACTATAAGTAATCACACCTTTAAGGTCGGTAGTCGAGACAAGTTGTTCGTTTTCGCTTAGAAGCGTTTCACGTGATTGAGAAGCTGAACTGACAGTCATTTGGTATTAACTTCGGTTAATTATTATTGTAGCGGAGGAATATATACAATTATTAAAGTTATGACAAAATATGAAAGTAACATTTTGTACAGATGACTAGTATTTATACAAAAATAACCTATGCATGTCACAAAACTCTGAACGCTACGTCTCTTCCCTAACTATTATGCCTTTGATCTAGTTATTCACACCTCTATCTGACTAAAGGTCATGACTCATCTAAGTTAACTGCAGTGGTAAATTTCACGGTTCTCATAGAGACAGAGGTATGGAACTTGCGAATATTCAGATCTTTGCGCAATACTCGCTCAACAAAGTCTTCGTAAGCTTGTATATCTTTCACCGTAACAATCAACATAAAGTCAAAGCTACCTGAGATCTGATAGCACTGAGTGACCTCTGCAGCCTTAGAAATAGAATGGCGAAAAATTTGATAGATATCCCCTCGATCGCGCTCCATTTCAACGGACACGACTAGGGTCATCTTGCTGCCAGTAAGCTCAGGATTAATGATCGAAACATCACCGACTATCACGCCCTCTTGCCTCAATCGTTTCACTCGCTTTAAGCAAGCAGGAGGTGATAGCCCTACGATCTCGGCCAACGATTGATTCGGGATACGGTTATTCTTCTGAAGCTCAATCAATATACTTCTATCTATACGATCTATTTCCATAATTTCTTAAACTAAGATTTTTTGATTGATAATTTCTTACTCTAAGACAATTTAAAAATTATAGGTAACTTTATAGGTTATTTTTGAAATCATAATCACAACAATCGCGGTAAGATCTTTTTATACAACAGAACGAGTTATGGTAGTAACAATGAAATCAACCTATCAATTTTTCAAAGAGCTCCTCAAAGAAATCCTCGATGTCACTTCAACGCTTTTCCGTATCATGATTCCAATCATCATATTGATAAAAGTCATCGAAGAGCTTGGCGGCATAATGATTCTTAGCGAATGGCTAAGCCCTATAATGGAAAGCGTCGGATTACCGAAAGAAATGGGTCTAGTATGGGCAACCACCATACTCACCAACATCTATGCCGGGCTAATTATTCTTATTAATTCCGATGTTCCCTTAACGGTTGCTCAAGCTTCAATTTTAGGCAGCATGATGCTCCTTGCTCACTCATTGCCAATTGAAGGCGCAATTGCCAAAAAAGCAGGTGTTAGCTGGCTGGCTACCCTATCGGTGAGAGTGGGTGGAAGCTTAGTGCTGGCATGGCTACTAAACCTCAGTTATCAATACGGAGACTGGCTCAACTACCTAGCAACCGTGCTTTGGCAACCGGAAGTATCTGGAGACACAAGTTATCTTGGTTGGGCGCTTGAACAGTTCAAGAACTTTGCGGTTATCTTCATGGTAATCTCAGCACTATTACTGTTACTCAAGATCTTAAAGATTCTAGGTATTGAGAAACTCATGGCAGTATTACTGAGACCATTCTTAAGAGTACTGGGAATCAGCAAAGACGCAACGAACCTAACAATAATAGGAATCACGCTTGGCCTTTCGTTTGGTGGCGGCTTGCTGATCAATGAAGCCAAGAAAGGGCATATCTCAGCAAGAGACATATTCACCGCAATCATGTTGCTCAACTTGCTCCACAGTTTAATTGAAGATACGTTGTTGATCCTACTCATCGGGGCCGATTTCTACACGATATTTTGGGGAAGGCTTGTATTCTCGGTGTTGGTTGTCGCTGTGATATCAAACGTCATCAAGCGCATGAATCCAAGCACTTGCGAACGGTATTTTTATCGCGATGTCTCTCAGTCATAAGTAAATCACCAACAAGAATACAAAGAAAAGAACTCAAATACGGGTTCTTTTTTACGACTTGGCACTCCTATCACCTCCGCTATTGTTAAATTTCACGCCCTTGAAACACTGAAAATCATTCTCAACACCCTAATTATTGATATTTCGTGTGAAAATAATTTCAGCACAAGTATTTACTAATAACTCAATTATTAAATGCAATATTCAAACACAGAGAATATAAAATGCATCTTATTACTTATAACTCCATACCTTGTATAAAGTACTCTCAAGATAATAATCACTTCCCAAACAATATTATTAAAATCCAAACTATCAACTATTCATTCAACAAAACCCATTAAATAGCTGATAATAAAATAAATAACGACCATTATTTGATATTAACTTTAAATGTTGAAATCGGAACGAACAATTGCTTGTAATAATTATCCATTTGATTGGTTAATTTTATAAATATATTTTGTTACATAATCAAACTGATGGCTCTTTTGAATATGCTCCTTATAACAGCGCCTCTCACAACCGAGGCTCGCACAGCTAAGATTCTTACAAAAATGCCCATAAAAGCAATGACTTTAATGGTTCTAACTTTGTCATCACTGTCACAGGCTTCCACTATTGAGAACGATGAACTATTGCTGAAGTCATTGATTAAACGAGGTGTTATCTGTTCTGGTTTAACCTATGAGGAAAATCAAGAAGCTTTACGTATCTATCTCAACGCTAAAAAAGCGAAGAGCACTCCGTTTGATTCAAAAAGTAGAAAAGAGACAACCAATACAAAGGAGATCGAAAGTAAAAAAAACACAACAAACACACGTCAGTTAAATAAGACACCACAAGAGTGTATTAGGCCAAACTCGGACAACAGATCCGAATAAGGCAAGTTGATACTGATATCGACATGGAAATATAAAAGGAAAATATAATGAAAATGATGAGAAAAACATTGTTGGCTTCAGCAATGCTTACTCTATTTAGCGTCAGTAGTTATGCAAAAACACCTATTGATTTAGGCGTTGTTAATGAAGACAAACTCATTGAAATGCTAGTTAGACAAGGCTTAGTCGACCAAGATGCAACCGATATGGCAAAGCACGACGCACTTGACCGCTACTTGAAGAATAAAATCAATTCCGGTTTTAAAGGTGACGCTCAATTCGGTAAAAAAGCACTTGAGCAACGAGCGAAAATACTTAAAGCCATAGAAAAAGGATCTGGTGCTAAAAAGACGAGCGTCTTTGCGTTAGAAGTAGGCACCAAGCGTACCGATAAAGTACTCGCTCTGTTAGTCGATTTCCCTGATTTGAACTGGGATAACAACAAACTGACCGAAGAGCACACGCAAATGCTCTACGAGAGCTACAACCCAGAACATTATCAAGAGTTGTTGTTCTCAAATTCAGGCTACACTGGGCCAAATGGCGAGAACCTAATCTCGATGCGCCAATATTACCAAAGTGAATCAGGTGACAGTTACAGTGTTGCTGGTCAAGCTGCGGGTTGGTATCGCGCCTCTAAGCCCGCGTCATTCTATGGTGGCAACTCACCTACCACCGACAACGATCTCAACGCGCAAGAACTGGTTCGCGAAGCACTGAATCAATTGGCTCAAGATCCTAGTATCAACCTAGCCGATTACGATATTGAAGATCGTTACGATTACGACGGTGACGGAAACTTCCGGGAACCCGATGGTGTGATTGATCACCTAATGGTGTTCCACGCATCTGTGGGCGAAGAAGCCGGTGGCGGCGTATTAGGCCCTGATGCGATTTGGTCTCACCGATTCAACCTTGGTCGCACTCATGTACTTAAAGGCACCTCTAGCTCGCTTCCAGACCGCTTTGGTGGCCAATACGCTGCGTTTGATTACACCATTCAACCGATTGATGCCGCAGCTGGTGTATGTGCTCACGAGTATGGCCATGATTTAGGCTTGCCAGACGAGTACGACACGCAATACACAGGCAAGGGTGAACCTGTCTCTTACTGGTCAATCATGTCTTCGGGTAGTTGGGCTGGTCAAATTGGTGGCACACAGCCAACGGCATTCAGCTCTTGGGCAAAACACTTCCTACAGAAGTCGATTGGTGGTCGCTGGGTTAACGATGATCAAATCTCGATTAATGATCTAGAAGACAACCCACAAGTTTACACGCTGTTCCAAACAACGGATAACAGCCGTCCGAACATGATTAAAGTGGATCTTCCAGAAAAACAGATCGAAGGTTTAAAACCGTTTGCTGGTAAGTATTCGTTTCATTCTCAAAAAGGCGATGACCTGAAAAACAGCATGACACGCAAGTTGGTGATTCCAGCCGGTGATTCTGCACTGCTTTCGTTCAAAACTTGGTATGAAATTGAGAAAGACTACGACTTTGCGCGCGTACTCGTGAATGGACAAGCCATTGCCGGCAACATCACCTCAATGGATGACCCATACAATACTGGCCTCGTTCCTGCTATTGGCGGCAAATCTGGCGGGTGGATTGACGCTGAGTTTGACGTTTCACAATGGGTAGGCCAAGAAATAGAGCTTTCGTTTGAGTACATCACCGATGGTGGCTTGGCGATGGAAGGTTTCTATTTGGATAACCTCAGTGTGGTCGTTGATGGTAAAATCACCTCAATAGACGACGGTGAGAGCAACTCCACCTTCGCCCTAAATGGCTACAAACTGAGTAATGGGTTCCACCAAGCGCAACACTACTACCTGTTGCAATGGCGAAGCCACATGGACGTTGATGAAGGCCTAGCCAACATCAAACGCATGGGTCAACTGATCTCATTCGATCCGGGTTTGATCATTTGGTACGTAGACGAGTCGCTGACTGATAACTGGGTAGGCAAACACCCAGGTGAAGGTTGGTTAGGTGTGGTCGATGCCGACCAGAATGCAATGACTTGGGAAAAATCCGGTGAAGTCGCTCAAACTCGTTACCAAGTTCGTGATGCGGCGTTCTCACTCAAAGATCATACTCCAATGCGTCTTGTAAACAGCGACAATGATGTGCTCGAAGATACCAGTTTAGTTGGTAATGCTAGCTTCTCGGATGACCAAAATTACACTTCGCCTCAAGCACCAGACTCAGGACGTATCCTGACGGAGTTTGGTTTAGCGGTCGATATTGTGAATCAGAGTGACAACAACGAATACGGTGTGGTGCGTTTGTCTAAAGTAAGCCGACACAACGTCGCTCCTACTGCGAACTTCGAGCTTAATGTGACTGGCCTGAACGTTTCAGCACGTAACTTCAGCTCAGACCAAGACGGTGAGATCACCAGTTATCTATGGGACTTGGGCAACGGAACTACAAGTAACGAAGTGGCACCAACTTGGTCTTATGTACAGACTGGTGAATACATCGTTAATTTGACTGTTGTCGACGACAAAGGCGCTACTGATTCATTTAGCTCCGTAGTGAGTGTTGAATCTCCAAACGCCCTACCGGAAGCAAGTGCGAAGTACATCCACTTGGGGCGCTGGGTAACCATGTGGTCAACAAGCTCAGACAGTGACGGTCGTATTGTTGATACTGAGTGGGCGCTTCCAAATGGAAAAGTAAAACGAGGTCGCACATTCACTTCTATCTTCCCTTCATACGGGAAACACGAGGTGACCTTGAAGATAATCGATGACCAAGGCGGGATTACGACTAAGACCATTATGGTCGACCTATAAGTCATCGCAGGCTCTATCATGAGGATTTACAAAATAAGCTTAAGTATTGTTGTCACAGGATATAAACCACGACAGCAGTTTTAAGAAAACGTCATTATTTAAGCCATGAGCAAAAGCCCTACCAATTTGGTAGGGCTTTTTATTTTTAGCAGTTCGAGATAATAGCGCTTTAATTCCGGTGACAAATTTGCTGAACCACCATTCGATGAACCATTACACGGGCTGCTTTTGAATTCGTGATTTACGCGCACTGAATGCAAACAACAAAATTACGGCCAAAACGAACGGTAAAACGTAAACGTTAAGGTTTTGCCAACCTACTGTTGACTCCAACCACCCAGACAGTAGCGCCGTGACAGTTACACAACCAAACACAATAAATTCATTGAACGCTTGTGCCTTGGCTTTATTTTGAGCTTGATACGACTGGCTGAATAGGCCAGTTGCAGCGATGAACATAAAGTTCCAACCCACACCAAGTACAACTAAAGCCGCCCTGAAGTGCCAAATTGATACGCCATGGATATTGATGGCAATACTCACCACAAATAACACACCACCCGCAAGGATCATCATTCTTGAACCGAACTTCTCGATGAGGGAACCCGTAAAGAATGCAGGCACAAACATGCCCAATACGTGCCACTCAATCACACCAGCAGCTTTAGTAAAGTCGAACCCACAACCAATCATCGCTAATGGTGTTGCCGTCATCAAAATATTCATTACGGCATAAGCAACCATGGCTGCGAATACAGCACCGATGAAGTTAGGCGCTTTCACAATCACACTGAGAGGATCGGCTTTAGGCGCCTGACTATTAAAAGAGACTTTTGGAAACTGAATGGTTTGTAAGATGAGTAACGCAAGAATGTTCAATCCAATCAAAGAAGCAAAAGCACCAATGTACAAGCCATCTTGCGACCACTGTTGAGACATAATTGCCAAGTTGGGCCCCAGTACCGCGGCTAAAACGCCACCAGCCATAGAGATAGATATCGCTCGATGACAGGCATTTTTATCACACACTTCGATAGCAGCAAATCGATAAAGCGTGCCGAAACCTATGCCTATCCCAAGAAGGAAAGTGGCGAAACAAAACAGATAGAAATGTTGTTGAGATAGCGCGTAAGTGGCAAGGCCAGCCCCTGTAATGCCAACCACATTACCGATACTAAACCCTCGTTTTCGTCCTAACTTACCTGAAATTAAAGACGCAGGAATGGTGGCAGCCATTAAGCCCAAAAACTGCAGTGCAACCGGCAAAGTAATCATGCTGACACTGGGAGCAATCTGCTTACCTATCAAACCAATCACCGAGATCAGTAATATGTTACCCGTCATCAATAAGGCCTGACACAGTGAGAGCAGCCAAACATTTCTATTCATCTTCGTTCCTAAATATGAGCGCAGTTGGTCAATAGACCAAAAATCCAACAACGTCGCAACACTTTGTTACTCATAGGAACTCGACACCGCGGCCAATAGACCAATAGACCAATAGCGGTATATAGCAACACATTGACTTTGATTGGCGTTACTTTAGACATCAGAGTTGAAATTATTATTACTAGAGATAATAATAATTTTTTGTTATTTGGACGCTGGACATGATCAATCCACTTTGGCTCAATACATTTAAAACTCTGGTTGAAGTTGGACATTTCACCCAAACGGCAGAAAAGTTGTACATGACACAGCCTGGAGTCAGCCAACACATCAAGAAGCTTGAACAAGCTTGTAATTGTGACCTGTTATCGAGAGAAAATAAGAGCTTCGAGCTGACCGAACAAGGTCGGATTATGTATCGCTATGCGCTCAAGCTAGAGAAAGACCAAGAAGATCTTTTTGAGTCTCTAAGTTTTGATAATCCTTATGCTGGGCAATGTTACCTATCCTGCTCTGGTTCACTCTCTTTACGCCTGTACCCAAAACTTCTTGAACTACAGCAACAATACCAAGAACTCAGCATTAACTTAGAAGCGGCGCCAAACAAAAAGATATTGAATGACCTACTCCAAGGCACTACCGATATAGGCATTGTGAGGCACTCACCCAACGACAGCTACTACCAAAGCCAAGTCATTGGCAAAGAGGCCTTATGTCTTATCGTCCACCACAGCCTTGCTAACTTAGAGATTACCCCTGACGCGCTGCACAATATCGGCCTCATAGCCCATCCAGACTCTGCTCATTACCTGTCTTTGTATTTTGACCTATGGGGAGATAAAGACTTAGCGAACATCAACATCAATGAAATACCGAAGTCTGGCTACATTAATCAACTTCACCAAATTCTATTACCTGTATCAAAAGGGCTTGGGTTTACCGTGTTACCCGAAGGTGCTGTCGAAAACTTTCCAGACAGAGATAAGCTGCACGTTGTGACACCTAAAGTGAAGGTTGAAGAAACACTGTATTTGGTTCAGAAAAGAAATCGAAAACTTCCGCACCGATACAACACCCTTATCGATCTCATCAAACAACACGTCAGTAACTAATCCGAAACACAGATAAAATTAAAGCCTTTAGCTAGTTCGTTATTTCGCAGCAATAGGTAAAGGCTTTAATGTGGGTGTGATGTTCAAAAGACAGCTACTCAGAAGCGCTCAGAACCTCTTTGGCTCGTTCAAAATCGTAATTATCTAACGCACTTTGGACATCTTTAAGAACTGCTGAATGTGGATACTGTGCCAGTAACTCAGTCACGTATTGGGTTGCATCGTTGTCATAGGCTTCCAGCAGCGAGAGTAGCTTAAGCCTTTGTTCTTCTTTGACCGCAGTTCCCATCGCACTCGCTTCACTCATCACCTCTGCATGTGGCTTAACAATCTTGCTGTCCGTTGCTGCAATGAGATCAACTAACCGCACCTCACCTTCTCTGAGGTCTTGCTCATCACACAAACCGTTGTGAGCTTTATCTTCTAACTCTCCCATTAAATCAGCCAACTGGAGTCCACCAATCGACACTGCCATGCTTTTCAAGGTATGCAAGTTTCTTTCAAGCGTAATCCAATCGTCTTGTGCCAAATTATCAAACGCATCAACCATCATGCTTGGCGCACAACTATGGAACTTCCCAACCAGTTTATTTTGTAGTTCCGAATCATGAAGAGTGAGTTGATCGAACCGCTGCTGAGAAAATACACTGACAGCATCATTGCTATTGGGTTTACTTGTTAGACATTCAAGTTGCTCTGCTTGCTCATCTAACAGAGCCGCCTTTCCTTCCACCATCACCTCCGGCACTATGTATTTGATGATCAAAGAAGTCGCTTTATCGATAATAATCGGCTTGTCTAAGAAGTCCGTTACACCTGCGTCCCTTGCTCTTTGCTTGGCATCGGCAAACACATTGGCAGACATCGCTATAATAGGGATCTGCGTATCAAACTCACGGATCTGACGCGTCGCTTCAAAGCCATCCATAACGGGCATTTGAAGGTCCATTAGAATCATTTCATAGCCATTATTTTTGGCTAGCGCGACGGCTTCTTCTCCGTTCTCAGCCAAGTCAGCATTCAAATTCGTACGCTTGAAAAATGCCAACGCTAAGTCTTGATTTAACTCATTATCTTCTACCAGTAATACCTTTTGCCCCTTAAACTCGATGTGATAATCCAGCTTGAGCTCCTGAGATTTAAAGAGTGCTAGTTCCTCTGCGTCTGACCTAGGCAGAGTGAGAACGAAAGAGAACTCACTCCCCTTACCCAATACACTCGCAACTGAAATTTCACTACCCATGGCTTGCACGAGTTTTTGACTGATATTTAGCCCCAAACCAGTACCTCCGAACTTTCTCGTGGTAGTACTATCTGCCTGACTGAATGCTTGAAAGAGTTTGTGCTTATTCTCTTCTGAAATTCCTATTCCTGTATCTGAAACAACCACCTTCATACTCACAGTGCTATCATTGGATTCGAGATGAATAGCATTCAAAGTCACATGTCCATGCGAAGTGAATTTAACGGCGTTACCTATCAGGTTCAGAATGACCTGAAACAATCTTAATGGGTCACCAATCAACGGAGTGTTTAGCTCTGGATCTATCGACATAGACAATTTAAGTCGCTTCTCAGCCGCTTTGGGTTCCATCAATTCAATGACATCTTGGAAGTTGGTCATTGGGTCAAATGGGATATGATCAATAACAAGCTGTCCCGCCTCTATCTTTGAGAAATCGAGGATGTCATTAATGATGCTTAACAGTGAATGCCCTGAACGGTGCACTTTCTCGATATAGTTTCGAGCAACAGGATTAGATATTTCGCCAATTGCCAAATAAGACAGACCAATTATTGCATTCATTGGCGTTCTAATTTCATGGCTCATATTGGCTAAGAATTCAGATTTCGCTTGGCTTGCAAGATCCGCTCTCTTTTTCTGTTCTTCTAATTGCTCGTTCAGACGCTTCATTTCAGAGATGTCGAATGCCCAAAATAGTGTTGCTATCTCGCCGTCTAACTCGAATAAGTAGTAGCTGACTAAAGCAACGAAACGGGTTCCATCAGATTTTCTAAGCACCAACTCCCGATTTACCACCTTGCCATTGAGCTTGAGCTCCTTATGTACATCATCCCGAACGGATAAAGAGTCATGAATAGAAGCCACATCGATAGAATCAAGATCAAGACCTTCAACCCCAAACAGCTGTTTCGCAGTGTCGTTGGCATAACGAACCTTCTCTTCAAACACAACACTCGCGGCGATAGGAGAGCTGTTAAGCATATTGTAGAGCTGCTCCTGAGCCTTCTTAAGCGCCTCTGTTGCATCATTGGCAATGCTTATTTGTTTCGAGAGTTTTCGATTCCAGAAAACGATAAGTAAAACGATCACCAAAGCAAAACCTGAAATGGTATAAACCAATTCATAGTCGACTCTTTCTATCGCTTTTGGCGCAGCCCACTTCGCCGATATCTTTTGACGTTCTTCAGCAGAAATGCTCTCAATCGCCTTATTCACAATGGAATAAAGCAAAGGTTCAGACTTAATGACGTGTAAGGTTGGAGAAAGGAAAAAATCAAGTCGTCCGATAATTCCGACCTCACGATGACCAAATGAATCAATGAGGTAATTTAGGACTTCAACAGTATCGATCATGCCATCTAGGGTTTTATCATCCAGTCGGTTAAGCCCATCTTCAGTGGATACTACTTTCACCCATTCAACATTCGGGTATTTCTTGATAATCGCGTCGGTATTTGCTGCGTTCTTCAAGATACCGATTTTCCATCCTTCAGCTTCCTCAAGCACCAAGCTACTTATGTCTCGTCTCGATGCAATAGCTAAACGGCTTGAAAACAGGCTCTTGACTGCTTTAACGTTGTCGCCTAACGAACGATTCTCTTGAGCTGCGGAGACCAGTTCTACTTCATGATGGTCAACCAAGCTACGGGGCTCTGACCAACTTGCAACGTCTACATGGTTGATACTTAACCCTGTTTTCTGCTCAATGAGCGTTAGATAATCGTCAACCATACCGATGTATTCACCGGTATTGGATATCGCCTCATAAGGCAACGAGTTCGGATCTATACCTATCCGAACATCCGGATTGTCTTTGATCCACTTCCTCTCTTTTTGGCTTAGATTTAAGATCTCTCCAGTCAAATTACTCGCTTGATAAACATCCGCAATATAGCGTTTCGCCGCATCTCCGAATGAACTAAATTGTTCGACCGATGGAAAATAAACATGGTTCCGCTCTAACGACTGAACATCAAAGTAGAAAGTCATCGAACCAGAATTGGAGCTCCCTCCTTTGGTTTGATAATTTGCCACCTTGGTGACAGACGAAAAATGAGAGGTGTTTTTCTTCTCTCCATATTCATCAACTAGGTTACCGATGTACCAAGATTTGATTGGGCGATTACTATTATCCGCCTGCGCGGTGATCACCTGAAATGAACTGTCCGTATCGAAAATTTTAAACACTTCGGTTAACTCTTCAAAGCGGTCATTGACGATAAAATACGCGGATATTTGCGCTATAATATTTGCTTTTTTAAGCACTTGGCTTAGATCATTCTGAACCTGCATCTCGATAATTTGGCTTAAACCATCATCGGTCTGTTTAAGTTTGTTAATCGCGGCATTGAAGCTGTCTCTGATTTCCTCACTCTTAAAGTCAACATAGATCGGATACTCAACTTTATACTCGTCATGTAACGTTAGCTCTGCCATTTCAATAAAACGAGTATTGGTGATAAACCACTCCAGCACTCTTCGCTCAACCATTAACAGGTCAACATTTTGAGCCCTCAACTGTGAGAATGCTGATTCAAGACCTTCATAATCTTCGACACGAACAATGTCCAACTTACCCTTCAGCACTTCAACAGAATTTTTAATTGGTGAGGTCTCGTCGAACAATAACGCCCCTAGTGACAGGTCGTTCTGGGATTGAAGTTTGAGCTTGCGGCGAGTCAGTGAAACAGGAACAAACTCAACATTAAGAACGTTATCACTTAGGAAATGTGCATTAGGGTCATCAAACTGAACGCCAGAAACAAAGGCAATAGAATTATTGTTATCGATGGCTCTTCTAGCGGCACTAGGAGGAAGAGTGACAACGTCACCCAGCTTATACCCCATATCATTAAGAGCACGTTGAATAATGTCGTGTTCTAGCCCGACCGCAGTGCTGTCTGGATACATATACGGAGGGTTACCAAAGCCAAATACGCCTTTTAATGGCACTCGATAGGGAGAGGTATCTAGCCACTTTGATAGGATCTGGTTCTTATTATTAACGTCAAAGGTTTCAATTTGTTTGTTGATTAACGTCAGTAGTTCTGGTTCGTCAGTTCGAATCACCATCGACGCTTCTAATTTTTTCCAATGCTCCAAAACATAGTTGACCGCTAGATCATGCACGCCAATCTTTTTCGCAAGCTCCATAGTGGTGATCGGTTCACCGACCATGCCTTCAACATCTCCTGCCCCTAACGCACGCACCGCATCAATAACGTTGTCAAAGTCCACTCGTTCAATAGAGCTCAACTGGACGCCAGCTCTTTGTAAGTCTATGTTTTCATTAACCATAGCAATGCGGCGTTTATTATTTTGATCTAGATTCCCATCGAGTTTTTTGTCGATAGGCACTATCACAGCCACCTGATAAGGAATATAGGGATCACTCGCAAGAAAACGCCCACCTTCACTTGGGTCGAACTGCTGGAATGGGAACACGTCGCCTCGCCCGTCTAACAAAGCATCTTTGGCCTTAACGCGTGAGTCCACGCTGATAAATCGAGTATGAACACCAAATCGACTTTCAAGATCTAATGCCCAGTCTTTTATGATCCCAGATACCTTTCCTTCATCATCAATAAATGAGTATGGGTAATGGTCGGTAAGGGTAACAAAGGTAATCGTTGGTTGGTTTTCTAACCACTGATTTAACGTTGCATCGGTCACTTCGCCGGCGTTTGCACTGCGAATGTCCAGTGGCCACACCAATAAGCCAATGACAAGAGATAATACAAAACGATTTAGCGACCACATCAAGCCATCACTCATCTCTAAACTTCTCTTTAATCGCAAGAATCTCGGGCAACTTAAGAAAGAACAGATCGACGATAGTTGGGTCAAAATGTTTGCCTTTTTGTTCCTCAAACAGATTCAGCGCCTCATCGATACTCCAAGCTTTTTTATAAGGGCGCTCTGCGGTCAGGGCATCAAACACATCAGCAACAGCCGCAATTCTTCCAACCAATGGGATATCTTCGCCAGCTATCTGGTTTGGGTAACCACTACCATCCCACTTCTCATGGTGATACTGCGCTACTTGAATGGCGGTACGCATCAGTTTGGAGTCGCTCTGCCTACCAAGAATTTCAACACCGTATTCGACGTGTTTCTGCATGGTATTCCACTCACCGGCATCCAACTTACCAGGCTTTAGCAGCACACTATCGGGAATGCCAATCTTGCCAATATCATGCATTGGTGCTGCATCACGCAACGTCTCGGCATCTTCGTCAGTCATTCCCAAGGCTTTAGCTAGCACTTCACAGTAGTGACTCATGCGCTTAACGTGCATGCCTGTTTCATTGTCTTTAAATTCAGCAGCTCTACCCAATATGTTCAGTGTTTCTAACTTACCGAGATTGATCTCTTGAGTTTTCTCTTTTACCTGACTAAACAACGCGCGTTGTTGGTCATAAAGTGCGATATGCGTTTTCACACGCTGGAGTGCAATAGCAGGGGTTATCGGTTTGGTTAGGTAATCGACAGCACCTAAAGATAACCCTTTCACTTCGGCTTCTGGGCCAATTTTTGCGGTCACAAATATGATTGGTATATGAGCTGTATTTGGCTGGGATTTGAGTTGGCGACATACCTCGTAACCATCGATATCAGGCATCATGATATCGAGGAGAATGAGATCTGGCTGAGGCATCATCTTGGCTATCTTAATTCCAATAGTACCGTTAATTGCGACCTTAACTTGATAGGTGTCTTTGAGTATTGCCGTTAACACATCCAAGTTGCTTGGTGTGTCATCCACAACTAACACTATAGGCTTCTGACTCATTGACACCTCATATAGAAATCAAACAGTTATAACCATAGTGTAGAACGATTTTTAGAGGTTAATCAGAAAAAATAGCAATTGATTTTAGAAAATGAAGAGTAGATCTTCGAGTGACATCAAGCCAACACCAGTTGAAGTATGACCAGTCAACATTACGTCGATTAAGTCATTATAATACAAAGGAAATTATACAGATTACTTTTGAATCCAGACCTTTTATTAACAAAATACAAACTGGCAAAAACAAAAAGAGCTCCTCATTTGGGAGCTCTTTTCATTTCGGTAACTAGGGATTTAAGCAGGCTAGAGACCCTGTAATCTAACGACCTGAATAATACATACAGATTCGAACACCATCAAACTCACGAATCTCAAATGGGATCTCGTAGATCGACTCCATCACTGACTTTTCAACCACTTCAGAAACCTTACCCGACTTAACCACTTTGCCTTTTTTCATCGCGACAATGTTATCTGAATAGCAAGAAGCGAAGTTGATGTCGTGAATTACGATCACTACCGCTTTATTAAATTCATGAGCTAAACGACGCAGCGTCTGCATGATCTCTACAGAGTGCTTGATATCTAGGTTGTTCAGTGGCTCATCCAAGAACACATAGTCGGTATCTTGCGCCACAACCATTGCGATGAACGCCATTTGACGCTGACCGCCACTCAACTCATCAAGGTATTTGTTTTGAATATCGGTAATACCAAGGTGCTCTAGCGCCGTATCAACGATCTTATGATCTTCGTCTTTCAAACGACCTTGTGAATGTGGGAAACGACCAAAACAAACCAATTCGCGAATCGTAAATCGCATATTGATGTTGTTTGACTGTCGTAATACCGCAAGGTGCTTAGCCAACTCTTTGGTATCCCATTCAGCCAGTAGCTTGTCGCCAATAATTACTTCACCGGCATCACTTTCTGTTAAGCGACTCGCCATAGAAAGCAGCGTACTTTTACCCGCACCATTTGGGCCAATAATAGAAGTCACTTCCCCTTTCGGGAACATAGCGCTGGCATCATCCACCACGAGTGATTTGCCATACTTCTTACTTAAACCTGTTAATTTAATCACTACTTACTACCTTTACTGAATTCTGGTGCGTAACAACAAGAACATAAAATACAAACCGCCGACCAAGTTAATGATCACGCTTACTGTGGTTTCAAACGCCATTACTTTTTCGATAAACCATTGGCCTGAAACCAATAGAACGACCGCTAACAAACTGCTTGCGATGATAAGTACACGATGTTGATAAGATTTGAATATCTGACGAGCTAAGCTCACGGTGATTAAACCAAAGAACAGCACAGGGCCAACCAAAGCCGTAGATACCGCGACCATCACTGACACAATCACCAAGGTAATCTGAGTCAGTCGCTTGGTGTTCACGCCCAAGCTTGTCGCGTTATCAACGCCAAGCCAAAGTACATCAAGCTTAGGAGCTAACAGCCACAAACCTAGTAAACTCAGTCCCAATGGAATAAGGCTGAGGTAAACCAGTTCGCCTTTCACATTATTGAAGCTTGCGAACATCACATTCTGCAGCACCGCAAATTCGTTCGGATCAATCAACATCGCAAGGAAGTTCGCTAAGCTCGAGAACACGCTGCCACACACGATGCCAATCAGAAGCAGTGTGAATACGTTATTTCGCTTGCTCTTAAAGTAGAAATGGAACAGAGCAAACGAGAACAAGATCATCACAGTTACAGACATCGAAAAGTTTGCGATTGAATCAATCACCCAAAAGCTGGTACTGCCAAACACAAACAGAAGTACCGTTTGCACCAACATATACAAGCTATCAAAGCCCAGGATGGATGGGGTTAGAATTCGATTATTAGTGATGGTTTGGAACACCAATGACGACGCCGAAATCGCCACCGCCGCCAACACAATCGACAGCAGTTTTGGTAGTCGCAAAGACAAGAAGAACTCGTAGTTATCCCACGTAAGTCCCTGCCCCACAAATACTGCCGCCATACCCAAAGACGCGATAGCCAGAATCGCAATTTTTACTGAATCACGCATTCGACTTGTCTCTCATGATCAGGTAGATAAAAATCAAGCCGCCAAAGACACTGATTACCATTGAGATTGGAATCTCGTAAGGGAAGATAACGATTCGAGCTAACAAGTCGCAGGCCAATACCAAGATCACGCCCCAATAGGCAGTCCAAGGTAGGATCTTCTTCATGTTATCACCCATCATCAGCGACACGATATTCGGCACGATAAGGCCAAGAAATGGGATAACACCAACGATCATCACCACAGAAGAGGCGCAGATAGCAACCAATGCAACACCAATGAAGACGATCTTCTGATAATTGAGTCCGATGTTTTTTGCAAAGCTTTCTCCAATACTTGCCGCACTGAACTGGCTCGCAAAGTAGTATGCCAATACATAAGCAGGAACTGCGAGGTAAAGGATTTCATAGCTGCCTTGCAACACACTCGCAAAGTTCGCCATTGTCCAAGCCGACATGGTTTGCACTAAATCGTATTTGTAAGCAATAAAGGTTGTTAGAGAGGAAATAACGTTGCCATACATGATGCCAATCAAAGGTACCAACACCGCATTCTTGAACTTCAAGTGTTGTAGAAAGCGGACCAATAGCATGGTCCCGAAAACCGCAAACGCGAAAATGAAACCTAAATAGCTCCATTGCGCTGCATTGCCCAGCACCAGAATACCGACTATATACCCAAGCATGGCACAGTCAATCGTGCCCATCGTCGAAGGCGCAGCAAACTTGTTCTGAACAATCTGTTGCATTATCAAGCCTGCAACACTCAAGCCAGCACCAGCAAGCACAATCGCGAATAGTCGAGGGATCCGACTAACAACATAAATAGAGTTGGCGTGTTGGTTGCCATTGAAAAAATCGCTAAAACTAATCTCAGCGACTCCAATCATTAATGACGCAACGCATAACACAACAAGAAATACAGCAGCTGCAATGGGTTTCAACATAGAAGTAATACTAATGGTAGGATCGGGGAGACCGTATAAAAAAGGGAAAAAGGGCTTATAAGAACACTCTTATAAGCCCAAGAATCTGATGATTAGTCACTATTGAATCGTACGTTCAATGTCACCCAACATTCTGTGAATCGCTGTGACGCCACCAGCTACCAGATACCAAGCACTTGAATCAAGGTAAACGATTTTGCCTTGCTGCGCTGCAGGTGTTGCCGCAACCAGTGGGTTATCAAACAGCTCTTGTGCGCGCCCTTCTGACCTACCGATCGCTTTTTCACGGTCAAGCACGTAAAGCACTTCAGGTTTTGCGTCAGCAATGTATTCAAACGAGATTAGATTGCCGTGATTCCCTTTAATCGGAGCCACTGTCGCACTCTTTGACTCCACAAAACCAAAGTCGTCAAAGATGATTGAGAAGCGGCTGCCCTTATTGAACATCGCAATGTTGTTGCCGTTGTTCATTAGCATCATTGCTGAAGTTTCTTCAGACGCGACTTTGTCGTTTACCGCCGTGATAGAAGCTTGAGTATCTTTAATGATCGCTTCTACTTCAGCTTGCTTACCAAAGATATTGCCTAGCACGCGCCAGTTTTGCTGAGCATCAGCCCAGTATTTATCACCGTCAATAGAGAACATGATGGTCGGAGCGATTTTTGCTAGTTGATCGTAAATCTTAAGCATACGGTTTTCGGCAATGATGATGTCAGGCTTCAGCATGTAGATAGCTTCAAAATCAGGTTCATTCAATGATCCCGTATTTGCCGTCGTATCTTTGTACGAAGCTAGGTAGTCAGGCAGCAAGCTGTGAGGTGCGCCAACTGGTTGTACACCAATCTGATCAAGCACATCCAAGCTACCAAAGCCAAGTACCACAACGCGCTGTGGTACTTCGGTAAACTGCGCTGTGCCCTTTACGTGTTCAATGGTGATTGTTTCCGCTTGAGCGATCATTATCAATGATGATGCAAGAGCGATAGCAAGCCCACCCAATAACTGGCGAACTAAATTGATTGTTTTCTTCATGTGTCTTCCTTTGCCATTGGTACAAACCACCACTCATGACAATAAAAGTCACATTACTCATAGATGAGTATGGGGCGTACACAACGGCTAAATAACGATAATTTAAAGTCTGTCATTGCTTTGACAACAAACTTGTAACGCAAGTGAGAATTATTATCAATTATATTTGCGTTAAATTGGCGGCACAACAACTTTATTATTCAGAAACGTAAAAGTGAGTATTCATGTTTTGCGTAGTCAGGAGAGACATTAGGAATCAGAAATAACAAAAAACACGGAGAGGAGAATGCTCATCAATCTAAAGAAAAAAACTGATGGGGGAAAGTGCCCGAAAACCCTGTAATTACAACGCTAAGTCCCAGAGTTACAACGCTAAACCTCCTAATTACAACGCTAAACCTCAGATTTACGAATTGTAATTTACAATGTAAACACTATATATAACAGAGGCTTAATTACCACCAAATTAGCGAAACAAATAAAACCACCAATGACAAAGAATACGAAGCGGTGCAAAGCCAAACATCACTCAGGCATCATGGTAAGTCCCCTGACCTTCGCTCATTTAACCTTCAGTAAGCGATGACAAATCACTCAAAAATATTTTTGAATTTAATTTAAATAGGGTTGTAATTTTAAAAACTAGGCGTATAGTTCGCCACCTGGCTCTAATCTATAGAGCTGTTAATGCTAAAGTAAGTCCAAGTTCCACAAAGACAGTTCTCGATTCCTCGTTACACCATCTCTGCGTCAGCTTTCACCCAGATAGTCATTCAATAGCTTTTAAATTAGATCCCACTACCGTTCTATTCGTCATTTGCTTTCTTTTTAGCGAATTCAAAATAGATCGACTTATTAAATATAAATGTAATAAACACAAGGCACAGTTATGTCACGCAGAACAACACGACAAACCCATTGGTACCAACTATCACGCGAAAAAACAGTCAATAAACTAAAAGGTAATAAATGCTCAAGATTAAAATAGACTTACACAAAGAAGAGATTTCATGGGTCACCGAGATTCGACAGCTCAATAGCGATATACTACACCGCCACATATTGCCCAAGCTACAACATCACAGTTATCTCATCGACTTTGAATTTAATGAACGAGAAAGCATCGGAACTATCGTTTCAGGCAACGGAAACACCCTAGGACATTTCACACTCCTATAGCATTTCCCAAAGGCTACAAAAGAAACACCGTCTAGTCCCAAAGATGTAAAAGATGTCACCCTCAATTCGCTCTAGCAGAACAAAATAGAGTAGAAGTAAAACAGACCAGAAACCTAGCCCTTTTTGCATTTCACACGCGGCTAACGCTAGCTAGGTTATCGTGCTTCTATTTAAAACAACTTATATCGAACTCTGAATCACCAATGCGTCATTATCAGTGCATTCATGGACTAATAAGTTAACGGCATCGACCTTAACTTCTGATCGAGAGTATATAAGTGCTCTGCAGCTTGCATGTGTTGAGGGTAATCACTGAATTTCTCACGATTCTCCTCATTCATCTTACAGGTCTCATCCACCAGCATTAACTTCCAATACAGCTTTGTTGTATGCAGCATCGCCAGTAAAGGTTTGAACACCTCTTTCTCATAAGCTTGAATCAACTCTTCAATCAACTCGTCACGTTCGTCTTCACTTGCGATTGAACCTTCGGTTGCCGACAACACTTTTTGATACTTCAGGTTTTGTTGCAGCTTATCCATAACCGTTTGGTTTTCTTCCGCTAACTCAACAAGCTTCGACTTAATGATATTTACCCAATTCGCTTGGCTCAGTACTGTGTCATCAACACTGTTAAAGTCTTCTCGTATCTGTCGTTCAACATCTTTTTGAGCTTTCTTTAAAACCGCACGCACCTTTTGGAAAGGCAGCTGATATTCCTTACTTAGCTCGATAATCAGTTTATGAAAACCACCATTTGGAAGGTGTAAGTTTTCCTTAAACGTCGCCATTGCAGCTTCTTGCTGTTCGGTAAGGTGAGTCATTCTGTTTCCTATTCTTTATAACTTATGGTGCTGAGCCCGCGATCATACCATTATTAACCTCGTTTTTTCGGTAACTTGTTAGGTTACATCTAAGTACGGACTTAATTTCACTCAACCCTTTATCTTTTGGCTGGTTATTAATCCATATGGCGCTAAATGCTAAAACTGACAATCGAATAAAAACCATACTACACCTGTTCCAACGAAACAGACTTCTAACTTATATAGGTACTAGATGAAAAGGATTGTACTTAAGATTGAGACTGTGCAAGTCGAATACTCACCAAACTCGCGACACATAACGGGATAAGAGATAATCATCGCACGGAAAGCCGATAACGTTGCATCACTAAAAAGCAAAACGCTTCCCGAAGGATCGGTTAAAAGCGTTTTGCGCTTTTTTGAGGGAGTGTTGACGGAGATGAGCTTAGAATGACGAGGTTACTTCTCCCTCGCCACGATTAAGACCACTTTTAGCTCGCTCCAAATTTAACCGCGAAAGATCTGTGCACTAAGAATGCTCGCACATGATCGTAAATCAGATTAAACACAAACGCGTAAATGGTAATAAAAATGGTCACGCCGATGTCCATTAAAAATGCCTGCCAAATCCCCACATCAAGTAAGTAAGCCATCACAGGGATCGTCGCCACCAGCAAGCCTGCCTCAAACAAAACGACATGGAATATTCTCAGCTTAAGTGAACGCTGAGATTTTTCACCCGTAAAGTAGCGATCAAAAATGCGGTTAAAACAGTAATTCCAAATCATCGCGATGGTCGCAACAACTATCATGGTTCCTGATAAGGCATTCACATCATGATCGGTAAATATCGCTAAGCCTATAATTGATAGTGTTACGGCCAAAACTTCGAATAACACTGAGTGAAACACTCTTTCTAAGGTACTCATACATTCCTCTAAATAATCTAGTATGTGTTGGATTAGGTAGGATTATGTCATCCGAAATAATAAGAGAAAGTTAACAGCCATCACGAATAGTGATAACCTAAGCGTTATCACCCTTATTTGATATTGAGCGAGAGATAGCATGTACAGTTTTGAGCAACTAAAAGTCTTCGTCACCGTGTGTGAAAGTGGTTCTTTTTCGGCGGCCGCACGCAAGCTAAAACGCGCTCAATCCGGGGTCAGTCAGTCGATCGCCAACCTAGAAATTGCCATCGACCAAGAGTTGTTCAACAGAGAGAAGAACATCCCCGTTTTAACCTCCACAGGTAAAGCCTTATTGCCTGTCGCTAAGTCGATTCTCGACCAACAAAAGTACTTCGACCAAAAAGTAGAATCGCTGACCCAAGAAGATGAACACGAACTGATCATTGCCATTGATGAGAGCATCATAGATAAGAATTTTATTAAGATAATCAGCTCACTAGCCGATCAATTCCCAATCACACACTTCGATATTATTACCACCTCAACCTTTGATGTTGAGGACCTAGTGAGACGTGGTAAAGCTCAGATTGGTATCATCTACGCGGACGGAGAACTTAAGGTAGACATGGATTTCTTCTTGCTGGGTCAAGCACGTTTTCTTACGGTTAGCTCCGCCACTCACGAACTGAGCCAAATGCCCGTCGTTCAAGACTCAGATCTAAAGCGCTACCGCCAATGTGTGCACCGTAGTTCGAAGCAGCGCGAATTGTGGTTCACCTATGGTATCAGCTCGATGCTTTGGTATGCCAACAACCACAAAACGATCATCGATCTCGTTGAACAGAACGTAGGGTGGGCAAATGTGCCTGAAATGATGGTGATGGAAGGGATTCAGAAAGGTGATCTCGTAGCACTACCAGTGGCACACGAGCATGGTGGTTGGATTACTCCAGTGGGTTGCTTAGTGTCTCGCAGCCATATCAATGGCCCAGTGTTAACAAGTTTACTTGAAAAACTAAAAGGCCACTCATTAGAGAACAATCAGTGGCAAGCCAACTAATCTCCCCCCAATTCTTGAGTTCAGCCTATTTCAGCAACTGAATCGTAAGTCAGTGACGGTGGTGTTTTCTCCAGCACTACCTCATTTCCGCTTTTCGTGCCGATAATTTTCTTTGTCGTGTGGATAAAACACCCTAGTTGATATCCCAAAGTGACATAACTAGTATGCGATCCCAAAGGGTTTGTCTTATCAAACTTATATCGACAAAACCAAATCGCTCTTTAACACCACTGACCCAACTTCAAATCTCCCACATAAGTGCCCCTGCCCTGCAACCACTTGTGACAGCTTCAAATAGATCACTTTTGAATATTGATTCGCATCCAGTTTATGAGCCCTCTTCGAGTGCTTTTTTATATCTAAATGAACCTTTTGGGAAATTTGTCGTGAACGTTTTAGGAAATATTTGCCCTGAGAAAATGGGGAAAGAGCGTAACAAACGAGAGTATGATTTACGCGTACTTAACTGTGTCAGTGAAAGCGAATATGAATCGCGTATGGCAGTTTGGAATAGCTTAACTTTGGTTGCTACTCCGTCTGTTTCAGAAACAAAAGGCTTCATCGATGAGGCTTTCAACAAACTTCAGCAAGATTTGAAAGAAGCGAGCCGCGAGTTGTCGATTAACTACACGGACTTCATTGCAATGGCGCATGAAGAACTCAACTACATTAAGGTGTTTGTTGCTAATAAGACCGCACAATACGGTTGGTATGCCGCAATCGTTCTTATGATCATCGGTACTGTTGCTCTATGCGCTCAGTAAACCAAACTGTGTATTCAATAAATTGTCTTAAAAGCTCAATCGATAGGTCAATTTAGCCTTTCTATGAGCCTGTTGTTTAACTAGAAAACAAATGGTTAACCTCATTTGTTTTCTAGTCTATAACCCCTTCACTCTCCCATTAGAGACAACAGAACTTGCGTCGCTTGTTTTGGATCTTCAGCGTGACATATCGCAGATACCAGTGCTAACCCATGAATACCACTCTCAACTAACTGTGGGATGTTCGATTCGTTAATTCCACCAATACCGACAATCGGTAACTTCGTTGTCTCCAACGCCATTTTAATGCCGTCATAACCCCAATGTTTCTTAAGATTTGTCTTAGTCGGTGTTGCAAAAAGCGCACTGAGGCCAATGTAATCGATCGGCAAACTATCGGCCTCTTGTAGCTGCTGTTCAGTTTCAATTGATAACCCAAGAATCTTATCTGGGCCAATCAACTGACGCGCTAACTGAGCAGGTATATCTGACTGTCCTAAATGTAAGCCGTCAGCATCCACAGCCAACGCAACGTCTACCCGATCGTTAATGATCAGCGGGACACCAGAACCAGCCAAAATCGACTTAACAGCCTGCGCACGTTCAATAAAAGCTCTGACATCTCCATGCTTCTCTCTTACTTGAACCATAGTGACGCCACCAGCGATCGCTTGTTCAACCACGAACTTAAGCGTTTCTAGATCTTGCTGGTCATCAGTAACCAAGTAGAGCTTATAAGGATTCATATCGTACCTTTGGAGTCGGAGTCTAAATTGCGTTGCTACTATTTTACCGACAATTTGCATCATGTGCATGGAAGTTAATAAACAATTAGCTCAATTAAGCATGCTCTAACAAATATGCAACCCATTGAAACGATACTAAAAAACCGGATTTTTTAACGAAAGCGTTACTTATTACACAAACTATTCACTTAAGCCTGCCCAAAACACTGTTTTATGGAATACTTCGCAGTGAAGGAATCAGGTAAATATAGGGATAGTTATGCGCCACCTTTCTATAGCATTTAAGATCAAGCTAGGTTATGCCATCTGCTTGCTCTTTTTCGTCATTTCAGGCTTTGTGAGTTACAAAGGTATCCAAACCTTGTCGAACGGCTTTAGTCAATACAGTGTACTTAGCCAGAAAGCGACACTGTCAGGCAACATTCAAGTGCATTTTCTGCAGATGCGCTTAGCCTCTGAACGTTATTTAAAGTCATTGGATGAGCAATACGAAGTAAATTATCAATCCAGTAAACTCGCGATTGATGATCTTCTGAACAACCTAATTCAAACCACTACCAAAACCGATAGCCTAGCTAGCCTGCAATTAGTGCAAGACAGCGTGGCGGCATTTGACACGGCTTATGGCTCAATGAAACAGAGCCAGCTGCTCATCGACCAATTGGTGAATGTCGAGATGGTCAAACGAGAAACCAACGCACTCAAAGCCGCTCAGAGCTTATTGTATGAGTCTTACAACAACAACGATCCAAACGCGAGCTTGTATGCCGGTATGTTGATGGAGAACTTCCTCGCAGCCAAGATCACTGTACTGAGTTACTCAAACAACAACGACCTAAAAACCTATGAAGCGGGTAAAGATATCTTTGAATACGCGTTGCCGGGTATTGAAGGTGACATTGAGTCTCTCAAATCATCCCCTTACCAAAGCGAGTTGATTGAAGATTTCTCTAACCAGCGTGAAGCGTATGCAAAAGGCTTTGAACAAGTTCATCAGCAGATGATTGAGAACACGCAAAGAACTGCAACGCTTGCCTCGATTGGTGACAGCTTGGCTATCGCGGTCGCGGATGCTCAAAGTATTCTCGAGCAACAAAAGCAAGCACTCACACCAGTACTGCAAGCCAGTGAAAAACGTTCAGTTCAAATCATCTTCTTGCTAACAGGTGTGGCTTTGGTGATTGGCATGACGAGCGCTGTGTTGGTGACTCGCTCGATAACCAAAGGTATCGCACAGGTTAAACAGATCACCAACGAGCTTTCTCAAGGTAACTTAAATGTTGAAGTGAACATTGAGAGCAAGAACGAGATTGGCGAGCTACTAACGAACATGGAGATCACCATTGAATCTCTACGCGATATCGTAGGACAAGTGAACCGCTCTAGTGTGCGTATTGGTGAGATGTCTGAATCACTTAATCAAGTGACCAATAACAGCTCGACCAACGCGACCCAGTTGAACAATGAGATGATCAATATCTCGTCAGCCGCAGATCAGTTGGCTTCTAGCACATCAGAAATTGCTGCAAGTGCTAACCACGCCTCTCAAGTTGCAAACCAAGCCACCGAGAATGTGGCGATGGGACTGAAAGAAGTAGACAAAACACTGCACGAAATTGGCAGTGCCGATGAAAGCATGCAGGTCAGCAGCCAAAAAGTGACTGACCTACACAAAGAGTCGATGAATATTGGTGCCATTCTTGAAGTAATCAAAGGCGTTTCTGAGCAAACTAACCTATTGGCATTGAACGCTGCCATTGAAGCTGCTCGTGCGGGTGAACAAGGTCGCGGATTTGCTGTGGTAGCCGATGAAGTAAGAACGCTCGCTAAGCGTACCCAAGATTCTGCAAGCCAGATTGATGAACTCATCACCTCACTGCAACGTGGCGCTAAAGATGCGTTAGAGTCGATCAAAGAGAGCCACAGCACGGTTTCAGATGCTTCAACTCAGGCACAGCAAGCTTCTCAGAACTT
Organism: Vibrio sp. SNU_ST1; assembly: GCF_030563405.1. Lineage (NCBI taxonomy): Bacteria > Pseudomonadati > Pseudomonadota > Gammaproteobacteria > Vibrionales > Vibrionaceae > Vibrio > Vibrio sp. SNU_ST1. Next base: position 1,117,717 of record NZ_CP130749.1, read on the forward strand.
GCATGTGATTAACCAACACATCCAAGATTTGAATCAGGCCAACAGCCAGATCGCAGTATCTGTCGACGAGCAAGATTGCTTAACCAAGTCACTGGGTGAAAACGCGCAAGGTGCAAATACCATCGCGCAGAGCAACCAAGAGTCGGTCAGCAGCATTTCAGGTGCAGCAAGTGACTTAACCGAAGTTGCTCATCACTTAGAGAGCCAAGTGAATCGATTTAGAACCTAGCTGACTTTAAGTCTCTGTTATTTAGAGCCTCGCTTATTAAAAACATAGCGAACACGGTTTATATAATAAGAAAGCCCCTAGCACATTCGTGTTAGGGGCTTTTTAGTGAGCTAAATGCTTATAGCCAGATTGAATCTACTGAACCTTCAAACGTTGGATCAACGTCTCTTCATCCAATTGATATAACTCATCAAGTAAGTTCATTTGCAAGCTACCTGGGCCGCGTGAGTTTTCCGCCGCGATTTCACCAACCACACCCAATACCGCCGCAGCAGCCAAACCACTGTCATCGCCGACAGCCGCGAAAGCGCCCGTCAATGCAGTTAAGGTACAACCCATGCCGGTCACATACGGCATCATTGGGTGCCCGTTGTTTAACGTCACAACACTGTCTTTCGTGACAACGTAATCCGTCTCACCAGAAATCACCACATTCGCACCGTATTCAGCGACTAAGCATTGCGCTGCGCCTAATGCAGCGTCACTGCTATCTAGTGCATCAACGCCTTTGTTCTGTGCTTGCTCACCCGCTAGCGCAATGATCTCAGACGCGTTACCACGAATGATCAACTTATCCGCTAAACGAGCGATTTCACGAGAAGTCTCGGTACGCAGCGTACTTGCGCCACAACCCACAGGGTCAAGCACCACAACCTTGCTATTGGCATTCGCTTGTTCAACCGCGAAAAGCATTCTTGGCGTCCAAACACTGTCTAACGTGCCAATGTTAATCACAAGCGCGCCAGAGAAAGACATCATCTCAGCCAGTTCTTGTTGTGAGTGCGCCATGATAGGCGAAGCGCCAATCGCCAATAATACATTGGCAGTATTGTTCATCACGACGTAGTTGGTGATGTTCACAACCAGTGGTTTTTGCTCTCGTACTGCGCGCAACGATTGGATGATTTGTTCAGTTAACATGGATAAATCCTTATTCGTGAAAGTCGTTTTAAGCCGCTGCAGGTTGGCTAGCGACAAGGTTTAGCCGTGATTACTCATTAAGTGAATTCAGCCCTTGCTGCCAGAAAGCTACTTCCATACGCGTTGCGGTTTTGAAGATATGAACGATGTTCTGACCGCGCTCGCTGTTAATATCAATTTCAGCCAGTAGTTGATTGAAGTATTCCGCGCCCGTTGCCACGCCAGACTGGAATTCTTCACCGCCGTAAAGCTGTAACCAGCTTGCGTATGGGTTGCCTTCCAAAACAGTATCACTGCTTTCTAACAGCGCTTTACCAATCACGGCATAACCGATTGAACACGGAGCCAATGCCGCATATAAGTCGACAAGATCACCCGTCATACCCGCATCTAGAACATAGCGCGTGTAAGCAACTGTACCGAAATCTTCAGGTTCATTTTCCAAATCCGATTCCGTTAATCCCCACTGACCACAGTAAGTCACATGGTGAGAGATTTCAGAATCTAGCAGAGCATGAACACTTGGCAGTGCACGGCGCATATCAGCCAAGGTTTTCGCCTTGTAAATTGCCAATGCATAAGCACGGGCATACTGCTTCAAAAACAGAAAATCTTGCTTCAGGTAATGCAGAAAACACGGCTGAGCGAGAGTGCCGTTTGCCAGAGTTTTAACAAAATCATGCTCGGTGTAGTCTTGCCAATCTTGCTGACAGGCTTGGATTAAGTCTTGGTATTTCATGAGATTCCTTAGTCAAAAGTCGGTACGTAATCTGCGGCTTTTGGTAGTGATTTGATGATACCTTTGTCGAACATGAACTCGGCATAATCGTCGTAACGTTTTAGATCAACAGCTGAAGGGCGAAGTGCAAAACGAGTCAGCGTGTCATTCCATGCGCGTTGGTTAAGTTCGTTATTCAACGTATCTGGTGAATACGCGACAAACTCGCTCCACGAGTCTTGTGGGTGGTTCACGATGTAAGTTGTTGCTTGTTCCAATGCTTTGTTGAACGCTTTGATCGCTTCATCATCGTGCTGCTTTGCGTTCGCCACAAAGATAAGCTCATCGTAAGCAGGAACACCGTGCTCTTCTGGGAAGAACGCTTTAGCTTTAAAGCCTTCAAGGGCTAGCTGGTTAGTTTCGAAATTACGTAAGCCACCCCAAATTGCATCTACCTTGCCTGATGCCAATGAAGACGAAAGTGCCCAACCGACATTGATGGTTTGCACGTCTGTAAACGCAACATTTTCTTGAGCTAGCATGGTGCCTATGGTCGCTTCTTCGTTACCCGCAATCGCAATACCGATCTTTTTGCCTTTCAGATCCGCTAGTGAATCGTTCTTGCCATTATCCAAAACCATCAACGTATTCAGTGGCGTTGCGATAAGAGTAGATGCACGTACGAGAGGTAAACCTGCCGCTACATCCATGGTTAAACTAGGTTGGTAAGTTACCGCTAAATCGACTTTACCGGCAGCAACCAATTTTGCTGGCGTGCTTGGGTCAGCTGGCTCTTGGATGTCAACCTCTAGGCCCTGGTCAGCAAAGTAGCCTCGCTCTTGAGCGATCACTATTGGGCCGTGGTTCGGGTTCACAAACCAATCCAACATCAGTGTCAGTTTCTTTTGTTCAGAATCCGCCAATGCATGGCCTGAAACTAGCGAAGCAAGCAGTGCCACTGCACCTACCAATTTGGTATTTTTCATAGTTAACCTTTCCTTTTGAATATTATTATTGTGTTTGTAGATCTAGTTTTTAACGAGGTGTTGCTTGAGATAGACAACACTGAACGAACCATCACTGGTTCTCCCAAGGGATAGCTTTTTTAAGTAATTTATCTGTAACGAAATAGAGCGAGATAGACAGCACCGCCAAGATGAACAAGGCAGCAAACATCTCATCAATGATCATGCGCGCGTTAGCTTGTAGCATTAGGTAACCTAACCCTTCACTCGAACCAACCCACTCCCCGACGACTGCGCCAATTGGAGCAATAACCACAGCCACACGAATGCCAGATGCCAGTGTTGGCAGCGCAGCAGGTAGTTGGATATAACGCAGTAGTTGCCATTTCGATGCCCCCATCGTCTTAGCGAGATCAAGATAACCTGTTGGTGTATTACGCAGGCCGTCGTAACAACAAGTGGTCACGGGGAAGAAGATTATGATCGCCGCCATGACGACTTTTGAGGCAATGCCATAACCAAGCCACAGCATCAACACTGGCGCGATCGCAAACACAGGAATCGCTTGGCTAGCAATTAAAATAGGCAACAACCAGCGTTTCAGCGGTTCGAACATCAACATCTGCAGGGCGAAAAACAGCCCCATGGATAAACCTAGCAATAGACCAAGTAAGATCTCCTGCGCAGTAACCCAAGTGTGCTTGAGTAACACATCGTAGCGTTCGATTAGCTTGATGAAGACTTCTGCAGGCGCTGGCAGAATGAAGCTTGGCATCTCGAAAATAACCACCACCATTTGCCATAAGCCCAGAATCACAGCACCGCTGATAAGCAAACGCATAACGGGATTCATCTGACTTGGACGTGTAGTAGTAGTCTGCGCGTTGGTTGAACGAGCCACCGCTTCGCTTCGCGTTAGATCACTCATAATCACGCTCCAACTGATCTAAGATGGCTTGTTGTAACTCAGCACATTCACCATCTAACACTCTTGGTGTGAGGGTGTTAGGCACAGACAATGACTGAGCACTCGCAGGCGTGCCTTGCAACACATACAAGTTATCCGCCAAACGCACCGCTTCTTGTGGATCATGAGTGATCAACACAACGGTTTTATCTCTTAACAGTCCACACGCTAAGCTTTGTAGCTTATGCCTTGTTACTGCATCCAGCGCTGAGAAAGGTTCATCCATCAGCACGACTGGCTTGTCTTGCATTAAGGTTCGAGCCAAAGCCACACGTTGACGCATACCACCAGACAATTGATCCGGCATTGCATTCGCGTAATCGGCCAAACCAACCGCTGCTAACAGCTCTAGCGCTTGGTTAGTTTGTGCTGCTTTATCAGAAGCTTGGCTTTGATGCTTATCTGCGGAATTTTGAAAGCGATGGCTCAAACACACATTGTCGATAACCGACAACCACGGCAGTAACAAATCTTGTTGCGCCATGTATGCGATACGATCGGTTAAAGGCAGTTCATCGGACGTTGCCAATGTGCCCTGCCATTCCACCTTGTCATCCAGTAAGCCTGCTAGATAACGCAACACAGTCGTTTTTCCGCAGCCACTTCGACCCAGCAATACCGTCCACTTACCCGCGTTTATACTCAGTGATAGTCCCGATAAGGTGGCATATTCACTATCGCGATAACGCAAGGTGGCATTGCTGAGTTGAACCCCAACCGTATTAACGAACATTACCGTGTCCAGCGAAGAAGTGATTTACAGGGCCGTGGCCTTGACCGACTTGCAACTCATCAGCATGAGCAATCGCGTGAGAAATGTATTGTTTGCCTAGGTCGACAGCTTGCGTAAGCGTGTTGCCTTGAGCCAAGAAAGAAGCAATGGCAGAAGAGAGCGTACAACCCGTACCGTGAGTGTTTTTAGTCGGGAAACGCTTAGCGCTAATCAAGGCAGACGTCGTCGGGAGAATCAGTAGGTCATTACTGTTCTCATCCTTCTCCAAGTGACCGCCTTTTAGTAGGACTGCTTTTGCACCTAAAGCGCGTAGATCTTCAATCATACCCTGCATTTCCGCTTCGCTTTCAGGTACGGCTTTGCCGGTAAGTGCCGCGCCTTCTGGCAAGTTAGGGGTGATAATGTCTGCCAGCGGAATCAGTTCTTGCTTTAGCGTCGTAATAGCAGAGTTTTCTAAGAGAAGATCACCACTTGTCGCGACCATGACAGGGTCAATCACTAGGTGTTTAGGTTGGTACTGCTTAATTTTGTCTGCAACGACGTTGATGATTTGAGAATCAGCCAACATGCCGACTTTTACTGCCACGATATTGAGATCAGTAAAAACCGCATCTAACTGGCTAGCGACATGGTCGAGCGGGATAGGAAAAATGGCTGACACGCCTTGAGTGTTCTGGGAAGTGATAGCGGTAATCACAGAACAAGCGAAACTACCGGTAGCAGACATGGCTTTAATATCAGCTTGGATACCTGCACCGCCGCCACTGTCAGAACCTGCGATAGTCAATACAATCGGAGTGTTCGTTCGAATCGAACCATCAGCAGAGTGCTGTGAAACTGAAGCTTTTGGCGTTAAATCTTTTGAAATAGAACTGTGTGTCATTGTCGCTCCTACTATCTTACAAGACGCAGGAGAACGAACACTGATCGAAGGAGAAGTCGCATTAGGCTCATGAAGGGGCTTCATGGGTGCAGACGTAGATCTAGTGCTTATAGTTCCCTACGCCAGTGTTAACTGAATCAGGTTCAACGGGTCTCGACTAACGATCTCAGCAAACACCAAATAAGGTATATGCCCCCCGACTATTGATAGCGATAATAACAGCACTCTTAAAACTGAGATACTCATTTTATTCAATTATACTAATTACGCATGAATAAATTTCAATTAGGCTCTATAAAACAAATGTTTACAACACTCTTTTAGCTGGCTTCGACTGTATCAACAAGCACAGCACAATCAGAGACATACCTAGCCAGCCTGTAAAAGGAATCAGCTCACCGACAACACAGACGGCAAGCACCGCTGCAACTACCGGTTCAAACAGAGTCAGCAGATTTGCGCTACTCGCTGTGACATGGCGTAAACCAAAACTGAAGGCGACATAACCCAAACACTGCGGAATTAACGTCAGATAACTAATGACTAATACGTTGGTCTGCGAGGAAAACAGGTTATCACCAGTAAACCAGAGCGTTGGCAGCAACAACATCGCACCGAGGCCAAAAATACTGCCCATCGCCGCTTGTGACTTAATCCCTTTATCGATCAGTGCTTTGGTCGCCCAAGAATAAATGGCGTAACACAACCCAGCGAGCAAACCCAAAGCAATACCTAATAGCTTGAGATCATCACCGGATTCATTCGTCGTTGAAGATTCGGAAAACACCAACAGCCCAATACCCACCACACCAATCGCAAAGCTAGTGAGCCAACGTCGGTTGATATTATTTTTTTTGCTGATAAGACACTCTAACAGTGCCGAAAAGAAAGGCGCGGTAGCAATCGAAACGACTGTACCAATCGCAACACCAGATAACTTCATGGATGAATAGAAAGCCAAAGGATAAACCGCCAAAGCCAGTGCACTCACCGCTAGCAATTTCTTGTTCAGCAAAAGCTTGTCGAATGCGGATAGGATCTTTCGAAACGCTAAACCCGCTTGCATTAGGCCACCGACGCCCATAGAGAAAGCACCAATCGCTAATGGGCTGAGATCAGGCGCAAAACTTGCGGCGGTGCCTGTCGTGCCCCATAAAATAGAAGCAAACAAGATAGCTAAAGTGCCCGTTTGGAATTCGTTAACGCGATTGATGGCAAGATTCATTTCTATTACTCAATTTTCAGTTCTGAAATAGATAATAGTGAAGATTGATATAAGTTAGTTTGCCGAAAGGACGCTATTATTGTTTCTAAAGACTTTCTTTCATGGAGCCTAGAAACGCCCTTGGAGACATTCCAAAGTGCTGAGAGAAGCGTCGACTGAACGCAGACACATCAGTATACCCAACGTTTTCAGCGATCAATTGGACAGGCAAATCGGTATGGGTTAACAAGGCTTGAGCTTTCTCCATACGATAGCGAGTGATGTATTTAAGCGCACTGATCCCCAGGCATTCTTTGAAGCGTTTTTTAAATTGAGTGGGACTCAAACAGGCCGTTTCAGCAAGTTGTGAAATGGATAACGGCTGGGTGTAGTTATCCGCAATCAACCTTTGTACCGCACGGATTCGAGGGTCGATGCTCTTGCTGACTTGTTGTTGCTCTAACAGCAGTGAAAACACATCCAAAACTGATGACTCAATGCCACTATCGACCTGATACTCCAGCTGCTTCTCAACAAACAGCAAGAAGCTCATCAAAGGTGGCGTTATCGTGAAAACCGAGAGCTCATGCTCTAACAAGTGCTGCGGCAACTCTGCCATATCTGCGACAATAAACCGCGCGGCTTCATCCGCCTTAAACGCATGCGCTGTGGTTACCGGAATCACCACACATTCTCCCACGGCCACTTTGCCTACATACCCCACCATTTCGATATTAATACTGCCTTGGATCGGCAATACCAATTGATGATGGTCATCATGAGCATGAGTATTAAATTGCTTGGTGTAAGATCGAATGCTTAAGCTAGATTTCATGAGCAACGCCGGAGTACATTTCGCTAGGTTAAAGTAAGAGATACAAAGTTACATTATCACTTCCCTTGAGTCACACTCAATGCTCATCAAATTCATGCTAGCTAGGTAACGTGATCAAAAACGGCCTCCAAATAAGAGGCCGTATTTATTCGAATGCTAAATCACGTTAAAGATTTAAAACGATACTTGGCTGTTCTGACCAATAACTACCTGAACACTATTTTCAACAGCATAGATTACAAAACCATCAGCAACCGGATCGGCATTGTCTTCATCACTGTCATGTTGTGCTGTACAGGTATAGCCTAAAGAGTAAGTACCTGGATCAATGAAGCCCAGAGAAAACTCATAGTTCGTCTGCGCTTTATTCAATGTCACTGACGCTGAAGTGATCGGTTTTTTCTCCGCAGGACCACCAATTGGTGCCATGTCAGCTTTAACGATGTCACCTTCATACAAATAAACCGATTGAACGAAGGTATTGTCATTTGTAGGGTTACAAGCTCCAAAAGTTGTTGTCGCTACAGTACCTTCAATGTTTCCTGTCTCAACCGTATTGATAAGGCTCACAGACGTTCTTTGAATGGTGTAATCAGGGAGACTTGAACTGTTCTTTAAGCCGCGTCGCAGATCGAACTCAACAACAAAATCGTTACTCTGTTGGTTCACATTGAATGAGTTGTTAAAATACAGCACACCAGTGCTATCTTCTTTACCCACACCTTGCGGACACGCACCTTCACCTTTCACAGTTAACTGACGGTTCGTATCATCGTTTTCTATAACGTAAGAAGGTGTTGTTGGGTGGTCACCATCATGGGCAAACACACACAACTTATAACTGCCAACCGGGATGACCTCATTTTTGATCAAAGGAAGTGCATCGCTACCTTGGTAATCCAATAAATTAACACTAAGTGGAATAGGATCCTCACCATCTGGCAATGGGTCACCGTTTTTGTCCACGTAGTTACCGTTTTCGTCCGTTTTATACACGTCATAAACCAATGGCGTACCTCCCTGCCCCGGAAGTAAAGCCACCTTACTGAATGTCACAGTGACGTCTTTCACATTATCAATGGGCGCATCACTTACGCTCAATGTAATGGGTGTCGTGCTGCTTGATGAACCTGAATCACCGCCACAACCAACAAGCCCAGCCAGCACAAGGCTTGCTAAAGCGGTTTCCTTTAAATACTTCATAATCAATTTCCTATAAATCACTGCTCAATAAAGGGCTTATTTGAGTGCCCTCTTATTCTTTTCCTTAATGTGACTCATAGATAAACCGCGCTTATGGCCAAAATCAGTTAGCCCTGTTATTTAAGGCTTTCTTCATCCAAAAACTCTGTTCATCAAGGTGCACATATCAGGTCGCACATAGGTTAATTAAGTCTAGTAAGTAAATTGTCAGTAGTCGCACGTATTTGGCAAGGTTGCTGTCAATTGTGTTGAAATGATCGGTATGTATAGGGTCGGAGAGGATGATTTTAAGTAACTTGATCAAAGTGAATAATCGCCACCAAGATCAAAAAAGGTCGTTAAGACAGCCTATTGCTGAACTTAAACGACCTTTTCATTGAATTTTGATGAAGCTAAGACGATATCAGCTCAGTCAAACTCACTTATTTTTGAAGTTGCTCTTTAGCGGCTTCAACCTTAGAAAAATCTAGGCCAAGCTCTTCAACTGCTTCTTTGATTAGCGCAGGGTTTTGCATTACCTGACCCATCAGCATTTGAAGCTTATCTTGTGGTAAACCAAGTTGGCTGATTGTCGCCATTGCTGCAAGAGGGTTCTCGGTCAACGTTTTGAATAGCTCGCTGATCTGCTCGTCGCTAATATTGTTCTCTTTCAACATTGCTAAAATCGGGTTCATTTTTTTGCCTTTGAAACACTAAATTAAGTAGGAGCACAGCATACCATCTAGCTGTGCTCGATTGTACTAGCAAGTGACGCTTTGGTTTAACGCGAGCTGCGCTTTCTCAAACCCAAATAATGCTTGGGCTTAACGAGATTCCAGTGGGTAAGAGCGGTAGCTCCACATGCCATACGTTCTAAGAGCATCACGGTAGATGCCTAGAAGCTCACCACTGCTCGCTTTCTTAAGATCTTCTAGCGGCTTGTCTGGGTAAGAGACCGTATCGAAGGAAATGCCCTGAGGGCCCGTTTGCCAGCTAGCAATTTCAAACAGAGTTTGACCACGACGAACATGGCTTGCCGAGCTAATAATAGTCGCGTGTTTAATATCATGACGAGCAAGCGCATAGCTACTGAACAAGGCATTACCTACCGTGCTGGTCGCGTAGTTCTCTTCAATGATACGATCTTTGCTTACCCCTTTTTCGATAAGCCAATCCGCCATTAACTTGCCTTCTGTCTTATGGTTCTTAGGCACGCCGCCGGTTAACACGATCATCGCGTCTGGGTTAGCTTTCGACATTGCTAATGTCGTTTCAAGACGTTCAATCAAGATTTCATGCATAGAACCATCAGGGTTAAGCGCGTAACCCAAAGTGACGATGGCACCGTGGTCACTCAACAGTCCCTTATCTGCAGACTCTTTAAGCGGTGTTTCTAACACGCGGTCGACCGTTGCAAAAATACGTTTGATGTCTTCTGCTTTACCTTTGTTCAGGCTTTCCAACTTCTCCATGTGCTTATTCGATTCACTTTCATTGCCTTCAAATCGCTGCCAAACCGCTAGATACGCATGAAGGTCGACATCGTCTGGCGCAACCGTCAGTGCTTGTTCAAACAACTCAATAGCGCGTTCTGCGTTCTTGTTGTAGATCTGAGCGTTCGCAGCCGAGATCAGCAAGTCCGTACGGTAAGGTTCCAGCTTGTACGCTTCTAACAATCGGTTAGTCACAATTTCCATGTTGCTTGGCATTTTAGCCGTGAAGCCCGCGTGAGAAATTCTTGCCGGAGACTTAAACGCCTGCAACGCATCAAGAAGTAATTGGTCGACAACTTGTCGCTTAGTCACCAACTGCGCGTAATCTGCTGAAGCTTGTACTGCGCCATCGTTAGCGGCAAAAGAATAAGGTGTTGCGCCAAAAGCGAGCATGCCACCAAGAGCGAGGGCGATAATGTTCTTTTTCATGGAAAGATCCTGTGTCGTTAAGTGTTCACATCAGATTTGCTCCCCAATGTAAGCCCCCAAGATTAAAAAACCGTGAAGCACACCTGAATCTACAACGTTTATATTCATTTGTTGCATAAGGTATGGCAACAGATCACGATTTTGAACTTACCAATAAGCCTGTGTATTCAGATAATTCTGGTTTAAACCAGTGCTCAACGTTTTGTTGGAATATCTGACTGGGGATTTCATACGCCCTATCCCGCCACAAACCACCCATAACAAATCCGAACTCCACATAAAACAACGTATCAAAGAAGCAACTCTAAGCTAATTTTTTCAACAATTTAAAATTCAACACACTGAATCGCGCGATTTTACCCCTCGTTCAAATAACGAGGTCTTCAACACATAGATTTGGAATGTGAGTCTGCAGATTTTCAAATAACTCAAAACCAATCATTAAACGATCGTTCAAGTGGTGCTTTAATGAATTACCAATACAAGGAGTTACCCCATGCTTAAGTTCTATTTTCACCAAACACCAAACCCAATGAAGATCGCTCTGTTTCTAGAAGAGACAGGCCTAGATTTTGAACTTGTTCCTGTTGATACCTTAAAAGGCGAGCAACACACGCCAGAATATCGTTTAATCAATCCAAATGGCAAAACGCCTGCGATTGAAGACGAAGGACAACGTGTATTCGACTCTAACGCTATCCTACTGTACCTATCTGAGAAAACAGGCAAGCTTGGGGGACAACCAGAAGACAGAGCCGAACTGCTATCTTGGATGATGTTTATCGCGAGCGGCCTTGGCCCTTATTCAGGTCAATCGGTACACTTCCGTCATGCTGCTCCAGCAGGGTTAGATTACGCTGTGAACCGTTACCTACGTGAAGCGCAACGTCACTACGAAGTGCTAGAGAAACATATGGAAGGTCGTGAGTTTATCGTCGGAAATGAGTACACCATTGTCGATGTCGCGGCATGGGGTTGGATTGATAAAGCACCTTTCGTGCTTGGTGAAGAAGGCCTAGAACCTTACCCGAATTTGAAGCGCTGGTTCGATGCAATCAACACTCGCCCAGCTGCACTTCGCGCTCGCGAAACCAGCAAAGACGTTGAATTTAAAACCGAACGTGATGAAGAAGCGAAACGAGCACTGTTTCCTTCGAATTATGCGAAGTAGAAAAATTGAACGTTAATAGTTTAAGTCTCAAATAGAGAGAGCCGTTCACAATGCGGCTCTTCGTTATAAAAATTCAAAATTCATGCATATTGGATTTAAGAACAGCTATGAACGTAGGGTTATAAAAGCATAAAGATCTTAGCTGGAGGCTCCGTTTCATTTTCCCAAACCCTTTATCTACGATTTATGGATTTATACCTAACAAATCCCACATATCAACGAGCCCAATTAGCCCATGAAAGGGATGTGAGATCCTCCTCACTCATAATGATTTAGTTAAAATCACTATTCATTTAGTCTATTTTTTTTTCTTACACCAGTAGAATTTAAAACAAATTAAATCGGGTGTTAAAACAATGAGTGACAAGAAAAGTATTTTTCCAGAAGGTTCAATGGCTCATGAGGCTGAACTAACTAACAGATCAGCGATTAACTCTAATGCTGATGAGGACACATTTTTCCCAAAAACTTCTATGGCTTACCAGAACGAAGTCACAGCATCTCGTATTACACCAGGGATGGGGCAAGGCTTTTTACCACCCTTAAAGAAGTCTGGTTACATGCAGGCAACAACACAACAAAATGCGCCGACTCAAACTGCAAACATCGCCCCAGAAAATATGTATTGGCCTCCATATAATTTTACTGAAGGGGAATACATTAATACTAAGGTACTACCTGACAACACGTTAAGGACGCAATTACAAAAAAATCACACTGAAGTGATGCTTTTGACGTTAGAAGAAGCGTTTAAAGTACTCCAAAGTTGGGGTTGGATGGACACTAAAGATACTTGGAAATCAATCACTACCTCAACCGGAGCGCAAGTGATGATTAATTACGGAGTAAATGGAAAAGATGTTGTGACCACTTCAATGGTCATCGCACAATTTAATATTCATGGTCTAAAAGCTACGAAATTAGGATTAAAGGCTACTTTTGGCATGAAGATGTCAATGTATTTTAACAAAATCGGCACAGAGATGATCAGCCTGTCTGGTTACTCAGGTTTAAGGAGGATACTGACCGGGACAACTTACAGATTAGACAACCCCAAAATAGTACAGCTAGGAATTGGAAAATATGGTCTCGCTAATTCAATTAAATCAGGTACGATTCTAACGTTTTACGTAGCTGCTGGCTTTAGGGTTATTGACTATATATTTAATGATGAGGTTTATTTGACGACTCTTATTGGCTCCTTGGCTACTGATATTGTGAAAATTGGAATAGCTTCGTTAGTGGCTAGTATAGCTGGAGCGATTGCATTAGCAGCAACATCTTTCGTTGCGGCTCATTTAGCCGCAGTGGTAGTTGTTGGCACTCTCGCTGCATTTGCACTTAATGAATTAGATGAACACTATGGAATAACTCCACAGGTTATTGAGTTGTTGGAAAAAGCTCAACAAGAAGCAGTAAAAAAAGGCAGAGAGCTGCAAAGGGAAATAAAGAACGGAATATTAGACACGACTGAAATGCTTATCGAGGGTACTCTAGAAACGGGTAAAAAAGTCATCGAAGCTGAGCTAAAGCGTTTCATCAAAAGATCCATTAACGAGTTAGTTTTTAAACCAATATGAATATAAAACCCTTTGTAAATAAACTTAAAAGAGTTTGCACCCTCGTAGCAGGAGTCATAATTTTTGCGACTATCACTGTGTACGCACTCTATACGGGATGCTTAAATATTTTAGAGTTTGGGCAGCCTATAGGTGAGGTCGAAACATACTCACGATTCAACTTATCCCTTTTTCCTATGGGAATTTTTACACTTGTAATGACCATTATAAGTATTTTCTATATTATTACAGGGGAACGTTGGGAAGACAGATATGGTGGAGTGCTACCATTATCTTCATTAGTATTCGTCGGAATTGCGTTAATTTTAACACTCATGACCCCTTCGATTTACGAGTCAAAGTATGAAGAGGCAGGCCTCAAAGCATGCTCTGGTATTCCAACGTCTTACCTTCCTTTTTTGGGTAAGAAATTTGCCGTTGAACCATCACTTTGCAGAAAATAACGATACGTATTGAGCTGTCTAACAACCACACAAAAAAAGAGCCGCAAAAGCGGCTCTTGATTTTCAAACTATTCGAACTCGTTCAGATTACTCTTTACCGAATACGTTGTTCTCTTGCTCTTGTACACGGATGAAAGTCGTACGCTTAGTTAGCTCTTTAAGCTTTGCTGCGCCTACGTATGTACAAGTTGAACGTACACCGCCAAGGATGTCAGAGATAGTGTTGTGAACTGAACCACGGAACGGAAGTAAAACAGTTTTACCTTCTGCAGCACGGTACTTAGCAACACCACCTGAGTGCTTGTCCATGGCCGACTGTGAAGACATGCCGTAGAACTTCATGTATTGCTTACCGTCTTGCTCTACTACTTCACCGCCTGACTCAGAGTGACCAGCTAGCATGCCGCCTAGCATTACGAAGTCAGCACCGCCGCCGAACGCTTTAGATACGTCACCCGCACATGAACAGCCACCGTCACCGATGATCATGCCGCCAAGGCCGTGTGCTGCGTCGCCACACTCGATGATTGCAGAAAGTTGAGGGTAACCTACACCTGTTTTAACACGAGTAGTACAAACAGAACCAGGGCCGATACCAACCTTAACAATGTCTGCGCCAGCTAGAATTAGCTCTTCAACCATGTCACCCGTTACAACGTTACCTGCAGAGATAACTTTAGTCGGGAATTCAGCACGTACTTTTTGTACGAACTCAACAAGGTGCTCTGAGTAGCCGTTAGCGATATCAATACAGATAAATACAAACTCTTCGCTAAGAGCCATGATTTTCTTAACTTTCTCGAACTCAGCTTCAGACGTACCTGTTGAAACAAATACGTTGTTCAGTGTTTTCTTGTCTGCTGTTTTAGCGAACTCAGCCCACTGCTCTACTGTGTAGTGCTTGTGTACTGCAGTCATAACACCGTGCTCTGCTAGAGCAGCTGCCATTTCAAAGCTTGCTACCGAATCCATGTTCGCTGCAATTACTGGAGTACCAGACCATTGACGACCACTATGCTTGAATGTAAAATCGCGGGTTAACTCAACTTGAGAACGGCTTTTGAGAGTAGAACGCTTCGGGCGGAATAGTACATCTTTGAAGCCTAACTTAAGTTCTTGTTCGATACGCATGATAATTTGTCCTGTAATCATATTACGTGTCGTGCGTTTTCGGTAAGCGTTGGCAGACGCTTTACTGAGTTTCGGACACAAAAAAACCGGAGCGTTGGCAGACGCTCCGGTTTTCAGCATTATAGGTCGTAATTTAGTAACAGCAAGTCTGATATTTCACTTTTTTTTATGCTATCCTCTCGAAGATTCCATACCTGCTAAAACCTCCCTTTCGCTACTTCCCTACTAAATTCTTACTAATTAATAACTTAGCCAAACATTCACGCAAACGCTGTCGGTTTGTTGCGCAATCGTTTTCTTCCATATATCACTCAATACCCACCACGTTACTCAAAACCGCAAAGAAAGTGCCTCGAAATCACATAAAAATCACACTTTTATCCAACAAAAAAATGTCTTTTTTCTTAAATAAATTCGTTTTTTTCCAAAAATTTATTTGTTTTCGAGCAAACCCGGCAATCTCATCACCTTGTCAGTTAGTCCTAACTTGGAAAAGCATGATGTCATTGGTTCAATCTAGAGGTCGATATTCACTTAGTTTCGATAATTCACAGCGAACGTTCTACTAAATCCCACACTAAAGTCGGCACTTTATAAACTACCCACTCTCAAAAACGCGCTGCTTTATTGCATTGTTGTCCATCAGGTTGGATTTATTCAGCAAAGAACTTCGAACAAATTGAATGGGGTAACCTGAAAAACTGCGTAGATACGAGAGTTAGCGTTATTGAGAGTTGGCGGTACATAGACTTAATAGTTCAAAGCCTAAAATGACTGATTTGAAGAGTAGACAACAAAAAATGGCTAAGGTGATTAACCTTAGCCATTTTTATTCGATGTTTTGAATTGTTCTTTACAAGCTATGAGTATCGAATTAAGACAGGTGCTAATTCTTTTGAGAGCCTAACGCTTCTGCGGTCGCATCTTGAATAGACAAGAACAATGACGTGATTTGGCCAGTAGGCGAACGCATCGGGTTTAGCGTCACATTCTGGTACATGAAATCAGCTTGTTGAGTAACAGGGCGAACATTGCGGCACTTGAACAGGTAAGGTCTTTGTGGCCATGTAATAAAGCTGCGACAACCTAAATCATAGACTGGCTTGGTTTTCAGCCTAAACCACTCTTCTGGGATTTCAGGGAATAACTCAAAGATCGACTTACCGATAGCATCATGTGATTGCTTACCGCTATGGTGAGTCATGAAGCCATTCCAAACTTGCACCTCAAAATCGCGATTAATCACCACCAGCCCCATGTCGACGTTCTGAACCATGTCCACCATCCAGTGGAACTGTTCAAATTCAGCAGGAAGATTCAACATATTAAAACTCCTCCATTAGGTAGGCCAATTTATTATCTAGAAGTGGCAAAGATTCATCAACAAACATGAATAGAAGGTCACAACGGATTGAAGTGCCGTCTATGTTATAGCTGACTTCGAAAGTCATCGTTTTCTTGAATGAGCCGCCGGTATTTTCAATAACGGAATCGATTGAGATGTGTTGACCCAGCAACACCGGAGAGCTCTGGAAGAAACGAACTTCTGACTGCTCACCTAACCCATTCAGGAATGAACCCACAAGGATGTTAGATACATCCATCAACAGCTCTAGTTCTTCTAACTGTTCGCTTTCTGTTGGCACCTTCATGAGCTTTTTAAGATCGCTCACACTGGAATCACTCAGCAAGACTAACGCTTCACCTGCAATACCTTCTCCACTAAAGCCTTGGCAAACACCCGACACTTGGTCGTTGTCTGCTAAGTCGCGAAGTGCCATGTGCAATTCACTCACTTCCAAAATATTCACGTTCGGTAGTGGTAAATGGACAAATACATCAAAATGGCGCGCCAGTGCATCGGCGGCGCGGCCGATTGCTACGTTCGCCACTTCCATGTAGATATCGCGTCTACGTAGTATTGGAAGATCTAAAGCGGTAGGGGTAACCACCTGAGGCTGCGTTGGCGGCTCAACAAGTTCACGTAAAATGCCTTTTAACGCTTCTTTATCGATCGGTTTTTGTAAAAACGCTTTAGCACCAAGCTCCATAACCCTCTGCTGCGCTTTTGGCTGGATGTCACCAGAAACAACGACAACTGGTGTGTTATCACCTAAGCGTTGCATCTCTTCCAATGTGCCATAGCCATCTAGCTCTGGCATGGTCAAGTCGAGGAACATCAGTTTAAACTGGTTTTGAGCTAACTCTTCAAGTGCATTAAGCCCATGAACAGCAAAAGTTATATCTGCATTTAGAGAACTAGGCAGTGATCGAGCCATCTGCTTCCTTGCTAATGCAGAATCATCACATATAAGAACTGGGAACGACATAAATGCACCACCGACAAATTAAAGCTAATTTCGAGGAGTGTAACAGATCATTATCGTATCAGGTACGGGGTGAATGAATTTATATGTAGATTATTAGTCAGATTGATGGGAAAAGCGGATATTCGATTATCTCTGATTATTCTTTATGAAAAACAATATGCTACAGAGATAGTAACAAGCCATTTTATAAAGTAATTGCACTATTTCATGAAATGACTGCGGTAATTTATAGAATAACAGCCTTAATAAGTAGCCTATTAAGGCTAGACTTGCCGATTCACGCAACAGCCATACATGTTTGCTCAACTATACGTGTTGATCGCCTACTACGCGTTTATCAGGTTGACGTTTTTATCCGTTTTACATAATGAGTACAAGGGAGCTAAAACTGATATGTAGGCCATAGAATCAGTAATGCGAAACGAATAACCACAGCAAACACCAGTAAAGCGATGCCCAGACGGTACCATTTGTATTCCGCAATATTCATTGGGATACGCTTATAAAACATAGTAATCACGCCTTTCCAATCACTACTGCGTCTTCCGTACTGCATCATGCTCGTCAAAACAAACAGAGCACCAAGTACTAGCATTCCTTTCTCAGCCCAAAACAATCCAACTTCCATTTGTATTTTCCTTGATAAAACGGTGAGCGACTTAAATCATTCTAGCTACCTTTGCTTACGGTTTCTGTAAGACCAAGGTCTAAATTACGAAGTACGCAATTCAGGGCTTATAGCCCATTGTTGGTAATTAGAAACTGGTAACTGATAACTGGTAATTGATAGTTCTCGGTCAGCATTACAAAGTTCAAGGTTCCATGGTAAAGGCGAGCATCACAAGCAGATCACGAATAAACATGAGTCGAGAGATCCGGAGATTTACTGTTCTTTTGAATGACACGCATCAGTTGGATAAGCAGCAGAATACCTGTCACACCTAAACCAACACCGATTCCGCCCCAGATCCCTGCCAATTCAAACTTAGACATCAAATACCAAGCCGCGGGCAAACCAAATACCCAGTAACCAATGGCTGTCATTACGGTTGGCATTGAGACAATCTTCATCCCTCTCAACAGATTAATCGCCAATAACTGCCAAGCGTCTACAATAAAGCACAACGCAACCACCCAAATAACAGAGGCCAATAGCGAAGTCATTGCGCCCGTACCATCGTCTAGCTTGAAGATAGACGCGATCATTTCCGGCCAGAGGATGAACACGGCAGACAAGGCTACGCTCAACACCGACACCAATATAAAGCTTAGAATCGAGGTTCTTTTGATGCCTTCGTAGTTACCCGCACCGAAATCACGGCCAACCAAAATCGCCGCTGCTTGTGAGAAACCGAAATTGAAGTTCCAAGTAAAGCTTAAGCATTGCAGCAGGATTTGGTGCAATGCTAGAGAAGCAATACTGATCGTTCCCGCCATCAGAGTTCCGCCGTATATCAAGCCATGTTCAAGTAACGCAGCGAGCCCAATAGGCAAACCCATCATCAATAAAGGGCTCATTAACTTGATTGAATACTCTTCTGTGTTTAACCAAGGGGCGAACTGCTTAAACTCATCTCGCTTGAATACCCACACCGTGTACCCAACCATCACGATAAAGGCCGCGATAGCCGTACCTAGCCCTAAACCGGTTAAACCCATGTCTAATTGGAAAGTTAAGAAGTAGCTCACTGGCACATTCAGAATTACGGTGATAATAGACATCACCAGAATAGAGCGCACATTACCAAACGCACTGGTTAATCCACGTAGTACCAACAAAATAAGCGAAGGCAGCATCACCCATTTCAAGGCATGCACATATTCCATAGCTAAAGTAATCACTTCTTGGGGCTGTTTTGCTGCCTCTAATACCAACGGAGCAAACCAAAAGCTAGCCATTAAGGTCACACTCAGCACAAATGCCAACATGGTGGCACCTTTAACGGCTAATCTAATTTGTGTGTTACCAAACTCAGGGCGAGCCACTCGCTGACCATAAGCGATCGCAATCAAGTTCGCGACACAACCCACGGTGCTGCTCGCAATAATAAAGATAAAAAAGTAGATAGAGGCGCCTAAGCCACCAGCCGCAAGGGCTGATACACTGATACGCGACATCATCCAAACATCAGTAAGGACTAAAGCCATGGAGATCAGCTGTGAAATGATCAAAGGGAATGCGAGTGTGAGTATTTTTTTCATGAGCGCCTCAGGTAATTTCGCCCAAAATACGATCGATGAGGCTGGCGTTCAATTGATAAATTTGCGACTCTAACATTCCATAAACTCATGCGAACGAATTATGACCCCATATCCTAGCTTGCCATCATCCCATAATGGCTTAAAAGCCTTCGAAGCTGCAGCAAGGCTGATGAGCTTTACTCTGGCCGCCGATGAGCTGCATGTAACACAAAGTGCGATCAGCCGTCAGATTAAACAGCTTGAAGATGAGTTAAACGCATCATTGGTTATTCGTAAGCATCGAGCGATTGAATTAACAGAACAAGGTCACGATTTGTATGTGGCTTTACGTGAAAGCTACGCCAATGTCGAAACGGTTATTGCTTCTTGGGGTGAGCCAAAGCAGAAACGTATTGTGATCAAAGCGACCTTGAGTTTCGCGACGCGCGTACTGATCTCTAAAGTCCGGGAATTAAACGAGCGTTATCAAGATTATGAGATCGTCATTGTGCCTGTGATTGAGGAAGACGAATCGATCAACAGCAGCGAATATGACCTACTGATCTTCCACACGCGCTTCAAAAAACGCTATGACAAGGCACCAAACATCACCTTCTTACGTGAAGAGTTTATGGCGCCGGTCTGTTCTACTAGTTTAACGAATTCTGCCAGCTTAAATAATTCTACCAACTTAACGAATAAAGATACTGACCTCGATTCGATCTTAACCTTACCAAGACTCCACCCGACCTTAGATCATCACGACTGGAAAGTGTGGCTGGCTGATGTCGAGTTCCCACCGAAAAAGCCCGTTAGAAATACCAGTTTCTTGTCTTTGGATATGGCACTCAGTGCTTGCTTGTCAGGTGAAGGCGTCACGGTGACGGATTTACTGTTAGTTTTGCAGGATCTACAACGGGGCTTCTTGTACTGCCCTAAGGATGCAAAGATTCAACACAGTGCTTGGACTTACTTCATGCACCAGCGTACACACACACCTATCATCAATGACCTTATTGAATGGCTGAGGGAAGAGACAGCCAAAGAGATCGAGTTGCTGAAATCACTCGCACAGCAATATCAGTGGTTTGGTGTAATAGAGCAAGACAAAGGCTTTGGTCGACTCTCTTAAATTAAGCTATGATTCCCCTTCCCTCACCCGATTGATATTTTTATGCCTTCTTTCTCTGTTTCAATGATCCCTGTTGGGGTTAGGTTCATGATCCTCTCCGCTTTTGGGTTCGCACTGATGTCTGCTTGTGTGAAATACATCAGCAACTACGGTATACCTGTATTTGAAATTGTTGCAGCAAGGGCATTGGTCTCTTTGATCATCAGCTATATCGATGTGAAACGAAAAGGCATTTCGATCTGGGGTAATAACAAACCACTCTTGTTTGTGCGTGGTGCTGTCGGTACTGCGGCGTTAATGTGTGTTTACTACGCCGTAACCACCTTGCCACTAGCAGAAGCGACCATTCTACAATACGTACATCCCGTGTTTACCGCGTTGCTTGGCGTGTTGTTCTTAAAAGAGCGCGTGCAAAAGTCGACCATGATCTGCATTGCATTCTGCCTCGCGGGATTGCTGGTGATGGTACAACCAAGCATGAACAGTGGCGCAAATAGTGAGTTACCCATGTTCAGCATTATGGTGGCGTTATTGGGCGCGTTTGGTAGCTCAATTGCTTATGTGATTGTGAGAAAGCTTAGCCAAACTGAAGATAGCTCGGTGATCATCTTCTATTTCCCGCTGGTTGCTCTTCCAATCTCAACAGCCCTGATCTGGAACGACTTTGTATGGCCGAGCTTATTCTTAACCATTATGTTGGTTCTAGTCGGGATTTTTACTCAGATAGGCCAATACGGTTTAACCAAGGCGATGCAAACTCAAGCTGCCGGTAAAGCTTCGGCTTACTCATACGTTCAAATCGTATTCTCAGCGCTGTTAGGCGTGTGGATCTTCAATGAGATACCATCAGTTTGGACTTACCTAGGTGGTGGTCTAATTGTCACGGGCGCACTCATTAACGTGTTTGGCAAACAGTTGTTAGTGCCATTCAAGGCTAAGTAGCTAAGTAACCAACTAAGCGACTAAGCAACTAAGCAACTAAGCAACTAAGCAACTAAGCGACTAAGCGACTAAGCGACTAAGCGACTAACAGAGTAAATATCAGTTAGCCAATCAGCTAATAGATCTAAAAGAGCATTGCGGAATATTCCACAATGCCCTTTTCTATAAATGTCCTAGCACGTTTTCATGCTGCTAAATCGCAGTTATTATCTGAAATCGGGCATAATTAGCTCGTGGCATTGCGCAGCTTGGGATCATCACTCAAGTACTCTACAAATTCGATTTCAAAGCCCGCAGGATCCACAAAGTAAACGTTTTTGCGATAAGGTTCGTCGGCGCCGGGTTTGGCTATTGGGAAACCCGCATCAATAAGGCGCTCAATCACGCTTTCGATATTGTGAGTCACATAAGCAAAATGCGCGAGGCCGACAGAATGCCCTGCCAAATATCTATTTTCACCCTCGCCGTGATCGCTCAACGCGATGTATTGGTATTCATCACCAAAATGTAGCCAGTTACGTGGCTTGCCAGACCATTCCCCTTTCCCCTCATCACGTACATACCAATGAGGGAAAGCCGCTTTATAGAAAGTCAGCATCTCTGGGATATCTTTAACCACTAAATTTACATGTTCAAGTTGGATCATTCTTCTCTCCTTAAAGTATTCTCTTAAGCAACGTTGCATATCCTAATACCTAAAGTTAAGTTGAGGTAAAGGACTAATTTGCATTTATTTCGAGAACGTTTTTAGAGCCCAAGTTGTTCTGCTTTGACTGCATACCAACCTTGAGTTTAGACGACCTAATCCAATGTGACTCTCTGCCTTGTATGTATTTAGGTACTCTATCCAAGCCACATCTACCACAAAGTGCCCCAATTAAATGAATATTGTATCTCGGCCTCCTTCGGTAATCGCAATGCAGAGCCTGCGAGTAAGAATAATCAGGGTCGAGATATAAAAAAGGCGCTAACGAACTTCAATCCGCTAACGCCTTTAATCATTTGAACATCACACTGTATTAATGGATGTATCTACATTAATACTAGTACTTTAATACGAGTGCTTAGTTTGACTCTTCTTCAACATCGCAATCAGCACAGCACTGAAGAGCAATTTCATGTTCGAAGGTGATTGTATCTTGGCCTTCTTCTAGAAGTTCTGCTATTTCATCCGCGACTTCTTGCTCATCATCAGCTTCAATTCCGCTCGCTAACTCCTCTTCTGAATAACCGAAGAAATTCAGCAATAGGTACTCGCGAGCTTCGTCTTTGGTACAAACCACATTTGCTGAAAGATCAGGCGTAACTTCACCTTCCGCAAGTGTCTTTGTCACTTGCTCTAGAGCTGTATCTTTCATCGCAGGCGTTAACCAACCAAGATCAGTACTTACTGTCGTTTTTTTACAGTCGAAGCAAGGCAGTTGGTGAAAGTAGTATTGAAAGGTAGTCATAGGTAATTTCTTCTTTAAGTTTGTATAGCGAGATTATGCGCGTTTTATAGCAAAATACTATCTCAATCAACACCAAAGATTGATTCGCTCTGATTATTTTAACCAGATGCACAGCAAACCATACTGACAACTTTAATCACCTGTTATTTGCTTAAATCGCCACACACATCGGCGTATTGGATATAGGGTCACGAAATACGCTCGCTTTGAGATCGAAAACATCATTCAGCAATGTCTCGGTCATCACCTCATCGGGTGTGCCTTCAGCCACTAAACCACCTCTTTCTAAAACGATCAAATGATCGCAGTAACGGCTAGCTTGGTTCAGGTCATGGAGCACAACCACCACCGTTTTTCCCTTTTCATTCATCTGCTGCATCAAGTTCATTAATTCAACTTGGTGAGACATATCAAGATAAGTGGTCGGTTCATCCAACATCACGACATCTGTGTCTTGCGCTATTATCATCGCTATCCATGCTCTTTGACGCTGCCCACCCGACAGTGACTCAATCGGTTTATCAGCAAACTCAAGTACGCCGGTATCACGCATTGCCTGTTCCACAATCGCTTGGTCTTCTTGCCCTAACCTTCCCCAATGGGACACATAAGGAGAACGGCCATATTCAACCAATTTTCGGACCGAAATGCCTTCGGGGCTGACCAATATTTGCGGCAGAAGCGACAACGAACGCGCGAGCACTTTATCACCATAGCTCGACAATGGTTTGTCTTCAAATAACACCTCTCCTGTCACCTGCTTATTGATTCTGACTAACGTCTTTAACAAGGTAGATTTACCACACCCATTGGGCCCAATTAAGGCCGTAATTTTGCCCTTAGGGATGGACACCGAAAGGTTCGGTATGATCATTTGTTTGCCGTACGCGACGGAAAGATTCTGCGTTTTTAGCATGGTTACCAACCTCGATAACGATAGAGAAGAAAGATGAAATAAGGCGCGCCAATGACAGAAGTAAGTACCCCTGCAGGTAATTCAATCGGTGGTTGTAGACCTCTTGCCAAGCCATCGGCACAAGTAACCAGAATCGCGCCAACCAGAGCAGACGCCGGGATTAACAACTTATGATTATGCCCAAACAACAAGCGCGCTAAGTGAGGCGCTAATAAACCCACAAAACTGATCGTTCCAGCCACTGAAACGCTGACACTGGCAAGTAACACTGCGGCCAATAGTGCAAGAGCTTGTATCTGTTTTGGCTTAGTACCCAATGTGGTGGCACTTTCCTCACCAAGCCCCATCACATCCAATCGCCAAGCAAGCCAAAATGCCATTGGCAACAACAAGAGCAATGCTCCCCAAATAAAGGGAACTTGCTGCCAATTTCGTCCCCATAGGCTGCCGGTTAGCCATACCATCGCAGTGTTGATCTCGATAGGGTTAGTAACAAGCAAGAAGTCGATGCAACTCGCCAGAAACGCACTCACTGCAATACCAATCAAGGCCAACTTGGCGGGTGTTGGCCTTGACCACCATGCCAATAGCGCAATCAACCCGGCAGCAATAATGCCACCGAACATCGCCACCACAGGCAGTACGCTAACTGCCGTATTAGGGAACCAAACTAAACTCGCAGTCGCGGCAAGCCCTGCCCCAGCACTAATGCCCATAAGATCAGGCGATGCTAACGGGTTACGTATCACGCCTTGCACTAATACGCCGGATAGCCCCAACCCTGCGCCCACGCTTATCGCGAGTAACATACGTGGTAGCCGATATTGATGGATAACAAAGTCGTCACTGGAAAAGGCGACCAAATGTTCGATGACTTGAGGAATAGAAAGTGACGCTGCACCGACAAACAACCCCGCAGATGCCACTAATATGAGAATCCCTGATAACCAAACTATCTTAGTGTGATGGTGCATTAAGATCTCCTCGTCGCAATCAAAATAAAACAAGGTGTCCCAAGTAGGGCTGTAATAACACCAACGGGCGTTTCAGTCGGGAAAGCAATAGATCGTGACAATGCATCTGACCAAGACACTAATGCTGCACCAGCCATTGCGGAGATAGGAATCAGTAGATGGTAATTATGCCCAACCATGGGCCGAACCAAATGAGGAACCAACAATCCAACAAAACCAATGGGACCTGCGATAGCGACACTGGCACCCGCAAGCAACACGATAGCCAATCCACTCATGAGGCGAGTAAGCCGGATATTACTGCCCAACCCCACAGCCACTTCTTCACCAAGCGCCAATAAGTTAAGGTTACGAGCAAGGCTAACAGCTAGCACCAAACCAATCACTGCTGGCGGCCAAAGCTGTAGCCACTGTCCATCATCCACGCTAGACAATGAACCAGTAAGCCAATGCAGCACGCTATAAGCCATATCATCAGCTAGAATCAGCGCTGCTCGAGTCAACCCAACCAATAAAGCAGTAATGGCGATACCCGCTAGAACCAAACGTAACGGATGAGAACGTTCGGAGAAGAAGCCACCGAGGAGCATCACGGCACCACCGCCTAGCAATGCACCAAGAACGGCATTAAGGATCGGGTTTAGCTCACTAAACACAGGAATGCCTATCGCAGCTAAAGCCATAAAACAGGCTGCGCCAGCGTTAATACCTAGAATTGATGGAGACGCAAGTGGGTTACGTGTTAACCCCTGCATCAATAGCCCTGCAACCGCTAAGCTTGCACCAATCAATAACCCGGCGTGAGCTCTTGGAGCTCTAAGTGTCGCCAATATTTGATGAGTCATATTGCTCTCATCAAACGCAAACCAATAGTGAACTAAGTCACTCAATGTTAGGGAGAAATTCGACCAACCTAGCATAGAGGCCACGTAACCAGACATTGCCAAACACGACACTAAGACCGTATATAACGTGACTCGCCACGACACTATAAGCGAACGTCGCTTACCTTTAGAGAGCAGCATCAAACTCATGAACGATCCAAGATCTGCTCTAGATTTTTCGCCATTTGTTCTGCGGCCAACATGCCTCGATTCAATGACCATAGTGCTGGTGACACTTCTACCACTTGTTGATTCTTCGCGGATGTTAATACATTAAACAGTGGGTTTTTCTGCCAATCATCAACGATATTTGGATCTGAGTAAGCACCAAGAAGCAACCAGTCAGGATTCGTTTTCAACAACAACTCAAAGCTGGTTGGCAAGTACGCCTTGTCTGTCGGCTCCACTATTGGGCTTGCAATACCTAATGTGGTGAGTACACCTCCGGCATAGGAAGCAGGGCTATGTAGCCACATTCCTTTTTCCGACACAACAGCAAATTGGACAGTTTGTTTGAGTGAGAAATGACTTTTAAATTCCACCATAGCTTGTTGATGTTGGTGAATTCTTTGTTCCATTGCCGATTGCTTATCGAGGGCGATACCAACCTTAAGCGCAGATTCCAAATTCTCTTGATAAGTTTCTCCACGGCTTTTGAGCAGCAGAGTTGGTGCGATTCGCTGTAGATCTTGATAAACCGTACGGTGACGCTCTGCATCGGCGATGATCAGATCGGGCTTTAATACCGCAATGGCCTCTAGACTAGGCTGTGAACGCATACCAACCGATTTCCATGGTTGCACTAATTCACGCACCGCCGGAATCACTCGCGAAGCATCATTGTCATCGGCAACGCCGACCGGAGACACGCCTACCGCAGCTAATGCATCGACAAATGAGAACTCCAACACCACAACGCGTTGCGGGGTAGTCGCGATCTCAAACTGACCTTGCTCATCTTGAATGATCCTCGTTTTTGCTGAACTGGAGAATGAGAACAAGCTTAAAGCCAACAAAACTAAGGCTATCGCTATCCTGCTGAATAAAAAATCCCTTTTGAATGACAGCAGTCCGTTCGGCAGCAGCAATTGATTCGAAAATGAAAGTCGAGAGCTGTTTTCCATATTTATTTTTCCTTAAACACTAGAACCGTGAAAGTCGCCAATAATATTGGCGACTTATATTCGTTATTATTTTTAATAAATTACCGATTAGAACTGATAGTTCAGATCCAAAGTGTATGAACGCCCTGGCGCTGGATAGCGGCCAACCGGACTGGTATCAATGCCGCGGAAGTAGTAGTCCTCAGCAAACAAATTGTTCACTGCAACATTCATACGTAACTTACTGTTTTCATCCTTATACAAGTCTGAGCCTAGGTTTAAGTTCCATACCATGTAAGCAGGTACTTTGCCTTTCGCACCCGTTGCATCTTCAGCACTGGTATTGGCATTGTCAGAATAAGACTCACTGAAATAGTAACCAGATAAGGTCGTATCTACCTTGCTAAAGGCGTAAGTCGCATCCCAGCTAAGTTGATGCTCCGATGTGTAAGGAAGTTGCTTACCTTTGTTTGCACCCTCTGCCTCTATCGTCGCATCCAAATAGTTATAACCCGCGCCTAAACTCAGAGCTTGCATAGCCTGCGGAACATAACGACCTGAAAGCTCAATACCTTGATGAAGCGTTTTACCAATATTGTCAAAGGTCTGCGTTCCGCTTTGCCATTGGAGTTGGTCTTCAAAATCAATGCGGTAGAGCGCGACATTAAAGCTAGTTGAATCTTGATTGTAACGAGCACCCAACTCGTAGTTCCATGCTAGCTCACTGCCCTCTTCACCCTTGCCTCGGATGTAAGCGATTTGTGGTGCGCGCAAAGATTTCTGCGCATTGGTGTACCCAACCCATTGCTCAGTTAAATGGTATGCCACGGTTAAGCCCGGCAACCACTCCGTCACTTTGTTGTCTGTACTCTGTGCTGTACCCTTATCATTAAAGGTCATATCAATCGATTCGTAACGAATACCTGGAGTAACCTTTAGCACGTCGTTAAACAGGCCAACTTCGTTGCTGATGTAACCTGCGAATGCATCGGTATTCAAGTTCCAATCACGTGGCACTTTTGTTACTCCGCCAGCAATTGGCGTTTGCGTTAGCTTGTAATCGATATCTTCATTTACATAGCGAGCACCTACAATCAAGTTTTGCGTCACCGTATTACCGTCAAAGTACATCGCTAACTTAGGTTCCACACCATAAACAGCGAACTCACGTGGTGAGGTGCGAATATCTGTTGATGGTAATGCTGGATCAGCCCAGTGACCGCCTGCGCTATTAAAGCCCCATTGGAAGAAACGCTCAGACTGGTGACCGAATGTCAGAACCTCTAACTCTGCGCCATCTGCAATATTCAAATCATGCAAATACTTCAGGCTCCAACGTGTTGATGTGCCTTTGTATTCGTCATATGGTCGCTTCGATTGAGTACGATCTTTCTGGTAATCTTTTGGCGATAAAGCGCCCGGCATTTGGGTGTCGGCATCGTAACGCTGAACGAATGCTTGTAGCTCCTGGGTATCGCTGAGTAACCATTGCAACTTCGCTTGGAAGTTTTTTACATCCGTGTCGGAGTGCTCGCGGAAGCTTTCACCTTTTAGGAAGTTACCTTCTACTTGAAGTGCAAGCGTATCGGTTAACCAACCACCCGTGCGTAGGTAAAAATCGTTAAGCGGTGTATTACCATCTTCAAATACGGTGAAACGATTACTGATTTCCGTTTGCCACTCGTGTGGAATGGGCTTAGTCACCAAGTTGATCACACCACCCACGTTATTTGGCCCGTACTGCACAGCCGCACCACCGCGTACGATATCAATTCGATCCAGCATCGATAGCGTTGCTGGAAAAATAGATTGTCCGGTATGACCATAAGGCGCAAGAGTCAGTGGTACACCATCCATTAGAAATTGAGCATGACCACTGCGGCTCGCTTTCAAGCCACGTACCGAGATGTTAGGTAGAACACCGGTACCGGTTTCATCTTGAACCTTAATGCCAGGTACACTTTGAAATGCTGAATCAATCGAAAGAGCGGCGGTCTTTTTAATTTGTTCGTTAGTTAGAACGGTACGCGCTCCCGGATACTCTTTAACATCCTCTAATTCTGAATTACCGATCAAACTTCCCGTCACTACAACCGTTTCCATGGTCGTCGTTTGCGGATCAGACGCTGCGAATGCACTCATGGAAGTCACTGAAGCGATGGCTGTTGCAAGTACGGTCAAGCGAAGCTTATGTTGCGCGTGGGGTTTACCATCCAAATTCTGGTAAGGCATGAAAATCTCCTAAGTAGGCAAATTAGGGTCAAAGGCTGTGCTTTTAGGTTATGCCAACGCTTTGACCCATTGGGCTAAACGACCTCAAAATGAGGCCAGCTGTTCACTCACTCGTAGCGAACAAATCAAATTTTTTGGAGTTGAAATAGCTCTTAGTCACGTACTAGCTCTTAGAAACGTAATAACGCTTAGAAATTAACGACTCTTAGAGCTGAACTCGCTTTTAGAACTGATAGCCGTAGCTGAGCATGAATTCAGCTGGCGCGCCGTAGCCAATCTGATTAGTGCCCGACTTACCACTGGTTGCCCCAAGAATGTATTTCTCGCCAAGTACGTTATAAGCGTTCGCTTGAACTTTGTGACGACCCGTGGTGTACGCTGCCATTAAGTCAACAGTGGTGTAATCGCCTAATGCGACAGCTTCATTGTTACCCGCGTAGCGGTCCCCTACGTATTTCACACCACCGCCCAAACGCCAGTTTTCGTATAATTGGTAAGTACTCCAGAGTGAGAACAGATGATCAGACACATCATTCGGCTTTTTGCCTGTATCTTTATCTTCTGCATCTAAGTAGCTATAACCAACTGAAATATCCCATAGCTCTGTAATCTGACCGCGAGCTTCCAGTTCAATACCTTGGTGACGTGCTTCAATCTTATTAATAACGTCGCCATTAATATTGGTTTGTGGTTGTTCTTGATCAATTTGGAAAATAGCGGCATTGAGCATCAAGGCGTTATCGAGTAAGTAAGCTTTCGCACCCACTTCTTTTAGATCGGTATGGAAGAATTCAGCCAGTTTAGGGTTGATATAAATACCGGAATAAGGCAATTGCCACGAACGAGCTAAGCTCGCGTATACCGACATATCGTTGTTGATTCGGTAGACCAAACCACCGCGGTAGCTCACTTTGTTATCGTCTAGGTTCTCTTGAGCTTTACCGGCTTTTTGCTGTTCAAGATCCATCGAGTCATAACGCACATTACCTATCACCGATAAATCACCCAAGGTGTAAACATCTTGAAGGTAGATACCCGTCGTCGTCGTTGTGTTATCACGGAAAGGCTTGAAACCCGGATCAGGCGTTGCTCCTACGACAGGGTTATAGATGTGCTTCGGAGGTAAGGTTTTATCGCTTGCTAGCGTTAAATCGATATTGATCTGGTTATAATCCGCACCAATCATCATTTGGTTAGAATCAGTTTCCCACACTAACTCGGATTGCATCGTCGTTGTGGTTCGAGGGTCATAACCGAAATTGTTCACGGTTTGAGAAACTTTATCCCCCGTTACAGTACCTTGACGCGTCCCCTTTTGCTCAAGTTCGATATGATTGTATGCCGCTCGGTTTGTCCATACCCACTCGCTATTCAAGCGCCATTCATAATTAATGCCAACACGCAGGCTATCGGACTCTTGATAATCGTTAGTGCCACCGTAGAAAGAACTCTCAGAGACATCAACAGGTTTGCCATTTTTAGATGGGACACCACGATATGGCACCAGCTCTTGGTGTGCATATTCGACATCTAAGTCAACGGTATGCCCTTCAGCTGGCAGCACTCGAATGGTTGGAGCGATAAAGAAATCATTAGAATCGACATGGTTTACATACGAATCAGCCTGTCGGTGTTCCAGGTTAATACGTCCATTTACCTTATCTGAAAACGCCATTGAGCTATCCACCTGCCCTACAAATTGGCTGTTACTGCCAACACTGCCGTTCACATTGGTAAAATTGTCACCATTCGCTCGTTTGGTGAGTAAGTTAATGATGCCGCCAGCAGAGCCCCTACCATACAGAGCACCTGCAGGGCCTTTTACCACTTCAACACGCTCAATATTGGATAGGCTTCGATACGACTGTAAAGTTCCATCATCACGCATGCCATCGCGATACATGTCATTCAGCGCATCAAAACCACGAATAACGAACTGATCTCGACTGCCTTCACCTAAGGTATTATTGACACCAGCAACACCATCAAGAGCATCCACTAAACGGACCGCACCACGGTCTTCCATCTCTGTTTTAGTGACCACTGATAC
The DNA here is from genome assembly GCF_030563405.1 of Vibrio sp. SNU_ST1. Lineage (NCBI taxonomy): Bacteria > Pseudomonadati > Pseudomonadota > Gammaproteobacteria > Vibrionales > Vibrionaceae > Vibrio > Vibrio sp. SNU_ST1. The sequence continues at coordinate 1,148,796 of NZ_CP130749.1, forward strand.
TGCTTGTGGGACATCTAGCCATTCGACATCCGTTTTAGTACCCGACTGCGGCATATGCTCCGCGTAACCCTCATACTGATGACCAATAACTTGCAGAGTTTCATCCACCGTTACTTCTTCTGAAGCCATTACATTCGACACGGTAGCCACTGTGGTTAATGCACCTCCAATTGCCAAGGCGAGGGGGGTGAAAGCCAATCTAACGTTCATATTCTAATTCCGGTTAAGTTTATAAATCACAACGGACGCGAATAAGAACAAATATCATTTATATTTGCAATATATATTTTCCCGCCCACCCCTCCAGCACGATATGCAACATTGCTATTTACAAAATAATCAATAAAAACAAGACCATAAAAAAACAAACCTCCTAAGACATTGGATAATGTCGTATAAAAGTAGGTAAAAGCGAGGTTCGACGATTGAGAATACTCAGAAAAAAGACTTTTCGAGAGGGAGAAAGACAGCAAATAAATACAGGTTTGAGCAAGGTACGGATGGGATTAATACCCTTTAGTACGGTGTGCCCATTAACTGGTCACACCTCAAAATCAGGTTCAATAATTCAAGTCGACATCACTTAATGGCTAGCAAATATCGAAGTCTTAGATATGTTCATATATGCTTATAAACGAAAGCTTACTTTTACAAGCATTCATACATATCATGAATAATAACAAAGGACTGTTTTATGCCATTGACATTAGATCAAGCTGCTCAGCTAATGAATCGAAATTTAGAACAATTTTTACATCGTTGTCCGCTTTCCATTAGTAGTGCTGGCCAATCAAAAGGAGCACTTACCTTTTATTTATATAGCCTCGGAGATACGGCGCTTGGTATCAATCAAGGTGTTCAAATGCCAGAGATGCGTTTGCGCTTATCTAAAACGGCGCTGTCAAGTAGCGCTAAAGCTCTTCAATGCATCCACATACCGGTATCTCAGTTTGAACAACTTAAGCCTGAGTCCATTTCTAAAGTCACCCACTATGATTCTGCAAACTTCCTTGTTACCACTCAATTAACAGGTTGTACGTTTGCTATTCGCCCGGGGAAAGGAGGCGGGCTTGAGTTTTTGCATGTTCAGCCAAATAGGGACTTTGATGGCGCAAAAATACAGCAAGCGATAAAAAAGGAGTTTCAAGTGTCTTTCGGTAAAGGGAATGGCTCTAACGGTACTACTTATGGGAATAATACCCGGGTTACTGTTTTAGGGGAGAGGAAAAATGGCTTGTGGAAAGTTTATGCACAGTATCAAGACGGCAACGGAAATGTGACTGGAGTTGATTGCATCTACAAAGAACCAAGTTCAGTGGCCTATGTTGACTGACAAGCATAATTAGCAAAGAAGGCATGCCATATTCTCGTCATTTAGCGTTCTCGCAGAAACGGGCATTCAACTAACAAACATTCCCCTCAATAGAGATGATGATTAGCGAGTAGTTACATATAAGTAACCCCGAACAAGAAACTAAAAAGCGAGCCACCAGGGCTCGCTTTCAAATCGTATATGTTAACTTAAACAGTTACTTAAATTACAGAAGTTCTACCGACTGTTGAGCAATCACGAACTCTTCATTGGTTGGAATAACCATTGCTACTGCGTCTAACATCTCTGATTTAGCGATGATACCTTCTGCGCCAAAACGAGCGGCTTCATTACCTGCTATATCTTCAACAAAACCAAGAATCTTAAGGTTGTTTAGGATTTCACGACGAATTGGTAGAGAGTTTTCACCGATACCACCAGTGAAGATGATGCCGTCTAAAGAATCTAGCGTTGCAAGGTAAGAAGCAACGTATTTAGCAACGCGGTAAGTAAACACCTCAAACGCAAGCTTAGCACCTTCATGGCCCTCTTCCATTGCTTCTAAGATGCCACGAGCATCGCTCGTAAGACCAGACACGCCAAGGAAGCCAGACTCCTTGTTTAGAGAGTTAAATACTTGCTCTTGTGACCAACCTTTCTTTAGTAGGTACTCGATGATACCAGGGTCTAAATCACCACAACGTGTGCCCATCATAAGGCCAGAAAGCGGTGTGAAACCCATTGACGTATCAACGCTGTTGCCGTCTTTGATAGCACATACAGATGCACCGTTACCTAGGTGAACGGAGATGAAGCTAGCTTCTTCAACTGGCTTGTTGACCATTTTCGCAGCTTCACGGCTAACGAAGTAGTGACTCGTACCGTGGAAACCGTAACGACGAACACCGAAGTCTGTGTATAGTTCTTTTGCGATTGCACCCGTAAATGCACGTTGTGGCATTGTTTGGTGGAAAGCCGTATCAAATACAGCAAATTGAGGTAGAGAAGGGAAAGCTTCAATCGCAGCGCGGATACCAATAGCACCTGCCGGGTTATGCAGTGGAGCTAGGTCAGATAGGCTCTCAATCTCACTCGTTACTTCTTCAGTAATACGAACCGTTTGAGTGAACTTCTCGCCGCCGTGAACGATACGGTGACCGATAGCCACTATATCAGCAGTGAAGCCTAGCTCTTCCATCAACCCAACCAGTTTGCCAATGGCAATTTTGTGGTGGTTATCTTCACCTTGAATGGCAATTTCAGTTTTCTCGCCTTGATATTTCCAGCTCATACGAGCATCTTCAAGACCAAAACACTCCCCTAAGCCACTCAACACGGCTTCACCAGAAACAGAATCAATAACAGCAAATTTTAGGGATGAACTACCCGAGTTAATAACCAGAACAAACGAATTAGACATTGGATATGGATCCTGTTTCAGTACGAATTGGATGAAGTGTTTACTTCAATTTTAGTTAAGCCCATTATTCAATAATTTTTGAATCTTTCAACTTTTGTTTTGCAAAAAGCACCAAATGAACACAATTAAGTTGATCTGAGTCATTAGTTTATTTATTTCGAGAGCGAAATTAAAAAATAGTTGAATATGACAGTTGGCCAATAAACGAAGTAAAGGACTGCTCACATTAGTTTTTTACTCGATTAAGTTAACTAGAGTGAATCGAAGCAATGCACGTAATCCGCCTAGCCCCCTTCCCTTTTCTCTGCTTATCATTGCCGATAACTTTTTGCTCGACTTCTCAATTGCTCAATGTTTGCATCAAAAAGATCACAAGAGTTGGGAATAGTGAACGACGAAATCCGATCTTCTTTTAATTGCATTCGAGTACAACTCTACGAATAAATGAACTGTAACGTCGCTTAGATAGCCTTCACTCATTGTTTTAGTATCTTGTAGCACGTTATTTCAATATAGACTTAGAACGCGATACAGCTAAGTTAGGCACTAACATTAGATATAGGGACGAAGTTTAGTTGAAGTAAGCTGCCGCATATATAGAACAAACCAAAGCTAAAGTTCAAATAACAGGCACAAAAAAGCCGAGCATTAAGCCCGGCTTTTAAATTCACTGTTTAAGCTATTCGCCTATAAGCACTTGGCTTGTAAGTTTCACTTAAACTAAAGGTTGATTAACCTTCGTTGCGCTCTGGACGACGACCGCGGTTGCCGCCATTGCCTGCTGCGTTGCCATGGCCACGTTCGCCACGGTGGTTACCACGGTGATCACCACCACGGTTACGGTCAAAGCGACGTTCGCCATCACGACCACCAGCAGAGTTACCATCACGTGCACCGTCACGGTTGCCACGGTAGCCACCACGACCGCCATTGCCACCTTCACGGTTACCACCTTCGCGATTACCGCCTTCACGGTTACCACGGTAGCCGCCACCATCACGACCGCCACGACCGCCACCACGGTTGCCATCACGACCACCGCCACCACGACGAGGCTCACGGAAGTCGTTGAAATCAACAACTACAGCGCCAGCTTCTTTTTGACGAATGCGAAGTTTGCTTAGCTTACCAGCAGTTTCAGAGTTCATTGCTTTTGGCAGTTGAACGTAAGTAGAACCTTGGTCTAGTTTGATAGCACCGATAGAACCTTTAGTTAGGCCTAGTTCGTTTGCTAGTGCGCCAACGATGTCTTTAACCTGAACGCCTTGCTCACGGCCAACTTGTAGTTGGTACGTATCCCAATCTTGAGTATTGAAGTTACGACCACCACCGTCACGGCCATTGTCACGATCTTCACGACGCTCTTTGCGACGGTTCTTATCACGCTCGATAGCAGCGATCATTGGGTCTTCGCCAACGTAGAATAGAGGGCTCTTACCTTGCTGACGCTTAAGAAGCATTGCAGCTAGAGTAGCAGCATCAACTTCTAGAGATTCTTGTAGTGTAGAGATCAAACCTGCGAAGTTTTCTAGAGCTTTGCTCTCTTTCTCAGTTTCAAGCTCAGCACCAAGCTTAGCAACACGTGCAGCAGCAACTTCGTCACGTTGTGGAAGTTGGATTTCTTCCATTTGAGACTTAGTTACGCGCTCGATAGTGCGAAGCATACGGATTTGGTTAGTGCGAACTAGTAGGATCGCTTTACCTTTACGTCCAGCACGGCCAGTACGGCCAATACGGTGGATGTAAGATTCAACATCGAATGGGATGTCGTAGTTAAATACGTGAGTGATACGTGGAACATCAAGACCACGTGCTACAACGTCAGTTGCAACTAGGATATCGATAACACCTTGTTTGATGTGATCAACAGTGCGCTCACGTAGAGACTGAGGAATATCACCGTGCAGTGCAGCAGCTTTGAAGCCACGTGCAGATAGCCAATCAGCTAGACGCTCAGTGTCTTGACGAGTACGTACGAATACGATTGACGCGTCAGTTTCTTCAGTTTCAAGAAGACGAGACATTGCTTCGTCTTTTTCTACGCCTTTAACAACCCAGTAATTCTGCGCTACTTTGTCAACGGTGTGGTTAGTACCAGCAACGTCAACTTTAGCCGGGTTACGTAGGTAACGGTCAACAATAGTCTTAACCATTGGAGGCATAGTCGCAGAGAAAAGTACACGTTGTGCAGATTCTGGAGCTTGCTCTAGGATCCAAGTAACGTCATCTACGAAGCCCATTTTTAGCATTTCATCTGCTTCATCAAGAACAAATGTGTGTGCTTCATCTAGGTGTAGACGGTCACGAGTTAGTAAGTCTTTAACACGACCTGGAGTACCAACAACAATGTGAGCACCGCGGCTTAGAGCGCGCATTTGGTCAACAATTGAAGCACCACCGTAGATTTCAAGAACTTTAAGACCTTTGATATCACGGCCTAGGTTTTTGATTTCCGCAGCAACTTGAATCGCTAGCTCACGAGTAGGAGCCATGATGATTGCTTGTGGTTTATGTTGGTTCAGGTTGATTTTGTTAAGTAAAGGCAGAGAGAATGCTGCTGTTTTACCAGTACCAGTCTGTGCTTTACCTAGTGCGTCACGGCCTTCTAGAAGAAGAGGAATAGCTGCTGCTTGGATTGGAGTCGGAGAAACGAAACCCATGCTATCAAGAGCTGAAAGAATGTTTTCGTTTAGGGCTAATTCATTAAATTGAATTACAGATTCGGACATTGGGATCCCACTATATATAAGTAAACAAAAGGTCCCGGGAGCTCTATCAATTCCAATACTGATCCAATCAGATACTGATTCCATTCAGAGTTACGAAGCAGTAATAAAACACTTCAAGCCATTAGGGACGTCTAAGGGAGGCGGATTATTCCTTAAATGCATAAAAAAAGCCAGAAAAAATTGAAATACATCACATATTTTTCGGTTTTACATCAATAATGGCTATCATATCGTCAAAACTTGATGAATATCTCGTCACAGCACCAAACTTCTAGCAAATTGACCTAGTTAAATAAGAGGGCAATTAATTTACGCTCACTTCGCCTTTAAGTAGTAATCAAGCCTCGCAATGATTATAGTGTGCTCAATTGTCCTCGATAGATAAAAGTCAAATGTTTCAAGATAATCCTCTACTCGCTCAACTCAAACAGCAAATCCAAGAAACCCTCCCTAAAAAGGAAGGTACGATCAAAGCCACTGAAAAAGGGTTTGGTTTTCTCGAAGTCGATAGCAAAACTAGCTTCTTCATCCCACCGCCGTACATGAAAAAATGTGTGCACGGTGACAAGGTGATTGCCATCATTCGCACAGAGAAAGAGCGCGAAGTTGCAGAGCCAGAGGAGTTGATTGAACAGGGTCTTACTCGCTTTATTGCACGAGTTAAGCTTTTCAAAGGCCGATTGAACGTTGTTCCAGATCACCCGCAACTGAAAAAACTGCAGCTTAAAGCGAAAGCAAAGAAGGGTTTGAACCCTGAAACGCTTAAAGAAGGCGACTGGGTTGTTGCTCATATCGTTCAACACCCGTTAAAAGGTGACAACGGCTTCTTGGCTCAGATCTCTGAGAAAATCACAGACGCTGACGACAAAATCGCGCCTTGGTGGGTAACGCTAGCGCAAAATGACCTACCAAACAGCGAGCCTGAAGGTATCGATGATTGGAAGATCAACGATGACGCCGATCTTGAACGTGTAGACATGACTCACGTCCCTTTTGTGACTATCGATGGCGAAAGCACAAAAGATATGGACGATGCGCTTTACGCTAAGAAGAAAGAGAACGGTGATTTTGAACTGACTATCGCAATTGCTGACCCTACGGCTTACATCTCTCCAGATGATGCAATGGATAAAGTGGCTCGCGAGCGTGGTTTCACTATTTACCTGCCTGGTCGTAACATCCCAATGTTGCCTCGCGATCTCGCTGACAACTTATGTTCACTAATAGAGAACGAAGTTCGCCCAGCACTTTGCTGCACAGTAACGGTATCTAAAGATGGTGTTATCGGTGATGACATTAACTTCTTCGCTGCAAATATCAAATCTCACGCTCGTCTTGCTTACGACCACGTATCAGACTGGCTAGAAACAGGTTCATCAGAGAAATGGCAACCATCAGAAGAGATCGCTGCGATTGTTTCTGACCTTCACCAATTTGCACAAGCACGTTCAGCATGGCGCTCAACAAACGCTGTAGTGTTCCCAGATCGCCCTGACTACCGCTTTGAACTAAGCGAAGACAACGATGTTGTCGCTATCCACGCGGACATGCGTCGTAGCGCAAACAAGTTGGTTGAAGAGTCTATGATCAGCGCGAACATCTGTGCAGGTCGAGTATTAAAAGAAAGCTTTAACCAAGGTGTCTTTAACTGTCACTCTGGTTTTAAAGCTGAGAAATTAACAGACGTTCTGGAGCTGGTTAACCCAGAAGCCGAAACACCGTTTACAGAGGAGCAGATCATTTCTCTAGAAGGTTTTGCCACTCTGCGCCGTTGGTTAGGCTCTTTAGACAACAGCTACTACGATAACCGAATTCGTAAGTTCCAAGCGTACAGCGAGATCAGCAATGAACCTGCGCCACACTACGCGATGGGCTTAGACATTTACGCGACGTGGACTTCTCCAATTCGTAAATACGGTGACATGATTAACCACCGTATGCTTAAAGCACACATATTAGGCAAAGCGCCGATTCAAACACCAGACGAAACCATTGGTGATGAACTTGCTCTGCACCGCCGCCACCACGGTATGGCTGAGCGTAATGTAGGTGATTGGCTGTATGCTCGCACTCTAGCGAATGCTCCAGCAGAAGAAACTCGTTTCCAAGCCGAGATTTTCGATATTAACCGCGCAGGTATGCGTGTACGTCTACTTGACAATGGTGCAGCGGCGTTTATCCCAGGCTCTCTCATTCTTGATAATAAAGAGAGAATTGAGTGCAATGGTGATATGGGTACTGTATCTATTGATAAAGAAATGGTATACAAACTGGGAGACGTTTTAGAAGTAGTTCTCTCCGAAGTTAATCAGGAAAACCGTAACTTAGTAGCAAAGCCGACTCAAGTTTTTGCGGACTTGCCTAACGAGCCTGAAACGACAAACGAAACCGAAGCTTAAGAGCTTTAACAGCTACGGCTTTCAAGGTCAAAAGGTTCTAAGTTTTACTTCTAAAGGCGCTAATTATTAGCGCCTTTTTTGTAAATGTCTCATGCTTAAACAATACTTAAAAAAGCAATCAATCTACAACGCCAAAGAAGCTCACTATGCCATCAATCACGGTCACTCAATTTAGAAACTTTATTCCCAGGAAACGCGAACGCTACCCCGCCTCTAAAAACGGTATCTTTATGGTATCGAAAGGAAGCATATCTTTTATGCTGCCCAATGGCACCCAAGCCTCGTTAAAAGCGGGAGATTTCACGCTTTACAATTCTGGTCAGATTAAAGACATAACGGTCGACACTGAAAATGGTGAGTTTAGTGCGATTTGCTTAGACTTTGATTTAGCAATTTTCCAAAAGTTCATCAACCAATTCAGCGATCTAGAATCCACTCGAATCCCAGACAAATACATCAAGTTCAATCAAACCGATACTGAAATCTACCAGTTGAAAGAGCTCATCATGTCGCTCGCTAATTCTTCGACTCAGAATGATTACGCTCTGACCCAGCTAGGCTTAGGTTTGCTGTCTTTAATGATCGAGCAGTATCCGGAACTATTAGCGATTATTAGCCGAATTTCTAGATTGACGGTGACACAAAAGGTCATCCATTACATTGAACAGAACATAGAAAATAATATCTCACTCGACACTCTAGCCAGCTATATGGGGATGTCACCAGCCACACTCAAACGCCGTTTATCGGCGGAAGACCTTTCGTTTTCAAACCTCTTGAAGATAAAGCGAATCGCCCACGCAGCCACACAGCTCAGAACATCGAACAAATCGATTACTCAAATTGCTTATGAATCCGGGTTTAAAAGTGCGGCACATTTTAGTACCGCCTTTAAAACCTATCACGGCAAAACACCAAAAGATTTCCGGTCTTTGGTTTCAAAATCTTATTAATACCAATCGTAGTAAATAACTAATCACTTACTCACTGTGATTGGTATAACTACGCAATCTTAATGGCATAATTTGGAGTAACATCCATCGTTTTACTGACGCATATAAGCTTCACTAACATAGACCCTTTTTAGTGACGCAGATAGGTTGCGATGTGTTGAGTTTACAAAAGTCGTTCGTTTTAGGTATCAAGCCCCTCGCAAACATCTCAACAGAATAATCACGACCAGAAGTACGATTTAGGATCTTTTTCTATTTCAGACAAAATAGCATCAAGATCCTTCGATTGTGGTAGGTAGGGATAAGGCCCCCAATTTACTGAGTCGGTTTCTACATCGCCTTCTAGCGGCACCATTACCAACCAACATGATAGTGACTCATCAAAACTAACGCAGGCGATCTCATTTGTGTAATCGCTATGAGATGAGTCGAGCAGATAATGAGCCTGAGAAAACAGCACACCACCCTCACACTCTTCATAAAGGGATTTACCTAACTCGACAGGTAAACTGCGATTTCGAGATGTACAGAGCTTCTCAGCTCCAATTAAAAGACGATTCAGTTCGATATGAATGACGGACATAACACCCCTTGTAATTTCATAGAAACTCCATAGAAATTCTATAGAAACTTCTAAGTAGTGAATTCCTCTACTTAGCTTAGGACTCAACCAACATTTTAGCGAACAAGCGCAAACGAAATACCCGACCAGCTCCCAGAAACGAACCCTGCTTTTGTCAACCCAGCTCGCTTTCACTCATCAAGCTAATAGCGACACATTGAGCGGATAGAGTTTCACAAAATTGTCATATAACCGACCTATCATAGCCGGCAAATGTTATTAACTAGGAGTTGTTTATGTTACGAGTCGCGCTTGCCTCTCTTCTATCCTTAGCCCTGTCTTCTCACGCTGCTTTTGCACAAGAAACCAATATTTCGGGCTCCACTTCGGTATCACGTGTGATGGATGTATTAGCTGAGGAGTACAACAAGACTCACCCTGATAACTATATTGCTGTTCAGGGCATCGGTTCTACAGCGGGTATTACCATGGTCAATAAAGGTGTCGCTGATATTGGTATGAGCTCGCGTTACTTAACTGACCGCGAGCAGGGCGAAAAATTGAAGGTATTTCCAATTGCCTTTGACGGCCTAGCCGTCGTAACTAACCGTTCAAACGGTGTAAGCAACGTTACACGTGAACAGCTATTCGATATATATAAAGGCAAGATCACGAACTGGAAAACCATAGGCGGTGCGGATCAACCTATCGCAGTTGTAACTCGTGAAGCTTCTTCTGGTTCACGTTACAGCTTCGAGAGCTTGCTTGGTTTGACAAAAATCATTAACGACCGTCTAGTGTCTGACATCAACCCAAATAATTTGGTTGTAAACAGCAACAGCATGGTAAAAACGATTGTTAACCATAACCCACACGCAATTGGATTCATCTCTGTTGGCTCTATCGACCACTCGATTAAGGCCATTAACTTTGAAGGCATAGAGCCAACATCAAAGAACATTGCTAACCACAGTTATGAATTGGCTCGCCCGTTCTTATTGCTGCACAAAACTGACTCCGTTTCTGACGAGAGCAAAGATTTCATTAAGTTCGTGAAGTCAAAACATGGGCAAGATCTTATCGAAGAGTACGGCTACACACGTATTAAATAGCGACACGGATATCAAGTAGTTACACACGTATCAAGTCGCTATACGCGCGTTAAGTAAGATAAGTGCTTTTAGTGATGTTATTAGGATACTGATGATATCGTCTTGATAGACACAAACAAAAAGAGAGAGCCTTAAGCTCTCTCTTTTTTTGAATCTATAATCTTCGCTAAAAATAATTCTACTTATAAAAAAGCTCTAGAAGTGAAGTTGAATCACCGAAACAATCACAGCACCAGGGCGACGGATGCCTTCGATTTCTACACGGATTTCACGTTCAATCTCTAAGCCTTTTTTAATTGGCGTTACTTTTGTCAGTGTACTTTTAGCGCGAACGTTACTGCCCGATTTTACAGGGTATGGGAAACGTACTTGGTTAAGACCAATGTTTACAACCATCTTCGCCGTTGGGAATTGAGATTTGTCAGGGTCAACACTGTCTGTCAGCCGAGGAAGCAGAGACAAAGTCAAAAAACCATGTGCAATGGTTGTTTTGAACGGAGAATCTGTTTCAGCCTTAGAGGGCTCAGTATGAATCCACTGCATGTCTTCAGTAACAAGGCCAAACTGGTTGATTCTGTCTTGGCTTACATTGATCCAATCACCAGTATGTATCACTTCACCGATCTGCTGTTCAAGCTCATCAAATACAAGCTGTGCTTCTGGCTTAAGTACGATCTGTGGTTCGACAGGCATCTCTGGTGCATCTTCATTGACAGCAGGTTTATGGTGATCACGAACCCACGCAAAGAAATGACTATTTTGCGTGCGATTCAGAAAGTCTCCCCAGTAATCTCTAAGAGCTGGAGACATCCATTGCATAAACTCTGAGTGTTGCGAAGACACGCTGTCGCCTCGGTGTTTAAATAAATCAATGACTTTCATAAGAACCTCAATGCACAAAATATTTCAATATAACTTGGTAATTTTGAAACACTTCACACTATTGTGCAAATACTTTCGAGCATACAAGTGTTAGCTGAACACCTACATATTCAACAAAAACAAAACCTTAGCAATAAAACACCATTTTATTACAGAGCCTTAATTGGAGTGTTAACTCTACCTTATAATGAAGATTTAATTATATAAACAGATTCTTTATTCACAAGTGGAATAAAAAAGGCTTAGCACAATGCTAAGCCTTCGTTTTTACAAGAAATTAATTACCAAGGAGGAACCTTGTAAAGGGCTCATTCTACAAGACACGAACTTCCCTATTCATCGTCCAGTGGAATCAACTTGGTATTGCCACCGTGTGCCTTCTCACGTTTGCGTTGCACGAATGCATAGAAGCCAGGGATTAGGAACGTACCCGCTAACAACACACATAGCAGACCACCAATCAGAGAAATACCCAGAGAGTTCTGGCTCACGTGACCTGCGCCCGCAGCGAAGATAAGTGGGAAGATGCCCAATATGAATGACCAAGACGTCATGTTCACAGCACGGAAACGCAGCGTACCGCCCTTCACTGCTGCATCTTCGATTGATGCGTCCTTGTCTTCACGCTCCACCTTAGCAAACTCCACAATCAAGATTGCGTTCTTAGCGGCCAAGGCTATCAAGAGAACCAAGCCAATTTGCGCATAGAGGTTCAGCGGTGTACCTGTCAGGTTCAACGCCAAGAAGGAACCCAAGGTTGCAACAGGTACCACTAAGATAATCGCTATAGGGATTGTCCAACTCTCGTACTGAGCCACCATAAACAGGTAGATAAAGATCAGCGCCAATGCGAAAGCAAAGATCGCTTGATTGCCTGCCAAGACCTCTTGGTAAGCCATTCCGGTCCATTCGTACTGGTAACCCTGAGGTAATACTTCTGCGGCTACACGCTCCATTGCAGCAATCGCATCACCACTTGAGTAACCCGGCGCTGGTTGGCCTTGAATCACGGCACTACGGTACATGTTGTAACGCCATGCTACATCCGGCTCGAAGATCTGGTCGTAAGTCACCAATGTGCTTAACGGGATCATCTCGCCATTAGACGAACGTACGTGGAATCGTTGTAGGTCATCCATGCTGCTACGGTGTTCACTGTCAGCTTGCATGGTTACACGGAAGTTCTTACCAAACATGGTGAAGTCATTCACGTACATTGACCCAAGATTGCCTTGTAGCGTTTGGAATATTTCCGACAGCGGAATACCTAGCTGTTGCGCTTTCTCACGATCAATATCGACATAGTAGTGAGGTACATTCGCACGGAAGGTACTGAAGGTATGTGAAATCTCAGGCTGTTTGTTCGCCTCAGCAATCACGTCATTCATTACCATCGCCAGATCAGTGCGGCTACGACCTAATGTATCTTCGAGAACAAACTCAAAACCAGACGCAGCACCCATGCCCGGTACAGCTGGAGGTCCCATTGCAAATACGATCGCTTGAGGCAGTTCTGTTGCTGCTCGACCATTAATACGTTGTGAGATAGCTTGCGCTGAATGTTGACCGTCCAATGCGTTACGCATGTCCCAATCATGGAGCTTGATGAACATCGACGCGCCATTCGAAGCTGAAGCGCCCGTCATGAATGCATAGCCGTTAACCAGTGTCACACCATCAACGCCCGGCTCTTGCTCGACCATCTCTAGCAACTGCTCTGTCACATCTTCTGTACGAGACAGCGATGCCGCATCAGGAAGTTGCACATTGACCAACAAGATGCCTTTATCTTCTTGAGGTACGAAAGCCGTAGACGTGGTTTTCGCGAAGTAAGTTACCGCCGCTAGTGCCACAACAAAGAAGGTAAACAGCAGAACACCCTTTTTCACAAGGAAGCCTGCAATTTGACCATATTTGTTGGTTACTGACTCAAGACCACGGTTAAACGCTTGGTACCAACGTGCTGTGTTACCACCGCCCTGCTTAAGAACCAATGAACACAATGCTGGTGACAGCGTTAGAGCGTTAATAGAAGAGATCACAACCGCAATACAGATGGTCAGAGCGAACTGACGATACATGATGCCGGTAATACCTGGCAGCATCGCTACTGGGATGAATACCGCTAACAGAACCAAGGTTGAGGTAACAATTGGACCCGTTACTTCTTTCATTGCGATAAGCGTTGCTTTTCGCGGTGAAATCGTAGGATCTTTGGCCATCGTAGTATCGACGTTCTCGATAACCAAGATCGCATCGTCTACTACGATACCAATCGCCAAAATCAAACCAAACAAGGTTACTGTATTAATGGTAAAGCCCGTCATCTGCATGACCGCAAAAGTACCAATCAAAGATACCGGAATCGCAACCACAGGAATCAAGGTTGCACGTGCACTGCCCAAGAACAAGTACGTTACTGCGATAACCAGCAAAATTGCTTCGATGAGAGTTTTAACTACGCCTTTAATCGATTCAGCAACGAAGAGTGTGGTGTCATAACTCGCCTCGTAAGCAACGCCTTCAGGGAAATTTTTGCTTAGGTTGTCGAGCATCGCCATGACTGCTTTACCACTTTCCAGCGCATTAGCGTCTGACTGAAGAGACAGCGTTACGATTGAAGCGTCTTGACCACGGTATTTACCGTTACCATCGTAGAACTTTTTACCTAGCTCAACACGTGCAACGTCTTTTAAATAAACCGTTGAACCGTCTTGATTTGCACGAAGCACTACATTCTCAAACTCATCAGCCGTTTCTAATCGGCCTTTTGTTACCAAGTTGAATTGCACTTCTTGCGCGTTGTTATAGGGTGCGGCACCAATACGGCCAGCTGCGACTTGAACGTTCTGTTCTGCCAAGGCGCGATTCACATCAGAGGTGGTTATATTGAGGTTAGCCATTTTTTCAGGATCTAACCAAACACGCATCGCGTATTCACCACCACCCAACACGTTAACTTCACTAATGCCCTTTACACGAGCCAATTGGTCCTTAATGTTCAAGTTCACGTAGTTGATAAGGAATTGGTCGTTGTACTCTCCGTTCGGCGAGTAGAAGTTCAAGACCATCAGCAAGTCAGGAGAACGCTTCTTGACCGTCACACCCACCATTCTTACTTCTTGTGGAAGTTTCGATTCGATCTGAGCAACGCGGTTCTGAACGTTGACCTGAGCCATATCAGCATCAGTACCGACATCAAAGGTCACATTAAGGTTGTATGAACCATCGTTAGCACTTTTAGAAGACATGTAGATCATATCTTCCACGCCATTCACCGACGTCTCTATGGGGTCGGCTATCGCCTGTTCCACCACTTCAGCACTGGCACCCGTGTAGAATGCCGATACACTGACCGATGGTGGGCTAATTTTTGGATATTCGGCCACTGGTAAGATAGCGAGAGAGATCGCCCCCGCCAACGTTAATATTATGGAGATGACAAGGGCAAACTTAGGCCTTTGAATAAAGAAACGACTTAACATAAATAGCCCCCTTACTCAGCTTGTTCAGCAGAAGCTTGAATACGAACAGACATACCATTACGTACACGCTGTAAGCCTTGAGTGATCACTGCGTCGTTCTTCTCTAGACCAGAATGAACGATCACACCACCTTCAACTTGTCGCCCCATCTCAATGTTTCTGCGCTCAGCAACTGGTGCGGCTTCACCTTCAACCAATACCATCACAAAGTCACCTTCTAGGTCGGTTTGAACTGCACGACGCGGAATAGTCACAACATCAATAGATTGCTTTTCACGTAGATCAACGCGAACGTGTTGGCCTGGAAGTAATTGCTGGTTCGGGTTATCAGCAATTGCGCGCATCGCGATCGTACCAGTATTGAGGTTGATACGGTTCCCCAAGAAATCAAGCTGACCTAGATGTTCGAACGCTTCACCATTCTCAAGCATGATCTGAACTTCAACACCTGCAGAGTCGCTACTGCCATCACCTTCAATGCGATCCATACCTAACTCAATCCGCTCACGCTCACTGATGCTGAACGATGCATGGATTGGATCTAGGCTAACCAAGGTGGTTAATACGCCTGAAGACGGTGAAACCAGATCACCCGTGCTCACTTTGCTGTCACTAATTCGTCCAGAGAAAGGCGCAATAATTTTGGTATGAGAAAGCTGAACATTGGCTGCATTGAGCTGTGCTTGACTTGCTTCAAGCTGTGCCTGAGAACCCAATAAGTTTGCTGTTAATGCATCAAATTCCGATTGAGAAATACTGCCCTTAGGGAGAAGGTTCTTACCACGGTTAAAATCAAGTTCGGCTTTTTTAAGATTCGCATTCGCTTGAGCAACAGACGCTTTTGCGCTTGCTACTTCAGCCTCAAATGAAGATGGCTCAATAGAATAAAGTAATTGGTCCTTTTCGACCATTTGACCTTCATTAAAATGACGGCTTTGTAGATAGCCAGAAACTTGCGCTGTGATGGCCGTATCTTCAACGGCTTCAATACGACCGATATACGACTTACTTTGCTGGTGAGAAACAACGCTAACATCCTGTACAGCTACGAGAGGTAAAGGCGCTTGCTTGGAATTTTGAGCATCTTGCCCACATCCAGCAAGAATAAGAGAGCTTGCAAGAGCCGTAAGGATCAACTTTTTACGCATGGTTATACCGTCACTTATTAGTATTTGAACAGCATAAAATTTACGTAACACGCTCGTTACTATTGTCCGAGGAATATCAATTATAGCGAACCAAAGTGTATCAATATGTTAATTGAAACTAAGTGCTTATATAGTAGTTACAAACGCGTTACAATTTCTAAGTAAATCAATCTCTCAGCTTTTGTTCTCTATGGATATTGTCTAACATAATGTATTGTCAGGCAGATAAGCATTCACATTTAATTGTTAAGGAATTCTCATGATTTCAAAATGGGCTAAACGTTTCTATCAAATGGCGGAATTGGTCGGTTCTTGGAGTAAAGATCCTTCAACTCAAGTCGGCGCCGTAATCACTAAGCACAACCGTATTGTTTCCGTTGGTTTTAATGGCTACCCGCATGGCGTGTCTGATAGTGCGGATACTGACGATCGCGAGATGAAATACCTCAAGACACTTCACGCTGAAGAAAATGCAATCTTGTTTGCTAAACGTGATTTAGACAGTTGCGAAGTTTGGGTAACTCACTTCCCTTGTCCGAACTGTGCAGCAAAAATCATCCAAACTGGAATTTCAGCGGTACATTGCCCAGAGCAAAGTGAAGATTTCCTTTCTCGTTGGGGTGATAAGATCAAGATAAGCCAAGATATGTTTGAGCAAGCAGGTGTCGAAGTAGACTGGTTGCCACTCGCTGACCTGGATTAATCATTTACAAATAGCGAGCCCCAAATACAAAAAAGCCGAGAATCGATATATTCGATCTCGGCTTTCTTTTTATTCGGACTTGCTAACTTTTAGCCTTTAGCCTTTAGCCTTTAGAGCAGTATTAGTCACTTGAAGGAAATGCCGCCGCGTAAGCTTCCATGAAGTCCTTGCGAATATCTTGCTCTAGATGAATCGCTTTTTCGGTCGGACAGAAGATCATAAAATGCACTTCTTGCTCACCCGTCGAACTGCTCGTGATATGGATATGAGGCTCAGACCCCGGAAGGTCAACACCAGCGTGCTTTTCGATCACACCGTTATATCGGCGGGCAACATCAATAAACTCTTCACAATGCTCTTCAATTTTCACAATAAGACCCGGCACCATAGGGTATAGGTTTACAAAGTCTTTCACAGTCACAAAAAAGTTATGATAAACGTAGCGCTTCATGAAATTGAGGTTCTTTACCGGATAAGTGAAGAACATGCTATTGGGCAGCGTAGCGGTCTTTCCTGTGAAGTGATATTGCCCATGATATAGGTCGATTTCCTGAATCACAGTCGCCATCAAGTTGTGCTCAATCACCTCACCGCTGATTTTACCCACTTCGATCCAGTCGCCAATTCTAAATGAGCGAGAACTCGCACGTTGAATAGAACCAGTGAAACACAAAATGATCTCTTTAGACGCGACGACTATCGCAACAGCAATAGCCGTAACTGAGAGTGCAAATTCGCTGATTTCGGATTTCCACAACACGAATAACGTCACAACAATAATCGCGAATGTGCCGTTTTTGGTACGTGACATCCAGTTACGTTGGTCTTCACTAAGAAAAGCGACATCACCACGGATTCGAGACAAAGTGATTCGTCGGATTATTAAAATAATGCAGATGATCAGCACACTAAAAATAAACTTATTAGCGAGTAAGAAATCTATTACTTGCCACATCTTTTCCATTACTTATTCCTTTGTATTACAACAATTAAGCTTTATAACGACGAGCATTCAAACAATTAGCCTATACAACGACGAACTTTACAGCGACTGACTCAACCCAATAAACGCATTATGAAAAAACGATCAAAAAACGAGCGCCTTTCATACTTAACTCTGTCTAGGCTATCACTTTATCTTGGCAGAAGTAATAAATTGGCCAAAAGTTTCACACCAAATCACAACGGTATTAAATCGATTAAGATCAGTACCTTTGGGAAGCTCAACCATAAACCGGTCGAATGTTTTCACATCTCCGATTATCAGTAACTCGTTCTTGCTGTCATTGAAAGCTTGCTCGGTTTCAATGAACTTAGGCGAGAGGTAAACCTTATAATCAGGCCCCGGCGCCAATTCACCTTCAAAAGCTATCGCACTTTCAGAGACAGAGACGATGCCTTTTCCCCAGTGTAAGAAGTCACTGTCTTGTCGATCTTTAGTGAACTCACCTGTATAGATAGCCTGCTGACTGATCGCTTCAACAGAACTTGAGGAAGGAGAATCAGGCTCAATCAAGATAGGTAGTGCATAGACACCAAGCCCAAAACCAAAAGCACCCACGGCTAAGTGGGTGCAAAGTAAAACTAACTTTTTCATCGCGTACTCCCTTATGCTTAAAGAGAGTATTAATGAATACTCTCCAAAATACAAAGAGATATCGCGTTTTAGGCGGCTATTTTTGATAGTGAATAGCGGTACGTTGAGACAGTTCGACGATCACTTTTACCGCTTGTTCCATGCCTTGAATGGTAATGAACTCATGAATACCGTGGAAATTGTAGCCGCCAGTGAAGATATTCGGACATGGTAGCCCCATGAAAGATAAGCGAGCACCGTCTGTACCGCCTCGGATTGGTTTAATCATAGGCTCTACATCACACTCAATCATCGCTTGCTTCGCTAACTCGATAATGTGCTGATGCGGTTCAACCATCTCTTTCATGTTGAAATAGCTATCGGTGAGCACCAACTCAACACGACCTTTCTCTAGGCGCTCGTTCAGCTCATCCACTTTCTGTTGCATGAATACCTTACGAGCTTCTACACCCTCACGCTCAAAATCACGGATGATGTAACCCAGTTCAGAACGCGCCACACCCATTTCAGCCGACTTCAGGTGGTAGAAACCTTCATAACCTTCTGTGCACTCGGGTGTCTCTTGCGCTGGCATCATCAATTGGAATTGCGCCGCAATATTCATCGCGTTCACCATTTTGCCTTTTGCGGTACCTGGGTGAACATTTACGCCATGACAGATAACATCGGCACTCGTTGCATTGAAGTTCTCAAATTCCAACTCACCGACTGGACCACCATCAATGGTATACGCCCACTCAGCGCCGAACTTCTCAACATCAAACAAGTTCGCACCACGGCCAATCTCTTCATCCGGAGTGAAACCAATGCAAATGTCGCCATGTTTAATGTCTGGGTTTGATTTAAGGTAAGCAATCGCGCTGATGATCTCAGCGATACCCGCCTTGTTGTCGGCACCCAGTAAAGTCGTGCCATCGGTCGTGATAAGATCATGACCATGCAGAGTATCAAGATCTGGGTATTGGCTTGGGTTTAAGCTTTCACCACTTGTACCTAACTCAATCGTTCCACCTTGGTAATCTTTAATCACTTGCGGTTTCACGTTCGCCCCTGATGCATCAGGAGCGGTATCCATGTGCGCCACAAAGCCAATAGCAGGTACAGGGTAATCGACATTCGACGGCAGTTTCGCCATCAAGTATCCATTTTCATCTAAAGAGACATCAACTAAGTCTAATGCAACCAATTCTAACTTTAAGGCTTCAGCAAAAGTAATTTGCCCCGGTGAACTTGGGCATTGCTGATTAGAAGGATCGGATTTGGTATCAAAAGTAACGTAATTCAGAAAACGTTCTACAAGCTTTTCCATAATTCATCTCACCATGGATTAAGTAATTGATTTACTGACTTAATTATAAATGTAGATAAGTAATTTATTGTTAGGGAATTACCTACATTTAGTCAGTAGCGAGGTTTTTCATCTTACGCCCCTGACCATGTATGTAATTGCTCTAAATCATTATTGTGCGAAATTAGACGAGCTTCCTATACTTGAAACAGAGGGTTTCGTCAGTTCAACATTGCATACGGATGATAAGAGATCGCTTTGTACGCATTCTACGCCCTCCGCTCTCAGCCTAAAAAAAGTACAAAGTGGATGATGATCACTATTTATCCTTGATGCAGAATCTGTCATACGTTACACGGAGACACTGTTATGACGATTAATAAATATTTCATTTTCTCTCCTCAAGCCTCTGAGGAAACGCTCCAACCAGTATTAACTGAGAAAGAAGTTCAAAGGCAGGAAGCTCTAAGACAGGCGCAGACCCAGGGTGGGTTTGATACCAACGCGACCTCGTAACTTGATAATACTCAGTACGTATTTATAGAACCCCTAATAAAGAGCTCTACTTCTCTATGATGTAGAGCTCTTTGTCTATAGACCTTTCTTCTCTATTTCCGATAAGCCCTATCTAGCCTTCAGCCTATTCGAACTCGTTTACTTTCCGACCTTCGCCTCTGTATCTATAGTTACTCGAGTACATCGCCATCTCATTCGTCACGCTGAGAAATGACTCATTAAACTTCCCCAAGCCATACCTTGTCGTGCCATTTTGTGCTAATAATTCATATTCGTTTTCATTCCTCACTCGCCCTCTTTTCAAATACTTTTATGCGAGTACCAGAGAACTTAACCACAGGAATCCCGAATTCAATGGAATATTCAAAACTAGGATGTAGTCAAATTCCCGTTTCCCGAATCTGTCTTGGTAGCATGACTTGGGGGCTGCAAAATACGCAACAGCAAGCCGACCAACAGATCGAATACGCACTAAGCCAAGGTATTAACTTTATTGATACGGCAGAAATGTACGCGGTTCCGCCTTCTCCAGATACCTACGGCAAAACAGAAGCGATTATCGGTAACTGGTTGTCTCGTAACCCGCAACGCCGCCAAGAGTTAATCATTGCGAGTAAAATAGCAGGGCCAGGATTGCCTTGGGTTCGAGATGGCGGGCCAATCACGGGTGAAGCTGTAATTGCAGCGGTTGACGCTTCATTAGCGCGTTTACAAACAGACTATATCGATCTTTACCAACTTCACTGGCCAAACCGAACAACACCACACTTCGGTAAACATTTCCCAAATCAGATTCGTTTCAGCGACATCGACCGAAAGCAGCATGAAGCGGAAATGTTGGAGATCCTTCAAGCATTAGCGAGTTGCATTAAGGCGGGTAAGATTCGTCATGTCGGCCTTTCAGATGACACGACTTGGGGCATTAACACGTACCTTAAGCTGAGTGAAAAGCATGATTTGCCACGCATGGTCTCAATTCAGAATGAATTCAGCCTACTGCACGCGAAAGATTGGCCATATTTGATTGAGAACTGTGTGCATGAAGATGTCGCTTACCTACCATGGTCGCCTTTGGCTGCAGGCATGTTGAGTGGAAAGTACATCGATGGCGCAAGACCGGAAGGCAGCCGTTGGACTTACATGCAACGTAAAGGCATTTTCCGTGACACTGGATCTGCCAATGAAGCGGTTAAAGGCTATGTTGAAGTGGCGAATACTCATGGATTTACTCCGAGCCAACTGGCATTGGCTTGGTGTAATCAAGTCGACGGTGTTACCTCGACCATTATTGGCGCAACCACCATGGAACAGTTAAAAGAGAACGTAGCAGCTTTCAGTAAACCGTTATCAAAAGAGATCCTTACCGATATCAATACCGTCTTTAAGCGCTATCCTGCTCCGTATTAAGCTGTCAGTTCAGCTTAAGTAAATCCTATAAGAGCGTGCTATTTAGTGCGCTTTTCTTTTTTAAGTGGGTTGCTTTTGCTTTTTAGTGGATCGCATTGAGTTATCACGCTTTTGGTTATCCAACCTTTGCTCTATAATGCGCGGGCTTATATCTAGGATAAAAACATGATTTCAAAAAACCAATTAAAACTCCTTCGTGCTTTGGGCCAAAAGAAGCAACGTAAAGCCCACGGCCTGTTTCTAGTTCAAGGTGAAAAGAACGTTCTTGAACTGTTCAATAGTGACTTAGTCGTAAAGAACGTCTTTGCTACTGCTGATTTTCTATCTGAAAATCACGCATCACTGATTGAGTTTGATTGTGTTGAAGCCTCGCTAGACGACCTAACCAAAGCAAGCACTCTAGTAAGTAATAATGCAGCGATTGCTGTGGTTGAAATTCCAAAGGTTGAGTTACCAGATGCGACAGGCTTGATGATTGCGCTTGATGGCGTTTCAGACCCTGGTAACCTAGGTACGATTATTCGCGTGGCAGACTGGTATGGCATTAAGCATATCGTTGCGAGCAGCGATTGCGCAGACCCATACAACCCTAAAACGATCAGTGCAACTATGGGTAGCTTTGGCCGAGTACACGTAAGCCAAACAGACTTACCGGCTTATTTAGAGCAAGCGAACCTACCGGTTTACGGCGCATTTTTGGAAGGCGTAAGTGTTCATAAGACTGAGTTTACTGCCAACGGCATTTTACTAATGGGCAGCGAGTCTCACGGTATTCGTGAACATGCGGCTAAATTCGTGACAGACAAGATTACGATTCCAGCTTTTGGTGGCGCAGAGTCTCTGAATGTAGCAATAGCGACGGGTATTATTCTCGACAACATGCGTCGTCAGCATAGCTAGCTCTCATAAGCTAACGAGCCAGTCGACAGTGCTCAGACATTAAAAAAGGCGTATTGATTAAATCAGTACGCCTTTTTATTTGAGTTCTTTTCAACAATTACTTTTCTAGCATTGCCAACTTATCAGACACACCATTCCACTTTTCAGCGTCATCCATCGGTGCTTTGACTTCAGTTTGTACCGGCCAGATTTCGGCGAGCTCGGCATTCACTTCAATAAAGATCTTTTGATCTTCTGGTAGATCATCTTCTTGGAATATCGCTTGAGCGTCGCATTCAGGTACACACAAACCACAATCAATGCATTCGATTGGGTTGATTACCATGAAATTCGGGCCTTCATGGAACGCATCTGCGGGGCATACCGCCACACAGTCTGTGTATTTACATTGAATACAATTATCGCCTACGACAAATGCCATGATGCTCTGCTCTATAAGTTAGTCAAAATTGAAGAATGGAGGATAATACTCATCCCAAGGCAAAATTCAACATCATACGGCGCTAATATCGTGTCTATTTGCTCCATGTTTCCAAATTAGTATGACAGATAAATCAATTTCTCGTAAAATGCGCGCCATTGTGAGCTTATCGCATCTTTCAACCTCAGCGTTTTCATCAAACTCTGCGTTTAGAAGCGGTCTAGCTAAGACACCTATAAAGACGAGACATCGAAATGATACGTTTAACCGAAATTAAACTCCCTCTAGACCACGAAGAATCAGCCATTCAAGACGCTATTGAAGCGAAACTTGGTATTAACTCTGATCAGGTACTTTCTTTTAATATCTTTAAACGTGGCTACGATGCTCGTAAGAAATCAAAAATCTTACTTATCTACACGCTTGATGTTCTCGTTGAAAACGAAGCTGAGTTGTTAGAGCAATTCATTAGCGACCCGCACGTAAAAGTGACTCCTGACATGGAGTACAAATTCGTGGCTAAAGCGGTTGAGAACCAAACTGAGCGCCCTGTGGTTATCGGTTTTGGCCCTTGTGGTCTATTCGCTGGCCTAGTGCTTGCTCAAATGGGCTTCAACCCAATCATCGTTGAACGTGGTAAAGAAGTTCGTGAACGTACGAAAGATACCTTTGGTTTCTGGCGTAAGCGTACTCTGAACACTGAATCAAACGTACAGTTTGGTGAAGGTGGCGCAGGTACATTCTCTGACGGCAAGCTATACAGCCAAGTAAAAGATCCAAAACACTACGGCCGTAAAGTAATCGAAGAGTTTGTTGCTGCTGGCGCACCAGAAGAAATCCTATACGTAAGTAAGCCACACATCGGTACCTTTAAACTGGTTACCATGATCGAGAAGATGCGTGCTTCTATCATTGAGCTAGGTGGCGAAATCCGCTTCAGCACTCGCGTAGACGACGTTCACATGGAAGACGGTCAAATCACTGGCTTAACGCTTTCTAACGGTGAGGAGATCAAATCTCGTCACGTAGTACTGGCTGTTGGCCACAGTGCTCGTGATACGTTTGAAATGCTGCATGAACGTGGCGTTTACATGGAAGCTAAACCTTTCTCTGTTGGTTTCCGTATCGAACACAAGCAAGCGATGATCGATGAAGCTCGCTTCGGTAAGAACGCAGGCAACCCTATCCTAGGTGCTGCGGACTACAAACTCGTTCACCACTGTAAAAATGGCCGCACTGTATACAGCTTCTGTATGTGCCCAGGTGGTACTGTTGTTGCTGCGACTTCTGAAGAAGGTCGCGTTGTAACTAACGGCATGAGCCAATACTCTCGTGCAGAGCGCAACGCAAACAGTGCAATCGTTGTGGGTATCGACCCAGAGCGTGATTACCCAGGTGATGCGCTAGCAGGTATCCGTTTACAGCGTGAATTAGAAAGTGCAGCTTATGTTCTAGGTGGCGAGAACTACGACGCCCCTGCACAGAAAATCGGTGACTTCCTGAAAGGTCGCGATCCAAGTGCCATCGGTGAAGTACAACCGTCGTTCACGCCGGGTATCCACCTGACTGATATTTCAAAAGCGCTGCCTGATTTTGCTATCGAAGCGATTCGTGAAGCAATCCCAGCGTTCGAGAAAAAGATCAAAGGTTTCTCTACGCCAGACGGCCTACTAACGGGTGTTGAGACTCGTACGTCTTCTCCTGTCTGCATCAAACGTGGCAAAGACTACCAAAGCATCAACCTTAAGGGCTTCTTCCCTGCTGGTGAAGGCGCAGGCTACGCGGGTGGTATCCTATCTGCTGGTATCGATGGTATTAAAGCCGCGGAAGCGCTAGCACTGTCTATGGCAGAACAGAATCAAGCTGAGAAGATTGAGATCGCTTAAGCGCTTTCGATAAACCAAAACCAAATAGCAGCAAGCGAAACCTAAAAGCCCAGTATCTTATAGACACTGGGCTTTTTATTACATTGTGGTCATCTAGAGTTAATCAATACTTGATATAATTTTACTTACAGCCTTTTTTTGACCAATTAACTCCATCGCTAGAACATTGACGCGAACTTGTTCCGTTTCGGTAAAAATATTCTTTTCCCCATTTACCGTTTGAATCTTTAGATGTTATCGTTTGTGCAACATCTGATGATTTATCTAAAATATACTCATATTTAAAACGATTCCAACTGTGCGAACCATGGCCTGTGTTTTCATCAAAGTTACTTGAAAGGTAGTTCAATGCATCAAGATCGTCGCGGGATAAACTGGATAGCTTTGCGCTTAAATTAATCAACTCAGGATGAGGAATATTTCCTGAGAAAAAGTGATAAGCAGCCTGCGTTTTAGTCATTTGATTTTCGTAATCACCATAAACAGTTACCTTCAAGCTTTGATTGTACCCATTAACCACGTTTTTGGCTAAGCAACTTGGCCAATCAGGCTCTTTAGACTCCCCACGGTTCGCTACGGTATAAACAGTAAGGGAATTGCGTTGTGCCTGCTGTGTCAATGTCTCGGTAGACAAGCACTTATAATCCACACCATTATCGTTCAATAAGAACCAAGCTTCCTTGTCATACACCACACCACTCTTAGTCTGACTATTTCTCTCAATACGCTTGCTCAAAGCAAGCTCTGTATTTAAATCAGAAGACACTTCGTGTTCAGTTTCCACCAGTTTACTATCAGTCGACACTGACTCGACTTTATACCATTTATCGATTGCTGTTTTAGTTGATTCATCCCAATATTTCCAAAAATAATCGACGTACGCATAGTATGCATTCGGGTTTGCTTTCTGGATGACTTTAGTCTCTTGATACGATTTTTTTATCGCTGGCATCATTTTTTGTGCAAGATTATAAACCTCTGTATTTTGATCTTTAACAAAATCGCCATAAAGCTCTTCAACCGAAATGTTGTAACGCCTTGCAATCCGGTGGTCATGCTCTCGGACATTATCAATGATCTTATTTTGTGTTGTCACCGCTGTCTTCAAGTCTGAGCAGCTATTTAAACCACCTTTATATAAATCCGCTTGAATCATACCCCATAGCATAGTAGTCAGGGGCGTCGTCGATTTAATATCTGGATTAGATTTCAACGCCATGACAGGAGGGAATACTAGTTTGTACGGTTCAGTAATCGGCGAGTTTGGACTATCAGCATCAATTGCGCCTACCGGCACATTTACCACGATTGGTGCATAATCCAAACACTCATCGGTCTTCGAATCAATGAAAGGTAGTTCATAACGACCTTCATCATCCGTGATGCTTTTTGGTTCCCCTGAATCCCACACACCATTGTAATTGATGTCCAAAAACGCGGTCGCCCCTGAAATATAACCGTCAATGGCTACACCTTTTAAGGTTTTCGATGGAGTAGCTTTGGCAGGAGCGCTGTTACCGCCTCCTCCGCCACAACCGACAA
This sequence comes from Vibrio sp. SNU_ST1, assembly GCF_030563405.1. Taxonomy (NCBI): domain Bacteria; kingdom Pseudomonadati; phylum Pseudomonadota; class Gammaproteobacteria; order Vibrionales; family Vibrionaceae; genus Vibrio; species Vibrio sp. SNU_ST1. The sequence goes on from NZ_CP130749.1 coordinate 1,175,058, forward strand.
GGCCAGCAGCGATAAATCCGATAGAAATAAGCTTTAGTTTCATTCCATGAACTCCTATGAAATAAAAAAGGTATTATAGGTACCTAAATAAGGTCAATTGAATAAAAGGCTCTTCGGGAGTCAACATCACATCAAGCTTGTTAGATAATTATTATTAATATCAATGTAAATAATTAAGATCAAACAAATATCAAAATAAGTTAATCAATGTAAGATCTTGATAACAATAATTCGTATTTGCAAACACCTCTTCGCTCACTGAGCTTTAATCGGATCCCACTTCCCTTCATGAATCGCAGAATTGACATCTCTTCTTGGCAACCAACCCATAGTTTCTAGTTCGGGTTTATCTTTGAAGTGGTCAACGTAACCAATACACAGGTACGCCACAATATCGATGTTTTCTGGTATATCTAACGCTTCTCGCAGTGTTGAGTCGTGGAGAATGCTCACCCAACCTAATCCTAGGTTTTCGGCTCTAGCTGCTAGCCACAAGTTTTGAACCGCACACACGGTGCTGTACAGATCCATCTCTTGTTTGATGGTTCGACCTAGCACGACCTTTCCGGTTCGATTACGGTCGCAAGTCACGCAGATACCGATAGGGGATTCGACGATGCCTTCAAGCTTTAGACGCTTATACATTGCCTGCTTTTCATCGGTGAACATTTCCGCTGATTCGGCATGAGCCTGATTAAAACCGGCTTTGATTTGTTGCTTGGTTTCGATATCACGGACAACGACAAAATCCCAAGGTTGCATAAAACCGACACTAGGCGCATGGTGCGCGGCGGTTAACACTCGCATCAAAACGTCTTCTGGGATCTCATCAGGAAGAAACTGACCACGAACATCTCGGCGAGAAAAAATCGTTTTATATACTGCATCGCGTTCATTCGGCGTAATTTCCATACATCTCTGTCTTATCGTCGTCTTATTGAGCCAGTATTATCCAACTAAAGTGTCTATGTTACTAGCGGTACACAAGCAACATGGTAGAATGCCGCCATTAATCTTATCCTTGTATAAGATTGTTGAACCTTTCCATCGCTATTTAGCCAAATCATACCGAGAAACTTATGCCATTTTCCAAGCTTGGATTAAGCTCACCTATTGTTAAAGCCGTTGCAAAACAAGGCTATGAAAAGCCAACCTCTATTCAAGAAAAAGCAATTCCGATTGTGCTTTCTGGTAAGAACCTTATTGCTGCTGCACAAACAGGTACAGGTAAAACTGCGAGCTTTGTTCTCCCTATCTTAGAAATGCTAAGTAAAGGTGAAACACAACGTAAAAAACGTATTCGTGCCGTGATTCTTACACCTACTCGTGAGCTTGCGATTCAGGTTGAACAGAACATCACTAAGTACGCGAAATTCCTAAACCTAACTTCATTAGCGATGTACGGTGGTGTGTCTTACCAACATCAAAAAGATCGTCTGATTGAAGGTGTTGATATTTTGGTTGCAACGCCTGGCCGTTTGATCGACATGTACGGACAACGTGCCGTTCACTTTGATGAAGTTGAAGTTATGGTTCTTGATGAAGCTGACCGTATGCTAGACATGGGTTTCATTGAAGACATCAACAAAATCATCGCTCGTTTGCCACAAAACATTCAAAACCTGTTGTTTTCAGCAACGCTATCAACGCCAGTTCGTGCGCTAGCGAAAAGCGCAATCAGTGAAGCGGAAGAAATTTCTATCGCCAAAACTGACGCTTCTAAAGCGAACATCGAACAATGGCTAGTTACTGTAGATAAAGACCGTAAGTCGGCGCTATTAAGCCATATGATCACTGACGGTGAGTGGGATCAAGCGCTTATCTTTATCGAGACTAAGCACGGCGCGGCTAAGTTGGTTGCTCAACTTGAAAAGCGTGGCATCCAAGCTGAAGCTTTCCACAGTGGACGTAGCCAAGCGATTCGTGAAAAGATTCTGGCTGACTTTAAGAAAGGTCGTCTAAAATATCTAGTTGCAACAGGGGTTGCTGCTCGTGGTATCGATATCGATAACCTAAGCCGCGTAGTCAACTACGACATCCCATTCCCAGCGGATGACTATGTTCACCGTATTGGTCGTACAGGCCGTGCTGATGCGTCTGGTGAAGCGATCTCTTTCCTATCGAAAGACAACTTCAAGAACCTGTGCATTATCGAAAAACGTCTTGGTCACTTAATTGAGCGTCGCGTTGTTGAAGGTTTCGAACCACGCAAAGAAGTACCGATTTCAGTGCTGAACTTCGTTCCTAAGAAGAAAAGAGACCTACAGCAACCTGAGTAATTTCAGGTTTAGAAAATGCGAAAGTCGCGTTAGCCAAAACAAAAATAAGACGAAGCCCAATGTGGCTTCGTTTTGTTCTTTGAAATACAAATAAAGTTGAGGCAATAAGATGATAACCCCTATCGTAACGAGATTAACTAGAGGCCAAGATCTAAAGCTTGAGCTCCAGAAGCTTGTGACAGCGAACAATATCGCGGCTGGCTCTGTCGCGTCTTGTGTCGGGTGTGTTTCTCAACTCAATATTCGTTTGGCCAATGCGAACAACACCAAGCTAGTTCAAGCTCCATTCGAAATAGTCTCGCTAATGGCAACGCTAACGCCTAACCACCAGCACGTTCATATATCCGCTGCTGATGAAAATGGCAATGTGATTGGCGGGCATTTGCTTGAAGGGACGATTATCGCAACCACCGCTGAATTGATTGTTCACCGCTACGATACCTTGACCTTCAACAGAGAGCATGACGTTTCGACGGGTTACACTGAGCTCACTATCAGCAACAACGCGCAATAGATCGCCCTGTAGCAAGACTAAGCGCTCCATATAAAACGGTACAACCCAATAGTAATAGGAAACACGATGGCTCCAAACTCCGCAGACTCCGTTATCGTTCTCGATTTCGAAACCACAGGCTTATCACCAAACATGGGTGACCGAGCGATTGAAATCGGTGCGGTTAAATTAGTTAACGGCGAAGTCGTCGACACCTTCCAACAACTCATGAACCCAGGGTTTCGTGTTAGCGGGTTCATTGAAAGCTATACTGGAATCAGTAACCGTATGTTAAGCACAGCGGCCAGTTGCAGCGAGGTGATGGATGAGTTTGCAGACTTTATCCAAGGCAGCCAACTTGTTGCTCACAATGCGTCGTTTGATAAGCGCTTTCTCGATGCGGAATTAGACTTTATTGGACGTGATTACAACGGACAGTTTGCTTGCTCAATGTTGATTGCTCGCCGTCTAATCCAAGATGCACCGACTCATAAGCTAGGCGATCTTGTGCGTTTTAAGAATATCGACAACGACGGTACTTTCCACAGAGCGTTAGCCGATTCAGAAATGACAGCACGGTTATGGTTATTAATGATTGATGAACTGCAAAGTAATCACGGTATTCAACAGCCGAGCTTTCAATTGATGCAGAAAATATCTAAGACGGCCAAAGGTTCAATTCCAAAACTTCTGATGAGCAACAGAAATTAAATATCTAAACTCTCTCCCCTTCAAGTTTGATTGACAGGCGAGTCGCATTGATAACAGCTAGCCTTTAGAACGAAAGAGAACTTTACTCCTGCAGTGATTCAAATGTTCCTTTAAGGCTTGCTAATTCACTCATGAAATAAGCCCACTGCTTATTATTGCTGCTTTCTACGATATCGACTAAAAAAATGGCTGACGTTTCCATGTTCTTGTTAAGCTCAGGCTCAAGTCCTTCAGGGTAATAAGCTTCATTGTTCAGAAGCAGGTTCATAATAATCGACTGAGCGATACGTAAATCACTTTTCTTTTCCATCAATGTCGATAAATCTTGATAGGTATTATTTTGATATTGGCGCCAGCTATCGTTGGTATTTACCCACTCTTGGGACCAAGCAAGAATAATCTTTTTTTGCTCTTCGGATACCGATCCTAACCACCGCTCTAGCCTATCTCCTATTCGATTTCGGTATCGTTCTCTGGAATCTATATCATTCAATGACAATCTTTCTTCGTAATACTCTTGCTGCTTTTCTCTCAAGTTCTTTAAGAATTCGTTATCTTGTTTAGGGTTAAACTGCATGCTTAAAGCGTAAATATCGGGAGAGAACTTACTAACAATTGAGCGAATATGGTCTTTAATTTGGTCACTTTGTTCAGTGACAAAAGCAGAATTCATATTAGAACGATCTGTATTTTGGATCACTTCTAATTGCGAAATATACAACGGCAGTTGAGTTTCTTTGTGCCATAGCTGCAATAAGTCGAGGCGCTCTTCGAGCTCTGATTCCTGACTATTGGAGAGAGTTACAAAGTCTTCAATATAGCTAACGGCAAACCAACTGATATTGTTATAAGCGAATTTGGTCCCACAGCCAGTGAATAGAAAACAGCTTAATAAGACTAACCAACGACACTTTCTCATTACACCCTCTCACAACATTTTACTCAACGACGAACCTCAATACGATCTTATAACATTAGCTACAAAATCGGGTTCTCGTAAAACTTTCGGATAAATTGAGGCTTTGTCTTGCTAAATAGGCAGTTTCGGCAAATGCTTAAAATAAACCCATTCACAGTGGTGATGTTATTCATTTTTAATTACTCATTAAAAAGCAACACAATACATATTAAACGGTATATGTTTTGCATAACTTCAAATGATTAGTATTTGGGAGGCAAGCTATGTCCGCAATTCCTCATCATACAAGTGAATTAGAATATGAGCTTTGCTATTTTGACGATGGGAAAATAATCACAATTGCGATATTTGCTAATAATCGACAGGAAGCGATGGCTTGGTATCTTAGCGAAGGAAAACATATCAATGATCTTTATTCGATCAGACCGGATGAATAGATCTATGGTTAGCAGCTTGGGTGAATTAGCTCAGGTAATAACCAATTAAGCTAAGGTGATAACCAATTGTGGAACACCCTTTACTGCATTTTTATTAGAGTGACACTTGCAGTAAAGGGCTACATTCTCGAATTATTTCAGAATTCGGGCGCGGAATTGACGACCCTTCATTTTACCTGATTCGATTTTACCTAATGCTTTCTTAGCCATTGATCTTTCTACAGCAACGTAAGCGCGCATCGCGAACAAGTTGATCTTACCTACTGATTTACCATCAATACCGCCTTGGCCTGTCAACGCACCAAGAATATCACCTGCGCGAAGTTTCGCTTTCTTACCACCATCAATCTGGATAGTTACCATGTTTGAGTAGTACGGCTTAGCAATTGGTTTAGCTGGCAACTGAGACGGTTCGATTGGCATATCCATGTACTCATCAATTTGAGCAACACGGTGCATCTCTTTTTCGCTAAAGAAGCTAATTGCGACACCTTTACTTCCTGCACGACCTGTACGACCGATGCGGTGCACGTGTACTTCAGGATCACGAGACAACTCAAAGTTGAACACAGCATCTAGGTTATCAACATCAAGACCACGAGCGGCAACATCTGTTGCAACCAAGATAGAGATGGTTTTATTCGAGAACTGAACCAAAGCTTGGTCACGTTCACGCTGTTCCATGTCGCCATGAAGCTCGATAACACTGAAGCCACGGTGGCTTAGCTCGTCGTTTACGTTCTGAACTTCTTTCTTAGTGTTACAGAACACAACTGCTGACTCCGGTTGATGATAAAGAAGCATTAGCTCTAGTGCGTCATCACGAGCTTCAGTACCTTCAACCTTATAAAAGTGTTGCTGGATGCTTGAGTGATCATGCGTTGATTCAACCTTCACCATTTCAGGGTTATTCATGATGCGGTCTGCAACAGATTTAATCTGTTTAGGGAAAGTTGCACTGAACAATAACGTTTGACGATCTTTTGGTGCTGCTTCAATAACAGCATCAAGTGCATCTTGGAAGCCCATTTCCAGCATGCGATCGGCTTCATCTAACACAAGTGTGTTCAACTCAGACAGGTCAATACGCTCTCTCTCTAGGTGGTCCAGAATACGACCAGGAGTGCCCACAAGAATGTGCGCGCCATGCTCTAATGAACCAATTTGTGGGCCCATTGGCATACCGCCACAAAGTGTCAGCACTTTAATGTTGTGAATACCACGAGCAAGAGTACGAATCTCTTTTGCTACTTGGTCTGCAAGTTCACGAGTCGGACATAACACTAAAGACTGAACACGGAAACGCTTAACGCGTAGGTTTTGCAGCACGCCTAAACCAAAAGCAGCTGTTTTACCTGAACCCGTTTTACCCTGACCGATAACATCCTTGCCATCCAGAATAGTAGGAAGACTTAACGCTTGAATAGGCGTCATTTCAGTATAACCAAGAGAATCTAACGTATTTAGAAGCTCTGGTTTAAGGGCGATTGAAGAGAATTTTGAAGTGCTCAATGGAAATATCCAACTGGTGAAAAACAGAGTGCATTATGAGTGTTTTTGAAAATTATTCCACCTTAATCACAGTTTTGAGGAAACATGTTAGGGGCACACAAAAAAGCCAGCTTTGTTAGCTGGCTTTTACTTCTATTTTGAGTCGCTTTCTATGGCACACCGTGGCCTTTAGATGCGACCCATACGCGATACCACTGCTCACGAGTCAGTTCGATTTTCAGTGAATCAACAGCCGTTTTCACACGTTCAATCTTACCTGAACCAATAATAGTAATCGGGTGAGACGGTAATCGACGAACCCAAGCGTAAATTACTTGGTCAATGCTATCTGCACCCACTTCTTGGCGAATGGCTTCTAGCTCATCACGAACACGAATTGCTTGCGCTGAATCGCCACTGAAGATGCTACCGCCACCGAGACAAGACCACGCCATCGGGCGAGTACGGTTCATCTGCAATTGATCTAGCGTGCCATCATGAGCCACTTCGAAGTTCAATGGGTTGATTTCAACTTGGTTAGTCACCAATGGCTTGCCTAGTCGAGATTGCAGTAAGTCGAACTGGCGCGGTGAAAAATTAGAGACACCGAAGTGCTTCACTTTACCGACCTTGTGTAATTCTGCGAACGCTTCTGCCACTTCATCTGCGTCCATCAATACGTCAGGGCGATGAATCAGTAATACATCAAGTTCGGTTACACCCAAACGCTCTAGAGAGTTATTTACCGATTGGTAAATATGATGCGCGCTGGTGTCATAGTGGTTGATCTTGCGGTCTGGAGTGTGATCACCACACAAGTTGATATCGCACTTGGTGACGATTTGGATATCATCACGAAGACTTGGCTCAAGCGCTAATGCTTCACCAAACAGCTTTTCACATTGGTAGTCACCATAAATATCTGCGTGATCAACCGTTGTGATGCCAAGATCAATGTGCTGCTTCAGAAAAGTCAGACGCTGTTGCGGGGTCATACCCCACTCTGCTGTACGCCAGTATCCTTGCACCAGCTCAGAAAATTCTGGGCCTTGTGGCGCTACCGTTACTTTTGCAACCATGGGTTGTCTCCTTTATCAATACTGAACGTATCCTAAGCTCGTTTTACCGAAGGCTCAACGTATAACAAATGGCAAAGTTAAACGCTTCCTAAAAATGTGAGAGCCACAGAAAAACGAACACTTAAATGAATTATAACTTGCTGTCTGTCCCTCAGCCGTTCTTCTGAAAGGCCTGTTTAGCCTAATAAATAACGAAACCATCTATAAATTTGAGCAATTAAAGACGATTTAGTTCAACCGTTAAGTTATCACCATCACTATGTAACTGAATCCAAGGAGCTGAAGAACTAGAAGAAGATAAGGAAGAACTAGGCACGTTCCATACACTCATTTGCTCAGAGGAACGATGTGGTGAGTTGATGAATTCGACGAGTTGTTTATCTACCTTGTCGTAACCAATGCCCTCACGCTTCGCTTGTTCAAGTTGAGCGACAACATCGAACTCATCCTCTCCAATGCGAATTGAACTAAGAGCAAAGCCATCTTGGCGAAGATATGCCTGAAGCTTTGTGTAACTAAGGTTCGAATATGGCAGGTTTAAGCGAACCACTTCAATGCTTGAGTCACCCAACTCCAGTTCAACATAAATATCCAAATCATAATATTGGGTTAGGTCACTGCACAACAGAGTGCCTTCAACTTCGCCACAATCCATAAGATCGATATCGTTGATATAGTTTTGGGAACTCGGTTGAGTTGGGCTGCTATTAAATACCGTTCTCAGCCACCAGCTTTCACTCGCTTGCACAGAAAATGAAAGGGTATTCAGAGCTAGTAACAAAGGTAATATTAGGATAGGAAGAGTTCTCATTAATTGTGCTTATTTCGCGCGGCATGAAACACCCATTATACGTTACCAACAAACAACCGCTCGATTTACATCTATAAAACTAAAAATATTGCTCAAAGATAATATTAACAAACTTGATACTAAGAAGAGTTGCACTCTGTTATATCTGTCGTCACACAATACACCCCGCGAATGTGTCATAATGTTGAAATTAATGAATAATTTACAAGGAACGTCCATGACTGCAACGAACTATCTCAACCAATTGAACCAAAAGTATCTTGCGACTCATAAAGCGAAAGAAGACTTCTTTTGGGATACTTATATGGGGATCAGTGACGACCATGATGGCTCGACGCTCGCGCAGACCCAATGGACTGAATTTCTTAGCTCTGCCAAGCAAATTGCTGCTATCGAAACGCAACTAGCTACTATCGAAGAAATTCAAGACCCTCAAGAAAAAGAGAGCACACTTACTGGGCTAAATGGTTGGTTGGCGACCTTTAAATCTCATGCTATTGAGTCTGAGCAGTCACAAAAACTTAAGGCTGATCTCATCAAGTTTGAAGCCGATCTGTTTGAGAAAAAACAGAATCATGTAATGACTTACGTGAATGAAGCGGGCGAAGACACAGAAGGGTCGTTACCGGTTCTAGGTTCAACAGTAAGAACCAATAATAGTGAAAAAGTTAGGCTTTCAGCTCACCAAACACTACTAGGTTTAGAGCAGTGGCTGCTGGCTAACGGCTTCATTGAGCTCATCAAAAAACGTAATCAGTTTGCTCAGTCACTGGGCTTCAAAACCTTTTTTGATTATTCCGTCGTTAAAACCGAGCAGATGACAACTGAGCAACTGTTTACAATCTTGGATGATTTTGAAGCTCGCACGCGAGATAACCATCAAAAAAGCCTAGAAAGCTTAACTGAGAAAAAAGGTCCGAGTACTCTAGAAGCTCATAATTTCACCTACTCTTTCGCAGGTGACGTTATGAATGATCTCGACCCTTATGTTCCCTTTTCAAAGTCACTAAGACGCTGGGTTGAGTCTTTTGGTCGCCTTAATATTGAATACTCACAAGCAACACTTAAATTAGATCTACTCGATCGTAAAGGAAAGTATCCAAACGGTTTCTGTCATGGCCCTATCCCTTCTTTCTACGATCAAGGTGCTTGGGTAGCTGCACAGGTTAACTTCACAAGCAATGCCAAGCCCGACCAAATCGGCAGCGGATACGATGGTATAAACACGCTGTTTCACGAGGGCGGCCACGCTGCGCATTTCGCTAATGTTAAAATGAACGCGCCTTGTTTCTCTCAAGAGTTTGCACCAACATCGATGGCATATGCCGAAACTCAATCCATGTTCTGTGACAGCTTGTTGAATGACGCTGACTGGCTCAAACAATACGCCCTGAATGCGGAAGGCCAAGCAGTACCAGATGAGCTAATCAAAGCCATCATCGATAACAAACAACCTTTCCGAGCCTATCAAGAGCGAAGCATTCTTGTGGTCCCATACTTCGAACGAGCACTTTACGAATTGGCAGATGAAGACCTCACGCCTGAAAAGATCACTGCTCTTGCTCGTAGCAGCGAGAAAACGATTCTTGGTTTGGCTTGTAGCCCTCGCCCATTAATGGCGATCCCTCACCTATTGTCGGATGAAGCCTCTTGCGCATATCAGGGTTACTTATTAGCTCATATGGCCGTGTATCAAACTCGTGCATATTTCACCGATAAGTTTGGCTACTTAACGGATAACCCAGAGATCGGCCCTTTGTTAGCTAAGCACTATTGGCACCAAGGCAATAGCGTGAACCATAACGGGACAATCGAAAGCTTAACTGGGGAAGGTTTTAATGCCAAATACCTCGCTGACGAGTGTAATCTGTCACCAGAAGAAGCTTGGGCTATCGAAGAGCTAAAAATCAAACAACTGTCGACAAGAGAACGTGCGCCAGTCACTGATTTAAATGCGAAGATATCGATCGTTGATGGAGCGACAGAGTTGGCGAATAACGACAAATCAAATTCTCAAATGTGTGATGAGTTTGAGCACTTTATCGTAGAGCAATACGGCCGGTAGATTGTATGTGAGTCTCAGTGACAAAGACTCAAGCCTAAAACTCAAAAAGGACGATAGTTTATCGTCCTTTTTATTTACAGCTTTGGATCTACTTCATGACACCAGCCAAGCGAATTTTAGCATCAAGAACAATATCGACAGAATCAACACTTCTTAGTGATTTCCGATGGATACCACATACCTGCCCCGTCAGCACGATATAAAACTTTCCTGTTTTGAGTAAATTCCAAGCTTCATCAAGAGATCTAGCATAAACCTTATTCTTGAGATCTTGCGGACGGGTACCTGCAACTCTTCCATGTTTACGCGCCAATTCAAATAGCCCATTTCGATTCGGTTTACATGTAAACAGAGTGTCATTTCCGTAAATAACACCCTTGGCAGTAATGCTCTTAACCATTACATTCTCCAGATTATCATTCCACTCATAACACTGAGTGCCAAACCACATATCGGCTGGATCCTTAAACGGCAAAAAGAAGAGAACATGGTGTAACGACCGGGCATGCGATACACCAAAGTAATCAGATTTAAAGTTCTTAAGCTCTAAAAGCTATTAAGCTATTAAGCTATTAAGCTATTAAGAGCTTAGAAGTAGTAGTAAGCAGCTGCGAATACGTGTGTTTCTTCATCGTACTGTGCGCTAGTTGAACCAATACGAGCGCCATCGATATCTTGCTTGATTTCAATACCCATGTCAGCGTTGTCTGCAATACGGTACATTGCCGCGATGTTGATGTAAGAAGCATCTACGTCCGCTTGGCCATCAAGTTCATTGCTGTTAGAGGCGTAACCGGCTGCTATTGTTAGGTCTTCAGAAACCGCGTAACCACCTGAAACGTAGTAACCAGTATCCTTTTTCGAATCACTCTCATCAATCCAAGAGTTCATACCTAATGTAAGATCACCAACTTTTACGTTACCAGACACTGTGTATACTTCGTAATTAGAGTCGTTATCACGAGATTCATAGCCAGCGTATAGGTTGAACACCTCTTGCTCTAGGCCGATGTAACCGTTAATACCTTTGTCTGCATCGTTATGATCATCGTCGGTTTCAAAGTAAGAAATACCGTAAGCAATGCCGCTGGTCGCGCCTTGGAATTTAACAACGTTGAAGCCGTCAGAGGCATCACCAGCAGAAGCTCCAAACTCGTAAGTGTTGTCACCAGCACCATCAACTTTGTCTAGCGCCGTATCGTTCTCCCAACCGAATGAAGCAATACCGAAACCAGTGTCAAAGCCAAGCCATGCTTTATCTACATTAGTTGCAGGGCCAGTATCGATACCGTTTGTCCAACCAGCGGTTGCTGCGTCATTAGCTAAAACATTGTTGTCTGCTGTGTAGTTCACCATTAAGTCAGTTTCGAAGTAACCAACAATACGGTTGTTACGGTAGTTTACGGCAAGAGTAAGACCAGTTGCCCAGTCATCGTAGAACGCTTTAGAACCAGTATCGTAGTAACCACCAACACCGAAAGAACCGGAGACAGAAAATTGATCTTTATGCATTGAATCAAATGCGAACATGTCTTCATTTTGGCTGTTTTGGCTGCTTGTATTTACAGCAAAAGCTGAACTTGAAATGCTTGCAATCGCAAGTGCTACTAATGTCTTTTTCATAATAACCACTACCTATATATTGATTCGGCCTTATTAGTCCGGCCTTTTGGAGTAGCGCTATTGTTCAAAAAAACAGGTTATTGATATACCGTAAATTTACTGAAATTTTATAGCTTTGGTGAATTTCATGAAATAAGAATATATTAATGTGTCGTTTATATTGAAAAACGTAATCCCAGAGTAAAACCGATATCGGTACTGTTATCCATATTGCGAATATTCTCTGTCATCAAGGCTTCTAAACTAAACCTATTTAATCGGTACCGATAACCGAGCACCACTTCATTAGACGGTTCTGAAAAATCAGGGTCGTCTTTCCCCCAACCTTGATAATTCAACGATTCAATGACCAAGCTATGATGAGCATCGAATAGTAATTCATAGCCTACAGCCCAACTCGAACTGTAGTCTTCTAAGAGCGCAGAATAGTCATCACCATTGCGGTGAACTAAACCAAGGGTGACAAACATATTGTGACGCACTGATAAATAGCTGTAATTCAGCTGAACACCTTGCTCAAAACTATTCCGCTCAAACTGCCCTTCACGAACATTATTGAAAAACAGAGAGCTACTAGCAGAAATAGAAGAAGGGCCGTCGGAATACAACAATAATTCATTGTATAACGTGACAGCATTGGTCAGTCGATCACCTTCGAAATCAGAAATATGAACACCCGAGTTATTAAAATCCATAGTGAATTGGTCTTGAGGAACTTCATCCCGACCATTTTGACCGATATTAAATAGGTCATGAAAGCCCATAACAAAACTATCAAGTCCATTATCTTTGGCTATTACCACTCGATAATCCAACTCCACCTTCCATGTAGAGGATGCCTGCCATTGAACAGCAATATTCGATTGATTTTGATAATAGTCGAGAGCGTAAGCGTCCGTGTGTGCCCATATACTGGCCTGTGTATAAGAAGACTTGAATTCAACCGCCCCTACCTTTGCGGGTTGAGTACTACGAAGCTGCGTAGTGAGAACGTTTGAGTGGATAGGCGACTGTGCATACACAAACATTGGAGAAGAATGCGCATGTGTGGTGAAATGAAAGAAGGTCAATATCGAAACTGAAATAGGCAATAACGTCCTTAAATTTATCACTGTGTTTACTCGGTTATATAAATACCCGAACTTATTAAAAACACCGTTCAATTAATGCAGTAGATATACGGCTTATCATCTTAGAATCTAGATTAAATAGTTATTAAAAAGCGAAGATTAGAACCTCTCGACAATATAAACATCTTACCTTGCACTGTGCTTCGCGAACACATAACCTTCTGGTCATTACCCTGATGAATATATTGATAGAGGAAAGGTATGTCGGCTACTAACCTAAGTTTTGAACAACTGTTGATGAAGCAATCAACGACTCTCATCAATAGCGATCCTAAGTGTTTTCAAGCTACTTGGTCAGAAGCGAGCTTTGACGTACTCGATTGGTTTGGGATGGATCGTTTAACACTCTACCCTAACTCAATGGTCTTACTCGAAGACGGAAAGACTTGTTCAGTATCGAAAGCGAACATACCTCCGGTTAATAAACAGAGTCTCATTGGTGGCAACTATCTTGATTATTTAAAGCTGCTAAAGACCAAAAAGACTTATCTCGCGTTTTCGAAAGACGACCTCGAAAACACTCAGAATTACGTATTAAAACAGTTGTACAAAGAAGGGGGACGATGGCACTGCATCATTCCTTTGCAACTCTTTAACCAACGTTGGGGGGCACTGTCTTTTACTAATTTTTACGACAACGATACCACTTTCGATCTCGAAGACATCCAGCGCTTAAAATTAGTCTGTGAGCTTTGGCTCTGTTACTGGCAGCACTCAACGCTAGCTAGAACATTAAAGCAAAATGAGAACCTGTTAGAAGATGACAGTGAGAAATTACTCTTACTCACCAAGAAGCAGACTAAAGTGTTGGCACTTATTGCTCAAGGCCTAAGTGCAAAAGAGTGTGCGGAACAGCTCCATCTAAGCTCTCGAACTATAGAATCGCATAAGTACAGAATGCTTGGATTGCTCGATTTGAACAACCACAATGACCTTCTTCAGTTCGCGTTGCGTAATGGGTTAGGTCTTACAGAAAACCTACACACGACACGTTAAAGCAAGGCTATGCACACTTCTTTACGCATAATATTGGTTGTTATTCGTTACCTTCACTCAGAGCAAATTTGATTTCATCCGACGAAAAGCCTTTTCGACTTAACATAGCGTACGCCTTTGAACGTTCTTTGTGATCGTTGAGGTCATATGGTTTCTTCTGCAGCTGTTCCAAACAAGATGAATAGAAATCCAGTTGCTCCTCGTTAATTAACCGATCGACTAACGATGACAGTTCGCTCGTGTCTATTTGTCGCTGTCTCAATTCTTGCTGAATGGCGGTCAGGCCCTTGCCTTTACGAGCATACTTAAGCACCTCTTTTTCCAAATCAGCTTTCTCGGCCTTAATTTGAATATTACTCTTCAGTTCATGCTCTTGTGGGTGCTGGTCAATCGCAACCTTAACTTGTTGATAGCTAAAGCCACGCTTTTGCAGTGTCGCAACCAGTTTTTCACGGCTCATGGTAAAACTTGTATAATAATGGTTGATCCTGTCTGTCAGGATGGTCTGTTCATCAATAGACTTTTCGAAAGACACCTTATGGATTGCATCAGAAATCACTGAATCCGTCAGGCCCTTCTTTTTCAATTTTTCAACAATATATCGAGAACCAAATTCACCTGAGAACGCTTGTTCTACGAATTGTTCAGCAAACACTTGGTCAGACTTGAGATACCCAAAGCCCTTCAAAGTATTCAACGTTTCATCGATCCATTCTTGATTGTCGGTTTTCACTTTGAGCTTCGCTACCAACTCACTTTCCGTCATATCTCTCTGAGTTAAATGCCACATCGCAGAGTTCATAACACTTTCAATTCGCGTCGCTTTTCTTACCGTTGTATTTCTACCATTCGTTTTTCGCTGTGAATCATCCATTCGCTTTCAACTGTCCAGATTGAGCCTACCCCATCATAACTTAATTCTAAGGTGGTTGAGTTACCTAAAAGAGTGAAGCTCAATATCATACCAATCGTAGTAAATAACTGTTCACCCTAGCTGGTTAAAACGCTCGATAACTGCGTTAGAACTTTTGATTGTAGAATAACTACTTATCAAAAAGTTCTGCCTTGTTCTCAAGCCTTTTTCCTGCGCTATTTCTGATCACTTACTTACTGTGATTGGTATAAACTGACAGCCAATAAAAATGGACGCTTATTCAGCGTCCATTTGATATCACATTAAGAATGCTTGCTCGAGCTTGAAGCTACGCTTAGCCATTTGTATTAGCTTTTTACGTAATAACTCTTTTCGAAATTGCTTTTCGTATTAACTCTTTCGTTTAGCTCTCTTCGTGATTGTAAACATGTACGTCTCGTTGAGGGAATGGAATCGTGATGCCTTCTTCATCGAAGCGTTTCTTCACGGTTTCCGTCACATCCCAATACACCTCCCAGTAGTCATCTGTCTTAACCCAAGGCCTTACAACAAAATCAACTGAAGACGTATTCAAGGTGTGAAGCTTGATCATATGCTCTGGTTTTTTCAACACTAGAGGGTGCGCAAGAATGATGTCGTTCAATACCGATTTTGCTTTATCGATATCATCTGAGTAACCAATACCAAAAACCATATCAACACGTCTCACACGCTCTGCTGTGATGTTGTTTATCACGTCACCCCAGATCTTATTGTTTGGGATCACCAAGCGTTGATTATCGATAGTTTGAACGGTTGTCGATACTAAGCTCATGTCTTTTACAGTGCCTTGAACACCAGCGACTTTGACCATGTCGCCAACATCGTATGGACGGTAGATCAAGATCATCAAGCCCGAAGCAAAATTAGACAACGTATCTTGTAATGCAAAACCAATGATGACACCCGCTACACCAAAACCTGTTAATAGTGGCGCTAGTTCTATCCCGATTTGAGACAGAGCGATCAGCAAACCTATAAAAACAACCGCTTTCGATGCGATTGAAACAAAGAAGTCCTGCATCAATACACTGAAGTCCATCTTCGAGTGCGAGACACTCTTACGAACGGTCTTGCGAGCCACGTTAGCAATCAGGCGAGTTACATACAAAATCCCGAGAAACAGAGCAAGTTTAACGATAAAAGAAGGGGTGTTTTCAAAAGCCCATGAGCTGAACGAACGTAACCAACCATCCAATAGATCTAACGCAACATCAATATCCAATACATCAGCATTTATATCACCAGTGGTCGCTAACAGAATACGCTTATATGACGTTATATCTACCCCAAACGGTTCCATCAACGAGATCGTGTTTTCTAAGCTGGCAACCATAACGCTAGTTCGTTCGCTGAAACGTATTAACTCAGTTTTTATCGTCGCCTTTTCTTCTTCACTAACAAAAGACAAACGACGCTCTAAATCTTGACGCTGCGTGTCTGTATAGAGAATCGCATTTGTCAGATATTGAGAACGAGAAACTAGTGCGGCTTTTAACTGACTTTCCGCAGCCGATACATCAATGCCTCGATCTTTTGACCAACTTAAGGTCTTAGAAAGTTGCTGATAGTAGTCATCCATCATTCCAATTCGTTTTTGAATCAACAATTCAAGACGCTTTTTTGCATCCCCTTCAGCCGAACGGTTGTCTTTGCTCATAGAGACAATTTTAACTTCGTTCAATGACAGTAAATGCAGTAAAAGCTCTACCTGCTGGGCAAGAACAGCGTCTAAGCCTTGCTTCTTATCGGATGATAACTGAGAGGAGATCTCTTTACGTAGTTCTTGGTTCTTTCTTCGCAATATGTCTTCAAGAAACGGCTTTTCAGCATCGTGCGCTGTTTCTAATGTGGCTAGGTCCAGCATTAGCTGGTCTTGTACTTCTGCTATTTTATCGACGCTTTGCGCAAAACTTCCAAATGCGACAAGCGCCAACATTAACAATAGACAACGCCAAACCTTCATCATACTAATTCCTATTATTGTCTAAATTGACCCTATAAATAGTAGTAAAAAGAAGATGGATAACAAGCATTTAAACGTATGTTGTGTTAAAACTTTGCAAATTATCAGCCTGTATCTAATATTTGAGAGTTCCAATCCCCTCTTATGACCTGTAGAGTACGCAACCAACAAAGAACAACAGCCAATATCGTCATTTAGGTGCATGTACCAAATCACCTTAAATCCTATGTTGGCTCACAGCAAAAGAGCATAAAAATGAACAACGAACTTGATGTTATTGAGTCTCTAGAAGAGCTAGAGCAATTCCTAATTTCAGTAGAAGCCGGGGGCTTAGGTCTTGAAGACGTTGAAGGCGTAGGTATGGCCACCAATAATTCTGATGGTCGTCATTTCGTTGCAGTATTCAACAGCAGTCACAAGGTTTTGCTCGCTCGCTGGATCACTAAAGAAATCTTTGAAAATGGTAAAGACCTTGTGCGTAACGGCCCTCGCCGTTCTCACTAAACCTTTCCAATAGCACCAATGGTTAAAGCCCAATACGTCCATCTGCGATCTGTTGGGCTTTTTTGTCTCTCCTGATAATGAATAGAGCACTCTATACAGGATAAATTAGCGATAACTTCCAGTTGTTGTGAACTTTATCTAGAACTCAATGTCGTATTCGCGTGAGTTGGTGTTTATACATCGTTTCACTTTAACAATTTCATGACTTGTGACTCGAAGAGAACTTATTTAAGCTAACCGCAATTCAATGAGCTCGCTTTAGCTATTAACTATTAACTATTAACTGATTAGATTACTGACTAACTTGCTGAACACATCGCTACTTTTCTTATCCACACAGAACCGCCGACAAAAGTATTCGCTTTGGGCGCTCTTCCTTACCGGACTGGTTATCGTAACCTGTCTGGCGAGTACTCTGTCTGCAAACAAAGTAACCTCTTCAGCTTCCTTAATTGGACAATCAATACTTGTCGGCGCAGAAAGTCACACAGAAACCAGTAACCCTCAAACCGACATCGCTTCCTCAGAAAAAATGGCCGCTCTATACGCCAGCGTTTTTGGTTCACAAGCATCTAAAGCCCTAACAACACCAAATTCAAGCTCATGCAGCCTAAGTTCAAAAATGCTGACTTTTGCTACGCCTAAAACAGGCTGGCTGATTCCTTTCATTTTACTTATCGCTGTTGCATTCAGCTTATCTCCTCACATCTCGAGATTATCCAGAGACAATCATCGCTCTTCTCGACCAACAAAACTTCGCTTACACCTCAAGCACTGTATATTTAGAGAGTAAATAACTGGGAAATTACACCCTTTTATTTATTTTTTGGAGATACATTTGTGTACAACACACTACTAACTAAGTCTGCCGACTCTTTGGCATTCTGCATGCGTACATGCGCAAAAACGCTAGTCACTGCCCTTTTGGTTATGACGTCATTTACCGCTTTGGCACAAACTACGGGCTGGATAAGCGTGCCTGAGCATCCGCCAGTAAAAATGCGAATGATGTCGACAGGTGAACAGTCAGATAACGGCAGTACCGTTCAAACTGTATTGGACGTTACACTCGACGGCGACTGGAAAACCTACTGGCGCAGCCCCGGTGAAGGTGGCATCCCACCAAGCTGGGATTGGTCTGATTCGACTAATATAGAGTCCGTAGATTGGCATTGGCCGATTCCTAAATATTATGAACAGCTGGACGTAATGACGTTAGGCTACAAAAAACACGTCAGCTTTCCAATTACGTTGACACTGAAAGACAATACGAAACCTGCAATATTCAAGGCGTCGCTTACCTTTCCGTCGTGTACCAATATCTGTGTGTTAACCGATTACGACATCGAACTGCCCATTGATCCGCAAACATTAGAGCTCGATGAAGAAGCGATGTTCTTGTTCAATCAAGGCATGAGCCAATCTCCACGAGAAGCTAACCGCACTTCAGTGAACGACCTGTTCTGGGATAAAAGCAAACAACAACTGGTTACTCAGCTAACAAGTAAGGAAGGCTGGGATAAACCGATGGTATTGATTGATGGACAAGAAGTACTTGATGACTTCTTCTCTCAACCCACCGTCCACATCACAGACAATACAATGACCGCAGTATTCGATGTGAGTAACTGGATCGGCGAGGTCGACTTAACGGATCGTACAGTGAGTATTACCGTTTCAGATACTAACTTTGCCGAAGAGATGTCCGCGCAAGTCGGGTCAGACCCGATAGCTTACCAAACAAGTAACAACAGCTTTCTAGTCATGCTTGGCTTTGCGTTAGTGGGCGGTTTAATCCTCAACATCATGCCGTGTGTTCTACCCGTGTTAGGGATGAAGCTAAACAGCATAATTCAGAACCAAGGTACATCAAATCGCCACATCCGCCTCTCATTCCTAGCGTCTGCTGCCGGTGTTATCACTTCGTTTGCGCTGTTAGCTCTAGGCATGACCGTTCTAAAAATGGGTGGTAATGCGATTGGTTGGGGAATCCAGTTCCAAAATGTTTGGTTCATCGGGTTCATGCTGATCATCACCCTACTGTTCTCAGTTAACCTACTCGGTCTATTCGAATTCAGGCTTCCGTCAGGTTTAAACACTTGGATGGCAACCAAAGGCGACGACTCACATTCAGGTCACTTCATCCAAGGCATGTTTGCGACACTATTGGCGACGCCTTGCAGTGCTCCATTCCTAGGAACCGCAGTGGCTTATGCTCTGGGCGCAAGTTACCAAGAGTTGTGGGCTATCTTTATCGCACTCGGCATTGGTATGAGCGCACCTTGGTTGATCTTTGCGTTATTCCCAAGCCTAACTAAATTGCTGCCAAAACCGGGCGCGTGGATGTTCAAAGTTAAGTTAGTATTCGGCTTAATGATGTTCATCACCAGTCTGTGGCTAACAAGCCTACTGAGCCCATTCATTGACAAGTTCCCAACCATCTTGTTGTCACTGTTTATCGTCGTTTCGGTGCTAATTTGGATTGGCATGAAATTAGGGCGCAAGGCACTGATTCCTATCATGGCAACCACAACCTTGGTATTTGGTGCTGCATTGATCGTCGGCAGTGTTACCGCTGATAACTGGGCAACGCCAATTGTCGATAACCTTGATTGGCAGAAACTGGATGCGAAACAAATCCCTCAGTTGGTCGAAGAAGGAAAAACCGTCTTTGTCGACGTGACTGCTGAATGGTGTATCACCTGTAAAGCCAACAAAATTGGCGTCATTCTTCAAGATCCTGTCTACAGCCACCTACAGCAAGAAGACATTGTTTTGATGAAAGGCGATTGGACCACACCAAGTGAAAGTGTCACTCAATACTTACAAAGTAATGGGCGATTTGGTGTGCCATTTAATATCGTTTATGGCCCGAGCTATAAAAATGGTATTCCGCTGCCTGTCATTCTCGACAGTGACACTGTTATTCATGCCATCGACGCTGCGAGATAATTGATGAAGACACCCAACCATGAACAAAAACCTAGCTCTGCTGAAGACAACGCTGTAAAGGCTGAAACCAAAAAGCCAAGTCGTCTTAAGAAATGGGGAAAGGAACTCGTTTCAATGATGCTGATCGTTGGTGTGGTTTCGTTTGCCATGGATTTTTACCACAGCAGAAGCATGCCTCAAGGAGACGCGATACCAATCGTAGGTCAGTCGATCCAAGGTGACGATATTGATGTTATCGAGCTAAGCAAAAGCGGTAAGCCCGTTATTGTCTATTTTTGGGCGACTTGGTGTAGCGCGTGCAAATTGGTGAGCCCGACGGTTAATAGCTTCAGCGACTCCCATCAAGTAGTTTCTGTCGCACTTTCATCTGGCCCAGACGAACGTGTTCAGCGCTTCTTAGACGCCAAAGAGTATGACTTCCCTGTTATCAATGATCTCTCTGGATCGATCAGCAGAAGTTGGGGAGTCAATGTCACGCCAAGTATTGTCATCATCAAAGATGGAAAGATTAGCAGTATCGCAACCGGCGTTACTTCCCCTATCGGCCTATGGTTAAGAACCTACTTTGCATAACTCGCTACTAAGAAAAGCAGAGCAAAGTGAATGAACAGATTTAAGCCAGTTTAACAAACAATAATACCGTGAGCGCAACCCAAAACGTGCTCACGGTTATCAAGAATTAGAGAATAAACAACATGAAAAAACATCTGATAAGCGCACTGATTTTAGGCTCACTAATGAGCACAAGTGCCTTCGCTGAGTTAAGCACAGAGCAGACCCAGCAACTTGAAGAAATTCATCAATTCCTAAAGGAAAATCCTTCTACGATTTCAGGGCTGCATACCAGTTTAGAGCAGTATGTCGCAGGCCAAGCGCAAGCAAAGAAAGCTCAAGCAGAAAGCCATGATTGGTTATACAACAATGACGCTCACCCAATCACGGGCAACCCAGATGGAAAATCAGTCATCGTTAACTTTACCGACTATAACTGCCCTTACTGTAAGCGCTTGGAAAAAGGCTTAGTTAAATTAGCGTCTGAAAATAGTGATATCAAAATCATCAATGTGTACTTATCGTTTAAGCAGCAACAAGTAGATGGCCTTGATACCAATGCGGCTCTGTACGCGATGAAAGTATGGAAGGATAATCCAGAAGCCTTCCCTGAAGTCGATAGATTACTGATGGCGAAAAGCGGTATTCACTCGAAAAGCTCACTAGAAGCCGTTGCCAAGAAGACGGGAACAGAAGCGGAACTAAAAACAACTCAAGAACAAAACCAGGTTCTAACCACTAACCATCGAACCTTCAGCGCACTCGGCTTAACGGGCACGCCAACCATGATGATGAACGGAAATATTTTACCAGGATATGTGCCTTACGACCGACTTAAAGATATCGTGGATGATGCTTTTAATCGTGCGTAGATATAGATAAAGACTCGAAAGAGAAGTGAATAAAAGCCGACTCGCGCACCCCGCAGTCGGCGTTTTCATTGTTTGAATAAAGTAGATAGTCCATTTACCTTCAATCTAGATTTAAAGGTGAGTTGAATCCTAAAAACGACCAAAGTTAAAAGGCGTACATTCTTTTGTCCGTTGATAGTTCAAAACAGTACTCTGCGTGCTTTCTAAGGCATTCAAACACTTCTCGGTCCAACTTATAACTATCAACTTGGCCCGTTAAAATTGTTAGAGTTTCCTCTAGTGTCATACCCTTACGATAGGGGCGAGACTGGGTTAACGCTTGAAACACATCGACTACAGCAACAATTCTACTGGGTTGATCTAAATCTTCAGCCGTTTTACCCATCGGATAGCCTGAACCATCTAACCTTTCATGGTGATCGGAAGCCCACTGACACACCTGAGGCGAACTAAATAACTCCTGCAGCGCGAATCTAGTGTCGGTCGCATGGCGTTTGATACAACAGTACTCTTCGTCAGTGAGCAAATCTGGCTTATGAAGAATGTCACCAGGGGTTTGTAGTTTGCCAATATCGTGAACTAAACCAGCTAAATAGAGCTTTCTCTGCGTTGTGTGTGAATAACCAAGTTGTTTAGCTAGATATTCAGAAAGTTGCCCTACCTTCAACGAGTGCTTGAAAGTAAAAGAACTTTTAGTATCAACGACATTAGCAATAAACTCGGCAAAGGCAACGGTCTCATCCAGCGACATTTGTTGAGAGAAAAATGGTACAGGCTCAAAGTTATCTCTCATATTTTCGATGTAAGGGATTTCCATCGAGAACCAAAAATCATCCAGATCGACCAACTCACACATGTGCTGTACAAGGTTGGTTTCAAACATCTCATCCGCTTGTTCAGTCAAACGTTCAATAATGTTCGCTTTACTGTCTGGGGTTAGGTTTCCATAACGATCAGAAGCAGTTATGCCATATAGATAGTCGACTCTATCGGCAAGCATCACAATGGCGGCCAGCTCCTTTTCTAACTCACTGATATGCATAGCCTTTAACTCTACCCAAGGGGTATGATGATAAAGAACTGGCTTAGCGAAAATAGAAAGAACAGGGCACTCCTTTAAAATTTGGTAGCCCTTTTGACAATGGTGATAAGTCGAGTCGGGAAAAAAACCGGAATTTAGCCGGCGTTGCTCGTCAATTTGCGACACTCCACAGTCGTGAATGAGTCCTAACGAAAACGCGAGCTGCGCCTGCTCTTCCTCCCATCCCACGCTCAAAGCACATCGATATGCGATGTAACCAACCCTCTGCCCATGATTTTTGCTTTCAAAACCGACGTTATCAAGCGCCTTAGCAATACCAAACAGAGCTTTTCTTAGATCTACAGTTACCTCTTCACAATTTTGATTCATTAACTAAGCCTAGATTTTTATAGTTTTTATATATTTAGGCTGCTAATAGTAATGCATAGCTAACGAATATACGCACAATTATTGTAAGGTTTAATGAGTTTCGTGATAGATCTAACGTATGACGAAAAACCCGTGCCACAAGTGGTTGCATATTAAAAATCATGCGACATTATAGCCTGCCGATTAAAAGGCTCTTAAATCATCAGCCAAAAGGAAAGTAATACATGTTTAAAAGGGTTATCGATGAAGAGTTATCCATCGCTCTGGTTGAAGAGAGTTTCGCTCCACATTACGCGGAAATTTCACAAAGCCAAAATGAGTATCTTAGCCAGTGGTTAGCATGGCCACCGCACTGCAAAACAGAGCAGGATTTTAGGATCTTCATCCAGCGCTCGCTACATGATTACGCGGAAGGCAAAAGCATGACATGTGCGATTGTGTACAAAGACAATATCGTCGGTAACTGTAGTTTTAACACCATTGACCACAGCAAACAGAAAGTCACGATAGGTTATTGGTTATCTGAGACTTACCAAGGTAACGGGATCGTTACGCGCGTAGTTGAGAAGCTCGTTGATATTGCTTTCAATGAGTTAGATATGGAAAAGGTGGAGGTTTCAGCTGCAACTGGCAACCAGAGTAGTCGCAAGGTTTGTGAGCGCTTACATTTCACATTAGAAGGTATCATAACTCGGAACGAGAACTTAAATGGCCGCATCGTAGATCATGCTATTTATGGCCTTCATCGTTTAAGCGCCAACAACATCTAAGCTTGATTTTCTACTTAGTAAATTTTGCAATTGATAGTGAATGATAATTGGTAAGTTAATTAAATTAGTAAGCCACGATATTAAACCGTGGCTTTCATTTTTAAGAGCCTAATTGGTCTCTTACTAAAATCATTTACGTAATCTTTGGGATTAAGATACAGAACTTAGCACCACCGCGATTGCTATCGCAGATCCTAATATCCCAAGAAAGCTTCTTAGCCGCTGAAATCGCTATCGCTAGGCCTAATCCTAACCCACCAGTTGCCGATGCTCTGCTAGCATCTAAGCGAGAAAACGGAAGGAATACTTCGTCACGCTTATCCACTGGTATTCCGGGACCATTGTCTTCGATGAGAACCAGCCAATTTTCTGAGTTCTCATCCAGAGTTACCCAGACTTTGTCTAGTGTGTAATTCCCAGCGTTCTTAATCACGTTATCAAAAACCAAACGCGCCATCGAGCAATCACACTTAATCTTGCACTCTAGCTTTACTTGGGACTCAAAAATAACATTGTCTAACTCCGAGTAACGGATTCTATCTAAACAATACTCGCGAAGGTCTGCTTTTACTTTAACAAGCTCGAAGAAAGAGTTATCCATGACATTCAATTTCGACAGCATGATAATTTCTGACGTGAGGTCGTTGATATCCCCGATGTAAGTATCAATATCATCGAAAAAAACCTGATGATGCTCTGGCGCTTCCCGCCTTAAGAGATCCGTCGCCAATTGAATACGGCTTAGCGGTGTGCGGACTTCATGTGGAATTGCTTGAGCAAATATATGACTTTGTTTTACTTTGCTCTCAATCTCCTCAGCCATGATATTAAAACTATTAGCTAACTCAGACACTGGATGTATCTCATCTAACTCCGAACGAGTACTCAGCTTCCCCTTACCAAACTGCTTCTGTTTCTCAACAAGTAACTCTATTCTTTCTTGAAAACGCCTCACAGGTAAGTAAACAC